>CAWAKW010000001.1:0-17851 GCA_963782735.1 Nitrospirota bacterium
TGAGAAGGGGTATGAGGTGAGTGGCTGGCAATGAGGATGGAGGGGAGCGGCCAGGTGCCCTTCTTGCTCGCAGAACGCGCACGATAAGAATGTGCTCGTTCGATGCGCGCAGTAAAGGGCAGCCTTGGCCACTCCCCTAAAGTGAGATGGAGAGAGTCGGAAGACCCTCGTTTGGTGAAGAGCGCGTTTTAACGTGTTCGGGTGGGTGAGAATGTGGCGCGCAGTACAGTAGAGGTTGATTCGGGGAAATCAATGGTTCCTAAAACCTGTTTCAGCTCGCAACCTACGCTGGAGGTCTTTCTATTTCTTCCATAGCATTCATGGCGATTATGTTTGCTCTAGAAGCAGGCGTGATATTCCAGAATTGAGTAGACTCAGGAGTCGAACTGTCCGCATACCAGATCCGATCGAGACCACTTGGTAGGTATTGGCAGTAAGCTGCCTCGACTGCTCTGATCATTATTCCTCGATTCATGTTAGCAATATCGTCATTTTCTATCAGAAGTATCAACATATCGCAGCTGTCTCTATATTTCGCCAGCTTTAGTGCCTTGCGATCTATTTGTGACTGGAGCCGTTGAGGGAAATCTGTATCTTCGGTCACACTACGCGCGAGAAATAAGCCATGCGTGGCAGAATTAGACTTCTGTACAGTGAGAGGGAAAGGAACTCCCTCAATTCTAATATTATGCACAAAATCGTTGTAGGGAAGCTGCGGAACGTCATGAAGAATCCAGCTTCGTAACCGGCTTCGAACTCCATCCCAGGATATACCGGTTGGCACGGAACCGAACGGTATAGTGACTCGTAGACGACTATTGAGTTGTCCTTTTAGCTCCTCCTCCAAATGACCAATCGCTTCCATGAATCGGTCGTTATGAAGTCTCTGATTAGGGAGAGAATCTGCACTAGTGTGTTCGATGGCAATACGTTTGCCTTCAGTTTCCGCAATCGCATCAATGTCGGGCGTGCGCGTATTGTTCTTATCTGGCCATTCGATTACTTGAAGACCAGGATATAACTTTCCAGCAAGATACATTACAAAGGCTTCGATAACCTTGTCTTCAGGTCTTGAATGAGTTGATTCGCTCATGGGTTCTGAGAATAGTATGGCAACTTTGAAGCAGAATGACTTGTTTTTGAACAGGCGACAGGATAATTCAAATGACTTGGGAAATCGACCTGCACCCCCTTCGATTTCAAAGAGAGGTTTTTGAAAGAAGATACGCTCAGCAGAGGCTGGCTTTGCAGTCGGTCACTACGAGATTTGTGAGTTTTTCGCCTGCGTCGAGTTCGATAGTCAGCCAGGCTAGGCCCGACAGTCTGTTCTTCTTTGTGGGCTCCCGATCCTTCTTCGATCAGGCTGACGAGGTAGTAGCGTCCGGCGGGGATCTTGGTAAACCAGAAATGTCCGGTGGGGTTGGCTCTGGTTGTGCGGAGATAGGGAGTGAGACGTTTTTCTGTCTGGAGCCTGGTCAGCGCCTCGTGCGGGCAGTCGGTCGGAGTGCGCGGCGCTGCTGTGATGCTATCAGGGGAGGCAGGGGTTTCTGTCGTTGAACAGGAAGTGTTTCTGACGCTGTGATCAAACCAATAACGTGTGTAGGGAGTGATGGGGATGAGATGGACTGGAGCGCCGGCTTGGGTGATGGCTTTCCCGGATGGGGAGACAAGAAATGCTTGTCCGGCCAGAGTGCTTCGTCCCTTCTGCTTGTAGGGGAAGAGGTCTTTTTCGTTCAGGATTGGAGGCTGTGCTGTCTTGGCAGGAGACGCGTTGCCAGGTTCGATGGCCCGTGCCTGGTTAGAGCATAGGCTTCCTACTAGGAATACGATGACTGCGGCGCACAGAAGTCGGTTGCGCAGTGGCATGGCTGTTAACCCGCATTATTCATGACGGTTCGTTGCGAAATCGCGGAGCCGCGTTGCGAGACCGGCGCGCGGAGCCGTGAGGACCCGATGCGTACTCGTGCAGTACGTGGAGAGTCCGAGGGGCGAGCCCGCTGGCGGAGGCTTGTCGCAGCAGCGGATCGGTGATTGCAGCAGAAGCGTTCATGATTAATGCGGGTTAGGAGGCAGATGAGGACGACGTCGGTGTTTCGTCCAAGGGTGTCGGCGCGACAGCAGCTTTGTGCTTGAGCGCCCGGCCCTTGTCGGGGGTTGGATCCGTGACAATGCCATAAACTTCCCGGCCTTCGTGGCCTTCGGGGAGATATTCTGTGATCGGCAGGCCGTCTTCCCGCACAAATAAGAGGCAGTGGCAGTATTTGTAGATCTGCATTTCGTCGCAGGCGCACATCCAGCGGCGGAGTTTGGCTTCTGCCGCTTTATCCTTGTAGAAGTTGCAAGGGCAGAGGGGTTTGCCCAGCTCGTCCATGTGCATTGCGAGGCCCTTGACCACGGCTTCGGTAACTGCGGGCATGGGATGCATCGCGGTCCCGCTCTTCTCCGCGAATCCCTTCACATACTTCCACATCTTGTCGAGACTCTCTTGCTTGGGCTCGGCCATCGCAACTCCTTTGGCAAAAGGCACTGGGCGAGGGTTAGAAGAGGGACCTGCGCCGCAGGGGGTATAGTTTACAAGCGCTAGGGCGTCCTTTACAATCCAACACTTCCCAACACTTCCTGCAAATTCCGTCGGATTGGATCGAGGATGGAGATGTCGGATACCCATAAGCAATTGACTGCCAAATTGGCGGAGGAGCTGGGGCCGGCTACAGCTCAGCATCTGGTTTCCCTCCTCGTCGAGGCTGTTGCGATACCGAATCAAGTGGAAGGTGTCTTGCTGTTGCTCGACGAGTTGCATGGGGTCTCACCGAAGGTTTCTTGCGCCGCGATCGAGTCGTTCCCTGATTTGCAACAGCGGGGTCGGCTCAGCGATGCGGTGGTCTGGCTGGATCTGGGGATTGCGTTGGCCGAATCCTCCGGTGCGATTGGGCTGAAGTATTTCAAAGAGAGTCCGCTGGTTTTGGGTTTGATCGAGCCACCATCCATTCGATCGTTGGTGCTGAAAACCGCGTTGGAGCTGGCTGAGCGGGATGCGAATATTGCGCTGGAATTTCTCCGTGTGTCGCCGGAAGTGGTGACGGTCATCCCGCCGGATCAGCTAGGGGACTGGTTGGAGATTGGGTTCGAACTGACGCAGGTCGATTTTGTCGTTGCGCTGGAGTATATCCGCCAAATTCCCGCGGTCGCTCGCGTGTTGCCTATTCACGATGCCAGGGCCTGGGCGACGTTTGGGCTGAAACTCATTTCCCGGAATAGTTTAGGGAAGACAGACTATTTCGGAACCATCGAATTCCTCCGTACCAGTCCGCTCATTCTCGGCGATCACGAAGACCCGTCAGTGCGGGCCAAGGTTATCACGGTTGGGTCGTTGCTGGCCGAACGTGACCCAGGGTCGGGCATTGCCTGGTTATCGGAATCGCCGCGCCTGTTGCGTGCCGTGCCGAATGAGGGATGGCGGTTAAGAATATTGCAGTACGGAGCTTTGGTGGCAGAGCGTGACGCGGACACAGCGCTGGCCTATTTGCGGCGTGCGCCTGAATTGGTGAGCGTGATCGGTGAGTCTGCTGAGGCTATTGCTCGCTTTGAGGCTTGGTTCACAGCGGGGATGGAAGTCCTGGCCTACAGTGTCGAAGGAGCCAGGGCCTATTTTGCGCTGGAGTCGCAGAAGGCGCTGACTTCGGTGGAAGCGGCCCTAAGCGGTGTGCCGCTTCGGCAGGTAGCCCGTACCGTGAAGCTCTTCGTGCAAGGGCTCTGTGGAACGGATCTGACGATTAAGGCGCTTCCCGATTCGCTGAGCCAGGAGACATCTGCGCGGGCCATGGTGAGTCAGGACGGGCGCACTATCTCACTGCCGGCGCTCCTCCGTCGCTATCCCACTGCCGAGGAGAACACGCGTTTGTATCTGGTGATGGCGGCTCACGAAGCGGGGCACGTGGAGTTTGGGACGTACCGGTTGACCCTGGAGTCGCTTGCGGACTTAGTCATGTCTGTGCGCCAGAAATATGGTCGTATGAAACAGGCTGTGCCGGATACCCTGGCGGCGCTATTTCGTCTGTATCCCCATCCAGGACTGATCCAGGACTTGTGGATGCTTGTGGAGGATGCGCGGGTAGAGTTTCTGCTGCAGCGGGAGTACCCGGGGCTCCAGCGCGATCTACAAGAATTCGCGCGGGAGGCAGTCACAACGCGGTCGCTGACGCACGGGCTGACCGTCAAAGAACTCGTTGTCGATCAACTGCTCCAACTGTCGACCGCTGCTTCGCAGTCTGTCGCCATTCACGAGGCCATCAAGGACGAGATCGCCATACTCTGGCCGATGTGCCAGACAATTCTGGCTCCAACGGCGACGGCAGAAGAGGCCGTGCGCGTAGCCCATGCGCTCTACGTGCGGCTCGAAGAACTGTTGGCTCCGAAGGGGGCGATGATCCAGGCCCATCAGGCTGACGATGTGTCAGGAGAGCTAGGTGTTGGCCCCTCCGCATCTGAACAGACGGGAGAAGACTATCGCCCTGTTACCAACTGGGTCTATCGTGGGGCGATGAATCCTGAGTTCATTCGTCAGCATGATCAGGACGGACAAGCATCGGACGATCAAAAACAGTCAGAGGATATCGAGCGAATGGCGAGCGCCGCCGGCGGAGCACAGGAGTCGTCAGCGCAGGGGCAACGGAATCGAGAAGGCATGCGTACGGAAACTGAGAGTGACAGGCTTGCCGGAGGGAGGCAGTTGCCCTCCCATGTGGAAGAACTCCTGACCTTGAATGTCGAACAGCCGGCACCGCTTGATCATGCCGGGCCGGGCGATCATGAGGTGCGCTATCCGGAATGGGATCAGGAGATCAATGACTATCGCCTCAGCTGGTGTCGCGTCGTCGAGCGTGCGGCGGAGGAGGGGAGCGGTGACATCGTGGGCGTCACATTGAGCGCGCACGGGAGCGAGGTCTCGGCCCTTCGACGATTTTTCGAGAGTCTGCGACCCCCGGGGTTGCGGCGTGTATCGGGCCAAGCTGACGGCGACGATCTCGATGTGGATGCGGCGGTTCGTATGTGCGCTGAGCGGGCAGCGGGAGCAGACCTATCGGACCGGATCTACGTGAGGCGGGAAAGAAAAGAGCGGGATGTCGCAGCCCTGTTTCTGGTCGACGTGAGCGGCTCAACCAGTCGCCAATTAGCTAGCGGCCGCCGCGTGATCGATCTGGAGAAAGAGGGACTGGTGCTCTTGTGCGAAGCGCTAGAAGCGGTCGGAGACCAATATGCCCTCTACGGCTATTCGGGCCAGGGCCGCGGACAAGTTGACTTTCTTGTGATTAAGGACTTTGACGATCAGTTGGGTGGGAAAGCAGCGCAGCGTTTAGGCGGGCTGACTCCTATGCAACAAAACCGTGATGGGGCGGCCATTCGCCATGCTACCGTCAAATTGCTGGCGCGGGAGGCGAGAACACGGCTGCTTGTCCTCATCAGCGATGGGCGTCCGCTCGACGACGGTTATAAAGACGAGTATTCGCTGGAGGACACCAAGGCTGCGTTACGAGAGGCGCGTCAACGAGGGTTGCATCCGTTTTGTATCACGATCGATCGGGAGGCCGATGGCTATGTCCGGAGAATGTACGGCGACGTGCAGTTCGCGGTGATCGATCATCTCGAAGCATTGCCGATGCGATTGCCACGGATCTATCAACGCCTCACGACGTGAAAGGTGAAAGGTGAAACGTGAGAAGCGGAAGAATGATAATGCAACAATCCGGAACGAAACATTTCACGTTTAACGTTTCACCTTTCACGTGCGAGAGAAGATGACGAATTCAGCAGAGAGACCGACAGTGCCGCCTTGGCTGCACAAGCTGTTTACTGGACATCAGTATCCCTATGTCCGAAGGTTGGCGAAGTTTGCGCAGCCCATGAAGCCGGGGGAGGATCGCCAGGAGCCGACGAAGGACCTGATCGAGGCCAAGTTTTGGGAGGTCTATCCCCGTTGTTGGGCCAAGATTCTTCAAGAAGTTAAAGTGGGGATGATCGTGGTATTTCATGACCTCGGCGAGTATCCGGCAGGAGGATATCAGGAATTGGTCGATGATCCGGACGCCTTTCTGGCCAAGACCTATGGCAAGAAGAAGATTAAGGTCAACTTCTATGACGGGGACAATTTCGTTTGCACGATCAATTTTAAAGTCGCGGGCTGGACGGAACACGAACATACGTGATGGGTAAGGCGTGAGGCGTAAGGGGATTTGCGCTTCACGTTTCACGTTTCACGCTTCATGAGGAGTCGATGATGGGCAGACCGAAAATAACGGTGGTGGGCGCGGGGAATGTCGGAGGCACGACCGCGCAGCGGCTGGCCGAGAAGGATGAGTACGAGGTGGTACTGGTCGATATAGTCAAGGGTGTACCGCAAGGCAAGGCCCTCGATATCACACAGGCCGGGCCGGTCTGCGGCTATAGCACTCGCGTGGTCGGCACCAACGGCTATGATGAAACGGCCGGTTCGTCGGTGGCGGTGATCACGTCAGGAATCCCTCGCAAGCCGGGGATGAGCCGTGACGAGTTGTTGACCACGAACGCGAAGATCGTGAAATCGGTCGTCTCCGAGTTGGTGTCGCGATCGCCGAACGTCATTCTGGTTCTTGTCACCAACCCGCTGGATGCCATGGTCCATGTGGCGCGTCGTGTGAGCGGACTGCCGAAGTCGCGGGTCATGGGTATGGCGGGCGTGCTCGATTCTGCTCGCATGCGGGCCTTTATTGCCGCTGAATTGAGTGTGCCAGGTCCCGACGTGGCTGCGATGGTGTTGGGCGGGCATGGAGATACGATGGTGCCGCTGTTACGGTATACGACGGTGAAGGGGAAGCCGGTCTTGGAGATGATGTCGAAGGACCGGCTGGAAGCGATTGTGAAGCGGACACGCGAGGGGGGCGCCGAAATCGTGGACTTATTGAAAACGGGCAGCGCATTCTATGCCCCGTCGGCCTCGGTGGTCGATATGATCGAGGCGATTGTGAAGGACCAGAAGCGGGTGTTGCCCTGTGCGGTGCTCTGTGAGGGCGAATATGGATTGCAGGATGTTATTGTTGGTGTGCCGGTCAAGCTGGGCCGAGGCGGGGCGGAAGAGGTGGTCGAATATGAGCTGACAGCGGAGGAGCGGGCGGCATTGGTGACTTCGGCCGGCGCGGTGCGAGAGCTTTGCGAGTCAGTCGATCGCCTCATGATGTAAGCAAACCGTCAAGCGTCATTGGTTAATCGACCTGAATGGGGGAAATGTATCTCGGTTGACGGATGACCATTGACGAGCGGCGGGCCTCGATTGCTTGACATTCTGCGCAGGGCTACAGTACAGAGAGCGACGTAGTAATACATTGAACGAGGAGATGCGATGAAATTTCTTGAGAGTCCGATGCAGACGATAGGCGTAGGATTTGCGCTTACGGTGGTGTTGATCATGGGGTATCTCGCTATGACCGGCGTGGCGGTCGGCGATGCCGATTGGTTTGGTTTGCTGTTACGCTGGACCCATTTCTTGGCTGGAATCGTCTGGATCGGATTGTTGTACTTTTTCAACCTGATCAATGCGGCGTTTTTGAAGAGCCTGGACGGACCCACCAAGAATATTGTGATTCCCAAATTGATGCCCGCCGCGCTGAATTGGTTCCGTCATGGCGCGACGGTCACGGTCCTTGCCGGGATTGTGTTGTACCTCTACATGTATCAAAGAGGTGGAACCGGCGCGATTGCGTTGGGAATCGGCGGGTTATTGGGCATCATCATGATGGCTAACGTCCACGCAGTTATTTGGCCGAACCAACGGAGGATTATTGCGGCGGTGACAGCAGCAGCCCAAGGAACCCCTGCGCCGCCGGAAATGGCCCAGTGGGGTCGGACCGCGCTCCTCGCTTCTCGCGTCAACTTTATGTTGTCGATTCCCATGCTGCTATTCATGGGAGCTGGCAGCCACCTCAGGTAGGATGATGGTGTACGACTACCAGCGGGAAAGCCCGCCGGTAGTCAGCCCATCGCCCACCGGTGCTTTTATCCTCCTGAATTTTCCCAACAGGCTTAGCCCGCACATCTGAGAAGGACCCGGTTTATCTGGTCTATCTGGGTTCTTGGGTTGATCGAAACTAACCAGATGAACCAAATCACCAAACAAACGAGACAACAAAAATAAACAAATGCCGGTCTTTTTACGCCGATGGACTTTTTCAGCGTCCTGTTCGATGGCCAATATACCCAGTCCCCTATAGGGCAGTGGCCCTAAGTCGTTGAGATTCAGGCCTATTATCGCGGCATTGCCTTGACGAATACCGGCCAGGCACCTTATAGTATCGCTCCATTCATTTTATTGAGCCAAACGAGTCAGGAAGGGTGCATGACAGCTGCGACTGAATCACGAGTTCTCCAAACGCTCGATGGGGCTCCCTGGGATATCCAGGCCTATCGGAAAATCGGAGGCTACGAAGCCTGGAAGAAGTGCATCAAAGAGCTGAGCGCGAACGATATTGTCAATGAACTGAAGAAAGCCGGGCTTCGCGGGCGAGGAGGCGCGGGCTTTCCCACCGGCATTAAGTGGGAGAAGGTTCTCAATCATCGGGTGAAGGAACACTATTTTGTCTGTAACGCCGGGGAACATGAGCCAGGGACATTTAAGGACCGGTATTTGCTCAAGCATGCGCCCCACCAGCTCATCGAAGGCTGCCTCATTGGAGCCTACACGGTGCAAGCGAAGGCAGCGTTTATCTATGTGAATCATGAGTATCACGAAGAACGCGAGAATCTAAAAAAGGCATTGGCACAGGCGAAGGCTCAAGGCTTCTTGGGCAAGAATATTCTGGGGAGTGGCGTGGATCTCGATCTGCAAATCTTTGAAGGCCACGGGAGTTACGTGGCCGGTGAAGAAACTGCGATGCTCGAATCCATGCAAGGGCGTCCGGCGATGCCAAGACAGAAGCCGCCTTTCTATCCGACGGACTTCGGCCTCTACGGAAAGCCAACGCTGGTCAACAATGTCGAAACGTTGTGTAACATTCCTCGGATCCTTCTGAAAGGCGGGGCCTGGTTCACGCAGGTCGGTACAGAAAAATGTCCGGGTACGATGATGTTCTCCCTGAGCGGCGCCGTGAATCGGCCCGGTGTCTACGAGATGCCGATGGGTACGACAATCCGGGATCTTGTGGACAAGTGCGGAGGGGGAGTACCAGGTGGGCGCAAGATCAAGGCGGTGTTTCCTGGTGGACCGGCATTTTCGATGGTCACTGCCGATCAGCTTGACCTGACGATGGATTTCGATTCGTTGAAGAAAGCCGGCACGGGGCTTGGGTCGGCCGGCGTGATCGTGGTCGACGATGCGACGTGCATGGTGGCGCTGACGCTCAAGTTTTCCAATTTCTTCAAAGCCGAGAGTTGCGGGCAGTGCCCACCTTGTCGAATGGGAACCATCAATCTTGCCGCGCTGATGACCAAGGTCGAACAGGGAGAGGGGACGGAGAAAGATATGGAGAGTCTCCTCCAGCTCTGTGGATTTGTGAAGGGGACGGGCTATTGCACGCTGGTGACCGGGGCTGCTGTGTTGGTTCAGAGCAGTATGAAATTGTTCCGTCACGAGTTTGAAGAACATGTCCGATTGCAGCGCTGTCCCTATCAGCCGATGGTAGTCGGCGCCACGGTGCATTGAGGAGAGATTTGCAATGCCGCGTGTGACGTTTCTTCTTCCTGAGAGCAGGAGTGGCGAGGTTGAGGTCAATACGTCGCTGTTGGAAGCGTCGAAGCTGCTCGGGTGTAGGTTGAACCACGATTGTGGTGGGAACGCCTCCTGCACCACCTGTCGGATCGAAGTGCAGATGGGCGCCGAGAACCTGTCGGAGATCGACTTCGATGAGCAAGATCTCCTCGATCGGGAAGCCCTCAGTGAACCGTGGCATCGTCTTGGATGCCAGGCCAAAGTGCATGGAGACGTGGTTGTTCGGGTCCCGGAGGGCAAGTGGGTTGCACCCACAATGCCGCAGTCCGAGTCGCAGGGTATTGAAATCTAGTAAAGAGATGTTACACTAAACAATCCCAGGCAAGTCTTCGAAGGACGGCCCGGTCACACGAGGAGGAGCACAATGTTGACGATTACAGCGATTGCAGAACAGAAGATCAAGGAATTGATGGTGGAAGAGAAGGACATCGTTGGCCTGCGGGTCTATGTCAAGGGCGGCGGATGCCACGGGTATCAATACGGGATGGCCTTCGAGTCGAAGATGGGCGATGACGACACCGTGGTCGAAAAGGGTATCGTCAAGGTCATTATGGATTCGCAGAGCGCTCCTCTCTTGCAGGGAGCCGAAGTCGATTACGTGGACAGCCTCCAAGGGTCTGGGTTCTCGATCAAGAACCCGCAAGCGAAGACCACCTGTGGTTGCGGCAGTTCCTTCAGCGCCTAAGACATTGGCGCTGCGTGGCGCAAGTTGATCAGTCGAACGAATGACAGAGAGAGCCAGGATTGTCCGAGTACAGCGGCCGGTCCTGGCTTCTCTGTTTTCTCGGAATATAAGCTGAATTCACGATGGCACAGGTAAGCGTTACAAGGCGGTATCGGTTCTGTGCAGCGCATCGACTGCACACGGATCATCTGTCACCCGATGATAACCTGGCTGTATTTGGGAAGTGCAATAATCCCAATGGGCACGGCCATAACTATGTGGTGTTGGTGACCGTGAAGAGCACGGTGTCGGCAGAGACCGGTGGAGGCGTGGACCTTGGTTGGCTGGACCGGACTGTGGGACAACAAGTAATCACGCGATTCGATCATCACGATCTCAATCAAGACCCTGAGTTTGCCGATCGCACGACGACAGGGGAAAATCTGGTGCTGCTAATCTGGGATTTGTTAGTGAAGTGCCTCCCTGCAGGGCAATTGGAAAAGGTCGGACTAATTGAAACGCGCGATAACTACTTCGAGTATGCGGGGTCGATGAGTCAGGCCCCGGCGCTTACAGGGGGGCGGCATGGCTAAGCAAGGAGTCAAACGGCGTGGCAGGCAGGAGGTTGAAGACGTCAGTAGGAGCGGGAGAGCTGCGGATGTGAATGTCCTGCAATCCCTGGTCACAGAGATGCTGCTGGCCCTCGGTGAAAAACCAGGCCGGAACGGACTCCTCAAGACCCCCGAGCGAGTGGCCAAGGCCCTTGCCTTTATGACCCAGGGCTATCACCGTGACATCGATCAGCTTTTGAACGGCGCCCTCTTTCCGATCGAATACGACGAGATGGTCATCGTGAAGGACATCGATTTTTTCAGTATGTGCGAACATCACCTGCTGCCGTTCTACGGCAGAGTTCATGTCGGGTACTTGCCCAATAAGAAAGTGGTGGGGCTCAGCAAGATTCCGCGCATCGTGGATACCTATGCGCGACGGCTTCAAGTCCAGGAACGGCTGACCGTCCAGATCGCCGAAACCCTGAAATCCAAGCTCAACGCGCGTGGAGTGGGCGTGGTCGTCGAAGCGCGACATCTCTGCATGATGATGCGGGGCGTCGAAAAGCAGAACACCATTGCGGTCAGCAGCTCTATGTTAGGTGCCTTCCGCAGTCAGCCGCAAACCAGGCTGGAGTTTTTGAAGCTCATACGACGAGGCAGCGTAGGCGACTCCGACTAGGCAGGGTGTTGAAAACGGTTTCCAGCTTTGTTCTCGCGTCGTTCAGATCCTCAACGTACCCCAGAGGGTACGCCTCGGACCTTCACTCGCTGCGGCCGCGCTGGACAACCGTTTTGAACACCCTACTACTTCTGCAGCTCTGCCATTCTAGTCCTCAATTACCCGGAAAACTTAGCCTCGGATATTCGCTCGCTACGACTTTGCCGGAAGGGCTTTTTCGCCATTCTCCAAGCAATGACTCCATCGCCTGACTGCGGGCTAGGGTCTGTTTGCGATCATAAAGCCCGGCGTATACAATTCAGGCCATTCTTGAGGGCTCGGATGACTATTTCACGCGAGCAGGCTCCCGATTTGTTTGGTGCTCCCGAGGGAGAGCAATCCGTTGAGGCTCCGTTGGCCGAGCGTCTGCGCCCGCGAGAGTTTGCGGACTTTGTCGGGCAAGATGAGATCACGGCGCAGGATCGGCCCTTGCGGCGGGCCATCGAGGCAGACCAGCTCTCCTCCGTCATCTTCTGGGGGCCGCCCGGCTCGGGCAAGACCACATTGGCGCATCTCATTGCGCGCCACACCAAGGCGCAGTTCGTGCCCTTCTCGGCGGTTACAGGGGGTGTCTCAGAACTGCGGGCCATCATCAAGACAGCCGAGCAACGCCAGTCGATCAACGGTCAACGGACCATTCTCTTCGTCGATGAGATCCATCGGTTCAACAAGGCGCAGCAGGATGCCTTTTTGCCTCATGTCGAGCGGGGGACGGTCATCTTGGTCGGGGCGACGACGGAAAATCCCTCATTTGAAGTGATTTCACCGCTCTTGTCTCGCTCCTTGGTTATTGTGCTCAAGCCTCTTTCGGACAAGGCTTTGGGGCATATTCTTGATCGGGCGCTCGTTGACCCTGCGATCGGGTTGGGGAAGTGGAATGCCAGCCTGTCACCAGATGCCAGGCAGCGACTGATTGCCTATGGCAATGGCGATGCGAGGGCGCTCCTGACGGCGCTGGACTTTGTGGTCACGCAGCAGTCGGCTGGACCTGACGGCACACGCTTGATCGATGGAGTGGCGCTGGAAACCGCGCTGATGAAAAAATCGATCCGGTACGACAAGTCCGGTGAAGAACATTACAACGTTATTTCCGCCTATATTAAGAGTCTGCGAGACTCCGATCCAGATGGCGCTCTCTACTGGCTTGCCCGGATGTTGGAAGGGGGGGAGGACCCGAAGTTTATCGCCCGGCGCCTGGTTATTTTTGCCTCCGAGGATGTGGGGAATGCCGATCCGATGGGGTTGGTGGTCGCGGCTGCAGTCGCTCAGGCCGTGCAGTTTGTGGGACTTCCCGAGGCGCAGATCAATTTGGCCCAGGGGACGACCTATCTTGCGACCAGGCAGAAAGATAATGCTTCTTATGTTGGACTTCTTGAGGCGATGGAAGACGCAAAAGCCCATGGAAATCTCGGTGTTCCACTCCATTTACGGAATGCTGTGACTTCGATGATGAAGGGGCTTGGATATGGGAAGGGGTATCGCTATGTCCACGACGATCCCCAGGCCAAGGCGCAGCAGGAACATCTTCCGGAGTCGCTCAAGGGGCGTCGCTACTATCGGCCTAAAGACACCTAATCGGGGGGTCCCACAGAGTGGTGGACAAAGATTTCTAATCGGTTATACTTAGGCTTATGAAACGGCAGAGTTCGAAGTCAACTGAGTCGATAGCTGCCACGAACGAACGGCGGAAGTTTGTTCGGGCGACCTTGGTCGGTTCTGCGCTGATTTCACCGAAGAGCGGAGCCAAGGCGATTACGGCCGTGTTGGACAACGTCAATAGAGTCGGCGCAGGGTTGCACACGAAAGAGAAGTTGGCGATGGCCCTGCCGGTGACCGTGTCGTTGGCGTTTCTCGATTCGGATCGCGCGGAACAGATGGAAAAGCTCGACGGGAAAGTCGCCTGGGTGAAATCATGGGAGAAGGGGTTTCTGATCGGCGTGGTCTGGGACGAGCTGGTGACGAAAGAGAAGAACCGCTGGTTGTATTATTACCTGGAAGAAACGGTCAAGTCCTCCATCTAGCGGACGGCTGAAAACGATCCCCAACTTCGTTCTCGAATCGAAATAATCCTCAACGTACCCGAGAGGGTACGCCTCCGGTTATTTCTCTCCTGCGGCCTTGTTGGATGATCGTTTTGAGCTGTCCGCTGGAGTGTTCTCCTGTCGTACCACAATAAGTTTTTCCGCAATCTGCTACGCAAATGCCGTAAGTTTCTGTTTCACCTCTTCCAGTTCTGCTGAGAGCGTTTCCCATCTGGCAGTGAGTCGCACAAGATCCTTCTTCCACCCGTCGTATTCCGTTTGGAGAACGCTCCACTTGGTAGATTCATCCTTGTAGAGTGCGGGGTCTGCCAGTTCGAGATCCCGAGCTTTGATTTTGGTCTCACAGTCGGCGATCTCGGCTTCGACCCGTGCGACCTGTTTCTCCAGTCTGGCCTGTGTCTTGTTCAAATCGCGGCGATCTCCGGCTGAGGGTTTGGACGGGGCTTGCGAAGCCATGGCCCTGGTCGGTTCGACATCCTTCCCGCGATTCACTCCTTTCAAGTCATCGCTCGTTTCCTTGATAGATTCAACCTCCTGCGCTTTCTTCCATAAATAATACTCATAGTCGCCGGAGAAGCTTCGGGCGTTGCCCTCTTCAATTTCAACGACGCGCGTGCAGACTCTGGTGAGAAAAGTAGGGTCGTGGGAAATAAAGATGATCGTGCCGGGGAAATCCGAGAGTGCATCGGTGAGCATATCGACCGAAGCCGGGTCGAGATGGTTGGTCGGCTCGTCGAGCAACAGGGTGTTGGCCGGCTCGACCAGCATCCGTGCGAGCGCAACGCGATTGCGTTCCCCTCCGCTGAGCGCCTTGATCGGTTTCTTTTGATCGTCACCAGTGAAGAGGAAGGCGCCGGCAATGCCACGGAGGAAGTTTGTTTCCGCTTGGCTGGACACCTCGGAGAGGGATTCGAGAATGGTATGTTCGGGGTTCAGCGTCTCTGCCTGGTGTTGGGCGAAGTAGTGCAGGGTGACACCATGGCCGACCGTTCTGGTGCCTTTGTCTGGCTCCAACACTCCGGCCAGCATCTTGAGCAGCGTACTTTTCCCGGCGCCGTTTTCCCCTACTAACGCTACTCGCTGGCCCCGTTCGATCGAGCAATCGACTCGCTCGTACACCACTTTTTCTCCATAGCGTTTTGCCCCGCCCTGGATTTCAAGAACCTGCCGGCCGCTTGCTGCAGGGAGGGGAAACTTGAACTTCACCCGCTTGGGATCGCGCTTAATCTCAATCATCTTGACCTTCTCAAGCTGTTTGATGCGCGATTGGACCTGGCTGGCTTTGTTCGCCTGGTAGCGGAACCGATCTACGAAGGTTTGAACCCGCGCAACCTCTTTCACCTGGCGCCCCGCGGCGGCCTCACGCTGAGCATCCCGCTCTGCGCGGATCTTTTTGAACGAGGTATAGTTGCCACGATATTCTTCGATCTTATGGTGGCGGAGATCCCAGATATGGGTGACGACACGATCGAGAAACGCCGTGTCGTGGCTGATGATCAACAGGGTCATCTCCGAGTTCAACAGGAATTGCTCGAACCAGCGTTGCGTCGGTTTGTCTAAATGGTTGGTCGGCTCGTCGAGCAGCAGCACATCAGGGTTGGTCAGCAGCAGATGCGCCAAGGCGACACGCATCCGATAGCCTCCGGACAGCTTTTCGATCTGACGGCTGAAGTCGATCTCAGTAAAACCCAACCCCATGAGAATACGCTCAGCTTCATGTTCGGGGTACAGATCGCGATGGGTGGCGTCCAACACGGTCTTGCCTGTGATTGTTTCGAGTTCCTGCGGGAGGTAGCCGATGCGGAGACGAGGACGCTTGCGGATGGATCCCTTGTCCGGCGATTCTTCACCGAGGATCATCCGGAAGAGCGTGGTCTTGCCGGCGCCGTTGGGCCCTACCAGGCCGACCCGTGAGCCGGGGCGGAGATGCGCCGTCGTGCCCTCAAGCAGAACCCGCGTGGAATATTGTTTGTAGACCGACTCGATTTGGAGCATGAGAAGTTTCGTGAACCAGGCGGATCGTTCTTATCGGGAGGAGCCGATGGTCACTCGGTGATTAGATGTGGGTGTTGAGGTTCGTATAACCTGCACGATGAAGTTGGTGGAGCTGGCCGGGATTGAACCGGCGACCTCGTGAATGCCATTCACGCGCGCTCCCAACTGCGCTACAGCCCCATGTCGGTTGATTCAGAAATACGCGAAAATCCTTGTGAAACAGCGGTCATGCTAACACGGCCCTCCCGCGGCAGTCAAGAAAATGGGAATGGGCAGACCCCAACTGTCTCATGTGCTTCCGGAACGCGCGGTCGAAGACTTCCCTCGTTTGACGCGCGCAATAAGAGACGGTTGGGGCCTGCCCGTGAAGATGAGAAGAGAGAAAAGAGCTAAGAATAAACCGACCATCACGGTTCTTGACAATCACTAGAGGCGTCCCTACCATACCGCTCCGGCCCTGGCCATGAGTCCAGCCAGGGCTCTTTTTTTTGGGAGCATGTCAGACGATGGGAAATCTCGTTGTGATCGGGGCGCAGTGGGGCGACGAAGGCAAGGGCAAGATCGTGGATATCTTGGCCTGCGACGTCGACGCAGTGGTTCGCTACCAGGGAGGGTCCAACGCGGGGCACACCGTGATCAATGAGCGGGGCACCTTCGTGTTTCACCTCATCCCCTCTGGCATCCTCTATCGCGGGACGCTCTGTGTGATCGGGAATGGGGTCGTCGTGGACCCGGCCTCGTTGATCGAGGAGCTGGACCATCTCCAGATTCAAGGCGTGCAGATCGGAAAGAACTTTGTCGTGAGTCAGCGTGCCCATCTCATATTGCCCTATCACAAGGCCATCGACAAAGCATCTGAACAGTCTAAAGGCTCTCGCCGGATTGGCACGACGGGGCGAGGGATTGGCCCGTCCTATGCCGATAAGATGTCGCGGGTCGGTATCCGAATGGGGGATCTGCTCAATCCGAAGGCGTTTCGAACCAAACTTGAAGAGAATGTGGTCGAGATCAATTGGTTTCTCGAGCAACTATATAAGCTGGAACGTTTCGATGTCGACAAAGTGTTCCGGCAGTATATGGGTTATGCCGACCGGCTGAAGAGCCATATCGTCGATACCGCCATGCTCGTCAATAAGATGATCGATGAAGGGAAGACTGTGTTGTTTGAAGGGGCGCAGGGGACACATCTGGATGTGGATTTCGGCACCTATCCCTACGTCACCTCCTCCAGTTCAACGGCCGGCGGCGCCTCAACGGGAACGGGTGTGGGACCAACGAAGATCGATGCGGTGCTCGGGGTCGCCAAAGCCTACACCACGCGTGTCGGCAGCGGGCCGTTCCCCACGGAATTGACCGATGCGGTGGGAAACGGGCTCCAAGTTCGAGGGAAAGAATTCGGGTCGACGACGGGACGCGCACGTCGCTGCGGCTGGTTCGATGGCGTCCTCGTACGCTACGCCACCAAAGTGAACGGCCTCACGTCACTGGCCGTTACGAAACTGGACGTACTCGACGGCTGCAAGGAACTCAATGTCTGCACCGGCTATCGATATCAGGGGAAGCTCTATCGGGACATGCCGGCCGATCTCCAAACGCTGACCGACTGTGAGCCGGTGTACAAGAGGTTCAAGGGATGGTCCGGAGCGACCACCGGGGCGACCACCTACAAACATCTTCCCGTAGAAGCCAAGCGCTATCTCCAGTATCTTGAGGATCTCTCCGAGTGTCCCATTGATATGATCTCAACCGGCTCGAAGCGCAGTGAAACCATTATTCTTCGCAACCCGCTCAAGATCTCCCGCGGGCGCGGCAAGCGATGAATTTCTTTTTGGCAAGACGCTCTTACGGTTCACTAGCCATTCTTGTTCATTTGGTCTGGTCGGTCTGTCTGGTCTATCTCGTGTAATTGGTTTTTTTGATTTGTCTTGTTTATTTGGTTGAACCAGACCAACTCGACGAACTAAATAAACCAGATGAACCAGAGCGACCAGACAGACCGGGCATATCCAAGCTGTGCGGGCTAGGCACAGGCCGAGCGTCGGTGGTAGAATCCGCGCTCTCCGCTCGGTGAGCCGGTAGCTCAGTTGGTAGAGCATCGCCCTTTTAAGGCGAGGGTCCTGGGTTCGAGTCCCAGCCGGCTCACCA
>CAWAKW010000002.1:0-134786 GCA_963782735.1 Nitrospirota bacterium
TAAATCCGGCGCGATCTGGCGCAACGACAGTAACACAGTCTCTCCCTCTAGCCTCTAGCGCCGCGGTGCGGACCAGCAGCACGGAGGCGATCTTTCTCAATGGGGGCAGTACACCCACAGATACGCGCAATCTGTTATGGCAGACGCAGGAGTTACTGGCCGAGGTGTTGAATCGCAGTGGCTTCGACACAGATGCGGATGGGGAGGTTCTCTCTATTGCGGAACACTTTAATTTGAGCGGTCACCTGTGCGCGATCTCCTTCTCTCAATGGTTCGATCAGGCGAATCGAGCGACGGATCGCCACGTCAATGGAGTCGGTGTCATCTTGCAGCGTGAAGGTGGCCCTCCCACACTTCCCTCCTAATTCATTCTGGCGCGAACGCGACAGATGGACCACGTCTTGAAGCGTCACCAGTTCCAAATCGGAGGGATCCGCTGACGAACGGAGGCTCCCGATCGACATCTGGCCCCACGCCTCGGTGGTGACCATCAAGAGCAACGCGAGCAATCCAACTCGCACAGGTACCATGGAGCATTTCTTCCTCGGTTCAAGTTTGGCAGAGTTACATCGGCACGGATGCGCCCGTACTAGTCCTTGCCATACGTCTGGAGCGTGCCTTCCTTGCGTGCGGCTCCACTGGTTCTGCCTCCTGTATGCACACCCCTAGCCGGTCTATTCGATTCGTTGCGGTAAATCAAATCTGATTCAGCACTGAATCGTTTTCGATGCATACGGACCGCGTTCCATCCTTGTGGAGCCGCTTCCGGACAGGAGAAATTCTTGGAAAAATGGCAGTTTGCGACCGAGGACATGTGCATTTTAGATTAGGCATGTGGCTTGCTGGATATTGGGACAGCTTGTATCTCGATTTCTATGATGCCATGGAAAGTCCGCCAGAATGAATATCTTTGTCACCACGATGTTTTTGCTCCCGCTGGGACTCATCGCTTATTACCTCTATGTGTCCGGCGCGTTTACCAATCGGCGAGCATTCCCGTTTACCTTTTTTATCCTATTGGCCATCTGTGCGCTGATTATCGGGATCGGCGGTATTCAACTTTCCTATCAAGGCGCCGACCTCCCGGCAACAACCCCGGTGGCACTGAGTGAGGTTCTGCCCGAACCGTAGGCAGCGCTGTAACAAACCTTCACGATGATGGAAACAGGTTTTCCCTCCGCAGGTCATCTTCAAATCGCACGTATTCGTTGGACAATTCCGCAGGTAAATTTTGTCTGTGCTGTGAGTGTGCCTGTGGGAGGCGCAAATGAGGCAACACCAGAGTAGACAGCTCAGTCTCGCCTGAAAAAGACTAGAACCTATCTCAAAATCGATTTCGCACGATCATACGGGCATTCACTCGTTGGTTCGATCCCGTTCGGCAAGGCCCAAGATCCCACTTTGCTGGGAATATTGAGTATTGCGTTCTTGAATGTTCTTTGGTTTTCATCCCCCACTAGAGTTCAACCAATTTTGAGATAGGTTCTAATCAGATTATTGGGGCAAACTGACGGTGGGAATGACTGAGAGTGACAATTCATTTGTCAATCATAGGGTTCTGCTAGATTGTCTTGCGCGCCCTTCGTGTCCCGGCTCCGGCTGGCCAGCGGGTGTAACCTTTTTCCTTGTCGGAGCGACTTGATGGACAAGGGGTGAAGTAGCAACACGGGCCAGTTGGTCCAACAGGCACTCTTTTTCATCAAGGAGGATCCTATGAAGCGCGGAATGAAGATACTTCTCGGGGTTGCGGCGGGCACGATGCTGTTGGGAATGGCGATTCCATTCGCCTGGGCGGATGGGGGGACAGCCTGCAGGGACGCGGCCATGCATTCGGCATGGCTCGTCACGACATATCGCGTCATGGAGACATGACGTCACATGTCCTTCGCAGTCTCCTTAAGCATCAACAGGACCTCGGCCTGACGGACGACCAAATCACGAAGTTGAAGACCCTCGCTCTTGACCAGGACCTCGCGCGGATTCGGGCTCACGCGGATGTGCAGGTGGCGGAACGGGAACTCAGGGCGCTCGTCGCGGATGAGAAGACGGAGCTGTCCGTCATCGAAGCGAAGGTCAAAGAGCGCGAATCGTTCGAAGCCAAGCTGAGTTTCATGGGGATCAAAGCCAAGCGCGATCTCTACGCCGTGCTGACCCCCGAACAGCGTGAGAAACAGAAAGCCTTGCGGAACCAGATGCGGCAGATGCATCGCGCCCGCATGTTCAGCAGTCAGGGAATGGACGCGGCTGATCCGGAGCAGACGGCCGATGGGATGACTCCGGCATCGGAGAGTACCCCGCATGAGGCTGAGAACAGTCTACAGGCCAGTTAGGCCATAGGGTGGCGTGACGACACCACGAGTGTTCACCCGTGATCTGCTGTGGTCACGTCCACAGATGAGGGGTATGATGCGATGCCTGGGCACGTGGCGGCGGAGTGCCTCGACCTCATTGGAGTGCAGACTCTGGTGTCCGATGATCTTGAGATTATCCGGCGGGTATTGCACGGAGAGATCGACTCTTTTGCGGAGCTGATTGCGCGGTATCAGCAGCACGTCGCGAAAATCACGAATCGGCATGTGCCGGCCGATCGCGTGGCGGAGGTCGCTCATGACGTCTTTGTCCGGGCGTACACCAGCTTGTCGAGCTTTTCGGGGCGGACCCCGTTCGAACACTGGCTGTCCGGAATCGCCGTCCGGACATGCTATGACTTCTGGCGAGCGAGGCGGCGGGAGGAACTGCCGGTGAGCGCGTTAGCCACGGAACATCAGGCGTGGATGGACCATGTGCTGGCGGCGGAATCCGACGAGCAATTTCGTGAGCAGGCCAGGCGGCAGGAGGCGGCGGAGCTGCTGCAATGGGCGTTGGGTCATCTTTCGGCTGAAAACCGCCTCGTGCTGACGCTGGTCCATCTGGATGGCTATTCCGTTCGCGAGGCGGCCGGCCTGCTGGGATGGAGCATGGTCAACGTGAAGGTGCGAGCGCATCGAGCCCGACAGATGCTCCGGACTCTACTACTCGAAAGGAAGCGACAGGAAGATGACACGACTCAACGATGAGCACCTCAAAAAAGTAGAGCGCGCGTTGACGGAAGCTCACCAATTGCGCCAAGTGCCGTCGCTCGGAGCCGACTGGACCTTCCGCCTCATGCAGGACGTCCGCCGGGAAGCCAGAGGGCACGGGCAATCGATGATGGCGCTGGGACTCGATCGGCTCGTGTGGAGAACAGCGGCTGTGGCCGCCGTACTGGCCCTGGTCTTTACCGGCTCCGTATTGTTCTACGCCAACCGGGATGCAGTCGAACTCACCGCGTTGCTGTCGAATGAGATCGATATGGTGCTGCCGCTCAGCGAGTAGGTCGGACTGATGGAGGAGGAACCGGTCATGGTATCAGGGAAATTGTGGGGTGGTCTCGTTGTCTTGTTCATCGCGGGAGCGCTGACGGGCATTGCCGGAACCACCCTCTACCACCAGTACGAACAGGAACATCGATGGGAGCGAGGCCCGGCCGCGAAACACGAGCGAATTATGAAGCGCCTGACCCACGAGTTGGCCTTGACGCCGGCGCAACAAGCCGACATCGAGCCGATGATCAGCCGGACTCATGTAGAAATCTTACAATTGCGATTTTCGCATCAACCGGAAGTCGAACAGGCTCTGACCCAAGGGATGGCCGAGATCAAGACCAAGTTGTCTGTGGAACAGCAAGAAAAGCTGGATGGGCTCTACGCCAAACTTCAACGGCGCTGGCAGGTTTCGCGCGATTACTTGCACAACACCCAGGAACGGCTGAAATTGATGAAGTAGGACTGTGGCCATCTGGTGTGAGGCTCGTTTCGTAGGATAACGATGACGACAGTGACCCAAGAACCCGGAAAGAATGAGATGCCCGATCCTATTGGTTTTGCCAAGTCGCTCAAACGTTGGGTACTCGGACTCTTCGTGGCCTGTGTGCTTGCCGTCGCCGGGTATGCCCTGCTGACAAAGTCCGACGAGACGCAACTGCGCGCTGCAGGCCAAGGGGCAAATCCTCAAGCGGCACGCACCATGCCGGTTGTGACAGCGGCTGCGAAAACAGGCGACATCAGCGTCTATCTCAACGGACTCGGGTCGGTCATTCCGCTCAATACCGTGACGGTGAGGAGTCGCGTCGACGGGCAACTCATGCACGTACGATTTAAAGAAGGCCAGACTGTCCGCAGCGGAGACCTGCTGGCCGAAATCGATCCGCGCCCATTTCAGGTGCAACTCACCCAGGCCGAAGGACAGATGGCGCGCGACCGGTCTCAGCTGAGAAATGCCCAAGTCGACCTCGAACGATATCGTGGGCTGTTGCCGCAGGGATTTATTCCCAAGCAGCAACTGGATACCCAGGAGGCGTTGGTCCGCCAGCTTGAAGGGATGGTCCAGGTCGATCAGGGGCAGATCGACAACGCGAAACTGCAGATCACGTACTCCCGCATTACCGCTCCCATTAACGGGCGGATCGGGTTGCGGCTTGTGGATCAGGGTAACCTGGTCCATGCGAACGATGCCAATGGGCTGCTGGTCATCACGCAACTTCAACCGATTACCGTGGTCTTCACCATCGCCGAAGATAGTCTCCCCGCCGTGATGGATAAGCTCAAAACCGGGCAATTGTTGACGGTCGAGGCGTTTGATCGGGAGCAGAAGCTAAAGCTAGCCACAGGAACCTTGCTGACGGTGGACAACCAGATCGATCCGAACACCGGGACGGTGCGGCTGAAAGCGGTGTTCCCGAACGACGACAGTGCGTTGTTCCCCAATCAGTTCGTCAATGCCCGCTTACTGTTGGACGTCAAGCGCGGAGCCACAGTCGTACCGTCTGCCGCCGTGCAACGAGGACCGAAGGGGACTTTCGTGTATGTGGTACACGCCGACCGGACGGTGGGCGTGCGACCCGTCACGGTGGGGGTCAGCCATGGAGAGGAGGCGTCCATTGATACGGGCCTGTCTCCCGATGAACTCGTCGTGGTCGATGGCACGGAGAAACTGCGAGAAGGGAGCAAGGTAGAAGTCCAGCGCCAGAACGATTCGTCGGTACCAGTACAAGGCGGAATCGATCAGCCGTCCCAAGGGGCCGAGAAGCCACAAAGCGGGGCGCGGCCGTGAATCCGTCGCGTCTGTTCATTCTGCGGCCGGTGGCGACAGCCCTGCTCATGGCCGCCATTCTGCTCGCCGGGTTCATCGCCTATCGACAGCTACCGGTTTCGGCCCTTCCCCAAGTCGATTACCCAACCATTCAGGTGCTCACATTCTATCCGGGCGCAAGTCCGGACGTGATGGCGTCTTCCGTCACCGCACCATTGGAGCGCCAGTTCGGGCAGATGCCAGGGTTGAACCAGATGACGTCCACCAGTTCCGGCGGCAGTTCGGTCATCACGCTGCAATTTAGTTTGGAGATCAACCTGGACGTCGCAGAGCAGGAGGTGCAGGCCGCCATCAATGGAGCCTCAACATTTTTGCCGCGCGATCTCCCGAGCCCTCCCGTCTACAGCAAGGTCAACCCCGCGGACGCGCCCATCCTGACGCTGGCGCTGACGTCGCACACCCTGCCTCTGTCCCAGGTGGAAGATCTCGTTGAAACCCGGTTCGCTCAGAAGATTTCACAATTGTCCGGCGTCGGGCTCGTGAGCATCAGCGGCGGACAGCGTCCGGCTGTGCGGATTCAGGCAAATCCGAGAGCCTTGTCGGCCTACGGACTCACGTTGGAGGATCTGCGCGTCGTTGTGGCCGCAGCGAACGTCAATCAGGCGAAGGGCACCTTCGACGGCCCGAAGCGGGCCTCCATCATCAATGCGACGGATCAGCTGCTCTCAAGCAAAGAATATCAGCCGCTGATCGTCACGTATCGCAACGGCGCGCCGGTGCACCTGTCCGACGTCGCGAATGTGATCGACGATGTGGAGAACGTCAAACAGGCGGCCTGGATGAACGAGGATCCGGCGGTGATCGTCAACATCCAGCGTCAACCGGGCGCCAATGTCATCGACGTCGTGGACCGCATCAAGAAACTGCTGCCACAGTTGCAAAGCGCGCTGCCGTCGTCCGTCCAAGTTACCGTGCTGACAGACCGCACGATTTCCATTCGCGCGTCGGTCCGGGATGTGCAGTTTGAACTGATGCTGGCGGTCGCGCTGGTGACCATGGTGATCTTCCTGTTCCTCCGCACCCTCTCCGCCACCGTCATTCCCGCCGCGGCCGTGCCGTTGTCCCTGGTCGGTACCTTCGGAATCATGTATCTGATGGGGTTCAGTCTCAATAATCTGACATTGATGGCCCTCACGATCTCGACAGGCTTCGTGGTGGACGATGCAATCGTGATGATCGAAAACATCGCACGATACATCGAGAAAGGCGACTCACCGCTTCAGGCCGCACTCAAGGGATCAAAGCAGATTGCATTTACGATTCTCTCCCTAACCATCTCGCTCATCGCCGTGTTGATTCCGCTCCTGTTCATGGGCGATGTGGTAGGCCGGTTGTTCCGCGAGTTTGCCCTCACGCTCAGTGTCACGATCCTCATCTCGGCCGTGGTCTCGCTGACGCTGACGCCGATGATGTGCGCCAGATTGCTGCGCCACACCACGAAGTCGGAGCACGGCAGGTTCTATCGCGTCTCCCAAGAAGTGTTCGACCGGACAATCGCGGCCTACGGCAGAACGTTGCGATGGGTTCTGAACCATCAACCGGCCACGCTGGTCGTAGCGGTGGGCACGTTGATCCTCACCCTGCTGCTCTATGTCGTCATACCCAAGGGTTTCTTTCCTATTCAGGACACGGGTGTGATTTTGGGAATCTCCGAAGCCCCCCAGTCGATTTCGTTCCCGGCGATGGTCGAGCGGCAGCAGGCGTTGGCGGCCATGATCCTGGCTGATCCGGCCGTCGCCAGTCTCTCCTCATTCATTGGGGTGGACGGTACGAACAGTACGCTCAACAGCGGGCGCATCCAGATCAACTTAAAGCCACTCGGCGAGCGGAGGATCAGCGCCAGCGACGTCATCCGCCGCCTGCAATCGCAACTGTCGAGGGTCGAAGGGATCGCCTTGTTCATGCAGCCGGTGCAGGATCTCACGGTGGAGGATCGCGTGAGCCGGACGCAGTACCAGTACGCCCTCGAAGACGCGGACCCCGAGGAGCTGAAGCGGTGGGCGCCGAAGCTCGTCGAGGTCTTGCAGACGCTTCCCGAACTGCGCGACGTGAGCAGCGACCAACAGGACCAGGGGTTGGCGTCCATGCTGGTCATCGACCGCAACACGGCGTCTCGCATGGGCATCAGTCCACAGCTTATTGTCGACACCCTGTACGACGCGTTCGGCCAGCGGCAGGTGTCCACAATGTTTACCCAGTTGAACCAGTATCGTGTCGTGCTGGAAGTGATGCCTGAGTTTCAGCAGGGTTCACGGGCGTTGCAGTTCCTCGATGTCCGGTCTCTCAGCGGTGGCCAGGTACCGTTGAACGTGTTCACGCAGGTTGCGGAAACAACGACCCCGCTTGTGGTGAGCCGTCAGGGACAGTTCCCCGCCGTCACGCTCTCGTTCAATCTCGCGCCGGGTGGCTCGCTCGGCGAGGCGGTCACGGCGATCGAGCGGGCCACTCAGGAGATCGACCTGCCTCCCAGCATCCGGGGAAGTTTTCAGGGCACAGCCCAAGCCTTCCAGGCCTCGTTGGAGAACCAACCGTGGCTGATTCTCGCAGCGTTGATCACCGTCTACATCGTGCTCGGGGTTCTGTACGAGAGCTATATCCATCCCCTGACGATCCTTTCCACGCTGCCGTCCGCAGGAGTCGGGGCGCTTCTCGCGCTGATGCTCTTTCGGACTGAATTCAGCGTGATCGCGCTGATCGGTATCGTACTGCTGATCGGCATCGTGAAGAAAAACGCCATTATGATGATCGACTTTGCGCTGGAGGCGGAGCGCAAGGAGGGGAAACGGCCGGAGGAGGCGATCTATGAGGCCTGTCTGCTTCGGTTCCGTCCGATCATGATGACGACGATGGCGGCTTTGCTTGGTGCATTGCCGCTGGCCATGAGTACGGGCGTCGGATCGGAATTGCGGCGACCGCTCGGCATTGCCATTGTCGGCGGGTTGATCGTCAGCCAAATCCTAACGCTCTATACGACACCGGTGGTATACCTCGCGTTCGACCGATTGGCGCGACGGATGGGGGAACGCCGATCTCCGACAGCGAGTCATGAAGCCATCGAGACGGGCTCGGTATGAACATCTCGGCCACGTTCATTCATCGGCCGGTCGGCACCACGTTGTTGACGATCGGCGTCACGCTCGTCGGGGTCGTCGCCTTTCAGTTTCTTCCCGTGGCCGCCCTCCCGGAAGTAGAGTTTCCGACGATCAACGTCTCGGCGAATCTGCCGGGCGCCAGCCCCGAGACCATGGCCACCTCTGTCGCAGCCCCGCTGGAGCGCCAGTTCACCCGCATCGCGGGCGTGACCGAGATGACCTCCAACAGCACACTCGGGTCCACGAGCGTCACCTTACAGTTTGAACTGAGCCGCGACATCGACGGCGCCGCCCGTGACGTCCAAGCGGCGATCAACGCGGCTCGCGCCGACCTCCCGGCGATTCTTCCGAGCAGTCCCAAGTATCGCAAGGTCAATCCGGCCGACGCCCCTGTGCTGATTCTTGCACTGACCTCGGAGATCGTCGGCCGGGGCGAGATGTACGACGCCGCATCGAGCATTCTGCAGCAGAAGCTTTCGCAGGTCGAAGGGGTGGGGCAGGTAAACGTGGGAGGCGGCTCGCTCCCGGCTGTCCGCGTCGATCTCAATCCCACTGCGCTGAACAAGTATGGGATCGGGCTGGGGGATGTCCGCAGAATGCTGAGTGGCACTAACGTGAACCGACCGAAAGGTCAGCTGATGGACGGAGCCCGCACATGGGAGATCAGGTCCAACGATCAGCTCCATAAAGCTGAGGACTACCTGCCTTTGGTCGTGGCATTTCGGGAAGGTCGAGCAGTGCAGCTGTCGGACGTCGCCACCGTCGAAAATTCAGTCGAGGACCTGCGGGCGACGGGAACAGCGAACGGCAAGCCGGCGGTGCTCGTCATCATTTTTCGGCAGCCGGGGGCGAATATCATCGAGACGGTGGATCGGGTCCGCGCCCTGTTCCCACAACTGGAGGCCTCCATTCCCGGCAGCATGACACTCTCGGTGGTGATGGACAGAACCCCGGTCATCCGTGCCTCGCTGCACGACGTCGAACGGACCCTCGCCATTTCCGTAACCCTCGTCATCCTGGTGGTCTTCATGTTCCTCCGGAACGCGCGCGCAACCCTCATTCCCATCGTCGCGGTGCCGGTCTCGCTGATCTCAACGTTCGGCGTCATGTACCTCTGCGGATACAGTTTGGATAATCTCTCGCTCATGGCGCTCACGATCGCGACCGGCTTCGTCGTGGACGACGCGATCGTCGTCTTGGAGAATATCAGTCGATATCGTGAACAAGGGATCCCACCGCTCCAAGCGGCATTGCGCGGAGCGAAAGAGATTACCTTCACCGTACTCTCGATGAGCCTCTCACTCGTGGCGGTGTTCCTCCCTATCTTATTGATGGGCGGAATGGTCGGGCGGTTGTTCCGCGAATTCGCGGTGACACTCTCCGTGGCCATCATCGTCTCGCTCGTGGTGTCGCTCACCACGACGCCCATGATGTGTGCCCTACTGCTGAAACCGGAACAGGGCACATCCCATGGATGGTGGTACCGGATGAACGAGCGGTTCTTCGAATGGATGCGCGGCGGCTACGCGACGAGCCTGACCTGGGTACTGCGGCATCCTCGCAGCATGCTCGCCGTGACGCTGGCCACCATGGGCGTCAGCATCTACCTCTACGTCATCATTCCCAAGGGCTTCTTCCCTCAGCAGGACACCGGTCGACTCAGCGGCAACATCCAGGCCTCGCAGGATATTTCGTTTCAAGCCATGCGCCAGAAGCTTACCGAGGTGGTGGAGATCATCCAGAGCGATCCTGCCGTAGATAATGTGATGGGATTCACCGGGGGCGGGGGAGGAAGCACGACTAATACCGGGCGTATGTTCATCTCCTTGAAGCCGCTCGAAGAACGGCATCTCAGTGCCGATCAAGTGATCGCCAGACTGCGCGGCAACCTTGCCAAGGTGCCGGGTGCGCCGACCTATCTGCAAGCGGTCCAGGATTTGCGGATCGGCGGGCGTGTCAGTAGCTCTCAATATCAGTACACCCTACAGAGCGTCGATCTGGCTGAACTCAGTACCTGGGCGCCGAAGGTCGAGCGCCAGTTGCGCACCCTGCCGGAGATCGTGGACGTAAACAGTGATCAGCAGGACAAGGGCCTGCAATCGTTGGTCGTATTTGATCGAAACACCGCCTCGCGGCTGGGCCTCAGCCCGCAGCTCATCGACGACACCCTCTATGATGCCTTCGGCCAGCGACAAGTCTCGATACTGTACACCCCGCTCAACCAATATCACGTCGTGATGGAAGTCGCGCCGCAGTTTTGGCAAAGTTCCGCCGCGCTGAATGATATCTATGTGCGGTCGCCGACGGGAATGCAGGTGCCGTTGAGTACGGTGGCACACTATGAGCCCACCTCAACGCTCTTATCCGTCAACCACCAGGGGCAGTTTCCTGGCATCACCTTGTCGTTCAATATGGCCCCGAGCGTTTCGCTCAGTGAGGCTGTGCAGGCGATTGAGAAATCCATGAGGAGCATCGGCCTGCCGGGTAGCATCCGGGGCAGTTTCCAGGGCACGGCCAAAGCCTTCCAGGCTTCGCTGGAGAATCAGCCGCTGCTGATCCTCGCGGCATTGATCACGGTCTATATTGTGCTCGGGATCCTCTATGAGAGCTACATTCACCCGCTCACGATTCTCTCCACGATCCCGTCCGCAGGAGTCGGCGCATTGCTCGCGCTGCTCCTCTTCAAGACGGAACTCAGCATGATCGCGTTGATCGGCATCATTCTGCTGATCGGGATCGTGAAGAAGAACGCCATTATGATGATCGACTTTGCGTTAGAGGCGGAGCGGGGGGAAGGGAAACAGCCGGAAGAGGCGATCTATGAAGCCTGCCTGATGCGTTTCCGGCCGATCATGATGACGACGATGGCGGCGTTGCTGGGGGCGCTCCCTCTGGCACTCGGGTCCGGGGTGGGATCGGAATTGCGGCGGCCGCTCGGCATTGCGATCGTGGGTGGCCTCCTTGTCAGCCAGCTCCTCACGCTGTACACGACACCGGTCGTCTATCTCTACCTAGACCGTGTAAGACTGCGGTTCCGCTCCTCGACTGAAACGAAATTCGCGAGACAGGGTGTTGTGCCCCACTTGTAGGTGGACAGACCGCTAGATCGTCGGACACAGAAGAACCCTCTGAATCTCATCAAGACTCTTCGCGTCACAATGGGCCTAAATCACATTAGTGGCTGGTACAACTACAGGGGGCAGATCACTTTCGCTCCATCAGTCTCCCGTTGGAAGAGGCGCTGGCGGAAGTGCTCGCCCGCAATCGCTACGTCACCGCTTCGGATCCGGTATTCCTCGAATCCTTTGAACCCAGTAGCCTTCGCACCCTCAAGGCCCTTACACGCCTTCGCCTGGTCCAACCAGTCGGGTTACCCGACGAACGCCCGTACGATTTCGTCGAGCAAGAGGATGTGCGCACTACGCAAGACCTGCTGTCATCTGCTGGGCTGTCGGAAATCGCCGCGTATGCCTCGGTGCTCGGCCTGACCAAAGCCTGGTTCCAATTGAATGTCGGTCTAAGGTTTCGCTTGAAAACATAAGAATAGTCAGTTAATTTTCTCCTCCCTCTCTCCCCCTGATGTTGCTTTATGTGATTACTCTAGAAATGGAGGATGGCAATGGTTGCAAAGCAATTCTGGCTGATGGGTACCATCTGCATCGCGGCTCTTGCTGGCTGCGCGCATTCGGAGCATGCCACCGGTTATTGGGATAAGGCCGAACCGTCCGGGTTCCTGAAAGACTATTCGAAGCTCCATGCAGCGGCGAACGAGACTGACTCGACGCTGGTGTACTTTACGCTGGACAGGGCCAAGTTCAAATCCTACACGAAGGTCTGGGTGGAGCCGGTGCAGGTCTGGCGTGGGGAAAAGTCTGATGCGAAGAATCTGGATAAGGAGGATGCCACCTATCTGTCCCAATTCCTCTGGTCACGCCTCGATGAAGAATTCCGCAAGGACTATATGATGGTGCAGGAGCCAGGGCCTGGCGTGATGCGACTGCGTGTCGGCATTACCGAAGCAGGCAAAAACATTCCGGTGCTGGATAATCTCACCGCCCCGGTCTCCATGGTGTTATCCGATGGGAAGAAATCTTTCGGCGGCATTCAGCCGTTTGTCGGCAAGGCGACGATTGAAGCGGAAGCGACCGACAGTCAGACCGGTGAACTGCTGGCCGCCGCAGTCGATCGCCGGGGAGGCGGCAAATATGCCTGGAAGTCGCTGCATCGCTGGGGCGATGTCGAAGCGGCCTATACCTACTGGGCCAAGAAGTTCGCCTGGCGGGCCTGCATGATGCGGGTCGACTTCACCTGCGAGCCGCCGGAGGAATAGCGGAACTGTCGCAGCTGAAGATCATGTGCCGGAGCGTGTCCTGTCCCAGACGGCGGTCGACTCCCCGATAGAGGTGGTAGCACGCAAAGACGAGACCGACAATGATAACTTTGGCCACCACAAGGTTATAATCCATATGCGTCCACGCCTCCGGGACCGCCTCACCGAGGGCCCCGGTCTCTCGGTAGGCATGCCACACCCTCTCCGCGAACAGCACGGGGGCGCTGACGGCACAATAGAAGAGCGTCTTGTACAACGTGGCCAGCCAGATTGGATGTCCGGTGTCGAGACGGGTGACGACGGGCACCCCGTCTAGGATTACAATGACCTTCGCGAGGGAAAGAGCAGCGATCACCGTCGGCAAGAGAGCGAAATACTCGATGTCATAAGTAGCCAGAAACAGTTTTTTAAGCATCGAAAAGATGCCAAAACAAAAGAGCAAATAAAGAGTGACGCCGGCAACGTGCCGGGCTTCGCGCTTCACCGCGGAGAGCATCCCCATATAATATCCTCCTCCAGCCTGCTAGCCTCTGAGGCAACCTCGGTTTGTATTCAACGAGTCGCTATACGCATCATCAGCCAGAAAGTTTACCCGGAGGTGCCGAGGTGCTCGATCGACTGTGGCGAGAAAATAGCACAACAGTAGCACAATGGGGGGCGACCACGAGCGTGGGTGCGGCGTAACTGATTGAAAAATTGGTGCGCCCGGTTGGAATCGAACCAACGACCCTCAGCTTAGAAGGCTGATGCTCTATCCGACTGAGCTACGGGCGCCCTCTAGGAAGTGCTGAGGACTGAGTGCTGAGTAATGAGCTCCGGAACCGTCAGACCATCTTCTCCTAGTCTCAGCACTGAGCACTGGCTACAGACTTGGTCGGGGCGAGAGGATTTGAACCTCCGACATCCTGCTCCCAAAGCAGGCGCGCTACCGGGCTGCGCTACGCCCCGACTCTGGATTTACAATCACTTACACTTTGCCAAGATGCCGCTGAGGAGGCAAGTGTTATTACAGTGTTAGCCGTATACTTTTGAAGCTTCGCAGCGGCCTCGTGCAGGTCCTCCGGCTGAATCGTATTATACCGCCTATGCATCTGTTCGCTCTTGTGGCCAACAATCTTCATGGCGGTCATCGTATCAACTCCTGCCCTTCTACAAGCCGCTGCAAAGGCAGTCCGAGGGTTCTTCCCAGCTTCCCCTTATACAGGAAGACCCGACCGGTGTCTAGGCGACGATCTTTCCATAACTCTGAGAAGGCTGCATGCACATCGGGGGTCATGGGAACCATCCTTATTTCCCCATTCTTGGTCTTCCGAAGAGTAAACTCCTTGCGTCTCATGTCTACATCCGACCATTCCAGCTTGAGCAACTCCCCTCTCCTCGGACCCACGGCATACGCAATTGCCAAGAACCGCAGGAGATGGGGCGCTGCTGTCGTTCTTAACTTGGCCCACTCTTCTGCACTGGCGATTCTGTCCCGTTCGTTCTTAGGATCTGGCTTTTCGACATGGCTAGCCGGATTATTCTGAATCAATTTGAACCGTGGAGACCTCGCCACATTGAACATGTGAGTTAAGGCCGTGTGGTCATGGTTAATCGTCTGCATCGACACAGGAAGCGAGCTATCGGTACGCTTCCAACCACAGGCCGGACAAACAGCCTTCCCCAACGGCTTTTTACAGGTTCCGCAGATTGTTCTTTATGACTCTCTAGCCTTGACACCTCCCCACGGACTGCCTAGCTTCCCCCCCATGTCAGCTTCTAAGGTCAACACATCCGTTCTGGCAGCGGCGGACATCCAATGGAGCACAGAGCCGCCCGCGCAACCTGCGGCTGTGCAAGAAGGGCCGTTCTCTAAGTCTGCTAAGGGACTTCTGCAGACTGAGGGGTTGCTTCAACCAAGGGGTGGGGCGGCAATTGCTTGTACAGTATTGCCAGTTCGCGACTATCTCGTTGAAAAAATCTTTCGAAGCCTCCAGTTGATCGTTCCCACTTGGCTGACTGTGGCTCAAAATCGAGATGGCCGCCGTACTTAGTCAGTGATTCCATCGGCGTGAGCCGGTCGTCCTGTGTGTCGGCGACGACATAGTCGACCCTATGGAAGGTACGCGACCAGTAGTTTGCGAGAATCAGATGCAGTACATCGCCTTGAACGAAAATGCCCCCGGACGTGACTTCCCGTTCTATAGCCGACTGGTAGCGAGTCGCATAAAAGGTGACGATTTCTTCCGGTGTCGCTTTGCTGAGAGCCAGCGCTAACAGCGGTGCAAAGAGCGCTATGTCTTTATTAGTGAACGCCGGGACGATGTCACCCCGGGCAAAGGCATGGGGCTCTGTGATCCTCACCCCGCCCAGCACTGCAGCAACCTGTTCATTCGTGAGCGAAATCGGGTGTGAGTGCTCCGATCCCTTCTTCACCCTCCGATCAAATTCCAAACGGACATAGGCCGCGGGTTTATCGTAGATCGTGAGTGTGGTGAATTGTCTAGGGCCACAGGCACCGATCAGGCCGGCACCGATGAAGGCAAGAATAAACAACAGGATAATTCTGCGCATGGGCGATCTACACAATACTCTGACAGGCGGGACGATCACCGTCAATGGGACCAAACACGGCGAAGCGAAAGCAATACGAGCTGTAAACGAGGTCGTGCGCTATCACTACGATTGACACCTCCCTACGGACGGCCTAGCTTCCCCTCGTGTTAGCGTCTAAGGTCAACTATCTCTTGGAGCGTATCGGGATCAAACGTCCGGTGGTGTCGCTGCATGCACTGAGGCACGATTTTTCCTCCGGAGGAGAAAGTCCCCACTCGTGGCTCTTGCGCCTTCATTCGCATCCCTCCTACAATACGCTTCCCTGCGAGGCCTCTATGCCCTTCACGCTTCGTTCTTATCGTGGTTTCCCCGTGCACTGCGCTGTGACGAACAACTCTGGCACATGCATCAAACGACCGCTTTCGACCCAACACGGTCATTCGCGGTGTAGATGTGCGGTCCATTGAGGACACGGCGGTGATCGAGTTGTTGCTGACCCGTCCTGAATGGAAAGTCGAGAGATGATTTCAGAACTCAGAACGATCGGGGTGCGAACCCATTTACAGCGAGGAGCCGTGTTGACGCTCACGAGGAGAACGCCGCGCTTCATTCGCCGCGCATGCCTTGCGACGGCGTTGCTGGTGACGATAGCCGCCGTGGCTCAGCCGGTTCACGCCGCAGGCGGAGGTCAGACGAAGTTCCAGCGCATATCGACGCAGTTCATCGCGGCGTTGGGCGATCCAGGTGCGACCTCCGGGAGCGGCGCGCAATCGTGGGGTCTGTGGCCTCTGGACCCGGGTCCTCGGGGCGTCGAGCTGAACAGCTATAAACGGTTGAAGGATGCAGGTGGCGTCGCCCCGGCGCGCTGGAAATTCGACGGCACGGACTGGTGGCTGGAGGAACACGGCTTGATCATGGAGCAGCCGACCTTTCCGCTCCCTCCCGGCAAATACCTGGTCACGGGTAACCGCGAGGTGACGGCTGTGCTGACCATTCATCCCGCCGACAGGAATGGCGACAGGCACTGGGAGCTCGATAAAGGTGCGACGCTCTACGACGTGACGCACCTGGCCTGCCGCTCCGCGCGCTATACACCGGCGGCGGTTGGTGGTTCGTGCTCGCCGGCCAACGCGCAGAAGACTGCGTTTCCAGTTGCGCCAGGGGGAGCGATGCCTCCGGTCGAGGGCTGCACGAAGCAGGACTATGCGGTTCTCATCGTGATCGGCATGGGCGTGGAAGACTGAACGCCGGTGGCGCCTCGACGGCTTGCGCGGCGAGCCCAGCATGTAAACGACACGATGGTGTCCGACTGATGAGCACCGACCGCCCCACACGCGACAGTATGTCCCTCGAAGAAGCGACCGTCTCCAATCGGTGCATGATAAGGTGTATACTCACAGGGAACTCACTCCGTTGACTCGATTACGGGATGGCTTGGAGAAGATGCAGTTTCCTGCGGTACTGAAGGCGTTGGCCTTTCCCCGCTGTTGATAGACTTCGCCCCCAACGGAGGATGACTCTATGAGCAAAGAAACAGAAGACGCTTTCGTCAAAGAGAATCAACAAGTCATTCGAGACTATCTGATCGGACAATTCAAAGGGTTTGAAGTCACCGACACGCCTAATCCTCCAATCTCACACATGTTTATCGTGACGAGATCCTCAGATGAACGATACAGCGTAAAGGTTACATGGCCACAGATTTCAGACAGTAGCACCACCCCTGCAATGATTAAACAGCTCCTTTTCGCCCACGATGTGGCTGGCAGAATGAGAGGTAAGTCTCAGGGAGAGTATTTCGCGTGGGGAAACTATTAGGCGAGGCATGGGGCCTGATGTAATCAAGCCCACTGTCAACGACACATTTCCCTTAAGCCTGATTGTTCACCAACACCTACGCGCGCCGGCCTGATTCTGGACTGTGGCCCTTGCGCCGTCCTTCGCATCCCTCCTACAATACGCCTCCCTGCGAGGCTCCCATGCCCTTCACGCTTCGTCCCTACCATCGCTTCCCCGTGCCATGCGCCGTCACCTACAACGCTGGTCCGTCTTATAGGAGACTCAAAATGAAGGCTACATTACTGACTTTATCGCTAGCCATAGGCATAGCTGGCTCAGGATCAGTCTTTTGGGTCACCATGGCACAAGCTGAAACTCCATATGAAAGAGACCAGAGAGAAATGCTGGAACGCGACCAGCGTGAACACGGTACATCGGCGCAAGTGCAACAAAGGCTACGATGGGAGAAGGAATGGAGACAACAGCATCCGAATGAGCCAATGCCGAGCGCCGGTGCACTACAGAAACTTCATCGTGAAGAAATAATATCAAACATGAATCAGGGTTTCGCAAGAATGCGTCAAGAACGGCAGGCCAAACTGCAACAAGACTACCTGCTAAGTAAGCAAATCCAGCAGCGCAAACTCGCGGGAGCAGTGGAAAAACTGGGACAGAGAATATGATCGGGCGATGCAACAGCGTGCCCAGGATTATCTCAAAGCGGTAGAACAGGCCGGAGAATTTGCTAGAGCGGAAAAGGCCAGAGAGGAAGATGAAAAACTTCGCAAGACAGGACAGTAAGTGATCCCGCACCGATGATCTGCCGCCATCCTGAACGCATCCGCCTCAGCGGCATCGACTGCCCCGAGAAACGCCAGGCCTGGTGACGCTATGTGGTGGAGGACCTCTGCCTAGTCTCACGACTGTATGGTTTCTCTCTCCTCCGTATTGATTCCCCTACACACGTCCTGCTCCTAAGTACCTTCCCCATCATAATTCACGCACTTGCAAATCTTCATGAACGGTGTCCTCTCGGCATGAGAGTTGCTGATCTCTTCGTGCATCATAGGATGCCTCGCATGAAAGAGAATTTCGCCATGGAGGAAACATTACCCATGTTGTCCGAGCGGGATCGCCACGAACAAAGAAAGAATCTACGGCGGTATGTGCGAAAGATGGTGACTCTCCCCATGACCGCCGCAGATAAAGCAGGACTCGTCAGTGGGCAGGTGATCGATGTCACGACGCGGGGGGGTGGACTCCGCCTCACGAAACCCCTCACGCGTGGGCAGTACCTGACGCTCAAAGTGGATCTGAACGACGGGACCGGCTCCGTGCTATGTGAGCTTGTCCAAGTACAGTGGGTCGAAGAGGACCGGGCAGGGGTCGCCTTCCTGCGGATGTCGCTGGAGAACGAGCGTCGGCTGCACCAATTCTGCGGCGATCAGCCCGCATCCGAGTTGTGGGACTAGATGCTCACGGAACATTCTCCAGATGTGTCTGTCGAGAACGTCGAGGCCCGCATCCCCTCCGGTTCTGCCTGTGAGATCGCTGTGACGAGTGTCTTACGCGAAACATGGTACGCTCGCGAACTCCAGTGGGTCGTGAAGAGACCAACGCCAAGCACGCCGCCTCTGACATCGTCTTCGGCAAAGAAGTTACCCTCCAGACTCACGGCCACGACAAGTACAAGCGCACCCTTGCCGATGTGATTCTGCCGGATGGCACCAACGTCAACCACATGCTAGTCAGAGAGGGCTGGTGCTGGTGGTATCGGAAGTATGCGCCAGGGGATAGCACGCTAAAGAGCTGACCTTTTCATTCAGAACATGAAGACAATTCTCTGCTATCGAATGGCACTTCTTGCAAGTTGGCGAATATCAATGGATGCTGAGGCCGCTTGCTTTAATGCCATTTATTGCCTATTTGATCAAGGTGTACTGTAGCACTCCGAAAGGAGAGGTTGTCATATTGTCAAGCTGGAAACCAGCGGCCAACACCGACGCGAGTGCTTGAGCGCACTCACTCCCACTTTGAACAACCGGTGCCCCTGTGCTACTACTGGAACCATAAACCGTTATCGTTGTAGGGCCTCCTCCTTCTGGAGGTCCGGTGTTCACCACACAAAGAATTATCACCGCTTTGCTTTGGCTTTCTTTTCCCGCAGCTGAGGCATCACAGCTCGACGGGTTTCCTCCCGCGATTGGCAGCCACCCACGCGTCGCGGCTGCGGCTGATTCGGATGCCGGGCTACGGTCCGGAACTGAACCCCGATGAATTGCTGAATCAGGACGTCAAGACCAACGGGCTTGGCAAGAGCCGGCCGACCAACCGGACCGAACGCATCGCCATCGTGCGCAGCCATTTGTATCGGCGCCAGAAGCACCCGCAGATGATCACCAACCTGTGTCGTGAGCAACATGTCCGCTATGCCGCATGATGAACTACGCACTATTTGGTGGTCGGCTCAGTAATACATTGTTAGGAAGAGCGAAGAAGCGACTGAATTAGCGACAAATCGAACTGAAGAGAACTGAATGGTGAAACTGCGAATCGCCAGTAATGACAAGGGGATTGCCCACATCAACAACGACATGAGCAACCCCCGTCTCTGTGATCACAAAGCAGGCGCGCTACCGGGCTGCGCTACGTCCCGATTCGAGCATCTCGAATTCCATCTCTCGTAACAGGTCTTTCGCCTGAGTGAACGCTTTGGCGCGATGACTAATTCTGTTTTTTTGATCCGCCGACAGCTGAGCTAAGGTCTTCCCTAATTCTGGAATAAGGAACACAGGATCATACCCGAATCCTAACGTCCCACTCGCCTTTTCTGCGATCACTCCATCCAATATTCCCTGTACCACTCGTGTTCCATCTGAGGGCAGTGCGATCGCTGCGACGGTCAGAAAGCGAGCGGTGCGTTGTTCAAGAGGCACGCCAGCCAACTCCCGCAGCAGCTTTCGACAGTTGTCTTCGTAGGTCGCATCTTGGCCGGCATAACGGGCCGCGTAGATGCCGGGCCGCCCATCGAGCGCATCCACCTCCAGTCCCGTATCGTCGGCGACAGCCGGCAAACCCGTGAACTCGGCAATGGCACGCGCTTTCTTGACTGCGTTGGCCTCGCAGGTGTCCCCGTCTTCAACCACGTCCGGGGCATCCGGGAATTCATCGAGTGTACGAATCGTGATGCCCAGATCGCCTAAGAGGGCCGCAAGCTCTTCTCCCTTATGCCGATTACGAGTGGCGAGGACTAATTCACGAATCATCGTCTCTTTCCTATTCCAATGTCCCGATCAAATCCTTCTGCAAGGCGGTGAGGGTCTGAATCCCGCTCCATCCCATCGCCATAAATTCATCCATTTCCTGTTTGGTAAAGGGGGTCCGCTCCGCTGTGCCCTGAACTTCGACATAGCGCCCTTGTCCAGTCATAACCACATTCATGTCGACATCGGCCATTGAGTCTTCCGTATAAGCCAAGTCGACGAGGATTTCCCCGCCTACTTTTCCTACGCTAATAGCAGCAAGGTAGTCCGTCAAAGGTCGCTTCTTGATCAGGCCTCGCTTCTTGAGAACGGTAAACGCATCGGCTAGAGCAATAAATGCCCCTGTAATAGAAGCCGTTCTGGTTCCTCCGTCGGCCTGAATGACATCGCAGTCGAGCCAGATCGACCGCTCTCCCATCTGGCCCATATCTGTCACCGCACGGAGGGCTCGGCCAACAAGCCGTTGAATCTCCAACGTTCTGCCACCCTGTTTTCCTTTGACCGCTTCGCGCGGGGATCGCTCATGGGTCGAACGGGGAAGCATTGAATACTCTGCCGTCACCCATCCTTGCCCCTTTCCCTTCAAAAACGGAGGCACCTTTTCTTCAATTGAGGCCGTACAAATCACTTTGGTGTCGCCCATTTCAATCAAAACAGACCCTTCAGCATGTTTAATGAAATTCCGTGTCACTTTTACCGGACGAAGCTGATCTTTTCGCCGACCATCGGCGCGCACTAGTCCCGCTGCATTACTCATGAATGACTCCTGTTTGTGATGCCGCGCATTATAGTCAAGGCCCTTCGAAAGCGCAATGAAACTGGCCTAGGAGCCTGTCCAACATTGACCGTTCTACTGCGGAGAATGATGGCCACGCATCTACGGTATTCTCGTCCTCGAAAAATTCTCAACGTATTCCAGTGAATACGCCTCCGGCCTTTCGTGGCCTGCGGCCGTGTATCTGCCAGACCCTCCTTCACCTCGTTACGAAAGCAGTGTCGGACAGGCTCCTAGCCCGCATAATTCACGAAGACTTCTACTAACTGCCGATGTCTGACTCACACGAGACTGTCGGGAAAAGCGCATATCTTCGACCCTTCCTGATGATCGATTTGTACAAAAGTACACGGCACAAACGGCTAAATCTGTACAGATGTATTCCTCACTCTATGCACATACCCCACTGGAACATCGAGCAAGGGTGCAACTGCCCTTATACAAACACCGTCACAGCGCGGCATCCCACTGCTTTTCGGCTAAGAAGGTGTTACCTGGTGAATGACCCGCAACGTGCGGATTTTCGTAATGTATTGGCACAAAATGTGCTTTGCCCTTACATTCTCTTGAGACCTTGAAGCATCGCGAAACACATGAGCACCCACTGCGCCCAAACAGTTCTCTTCTCCATAAATATAAAGTAGACCCACAAATCATGACGTTGCTCCTCGACCGATCTGCCGATCAAGCCCTCCTTGAACTCAAGCGCGTACTGATCATAGACGACGAAGAACCGATCCGCCGGCTACTGGGATACATGCTTCAAACCCATGGGTATGAGACGATCCTCGCATCCGATGCGCGTGAAGCAAGGACACGGCTGGAGGAACAACCCTTTGCATTGATATTGTGCGATGTGAATATGCCCGGTGAGTCGGGTATGGATCTCGTCCGCCATATCCTGAGTCAGCATCCCCATACCGCCGCTATCATGGTGACCGGTCTCGATAGCTCGGTGCTGGCGAACGCGGCGCTGGACATGGGGGCTTTTGGATACATCGTTAAGCCATTCGAGTCCAATGAAGTCATGATCAATGTCGCCAATGCGCTCCGCCGCCGCCGGCTTGAACTTGAAAATCGCCTGCACCGGGAGAACCTGGAAGATGTCGTCAGAACCAGAACGATGGCTCTCCAGCAGGCACTCGAGTGGCTCGAACGAAGCGAAAAGGAACTGCGGCTCTCACGAGAGGAAACGATTCAGCGACTCGCCATCGCCGCCGAATACAGAGACAGTGCCACGGCACAGCATATTCAGCGCATGAGCCACTACTGTGAATTGCTCGCGAGGAAGTATGGGCTGTCATCGGAACGGTGCGATTTGATCCGAACCGCCAGTCCGATGCACGACATCGGAAAAATCGGCACGCCGGATCATGTGCTCCTCAAGCCCGGCAAGTTCACGCCGGAAGAATTCACCGTCATCTCTCAACATGCAGAAATCGGTTATCGTATCCTCAGTGGGTCGGATGCAGAAATCCTCAAGGTCGCGGCATCGATCGCCTGGACTCACCATGAACGTTGGGATGGTAACGGATATCCGCGCAAGTTGAAGGGTGAAGCGATTCCCGTGGAAGGACGGATCGCCGCAATTGCCGATGCCTTCGATGCCCTCACCACACAACGGGTCTACAAACCCGCCTTCCCTCTCGATCACGCCCTCGATCTCATGGGCAAACATCGGGGCGAACACTTCGATCCCGAGCTTCTCGACATCTTCTTCGCTTCACTGAACGACATCAAGCTCATCCATGACCAGTATGCCGACCAATCGCCGCGCAGAATGATTCGCGAGTCTTAGGAGCCTGTCCGACACTGACCTTTCTACTGCGGCGAACGATCAGTGACCATCTGCGTCGTGCTCGGCCCAAAAAAATCCTCAATGTATTCCAGCGAACACACCTCCGGTTTTTCCGGGCCTGCGGCCTTGCATCTGGCCGCACCTCCTTCGCCTCGTTACGAAGGCAATGTCGAACAGGCTCCTAGGAACCTTTTCGTCATTTCGTTGACCGCTTTTCCACCTGCCGATATACTTCCCTCATCTCGTCAGGTACAGCCTCACGCATAGGTTACTAGGCCCTGTACCCACAGTCGTTCATGCTCGCGAAAGGATTGCCGATCATGGCGAAGAAGGCAACGGCAGCCCGCAAACAGGGGGCGACACGCAATTGGATCGCGTATCTGTGCGAATCCTTGGTCACGTCCGGAGTCATGCCGACCTGGGAGGCTGCGACCTATCTGACCGAGAACCTGTTTGGAGAAAAGCCCAATCCCCGCCTCTTAAGCGCGACCAACGCCTACGAAGTCACATCCCAATTTCTTCAGCGGTTGTACCATCCCCTCGTCGAAGCCGCTTCCCGCGACATCACCTTGCCGGATGGCGCCAGACTGCACGTGTTTACGGATATCAGTCTCACCGGCAAATCTGCCGTACTCGTCGTCTATGTGTCCGCCAATAATCACCCGCACCAGTTGCTGATGCTGGACGCCGCCAAAGCCTGGGAGCTAGTCTTTACTGATTCTGAAGACGTGAATCGCTGGGCAGAAGAGCGATATCGGCGAGTGAAGTCAGCGCTGACCGCGGCGATCGGGAAACCAGTCCGACAGACTGTCTTGGCAGAAGTCTCCTAGCAGGCCTCATCGTCGAGGCGTTCCCTCACCCTATGTGTTGGCTCTTACCCTCCAGTGGGTTCATAGTTCAAGTTCGGCCCCAACCACCGCTCCAGCGCTGAAAGAGGCATCCCTTTTCTCATCTGATAGTCGAGCACCTGGTCCTTGCCGATTTTCCCCACGGCAAAATACTTGGCCTCCGGATGGGCGAAATAGAGTCCGCTGACTGAGGCGGCAGGCCACATCGCAAAGCTCTCGGTCAGGGTGATTCCTGTGCGCTGTTCGACGGACAAGAGATCGAAGAGCAGCCGTTTCTCTGTGTGGTCAGGGCAAGCAGGATACCCAGGCGCGGGGCGAATGCCGCGATACTTTTCACGGATCAAGTCTTCGGAAGAGAGAGCCTCGCTCTTGCCATAGCCCCAGGCATCACGCGCCTGCTTATGCAGATACTCGGCAAAGGCTTCGGCTAAACGATCGGCCAAGGCTTTTGCCATAATAGAGTTGTAGTCATCGTGATCGCGTTCAAACTCTTTGCATAACACATCCACCCCGACTCCCGTCGTCACGGCAAAGGCTCCGACATAATCCGCACGGCCCGACTCTTTTGGCGCAACAAAATCTGCCAGCGCAAAACTGGACTGCCCTTGCGGCTTCTCCGATTGCTGACGCAAGGTGTGGAACGTCGTCAAGACTGTCGTGCGACGGTCATCGCTGTAGATTTCAATATCGTCGCCCAGGCTATTGGCAGGAAAGAACCCGTACACTCCGTTGGCGGTGAATAACCGTTTCTCCACAATCTTCCGGAGCAAGGCCAATGCATCGTCGTACAACTCTTTGGCCTTCGGGCCCACGACGGGATCTTCCAGAATAGTCGGGTAGCGTCCACGCAATTCCCACGTGTGAAAGAACGGCGACCAATCGATATAGGAGGTCAGCTGATCCAACGGCTGCTGCGACACCACCTTCACCCCTGTAAAGGCCGGGATGGGAATATCGACCTCAGCCCAATTAGACTGGAATCGATTGGCTCGCGCCCGTTCCAAGGTCCACAGGGGTTTAGCTCCCTTGTCCTGATGGGTCTGCCGTATCTGATCGTAATCGGCGCGCACCTTCTTGGCAAAGTCGGTCTGCAAGTCTGCATTCACCAGACTGCCGACAACACCCACTGCTCTGGAGGCATCCAGTACATGGACCACGGAATGATTGTAGCCCGGAGCGATCTTAACAGCCGTATGGGCTTTGCTTGTGGTAGCGCCGCCGATGAGTAACGGCAGGTCGAAACCCTCGCGCGTCAGCTCGCGTGCCACATGCGCCATTTCATCCAACGATGGGGTAATCAGTCCGCTCAACCCGATGATCGCTACCCCATGTTCGCGTGCCGCCGCCAAGATCTTTTCACAAGGCACCATTACCCCAAGGTCGATCACTTCGTAGTTATTACATCCCAGAACCACCCCCACGATGTTCTTCCCGATGTCATGCACGTCGCCCTTAACCGTAGCAAGCAAGATCTTTCCATTCGAACTTGAAGCCCCTGACTTTAGCTTTTCGGCCTCCATGAACGGCATCAAGTAGGCTACAGCTTTCTTCATGACTCTGGCGCTCTTGACCACTTGAGGTAAAAACATCTTGCCGGACCCGAACAGATCCCCCACGATGTTCATCCCGGCCATCAGTGGTCCCTCGATCACGTGCAACGGTTTGGCAAACTTCAGTCGAGCTTCCTCGATGTCCTGCTCGATGTAGTCGGTCACGCCCTTCACCAGTGCATGGGAGAGGCGCTCCTCGACCGTGCCTGAGCGCCACTCATCGTCTTTTACCACCGCCTTGCCCTGTTGCTTGACGGTCTCGGCAAACGTCACCAATCGTTCGGTCGCATCCGGCCGCCGGTTCAACAGCACATCTTCAACCAGTTCCAGGAGATCCTTGGGAATCTCCTCATACACAGCCAACTGTCCGGCGTTCACAATTCCCATATCCAGACCGGCCTTGATGGCGTGATAGAGGAACGCGGCATGCATCGCCTCGCGCACGCGGTTGTTGCCGCGAAACGAGAAGGAAATGTTACTCACGCCGCCGCTGACCTTCGCCAGTGGAAGATGCTGCTTGATCCAGCGAGTGGCGTCGAGAAAGTTCACCGCGTAATTATTATGCTCCTCGATGCCGGTCGCCACTGTGAGGATGTTCGGGTCGAAGATGATGTCCTGGGCGGGGAAACCTATGCGCTCTGTGAGGAGGCGATAGGCCCGCTCACAGACCTCGATCTTGCGCTCATAGGTGTCGGCCTGGCCGCGCTCATCGAAAGCCATCACCACCACGGCAGCCCCATAGCGATGAACTAATTTGGCCTGCTGAAGAAACTTGGCTTCGCCTTCTTTCAGGCTAATGCTATTGACGACGGGTTTGCCCTGGATGTTCTTTAGCCCCGTCTCAAGAATGTCCCACTTCGAACTATCCACCATGATGGGGACGCGAGTGATATCCGGTTCCGATGCCACCAATCGTAAGAACTTTTCCATGGCAGCCTGGGAGTCGAGCATGCCTTCGTCCATATTGATGTCGATGATCTGGGCACCTCCCTCGACCTGTTGTCGCGCCACCGAGAGCGCGGCTTCATAATCGCCTGCCAGAATCAGTTTGGAAAAAGCCGGTGAGCCCGTGACGTTGGTCCGTTCACCGATGTTCACAAAGTTTGATTCCGGACGAATCGTGACCGCTTCCAGCCCGCTTAGCCTGGTATGGGGTTCGACGGATGGCGCGACGCGCGGAGAAAGACCTCGCACAGCCTCGGCAATCAACTTGATGTGTCCTGGTGTCGTCCCACAACAGCCACCGACGATATTCAGCCAGCCATTCTGCGCCCATTCTCTCAATTGGGGCGCCAGGCTATCGGGTGTCTCTGGAAATCCCGTCGGCAGCAACGGATTAGGCAATCCAGCATTCGGATGGCTGCTCACATAGATCGGAACCAGGCGCGAGAGTTCTTCAATCAACGGACGCATTTCCTTGGGACCCAACGCACAGTTGATGCCAACGCTGAGCAAGGGCACATGGGAAATGGAATTCCAGAAGGCTTCAATCGTTTGGCCCGTCACCCCACGATTGCTGCCCGCTTGAATAAACGTCACTGAAGCCATGAGGGGAAGTCTCACGTTGCGATCCTCAAAAAACTTATCAATGGCAAAGAACGCGGCTTTCGCATTGAGCGTATCGAAGATGGTCTCGACCAACAACACATCGACTCCGCCGTCGACCAAGCCACGGACCTGCTCGTAGTAGGCTGTCACCAGTTCGTCATAGGTCGTACCGCGCGCCGCCGAATTATTGACATCGGTCGAAATAGACGACGTCTTCGTTGTCGGTCCAATGGCGCCGGCCACAAAGCACGACCGACCAGGCGCTGCCTTCATAACTTGCTCCGCAGCACGCCTGGCACATTCCGCTCCGGCTCTCGCGATCTCGTAGGCCAACGACTCCATGCCATAGTCGGCCAGTGAAATAGCTTGCGCGTTGAATGTATTTGTTTCCACAATATCGGCTCCAGCCTCGAAGTACTGGCGATGGATCTCCTCGATAATGACGGGCTGCGTCAGGTTCAGCAGATCGTTGTGCCCCCTCTGATCTTTCTTCCAATCTTTGAACCGCTCGCCCCGAAACGCAGCCTCGTCCAGCTTCCGCTGCTGGATCATGGTTCCCATAGCCCCGTCGAGGACCAGAATGCGTTGTTGAAGTATGGCTTCTAATGATCCTCTCATACGACATGTCTCCGCGATCGAATCCGCCGTGAAGGTGAAGAAAGTCCGGCCATCATAACCGACCAGTTCTTACACCAGCAAGCAATCCCAATTCTCTCGTCTTGACAGGAGGGAATACCGCCGATACGATGAAGAAACCAGCTGGAGAGAAACCTTGCTCCCGCGTCTTACCTTTCATACCATCTGCTCAGTCCTGCTGCTCTTATCGACCACCGGCATCTGGCTCCAGCCTTCTACAGTCCTCGCGGCAGCCTATTTCGAGGATGGGTACCTCGGGTTGACACAAACGGAATTACATCAAAAACTCGGGATGCCGCAGGCGGTGCGCGATCGGAAGTCCGCGCTACGATTCTTTACCTACTACGCCATCACCGATTGGGAGAATTATTTTCGGAAGCTCGTGTCGCCTGAAAATGGCGAGGATGTCTATACCTTTACACGCCATGGCATCGATGTCCGATACTCGTTCAGTTATACCGTCGATCCCAACGATGAAAGCGAGAATCAAACGTTATTCGTTCGGCTCGTCGATATTGAATTCTCCCCCGCAGTCCCTCTCACCCAAATCCCCTTGCTCGTCCCGGAATTTCACCCATCAGAGGATCCCGCAGCCCCCTCATTCCGATCGAATATTTGGATATTGTTGTTTAAAGGCGCCGCATCCTCACAGGCGCGTTTTATTGTGAAAGAGGCAAGTAGGGACAAGCTGGAGTGGACTCTGGCCTTTCAGCTATTTTCGTTGCAAGGCCTCCCGGACCCACTCACGACCAAGGCGCTAGTCGATCGTGTGGAAATCAGCACGCAAAGTGTCGACCTTGTGAAGCAACAGCAACGGCACACCCATGACCCAATCGTGAATCCCTACTCGCGAGAATTCTCTCAGCACCGGCTCGGTCCTCAGCCACCCACGGCCAAGAAGATACCGGTCCCCAAGTATGCGGACTAACCGACATTGATGATGGGTTTTGAAGATCTCTGAGAAGGGTTACGGAATCTGCTGGAGACGGTCTTGGTGTTTTTTCTCGGCCTGAGAAGCTTTGTTCTTCATCACATCCATCGGGCCATCATCCGACACGTACATCAAAACTGGCGTGGCAAGCCCGAGCATGATCAAACACCCCAAAGCCAGAAGGCGGATAAATTGGCCTTTCATCACGTTCATGGCGACGAGCAACACTATCGCGGCCAAACCGGCATAGGTCAGAATCCCCGACTGTGAAGGAGAGAGCCCGGAGATGTTGGGGGCAGCTCCGGAAACCATTTCTCGAAGCTGCCTTCCAAAACTCGACACACGTTCATGAACAGTACCGACAGTTGAAGTTCTCTGGGAAGCAGTCGCTACCTGCTCGGTGGTTTTGACCCTTGCACGGTACCGTTCAGGAATCGTATTGAAATTATCTGTCATCACGGGCGTGCCTTGATCATCGATATAGGAATATATGGTGGTCGCCGACGCTTCTATTGAAGCCAGCGGCATGACGAGACACCCCCAGACGGCCAAGAGCCATACCATTAGTATCCATCGCCTCTGGCTATTTCCATGTTTCGATCTAGGACTCATCACGGCCTTTCCTGAGCACCATAGCTCTTGTACTCATTCAGTATAGCGCACTTCCTATATCGCGCTGATTAATAAAGAGAAACCGGCAGCTCTGCTTGACTCTTTCCAATTCACGTTGCTACGATAGATTTCATGATGCCTCACACCATCACGGCGACCCATGAATCGATGAACGCCTCTCCAACCGATATAGAAGAATCGACCCCCTTCATCCGCCGACGCCCAGTTCGGCTTATCATCTACGCCGGGCTTGGCCTGTTCCTTCTCATCATGGTGATCTGGCCACTCATTGCGCAACTCAAAGACCCGGACTTTCAAAAACATATAGCGGAACATCGGGTCATGGTCGGGATGTCGAAAGAGCAAGTACTAGCAGCCTGGGGGGGGCCACAAACGATCAACACGACCTTCACCAAGGAAGGCATCCGTCGGGAGGAATGGATTTTTGAAGATTGGGAAAGCGCCGCGGTGGTGAAACACCGCTATCTATACTTTGAAGAAGGCAACCTCATCGGCGGTTGGTTCCAAGGCTCCGGCGAACGGCTGCCCACTCAGTCCCCTTCGAACCCGCACACCCCAAAACCACAAAATTAGCCTTTGCTTATGGCTGTGACGAGACATCGCGCACCGCCAACCGCAGTCGGCTCAGCAACACTTCCGCACGAAGCTGATCGCACTCGTCGACCATGACACGCGAGTTGAGGATGGGGAGTCCTGGATACAAGCTGCTCATATGTTCGTTTTGAACGACATAGGCTATGCCACTGCCTTCCAGCAAACTCGTGATCATCGCCAGTTCGCCCATGTTCTGCGGCTCAGTGAGACGGATCATCGGCATGCGACGCACTCCACGCTCAAACCAGCCATTGGCAGTTAACCCCCCGTCTTTTCGTTGCTTTTTCCCTGCATCCCTTTTACACTTACCAAAGGCTACGGGGTTTCTGTAATTTGCACGCGGCGTTCTTTGCCGGGACCGCCAGAAACAGTCAACACACGTTTCCATTCTCGAACCTGATACACCGCCCAGGCAGGAGATTGGCCTTTAAAATAGGCATCAGGGTCTTCCCCGCTGGCATTGAGAAAGATCGGCTCCGTGAAGCCTTCTTCCAACACATAGTCGAGGAGACAGTCCGTCACAAAACCAGACCCTTGCAGCGACACCTCTGCGAGCATCGACAGAATGTCTTCTGGGTTCTGAATCGTCACCTGATTCATTGAAAGCCTCCGCGCCATCGAATTGTAACGAGTCGTTCACCGGGAAGGCAACAGACATGACACGCCCCATGACGAAAAGCCGATTCCAAGAAGAACTCTTGCGTATGATGGACCGTAAGCATCATTGGGCATGGCCGGCATTCGCCGACGGAACGGTCACCATCGATCAGCTCAAGCACCACTTTCAACAGGAGTACGGCGTATACGTGCGTGACTTTCCTGTATTTCTGGCACGCATTCATGGGCAGAATCCCCCGGCCCCGATCCGCCGGATGCTTGCCGATAATATTTACGAAGAAGACACCGGTGGACTCTCGCTGGGAAAGTCGCATCCGGAATTGTTCCTGACGATGATGGCAGGCCTTGGATTGCCGGCGCATGATTTTGACCAGGTACACCTCCTACCCGCTAGTCGGCGCTACCGTGCCTGGTTGGACCGTGTCTCGAATAGCCGAGATTGGGTCATCGGAGCAGCGGCCCTGACTGTCTTCGTAGAAGGCAGCGTGAAGGATCGCGCCGAAATCGCTGACCCCTCAAAGCCGAAGACCGCCGAAGAAATTGAAGCGATCGTGCAACGCCACCCTCTGGTGCGATACCACGGACTACCCCTTGATTCCATGGATCTGATTCGCGCGCACCAAATGGTCGAAGCCGGCCACCGTCATGATGCCTACACCATGGTGGTGAATTATGCCACGACACGTGCCCAACAACAGGCCGTTCTGAACTGCCTCAAGAAATGCCTGACGCTCTGGCAGGCCTATCGCGATGCAATCGCCAAATCCTGTGGAATAAAAAAGAACTAATTGTGCCTTGGCAGACCCATCTTGCATTCTTGTTTCTTGCTTTGACCTTCAGCCATCCACCAATAGCCAGCAGCTCTCTTCCTTCCAGCGACATGGCGCTGGTGCCTGCCGGAGAATTCCTGATGGGAAATCCGGTCGGCAGCGATGGTCTTCCTGACGAACAGCCGCAGCGCCTTGTCTACACCGCTCCATTCTGGATTGACTGGTACGAAGTCACGAACGATAGCTACGCACGATTTGTCCGGACGACCGGACATCGCGCGCCGGCACACTCGAACCCTGCTTCCACATTATGGGAGAACAATGCACCGATCTCTGGCATCAGCACCCATCCCGTGGTTAATGTCAGTTGGGAGGATGCCGTAGCCTACTGCATGTGGATGGGTAAGCGACTGCCGACCGAAGCGGAATGGGAAAAGGCCGCGCGCGGCACCGATGGCCGTCGCTATCCCTGGGGAAACGAGTGGGACTTCAAGAAGGCCAACAGCGCCAGCTATTGGGCGGGACGCACCATTGATTTTCAGAGCGGAGCGGACTGGGATGCCTTCTGGATCAATGGTGAAGGCGCGAAGATTTCAAAAGAGAAGGGCATTAAGGGAGAAGTGCTCACCATGCCGGTCGCGAGTTTTCCAGAAAGCGCGAGTCCATATGGCCTCCACGACATGGCAGGCAACGTCGCGGAATGGGTGCAGGATTGGTATAACCCAAACTACTACAAAGAGGCCCCCCTCTCTAATCCTCAGGGACCTCCCCGCGGGGCGATTAAAGCAATGCGCGGTGGATCCTGGCTCAAGCCGGCTATCAGTCTTCGTACGAGTGATCGAGACTGGGGCCCAATGGACAGCCGTCCCAGTGGCACCGGATTTCGCTGCGCGAAAGATGCCTTCTAACAGCACGCTGAAATAGGCTGTGGCACGTGAAGCGCGAGAACCGGCTGGTTTCTCTTGTTTATTTGGTCAGTTTGGTTTGTTTGGTTGAACTAGGCTAACCAGATGAACAAAACAAAGCAGATAAACCAGATTAACCAATCTCGCCAGCCTCGCTCGGCTATCCTGTGAGACATCACCGGGCCAGCAGATACTCAACGCGTTCGATCCTCACCACCGGCATGATGATGCCCAAACCTTCCTCATCATGGGAAAAGTCATAGACAAGAGACTCATCGGGAATGAGCCGCCCCACCATAACAATCTCAATGTCGATTTTCCCTCCGGCATCGAGCTGTCGGCGGAGAACGTCACGGGTGCTGGGATCAGGAGTCACGACGAGATTGCTCGGGACTTCCTCTGGTTTGAATCGGACAACACCCCATCTGGTCGGCGTGAAGATAGGCCCAATGGCCAGACCAAACCCGCTAGTCGTTGGATCGTAGCGCGAGAGTTCCGCTGACCACAGAAAGACCACCGTCCACTGAAGCGCCTTCTTCCCTGCACGCTTTGCATCCCGCTCTCGGTTCAGCGTGAACAGTCGCTCGTCATGATCTTGATCGTGATGGCCATGGCCATAAACCAGGCCCCAATCCGGAGGGCTGCCATCCAGTGCATCGAGAAATTGTTCAATGGAATGCGGATCGATCAGGATATGGCAGTCTGGAGGCAGGATGGTATGAAGATCCTTGCGTGCAATCGTCAGCAGAGGCCTCGTACCGAGTGCGTCTTCCGTCCACCCTTCTCCAACTGATCCTACGGTCAGGAGCAGAACGGCGATGACGCAGAGAGCCCACATGGGATCAGATCACTCCGTTGCGGCGGCGACAGCCCGCTCAAAACTCGTGCGGAGGGCAGCGACCGCCTGCTGCTCACCTGTCAACACTCCGCATTCGATCAGCACTGCCAAACGAGAGTGTGGATCGATGCGGCGCAAGGCCTGGCTGGTGAGTCCACCGGTCTCAATAACCTTTTTATAGGTATCCAACCACGAGTCGGTCACGGCGCGCAATCCGGCATCCGTGGGTTTCATCCGGCCAAGCTTTATCTGTTCAAGCAGCTTGATAAGCGGATCGGACTGAGAAATGGCAGCAATCGCGCGCTGCAAAGCCTGGTCGCCGGACTCCATCGTCAATTCGTGGAACAAGAGCCGGGGCCGCGGGGATCGCCGCAACTTCCGCAGGCACCTCCACCACTACCTGGCAGCACCCAACCATCCGTGCCGCCGACCCCGAACGAAGAGATTTGTTTCTCCAACTTCGTGGTGTTGCACTTTGGACAGGCGACTTGTGTGGAACCATACACCAACAGCTCGAACCTATGATTGCATTCCCCGCAGACATATTCGAAGATAGGCATAGATCGTTCTCCTTATTCTGAATGTATTATAAGATCGGGCCGATCACTTCGCAATCGGGCAGACTCCAAGGAGTTGTATGTACCAAGAAGAAAAAACCTTTACCCTTCGGTTTAGCCTGGAGGCATCCTTTCCCGACGACTATGAAGGTGAGGAGGAAAACCAGGCCTGGGTGCGAGAGTGGGAAGCGCGAATCAAACCGGATCTCCTCAAGGTGCTTTTTGAATCGTTGCGGCAGCACCGGTCCTGGCAGACGCATGTGCGTAATCGTGGGAAATCCCCTGCCGACGAAATTGAAATCGTCCTCGCACGGGATTTTTCCAAACCACAGGGATTTAGCCTATCATCATGACACCCTTTCCCCTCGGTCTGTATCTTCACATCCCCTTCTGTCGGCAGCGATGTGACTTCTGCGCCTTCTACCTTGAAATCTATCGCGAGGACCGTGCAGAGACCTTTGTCCAATCCCTTATTCATGAGATCGGTCTGTCGGCACAGCAACATCTGGCCGCAGATCGTCCCATCCAGTCCGTCTATGTTGGAGGTGGTACACCGACGGTGCTCGCAGGGACCCAGCTTATCGCAATCCTGTCCGAGATTCGCACACATTTCGCCCTCGCCTCAGACTGTGAAATCACCGTTGAGGCGCACCCCTCCACGTCTCCCAGCAGGATCTTGATCAACTACTTCAGGCTGGCGTGACTCGCATGAGTTTCGGCGCGGAATCGATGGAGGATGGCGATCTATCTCGGGTCGGACGGCCCGGCGCTGTTAGTGAAACCATCACAGCAGTGACTCAGGCCAGAGCTGCCGGATTCACCAACATCAATCTCGATGTAATGTACGGGCTCCCCGGCCAATCCCTAGTGAGCTGGCAACGGACGTTGACCTACTGTCTAACACTGGAGCCTGCACATCTGTCCTGCTATGCCCTCACAGTTGAGGAGGATACGAGGCTCGCTTCCAACATCCAGCGTCGACGGTGTCCAGCTCCAGATGAAGGACTTCAGATTGAAATGGACGAGGCCGCGCAACGGATGCTTGGCGAAGCCGGCTATGAGCGGTATGAAGTGTCGAACTATGCCAAACCGGGATATGCCTGCCGGCACAATCTGCTCTATTGGACCAATGGCGAATACCTTGGATTGGGGCCGAGCGCACAGTCCTATCTGGACGGGACTAGATTCGGCAACATCGCCGACCTCATGGCCTACAACACATCGCTCGCGATAAACTGTCTCCCTATTGAAGATCGCATCAAGCTCTCGGAGGAGGAGCAACTCCGCGACGCCGTGATTTTCGGATTACGCCTGATTCGAGGCATTCCCTCACGCCACCTTTATCAACATGCCAAGAACTACGGGCATACGGTAGTCACCTCGCAGTTACTGGCGCAACGGTTGATCGAAGAAGACGGTGAGCGAAGCAGACTCTCGGCACGAGGCCGCCTACAGGCCGACACCATCGCCGAGCTACTGTACTAGCGGGACGCTCGTAGACTTCCTAGCAGGCTGAGGAAACACCGTTTCGGCACAGCAGAGATCGATGGCCTGCACATCTAGAGCAAAAAGCTACCACCCTTGCAGGATGCTCAAAAAGGCTGTCAGCAAGGCCGCAGCCGATGGAAGCACCGGAGGCGTAGCCTCTGGGCTACGTTGAGGATGCTTTCGAGGTGAGAACGATGCTGGCGGACTTTTTCAGCATCATGCTGCTCGATTGACTTTGTCCTTGGGTGAGGTGGAAACTGAACCTCGATCACATCGGAGTTGCCATGCCCGTTAATATGGACCCTGCCAAGAAGCGAAGAAGACAGTCGTCGCCACCAGAGGCAGACTCGTCTCCGCCCGAAAAGAAAACGACTGTGCCGACACAAACGGCTCAGTTCGGTGAAGAGACGGAAGAGGATCGCGTGAAGGAATCGGCGGACGCAGAGCTGAAGAATCTGTGGGAGGCTACAGAAGTCATCGACATGGATAAATTCTGAGACGAGAATAGCCTCGTGAGACGAGTCCCGTTTGTCTGATCATCTTGTCTATTCTGGTTTATCTCGCAGGATGCTCAAAAAGCCAGCTAGCAAGGCCGCAACCGATGGAAGCACCGGAGGCGTAGCCTCTGGGCTACGTTGAGGATGCTTTCGAGGTGAGAACGATGCTAGCGGGCTTTTTCAGCATCCTGTCAGGCGGGCAGGAAGAAAAAGGCGATGGCCAGCATCAGATACACGCCGACTAACATCACACCTTCCATCCAGTTTGATTCTCCGTCCATCGCCACGAATCCCACAATCAGGACCGAGATCGTCACCGCAGCGACCTCGAACGGTGTAAAAATCAGATCCAACGGCGCCCCGAAGAAATAACTGGCAAAGACAAGCAATGGGGCAACGAGCAACGCAATCTGCAAACTGGACCCAACCGCAATACCGTAGGCTAGATCCATCTTGTTTTTCACCGCCACCATCACGGCCGTAGAATGTTCGGCCGCATTCCCCACAAGAGCGACAAGAATGACGCCGACAAAGACCTGCGTGAGCCCAAGTTTGTGCGAAGCCGGCTCCAGTGCCCCCACCAACATCTCACTCATCAGGGCCACAAGACAGGTCACCACTGTGAGTACCGTGATCGACGCGCCTCGGGTCCAGGGCTGCTCCCCGAGATCCGAAGCATTATGGGCCTCTCCGGCAAACAGATGGCGATGTGTCTTCAAGGTAAACAATAGACTTGCAACATAAATGGCGAATAGTACGAATGATATGGTGAGGCTTAAATTTCGTTCGATCGCGACGCCCCGATCGGCGGCGGTGAAATGGAAGAGCGCGGGAATGATGAGCCCCACAGCAGCCAGGAGCAGGAGGCTGGCGCCCATTCCGGCAGCGGTCTGGTTAAATTTCTGCCGTTCGAACTTCATCCCGCCGGCAAACATGGAGACCCCGAGGACGAGTAGGATGTTGCCGATAATTGAGCCGGTGAGAGAGGCTTTGACGACATCGTGAAGGCCCTCGCGCAGAGCCACCAGTGCGATAATCAATTCCGCGGCATTACCGAGCGAGGCATTGAGCAGCGCGCCAATGCCGGCACCGACATGGGTTGTCAAATGCTCGGTGGCTCGTCCTAACAGGCCCGCCAATGGAATAATGGCAAGTCCGGCCGACACAAAGACCAGCAGTGGATCGGCTCGAAGGATTTCGAGCGCGATCGTCACCGGGACAAAAATGAGCAGGAAATCAAGCCCCGACGTGAAGAGATATCGCACGCGCAAAACCTAGCATGACCGGGAGATTTTGTCGATGAATCGACATCGAGCACCCCACGCCCTGTTCTATCCCTTTCATCTCTGCCATCCGGAGACATTGGCACGGCTCCTGACTCGCTTTGCCACAGTCCATTTTCGCGATTTCATGGCGCTGCAACTGACCCCCATGTCCGGGATGACGGCATTCCAAGATCGAATGGGCATGAGCTTCCCGGACCTTATCGAGTCCGGACGCCTCGTGCAAGGTTATGACGTGAGTGGACCACTTTCACCTACTGTGGCAGCCGTTATCGATCGTGACCTGCACGACCCTCTTTGGCGCGCACACTTTCACATGGCGCTTCGCCAGGACCGTCGTCTCCAACGTGGACTATTCGAGCCGTCCCACAGTCTTCGTATCGGCGACAGTCTCGTGCCAGGCCCTGCCGCACTCCTACGCCTCATGGACGATTCGTTTAGACAGCACTCCTATGATCTCGGTCGGGTGAGAGCACTTTCAAAGAGGAGCCTCGCCCTTGAGGACGGGTACTCCTATGAATATGGGCTCGCCCTCGTAAAAACATCCGCCTCACTCGTCTATACACAGACCCTCGCGCTGGCACACCAGCTCCAACCCGTCACAGACTCCCCCGCTCACTTCACGCTCTATGCGCAATCCTGTATCCGAGAGAATTGGCTAAGAACCAACCACCTGCTCATCCGGGCAGGCTATTAAAAGTGTAATTAGTCAGGTGTTCAGTCTGAAGGCTGAAGGCGATGAAGCTCCCCCGCAGTAGCCTACTCCGCTAAAGTAGCCACTTCGGCTACGAAGGCCGGAAGCTACGGGGTATTCGGCGAAGGAGAATACATTATCTCGCACCAAAACCTTCAGTCTAAAAGCCTTCAGCCTATCTACCTGAGTAGTTACTTAAAAGTTCCAATCAAGTCTGCTAGAATTCATCCCCATGGCAGGCACGAACACCCCCTTCGCCCCTCCCGCCCCGGCAGAGACCACCAGCATCGACACAAGTGCTGGGATCGATGCGCGTGTGATCGTGTTCAACTGCGAATGTCACACCTATGAGCAGGTCATTGCGCTCTTTTGCCAATACATTCCTGGCATGAACTCCACAAAGGCCTTTGAGCTCGCATGGAAGATCGACCATGATGGAGAAGCCATCGTGTTCGCAGGTACGCTGGCAGAAGCGGAAGATATCGCCGCAAAACTGGGTGGGGGAGGACTACGAGTAGCTGTGCAATAATCGCGGCAGGACTACTTCTTGCGTTTCTTTGTCGCTGCTTTGGCTGGCCGAGGTTTTGTCTTTGGCTTAGCTTTTGACTTCGCGATAGCAGAATGCGATTTGGCTTTCACAAGTTCGCCTTTTTCAACGGACTTTCCATGTCTGAGTTTCGTCGAACCGGGCTTCGAAGGGGCGGCCTTCTTGCCGTGACTCCCCGACCCACCCTTGACAGGCTTTCCTTCCGCGAGCTGAGCCTGAAGTTTGTGTGTTGCGGATGTTTTATTCATTTTCGTCACCATGTCGCCACTATAGATCCGCACTTGATACAGCTCTAAGAGCTTGCCGATAGCCTTCTGATCGCCTTTCTTCGCGGCATTCAGCAACCGCCGACGATGGTTCATCTCTTCTTCTTCTGTATGGGAAGCAGCCCGTCGTTCCATGTCCGTCCTTTCTATTCTAGGTACAGCAACGCGCCGCGCAGTATAGCGGAATTCTCCCAAATCCACCAGATACTTTGCACCGGACGGGTACCACTTGAGGCTATTTTCATCCAGAGGTTATAATCCCGCTCACATTATTTCCTAGAAGGAGACCACCATGGAACATCAGAAACAGGGACAGCCCACGGTTGCCGACGATCCGAAGGCCCGCGAGTTACTTCGCCGCGCCTTCGAAAACACCGCGCGCTGGCAGAAAGACTTTACGGGATTCACGGCCGATCTGACCGTGAATATCAATGGGAAAGAAACCAGTGGACCCGTCATGGTGAAAGGCCCTCGTGAAGTATCGGTCCAACTGGGAGAGCCCGACGTGCAAAAGTGGGTGCAAGAACAGCTCGGCATGATCGCGGTGCACCGTGGCCCAAGAACCTTCGAGGAATCGGACGGCAAGTACTCATTGACCATGGAAGAAGACGGGCACCCGTTCGGCACGAAACTGATCATTCACGGGTCGAACTCGTTTTATCGCGTCAAAGACAATCGCATCACCCAGATCAATCGCACGATGGCGCACCCCGGTATGACCCCCTTTGCCTTTACGATTAACGTGGAAGAGAGCGCCGTCACCCAGGATCAAAAGAACCTGACGACGAAGTACAGCGTGTACTACTATTCGCCCACTGACGGGAAGCTGAACAACGTGGAAAGCTTTACCGACACCCATGTGCGCATCGGATCATCGGATCTGCCGGCTACCCGCCGCATCATTACCTATGAAAATGGCGGAGTGATCGTGAAGAACTTGACGTTCACGAATCATAAATTGATCTAATCATGGATCTGAGGAAGAGTTTCCCTCGCAGCATGCGCGTGAAGATGGAAGGCTATGTCCATCTCGCGCGCATGATCGACAAATGCAGGGCCGTGCTCGCCGGTACCGAGGGCGAATACATCTACCCCTGCCCCATGGACGACCGGCTCATGAAATTCTCCGGGATTACGGACAAGGAATTCACCGCAACCGTGAAGGCCAATCCCACTGACAAGGGCGTGGCCCAATGGTTCAAAAAGGTCTCATTACCTCACCAGCAGGTAGAACTGAACGAGTGGAATGAGATGATGTTGACGCGGGGACCAAGCACGCCGGATAAGCAGAAGTATTTCAACAAACTCCGCGACGCCGTCGACCCCTCTCGAACCGACCTCACCGCTTGGTCTGACCTCCAAGATTTAGAAGAAGGCCGAATGGTCCCGAGACGAGAGCCAGTGGCTTAACGGCGTTAGCCTCGTCACCCATCTTCTACAGAGCACCGTAAAACGTATGCTCGCAGCCAAATGAGCACAATGTTTGAGGCCGCAATTTCGACGTCATGTCCGTTGATTTTCCAATTCAGAAGCGGTATTTCTCTGTCATTTGAGGTGACTCGTGCACCTCCTCTGCTAGGCACAGGAGAGTCTGATTCTGTTCCCGCTGCAGCCTCGTCTACCCTATCCCATCATCGGCAACCGTAAGGGTCACATCTACCACCGGCCTGACTGTCCCAACTCAGCCAAGTCGCGCCACAGAACAGAGTCGCGTTTAATAGTCCGGCAGAGGCGGAGAACGCGGGGCATCAGTGGCGGGGAATTGTCGGTGATGGCCTAGGCTTCTGTTTGACACTGAATATCCGCCGGCGATAGTGTTCTCCACACAAGGGAACAACACATACACGGTCGGCGTGTAATAGCCACAACATCAAGGGGGAGGCTGATCGTATGGCAACCAGTTGGAAAAACGTGACTGACCTAAACCCCAAGAGCTACGTTTGTAGCTATTGCTCTAATTCAATCGCTTCTCAGAAAGGGTTTTCTGGGGAGAATGAACACCATACGCAGTTCTTCGTCTACATTTGTCACACATGCTTAAGCCCTACCTATTTCGATGGCTTAAAGAAGCAATACCCAGGAGCGGTATTTGGTCAAGAGGTGAAGCACCTACCAGACGATGAGGTGAAAAGCCTTTATGGCGAGGCGAGAAAGTGTATGACGGTGAACGCCTACACCGGAGCTGTTCTCTGCTCACGCAAGCTGCTCATGAATATCGCAGTTTCAAAGGGTGCGGCAGAGGGCCTAAGCTTCCTTGAGTATGTGGACCATCTTGCCTCTAAGGGCTACGTTCCTCCAGACGGCAAGGATTGGGTAGACCACATTCGCCAGAAAGGGAATGAGGCGACGCATCAGATAAAGATCATGACAAAAGAAGATGCAGAGGATTTAATAACCTTTGTTGAGGCCCTTCTGAAATTCATTTATGAGTACCCCGGTATCATTGCTGAAAGGAAAAAAGCAGTAGCAGCTAAGCCGTGAGGGCATCGGCTTCCGTTTGACACCTTTTCCCCACTGTTGGTAGAGTTCGACCGTAACGGAGGAATGGTCCTTCCATGAAAGGAGTTTTTTCATGAAAGCCATTTTGACGGCGCGGGTCTTGTGAAGAATTAGGTCCGGGCAACCCTCTTCAATTAGGATGACGACCTTTTAAGAGGCCCCGGGAAGCCTGGTTAGTTACGAGAGCAAGTTCAAACAAATAGGGGAGGATCGATCCGCCTAGTCAGCGGAACGGCAATCCTCCCCCCCCCGCATACTTCCTCTTCCAAAGAGTGGTAATAAATTGCAAAGAAACAATACGGCCCAAAGTACGAGAAGGAGCGGCGGAAGCAATGGGAACTACAGCGGCGAGTTTTAGCACACCTTAAAGAACATGGGCCGAATAATTACGACGGCCTTTATGTTCTCTTCGACCTCGACAGATCGGTAAACATCGAACTGGCGTTGCAGGACTTGAGAGTGGGAGTCCATCGAAGTCGGCAAGGACAAGATGGTTACAATCACGGCTTCCGGTCTAAAGCGACTTGCAGCGAATGATTGCTAAAGACAGCAAGAAGAGAAGGGAACGACTATGGACAAGTGGAAAGCTATTCAAGTGGGTGTGGTCTCCGGCGTAGTCCTGGTAACAGGAGTTGAAGTCTTAGGGAAGAACCCTGGCGACAATCCACACACTGAGAACGAAACAAGCGCCCAGGATCAACCGATTGGTCGTGCTGCATCACCCTTTGCTGCAACGACAGGACCTACAGCACCATTCGTAAACACGATGGACGGCAACGAACGTCGGCAGTATCGCCCGAACGTGAGTGCTTATTACTCCTCACAGAGGGAAACGGGAACGCCGCTCCCTCTGCGGATGTTGTCCCTCATCATGGCCTGAAAATGGGTCGGAATGGACTTCCCAGGCTTTAACAGACACCTTTGGGGTGTTCGTTGAAACTTGGAAGGGTCTAAGAAGAGAAAACGGGGACATTCTGAATTTTCAGATGGAAGCTACTGAGACCGTAGCTTGAACTTGCCATTCACGCTCGTACGGAAAGCCAGACCGTCTTTCGGACGGAGCGATGCGCACTGCGCATCTACCCTCTCCCTTGAGGGCTGGCTAGATGGTCTCCCACTGCGCGTGTCCAATCGAATGCTTGTTCATTTCGGTCTATCTCGTCTATCTGGTTTGTTTGGTTGATCGGACTGGAAATTCATCCAGAAGAACCAGACAGACCAGAAAGACCAGCCAACCAGACAGACGAACCCGGGCGCGTTTCACGAGCACAGGAGACCGTCTAGCCTGCCCTCTCCTGTTCCCTCATGTCTTGAATCCGATGCGGCGGGATTTGGTTGTCGGTGGCTCCATCAGTTGACGGATGGCATCGAACAAGGAACGAATGTGGGTGTCATGGGATTCGACCCTTCGTTCCAACTCGGTCAGTTTCTGTGCGAGCTCGCTGTGGGCCCCAAGCACCTCACGCACTTTCACAAACGCCCGGACCACATACACGCTGACCTCGATCGCTCTCTTCGAATTGAGCACACTCGCCACCATCACCGCGCCGTGTTCGGTAAAGGCAAATGGCTTTGCAGGCGAAAACTTGAGCGTTGCGAGGTGGTCGCAATTTGCGACCACCTCGGCTTTCTCTTTTGATGTCAGCTGAAACATGAAATCTACAGGGAAGCGATTCCTGTTACGTTTGACTTGTTCATTCAGACGTTTTGTCGTGACCCCGTATAGATGTGCCAAATCCGTATCCAGCATGACTTTGTGTCCGCGGATCAGAAGAATGGTTCGCTCGACTCGTACACTGGGCAATAAAGCTTTCATGTTCCCCCAACTTAGCGCTTCTTCATCACCTTGTGCGGCGCAGAGATATCGTTTCTATCGTGTATCCAATGAAGGCTTTCTACTACACATATCTCCCAAAGGAGTCTCCAGACCAGCTTTCAGTGCGCGCATCGGACGAGCACTCTCCTCTACCAACCAATGATCCTTCCAAGCTTGCTCGTTTCTCATTCCTAGAAGGATACCCATGTTGGTCTACGTGCGGCCGTCGGACGAGACTACAGATGATCCATCCAAGCTCGCTCGTTATCTCTTCAGGGATGGGGGCTGATTGATCTTCCACTGCGCGCGTCCAACGAATGCTTGTTCATTTGGTCTATCTCGTCTATCTGGTTTGTTTGGTTGATCGGACTGGAAATTCATTCAGAAGAACCAGACAGACCAGAAAGACCGGCCAACCAGACAGACGAGCCCGTGCGCATTCTGCGAGCAAGAAGGGCACCTGGCCGCTCCCCTTCCCGTCCTTTAACAATTCACGTCTTTATGTAGGATTCGGCGCCACGAACACCAGCACTTTGAGACGCTGTGCTGTGTGATTCTTCACGCCGTGCTCTTCCCCGGCCGGCGCCATGGTCCCCTGCCCTGGACCCAGCACCTGTTTTTCTGAACCGACCTGAAACGTGCCCTGTCCCTCAAGCACGAGATAGACCTTATCCTGCTCACCATGGATATGGCCCTTCTGTTCCTGCCCTGGCTCGAAGCAGTAGATGTCGCAGAAGAATCGCGGCGTCTGAAACAGATTGTTCTTCTTCATCTTCTCACTGCTGAACTGCTGATAGTCCGAAAGGTTGACCACCTTCATTCGCCAACTCCTTTAGCAGGATGCTGAAAAAGTCCGCCAGCGGCGTTCTCACGTCGCTCAGAGGCTCAACGTACCGAAGCGTACGCCTCGCCTCCTCGCTCGCTGCGGCCTTGCTGGACAGCCTTTTTGAGCATCCTGATGTTATTGAGGCTTTCGCTCCATCTGAAATAGTACAAGAGTATTGTATGTATACACCGAGTTTTCCCGCAGCCTGCTAGGAGGGTTGCTGTTGTGTTCGACGACGCTCAAGCGTTGCCAGGATTGAATCGACTGAGATCACGTGATGCGAGAGCCCTAAGTCCTTGGCTGGAAGGCCCATCGCCAGACCAAGTAGCTGCGGCACGTGCAAGATCGGTAAGTGGAGCTCCTGGTTCACTGCACGGCCAGCCCGTTCCTGATAAATATCCAAACTCATGTGACAGAGCGGACAAGGCGTCACCATAAAATCGGCTCCCTGCTCCTTGGCTTCACTCATATGCATCCCTGACATGGCTACGGCAATGGCTTCCTTTTCGAGGATGATGGGAAACCCACAGCACTTGGTTCTTCCAGCATAGGCCACCGGTTCGCCACCGACCGCTGTGATGAGGCGCTCAAGGGATTGAGGATTCTCAGGATCGTCGAACCCCAGATCCCATGATGGACGCAGGATGTAGCAACCGTAAAACGGAGCGATATGAAAGTCTCTCATCGGCACGGAGGTCAGTTCGCCCAGGCGAGCCAGCCCGATATCCCGCACCACAATCCACAACAGATGTTTGACTTGGACATGACCGTGGTAGGCCAGACCATCCGGCGCCAGGAGGGTGTTGATGCGATCCAGGGTCTCTGTCTCTGTCTTCAATCGTCGATTGGCTGCGCTCATCACCCCTTGGCAGGTGCCGCAGATCGTCATGACGTCCAGTCCTAGCGCCTCCGCTTGCGCAAACGTCCTCGCGTTGAGCGCCAGCGCCATATCGGGATGCGCTTCCGTCACGACCCCGGCGCCGCAACAGGCCGCTGCAGTAAGTTCGACGACCTCAATCCCCAATCGGCCGATGATCGCCCTGGTCGATTGATAGAGTTCCGGCGTCGCCCCTTGGGCCGCACAACCGGGATAGAGGGCATATTTCATTGGTCTACCGTGACGGGAAATGAGGCAGGGTGCGGTTGACAGAGTCCCGAAGGTCATCCATCGCAGCTGCCGTTTTCGACTTCGCCTGCTCCCAGGAAGAGGCCGTTGCGGAGTGAATAGACTCGACTTTCTTATTGGCCAGGTCCTTCTTCATTTCTAATTCCCCGATCGCCTTCTGGATGTCCACTCTGGCTTCTGTCGATGCATGCTTGACTTGTCCACGGAACTGCATAATGTGCACTTGGATCTCATCCAGTTCTGCTTGAACCATTTCCTGGAACGCATCTTTCTGCTGAATCGTATAGTCCTTGGTAGCCGTCACCGCCTCCTGCACTTCCCGAACAACCGTATCGCCCGTCACCGACTTATCCGACGCGCCCGCCACCGCGACAACGGGTATAATGAGCAACCCTATTCCCACGATTCCCCACAACCCTCCGACATAACTCTTCATAGACATCGCCTCAATCCCACCAGTTCACATGTACCGTTCGAAGTATAACTTTCGCCTTTCGAAAAGTCACCGTGCATGGACTGTACTGCGTAAAGGGCGAGACGTGCGTGACGAGCGAGAAAGGCGGGACGGGTGAGACGGATCAAATGAGGTGTGAACCCTATCTGTCCGCATCGCGCCTTTCGCGCCTGTCTCACAAGGCTATCCTGCGGGAACGTGTAGGGACCACACTCAGTGAGAAGAGTGTGCTGATTGAGCCGGCGTGGCTGATTACGGTTACGCCGCTTCGGACGTGTCGTCAGTCGGCTTCTTCTGGTAGGGGTGCAGTTCCAACTGCGTCACGGTATGTTGTAAACGGGCCCATTCTTCAGGAACCAAGGAGACGAATTCGATACCGAAGCGGCCCTCGCGCGTCCACCGCACGACGGCTTCGTCGATGGTGATCGGGGGTTCGTCCGGCAGCACATGCACGCGTAGCGTGAGGGTGCTTCCAGGGTGCACGGACGTCATAGATTCCACACAGCAACCACGCTGCGACAGATCGACCACATTGCCCTCCCCACTGACCACAGTCACGGAGGTAAAGGAACTGTGAAACTTGGCGGGAAACCGGGGATGCTGCCGTTTATCCATGCGACACTCCTTCTGTGATTACCCCTTTATATTCCCGATCGGACGTAATTCTGCCACTTTTTTTGTAATTCCCGCACGATCAACCGATTCCACCACGTCAGAGATATTTTTGTAGGCCAAGCCGGCTTCCTCTGCAAGGCCCGACATCGACACAGCCTTGACCAAAATGCCGCGCTGTTTCATCTGCTGCTGCAACTCCGCGCCACGAACCGATCTCTTCGCTTGCGCGCGGGACATGGTTCTCCCTGCCCCGTGCATCGTCGACCCAAATGTGTCGCGCACCGCGTGATCCGTCCCTACCAGCAAGTATGAGCCGGTCTCCATCGAACCGCCACAGATAACCGGCTGGCCTGTCTGCCGGAACATTTCTGGTAACTCTGGACTCCCCGGCCCAAAGGCCCTGGTCGCTCCTTTGCGATGCACCACCAGCTCCCCTTCCGGATACCGTTCGACCTTGGCGATGTTATGTGCCACGTCGTACACCAACTCCATCCCCAGTGCCTCGGCGGACCGACCGAAAACCGCCGCGAAGGCCTCGCGAATCTGATGCGTGATGACTTGACGATTAGCAAAGGCTGTGTTCGCGGCACAGTTCATGGCGGAAAAATACTCCTGCCCTTCAGGAGATCGAAATGGCGCACAGGCCAGCTGTTGATCCTTCACGGTGATGCCGTAGCGGCGCATAGTTTTTTCGAACACCTTGAGATAGTCGCTTGCCACCTGATGGCCGAATCCGCGCGAACCGCAATGTACCATCACGACGATCTGCTCGTTGCCGGTGATGCCGAACGCCGCCGCCGTGACCGGATCGAATATCCGCTCGTTCGAGACCACCTGGACTTCGAGATAGTGATTGCCCGATCCCAAAGTCCCCAGCTGATTGATGCCTCGTTTAATCGCGTGATCGGTCACGCTCGATGGATCGGCCCCTTCGATGCAGCCGCCTTCTTCCATGCGGGCGAGATCCTGATGCCAGCCGTATCCTCTCTCCACACACCACTTGGCCCCATGGGTCATCACACGGCCAAATTCCTCGCCTGAGAGCCGAACGAATCCGCTCGCCCCGACGCCGGCCGGCACGTTCCGAAAGAGTTCGGTCATGAGCCGCTCCAGATGAGGCTGCACGTCCGCCAATGTCAAATCTGTTCGAATCAGCCGCATGCCGCAGTTGATATCGTAGCCCACACCGCCGGGAGAAATGATACCGTCCTGCACGTTGAACGCCGCGACACCTCCGATCGGAAATCCATAGCCCCAATGCCCGTCCGGCATACAGAGCGCATACCGGCGAATACCGGGCAGACAGGCGACATTGGTGACCTGATCGAAGACCCCGGAATCCATGGCCTGAAGAATCTTCCTGGTAGCATAAATCCTGGCGGGTACCAGCATGCCGGGTTTTTCAGAGATGGGGATTTCCCAGATCTCGTCCGTAATTCGATTGACCGTCATGTCGGTGTTGAGATTCATGTCAGAGATGGTTTGTCTGGTTCATTGGGTCTATTTAGTTTGTCTCGTCTGTAACACAGCACTCAGTACGCAGCACTTGTCACTTTTCTTCATACGTCAAGCACCACGCGCACCTTCCAGCCACTGCCTGCCTGCTTGAGCTCGTAGAGATGTTTCGTGACGCCTTTCACATCGGCGTGGAGTTCTTGCGTCTGATGATCCACCGGGGCGCCGATCAGACGTGCGTGCAACAGCCAGACGTCACCCTCCCGCGTCAGGGTGAGCGGCGCCTCTCGGAAGACCACCCCTTCGGCGTCTTTCCAGTAGACCACCTCCGACAGCCAATCGAACAACAAAATCGACAGGTCCACATCGCTCTGTTCAATCGCGCGCTCCCATACTCCCAACACCGTGGAAGGATTTGCCATGCTCTCTAGAATGGCCTGCGTCGCACCGCGAAAGACCTCCTCGACCGACTCCCCCTCGGCCTCGAAGGCGATATCGGCCAGGGCAATCTCTTCAAGAAAGCGAAACGTCCAGGCCATCGACGTCAGCCCGGCGACGTGGCACGTCGCACTCGCTCGATGAAGGCCTGGAGCTGGCTAAGCCCGGGAAGCGCCTGTCCAAATGGGTTGGGGATTTTCCCTCTGAAGAACATCTTCATACCCAGAGGCAGGATGTGCAACAGACCTCGCGGTGCGAACCCGACTACTTTCAGCGGCATGATCGCTTCGTTCAATCGCCCTTGCTGTTCAACCAACTCGGTAAAGCCGAGGATGTGCCGCGCGCCGCCGGTCGTCGTCATGCCTCGTTCGAGTGCGGCACGCCGCAACCGAATAATCGCCTCCATGGGTTTGACATCTTTCGGACAGACCTCCACGCAGAAGTTGCAGCGTGTGCAGTCCCAGATCCCATGTTCGTCTTGGAGAACCGAAAGTCTAGCCCTTGTCGACACATGAGACTCGCGTGGGTCGGAGAGGAAGCGATCGGCCTTCGCCAAGGCTGCCGGGCCGACAAACCCCTTTGAGACTTCATACACGGTACAAGCCGCAACACAGGCGCCGCACATGATGCAGGCATCCACGTTGTGAAACTGCGGATTGGCATGGCCTTGCGCCTGCATCTGAACAGGCACGCCCTCATCTGCAGGCCGAGTCCGCTGACACCAGCCATGGATGTACGTCGCGAATCTTCTCCCAGAACGGCGCCATGTCCACGACCAGGTCCTTGATCACCGGAAAATTACGCAGCGGCGCGACCGCGATGTGCCCGTGCCGTTCAAGTTCTTTGCGAAGGGAAGTGCGGCAGGCCAGTTTCTCGCTGCCATTGATCGTCATCGCACAAGAGCCGCAAATCGCAGAGCGGCAGGAATAGCGGAGGGCCAAACTCCCATCGCACTCTTGCTTGATGCGAATCAATGCATCGAGCACCGTCATCCCGCGGCCAACGTCAAGCCGGATCTCTTGAGGATGGGTGGTGGAATCGACTTCAGGATTGAATCGTTGAATCGTGAAGGTTAGATGCATGGAAGACGTGAGGCGTGAAACGTAAACCGTGAGACGTCCTGTTCAGTCTAACTCGAAAATCTTCGGAAAGTTCGTCAGATTGCGGCACCCGTCTTTCGTGACGAGCACCATGTCCTCGATCCGCACGGCTCCGAGGCCGGGGTAGTAGAGACCAGGCTCGACGGTGACGACGTGGCCTTCTTGAAGCAGTGACCCGGTGCGGCTAATGCGCGGCATTTCATGGATGTCGAGTCCGACCCCATGGCCAGTGCCGTGAAAGTAGCCCTGCATGCGACCGTTCACTAGGCCTGTCTTGTATCCGGCTTTTTCAAACCTGGTCAAGATTCCTTGATGAATCCTCTTCCCATCCGCGCCATCTTTGACTTTCGTGATGGCATCTTCTTGCGCATCCAAGACCGTTTGATAGAGCCGCTTCAGTTCGGGGCTCGGGATCCCCCGCACCACGGTTCTGGACATGTCTGCGAAATACCGGTTGGTGGCCGACCGAGGAAACACGTCGAAGATAATGCTGCGGTGGGCCGGCAACGGCCCGCTACCTTCATTGTGTGGATCACAGGCCTGCTCTCCCCCGGCGACGATGGTATGCTGGGCAACACAATCGCACTCCATCAATGTGACATTAATCAGCTTCTTCACACGCTCCGACGTCAGCGGTATCCCATCGAACCACAGTTGATCCTTATTGATCGAGGCCTGACGCAGCATGTCGTGGGCAGCCGCAACCGCCTGTTCAGTCGCGCGCTGAGCGGCTTCGATATAGCGGACTTCCTCGGCAGTTTTCACAACCCGTTCTTCATAGAACGGGTCTCGTTTTGGATACAGCTGATACCCTAAGGACTGAAACTTGAGGGCGTGGCCGAAAGCAAAGTTTGCGGGGACTAGGATCTGAGTGATGCCGGCTTCTCTCAAGAGAATATGAACCACCTCGACCGTGCCCGGCTCGGCAATACCTTGTGTCTTTGCACGCCCTTCTACTTCTGAATACGACAGCACCCGATCGACAGACGATTGACTCTTCGCTCGATCCATTTCTAGATCGCTCATCACCAGGATCCGCTCCCCCTTAATCTCCAAATAGATAAAGGGGTCCGGCGCAATAAACTTCGTGGCGTAATAGAGATTGGAGTCGATCTCGCTGGCAGCGATGAACACGGTGGCACGTTGAGAGTGCGAAGTGGATGACGCCATAGTGAATGCTGGTCGGAATCTAGCACGGGGGGGGAGGTCGGTCAAGGCGCGGAGGGAACAGGTTCAGGTGCGGGTACGCTGCCCTTGACGGTATCTTTCTCCTCATCGGGCGTCATCAGGTCGATCGGCAGCATGACCGTGTTCTTCAAAATGTCAAAGGCCAGTTGCGCCAGGCCCGTCAAGCCGGTGGCGAACGACTTCATCGGTAAGTATGTCACCTCTGGATCCTCGATTGATCCTTTGACGGAGAACAGAGCAGTGGCAAGACCTTTGCGGTCGCCGGCAAAGAGCCGCCCGAAGAGTGGAATGGTTTTCAGGAATTGCGAATAGGATCCGAACGGACTGACAGCCCAGACCATATCGATTTGATCCGTCGGCAGATCATAGTTGCCGGCAGCGGTAATCTTGACGATCGGGCTATCGATGATCAGATTCTCGGTCTCGAAGAGCCCGTTTCGTAGGAGAACCGTCGCCGTGATCTTCCGATAGGGCAGTCCCTCTTTCTCCAGATCCACCTTCCCCTGCAGCACCGCCGGCAGATTCAAAATGCTGATGATTTTCCAGATCGCCCGTTCCTGTGATTTTAAAAAGCGTCCGTCTTCGAGCAGGACATCCACCTTGCCGTTCAACGTGGGATAGAGCCCGTGCGGATTCTTCCCATGGCCGCGGATTGTCCCCGTCACTCGAGCTTGCCCCGTGACCACTTCCGCTTTCGGGCCCAAAAATTTCAACAAATCATCCACCAGTAAGCCCGTTGCCCGAACCGAGAATTCGGCGTCTGCCGGCTCGTTACGAGGCAGCTGCACCACAATACGTCCGGCGACTTCTCCACTGGGCAATCGGCCGGACAAACGATCCACATCCAGCACGCCGTCTTGAATCGTGATTCTGGCGGAGAAACTCCCAAATTTGAGATGCTTGTAATGGCCGCGCGCCATCGACGCGGTTGCCTGAACTTTGCTGGTGGCTGCGAGAGTTTCCAGAAATTCTCGAATCGGCGACCGCTCGCCTTTCGGAATGAGGAGATCGAGGTCCATCTGATTGGACTCAATCTTGGCGGTAATCGTCGGTTTCACCGCCCAGTTGCGGATCGTCCCTTCCAGATCAACGTCGCTGTCGAGCAAACGAAACGACACCCGCTTGATCTCCACGCCGTTCTTCACGAAGTGGACACGCAGATACAAGTCTTGGATCGGTCCCTGGGCCCCCTTGACGTTCATCAGACCATTGGTCAACGCAAGCCACCCGGTGTTCCTCCAGGCTTTCCAGTCGAGACCTTTCCCCTTCATGTCGAGCGACAATTCAATATTCCCCGCCTCAAACCCTCCCTTCGCAATCCATTCCGGCACGCGGGACAATAACAGCGTGCCGGTAGAAAGCGCCGCGTCGATGGAGAATCGTTCACCCAGTTGAATCTTACCTTTGACCGGCAGTCGGATCGGCGGCACGATCAGCTCAAGTCGATCGAGCAAGACCCCCGAACCCTGTGGAATCACACCATCGAATTCCACCGTCGCTTGGGCGCCGATCGGTTTTTCGGCCAGACCGGGAAGCGTCACTTTTGATTCGGTCAGGACGACCTCACCCCGTATATGCGGCGACAGGGTCGGCCCGGTCAACACCACGGCGCCGTTGACCAAACCTTCGATCATCCCGGCTGGAACGGCTTGCGAGGGCAGCAACTTGGTCATATGGTGCGCATCGCCCGTGATCCGAATCAGGAAATCCTGAAACGCGCTCTCCCTGCCCTCTGTGATACCCCCATTGATCTGCAAGTCCAGATTACCAAAATGCCCTGTCACCTGATCGAACATGGTCCCGCCATCCGACAGGACGAATCGGCCTTGCACCTCCGTTAGCCGTTCGGGCAACGACGGATGGGTCAGACTGGCATGCTGAACGGTAACCTCCCCCCCGGCAAAGGTGACACCGCCCGGCTGATTGAGCGGGCCGACCAAACGAAATGTGAGAGCGGTCATACCTTCGACGTCACGCGAGGCGGCCAACACATGCGACAACTGTTCCGACTTGACGGTTTTTGCAAGATGCTGCAGCAGGTCTGCGGCGGTCATCGTCCCGGTAATATCCCATTCGATCCAGGGCCCCGCCTCCAAAAAGGAAATGAGCGCCTTGCTCTCATTCATATGAATCGTGCCATAGAGTCCGTTCAGATTCGACACCTTGACCCGACCGGCTTCGACCGACACCACCGCCGTCAAATCCTTGGCAGGGACACGATTGTCTCCGATCAGGCCTTGCCCCTGTTTCACACGAAATTCCCCCGTCAACGACAGCTGCGGTCCTGCCGCCACCGCTCCCGTGATGGTCGCCGAGACAACCTCCACCATCCCATCCATCTCCCGGTCTTTGATCATCACCGGCAGCTCCGGATGCATCCACTCGGCCGGCAAGGTCGTGAGCAACTGGCTCAATTGGATCGGGGATGCCGCAAAGGTGATTGCAAACGTGGGCTGAGGCGTCAGCAGACCTGAGAGGCTTGCTTGGCCTGCGAGGCTCAGCTGTTCGAGATTCGCGGATAGATCTGACAACACGACATCATAGCCCGCGACGCCAGGGACAGCCCGAACGTGACTGTGCAGATTGACGACGCCATGTAACTGCTCCGGAACCGGGCGCGGCCCGAATAAATCGGCCACCTGTCGAAGATCGAGATTGGCCGCTTCGAGTGTGCCATCGAATTGTAGTGTGACCGCGGAATCAGAGGAATCTGCAATCACTAATGTCTGCCGCTGAGCGGTGCTGATCGTCCCGGCCAGGGAAATGGCAGACAGGCCCTTGTCGCCCGCATAACCGGTGGTGACATTCAGAACTGCCTGTCCCCGCTCCGCTTTGATAAGCAGTGACGCCTCCACCGACTCCAATGTAATCGATCGAGTCCCGTCAGACTGTGCGTCGTCGATGATGATCAGCTTCCCGTTCACCAGCGTGGCTTCATGAATGCGGAAGATCCGACTGATCGTCTGCACGGCATCGTGATCGGCTGAGCCCCCCTGGACAACCTGATCGAGAAGATTCCAGTGTCCGCCACGATTGCGCCGAAGCGTTAAGATCGGTTCTTCGATGAGCAGCCGCTTCCCCACTATCTGTTTGCGCAACAGCGGGAGAAACCGCAAGACCAAATCCAACTTCTTGGCCGATAACACGATGTCATCGGAATCCCTCTCGTGAATCGCGACCTGCGTCAGCTCCAATCGGATACTGGGGAACAGGACCAGTTTGATCCGATGGACGTCAATCTTGCGCCCGATACTCTGCTCCAGCTGTTGGAGGAAAAAATCTTTGAGATATTCGCCGCCAGTCAGGTAGGGCGAGAAAATGAGAAACGCGCCGCCGCCGATCAGCAGAATGGCAATAAGGGCGACAACAACGCGAGTTCGGGCCACTCCTGCTCCCTGGATGGATCATGCTCGGTGGGTAACCCGCAGCATTGCGGGTGCGTCATCTTACCGAATCACCTGCATGAAATCTACGAAGTCTTTGTCTTGACAGGGGATTCTCCGCTTCTCATGCTTAACAGTCAGCAGGATGAGGAAACCACCCTCATACGAGCGACCGGCACAACAAGCGGGACTGGCAGGATGCTGAAAAATCTGTTGAGGATTGCGAAATCTTAGATGATCCGCGCATGCATCACAACAGGAGCACGCTCCCGCAGGATGCGCAAAAACCGTCTTCTTCGAGCGTGGTCTGTCTGGTTCATCTGGTCCGGCAGATTTGTTTCGTTCATCGAGTTGGTCTTGTTCAACCAGACAAACGAGACAGACCAAACAAACCAAATAACGGTCTTCTTACGTTGGCAGTCTTTTTCAGCGTCCTGCTAAAGAGGCGACAGGCCCAGAGACAGTTTTCGTCAGATCGATCACGAGTTCGTCTGTGGTGTTGGCCAATAATGTATCCCAGAGACTGTGGTGCTGTGTTACGGTTGCTTCAGCTGGATAGAAGTACAAGTAAAATCCTTTGGCGGCCGTCGGTCGCATGGGATAGCGTCGATCGTAGATCATCCCATAGGTCGGAATGCCATAGACGATCTGCCAATTCCCCAAAATAAAATGCAGTTCAGTGCCATGAACGTATAATCCACCAGTAGTGATGATGCGTTTGACGGACGTTTGCGGTTTGCTGAGATAAAACGTCACGCGCTCGTCCGGTTTGGCTGCGGCTAGGGCCTCTGCAATCTGCTGAGACAAGAGCGTGAGTTCCTCCGGACGAAACACCGGAACCAGCGGCGCCTCGCCTTGCAGCTTTTTCTGTAACCAGATCCGATGTTCTTTCACCGAGATGCTGCCGAGGATGCGAGACAAGTCCTCCGCACGCATGGCCTTTGGATGCGCATGCGCGCTGGGAGGCCACTCCGGCAAAACGGTATCATCCTCCTCCAGTCGAACATAATTCACCGGATCTTCATAGACCGTGCGATAGGGCACCATAGGAATGGCGCACGCGGAAAGAACAAGCAGCGCTGCGAGCTGAGTGCTGAGTGCTGAGTAGGAGATCAGTCTCGGCATCCACGATCTATTGGTTTCTCTTTTTTTGGACTCAGCACTCATTGCTCAGCACTTCAGTCTGTGACGGTGACGGTCATTTCGACTCGTTCGAGAGGATTGTCCCGGCCGTCACGCTTCATGCCGGCCACCTTATCCGCCACATCCATTCCGCTGACCACTTCGCCAAATGCCGTGTACTGCCAATCGAGAAAGTTCGCATCCGCGACGCAAATAAAAAACTGCGAGCCGGCGCTGTCTGGATCGTTCGAGCGGGCCATCGAGAGCACCCCGCGCTTGTGCGGCTTGCTGTTGAACTCAGCTTTGACCCTATGTCCAGGCCCCCCCATGCCATGCGACGCACGGTCGGGATTCTTGCTGTTGGGATCGCCTCCCTGGATCATGAAATTGGGAATGACCCGATGAAACGTCGTGCCATTATAGAAGCCTTCTTGGGCCAATTTCGTAAAATTCTTCACATGCCCAGGGGCCACATCATGAAAGAATCGCAACACAATTTCGCCCAACTGTGTCCCCTTGCTGCTGACGGAAATGGTGGCTCGCGTGTTCGCTGTCGGCTCTGCCATCGTCCTCTACCCTTTCTTGGTTAGCGAAAATGGAAGGGCGCCGGAGCTTCCCCCCCCTCAAGACCCTGATTGATGGGATTCCACGTTCGTCCGTCGTCGTCGCTTCGGAATGCCCCATCACTCGTACCGGCATAGAGCACTCCGGCGCCGGACTCGATCAACACTTGGATAGCCATACTCGTCAACCCCTTATTGAGCGGCACCCACTGACGCCCCTTGTCGGTAGTTTTGAAAATGCCGTGCCCCGTCGCCACAAAAAGCCCCCGGCTGTTGAACAGAATCCCGCGAATCGAATCGTTCGGGAGGGCACGGCTGATGGGCCGCCAGGTTGTTCCCCCATCGGCACTGCAAAAAACACCTCCATCGAACGTGCCGGCATAGATGCCGCCATCCGGATCGATCGTCAACACACGGATAAAGTTTTCCGTCATGCCTTCATGATCTTTGAGCCCATGCTGCTGACGCACCCAACCGGTTGATTGAGCCTTAAATCGCACGATGCCTTTTCCTGAGGTTCCGGCAAACAGCGTCCCGTCGGACGAGAGGGCCAAGGCATGGACCAGGATGTCGTCGAGACCGGTGGTGACCACCGACCAGCGGTCGGCGACAAGTCGATAGACCCCATCGCTCGTGCCCGCATACACCCCATCACTCACGGCAAGAAGGGCTTTGATTTCCAGATGCTTGAGCCCGCTATTGATCGCCTGCCAGCTCTTCCCTCGATCGCGGGAACGAAAGACCCCACCACGGAAAGTTCCGGCATAAACCGCGCCGTCTTTTCCTGTAGTGAGCGTCAAAATAAATGGATCGGTCACGCCCTGGCCCGATTTCGTCCAGTTGACGCCGCGATCCTCACTGCGAAACAGACCGAGACCGAAGGAGCCGGCATAGACCAGGTCACTTCCGACAGACGTGAGAGCCTGAATGCTCGTAGCCTGCTGGCCGAAGGTATCGTATTGAGGCTGGCTTTCTCCATGGCCAGGAGCTTGCTGCGGAGATGGTGGGACCGGCGAGGGCGCCTGAGTGGCCGCTTCCAAGATCCCGCCTGCGCTCCATATAATACTCAACGCAATCGTTGTAGCTATAAACTGAGTCCAAATCTTCATCGATCCTCTAGCCCTTATCCTCTTACCAGCTTCTACAGGCTGCGGAAAAACCATTTCGGCACAGCAGGACTTCAGTGGCCCGCACGTTTAGAACAAGAGGGGTCCTCCGCAGAATGCTCAAAAATACCGTCCAGCAAGGCCGCAGCGAGCATCACTTTTCAAGGGGTGGCTGGGATGATCCCAACTGCGCGCATCGGACGAGCACAGTTTCATCGTGCGCGTTCTGCGAGCACGGGGATCGTCCCAGCTACCCCGCCCCTTTTTCAGCATTCTGCTATCGGACACGTTGCCCGGCCGGTCCCATCGGCAGATCCGGATCGAGCGGCAAGCTGATTTTGGGCGGGCCTCCCCGTCCAAAAATGCGCGCACCAAGAATTCCGATCTCATACAACACCATCAAGGGCACGGCCATCAAGAGCATGGTAAAGAGGGTCGCATCGGGCGTGACAATGGCCGACAGGATCAACGAAGCCACGATTGCGTGTTTCCGATACTTCGCTAACACTTGCGCCGAGACCACCCCGACCCGCGCCAGGATAGTGAGTACCAGGGGCAATTCAAACGCACAGCCGAATATCAGAAGAAATTTGACGTTGAAGTCGATATAGGTGCCGACGCTTAATTCCGGGGTGACATCGTGATCCATGCCGAAGCTGACGAAGAAATCGATGACCAGCGGGAGAATGACGAGATTGCAAAAGATCAAACCGAAGGCAAAGAGCGCTCCCGCCAGCACAAACAGCGGAACGCCCCAGCGTTGCTCCTTAGGGAGCAGCGCTGGTTCAATACACTTCCAACACTGATAGAAGATAACCGGCAGACTCGCCAGGATCGCCGCAAGAAAGGACACTTTGATCGAGGCGAATAAGGCTTCAGTCGGTCCGTAGAACACCAGCGGGTTGGGAAACGGACGATTCAACCACGCAACCATCTCGCCAGAAAAGGCGAAAGCCACCATCAGGGCCACCAGAATCGTGGCCCCGATGATGATCAGACGCTTCTTGACGCTCTGGATATGTGCAGCAAGGGGATTGAGAATCTGTGCCATGACTCCGGTCTCGGCTGCTGGCTGACGCAGGCTCCACGACGATGCTTCTCACTGCGGAGCGGCCTGCAACTCGTGGTCTCGATAGGCACGAATCAGCTCGGCCATCTTGTCTTTCTTCGCCAACTTCTCTTTGTGCAAATCCTTCATGGACAATTCTTCGGCGGGAGTCAGTACGTGTCGTTTCTGCAATTGGACCAACTCCAGGTCCAGACGGTGGTGCGTCTCTTCCAGTATACGAAATTCGTGGCTGGATTGGCGCAACCGTTCCGCAATCGTCGCAATCATACTGTCTGTCAGCATGTCGCACCTCCTGGCTATGAGATTACTGCAGCGGCCTGATATGTCCTCCCTCGCGACCGACTTCCTCTGTCAATCGACCCGACTCCGACACAATCGGGTCCAGTTCCATCAGCAACGCATCTTCTATGGGATTGGTGTAGTAGGTTGGCCGGGTTGTCACGTCGCGAAACCCAAGGCTTCGGTAGAGTGCATGCGCGGCATGGTTCGAAGCCCGCAATTCGAGCACTGCACACCTCGCAGCTTGTGCCAACCCGACCTCCAAGGCCTGCATGACTAAGGCCCTGGCGATACCTTTATGCCGCATCGTCTCGATGACTGCCAGGTTCATTAGCCGTACTTCTTCGAAGACGACCCAGAAGCAGAGATACCCGACAATCGAAACGGAGCCAACTTCGCCCGGCGAAACCCGCTTGGCCAATAAAAAATGTGCGAAGGGATTGCCGCTCAGTTCCGCCTCCAACATTTTGCGCGTCCAGGGGGCTGAGAAGCAAGCTTCTTCGATATGTAGAATGTCCGGCAGTGCCTCGACGGTCGCCGGTTCAATGATCCACTCGCCCATGGCCATTCCCTATCTGCAGGATGCTAAAACAGCCAGCCAGCACGAAAAAGGTTGAGGTTCAGGCTTCAGCCTACCTCGCCCGCTGCGGCCTTGCTAAACGGCCTTTTTGAGCATCCTGACGCGCACTTATTTTTCTTGCGACCCGTTCCTGACGCAGAACCACAGGCGAAATACCGCCGGACTCCTCGTACTTCAGCTCTGCTGCGGTGCGCTGCACATACAGCGGGCTGATGCCGATTCCGGCAAACTCGCCTCGCCGGAGCCGCTCAATCCCTGCCAACCCGATCGAGACAGCCGAGGGCTTCCTGGCAGAGTCCTGGGCCTCGGTCACCGTGACGGAGGGAGAAATCGACGCACGGATGGCCGACTCTTCAACCGTCCAGCCTTCGCCGAACACGAGGACTGATTCTGTGAGACTGCTTCCTAGTATGATCGGTGTGCCCACCTGCTCTGATACCACTCGTTCCAACCGATCGTCACCGGTCCAGCGAAACAACGCCCAGTAGAGTTCCTCACGCCGACTGTTGAGAATGGGACAGAGGAGCGCCGGGGTTCCTCTGAGGTTCCACGCCATCCCCTCCAATGTCGGCACCACCGCCAAGGGGAGCCGACTGATCGTCCGGAACCCGAGAAGCGTGGCCAGGCCGACACGAAGTCCCGTGAAAGACCCCGGACCGATCGACACGACGAGGCCATCTAACTGCTTGAGCGTCAGACCCGTCTCACGAAACAGCCGATCGATCGTGGGCAGCAACAGCTTGGCATGCGACCCCGCAGCATCCTGGTCGTGACGGGCTAGGACGCGCGACCCATCGAGGATCGCCACACTCTGCCACGAAGTTGCCGTCTCGACTGCTAATACTTTCATCGGAGCGAGACCTGTGCGAGATCGCCCGCGGTCAACGGTTGGTTCGGAATCATCTCGTGAAAGGTCACCCGCACACTCCCCTGCCCCTTTCCATCTTCCAAGATGATCAGAAACGGCCTCAGCAGACGCCCCTCGCCGATCGCACGGAAGTCCTCGTACTGAATGGTCGCTTCAACCGCTCCCGAATCCGTGAATCGATCTTCCCGAACCACATGCAATGTCTGCCGCTCGAACCACAGCTGGCGGCGCATGAGCTGCACTCCGCTGGGAGATGGACCGAAGACCTCCAGCCGATAGCGGTCACCCTCTTCCACGAGGGTGACCGTCTCGTTTTTCGCAATCGTGCCGATGCCCAATACCCCCCCCATCGCCCACACACTCAACTGAAACGGCCGAGCGAGCTTTCCCATCTCGCTCATATCGGAGGGACTGCCGGACAGGACACGGCCCATCGTTGGGAGTCGCAACCGGAACTGATCACCTGCCTGCACAAATTCAAAGAGTTCGCCGCCGACCGCGGTGAACCCGCGCAGGCGCATGGCGTTTGGACGGCGATAGTACAGCGATCCCTCCACCCGTGACGCAATAGGAATGATGCCTCCCCGCACCTTTGCGCTGAAGAGACCTTTCATCGTCTGAATCGCCGCCTCCCGCTGACTCAGCAAGGCCGTCAACTCCTCCACCGTCGCCTTCTTAAGCTGAACTTCCTCACGCGGCGTAAATAGCGCACAGCCGGATAAGAGGGTAAGGGCCAGCATACTGAAGACGATAGTGCTGACAAGGGAAGTCCTCGCTTTCTCTTTTCTCCCACCACCAATCACAGCGGAAGAGACAAGTGGATGAGCCTCCACTGCGCGCGTCCAACGAGGGCCTTCTGAGGCCGCGCGTTGCGCGAGCACAGAGGCTCGTCCACTTGTCTCTTCCCTAAGCCAATACCACATCTAATGCCTCCCCCACTTCCCTAATGCCGATCAATTCGATGCCATCGATGGGATCGAGCTTGGCCAAATTCCGTTCCGGCAACAGACAGCGTTTGAATCCCATCTTTGCCGCTTCACGAATTCTCATCTCAGCCTGACTGATTGCCCGCACTTCACCGCCGAGCCCCACCTCACCCAATACCAACAATCCCGGCTCAATCGGCACTTCGCGCAAACTCGATGTGACCGCCGCCACAATGCCCAAATCGATGGCTGGCTCGTCGATATGCATCCCACCGACGACGTTTACATAGACGTCTTGTCCGGACAGATGCATGCCCAGCCGCTTCTCCATAACCGCGAGCAACAGCGAAACCCGATTCTGCTCCACACCGTTCGCCATGCGTTTCGGCATCGCATAACTCGTGGACGACACCAATGCTTGTAGTTCGACCAGAATTGGCCGCGATCCTTCGAGACTGGACACCACCACCGATCCCGTTGTGCGCTGAGACCGCTCTGCCAAGAACAACTCGGAGGGATTGCTCACTTCCTCCAACCCAGAATCTTTCATTTCAAACACGCCGATCTCGTTGGTCGAACCAAAGCGATTCTTCACTGCGCGAAGAATACGAAAGCTGTGGCCCTTGTCTCCTTCAAAATAGAGCACCGTGTCGACGATATGTTCCAGCAACCGCGGTCCGGCGATCGCTCCTTCTTTGGTGACATGCCCGATGATGAAGACCGGCACGCTGCTGCGCTTTGCGTACCACATCAACTGGCCTGCCACTTCCTGCACCTGACTGATGCTGCCTGGCGCGGAGGTAATCTGTTCCGTGTAGACCGTTTGGATCGAATCGACGACCATCGCAGCTGGCTGGATTTCCTGCGCCGCCTTGAGGATTTGTTCGAGGGAGGTTTCAGCCAGAATTAACAGATTCGGATGCTCAATGCCGAGCCGCTGCCCCCGCATCTTGATCTGCCTCGGAGATTCCTCTCCGGAAACATACAGCACCGGTTCTTCCTTCGAAGATAGACGCGGAAGCGCCTGGAGCAACAGGGTCGTCTTCCCAATCCCTGGATCGCCGCCGATCAGAATCACCGAACCAGGAATAACTCCGCCACCCAACACCCGGTCGAATTCACCGATCTGCGTCAACCGCCGGTCCTCACCGACCACTTCGATCTCGGCAATCGGCGTGGCCTTTGCCTGCGCCGTCTTCATCGCAGCAGGCCGTCCCTTGCCGGTCGCCGCCTGCCGTTCCTCTTTCATGGTGTTCCAGCCGCTGCAGTCCGGGCAGCGACCAAGCCATCGGGGCGACTGGTGGCCGCAAGCTTGGCAGGAAAAACTAGTCTTCGCCCGCATTCAGAAAAGCCTCAATAAGAAGGAAATCTGAGGCTTATAGTAAAGGATAGGAGCGATGAATGGAAGATACGGAAGCCACGCTAACCAGTGCGCGCCGTCTTAGCTCCGGTTCGGGTTTCATGTGTGGTTAAATGGCGATCTGTGCGCTCGGCCACTTGTTTTTTCCAATTCCCCGAGACACGAGCGATACCACCTGAATGTTGAGCAAATCGCCCTCCGCCTTCGCGCAGGCGATCAAGCGCGCACGGAGCAAACGCGGCACCCTTTGCACGAAACGCCCGCTGACCATGGAAAACAGCCTGGGAATGCCCCCCTATGCCCTACCTAAATGTTAGATTTCAGCCGCATGCGCCAATACATGGGCTCCTGATGCAGATGTGCGACCGCGATAATTATGATCTCGACGCTTGTCGGTTCATAGATCAAGCCATAGGGAAACCGCTGCATCTGACAACGGCGGATCGAGCCACCCAGCGAGTGCCATGCCAGCGGAAAATCGTTGATACGACGTATAGTCTCCCAGGCCTCATCACGAAACTCATCCCCCAGCCGAATGCGCTGCGCGTTGTAGTACCGGACTGCCTCAATAAGCTCTTGATGCGCGGGAGGCAGGAATCTAGTCTTCAAACTTTTTTCCCGAGATCCGCGAAGACCCGCTCCGCATCAATCGCGCCAAGCTCGCCGGCATGGTACGCAACCAAGCGATCTTCCGCTTCCTTGAGCCACATCGCATCAAGCGCGGGATTGGGCATGTCGAGACTGGCAATCAGACCTTCCACCAACGCCGCACGGTCATTGGACGGGAGTTCAAGGGCCTGATGCAAAATGGCTTTTGCTGATTGGGGCATAACCACCTCCATAACGGTCACCCGAAACTGTACCAGCGATGTTCTATGAAATCTACCGCTAACGCTCATCCGCCGCCTGCCACGACAGCATAGAGGAACTGAGGAACTTGCCTGGCGGTTGGCTGGAGCGCCTTGTTAGGGAAGGATATATATGCACCTGCTGGTTTCTTCCCGCAAACCACGCATGGCCACCCGCGAAAATTCAGAATGTCCCCATTTATTTCCCTCCATGCGCTTGTTATAGGTCATTTTTCCAACTTCCATTGAGCGCCTGAATTGGCTCCCAGTTACCTTTAGGTATGCGACTCCTTCTGGACCGAAGGGTAGATCGCACCAGATGCACCTTGGACGAGAGAACTACCTGTCGAGATCTGGCGTGCTCACTGCCGACAAAGCACGTAGCCCGCTTCGACCACGAACGTCACACAATAAACCCATGGCCTCGAGTCGAATCCTAGCTACTGTGCGCGACACACTATACTTTCCCATTAAGTGACTGGTGACAACTTCGTAGTTCTGCAAATTGCAGGGTTGCTCATCTACATATAGGTATCCATAACCTTTGTCGACAATATCGAGCGAGCGCACCAATCGGCGGAAATCTTCAATGATGTGGGTTCGGGGCAAGAGCAGGCTCGCTGCCATGTTTGGGAACTCCTTGGGCAATTGCTACAGTTGATGACGGTCAAGCGCTGGAGCACAAAATTTGTCTCGTCCCAGGATTCTCGGAATGGTTTTACCTTGGCCAAGTAATGGTGTGAATTGCGCCATTGTAAAGCGGCTTCTACCGGCATTTGGAAGGTGTGTAATACAAGTCAATGACGAGTGGATAAACTGGATACGACCGAGGACAGGCTGGAGTGAATCTGCCGGCATTGGGACATGCAAGTCACAGACAGGCCCACTCGCTTAGCCTCACGGGCACATAGCTCATCCACGCGACGACACCACCCGTATAGCCAAGCTCGGAAAGAATCTCCTGCCACGACTTTCAAGGTCATCGTCTGTGACCGGAACCGATTCACAAGCTTGCTGCGGGGATTCGAAATTTTTCGTTCTTGTGCAGGAGTCAAACCCGAATCAAGGGCAGTATCTTCAAAAAAGTCCCTGCGAATTCGTTTCTCGAACCGGAGATTGCAGGCAGAGATTGAAGGCCAAGCTCTGAAAATCTTGCTCGAAAGTCCTGCCTCCACGACGCACGCTTCGTCCGCCGACGTTGAAGCGCGGAAGCAGACGGCGACCGCTTCAGTTCCCACTTGAACTCGTTCGCATCGAAGCAACGGATCAAGCCTATACCCTTGGACTTGCGAACGTTCGCGCTCCCGATTGAAAGGACGCGGTGCTAGCGACGACCGCTTTTCTGGCAGTCCGCACCTTGCTGGATTTTTGCGAAGAACTGTCGACGTCATCGACTGGCACTGCATGCGTATAGTTCTTACACTCCCTAGGACCAGCGGAGAACTCCTTATGCGCCGGGCAAATACGTCTAATGGCAGCATCACCGAGGCATAACACCGTCCTTCTTGATAGCCCTTGCTTCCGAAAGACCGTGCAATCCCCTTTCGCCAGAAGCGTCCGCATCTATCTCGCGTGCAAAAGGTCGCCCACGCGTGTTTCAAGGGCATTGCCTTTCTGCGTTGTGCGAGGGTACGTGGCATTGCGCAAGCTAACTGTAATTTGACTGACCCTGAAAAAATGCGGGGCTCTGATCGTCTGTGCAATCGTACGCCTTGGGATTTCTTGTCGAAGGTCTGTACCCCTCTGCATTCAAGGGCCTCTTTCGTCTTCTACTTTCTTCCCCACCCAGAGCGGAAGACATCTCGACAAGCGGGTGACCGGTTTGCCCTTTACTGCGCGCGTCCAACGAGGGCCTTCCGAGGCCGCGCGTTGCGCGAGCAAGAAGGGCAACCGGTTACCCGCTACATTTTTTTCCGCACATCCTTCCACTCCTTCGCCACCTTCGCCTTGCGCGGCGCCTCCCCCTTGGCCGGTTCAGGCACCATCACGGCATCGAGGCGCCGCTGTAGAAACGCTTCGGCAAAGACCTTCGTGCGGCCCACACCTATTTTGATCGTCTTCCACCCGGCGGCATGCATTTCATCGAGTTTCGCTCCCAACGCCTCCGGACCAGATGGCAGCACGACAATGTACCCGACCGGAAACTTCTGATCCTTGAGCCATTGTCTGGCTTGCGCGTTCACCTGATCGGTGGGACCAGCTTGCTTATCCTGCGTTACCACATAGATCACGTTGTAGTAGAACTGCGTGAGCTTGCCGAGTTCGTTCGCGGCATCAGGCATCGGGCGTCTGCCTTCCGCATCCTTCCCAGGCAAGGTCACGGCTGCCCCTGGTGCAACGGTCCCTTCCACTAGCGCTGCCATTTCCACTGCAAGGATCGGAGTTCGATGTTCCCACACTGCCAGATTCCCAGCAGCTTCGGTCACGGCGACTCTCGATGTAGCCCCGACGCGCAGCGGTGAATGGGACAACCCCTTTGGCCTTCGGAGTATAGGACAAAATAGCCCGCCCGTTGCCACCGGTCATTGCGGTCGCGACGACCTTGCCGGCGACGAGAAGCTCGATGGGTTCTCCTGACAAACCTGGCTCCGCCAGGAGGCTTTTCCCTGTGAGCGTCGCTTCAATGGTGGCCGACTGGTTGGGCGAGGTGAGGCTATCGTGAACCGTCAAGATAAAGGAAGTTTTCTCCGCTGCGGAGAGGATTGCGGGTACAGTCCAGAAGAAGAGAAGGGTGAGGAGACCGGCTCTGCGGAAAAAAATACCCATAGGCCGCACAGCCACCTAGCAGGCTGAGGTCGAGGTCAAGGTTGAGATTGAGCTAAGATCAAACTCTTAGCAATCTCAGCCTTGGCCTCAGCCTTAACCTTTCAAAGCCGCCAGCACTTCATCCACATGACCGCCGACCTTGACCTTGCGGAAGATCGCCTTCAACTTGCCGGCTTGGTCGATCACGAAGGTACTGCGCTCGATACCCCAATACTTTCTGCCGTACATGCTTTTCTCTTTGTAGACCCCGTAGGCCTTCGCGACAACCTTGTCCTCGTCGCTAAGCAACGTGAACGGCAAGGTAAACTTCTTGATGAATTTCTGGTGGGATTCCTGGCCGTCAAAACTCACGCCCAACACAACCGCGCCTGCCTTCTTAATCGGCGTGGCGGCATCGCGGAAGTCGCACGATTCCGTTGTACAACCAGGAGTATCGTCTTTGGGATAAAAATAGAGGACCACTTGCTTGCCCGTAAAATCTTTCAGGCTGACCGGTTCTCCCGATTGATCGGGAAGCGACAGAGCGGGAGCCTTATCACCGACTTCCAGTTCCTTTGCCATCTTCGCTCACTCCTTCTTCGGTTGCTTAGCAGGATACTGAAAAAGTCCGCCCGCTTTCTGAAGGTCAAGGCTGAGATTGAAAGAATCTGATCCTGGCTCAACCTCGACCTTAGCCTGCTGCATTATCGCGGCCCACCACCCATGGTCGGCCTGGTGGGGGAGGCCCCCATTGGACCTTGTTGTTTCTTTTTCGGAGACTCTGGGTTGCCGTAGGGACGAAGTGCGGGCGAATCCCAGATTACTTTGTCTCCCGGAGCCAGGTTGGCCGCTTCCATGAACTGTTGGCGCGCCTGTTCCGAGTCGCCCAAGGCATTCAGGGCCAAGGCATAGTTATAGTGCGCGGGCCCCGATTGAGGAGCCGCAGCCACCGCTTGAGAAAAATAATTCTTCGCGTCGTCGAACTGATTCGCTTGATAGGCCTGCGTCCCCTGTTCAGTCAGCGTCACCACTTGCGGCTTCACTCCGGACTCAAGCGCAAGAGGAACCAATGGTTTCTCTTTGGTCTTGAAACAGGCGACGACCCCGACGAGCATGAAGACCGCTCCGAGTATGGATAGGAATTTCATCGCGCCTCCACGTTCCATCGGCATCTCACGCCTTCGCATGTTTCCGCGTCTCTTCCTCAAACGCTTTCCGATACAGCACGTCCCACTCTGCACTTCCCTCGACGATCCCACGCGAGTAGGTGGCCAACTTCGCTTTGACCTTTCGATCGATGTCTTCTTCTTGAGCCAACTCGGATGCGAGCACCCGCTTGATTTCTTTCAAAACCCGCCCCTCATCAGCCTGGACCGTCACCAGCGGGCTTTTCTTAACCGCCTGAAGAATGACGTGAGAGAGGTGGCTGATCTTATCTTCGCTCAACATGCTAAACCGTGAAACGTGAGGCGTGAAATGTGAAAGGTACTGATGGTGAACGCTCGATCATACTGCGTTTTACGTTTCACCTTTCACGTCTCACGCGTTATAAAATGATGCCCCGCTCCCGCGCCAGCTTACTCTTCACCATCGTGAACATCCGCTGATAGTCCACCTGTCCCCGCTCGATGTCTTGCTCGTAGGCGTTCAACAGCTGCCGCACTTCAGCGTTGAGGCGATCTTCGACCGACAGTTCCTCGAGAATGGCATGATCGATCTGCTCGACGAACGCCTTGCGATCTCCGATGATCGCCACTTGCCCTTCCTGCTGCAGCCGGGTGGCGAGCGACTCCGAGATGTGGCGAATTCGTTCTTTCGACAGTCGCATGGCTATATTTTCTCGATTCGAATGGTCGGCACGTCCATCACTCGCCGCAACAGGGACGCATCACCTAGAATGCGTCCAATCACATTGACACGGTCGGCTGGGACCGGATCCTGCCCCATGCTCATCGGTGTGCGTCCGAAGAAAATGGCGAGAACCTGACCGGCTCCCCAGAAAGCAACATCGCCGACTTTGACCTGATTCGTCGCCGTCTCTCGATGGTCCTTCACCCCGGCTAATTTAAAGTAGAACTCTTCGCCCCATGTGTTGACCGGGCTTTCAACCGGTAATGCAGCATAGACTTCTTGCGCCGTCTTCGTCGACTTGAGTTCCGCGTCGAGTTGCACAGAGCCGATGATGATGCGAATTTTGTTGGAGAGATCAGCCATTGCGTTCTCATCGGTGCCATCAGATGAAACCCCGCTCAGGCCGCGGACTTTAGCTTGTTTATTTGGTGAAATCAAGGCTACAATCCCGCGCGCACATGCTCACGTCATCCTTCGTTCTTCTCAAGGGTATCGGCCAAAGTTCCGAACGCCGTCTCTGGCAAGAGGGCATTCTCAATTGGGCCGCATTCCTCCAATCTCCGATCCTGCCCGGTATCTCCTCGACCAGAAAAGAGTGGTATGACCGCGAACTCGCCACCGCCCAGTCACGCCTAGAAGCAGGCGATGCACACTTCTTCAGCACATGCCTGAAGAGTCGCGAGCACTGGCGTCTCTTCGAGACGTTTCGCCCTCGTACGCTCTATCTAGACATCGAGACGACAGGGATGTCTGCACGCGAGGGACATGTGACGGTGGTCGGATTGTATCGCAACGGGCACATGACCAGCCTGGTCCGAGGGGAAACGTTAACCGAGGATCGATTGCACGCAGAACTGGAGCAGACAGACCTGTTCATTACATTTTTCGGCAGCGGGTTTGACATTCCCTACTTGCAGGCAAAATTCCCCCGGCTGAATTTTAAGAAACCGCATTTCGATCTCTGCTTCGCGGCGCGCAGACTCGGCATGCAAGGCGGGCTGAAACATATCGAGCACGAAGTTCAGATTGAACGTCACCGCGATGTGGTGGGACTCGACGGATGGGAAGCCGTTCGCCTGTGGCACCAGTGGTGCGCGGGAGATGAGGTTGCGCGTGATCTGTTGCTAAAGTACAACGCCGCCGACACCCAAAATCTTGAACCTCTCGCATCATTGCTCTACGACCAGATGGTCACGCGATTCGGCCCACCTTCCGTGGGGTTTCCACCCGTCCGCCGCCAAAATCCCGTTGAGGTCGCTCCGTGACACAACCCCAACAGTGGACCGGGGTCGGTCGGACCGAAACTGGTCATGTTCGCACGTCGAACCAGGATGCGCTGGCCCTTCTGAATGACTGCGGCGTCTGGATCGTGGCAGACGGGATGGGTGGACACCCGGCAGGAGACGTCGCGGCTCAAACCGCCGTGGCCGCGGCCGAACAAGAGGCACAAGAGCAAGCATCCTGGCTCCGTGAGCACCCAAGCGCCGCCGCCGAATTCATGACAGACCTTGTGACAAGCGCCAACCGGCGAATTCATGACCTCATACAGGCAAAACCGTACTTGAAAGGGATGGGCACGACCTTCGTCGCCATGGCGATCACGCCGGTCCCGATGCCGGTCGCTCATATCGCCCACTTGGGAGATAGCCGCGCCTACCTGTATCGAGAAGGACTGCTCAAGCAATTGACGCGCGATCACACCCTCGTCGAGAAATGGGTGCAGCGCGGTCTGATCGATGCGGCTGCGGCACTCACACATCCTGAGCGTCACATTTTGACCAAAGGCCTCGGCATGGGCATCGATATGAAACCGGAGTTGACCGAGACGCCGATTACCCCTCATGATCTGATTGTGCTCTGTAGCGACGGGCTCACGAAAATGCTGGAGGACACAGCCATCGCATCGGTACTCTCCCTCGCAAACGGCGATCCCAACCGAGCCTGCCACGACCTGATCGAGCAGGCACTGAGCAGAGGGGGAGAAGATAATGTGACGGTCATCGTCATATCGGACCATCAGTAGAACGCCCGCACATTATTTCGTCGTTGACAAGTCATAACTGACTATGTAGCTTTATCTATTAACTATCTGCTCGTTTCAACTATCTTCTCCTTTAGCAAGGCAAGGCCACGACCTGAACAAACTCTCATGTCCTACGTTATTCGCGGCGCACTGTTCGCCGTTGCGTTCCTCTTGATGACCGAGCACACGTCGGTCGGTTTTGCACAAGAACCGACTGGTCCTGAGGCGACCATCCGCACCCTGATTCGCGCCAATGCCGAGTTGGACATGCCAACCCTCTCTCGTTTTATGGCGCATGACGCCGATATCATCAGCTACACCATCGGTGGACGGAAGTATGTCGGGTGGCCGGAGTTCGAGCATGACATGCAAGAGGAGTTTTCCTCCGTGGCTAAACTTGAAATTCCTATTCATGAGCTCAAGGTCTGGACGAAAGGGACTCTCGCCTGGTTTACCATGGAACTGGACTACATTCGCTTCGTGGGAGAAGGACCGGATCAACGGAAAACGGTGCTTCCTCTCAGGGAAAGCGGTGTCTTAGAACAACGCGAGGGACATTGGGTCTTGCTGTCCTGGCATGAGTCGCTCCGGAACATGCAACTCGGCGCCTCTTTGGCCCAGCGTTCCACAACATCTTCTCAGCAACACTTGGTCAGCAGTGCTCCCCTTTCGTCAACCCCCGACTTGAGCGGGGAATGGGATATTCTCGAGGTGGAGGACGACAAACGCTACAAGGCCACACTCGACAAAGCTGGCAACGGCCCCTATTCCCAGCACGGCGGACAATTCGTCACCACAAAGTATGCCGACCGTCTCTGGCAAGGCACCTGGCAACAACCGGGCAACGATCGCGAAGGAGGATTCGAACTCCTCCTCTCCGAAGACGGGACCCAGGCTAAGGGTGTCTGGTGGTATTCGCGGGTCGGCACCAAGAAAAATATTCCCCCTCGTGAACATGGCGGGACCTATGTCTGGAAACGGTTGATCACGCCACCATCCACACAATGACATCTGCTTACCCTACAAGCGTATACGAGCCTCGCATCTCATATTCGCGTCACCACTTTTCTTTTTTGGGAGGTTCTATGCGTCTGGCTCTCCTCACTCTGTTCGCCGGCATCTGTCTGGTCACCCCTGTCTTCGCAGACGGTGGTCACGACCACCATGCCGTTCCGACCCTTTCCCACCAAACCACAACGGCAGTGACCTACGGGGCCAATACCGTCACCCTCGCGTTCGGTCCCATCGATCTACCAGCCGGTCACGACGGAGACCTTGCGGCGTCGATGCCCAAGCATAGTTTTCAGCTTCCCAAAGATATGCATATGGTGGGGTACAAGACTGAGGTCTTCACCAAAGAAGGAAAACCTCTCCCCAAGAACTACCTCCATCACATCCTGATGCTCAACAACAGCAAACCGAGCGTCTCATGCGAGGGCGAACCGTTGTTTTTTGCGGGAGCAGGGCTGGAGATGACCGAAACGCGTTTTCCTGAGGGCTACGGGGTTAAGCTTGCCAAGGACGATCACCTCATGTCGATTGTTGCGTTTTATCACAAGGCGCCGATCACCAAAGATGTGATGGCTACCTTCACCATGTATATGGCACCGGATGGGGCTCCCGTCAAAGAAATGGACGTATACCAGGTCGGTGTCAATATTGTGTGCTTCAGCAAATTCTCCCAGCGAGGCCCGGATCAGACGGATGAGGGGATTGAGGTCACAACAGGGGTCCAGGTCCATAAGGCGCCGCTCAAGTTCAGGATGGATGGCTGTGTGAAGTTCGCCTACCCACATGGGCATGACGAACTCCTCATGATCGGGCTGGACAATATGACAAAAAAACAAACCCTGCTGCGGACGGTTCCTGACGTCACCCAGGACGGGACCTTCCTCGAATTTCAGCCACATCAAGTCTATAAAGACAGTCAGGGGTTTCCTGTGACGAAGGCTGATGACTATGAGATGGTCATGGTCCATCACCATCCTTTGCAGAAAAAAGAGGCCCAGCATGGGATGGGAAACTACTTGCTGTACATGACGCCTGGCGCTTGTCCGACAACATTCCCTTCGCCACTCGCCCTCAAGTAGGAGCTACACCCATCTCAGTACCCGGCATACAGTCTGCGCGGGTACCACAACCTTCCCTCCCGACCCGCGCACTGGCTCCTTCCAATTCTGTTCAATTTTGTTCGTCATCGAAGTCCTTGAAGTCTCCCCCCTACCAAAGAAGAAGCCCATTCCATCGCATGTAGACTGGGTTTCCCACCTCCGCCTGTGCTATTCACATCTTCAACCTCAGATGCGTGCCACGAGTCGTTTGTTTGGAAGCGTAGGCCAGGAGTATGTCTGGCATTGCCTTCGTAACGAGGCGAAGGAGGTGCGGCCAGATGCGAGGCCGCAGGCCCGGAAAAACCGGAGGTGTATTCGCTGGAATACATCGAGGATTTTTTCGGGCTGAGAACGACGCAGATGGTCGCGAATCATTCGCCGCAGTAGAACGGCCAATGTCGGACAGACTCCTCGTGTGTCTCAGATCACGTGACGAGCGAACGTTGTTTTGTCGCTCCGAAACTGGGCTTGCTCAGATTCCCAGGAAGCACAGGGACATCTAGATGCCGCAGAGTGAGCCGTTCACTATCCTGATTGTCAGCGAACATGCTGAATCCATTAAACTCATCACCGTCAGTCTGCGAGGATTCTTTACTGGCTGCCGCGTGGACGTCGCCTATTCAGCCGAAGAAGCCCGTGCATGGACGTCGTCGCACGAATGGACCCTCATCCTCCTCGACGAACAATGCCTCACCGGGGACCACTCCTCCCTGACCGACGAACTCAAACGTCGTGCACCCTATGCGGGGATTATTCTCTACAGCGACCGCTCCGACTCAGCCTCGGCACTTCAAGCACTCCAAGCCGACGTTGACTTTTTCCTCTCGAAGAAATCTCCGGCCTTTCTCACCGAGCTCCTGTTCTGTGCCAAGGAAGCCATCGAAATACGTCATCTGAGAGTGGCCCTGGACCACGGGCACGAACGCCATCGCCGGCTCATCGAATCACTCAGCGACATTGTCTACGAACTAGATGCCAGCGGCTGTTTTGTGACGATCAGCCCAGGCATCGTCACACTCTTGGGCTACTCTCCCGATGAAATCATCGGATTGCCCTATACCACTCTCGTTCCTCCCGACCAGGAGACGGTGGCTCGGTTTCGCCTCAACGAACGCCGCTCCGGAGCGCGGGGCACCAGCCGCATTGAATTGACCTTGCGAGGGAAACCCACGCAAGACAACAAGCCGCAGACTCTCACGGCGGAGGTAACCGCCAGAGGACTCTATGATACCCTTCGCCGATTCCTCGGCACAGTGGGACTGATCCGAGACCTTTCCCAATCCAAGCAGCAAGGCGCTACAATCCTTCAACTTCGCCAGCAACTCCGGGGCACGGATGAGTTGCTCGCACTGGCCCAGCAAGTCACACTGTTGTCCCAACAGCTCCACGATCCACTGGCCTCACTGCTAACACAGTCCCAACAACTCCTCACCACGATTCGCGAGGCACGTTTAAACGACCAAGCCGAAACACTCGCCGGCCACGCCGCAGAAGCAGCGAAACTCGGCGCACAGCTGGCGCAGGCCCTCCACGAGAGCGAGGAAGGGACCTCGGGACACACGATCAACGAGATCCTTGACACCGTACTCCGGTCCACAACTCCCGGAATCGTGGATGGCGCAGGCATCATACGGGAGTTCTCCTCTCACCTCTCCCTCCTTGTCGGCGATCGCGAGCAGGTTACAGCACTCGTTCGTTCTCTCTTGGTCTACGCGCAAACCTATTTGTTGACAATGGACCGTGCACATCGACTCATCGTGAGCACGCGCCCAGTTGGGCCTTCTTCCGTCTCAACAGACACCCCCTCACTATTTCCCCTCAGCCCGCCTACCGAGGTCGAAGTCGAGCTGCTCGAATCAGAGATGGTAGGGTCGGCAACAGCTCCGACTACTTCACCCCCGCCTATTGATCTCCTCGAGTCGTATCAGCTTGTCCGCCAACTGAATGGCACCTTGGACTTGTCTGCGCCGATGCAAGGCCCTCTCCGTATAATCCTCCGTCTTCCGATCGCCTCTCGCCCCACCCGTGAGATGCTCTCGTCGCCGATTACTGTCTCTACTGCACAGCCCGCACTCGCTTCTGAAACAAAGAGAGCGACAACGGCACTTGTTCCGACAATCGTTTCCGGCAGTCGGCAGCAGGAACGGCGTCACTCACCTCGAATTTCAACCACCCTGCCTGCTGCGATCACAGTCGGGTCAGCAACCTGGAGTGGCACTATTTCCAACCTCAGCGTCGGCGGGACCTGCATTATACTCCCCAACGACTTCCCCACCGTTGCGTCACAAGATGCCTATGTTGTACTCAAAACTGTCGTGGGAATCCTCGAACTGCACGGTGAGGCACAGGAACGGCCCACCTCACTCTCTTCCGGAACGCCAGTCTCCCATCTCATCATCGCATTTGATTCGCCCAAGCGAGAAGAATCCGCCGTCCTGGCCTCACTGGTCCAAGCTGCGCAGGAGCAGGCTCTACCCTTCTCTCTTGAAGTACTTCTTGCGGCGGGGCAGCAGATCGAACTGGCGGCCATCACCGCCTCCGTATCACACGAGCAGAAAGATTTTGACCCCCGTGAAGCTGTGCGGGTGGCCTTGCAGCTCCCAGTCCGGCTTGACGTCACAGATCCTGCCGGAAAAAGTTACCTCCTCGCAGCACTCACCACTAACCTCAGTCGCGGCGGCGTTTGCCTTCACCTCAACGCTCGCCCCGAACTTCTGAGTGGTATTGCCACACTGCACTTCACCGCCACACAAGTCCAGAAACACCCTGGAACCCATGAACCGGGCGCGCCGGACTCCGCACTCTCTGCCCAGATCGTCTGGACGGCTCCTGATCTCGCAGCGCCCAGGGAGTTTCGTGACCAAGGCTCCGATCCTGCGCTTCAGGTCGGCCTCTGTTTTCAGGGTCTCACACCCTATGCTGAACGAGAAGTGAACCGTATCGTTCAACAGCATCTGATGTCCCCTGGAAAATCGGACTCCTCCTCACAGCACGCATCAATCGTCAGTATTCCGCGAGAGTGTCGAAATCCACGCGGCCAGACGATCATGATCGCCGACGACCATCTTAGCCAATCGCTCGCACCGAACACGCCGGTCGTCATCATCGCTCCCGGCTATGGTCAAACTGCGTTGGATACCATTACCCTGTCGTACTACCTGGCGCATCACCGGCTTCGAATCTTGAGGTACGACCACACCAACCATCTGGGGCTTAGCGACGGCGAACTGGAACAGACGACCTTGCAGAGCATGCAAGCTGACCTCCTTAAGCTTGTGGAGTTTGTGCAATATACGTGGCCAACCGCTCCCCTGATCGTCATGGCGAGCGACCTGACCGCACGCGTCGCCCTCAAGACGGCAGTGCAATCCCGTCCCGTCGACCTACTACTCCTGATCAATCCTGTCGTTGATATTCAAGCCATGCTCATGACTGTCCATGGTCATGATCTCGTGGCCGACCACCAATACGGACTCCGACGCGGCATCGCAAATCTGCTCGGGCTCAATGTCAATGTCGATCACTTTGTCGGCGATGTCGTCGCAGGCCAATTTACTGATCTGGCTTCTACCATTGCGGACCTGCGCCTCCTTCGCTCCCCAACAGCCATTCTCACTATTCCCAGCAGCCCGCTCGGACCATGGCCTCCGGCTGATCTCCCACAGGCATTTCTCACTGCACTGGGGGCCCATACCAGTCTGGGAACAGTCTCCGCACCGTTGATCGGCCAGGATCTCCCACTCAACGAACCACACCCCCCGGCCTTTCGGCAGATACTGGAACAGATCGCTGCAACCGTTTCGCTGCCGACCATTCCTGCTGAATTCCACGTGCAGACCCGTCACAAGCTCACCCGTCAACAGCACATCGAGCTAGAGCGTACCCGTCTTCGCCACAATCTCTCGCAGTTCACACGTGCGGCCTTGAGATTCACGCACCTGCAGCAGCTTCCCCAACTCGGGAACCTCCATGAATACTGGAAACTTTTGGACGATCTTTATCGCCTACTCAGCCCGCTTGAGCCAAACTCCGTACTGGTGGATGTGGGAGTCGGCCACGGTGATTTAGTCCGGGCCACAATGGTCAACCAGGCCTACCGCTCACGGCAGCGTGGATGGAGCCCAGCGCGTCCCGTTCACATGATCGGCCTGGGGCTTTTTCAAGATACGCTGACGCAGGCCCGACAGAGCCTTCGTGCCTTACATCGGGAACTCGACAGTGACTTCGGAGGCACCCTCACCGCCCACCCCCCCCTGACCACCGAATGGATGCACGTTGATTGGACGCAGGGCCTTCCATTCAAGGATCAGTCCCTCCATCGCATCGTCTGCAATCTGTCGCTTCCGTTCGTCCCCTCTCCACTGGTTACAATTCGGGAGCTATACCGCACGCTCCATCCGCAAGGGCGCTTGGTTCTCACAGTCCTCCACCCCGACACCGATCTCTCGGTGCTCTATCGCCGGCATCTGCACAGCACGAATCAGGATGAATTTAGTCCACCCGCCCACACCGCCCTGCACTACTTTGGCAGACTCAGAGAGGCCATCCGGCATGGATTACTGCACACGTTCGACCAACCTTCACTCGCCTCGCTCCTTCAGCAGGCCGGTATCCTCACACCCCGCATTCTTCCTGCGCTCGATGGGCAGGCCTTTTTTGCCGTCATTGATAAAAGTAAATCTGCTAGCTGAACGTACCCTGGCTGTGTATACTCTCAACCGTACATCTTTGAACACATAAGCTAGCCATGCTCAGTCAACATTTCCACTAGTAGGCCACGTGGTGCTCCTGCGCGCCCTGTTCCTTATGACATCACATTCACCGAATACCAACGTCTTGATGCCTTCCTCCAGTGAGCTATTGAACGTCGTCACACGATTTGCGGCAGACCTGGGAACGATGACCGACCTGACGACGCTCGGAAATCGTATTATCCAAGAACTCTGTCGAGCAGGTGCCACTAACCATGGGACGCTGTTCCTGCTGGATCGCGAACACGAATTCTATCGCCGCGCCAGCATGGTTGGCCCAACCGCCCCCATGCTTATTCCTCCGACGCTGCCAGTGAGCCATCCTCTGCCTCACCACCTGCTCGCAACCAACCGGATCATGACACAGGACGACTCGGACGAAGGTCTCCAAGAATCCGACTCCTTAGCCAGCGCACGCGCGGCCATGGAGGCCATGCAGGCCACACGTATCGTGCCCCACCTCATTAAAGGCCGTCTTATCGCCTTTTCACTTCTCGGTGCCGCAATACCTATGGCTGGAGAAACTGATCTGACCAGATCCACGCTCGCCGCGCTGGCACAAACAGCCACGAATGCGCTAGATAGCATTGTGCTGTACGAAGAACTCCATCGCTCGCACACGCTTATGAAACGCACGGATCGGCTCAAGTCCCTGGAGACGATCGCCGGCGGCTTTGCCCATGAGATCAGGAACCCTCTCACATCGATTAAAACGTTTATCCAATTGGCTCCTGAACGGAAAGACGATCCCCAGTTTATTCAAGAATTCAGCAAAGTGGTGCTCGATGATGTGTTTCGAATCGAACGGCTGATTCAAGAAATTCTTGATTACGCCCGATACATGGAACCCAAGCTGACGGACGAGGATTTCAACGACATTGTCACCTCGTGCTTGTATTTCATCGATGTTAAGGCCGACAGCCATGGAGTCAAGATTGAAAAAGAGTTGGCGTCCGACCTGCCTCGTGTCATGCTGGACAGGCAGCAAATCAAGCAAGTTCTGCTCAATCTCCTCCTCAATGCCATGGACTCGATGGCAGGAGCCGGTGGGCGGTTACGCGTTCAGACCCGCAAGCTGGAGATGCCTGGAGGAAAAGTCTGGGCCCACATCGAAATTGAGGATACCGGTGAGGGAATCCAGGAGACGAATCTCGAACATATTTTCGACCCATTTTTTACGACGAAACACGAGAGCGGAGAACACGAAGGAACGGGACTGGGATTGACGATTGTCCATCAAATTATTCAAGAACATCACGGCGAGATCCGGGTAAAGAGTTCGGTCGGTGTCGGCACCACGTTTTTCGTGAGCCTGCCCGCGTTACCCGCCTAGCCGACGACACCCTAATGGAAACCAGCATGAAAAAACGAGTGTTGTTGATCGATGACGAGGCCCGGGTTCGGGCCTCATTAAAGGCAGTGCTGGAGCCGACCTACGAAACGATCCAAGCCGCCGACGCTCAGGAGGGCCTTGAGTTATTTCGCAAGGAAGCCCCCCATTTGGTCCTCCTAGACGTGATTCTTCCAGGTACCGACGGGCTTTCGGTACTCCAAACCCTACGCGCCGAGGACCGTACTGCACAGGTCATCATGCTGACAGGAACGAAATCGGTCAAAACCGCTGTCGATGCGATGAAGTTCGGCGCAGCCGACTATCTCTCGAAACCCTTCGATGTGGAAGAACTCCGCATGATCGTCGAGCACGCGCTCAAGGACCAGGAACTCCAACGGGAAGTGAAGCAACTCCGTGCGCAAGTCGTTCGGCGCTATGCCTTTCACAACCTGATCGGCAAGTGCCAGTCGATGCAGGACATCTACACGAAGATCGAACAAGTCGCCGACAGCCGCACAACCGTCCTAATCGCCGGCGAGAGCGGCACGGGGAAGGAACTGGTCGCCAAGGCACTCCACTATAATAATAGCGCCAGGCGCGAGCGTCCCTTCATCGCGCTGAACTGCGCAGCCATTCCTGAAACGCTCATCGAGAGTGAGTTGTTCGGCCATGAGAAAGGCTCGTTCACGGATGCCACAGCTCGTCGAGTCGGGCAATTTGAGCTTGCCAATACCGGCACCCTCTTCCTCGACGAGATCGGCGACCTCAGCGCCATGACGCAAGCCAAGCTGTTGCGTGTGTTGCAAGAACGAGAATTCACCAGAGTTGGTGGCGTGCAATCCATCAAGGTGGATGTGCGCATCGTGGCGGCGACAAACAAGAATCTCGAGGAGCTCGTTCGCAAAGGGCAATTCCGTGAAGACCTTTACTACCGCATCAACGTCATTGCGCTCTATTTGCCCCCGCTCCGGGAACGCGGTGAAGACGTTCCCCTCCTCGCCAAACATTTTCTGGCCAAACGAATCGAAGAAGACAACCGTCCGTCCCAAGAGTTTTCCAAAGATGCCGTCGACCTTCTGTCCCGCTATCCCTGGCCGGGCAATGTGCGAGAGATGGAGAACATCATTGAACAGGCGTTCATTTGGTCCAAGGGATCGGACACTATCACCCCCGAACATCTCCCGAACGTTCTCAAGAACGACACCCGATCCTCTTCACTCCGCGACGACACACTCTCTGGCCGCCTATCGCTCGAAAAAGCTGTCATGGAATTCGAGCGCGAGATTATCTTGGATGCCCTCAAACGAAAAAACTATGTCCAAACCCATGCCGCCGAACTGTTGGGAATCAGCCGCCGGATGCTCAAGTACCGCATGGACACGCTCGGAATCGGCAGACCCGATCAGGAAGTTAGCACCGAAGAACCTCCGGCAGTAGTGCAGGAATAGCACAACCACTCCCCCTACTGCGTCTTTTTTGCACAGTTTGGGATGAGATCTCCTTTTTAGTGTACGTAGTGTTCCGTTCAAGAAAACTACATATGGGTCGAGATCATGCACAAGCCACACTCCATTGAGGCCTTGATGCTAACTCACTGAAATGGAACAAGAATTGCCTATAAAATACGTAGTTAGCCATAGAGGACACCTGTGAGCTTGTCTGTGACTCCTGAATCAACGAAAAATAAGCCAACCTTGCTCGTGATCGACGACGAGACAGGACCTCGTGACGCACTGAAGGTGATTCTCCGTCCATTTTTCAATATACAGACAGCGGAATCAGCCAGTGCCGCGATTGACGTGCTGAACTCCCAACCGATCGACCTCATCACACTCGATCAGAAACTTCCAGATCGTCAAGGCATGGATCTCCTTCAGGACATCAAGCATCACCACGCCAACGTTGAAGTCATCATCATTACCGGATACGGCAGCTTAAAATCTGCCATGGATGGAATACGCCATGGCGCCGCCGGCTACCTGCTCAAACCCTTCAACGTCACGGAATTGCTTTCCCTCGTCAACCAAACACTCGAAAAGAAACAACGGCTCGATTTCCTCAGACGTTTTATCGAAACATCGAGCGATCTCTGGGGTTCAGAAACAGAAAGCGCGCAAGCCTGGAAGGAGCTGATCACGGGATACCAGGCGATCGGAAAACCGACGTTAGACCATGCGTCCAGCTCCGAATCCATGCCGGACCTTCTCCCTCTGTTCTCCGACCTGCTTGAAGCTAAAGATCGCCAGTTGCTCAACCATTGCAGTCGAGTCAGCTTCTACGCCACTCTCTTGGCAAATCGCATCAACCTGACACTCGCTGAACAGAAATCGTTGGCGTTGGGAGCGTTCCTCCACGACATCGGCAAGATTGGGCCTGAGCCCTATCATTTTGCCGACGATGAAATCATTGGGACGGGAGAAGCTGTCGGTAATCGACATCACCCGGAGCAGGGGGCGAAACTCGTATTACCGCTGGCACTTCCGGCTGAGGTAGGACAGATGATTGCCTATCATCATGAACGGTGGGATGGCTCAGGCTATCCATTTGGGCTTCAGGGAGAAGGCATTCCCCAACTAGCCCGCATTGTTTGCCTGGCCCAAACATTCGACCATCTGACCGCAGAACTTCCTGGCCGGACCCCCCTGTCAATCGATGACGCCTGCCAACAGATGCTTGCGTATGCCGGTACCCACTTCGAACCGAAGTTGACCGAACTGTTTTCTCGCGTGGTCAAGGAATACAAGGCATCCCTTCCTGCCATGGCAATTGCTACTTCCCCGACCGACCGATCCGACTTCTAGCCCGACAGCTTTCAGGCAGGTTAAGGCTCAGATCAAGGCTGAGATCGCAAGCGTTTGACCTTAGCTCAACCTTGACCTCAACCTGCAACAGGCTGCTCACTCACTCAGACCGCTTCCCCTTCGCCCCCGCAATGAGTTCCGCTGCCGTTTCACGCACTTTTTTCGTAATGGTTGGACCGCTCAGCATTCTGGCGATTTCTTCTTCTCGCCCCATCCCCTTGAGCATTCTGACCGACGTGGATGTTCGTTGACTATCCGAGCCCTTTTCCACGAGCAGATGGTGCTCCGCTTGAGACGCGACCTGCGGAAGATGGGTGATGCAAAACACCTGATGAAATGATCCGAGCTTACGCAGTCTCGTTCCCATGGCTGCAGCGACTGCCCCACCCACTCCTGTATCGATTTCGTCGAAAACCAGGACTGGAACCTGGTCCATCTCGGCCAACACCGTCTTGAGCGCCAACATAATACGTGAGAGTTCCCCACCGGACGCCACCCGGCCCAGCGGTCTCGGCGGTTCACCCCGATTGCTAGAGAGAAGGAATTCCACTCGATCACGCCCAGCTGGTCCAAGTCCCTCGGCCGACTCATCGACCGAGACCACGACCTGAAAGATCGCCTGCTCCATCTTCAACGCTGCCAGCTCCGTTCCCACCAGCGTCGTCATCCGTTTGGCCGCATCAATTCGCTTCTTGGACAGCTGCTCTGCCAGCGTGCGAAGACGACGGGCCTCTTCGTCCAGCTGCGCGGCCAACTCGGCAGTTCTCTCCTGATGATTGTCCAATAACTGAAGTTCCTCCTGCACTCGTCTGCCAGTCGTTAATACCGCATCAACCGACCCTCCATACTTTTTCGTCAACCGTTGGATCAGGTCGAGCCGGTCTTCCACGACAGCCTGTCGGTCAGGATCGGCCTCTAACTCTTGTGCATAGTCGCGCAGCCTCCCGGCAAGTTCTTTGAGTTGGATCGCCGACTCCGTCGCCACATGTTCGCAATCACCCATCACCGGATCGGTATGAGCCAACTCTGCAAGGATTCGCCCGATCCGCCCCAGCCTGGTGAGGACAGCCTGCTCATCCGCCTGTAACTCGGCATGCGCCTCGTGAGCCAATTCCCTGAGCCGATGCGCATGTACCAGTCGCTGCCGCTCGCTGCGGAGCCGCTCTTCTTCATCAGGCAGCAGACCGGCTTGTTCGATCTCCTGAACCTGGAACCGCAACATATCCTCACGTCTTGCACGCTCAACGACATCACTCTCCAAGGCATCCAATTGCCTGCGCAGTTCCTTCCAGCCCTGGTGGGCTTGCTCGTACCTTCCGCGTAGCTCGTAGAGACGTCCAAATCCATCAAGGGCGTCCAATTGTTTGGCGATCGCTAACAGCGATTGCTGCTCATGCTGGCCATGGATATCAACGAGGGTGCCACCAAGTTCTTCGAGCACACGCAGGGGGCATAGGCTGCCATTGACATACACCCGGTGGCGACCCGATCGGGAGAGCACCCGCCGAAGAATCAGCTCAGACTCGTTCCGACCGACGATTTCGTGTAGCCGCAGGCGTTGAAGGAGGGGATGGGTGTCCGGGAGGTGGAAAGCTGCTTCGAGCTGGGCCTCGTCTTCTCCGGAACGGATCTGGTCGGTCGAGGCTCGCCCACCGACCAACAAGGCGATAGCATCAATGAGGAGAGATTTACCGGCCCCGGTCTCCCCGGTCAGGACCGTAAACCCGGACTGGAATTGAAGACTGAGCTGCTCAATGAGCGCGAAATTGACAATGCGCAGCTCGGTGAGCATTGCGGCAGGTGACTACAATCCTTAGGCTGAGCCGGCTGGTTGCGCCAGCAGCGAATCAATCATGTCCTTGAACTGACGCTTCGGTCGCGCCCCAACGAGTTTCTCCACGACCTGCCCGTTCTTGAAAAACAGAATTGTCGGGATGCTCATCACCTGATAGCGGCCTGCGACCTCTGGATTTTCATCGGTATTGAGCTTCCGTACCTTCATCTTTCCCGCATACTCTTTGCTCAATTCTTCGATGACCGGAGCGACCATCTGGCAAGGACCGCACCAGACCGCCCAAAAATCTACCATCACGAGTTCGGAAGACTTTATGACCTCTGCATCCCACGTTGCATCTTCGACTTTGAGTGCATCACCTGCCACGTCAGATTCCTCCTTCGCTGAGTACACGATAAAAATTGGAACCGGCACGCATCGTATACCAGGCCTCTTCGAGGAGTCAAATCCGCCGGACCGGCGCATGACTCGACCAGAACAAGCAGAATGGCCGAGCGAGACTGGCGGGATTGGTTGATCTGGTTTGTTTTGTTTATCTGGTTAGTCTAATTCAACCAAACAAACCAAATAGACCAAATAAACAAGAGAAACCAGCGGTCCTCGCGTGTCACGTGCAAAAACTTGTTCATCGTCCAATCCCGCCCATCTCAGGCTGAGGCATATCCGCTTGTGGCGTCCCGTACGGCCCTCCCGGGCTAGCCCAGGGCAGACCTCTCTCCCCAATAAGCAACGGACTGAGAATATTTTTAATGAGAGCCGTTCCGAAGTTTTGAGTCCATCCAATTCCAGTTAAATTGAGCATGAAGTTATACTGTTGACGATCAGGGAACTCCACAATATAGAGTCCCAGCGACCAACACTTGCAGGGATTCTGATACAAGCCGACGATATCATACTCCGGACTCATGCCGTTCTTCACATCGTAGTAGGCCTTTGCCCCAATCGTCCACCCCCACGGCGTACGAAACGCCCCTCCCGCTGTGAGAAATTCAATCTCAGGAGTTGGGGCGTAGACCTGACTAAACGAAATCGGATTCCATACGTCTCCGCGTTGCACGCGATTACCATCATGCGTGAAACGCTGCCCCACTTGGAGATACCAGTAGTTGGACTGCTGGACCCTGAAGTCGGTATTGAATTGACTCACTGACGCTCGGTAGGGATCGAAAAACGCATCGACGGTCAGATACTGGTTTATGGCAGGCTGCTGACCGGGAACTGCCCAGGCACCCTGGCCAACCGCGGTACCTGCTGACTGAGCCTGCGTGAACTGAGGGGTCGTATTGCCGATCACGACCCGCATCCAGAGGTCGGAAAGTTTCTTCCCCTCGACCGCCGTGGTCGCTGGCTGTAACGGCTGTGTCACGGTTCCGAACGGGGGAAGCACGCCCGGTGTGAAGTCGCGCGCCTGCGTCTGCACGGCCCCGACCTGGTAGCTCTGAGCCAGTGTCAAATCAAGCCAATTGAAGCTCTTGCTGCCATCTTGCTCCAACAACCGGTTGCGGAGCATATAGGTCATCAGATTTTTCTTCGGCAGATTGTCGATCTGATCGATCTGAGTAATTTGCTCCTGCGCAGTCGGCGGGACATATTCATATATTACGCTGGGCTCAACGGTATGCAGCAAGGTATTGCCCTCGCTCGTTCCAAACCGGCGACTCAGCTTCGACGTCGCATCAAGCCCAGCCCAAAATGTCTCGCGATGCTGGCTTTCAGAATCTTGTACCCCTCGCGTGTAGTAGGTCTCGCGCACTTTCACTTGGGGCGTGAAACCCACGATGTGGCCGAAATCCAGGACGTCGGTCGACAGTCCGGGCAAAAGATCGATTCGATTCTGGGTAAATCCCTGTTCACGATAAAAGTTTACGAAATTTGTATCCGTGCCCAGCAAGATCGGCGAATTGAATAATGGGAGATTGGGCAGACTGTAGCCGATTTCCGGCAGGCGCTGAAACGTATCTACTCCTCCCGATCCCAACGGCTGCAGGTATTGACTAAGCAGGTACGTGTTTCCGAAAGCCAGCCGTTGATTCGCCAAAAGACTCGATTCGGTGCTAGGAAGGGCCCGCAGGGCCCCTGAGTTGCTCAGTTGTTGCAGATAGTTCGCGTCGGTCACCAGGTTGGCTTTTACACGAAGCAACAAGTCCGGCGTGAATTGCTGTGTATGGGTCCCGATGATCAGAGCCCGAGCCTGATGCGCATCCTGTCCCGTCTGGTTCGCGCCGGACACGCCCGGCAACTCTGTCTGCTGCAAGGCACTGACGAACCACTGCCCACGCGATTGCTTGTCCAACACATACCGATATTGGAAATCGCTGCCATACCCGAGTTTCGAGTAGTATTGCGGGGAGATCGTCAGGTCCTGGCTAGGAGTGATGGCCCAAAAGAAGCTTTCTTGGAGGTGCATGCCAAAACGATTGTCGTACCCCACATTGGGAATGAGGAACCCAGTGCGTCGCTTGGAGAGCGGAAACGTCAATGTGGGAAGAGGAATCACCGGAACATCGTTCACGCAGAGCCATCCACCCGTAAACGCCACGTTGTCGCCGACATGCAGGTCCAGATCCTTGAACTTAAACCGCCAGGCCGGCGTTTCACCTGCCTGCGCATCGCAGTTCGTAAACCGGCCCTCTTTCACCCGATAATGCTCCTCTGAAAACCGTTGAATGAGACGTCCCTCCACCGAGGTATTCGTAGATTTGAGATGCACCTGTCCGTGGGTGACCACCCCAGCCTCGGTATTCACGTTGAGTTCCAACCGTTCGGTCACAAGATCGGCCTTGGGATCGGTGAGCCGAACATGGCCCGTGGCAATCAATATGCCGGGTAACGTCTGAATGGTCATGTGATCGGCCGTCAGACGGATAGCGCCCTGGGTAACCACTACCGAGCCATCCGCTTCGTAGACTTCTGATTCCGGTAGATACTCGATTCGTTCTGCCCTAATATCGAGCGGGGGACCCTCGGAGGATGTCGTCGTCGCTGCGGCACTCCCGGCCTGTGGAAGCAGTATTCCCAGCATCAACCAACCGACCAGGCATATCCACAGCCGCGTCGCGATCCCTCCCATGTTAGCCACGAAGCGGAGAAAGCCCACAGCCACGGAGCCATGCCTTGCACTCCCCCACGAGCATGAGCGATCCCGTCACACAGACCAGACCTTCCGGCGTCGCCAGCTGTCTGGCCAGTGCCATCGCATCGCTGAGTAACGGCATGATATGCGGGTGAGGAAGTAAATCTTCAAGCGCGGCTCTGAGTTCCTGCGCGGTGGCAGAGCGTGGAAGATCCGCCTGCGTCAACACCACCTCATCGACTAGGCTTCTGAGCAGTTCGACAAAGCCTCGATGATCCTTGTCGCGCATCATCCCAAGAACCAGGACCACAGGGTGGGACGGATGAGATCGATCAGAGCGCGTGAGATAGTCCGCCAAGGCCATTGCGGCAGCAGGATTATGCGCGCCATCCAGCAGAATCGTCGGGCGTCGATCGACCACTTCCAACCGTCCAGCCCAGTTGACCGCACGCAAGCCCGCTCGCACCGCCTCAACCGTGACAGTAATCCCCTGAGGAGCCGCCGCTCCCAACAGCGCCAGCGCACAGGCGGCATTATCCAGTTGATGGCGGCCCTCCAGGGCACAGGTCAGTCCGTCATAGTGCATGCCCGGCCCGCGATAGGAAAATTGCTGAGGCGTCTCTCCCTCTGTGCAAAAATCCTCATTCATCCGAAACACCGGGGCCTGCCGTTCCCTGGCTACTTGTTCGATCGTCCGCCATGCGTCATCTTCGAGCCTCCCCGTCACCACCGGCACCCCCAGCTTGATAATGCCTGCCTTCTCGAAAGCAATCGCTGAACATGTGTTCCCCAGATACTCCTGATGATCGATAGAAATCGTCGTGATCGCACAGGCCATGGGTGTCACCACATTGGTGGCATCAAATCTGCCGCCCAATCCAACCTCCAATACGGCTATGTCCACATCTGAGTCGGCAAAGTGCTGAAACGCCATCGCCGTCGTATATTCAAAGAAGGTCGGTGACAGGTCCGGTTGGCAGAGAGCCTGAAGTTGTTCGGTCAACTGTGCCACCTGCAATTCAGTAATCATCTCGCCGTTCACCCGTATCCGCTCTCGAAACTCCACAAGATGAGGCGAGGTGTAGAGCCCCACTCGATGCCCTGCCGCCTGCAACATCGCGGCGACCATGGCCGCGGTGGAGCCCTTTCCATTCGTGCCGGCGATGTGCAATGCACGGTACCGGATCTGCGGCATGCCGAGACGCACCGTCAATGCCGTCATCGTCGTAAGACCCAGTTTAATGCCATGCTTTTGCAGGCGATACAAGTAGGCTACGGCAGAGGAATAGGTCATGGTGTAACCAGGCAGGAAGGAGGCTAGCCAGGATTCTTCATGAAAGGTCCGGACTCAAAAATGCGCGACGAGGGTGCTTAGGGTTTCTTTCAGCTGTCGGCGCTCCACAATCATATCGATCATGCCATGCTCCAACAGAAACTCCGCTCGCTGAAACTGATCCGGCAGCTGCTGTTTTATGGTCTGCTCGATCACGCGGGGACCGGCAAAGCCGATCAGCGCTTTTGGTTCGGCCAGAATCACATCCCCCAACATAGCGACGCTGGCGGTGACGCCTCCAAATGTGGGATCGGCTAACAGACAAATAAACGGGAGTTTGGCCTCGCCCAGCTTGGCGACAGCGGCAGCAGTCTTGGCCATCTGCATCAGGGAGAGAATCCCCTCTTGCATCCTCGCTCCTCCGGAGGTCGTGACCAAAATGACCGGCAACCTGGCCTCCAACGCGCGATCAATCGCCCGGCAGATCTTTTCCCCGACAACCGACCCCATGCTTCCACCCATAAAACTGAAGTCGAACACACAGAGCACCACACGCCTGCCGTTCATCATCCCTTCGCCGATCACCATGGCATCTTTACGGCCGGTCTTCCCCTGATGCGCCTTCACACGATCCTTGTACGACTTCGTATCCTGAAAATTCAGCGGATCCTGGGGACCGATCTCCGCATCCCACTCTTTGAACGTCCCGAGATCGACCAAGAGCCCAATGCGCTCCATGACAGAAATGGGGAAATGATAATCGCACTTCGGGCAGACCTTATTATTACGCTCGACTTCTTTGCGATAGACGATTTCTCGGCAATGGTTACACTTGAGCCACATCCCCTCAGAGATCTTGGACCGCTTTGGAGGTTCAGGCTCAACCGTTTTCTGTTTTTTAAACCAGGCCATACCACACTCCTATTAGTCGCAATCGGGACTCGCGAGACTTGCGCGAAACGCGTGACAGGTGAGGCAGTCTGACGGCTGAAGTGTTCGGAACTTCGAACCTAGAACTTCAACTTCAAGTCGCGCCTGTCGCGCACGTCTTGCTTGTCTCGCTCACAATTCACAAATGAAGAGATGGCAGAATACCATAGCCGCCCTGATCACGCACGTAGATTTCCCCTCGATGAAGATGACAGTGGGACGTCAAAAGAGTTCGCCCGCATGATTCACGAAGACTTCTACTGCAACCGCCGATACGCCGTTGCGACAAGCCTGACGGCGGGCGGGCTAGCCTCCGAAGGCGATTTGAAACATCATCGTCAGTCCGACGGCAACACTCCCAAGACTCGCAAGCCCCTGGACCGCGAGAAAGACAGGCCGCCCGATGTTCAGCGACCACAAGACTGGAAGGCTCACGACTATTCCGACCAGCACCATCCCCATGATCGAGCCAAACCCGAACACCGCAATATAGAGCAGCCCTTCCGGCACCGATCGCGCAGACGACAGCACGATCAACAACAGTGCCGCCGACCCGGCCAGACCATGGGCCATGCCGATACAGAACGGTCGAATGGAATCACGCCACCAGTGTATATGCCCATGATCCTCGGCCAGCGCATGACTATGCAGGTGTACATGCCGTTCACCGTCATGGTCGTGCGTATGCACATGCCAGCGTTCTCGGACTAACCGCACCGCGAGTATCCCGCCGAGAAACACGAGCATGACGCCGACACCGAACTCAGCCGCCAACGCGAAAGGTTCAGGAATCGATACACGAAGCACCAACACCGCTGCCCCGGCCAACAGCAAAACGACTGTATGCCCAAGCCCCCAGCTGAATCCAATCATGCCGGAGGCGCGGAGCGAAGGCCGTTGCGCCAGCACCGTAGATATGGCAGCTAAATGGTCCGTGTCCAAGGCATGGCGAAGCCCCAGCACCAACCCAAGTCCTAAAATAGTCAGGAATTCAGTATCAAACATGCGGGCATCAACATGAATTGGCCTTTGCCAGCATAATTCACAAGGCTTCTACTGCAACCGCCGATACGAAATCAGAACTTATTGCGGTATTCTTTCTTCGCGCCAGGATCATACAAAGGGCGCTCGACCTCGCAAGCGCGGTGGCGACGCACCTGGACGCGGGCGGGCTCGCCCCTCGGTCGGTCAACATACTGTTTCAAGTATGCCTCCCTCCCTCACGGCTCCGCGCGCCCGTCTCGCCTGTCGTCTCGGCGGTTTCGTCACGAACCCTCGTGAATAATGCGGGCTGTACACAGGTGTCAACGGCACGATGGGACGTCAGCCGCCCCGAGCATGCATTTCGAGATGGGGGTCTTCGCGAAGCTTTTCAATACCGATGAGCCCCCCGACACGCAACCCATCCCGTTCAAGCGCCTTGCGCTCTTCTGCGCCCCGATCGCGGCGGCCTTCCCAGCCGGCGCGGATCAAGGCCCGCATCTCGTCATTCGAGGCGCTGGCGCGGAGAGGCTTGCGCAGATCCGTTCCCGTCGTCGCATACAGACAGCGATACCACATGCCATCGGCGGTCACCCGGCTTCGGTCGCACGTCGCACAGAACGGCGTGGTCGTCGAAGGAATAATCCCAAAGGTCGTCCCATCAGGCAGCAGAAATCGCTGTGCCGGCGCAGCGCCCCGTTCAGGCATCGGTTCGATCGTCCCATAGTGGGCACTCAACATCGTCAGCATCGCGGCTCGGGAAAATACTTTTTCTTGAGACCACTCATTCGCACCACCAACGTCCATATATTCGATAAACCGAACCTCCGCCTGCACTTGCTTGCCGAACTCGATCAGCGACACCAGCTCATCGTCATTGAAACCCCGAATCGCCACCGTATCGAGCTTCAGGCCGGTGAACCCTGCGCGAGTCATCGACGTAATCCCTTCCAATACACGCGCATGGTCATCATGACGGGTTAGTTGATGGAATCGTTCCGGTCTCAGCGTATCGAGGCTGACCGTGATACGGTGTAGCCCTGCCTCATACAGCTCCTCAGCATAGTCCGCCAGAAGAATGCCGTTCGTCGTCAGCGCGATATCCTTTATCTGACTATTTTGGCACAACAGGCGAATCAGCCCGGATAAACCACGTCGAAGCAATGGCTCTCCGCCGGTTATCCGCACACGATCTACACCGAGGTCGGTGAAATAGCCGGTCAGCGTCGCCACTTCTTCAAGGGTCAGCATATCCTCGCGCGGCAGCCAGACATAGTTCTCCTCCGGCATGCAGTACGAGCAACGGAGATTGCACCGATCCGTCACGGACAAACGCAAACTGCTTGAGCGGGCGATCAAGGTATCGACCACCGCGGAGACAGGCACACTTGTAGTTGATTCGCTCATGACAACTTCCGGTAATCTTCCACGCGTTTCACGTCTCACGTCTTACGTTTCACGCCTCTAGGGATGTTCCTCAACCCAGACTTCGCCTTCCGGCGTGTGTTCAAGTTTCCAGATCGGCGTGATTCGTTTCAATTCATCGATTGCCCACTGGCAGGCGCGAAACGCTTCGGCCCGATGCTCAGCCCCCACGACAATCAACACGATATTGTCGCCGATGCCGATTTCGCCATACCGATGGAGGATCGCAACCTCAATGATGTCAAAATCCTTCAACGCCCGCTCGCGGATCTCGCGTAGCTTCGTCTGGGCCATCCCTTCGTAGTGCTCGAAGGTGATGCTATCTACCTCGCGGCCCTTGGACCGATCACGCGCCGTTCCGAGAAAAATCGAAATACCGCCAATGCGCTTCGACTTGCCTCGCACCCGATTGATCTCCGCATCGACGGAAAAATCTTCCCGCTGCACACGGACAAACTGGGTGTCGTCCCTCACCTGATCCATAGGTGTCCCACCTGCAAACGGTGGTAGTAATGCAATCTCGTCACCGTCTTTGATTTCTGTTTCCTCATGCGCAATTTCTTGATTAATTGAAACGAGGACTTTTTTCTTCTGAATCAGCTCCCCGATGGCGGGGTATCCAGTTTCTAACACACCGACGAGGTCTTTTACCCGTCCTCCATTAACGAGGTTAAGGGACAAGGTTCCCTGATTCCCCGCCAACATTTTTGTCATCCCAAAGAGGCGAACTGTGACCACTGCATACCCTCAATATTTACTTGAAGTATTAGCCATACTATCTTGTAAATGCTCCTGACTTCCCGCCAGACTTTGAAAGTAAACAGATGTCACTGAAGCTCATCCCGCGATCGATCGCTTTGCACATATCATAGATCGTGAGCGCCGCCACCGAGACCGCGGTCATCGCTTCCATCTCCACACCGGTCGGCCCCGTCGTTTTAGCCGTTGCCAGAATGGTGATCGAGCAGCGGCCTTCCCGATCCGGCTGAGTCTCTTCTTTGAATGAGATATCGACGCTGGTAAGGAGAATCGGATGGCACATGGGAATGAGATCCGGGGTCTTCTTGGCTCCCATCACACCGGCAACCTGCGCAACAGACAAGACATCGCCCTTGGCGATCTTACCCCGTTGAATTTTTTCGAGGGTTTCCGGCTGGAGAAAGACTGTGGCCTGAGCTGTCGCAACCCGTTCAGTCGAGTCCTTGGCGCTAACATCGACCATTCTCGCCCGTCCTGACTCGTTGAAGTGGGTGAACTCAGCCATTTTCCACGTTGAATCAGCCGGTTGTAGGAAGAAACGTGAGGGGATTATAGGAGCCGGTGGAAAGGGCAGTCAAGGGAGAGAGGGGGGGCCTGGTGAACCCCCTTTGCTCGCGCAACGCGCGGCCTCAGAAGGCCCTCGTTGGACGCGCGCAGTGGGGGACCAACCAGGCCACCCCCCGAGGAGGGAAAAGAGGAAAGATGGATTAGGAAAATCAGTGTGGCCCACTGCTCCCGGAGCGCGCACGATCAGAATGTGCTCGCTCAACGGGCGCAGTGGGACCACCACGGATACCCTTCCATAAAGAGAGTCAGTGGAGAAAAGGGGTGGCTCAAAAGAGATGCGGGCAGTGAGGGAGCAATCCGGGCTTCCTGCGAGGGAAGGAGAAGAACTCGAAACATGAAATGAAAGAGGAAGGGGTAACGAGCGAGCTTAGACGGACCATTCTGATGGTGAGCAGTAGATACGCATTGGACTTTGCAGTAGACTCCCCCACCCAGATTTGGGGTCAGGTCTTGCAATCAAACATTTCGCGGCGCGGGACTTACCTGCCTGTCGGTTCGCCGTTCGGCTCTCCCCTCTGGTCGTTCATCCCTTTGGTGAGTCTGATCTGAAACGAGATACGCTTCACGCTTCACAAACGATGGTCTTTACGAAAGATTGAAGAAGTGTTGGACGTTCAAGTAGACTGCCGTCCACCAGAATGTTCATGCGACCGTGCTATGATGATGTGCGACAGTTCGTAGCAGCCTGACTACCTGGCTGCGGGAAAATCATTTTGGTGCAGCCTGTGGACATTCCCGCAGGATGCTCAAAAAGATCGTCCAGCAAGGCCGCAGCCGATGAAAGCACTGGAGGCGTAGCCTCTGGGCTACGTTGAGGATGCTTTCGAGTCGAGAACACCGCTGGCGGGCTTTTTCAGCATTCTGCTGGTTGGGAGACGGTGTGATGGCAACTAGCATGAGCGACGATGACCAAATTCTGAGAGCGTATGCTATGACCAGATTCGAGAGCTAGCCGCCATCACCTCGATTCGGGCTAATGTTCCGGAGCGCCACGAGATTGAAGAGCGATGGGTCAACGAGTTCAACGCTGCAATCGAGAAGCTTGAAAAGTCACTGGGCATTGATCTACAGGAATTCAAGGTTCCGCAAGACGCCCTCAAACGATTTGTCGCTTCGTGCAACAGCCAGACGAATGACGTGACCTATCTCGAAGGTCTCTGGTGCGAGCGGGCCATTCTGATGCAGAAGCTTGACTCGGTACTGGTGTACTTCACAGGCTTGCAAGACCGAGAAGATATTAAGATCGGTTTTCACCCATTTAATAAATAAGTGCCGCTACCTGCAATGGGGTCAGACAGGCACAAACTTCGAATCGGTTGCTCGACCTTAGAGCTAGTTCAACCTCCTGACTTTTGAAGGCAGAACAACGCACGTGAGCAATCTCGCCAACCTTGATGTGATCCGCCTCTATCTTCGCCAGCAGTTCCCCAAGCACCACATCGCCGATTTCGAGGAAGGCACCAGCCGCGCGCATGTCTTCCGTGTCGATGGGCCGCATGGCCACCCCCTCCATTACGCTGTCCTCGGGCTGGACTTTCTCCTCGACCAGACCACTGAAGGCCTGCAACAGACGCTCCTGTCATCCGGACTGGGAGATAAATTGAAGGAGGCCGGAACCTCACCTGTGACGGTCTCGAATACAGGGTTCAGCATCGAAGGCACGATCGCTATAGTCTGATCACCACTGACAGGCACCCCCACTCCTAACGTTCGAAGTACCGGCGACGGCTGTTCCTCTCAATGATCCCTCCGAGCTTGCTTGCTCTATGGGAATAGCATCCGTAGTGGTCTAACTGCGCCCGTTGAGCGAGGGTACAGATGCTCCCTCCAATGATCGGGGAGCACGGAACCACACGGGCGATGTTCCCACCCGTTCCACAGGACGCGTTCGGCGAGCAAAAGAGCCATCTGGACGCACCCAACCCCCTCCAACGATAGGTTGACAGCCGGAAATCCAATCCTTGAGAATGTCGACATGGCCTATCGTGTGGTGATTGAACGGTTGGAATTTCAAGGGCGTTGCGGGGTCATGCCGGCAGAACGGCGTCGACCGCAGCCCCTGGCGATCGATTTGGAATTGGACTGCGAAGGAACTCCTGCCGAGGCTGCCGACCAGATCAACAAGACCCTGGACTATGCCCAGGTGACTGAGCAGATCGTCGAGTTGGGCGAGACTCAGGACTGTGCGCTCCTGGAAACTTTCTCGGAGCAGATCCTTGCGATGTTGTTCACGAAATTTCCTGTTGCGAAGGTCTCACTGTGGCTCAGAAAGTTGGCGCCTCCTCTCTCACACATGACCGGATCGGTTGGCGTGAAGGTGGAACGGAGCCGCATGGCGCATCAGCCGCAACAGACTGATCAAGCTCCTTCGTCATTCTTAGCGCAACAGCTCCAGCTCCATCGCTTACCCAAAGGCCGCGCGCTCGACGTTGCGGCCGGATCTGGACGTAATGCGCTCTATCTGGCCTCGCACGGTTTTCAGGTCGATGCGATCGATCGGGATGAACAGACCATGGCTCACCTCGCTGCCACGGCGAGACAACGGAACCTCCCGAACCTCACTGTTCGCACGGTGGACCTCGAACGAAAGACCGAGGAACGACCGGAATTCCCGAAGCAGGAATATGATGTGGTCGTCGTATTCTTCTATCTCCATCGAGCACTGTTCCCCGCTATTATTGATTCACTGAAACCAAACGGGGTCTTGATCTACGAAACCTTCACCATCGACAATTACATGCGCCATCGTCATCCGCGCCGATGGGAATTTTGCCTCGCGCACAATGAATTGCTCAGGCTCACGTCCACTCTCCGCGTGCTATCGTACGACGAAGGCGAACACGACGGCCATGGACCAGGCTCCGTCTTCACCGCGCGACTTGTCGCTCAACAAGCAGGCCCCAGCAGCCTGCCGCACGAGTCGACATGAGTCGTCTCGATCTCCATCTCCATACAACCCACTCCGATGGAAGCCTTGCGCCGACTGAGGTGCTACGGCTCGCCCACAAAGCCAATGTGACCGCACTGGCTATTACGGACCATGACATTGTCACCGGCATTCCCGAAGCCATAGCAACCGGAGCTGAGTTGGGAATTGAAATCATTCCCGGCGTGGAAATCAGTTCCTTCGTTGGCAATAGTGAGCTCCATATCCTTGGCTACTGCATAGACTGGCAAAGCCCGGAACTGATTCGACGTTTGGCTACCTTGCGCGAAAGTCGGCATACCCGCAACCCGCAGATCATCGAACGGCTGCGCTCATTAGGGCTGGACGTGACCTATGAAGAGGTGCGGGCTCTGGCCGGCACGGATTCGGTCGGCCGCCCGCATATTGCACGGCTCTTGATGGACAAAAAGTATGTCACGTCCGCCAAAGATGCCTTTGACCGGTATTTAGCAGAGGGGCGCCCGGCTTATGTGGCGCGTGAACTGCCCCTGCCGGTGGATGCCATCGCCTGGATCAGAGCCGCCGGTGGCGTAGCTGTGCTGGCCCATCCTACCTGGGCCAAGGTATCCGGAGAAGGGCTGAACATACTCCTGACAACATTGAAAGCTGAAGGCCTCGGCGGCATCGAAGTCCACTACAGTACACACACGAAGCGACAGACGATGGAGTATCTCGACCTGGCCAAGCGGCTGGACATGTTAGTGACCGGTGGAAGCGATTTCCACGGCATCACCAAACCGGACATCGAAGTGGGTACGGGCCGAGGTGACTTGAAAGTACCCGAGAAGCTACTCGACCCCCTGAAGAAAGCTGCCCTCCTCGTTTGAAGCTCATCTAGTTTTGCAGATTATCTAGCTCAATCAACGAGACAAACCAAACAAACCGGGGCAACCGTCGGTTCACACGCTTCACTAGCGTCGAGAGCGCTGCTGCTCATTTCCCCCAATTCGTTGACTCTCCCATCCCATCCGCTACACTTTGAAACGTTCACGGACGCCCTTAAAGATTCCTATGTCGAAATCCTGGACTTGGATCGCTCCCTATACCTTTCTCATCTTGGCTGTGCTCCTAGCCGGCCCCTTGCTGAGCAGCCTGGCAGTGATCCAATCTGTCCCAGTTCCGTATGCGCAACTCAGTGGGCCTCACGCCATTCGATTGGTGGCCAACCTCCTCGCGCTCGCCATCCTTTGGATCTTCGCCCTCGTTGCCTCTCGGAAAATCCCAGACAGCGGTCGCGGATCGAGCTTTCTCCGCCGACTCATTCTTCCACTCACGACCCTCATCGTCGTGCTTTTCGCCAACAAAACGTTCAGGACCGTGGGCCTACCGCTAATCGAACAAATAGATCCTTCTCAATTCGCCATGGGGTATGCAATTGGTCTCGTCGGTTCCGGCCTCTGGATTACGGCAGCCTGGATTATGAACCGGAGTTCGCTACGCGAAGCGTTCGCTCCCCCCAGACAGACACGACGCCAAGAGGTACAGGCGCTCTCTGAGGATGAGGACGTAGGACAAGAAGAAGCAGAGGCTCCATCAGAACCAAAGAATACAGCCGCCACAACAACGATCAGTAGCTACACACCAGGCATGCTTGGGCGCTACAAGGTGTTGAAAGAGCTCGGACGCGGCGCAATGGGACTGGTCTACCTGGGAAAAGATCCAACGATTCAGCGTTTCGTAGCCATCAAGACTATGCGACTCGATCAGATCGACCACGATGACAAGCTGCAAGACGTCAAGGCACGGTTTTTCCGAGAAGCAGAATCCACCGGGCGTCTCTCCCACCCCAACATCGTGACCATCTATGATGCAGGAGAAGAAGACGATTTAGGATATATCGCGATGGAACTCATTGAAGGAACGCCCCTGAAACAATGGGCACGGAAACCCAACTTGATGCCGGTCAACGAGGTTCTCCTGACTGTGGCTACCGTCGCAGATGCCCTGGACTACGCCCATCAACAAGGCGTCGTCCATCGTGACATCAAGCCGGCAAACATCATGCTCACGAAGGATCGCATTGTGAAAGTCATGGATTTCGGTATTGCGAAGATGGCCTCGAGCAGCAAGACACAAACGAATATTGTGATGGGCACGCCGACATACATGTCACCAGAGCAAATCGCAGGCAAGAAAGTGGACGGCCGGTCGGACATTTTTTCACTCGGCATCGTGCTGTTTGAACTCCTCACGGGACAGCTGCCGTTTACGGCCGACAACCTGTCCGCTGTCCTCTTCAGCATCGCCCATCATCCGCATCCCGCCATTCAACCATTGCGACCGGATCTTCCCCCAATGGTGCAGGAGATCGTGGATCGCGCGTTACAAAAAGAGTTGCCTCACCGCTATCGGCGCGCGGATGAATTCGCAAGCGAGCTCCGCGCCTGTCTGCAGAGTCTCGCGGCCTAAGGGAGGTGTCGTCTGGCACTCGAACGATTGCATAGTGCCAAATCCGATACCGGCATCAAACGGCCCCATAACGAGGATCGCTTTGTGGCCGACCCTCTGCTCGGCCTCTATGTCGTCTGTGACGGCATGGGCGGTGGCAACGCCGGCGAAATTGCCAGCACCCTCGCAGTCGAGGCGATACAGGCTCATCTGGTCGAAGCAGCCCGGCACACAGACCTGCCGATGATCGGCCCCTGCGATGCCACCGTGTCGGCGCCAGCCAATCGTCTTGCCAGCGCGATTCGTGCAGCGAACGATGCCATCCATCGCGAATCATGGAGCAGGCCTGACTATGCCGGAATGGGTACCACCGTAGTCGCCGCACTGCTTCGTGAGGACGTGCTCGCCATCGCCCATGTCGGAGACAGCCGGCTTTACCTCGTTCGAAACGGAACAATCCAAGCTCTCACCACAGACCATTCCTGGGTTGCCGAACAGATCCTCAGGGGGCTCATCACAGAAGATGAGGCCAAACACTCCCCCCGCAGGAACATCGTCACGAAAGCCCTCGGTGTCGAGAGCACCGTCGACGTGGAGCTGACGGAGATTCCAGTCAAGAGCGGAGACATGCTGTTGCTCTGCTCAGATGGACTGACCCGTGATGTCCAGGCGGACGACATTCTTCACGTCCTCAGTGGATCGGAAGACCTTCCCACCATGTCCGACCGCCTCATCGTCATGGCAAACGAAGCCGGCGGCGAAGATAACACCACCGTAGTCATCGTGGCCCTGCGGGATGAACTCCAAGCCGGGCTGTGGGAGCGGCTAAAAAAACGATTCGCCGCGTAACGAAACACAGGGATCTTGCACAGGAGGAAATGCTATGCCTGAAACTCTGCCACAACCGGCCACGCTGCTCGTCAAACTTCACGGGCAAGGCTCGCAGCATATCGAACTGACCCTTGAGACCTTGACGATCGGTCGGAAAACCGACAATACCCTCGTCATCGAGGATCCCGCCGTCTCCGGGCATCATGCGCGGATCGTGAAAGTTCAGGCCGTCTTCTTTCTCGAGGACTTGATGAGCACCAACGGCACCGCCATTAATGGCAAGCCGATCACGCGCCACCAACTACGTGACGCAGACGTGATCACCATCGGCCAACATCGGCTCATCTTCCAAGAGAATATGACGGCCAGTACGGCGGCACCGGCCCCATTTGTCGACCTGGATCGAACTACGGTGCTCAGAGGTACAGACCGTACACCCGACGGACTGACGCTCACTGCCAAAGTTCTAATTGTCGCCGGGAAAACCGATCGGTTGGAATACCCACTCATCAAACAAGTGAATGTCATCGGATCACAAGACGGAGCGGCCATTCGGTTGACCGGCTGGTTTGCCCCAAAGTCTGCAGCGACGATCGCCCGCCGAGGTCTGACCTATTCCATCAGCCCTTCTCGGGGCGTAAAATCTCTGCTCGTCAACGGCACGAACGTTGTGGAACAACAGGATCTGAAGGATGAGGACCAGGTCGAAGTGGCGGGCGTGACGCTGACGTTCTGTCTGCGCTCTGGAACCAAGAACATCTCTCGATAATACCCACCCGACTACTTGAAAAAGACGGTGCCCTTCGGAAGGGCCTGGTAGCACCGGTCGGAGACCTCCTGGCCATGCGATTGTAAACACTGGAGGATCTGGCCGCCCACAGGCCTGACCGCTCTGCAGAATTGTTTCACATCCTCGTCGCACGCCGCCTTCAATCGACTTTGATCTTCCTTCCATTTTACAAACCGCTCGTGCAACTGGCTTTGGCATAGCGGCGGAAGTCGTTTGGCGCGCTGTTTCAGACAGAGTGTACGATCAGAACCGTCCAGAGAATCGGGGCACATTTGTTCGATCTCAGCTTCACATTTCAGACGGGATGCCTGTAGCGCACGAGGATCCAACCCCGGCACAATTGGAGCTTCGACACTTGAGTCACGCGACCGATCGTCATCCGGCCTCGACACAGCTTCCTCTGACGGAAACGGAGGAGAGATGGGGATGGTTAAATCCAGCGTGGGTGGCACAGACAGAGAAGATAAAGGACGTGCTGCCTCACGAGTCTCAGCAGGCAGTGCGGCTGAAGACATCTCTTCTTGTGACGGAAAATTGAAGACCACCGTCGCCCACACAAGCCCAAGCCCCAGGATGGTGATTGCGCCGGTGATTATCTCGCTGGAAGACTGCTGCTGAGCCATGGTTGCTCCCTAGTCTGAACAAACCCAGCATAGGATATGGCGATGAAAAAATCGACGAATTCTCAGGTTTCTACTAGACGGCTATCCGGCTTTGTGGTTTGTCACGACATTAAGACGTCGCATGGCAAGGCAGGCGCAGGGAAACGTGATGGAGTGAACCGACGGAGCAGGCAGGACGCCAGTTAATTGTCAGGAGTTTCGACGATGTGGTTTTCAAACCTGGTGCAGCCTTCGGCGAGCAGCCGATTGGTAAGCATTTCTCCAGGCCATTCGATGGGCAAATCAGCCGTGAAGATCCACACATCGGGAGAGGTCCACACGGGACCGTGGTCTTCAGGGAGTTCGGGATCGAACAAATCGGTCCAAACCGGCATGTACACACCGTTCCCACATTGCGTATGGAGGTGTACGATCGTGCGTGCACGGACGAGTGGATCCAGATCGCGCCAGACTGCTGCGGTCTCATCCGCCAACCTATGGAGCCGCACGGCATTTTGCGCATCGAAAATGGCATAGGCGGCATAGACCGGTGCTTCGATCATATCGGGAGCCAGCGCCAGCTCGGGACATTGCGCCACGAGACCTTCAAGGAGAGCCCGACGATGCCGGTCCTCCAGCGAATCGGGCAGTCCAGAGTCCGGCACACCGATCAACTCAAAGAAGAGAAAGGCGGTACTCTCGACAGGAGGATACAGCCGAGCGGCAATTGAAGTGGCCCGCTGGGAATCCGCCACCGTACTCAAATGGTCATTCAAACCCTGGAGACTGAGCGGCTCCAGCGTAGAATCGGTCAACAAGCGAGACTCCACGCGCACCACCGTCCCGGCAGAGAGCCGAAGATGCCGATGCAACAGCTCAGCCGTCGCAACCGGGTCAATCCTCAACTTAAGTGGATGTGCCAGATTGGCTTGGAGAGGAAGTTCCAAAGCCGCCATAATGGCATAGGCCAGTTTTTCATCGGCCGGCCCATCGATGAGCACGGAGCAGGATGCCTCCGCGAGAAGATCGAAGAGCCATTCCGCCATATCCTCGTCCAACGCCGCCAGCACTGTTAAAAGATCATACTCCCGTCCCTGCTCCAAGAACGCTTGCAGCGTATCGATGGCAGCCTCGGTATCGCCATGGTCATGGCGCCGAGCATTGATTAAGTGAACGAGATCTCTTGTGAGGGGATCAGGGCGAGACCAACTTAACATATCGACAGACTCCTACCGCACAGACTTGCGGCACTGCTCTCCATGTTGCCAAACTTTCCCTGTGGTAGCAAGCGCTCCAATAGTTTATTCCCACAGGGTCCGGACTGCCGATCAGATAACATCATGCTCACGATCCAATCACTTTCACCAACACACGCTTTTGCCTCAGACCGTCGAATTCCCCATAGAAAATTTGTTCCCATGGGCCGAAGTCCAACCGGCCTTCGGTAATCGCGACGACGACTTCTCGCCCCATCAGCTGGCGCTTGATGTGGGCGTCGCCATTATCTTCTCCCGTCTCGTTGTGCCGGTAGGTCGCGCCCTGAGGAACGAGCGTCTCCAAGAATCTGTCATAGTCCTTGAGTAATCCTGGTTCGTCGTCATTAATATAGACGCTGGCCGTGATATGCATGGCATTGACCAGCACGAGCCCCTCCTGGACGCCACTCTTCTTGACCGCCGCCTCAACCTGCTGCGTGATGTTGAGGTAGGCGCGCCGCGTCTTCGTCTCAAACCAAAGCTCTTCGCGATAAGATTTCATGGCCGGTGGTCAGTGGGCGTTCATTCTGCCGAACTGGACACTTAAGATGCAAGCCTCACCATCTATTCCCACACCGTCGATCAATCAGAATCCTGCCAGTATATAATGGTGCTATGTCCGTCAAGAAGACGACCATGTCCTCACGCCCACCGCTCTTTCCACGACTTCGACTTTCAGCCCATGCCAAAATAGTCCTTCGGGAGCGTTATCTGGCCAAGAATACTGCGGGAACGATCGTCGAGACACCGGCGCAACTCTTCTGGCGCGTCGCGAGTGACATCGCACAAGCTGAACGACTCTACCCTCCCGCCTGCCGGCTGCCCCACGCGGCTCAGCGCTGGTACGATTGCATGACCCGGCTCGACTTTCTTCCCAATTCGCCCACGTTGATGAACGCCGGGCGACGTCTCCAGCAACTCTCCGCCTGTTTCGTCCTCCCGGTCGAAGACTCTCTGACCTCTATTTATGAGAGCCTGAGACATCAGGCTCTCATCCACCAATCGGGCGGCGGTACGGGATTCTCGTTTAGTCACCTGCGCCCTCACAACGACCGAGTCGCGTCGTCGAGCGGCGTGGCCTCCGGACCAATTTCTTTCATGCGCCTCTTCAACCTCTCAACGGACGTCATCAAACAAGGCGGAACCAGGCGCGGCGCCAATATGGGCGTGCTCCGTATCGATCACCCGGACATCCTCGACTTCATCGCACTCAAACAGACACCGACCGAGATGACCAATTTCAACCTCTCCGTCGGCATCACCGATTCGTTCATGCAAGCCCTCACACACCATCGCACCTATGTCCTGATCAATCCCCATAACAACAAACCAATGAGGCGGCTTCCGGCACAGCTCATCTTCGATCGACTCGTCGAAGCGGCTTGGACCAGCGGCGAACCGGGTCTGCTCTTTCTAGACACGATCAATCAGGCCAATCCCACTCCTCGGCTCGGCATGATCGAGTCGACTAATCCCTGCGGTGAACAACCGCTTCTGAACTATGAGTCTTGTACCCTCGGCTCCATCAACGTCGCTCACTTCGTCGCACGACCGAACACACAACCCACCATCGACTTCGCCCGACTGGCAGATACCATTGACCTTGCCGTACGCTTCCTCGACAACGTGATCGATCGCAACCGCTTCCCGCTTCCTCAGATCGACCGCATGACGAAGCAGACGAGGAAGATCGGCCTGGGCATCATGGGCTTTGCCGACTTACTGATCGCTCTCAATATTCCCTACAACTCCGAAGCCGCACTCCACATGGCGACGAATCTGATGGAGTTTTTTCGATCCCATGCCCATCTCTCATCGGCAGGACTGGCGGCTGAACGAGGAGTCTTTCCTGCCTATCGAGGCAGCCATCTCCAAACACTTCACCAGCGGCATCGAAATGCAACCGTGACTACCATTGCACCGACCGGCAGCATCAGCCTCATCGCAGACTGCTCACCGGGCATTGAACCGATATACGGTGTGCAGGAAGTCCGCCGCGTCATGGACGGCATCGTGCTCACCTCGCTTCATCCAGCCTTCGTCCGGCATGCACGCGCACTCAGTCTCGATCTCGACTCACTTCGGCCTGACCTGGCAGCTCATCCTTCGATTCAACATATGACCCATATCCCCGAAGAGCTGCGTCGGCTGTTTGTCACGGCGCATGATGTCTCACCTGAACATCATGTGCGCATGCAAGCCGTATTTCAACGCTATAGCGACAGCGGCGTCTCAAAAACTATCAATTTGCCGGCCACGGCAACTCAAGCCGAGGTGGCCGCAGCCTTTCTGCTCGCATACCGACTCGGATGCAAAGGCCTCACTGTCTATCGTACAGGCAGTCGGCAACGGCAAGTCTTGTCCTGCAGCTCCGCCCAGCCCTGTTAAGCCTCGCTGCTCGTACGCAGAACTATTCAAGTAAATTGACAGTACTCCGCGATGGTGATAGGTATTTTCACAGGTTAGTCCATGTGGGATCGAATCGCTCAGTAGGGAGGTGCTCGATGGCTGCGCTTGTTGGGAACCTGACATCCGTCTTGAATCCTTTTGATTGGACTCTTCTTTTTGCCCGCCAACCAGAACCGGATTTGGAATTCACGGAAGAGGAACTCGATCAAACGATCACCACGAAAGCACGTGGCCCGATAACCCCCCGCAAGAAATCCGGTGGGGGCAGCCCGATTCTCTGGGTACTTCTCCTGGCTCTTGTCGGAGGCATTGCCTATGTCGCCACCATGGAGCCGGAGATGCTGGAAGAGTGGCTGAGCCCATATCTGGGTGAGAGCACCCCGCCACCAATGGCCATGAAACCGAAGCCGTCGATTCCGGCACCCGTAGTTCCACCGGCGCCCGCACCGCAAGCCGCTCCCAGCCCGAGGAACGAGGCCTCCGCCCCCTTGGCGCCAGCAACCTCTCCCGCCACTGCCGTCGCCCCTGCGGCCCCAGCAATCGTTCCACCGCCCCCAATAGCAGCCAGAACCGCTACACCCGTCGTACCTCCTCTCGACCCGATGTTCAGTGAAGGACAGAAAGTGACCGTCACCCTAGACGAACGGGCTCCCGGCGGAAACATTCCGTTGTTCGCAGATTCATCGAGCAGCAAGCCTGGGCCAATCGTTCGACCAGGAGTCTCACTGACCGTCATGGACGGTGATCTACAGGCCTTCGGGTGGATGTATTTGGTGCGCACCGACGAAGGTGTCCAGGGTTGGGTATCGGAGAAACGTCTTCGCTTGAAGTTCTGACCCCCGCATTTTCTCTCACGCGAGTGGCCTGCTGAGCAGGCACATTCCGCCTGTTCTGGCAATCGCCCTGTGCTATAATCTGCCCGTTTTACATCTCGTGGTCATACCAAAACTATCGATACGATCTCAATGAACACGCTCTCAGCGATTATCTTTGACTTCGATGGCGTGATCGCGGACACCGAGCCCCTCCATTTCGCTGGTTTTCGCCAGACTCTGGCTGAAATCGGCATCAGCCTGACTGAGTCAGACTACTACGCCAACTACTTGGGGTACGACGATCGAGGCTGCTTTATCGCCGCACTCACCGCACACCAGCGCTCCACTGACCCAGCCGTCATCGCGCAACTGATGTGCCGGAAAGCACATGCCTATCTGGAATCGGTAAAGGATCATCTGGTCATTTTTCCCGGTGTGCGCGAATTTGTGTGCGAAGCCGCCGCCGCCTACCCCTTGGCCATCGCGTCCGGCGCCCTCCGCCATGAGATCGAGGTGATCCTTGAACAGGCAGGACTCCAAAAAATGTTTCTTCATATCACCAGCGCAGAAGACGTGACCAGAGGAAAGCCCGATCCGCAACCCTTTCTCCACGCCCTCAATGCATTGAATCGGCTACGCCGAGAGCAAGCCATCACTGCCGAATCCTGCTTGGTGATTGAGGACTCCATCCCTGGTATCCGCGGTGCGAAGACCGCCGGAATGAAAGTCCTCGCCGTGGCGAACACGCACACGATCCAAGATCTGTATGAAGCCCATGCAGTCACCCAGAGTCTTCCACAAGTTCGTCTCAGCGAACTCCGCACACGCCTGTGGTCTGGCGCATAAGAACCGAATGATATGAGAATCTGCTCCCTGCTTCCAAGTGCGACCGAAGTAATTGCCTCGCTAGGCCTGAGCGATGAGTTGGTCGGGATCAGTCACGAGTGCGACTACCCACCATCGATCAAGAATGTGCCCGTCATGGTTGAACCGATAATTCCACCTCATGGACTGTCCAGCAACGACATCGACAGACAGGTTCATCAGCTGGTGGCGTCAGGACAGCGGCTTTATCGGCTGAACGATCATCTGTTGCGGCAGGCGCAACCCGATCTGATTCTGTCCCAAGACCTCTGTCATGTCTGTGCTGTCACGCCGGACCAGCTACACGACGCCCTTTGCTCCATGCCACAGCAACCGACCGTTCTCACGTTGAACCCCAGTACGGTCCATGACGTGATCGACGATGTCGTCCGGATCGGCGACGCCGCCGGTCGGTCGGCGGAGGGCCACCGTCTCGCCACGCAATTACGTGACCGACTGGACACCATCCGAACTCGAGTCCAGAACATTTCGCATCGCCCTCGCGTGGTCTGTATCGAATGGCTTTCTCCACTGTACGTCGCAGGCCATTGGGTACCTGAAATGGTCCAGCTAGCCGGCGGCCAGGATGTCCTCGCGCAGCCTGGCAGCCCCTCGCGGGTTGTGACGTGGGACGAGATTTTGGCCGCAGCTCCGGACGTTCTCATCGTGATGCCCTGCGGGTTTTCTGTTGAACGGACACAAACAGAACTGCTCCAACTACTGCAGCAACCGGATCAATGGCGCCTCTCCCAGAACCTGGCGCAACGCACATTCCTGGTCGATGCCTCGTCCTATTTCAGCAGGCCGGGCCCTCGCCTGATCGACGGCATCGAACTCTTGGCTGCCATCCTGCACCCGTCAGGTCACAACCACATTCATGAGTCCATGGCCTGTCGCCTTGGACCATTGCCGACGCACCAATACCCATGACTTCACGCTCTGTCGCTGATGCGCAAGCCTATTGCACGGCTCTCACCAAGAAGAGCGGGAGCAATTTCTATTACTCCTTCCTCTTCCTTCCAAGAAAACGGCGCGCCGCGATGTACACGGTCTATGCGTTCTGCAAGGAAGTCGACAATGCGGTCGATGAGCCGCCGACAGGAAGCAATCCCCAAGAGGAACTGAGAAGGTGGCGCGCCGAACTTGACGCGGCCTATCGCGGGACACCGACCTTTCCGGTGACCATTAGTTTGGCCGAGCATGTGAGGCAACTCTCTATCCCGCAGGCCTATTTCGATGAACTGATCAACGGGGTCGAAATGGATCTCTCGGCGTCACGGTATGCCTCGTTTCAAGACCTCTCGCTCTATTGCTATCGTGTCGCGTCGGTCGTGGGACTGATCTGCCTCCATATCTTCGGCCCCACATCTGCCAGGGCACAAGACTATGCCGTCGCTCTCGGTATGGCGTTTCAATTGACGAACATTCTACGTGACATTGGAACAGACGCAGCCCAAGGTCGCATCTATCTCCCGCAAGAAGATCTCCACAAGTTTGGCTGCACCGATCAGACAGTCCTCCAGCAGCAAGAAAGCGACGCCTTCCACGAACTATTCCATTTCGAAACCGCGAGAGCCCATGAATACTATGCAAAGGCGCAGGCGGCGTTCGAATCCTTGCCGGCAAGCAACCGGCAGGCGTTGACGGTCGCTGAAATCATGCGCGCGGTGTATTTCAGAATTCTAAAAAAGATTGAGGAACCGAGGCATCGGATATTCGGCCCTCGCGCCCGACTCTCAGCGAGTCGTCGACTAGCCGTGGCCGCCGGAGTGTGGTTCCGCACCCGATCCTCGTGAGGGCCCCTAACCCCCAGTCCGTCGCGATCCTTGGAGGAGGCCCAGCAGGTCTCACTGCCGCTTACCGCCTCACCCGCCAGGGTTATCGCGTCACAGTCATCGAACGGGGCCCCCTGCTTGGAGGAGCCCTCATAGGTGAAGACCCTCACAATGACCCTGAGCCCTTCACCATCCTCGGTTGCCATCACGCGACACAAGCATTACTACACTCGCTGCATTCCTATTCACAGCAGCCGGAAAAAATTGCTATCCCGCTAGAATTCCGCCTCCCTGATGGCTCCTTTGTTCATTACCCGCGCACCTCCTTCCCCGCTCCACTTCACACCTGGGTGAACCTTCTGAGATTTGCCGGCATCCCCTGGAAGGAACGATGGCGGCTGGCATCATGGGTGGAGCAGCTGTGGGAAGGCGATGCAGAGCTGCCTGCCGATCTGGAGCAACGCACCGCCGACGACTGGCTGGCATCAATCGGTCAAAGTGTGCAGACACGCAGCCTTGTCTGGAATCCTCTCGCGCAATGGTTGACTGGCAACGATCTCGCCGCGATGTCCGCCGACGCCTTCGTGCGCTCGATGAAGCCCTTGTTCCTAAGCACTCATCCTGATAGTCGCATCTCGGTCGTGCAGGACTCGCTTCAGACCTGCTTTGTACAGCCGATCACCGAGGTGTTGATGCAGGAGAGCACCACCATCTTGCGCAATACTGAAGCGACACAACTCCGTTACGAACAAGACCACATCTCGGGCGTCCTGCTGCAAGATGGTTCCTTGTTGCAAGCCGATTGGTATGTGACAGCCCTGCCCCCGCAACAGCTCACGCCCCTGCTTCCAGAACGATGGCTAACCCGCTACGCCTATTTTCAGCAACTCGCGGAATTGCGATCGATCGACAGCACAATCCTTCACGTGCATGTCGAGCAACCCTGCGCCACTCCTCGCCTCATCTTGCTGAGTGACACATCCTTTCACTTGGTACTTGCGACAGCGGCAGCGCCTGATCGCACAGCCTTCTCCCTCATCACCACCGACAGTCAATTCGATCAGGCTCGCCCTGACTCACAGCTTGATATCGCTATCCCTGACCTGCTCAAATCGTGGGGACTTCTGACGCCCGACCGCAGGATTGCCGTGACCCGATGCCGAACGATCTCCAACGCCATCCTCTCACTCAAGCCTGGAACCAAATTACATCGACCCATCCAACGCAGTCCCATCGCCAACTTGCTGCTAGCTGGTAGTTGGACCGACACAGGATGGCCACCCAACCTCGAAAGCGCCATCGTCAGCGGCAACCGTTGCGCCGATGCGATAGCCTCCGATAAACTAGTATGATGGTGACCCGATACCGCCGTTCCTACTCCATTGACAAGGAAAACCACCCCGCCTAAAATCTCTAAAACTTTTCACCAACTCCCCTGCATCATCATGACCCTCCTCGAACTCAGCAAGTCTTTGCATAACTGCCAACGTTGTAAGCTCGCGAAGATGGGCCGAACCCAAGTGGTGTTTGGCGTAGGGAATCCGCACGCAAGCGTGATGTTCGTGGGGGAAGCGCCGGGCTTTAACGAAGACCAGCAAGGGGAACCATTCGTCGGAGCTGCGGGAAAACTCTTGAACGACCTGCTGCAATCGGCTGGATTGTCACGCAGCGATATCTACATCGCCAATGTGATCAAGTGCCGCCCCCCGAACAACCGCGACCCGGAACCGGATGAAGTCGAAACGTGTAAACCGTTTTTAATGCAACAGATCGCGATGATCCGCCCGAAACTGGTCTGCACGTTGGGGAATTGGGCGACGCAAACATTACTGGAACGGAAGGTGGGGATTACCAAGGTTCGCGGCCAGGCCTTCTACTTGAAAGACTTCGTCCTCTTCCCCCTACTGCATCCAGCCGCAGCCTTGCACCAAGGCAGCATGCTCGAACCGCTCAAGGAAGACTTCAAGAAGTTGAGAGAATTTCTGGATCGGAATACGAAACCAGCCGAACCCACCGCCGCTCCAGCAACTGCCCCCACACTCAACATCGAACCGCCGCAACCGACCCAAATGGACCTCTTCGGGTCATAACTCGCAGCTCGTCCCCACCCTTCGATTCAGCTCAACGCAACCGAGTTTACTTCTCTCCCAGGATGTGATTACAATGTGGTCTCATAGGAGATTCACATGAAAGCGCACATTGTTCGAATCGGCAACTCCCGTGGTATCCGCCTTCCGAAAACGTTGCTTCAGGAAGCCCAGCTTGATGATGAGGTCGAAATTCAGGCCGAGCCTGGCCGTATCCTGATTTCCAAAATGGCCAAACCGCGTGCCGGTTGGGCCGACGCTGCCCGACGTATGCGGGAACGGGGCGAAGATCGCCTCATCGACCAGCCGACACCAACTCGTTTTGATAAGGAAGAATGGAAGTGGCGGTAGCGCACACAGATCCCATCCGCGGCGATGTGTATCTGATTGAACTCGATCCAACACGAGGCAGCGAAATCAGGAAAACAAGGCCCTGCCTGGTTATCTCGCCCGATGAACTCAACCAGCATCTACGGACAGTCATCGTGGCCCCAATGACCACAGGAGGGCAGGCTTATCCCTGGCGTATACGCTGTCGTTTCCGCGATCGCGCAGGGTTTGTCGCATTGGACCAACTACGCACGGTCGATAGCGAACGTCTTATCAGAAGGCTCGGACGAATCGCTCCCGGTACCCTCACATCTGTCCTTGCAGTCTTGCAGGAAATGTTCACGCCGTAGCCACCCACCTTCGCCATGATGCGATGGAGCAAGGCTGCAAATGGGTATTTCGCTGTTGGCCGTGCGCCTTAACGGACCAAAAGAACGACGCCACGGCGCCTGATCTGGCAACTATCTGGCATGTGGCACCATGGCGAAACCCTCCGTGCCTATCCCTTCCTTCCCAGGCTCGTTCAAAGGTTGAGCCCTTCACAGCTATAACGGTATTATGCCGGTCTATATAGCACCGCAACGCTGTGTTGCGGATGGAGCTGACAAGTCTATGAACCAACAGAAGAATTGATCGAGAATTGGCACGAGGCATCTCCGTACTATGCCGGTCAGTGTGCTCAAATAGTTAGGGTACAAGAATGAATGAGCAAGCACCCAATTCGGAGGAATTGCTAGTGCGCGAGTTGCGTGGCGTCGGAATTGAAGTTCAATCGATCTACGATCTCGTGAATACATCAAAGCCCTACTCTCGCGCTTATCCCATTTTAGTTCGGCATTTGAGGTTGTCTCACGATACGAGAACCCGTGAGGGCATAATCAGGGCGCTAACGGTCAAGGAGGCCGGGCCGGCTGCGAGACTGCTCTACTGGAAGAGCTCCAAGCAGAGAAGGATGCGCTCTTGAGGTGGGTAATTGCGAATGCACTACGAACAATCATCCCGTACAGGTGTCGGAAAAAGTTTCCTCAGATCGCGAATGCGCTCAAGTATAAACAGGCGCCCTAACCGGCCCTAGAGAAGAACCTTCGCATGCGGGCTTCGCCCGCTTGCTCGGCTGTTTCTGGGCGACGTTATCTCTCCCACGTCCAGTGAGGATGGTGGGCGAGCTGAGACTTGTGAGGGATTGCATGGTTCAGCCAGCGCGGTCGCTGGAGGCGATGGCAAGCGTTGTTCGAAGCTGCATTCATTCAAGGCATAGAACTCAGCAAGTTACGGAGTAAAACAGCGGCTGAGCCATGCAGTTTGCCCCCTCGTCAAAGCAAGCAGCTCCCCATCCTCATCCCCTCCTCAACGGAACCCGAAAGGTTCACTCCGGAAGGTGTGGGAGCGCTTCCGCCCCGGCATCGCGTCTGTCTCAACAATTCCTTCCAAGCTTGCCGACCTACTCCCTAACGACGCACGCTGCTGCTGACGCGTGCATCAGCGCCTGCTGAGTCTCGCCATAGTGAAGTCACGCGGCCCGCTCCCAGCGGGTGGCACAGACTGTTCGACGCTCCGTTCGACCGTCGGTCGGAACGGAGCTAGTTTCTGTGCCAAGCGTGGCTGAGCGTGAGGGCGAGCCAGCAGGGCGCTGGCAAGAGCGGAAGCAGCAGCGGACGTCCCATCCTGTACTGTTCGAGGCTCGGCAAGTTTACAGGCTGCGAGCGCGCAATGCGTAGTTGGGTGATTCAGGAGGTCTTGCGGCGGCGCGCATCCTCCCGAGCGACACTTCTCTGCTGGCAAAAGCGGCAGCAGCAACGGGCGGCGATCCTAGACTTTCGCTTTGATGGTGGACGAGGGGTCTGAATCGGTGGCCTCAGCCGCCTTCTTCCTCGGCAGGCTTTTCTTCTTCCGGCACATCGAACCAGGACACAAGCATCTCGTCCCACCAGGCTTCGTCAATCTCTTTCCCGGGATCACTCCCGAGAAATGCGACATCGTCCCTCGTCACGTTTGGACCAACCAGCTGAGGTTGAAACTTGGCTCGTTCAATAATTTCTTTCGTCGCATACCCTCCGATAATCCAGGAGTCCGGATCGGCCCGGCGCGACTTGTAGGCCTTGAGACCGATCTTGAGATACATGAATATCTGCTGTTGCGCAGGATCTCCGACACCGGATTGAGGCAAACCCAAGGTCTTTTCTATCCTCTTGCGCCAATGCCGGTCGTCGTATCGCGACGTAATCAACTGGAGCATGGTCTTTCCGATTTCGACATCAAGCGGCATAAAACTATTGACTCCTCTTACGACGATCTCAAATGCTGTTTAAAAAATGCTGTGGCACGAACCCAGGCGTCTTGTGCTGCCTCAGGACGATACACCGTCTTATCTGTATCTCGGAAAAAGGCATGGGGCGCGCCGGGATAGGTTTTGATCTCGCCGGACTTATTGTATTTCTTGAAGCCTGCCGCGAGCCGCTGAACATCCGCCTTAGTAATCCAGCCGTCATCCTCCCCATAGAGGTAGAGGACAGGAGCCGACAGCTGTTGCAGCGGCGCATCGGGATTCGGCACCTGACCATAGAACGGCACGGCAGCCTTGATCTCTTTGTTCACACAAGGCAGCATGAGCGCATAGGATCCGCCCATGCAAAATCCGGTCACCCCGATTTTCGTGGCGTCGACTTCAGGAACGGACTTGAGATAGGCAACGGTGGCATTGAGATCCTTGAGTCCATCTTCCTGCTGGAGCGTATTCATCAACTTGCCTGCCTCGCCGGGATCGGTGGTGAGGGCGTTCCCTAATCGGGAGTACAAATCCGGAGCGACCGCCACATACCCCTCAGCGGCATAGCGCTTTGCCACGTCCTTGATATGTTCAGTCAGTCCCCACCATTCCTGAATCACGATAATCGCGGGGCGTCGCTCCTTGGTTTGCGGGGCTGCGACATAGGCCCGCACCGTCACCTTGTCGCTGGGATACTGGACCAACGTTTCCCTGATTGACTCGGCCATGGGGCACCTCCTTACAGGTGCAAGTTTTGAGTTATAAGTGCTGAGTGCTGAGTTATAGATTCAAAAAGTCGTTTTTCTCGTCCTTCGATTCTTTAACTCAGAACTCAACACTCAAAACTCAGAACTGACAACTTACTGTTATTTGTGGCTAGTTGCCGGCCACCATCATCTCGGCGATCTTCACGGTCGGACTGGCAATGCGTCCGCGAAACACAAGATCGCTGCCGATCATTTCTATTCCTGCAAACATGTCTTTCAGATTGCCCGCAATCGTGATCTCTTCCACGGGATAGGCCAACTCGCCCCCTTCGATCCAAAACCCAGCAGCTCCCCGCGAATAATCACCAGTCACCATGTTGATACCGAAACCGATGAGGTCCGTGACATACAGGCCCTGTTTCACCGTCTTGATAATGTCTTGTGCAGTCTTTGTCCCTGGGGCGAGATAGAAATTCGTGGGACCGACCGATGGATTCTCGCCGACACTACGGGAAGCGTTACCGGTCGACGCCAACCCAAGCTTCCTTCCTGAGTAGGTATCGAGCAGGTAGCTCTTCAACACCCCTCGCTCCACCACTGTCGTCTTCCTGGTCGGCAGACCTTCGCCATCGAACGGTCGAGAGCCCAGACCTCCGACTACTCGCCCATCGTCGTAAACCGTGACATACTCCGGAGCCAGCGATTTGTCTAATTGGCCGACCAGGAATGACGCACCTTTATAGAGGGAATACCCCGACACTGCGCTGCAAAGATTCCCCATGAGACTTCCGGCTGTTTCTGCATCAAAGACAACAGGAACTTGTTGGGTTGCCACTTTCCTCGCTCCGAGCTTTCGGATCGTCCGCCGTGCCGCTTCCAGTCCCACCGCCTCCGGGGAATCCAGCTTGGCAAATTTCCGTTGCACATCGTACCAGGAATCCCGTTGCATGGCCCCGGTCTCCGGATCGGTGGCAACAGGCGATACTGACATGGAGAAACTGGAACTCTGGTACTCACCCAAGAATCCGTGACTATTGCCCAGCACTACGCGGCCAGAAGAGGAATCGAAGTCGCCCCCTTCCGAATTCGTCACACGCTCATCCGTAGACATGGCAGCAGCCTCGACACGTTTGGCCAATTCGATCTGCTGTTCTGTATTCAGTCGGGTGGGATCGTAGAGATCCAAATCTGGTTTCTCTCCCGCCATCTGATCCGCCGCCGGCAAGCCGGATACCTGATCTTCTACGACAGCCTTCGCCAGGGTGCAGGTCTCGGCAACGAGCTGATCCAATGAGTCCGCTGAGAAATCGGAGGTGGAAGTACTGGCGGAACGTTTCCCGACAAACACGCGCAAACCGAGATGCTTCTCCCGCGCTTTCGTGAGGCGATCGACGGCACCTAACCGGACTTGCACCGAAAAGGTTTCGCCGTCAGCGATAATGATGTCCGCTTCCGTCGCCCCACCGCGTTTTGCCTTGGCCAAAAGGTCCAACGCAAGTTGGCTATACCCATCGCGCTGTTGTATCTGCTGATTCATCGCTGCGTCCCGCCCACGGTAATTTCATCGATTCGAATGGTCGGCAGACCGACACCCACTGGAACGGATTGCCCTTCTTTGCCACAGGTACCAATGCCCTCGTCGAGCTTGAGGTCATGCCCGACCATGGAGACCTTGGTGAGAATCTCCGGTCCGCTGCCGATCAATGTCGCACCCTTGACTGGCCTCGTCACCTTTCCCCCCTCGATCAAGTAGGCTTCACTGGCAGAAAACACAAATTTACCGTTGGTGATATCCACCTGCCCGCCACCAAACGACACGGCATACAGTCCGCGATCGACCGAGCGGATGATCTCCTCAGGGTCCGACGTTCCAGCTAACATGAACGTATTCGTCATGCGCGGCAGCACCACACTTTGGTAACTTTCTCGCCTGCCGTTGCCAGTCACAGGAATGCCCATCAGGCGCGCATTGAGTTTATCGGTGATGTAGCCGCGGAGAATCCCCTTCTCAATGAGCACCGTACGACCGGTCGGGGTCCCTTCATCGTCCATGTTGAGCGAGCCTCTCCGGCCCGGCAAAGTCCCATCATCGACAATCGTACAGACGTCGGACGCTACTCGTTTCCCAAGGAGACTCGAAAAAGCTGACGTTTTCTTGCGATTGAAGTCCGCCTCAAGACCATGGCCGATGGCTTCGTGCAATAAAATCCCCGGCCAGCCCCCTCCCAGTACGACCGGCATGACACCGGCCGGCGCCTCGACGGCAGACAGGTTGAGAATCGCCTCCCGAGCCGCTTCACGCGCAAACCGCAAATACCGGTCGCCCTCGTGATAAAACTCAAACCCGACACGGCCCCCTCCTCCGAACGAACCGGCTTGCCGTTGGCCATTCTCTTCAGCAATACAGGTCACTTGTAGTCTCGAAAGCGGCTGTACATCCCCGATCAGTGTGCCGTCCGAGGTGGCGACGATAACCACCTTATACTCCGTGTTAAACGAGGCCATGACATTCTTAATGCGCGGGTCATACCGACGCGCTTCGGCATCGATGGCATTCAAGAGGGACACGCGATCCGCTGTGGCAACTTCGGCCTGTGCCTGCTCAACTGGATAAAGATCGCGCGTTGGGCGTTGGCGGACAGGCACCGGAACCGCCTCGGTCCCGCTTGGCGAATTGGCAATATACCGGGCCGTATCCGCGGCCAGTTCAAGATCCTTCTTCGTCAGTTCATCGGAATAGGCAAAGCCGGTTTTTTCCCCCGCTGTTGCTCTCACTCCCACACCTTGTGATACACTCTTGGTCGCACGCTTCACGAGAGACTCTTCCATCGAGACGGATTCAGACACGCAGGATTCAAAGTAGAGATCAGCATAGTCGACATCGCGAACTTTGACCCGCCCAAGCGCCCCGATCACCTCGCCTTCGGTCAGACCGAAGGACGTTAACTGAACAAGATCACCCATGGTGTACGAATCCTCACGACGGTTAGCCTGCGGAAAGACGGCAAAGTATAGCCGATCACTTTCGTCAGGCGCAATGATAATTCATCCAACTCATCGCTTTTACAGGACTTTTACGAAAATTTGTTTGACATTCTGCACCCTCACCAGTAGACTTTGCTCGCCTACCGCACGATACTCATGAGAAGGGATCTTTACCAACAGCACATTTATGGACACGAAAGACTCGTCGGACGTAGATCAGCTATCCATAGTAGAGCTTGCCGCAAAACTTGAGCCCGACCTCTCACCCAAGCACATCGCCATTATCATGGATGGCAATGGCCGCTGGGCAGAACTACGACACCTCCCTCGCATTGCCGGTCATCGAGAAGGGATCAAGTCTGTCCGGGAAATGATCACGGTCTGCTTGGAACTGGGCATCAACGCCCTGACCATTTACGCATTTTCACAAGAGAATTGGAACCGCCCCGTTCAGGAAATCTCCTCGCTCATGGGCTTGCTGGAGTACTACCTTTCGACGGAACGAGCAAAACTCATTGAGCAGGGTGTCCGATTGCGCATGATCGGCCGGCTCGACTCACTCCCGGCCTCCGCCCTCCAATGGGTCCGGACCGCCGAGCAGGAAACCGCCCATCTCGATAAACTGCATCTCACCGTCGCCATCAGCTATGGTGGCCGCGCTGAGATCGTGGACGCAGTGCGTGAACTCCTGCATGACGCACAAGACGGAAAGCTACAACCGGACGAAGTGGATGAGTCCCGTATCCAACAATATCTCTACACCCATGACCTGCCCGATCCAGACTTATTGATTCGCACCAGCGGCGAAACACGAATCAGTAACTTTCTCCTCTGGCAGCTCGCCTACACCGAGCTCTATTTCACTCCAACCCTGTGGCCCGACTTCCGTCGCCGCGACCTCTTATTGGCCTTGCTGGAATACCAGCGGCGCGAGCGGCGATTCGGTCGTGTCCTCAGCGCCATTTCGTCATAGTGGTCGATCTCAACCTCCCCATGCAGGAATACAAAACCGCCGGCCAACAGCAAGCTGAACCAGCACCTAACGCGGCACCCCGATTCGATCTCCGCCGGATCTATACCATTCTGGTTCTCGCTCCACTCTTATACGCCGTGATTCGTTACCTCCCACCCCTCGCATTTTCCGGGGTCGTGGTGCTAGCGGGGGGGCTCGCCCTCTTCGAGTTCTACCGATTGTGTCTCAGCGACCGCAGCCATTCCTGGCTGATAGGGATCGGCCTGATAGGATTCGGCGCTCTGATTCTCGGAACACACTGGACGGACATCATCGTTCCAGCCCTCCTAGCCACACTGGTCGGCATTCTGTCTGTCCCACTCTTTAGTCGCGCTCCCCTCGAACAGAGCCTGAGGAATGGCGCCATGACCTTGTTCGGCGTGCTCTATCTCGGTCTCACACTCAGTGCGCTCTCGATGACGAGGCTCTTGCCTCAGGGTGAATGGCTGATCTTTTTTCTCCTGCTGGTAACCTGGGCCTCCGATACCGGCGCCTATTATGTCGGCACACTGTTTGGGCGACATCGATTGGCCCCCACAATCAGTCCAAAGAAAACGGTCGAGGGCTTGGTAGGTGGGTTGATTGGTGCCATAATTGTCGCGTATGTAGCCCGTTGGTGGTTTCTCCCTGAGTTGTCAGGCCTCGATTGTCTGATCTTGGGCATCCTACTGACCATCACAGGTCTTTGGGGTGACCTGACCGAATCGGCCATGAAACGCAGCGTCGGCATGAAGGACTCCGGCGGGATACTGCCGGGTCATGGAGGTATGCTCGACCGTCTGGATAGTCTCTTGTTCACCGCCCCTGTCTTCTACTACTATGTAACGCTGGCGAGTCGGCTACGAGTCATGGAGTGAAGGAGCCCCCTATGAAAACAATCGTCATCCTCGGATCGACTGGGTCGATCGGCACCAGCACCTTAGATATCGTGGACCGGTTCCCAGAAGAATTCCGCGTGGCTGGACTGACTGCTGGCAGCAACGATGAAAAACTCGAGGAGCAGATCCGCCGGTTCAAGCCCCGCGTCGTGGCCCTATCGGATGCCTCCGCTGCCGCCAGGCTCCGGCAACGCTGTGCGGAACTGCCTGTCGAAATCTTGGCTGGGCAAGAAGGATTGATTCAGGTCGCCTCTGCGCCCGAAGCTGAACTCGTCATCTCCGCCATCGTCGGGGGAGCCGGTCTCGTGCCCACGCTTGCGGCAATCCGAAGCGGAAAGCAGATCGCCTTGGCCAATAAAGAGCCGATGGTCATGGCGGGGAAACTGATGCAGGACGAGGCACGACGGCATGACGTTCGTATCTTCCCGGTCGACAGCGAACACAGTGCGATCTTCCAGTCGTTAGAAGGCCATCGCAAAGAGGATGTCCGCCGCCTGATCTTGACTGCGTCCGGAGGGGCCCTCTGGACCCTGGACCGGGAGGAGCTGCAGGACGTCACACCCGAACGGGCGCTCAAACATCCCAATTGGAAGATGGGCGCCAAAATCACGATCGATTCTGCCACGCTCATGAACAAAGGGCTCGAAGTTGTCGAAGCCCGGTGGCTCTTCGACATCCCGGAATCCCAGATCGAGGTCATGATCCATCGGGAAAGCATTATTCATTCTCTGGTAGAGTATCAGGATCGTTCAATGATCGCGCAATTGGGATTGCCGGATATGCGAACACCAATTTCCTATGCGATGAGATATCCAGGGCGCATGCCGCTCGATCTGCCTTCGTTGGATCTGACGGAGATCGGGAAATTGACGTTTTGCAAGCCGGACCACGACCGGTTCCCCTGCTTGGGTCTTGGTTATGAATCCCTGCGAATCGGCGGTACGATGCCTGCCACGATGAATGCCGCAAATGAAATCGCCGTCGAGGCATTCTTGAACGGGGGTATCCGTTTCACTGACATTGCGGAGATCATTCGCAGCACGATGGACGTCCACACCATCAAAGACGTCGAGACGTTGGAGGACGCGCTGGAGGCGGATCGCTGGGCTCGAGAGAAAGCCGAATCTTTGGTTGTGGCGTTGGCACGCTAGGGTTCACACGAAGGAGCAAACACCGTGTTCATGGCATTTACCTGGTCCCCCGATTCCGTCTGGTTGTTATTACAAAAGGCATGGTGGTTCCTGGTCGTTCTGGGTGTGTTAGTCGCATTCCATGAGCTCGGGCATTTCCTGGCCGCTCGCTGGGTCGGCGTCAAGGTTCTCAAGTTTTCTCTTGGATTCGGACCGAAGCTCTTCGGCAGAAAAATGGGCGAGACAGAATATCTCCTCTCGGCCATTCCTCTCGGTGGCTACGTGAAACTCTTCGGCGAAGATGAGACCGAGGCGACCACACAGGAGGATCGTGCGCGGTCGTTTGCGCACAAAGGATTGTGGGGCAAAGTCCTGATCGTCGCCGCGGGACCTGGGTTTAACTTCATTCTGGCGTATTTCATTTTTGCCGGATGGCTTGCGACCGGCACGCCGCTTTTTGTCCCGACGTTCCAGGATCTCTCCCCCGATATCGAAGCAATGACTCCCGGCTCTCCAGCCGATATCGCAGGTGTTCAGATCGGAGATCATGTCAGCCGAGTCAATGGACAAGATATTTCGACCAGGAATGAACTCTTCGACGCCGTGGCGAAGAGCAACGGACAGGCGTTGACGCTCGAGATCAAACGAGGCGAACAGGTCAAAACGCTGACGGTTACGCCCACAACCGCCCCCGGACCACAGGCCTCTGCACAAGAGCCCGGATACTACCTGGGCGTCGAAGAAACACCGCCCCTCGTCACGTCAGTCATGCAAAGTTCACCGGCGGCGAAAGCCGGGCTTCAAGCCGGGGATCATGTGGTCAACATTGAGGGCCAGACGATCCATACGTGGTCCCAGATGACCGGCATCGTGAAGGATAATCCCAATCGCCAGTTACAGATAGAGGTCTTGCGGGAAGGGCATCGAGTTCCGCTGACTGTGACGCCCTCTGCTGAGAAGGCGATGGTCAACGGCCAGTCGGTCGAAGTCGGCAAGATCGGCATTTCAGGACCAGGCCGTTCAATCATACGCTCCAGCACCCCACTACTGTCGCTCTATGACGGCTTAGGGGCCACGTGGGGCTGGACCGAGCTGACCGCAATCGGCCTCTACAAAATGGTCGTGGGAGACATCTCCAGCAAAAACATCGGCGGCCCGCTGACAATCGCCAATATTTCCGGAGAAGCCGCTGCGCAGGGAGCCTCAAGTGTGGTCTTTCTCATTGCGATTCTGAGCATCAATCTGGGCGTCCTCAACTTGCTCCCCATTCCCATTCTCGACGGCGGCCATCTGTTGTTTTTTCTAATCGAGGGCATCCTCAGGAAACCCCTTGGTGAACGCCAGAGAGAACTCGCACAACAGGCTGGCCTCGTGTTATTAGTTGGCGTCATGATCTTTGCGTTTTGGAATGACCTCGAACGGATCTTCTTGCGATAGATCATGCCTCCGATAACCTGAATGTCGAACGCCATCATGTCAGCAACACACTTCCTCGCTCACCGGCACGTCAGACGTGATGACGTTCGGGCTTGACGACTTTTTGACCTTTCTCAATGAATTATGCGGACATCCCAAATCTTAATCCCTACATTGCGAGAAGACCCAGGCGAAGCGGAAACCGTCAGCCATAAGCTCATGCTCCGAGCCGGTCTGATTCGCAAGGTGGCGGCCGGCATCTACACCTACCTCCCGCTCGGCCTCAGGGTCATTCGAAAGGTCGAACAGATCATTCGTGAGGAAATGAACCGAGCCGGAGCCCAAGAACTCCTCATGCCTATTGCCTCTCCCGCAGAGTTGTGGCGAGAAACCGGCCGATGGAATTTCTACGGCAAAGAACTGCTGCGCTTCAAGGATCGCCACGAGCGCGAGTTCTGCTTGGGACCGACCCATGAGGAAGTGATCACCGATCTATTCAGACGCGAAGTCCGCTCCTATCGGCAGATGCCGCTGAACTTCTATCAGATCCAAACAAAGTTTCGAGATGAAATTCGTCCCCGCTTCGGACTTATGCGGGGACGAGAGTTCATCATGAAGGACGCCTACAGCTTCGATCAGGACGAAGCGAGCGCCAGGCTCAGTTATCAGAAAATGTACGATGCCTACCATCGTATCTTCACACGCTGCGGCCTCACCTTTCGTGCCGTGGAAGCCGACACCGGCCTTATCGGCGGCAGTTCATCTCACGAGTTCATGGTGCTCGCCGAAACGGGAGAGAACACCATTGTCTATAGCGATGCCGGCACCTACGCCGCCAACGTCGAACAGGCCGAAGTGCTGCCTCCTGCTGAGGTGGATACCGAATCCCCGCGTCCTCTGCGTACCGTCCAAACGCCTCGCTGCCGGACAGTCGAAGAGGTCACAAAGTTCTTGAACATCTCCCCTACGCATCTCGTGAAGACGCTCCTTTATTCGACAGGCAAAGACACGGTTGCCGTGTTGATACGGGGAGACCATGAGGCGAACGAGGTCAAAATTCAACGACTCCTGCGAGTGACTGATCTTGAGCTTGCAACTCCCACAACCGTCGAGCAAGTCACTGGCGCACCGGTCGGGTTTGCCGGCCCCGTTGGCCTGAAACAGGTTCGGATTATTGCCGACCACGCGGTCAAATCCCTGCGCAACGTGGTCATTGGCGGCAATCAGAGCGATACGCACCATGTCGATGCAAATTGGGATCGTGATTTTCAGGTTGAGCAGTTTGCCGATCTCCGCAGCGCCTGCGCAGGAGATCCGTCACCGAGAAAAGACGGGACATTGAAGGCAACAAAAGGCATCGAAGTCGGACATGTCTTTATGCTCGGCACCAAATACAGTGAAGCCATGAAGGCCTCCTTCCTTGATCTTCACGGCAACGAGTGTCTTGCCGTCATGGGATGTTACGGCATCGGCGTCGGACGCACCGCCGCTTCGGCGATCGAACAGAACCACGACGCGAAAGGCATTATCTGGCCCTTCCCCATCGCGCCGTTCCATGTGCATCTCCTCCCGCTCACCCAATCAGCGCAGACCGCCAAGGTCACTGCGCAGCTCTACGACGAACTGGAGTCGGCAGGATTCGAAGTACTCTGGGATGATCGGGATGAACGAGCGGGCGTGAAGTTCAACGATGCAGACCTGATTGGAGCCCCGTTCCAGGTTGTTGTCGGAGACAAGGGCCTCGCAGAAGGAGTGGTGGAGGTCAAAACTCGAAAGGATGGGGTGAAACTTAAGCTGCCTCCGGCGCAAGTCTCGGCTCATTTGATTCGCATACAAACAAGTTGAACACCATAACCGCTCATCAACGGCTTTATCCGCATTGTCACTCCCGTAAATATCCAAGTCTCAAACCGCCTTTTCCTTGCCTTCCATCCGTTATCAGCTAGACTGAGCATCAATCTCTGCCTCAAGGCACATGTGGTCATGAGGATCGTACTCACTCTTCATTGAGCATACAGATCCGGTGATGACCTTCGTAGCCGATGGCCAGGAGCCCTGGTAATGCAAGCCAATCCCATCCCACAAAACCTTCAGGAACTTCAACAGAAAGTGGTATTCGCCGAGAACGTCAAGCGCATCACGGACCAAATCCATGCGGCCAGCGATCTTGACCATATTCTCCTCGATCTGCGCAAAGAAATTCTCAGCATTTTCGATGCCGAAGATCTCACCATCTTCGCGTTCGATTCGGAAAAGAAAGAAATTTTCTCCAAAGTCCCTCACATCGACAGCGTCGAGGAATTCCGAATTCCCATCACCGAACAAAGCCTGGCTGGGTTCTGCGCAAAGTATCTCCGCCCAGTGAGCATTACCGACGCCTATAACATCGCCGAGCTGCAAGGGGTCCATCCCTCACTTGTCCACGACACATCCTACGACAAGCGGACGGGTTTCAAGACGAAACAAGTCCTGACCTACCCGATCGTGGCGGACAACAAGTATTTGATGGGCGTCCTGCAACTCCTAAACAAAAAGAGCGGCGTACGTTTCACCAGAAAAGACGAAGAATCCGTCGCGGAAATTGCAAAGGCACTCGGAATCGCCTTCTTCAATCTCCGCAAGGTCTCGAAGAAAGCCCCGAGTAAGTTCGATCGCCTGGTTACAAACAACCACATTTCCCAGAATGAATTGGACAATGCGATTGCCGAGTCTCGGAAAGGCCTTTCGGACTTCGAGAGCATTCTGATTGAAAAATACAAGGTACCGAAACTCGAGATCGGCAAGTCGCTCGCCCAGTTTCACAAATGCCCCTACATCGAGTACAGCGATCGAACACTTGTCGATATCGAGCTCCTGAAAAATCTCAACGTCGACTATCTCAAGAAAAACCACTGGATGCCCCTCAAGCGGGACCGAACCGCCATTGAAATTTTGACGGACGACCCAGGCGATCTCGACCGTGTGGCGGATATTAAACGGACCTTCCCCGGTCTCAACATTCGCTTTGCGATCAGCCTCCGTCGTGATATCGCCCAGTTCCTCGGCTCCGCCACAGGGCAGGGAGACAATGGCAGCACACGAAAGTTAGATGAAAATGTCTCCGACATTCTCGGCGAACTCGTCAATGACGCCCAAGAGGCGGCAGCGGAGGAAGCTGGAGGCGGGCTCGACGAAAACGACAATGCCATCGTGCGGCTGGCCAATCAGATCATCGCCGATGCCTATCGACAAGGCGCCTCCGATATTCATGTCGAACCCTATGGCGAAAAACGTGAGACCCTTGTCCGGTTCCGGGTCGACGGAGACTGCTTCGAATACATGAAGATTCCGCAAAGCTATCGGCGCGCCATCGTGTCGCGTCTAAAGATCATGGCGAGCCTCGACATCGCAGAACGGCGAAAACCCCAGGACGGCAAGATCAAATTCAAACTATCGGATAGCAAGGACATCGAGTTACGCGTCGCGACGATTCCCACCGCCGGATATAACGAAGACGTAGTCATGCGTTTGCTCGCGGCCAGCGAACCGTTGCCCCTCGACAAGATGGGGTTCTCGGACCGAAATCTCACAGAGATCAAGGTGATCGCCGCAAAACCCTACGGCATCATTCTCTGCGTCGGGCCGACCGGCTCAGGAAAAACCACGACCCTGCACTCCGTCCTCGGTTTCATCAACACGCCAGACATTAAGATCTGGACGGCGGAAGACCCCGTCGAAATCACACAATATGGGCTCCGGCAGGTGCAAGTTCTTCCAAAGATCAACTTCACGTTTGCCGCTGCCATGCGCGCGTTTCTTCGGGCTGACCCAGATGTGATCATGGTTGGAGAAATGCGCGATAAAGAAACGGCTGATATCGGCATTGAAGCCTCCTTGACTGGACACTTGGTCATGAGCACGCTCCACACCAACAGCGCGGTGGAAACCGTTACGCGACTTCTCGATATGGGCTGCGACCCGTTTAGTTTTGCCGATGCCATGTTGGGAGTCCTCGCCCAGCGCCTCACTCGCAGAATTTGCAAGGACTGCAAGGAGCAGTACGTCGGGACCGCGGTAGAATACGAGGAAATCCGTCAAGGCTATGGACCTGCACATTGGGACAAGCTCGGCATCCCACAAGACAACACGTTCCGTCTGACCCGCGGGAAGGGGTGTGAGACTTGCAATCGCACAGGCTTTAAAGGACGCGTGGCCCTCCATGAGTTGCTTCTAGGATCGGACAAACTTAAACGTATGATTCAGACGAAGGCGAGAACGGAAGAGATGCTGCAGTCTGCCATTGAAGAGGGTATGACTACCCTTATGCAGGATGGAGTTCAGAAGGTCCTGCTTGGCCAAACCACGTTCAAGGAAGTCAAGGCAGTGGCCATCAAGTAATCTGATTCGAAGAACACCTCCTCCATTACATCAACATAGATAGCCATATTGATACGGCCCAGCATCTTGGCGGAACCTGGGGGCCCTTCCTTTTCTCTTTTAATAGGAGAAGACCTGCACGGGACATCACAAAACAATAGGCTTCCGCCTGTGATGATGGCGCACGGGAGAGAAAGTTCCGCAAGTAAGTTGCGCACTCGGAAAATTCTATTCCGGCGGTGTGACAATGCCCTCACCGCACTGTTTCATCGACATTCATCGTCGCAGTGTGATCCGGCAAACGTAGACTGATCGGAAAATGAATTCTCAGGCTCATGGAGGCCGGTCTCATGACCTTCGCACCATCCAAAAAAACATGAGTACAATGTTCAATCCGGCATGATCAACAGCTAACCACCGTTGAAAGCCGGAGCGTGGAAACAAACAGGCAAGGATATCGACACAGCGCGCCGCTTCAAGCGACACATGATGATCTAACCTGGCAGAATATGGCGAGGAATGGGCCGGAGCCTACACGATAGTCATTGAAACGACCGCCACGTACTTTTGCAGGCGATTCCGTGCAGCAGGAGATAGTTCCTTGAAAGCCAGACCGAAGAATTGATCCTTCGCCCACTTCACGGTGGCGACGGTAATATCAGCAGACTTGATTTGCTTGGGAAGACGCAGGCTCAACGTGACTTCATCCCCTGGCCTGATCTCAGCCTGCGTGCTGACTCGGGCGCCACGTAACGAAAGATCGTAGACCACGCCCAAGTCAATACCAGGCTTCCTCAACCAACGACGAGACTGGCAATGAGACAGCGCGCAGGCAAAAGGAGCAGAAATGCGGACCCGAGGATGTTGGCGAAATCTATTTGAGGCAGAGTTTCGATGTGCGGTCTGTTCCATAGAACGTCCCTACTGATGTTTCTACCGTACATCAGGACGCACTTTTCACAAATACAATTCCTCAATCGCACCAATTGAATTGGCTCCTGCAGTGAAAAACTCACCAGCATGTCGATGAGTTTCATATCTCTGGCTCACGGCGTCCCTCCTTGCTAATCTCAGCTGTCGGATTACTTGCCTCTCCCAATGTCGTCCCAACTCTCTTGGCCTTGTCGATTGCGCTTCTTGCCATCCTAGCAACCGCGATGTCAGGAACGTGCGAAAGTTCCTTCACTGCCTTCCAGCATGTGGCCGGGATCAACTCATCCGCGCGGATGCTGCTTATATCCACCCCTCACGAACAGCATGTAGAAATTTACCTAGCCAGCAAATTCCTCAATTATCCTCGGCTCATAGCAAATGACTCGATCAACGTCAGTTGTACGATGGGCATGACCGCTGACTCTCGATAGTTTCCTCTCCCGGCGACCAATTTATCCCGCAAACACAACACACCATACAAGCTACCGTTCGACGATGGTTGTGTTAATGCAGGCCTGCGGGCATGTTCTCCGTACAGATTTATATAATTAGCTAAATACCCTATTTGACTCTCGCCATGACCCATGGTACCCTCTACCGGGAAACGAGCTAGCACTAGCCTTCATGCGGCTGGAACTGTGTATAATTGTTTCAGCGCGGTGACGCGTTATCGTAAATGTAGCTCCTACGTTTCATTGTCCTGCGCTTAGACGCTCTGCGGGAAAATTGACGCAGCGATTACGGTTTTTCTGTCCGACCCCCTCATCTCCACCGAACGTTATCCCACGTTGGAGATGCACAGTTCTATAAAAGGAGCGCATATGAATCTATCCACTGGGTGGCGAGCCGACAAGACGAGAAAGAACCGAGCACGGGCAACGCGGAAACCAAAAATCCGATGGGAGGTTCTCGGCCTTCCAAATCCTCTTGATGCCAGTCTGACGACCTCAATGGAAGATATCCGTCGACAAGTGTCGAACATGGCAAGCCGTGGGTTCGGCCAAGGCACTCGCTCGCGCACAGCTGAACGAGAAGCCAAGACGACCAGCCATGCTCCTGACTCAAGCAGCAAAAGACGTCGTGGAGCGACAGAGCCGTCCTAATCATCATCGAGGGGGGATAGTATCCTAATAAACAGCAGGCGCTTGGTGACTTGTTACGAGTCGCTACGCAAAGGAGGGCACCATCGGACGAGCAGGAAAAACGACCATCGCAAAACGAGACCGTGAGAAAGCGAAACAAGTTCAGCGGCGTGAGAAAGACGCCCGACGAGAACAGCGCAAGACCGAGAAGCCCGCTCGCCCTCTGAACACAGAGGGGGAAGATCCGGATTTGGCCGGACTTCAGTGGGGCCCGCAAGAACCACTGTATTAGTGGTAGCGTGAGCGCAAACCCCTCACATTACTCCCGTCCTACGCCGATCTCACAAACCGGTCTGCACCAAACACTGCCTGCACTTGTTGGGTGAGCACACGGCGATATTCGCCTTTTGCTTCACCATGAGTACGACACTGTCCGTATCAGTCAGAGCCAGCAAATCGTCCGCTATCGCCAATGTCCGGTCGGATCTCCGACATTGATCCGATACTGCGTCCAGCTATCTGGATTTCTGCTAGGGCCGACTACGGGTTGCGTCAGTCCGTCGATGATGCCTTCACGTCCGTCTTCACGAAACTTGACCTTCGTGCCATCAGGAATTCTCACCCATCTCTTCCCCGTATACAGCCCCTCAGCCTTTGGGTTGGTCATGATGATACTCCCCTGATCCCTCACACCTCATAATCTGTCAGTCTATACGCATCGCTACTTCGCCTCTAGCTGGCAGGCTCTGACCTAAGAGACCGAGATCCCCTCCGGTATGATGCAGGACTCGGCTGATGCTGGCCTCTGTCTTCGCTTGGACGCCCCCACCGCTTATGATCACCGCTGAAACGTTCAGCCCCCCCGCGCAAATGCGAACGATCACTGGAGCTGGGGCTCCCCTCTGCCAACGGCACTGAATGCCCCAACAACCGTTCGATCGCACACAGCTGATCACGTTCCTCGAAGGTCACAAAACTGGTGGCTCGCCCGGTCATCTTCATTCGGGCTGTCCGTCCAATACGATGGATATAGTCCTCCGGGCAATTCGGCAAATCGTAATTCACCACGTGGCCGATGTTGGCCACGTCAATCCCTCGGGCTGCGACATCCGTCGCGACGAGAATTCTGACCTGTCCTCGTTTAAATCCGTCGAGTGCACGGAGGCGCTGGGGCAGACTTCGGTCTCCGTGGATAACTGCGACGCGGTGACCAGCTTCTTCAAGCGTCTGACCAAGTCGATCGACCCGATTCTTTGTCCGGGCAAATACGAGGACGGTCCCTCGTTCCACCGCCAGCAACGACACCAATAGCTTCGTCTTTTCCTGAGAGGTCGTATGATGCAACATCTGAGTCACACCTTCAGCCGTCGTCGAGGCAGGTGTCACCATCACATGAACGGCACCGTTCAGGCTCGCTTGAACCAGGCGGGTGACATCTGTCTGAATCGTGGCGGAAAAAAGTAACGTCTGTCGCTCAACCGGCAACGCATCAAGAATCTGATTGATCTGTGGGGCAAAGCCCATATCGAGCATGCGATCAGCTTCATCGAGCACCAGAATTTTAATCGGAGCCAAATTGATCGTCCCGTTCCACATGTGGTCCAGCAAACGCCCCGGTGTGGCAACCAGGATATCAGGTCGTTGGCGTAATCCTCTAATCTGCGCCTGCATATCGCTCCCTCCGACGATGACCGTGGCAGAGATGCGGTGGCTCCGACCGAGTTTCTCGATTGAGCCAAAAATCTGCAACGCTAACTCTCGCGTCGGTGCAAGGATCAAGGCTTGCGGCTGGCCTTTCGGCAGGACCGCGAGCCGTTCGATCATGGGAACAACAAATGCCGCCGTTTTCCCGGTACCGGTTTGGGCGCAACCGATGACGTCCCGGCCCTCAAGGGCTGGTGGAATGGCCTGAGCTTGAATGGGTGTGGGAACCAGCAAGCCCGCTGCCGTCAAGTCCCGCAAAAGCGGTTCAGACAGACCAAGGGTGTGAAAACTCTTGTGAACAGAGGTATGCAATGCACTATCCTTTCAGTGTGATCGCATTAAGACGGGATCAGAGAACCGAGGGGAGAGAAACCAGGAAGGCATCAACTCCGACAGGACCTGGTCGCGATGCGATCGCGAAGTCCGTTATGGTGTATACAGCCGCGCCGCCGGACTACTGCGACAACGATGTGGAAGTCATCGTACAGCACGCCTTCTCTGGCGTCAACTCTCTTGAAAAAGAAAGGCTCGACAATGCCGAGGGGGAAAATCCACCCCTGCGTACAAAGTAGTGAGCTATTATCACGCCATAACAGCTTGATGCGTTCGCTATCCTAGCCAGACTGTGCTAAGGTACCTGCACATGAAATCCGGTCACTACTCTATCCCTCGCGCCTTCATTCCCTCCCTCCTAGATTCTGCGCGATCGATGCTCTAGTTTCCGCTCTACTCCGCGCATAGGTCTCGCCAAAGAGACCGCTGAACAGCACCAGTCCGTGCCTCACTTGTCTCTATCCGATAGCATGATCGGCAGACAGCGAGACGGTGCAGACATTGGTCGAATCGAAGTGCACCATAGTGGCGGTCGGTAGCCACAATACCAATACCTTGGGTAAGAGCCCCTATGAGCCAAACGACACAACAACGCATGACTCCACGATCACCAACGTTCGCCATCACCCCCACAGGTGTACAGATCAAAATCAGCAGTCGCCGCGGGATCTTGACCGTCATCCTCTTTTGTGCCATTGCCATGGGTGCCGTGGTCGGAGTCCCTCTCTATGGGTATCTCTACCACTACACCTGGCTGGACTGGTCGCTGTTTGGGCTGCTCTATGTCGTCAGCGGTCTGGGCATCACCGTCGGCTACCATCGATTGATGGCCCATCGAAGCTTTGACTGCCCGAATTGGGTCAAAGGCACACTATTAATCGCAGGCGCATGGGCGCTTCAGAACTCCGCCATCAAGTGGGCATCCGATCATGTGCGTCATCACGCGCACTGTGACGAGGAGAAAGATCCGTACAACGCGCAACAAGGGTTCTGGCATAGCCACTGCGGATGGCTCTTTACCATCGATCGGCACGCCGATCCCAAATATGCCACGCGCGTCGCGAACGATCCCGTCGCAATCTGGCAACACAAGTACTATCCCCTCCTGCTCCTCACGGGCCTGGCCGGCACATTTCTCATCGGCTTTCTCTTCAACGGTTTGATGGGCGGAGTAGGCTGCTTTCTCCTCGCCGGCGTGGGACGCACATTCGCTGTGCTCAATTCGACATTTTTCATCAACTCCGTCTGTCATCTGTGGGGACAGCAACCGCACGGCACATCAGACTCCAGCCGGGACAGCTGGCTGGTGTCCCTCGTGACATTCGGCGAGGGGTACCATAACTACCATCACATGTATCCGACCGATTACCGAAACGGTCCTTGCTGGTACCATTTCGACCCCTCGAAATGGCTCATCCACGGGCTCTACTCACTGGGACTTGCGACAGCGTTGCGGACTGGCTCGTATGTCGAAGACTCGTTCGCTCGGACGAACTAACCCGGCACGAAGGGAATCTTGATGGGGAAACGGGTCCTGTATGTCGGAGGACTCCCGGAAATGGTTTCGGACTGCGAACTACGTGGCATCTTCACCACCTTCGGTCTGGTCGCCAGAGCCTACGTGGTCCGATTCAAACATACGGGAAAGTCTGCCGGATACGGATTCGTCGAAATGGGGTCCGGTGAACAAGCTTTGAACGCCGTGGTCGCCCTAGAAGGAACTAGATGGGATGGGAACATCCTCAGGCTCTATGTCACCCCCTATGCCAACCAAGCCGTATAAGATCGAACACGTCACGAGCAAGGAGTACCCATGAGCCGTACCAACTTAGATCCGATCATGACCTTTCCGGATGGATCCCACCTCTTGATCAGCACTGCCTACTCAAAGGAAGGAAGCTTTTCCTGCTCCCTCTACATGGCAACCATTGAAGCGGATGATCGAGGGGCCTTCCGTGTCATTTCCAACCATCTCACCGCAGCCACGTGCTTAATTGCGCAAGAAGACGCCTACAGCTATGCCCAACGTCTCTACCCGCGTTCAGCTGAAACAATGAAGAGGCCACCCTATCTTATCTGGCCCGGTCCCGGGCCCACTGGCAATACGGATGTGTAGGATAGCGCCGAATCCTCTCGCACCAGATAGTAGCCTGATCCTCGACTCACCGGCACAATCCACATTTCGTCGTACAAGCATGACAAAGTTTATGAGTCCAGCCACTATAGCTTTTCACGAACGTCTCTGTTAGAATGTCTCTGTTTCATGCGGTGGGCCTCGCATGAAACAGCAAATAGAACGGCCCATCACCGATATTGTTGGTACCGAGAAGCTGATCGGAAGCTCGACCCAAGCCGCTCCACTATTCGCGTCTTCGGCCCGTTCCTTCCCCTCGTGTATTTGTTCTCGAGTCTCAAACAATATCAATTTCAGAAGGAGGAACCCCCATGGGTTCAAAACTTTATGTCGGCGGGTTGCCTTATGCGGCAACTGAATCACAGCTCACCACCCTCTTCGCCGCGCATGGCACCGTCGAGTCTGCGCGTGTGATCACGGACAAGTTCACCGGGCAATCACGGGGCTTCGGCTTCGTCGAGATGGCCACACAGGAGGAAGCCAAGGCCGCGATTACCGCGTTGAATGGCTCACAGATGGACGGACGTCCCCTGACTGTCAATGAAGCCAAGCCACAAGAACCACGCACCGGTGGTGGTGGCGGCGGTGGCGGTCGTTTCGGTGGTGGTGGCGGCGGCGGTGGCGATCGTGGCGGACGCGGTCGCTTCTAACGAAGCACCAACAAGCATCTGCTGCAGAAGGGGCGCTTCAATCGAAGCGCCCCTTCACAACCTACCCTGTTCCCGTACCATATATTTGATCTGCCGTAGCGAACGACTCTCCGTACCACTAGCACCCTACCAATTCAGACTTCACACCGTTCGCCCTCACAGGTCTCTCGACTTCGAGGATTGTCTCACCCGCACGGTCAAGCAGAAAATACCTGCGCAATAAAAAACATTCGCGTCCTCGATCTGGGCCACTTTGGGATACACGCTCAGCGAGCATGCTGTTCTAATCTGGGCCAATTATTGGAGAAATCGTCGAACCATGGCACACTAATCCCGATCACCGAGAGACCGTACATGCGCTGCTATCGGTATCCCCCCCTTCTAAATCTGCTGCTCGCTCTCTCGCTTTCCACAGCGATCTGTACGCCAAGCCTTGCAGGCGATATGGCCCTCCTGAGCATCGGCCCCCGCATTGGCTTCGGTGAAAAAATTCCCCTAATGGGGAAAGAGCAAAAATACTATTTTCACCTGTACGACGTCGCGGCGATCATCAAGCTCCCCTGGTCCTGGCCGCTCGGTGAGAGCAGGTGGAATTTAGAAACGAGACTGATCGCAAGCGCGGGGCTACTGACAGGGGCAAATGAGAGTGGTTTGATGGTGACGGCCGTACCTGGCCTAGCGTTGAACGGTTGGGAAGGACTTGTCACCTTCGACGCCGGAGCTGGGGCAGGGTTCTTCAGCAACTATCGGTTCGGCGCACAAGACTTCGGGGGTCCGGTTCAACTCGTCGCTACCTCGGGGATTCGCGTGAGTCCGTTCCCGCATGCCTATACCGGCTTTCGGGTCCAACACTTCTCCGATGCCGGCATATACGGGCCATCCAGCCTCGGCGTGGATATGTACATCGTAGAGCTTGGATACCGGTTTTAACCAAGACGGCACTCGCCTGGTGATCCCTTCGCAACTAAACAACAAGGCACAGCCTACCGCCCTAATGCTTCCACCCTGACAATACACAACGCTGAGCAATCAGCGGCGTGAAGCTCTCCACATCTTCCGAAACTCTGGTCATGACCTCATCCGCCAACCCCTGATCCTCAAAACATTCATAGGCATCATCGAGAAAACCGCCCCGGAGCAGCGGATGGTGGAGAAACGCTTGACCAGTACTAGTCGCGACCTCCAACGGATACTCGGCCACGACAATACGCACGAGATCAAGCCGATCCAGCCACCCACGAACGTCTGCTGCCGACGGCCGTTCGGCAAGATAGGCTTCCAGCCGACGGCGCTCCGCCAAAAGACCACGAACCGCCATCTCCTGATCGATCCGATGCCAGAGTGAATCGAATGTGCCGAGGGAAGGAAAGGTCAGCACTAGTTGCCCGCCTGGCTTGAGATATTTCACCAATCCCTGGATGGTTTCGAACCGGTTGGGACGAAAAAACATGACGGAGAGATTGCCGGTGATGCGGTCAAAACAGGGCAGGTGCTGAGGCAGCGCACGCATATCCAGACATTCGAACCGCAGCCACGGGAGGTGCGCTCCTTGGATCGCTCGCGCACTCTCGACCTGGCGCCCACTGAGATCAATGGCCAGGACCTGTCCCGCAGGCCCTACCTGCTCTGCCAGGTAGAAGGCCGGAATCCCGTGGCCGGAGGCAATATCGAGAATGGCGGCTCCAGGGCAAAGATTCAGATGCTGCAACAACGATTCGGCAAAGGGCGTGGACCAGTAGTCGTGGGTCGGAAGAGGCCAGCGAGGCCTGCCATCATCCTTCGTGTGTTCGGGCATATGGCTGATCCCCTGTTACACTCTCGGCACAGCATACTCCTCCGCCCTGCCAAGGACCACAAGCCGACTCGCGAAACATCACTTGTGAACATGGTGGGCAGTGAGACGGACCAGGCAGGATACCAGTCGCACGACTCTGCTGTGGGGCAGAGGAGAATGCGATACCGCAGATTCGGCGGACAGAAAAGATCACGCCGACCTTACCCTTAGCATCATACCGCTAGCAGGCTGCGGAAATACTCTCTAGCACGCTAAGGATTACTGTCCTCACAGGTCTAGGCAACAGGAGATCACTCGCAGGATGCTCAAAAAGGCCGTTCAGCAAGGCCGCAGCGAGCGAAGAGGCGAGGAGGTACAAACCGCACTTCGTGTGGGCCGTTCGCCCTTGGAATGAATCTTGGCGAACGGATAAGCCCCTCTAGTGTTTCCGACCTCCGAGAATCTCATTCAGTACGTTGAGCCTCTGAGCGAAGCGAGAACGACGCTGGCGGACTTTTTCAGCATCCTACTAGGACTTCGGCTGGCGTTTCGGATGCAAGCCCTTGTCGCCCTTGCTCATTGGCCTGCTGGACTCACCCTCAGAGAGAATGTCCTCAATTTGGGATTCGCTGCACGTGAGATCGCCATCGGCTGGTTTCCGTGATGGAGCGCTGGCCGGCTTAGCCGCAGCATGAACCTTCTTATTTTCTACTTCGTCCGGCATGATGGCTGTCCTCTGTTTCAGTGAGTGCATTCCACCGACAGTGACACATTATCGAGAGCGATTGATGGAATATGATCCGCCCGTCGCCAATACGCTGATCGCGCGCTGCAAATCATCCACATGCTGCTGCATCTCCGCCAGCGTGCGATCAATCTTCTTGCTGGAGCAGTGCCGCAACGAATGAATGCTCGCTCCGGTCCAGAGTCGAACCGTTTTTCTTGACGGTGCATTTAGCGTCAGCACATAGACTTGCGTGGTGTTCTTCATACTATCCTCCCTTGATACTGATTACCCATGGCGTGAACAGCTCCTGGCAGGATGCTGAAAAAACCGCCAGCGGTGGATTCGCATCGCTACACCCCGGCAGCCACGGCTGCCGTGCTCTGGGGAGGTTGAGCCGCTACGGATGGCGCCGTCTGCATGGACGCCTTCAGCTCATTCATAGCCCTCTCAACATCTGCTTCCGTCGATCCAAACCGGTCTCCCATCACCTTAATGGCCTGAGTGATCGCTTTCTTCATCTTCGTGATTTGTTCTTCCGGTGTCATCGCGTTATTCCTTCATAGGTTGAGGGTCTGTACCGAGAAGTCTGCCGCGTATCTGCGAACTCGTGTGTCCTCAAGGAACCGATCCGCTTCCGCCCTGGTGGTCACACCCAATGATTGCAGCACTTCAGAAACACTCTGGCATAGGAGCGGCGGAGACTGAGAAATCAAACGCGCAGGAAGAAATCAAGAAGCGCGAGGGATGGGACAGTCAGCGAGGCTCAATACAGTATAGCCCTATGCTAGACGCCATGGAGAGCTTGGTCAAGCGGTATTATGCGCGTCCCGAATACTTCAATAATTCTGCTGGTTCTCATTCAAATAGACATTTAAGTCCACGGCACAGCTTTTTCTATTTTCTCGTACGCAGTTACTCTAAGTTGGGTACGGCGAGCCGTACATGCACCTCGACCGAGTGTTCCTGATGGTCGTCCACAAGAGGAATAGCCTTATCGTGTTGCTCGACACCATCGACGGTCACGCTCGCCTCGCCGTTCCCGGCGCTGACTTGTAGGACGTTGATATGGTAGAGCGTGTCCCGGTATCGATAGTGCAACGTGAACCCCTTCCAATCCGCAGGGAGGCACGGAGTAATGTGTAGCCTGTCTATCTCCAGCCTCAAACCAAGGAGTGATTCGACGATAAGCCGGTACATCCATCCTGCCGAGCCCGTATACCACGTCCATCCCCCGCGGCCGGTGTGAGGCGAAAGCGCGTAGACATCGGCCGCGACCACGTACGGTTCGACTTTGTAGGTCGCGGTCCCCTCCGGAGATCTCGCATGGTTGACCGGGTTGATCATGGCCAACAGTTCCCACGCGCGCCGTCTGTCTCCCAATGCGGCGAACGCCATCGCCGCCCAGATCGCCGCATGCGTATACTGCCCTCCATTTTCTCGCACCCCCGGGACGTACCCTTTGATATAGCCAGGATTCAGATGTCGACTTGTCGAACGGCGGATCCAACAGTTGGATCAGCGCATGGTCCCGGCGAACGAGGCGCCGATCCAGCGCGTCCATGGCCATGCGTGAGCGCGAGGCATCCCCCGCCCCGGAGAGAACCGACCAGCTTTGCGCAATCGAATCGATCTGGCATTCGGGATTACTTGCCGACCCAAGTGGCGAGCCATCGTCAAAGTAGGCGCGGCGATACCATTCTCCGTCCCAGCCATGCTGCTCGATATTCTGGCGCACGTGCGCCGCTTCGCTCTGACAACGTTCAGCGAAGGACAGGTCACCACGCAGGCGTGCAACCTTCGTAAATTGCATGAGCACGTCATACAGGAAAAATCCCAACCAGATGCTCTCGCCTTTGCCTTGTTCGCCGACCATGTTCATGCCGTCGTTCCAGTCACCGGAGCCGATGAGTGGAAGGCCGTGCTCCCCACGTGTGAGGCCCTTCAGAATGGCTCGCACACAGTGTTCGTACACACTGGCCGCTTTTTCAGACCGGCCCGGTAGATCGTAATACGAGTCCTCCTCCTGGTTGACCGGGCGGCCTTCGACGAAGTGGATGGGTTCATCCAAGACCCCGCTATCCCCGGTGCTCAGCACGTAGCGGCATGTCGCCAGCGGCAGCCAGAGGTAATCATCCGAACAGTGCGTGCGCACGCCCCGTCCTGAGGGGGATGCCACCAGTGCTGGACATCGCCTTCCTGAAACTGTCGGGCTGCACAGAGCAGAAGGTGCTTGCGCACAAGCTGCGGCTCGCTGTGGATGAGCGCCATCGAATCTTGCAGTTGATCGCGGAAACCGAAGGCGCCCCCCGATTGATAGTATCCGCTCCGCGCCCACAGACGGCACGCGAGCGTTTGGTACAAGAGCCAGCCGTTCGTCAGTATGTTGAGTGATTGGTCCGGCGTCTCCACATGCACGGCGCCGAGTGTGTGCTTCCAGTACTGCCAGACCATTTCGAGCGCGCCGCGCGCCGCGGCAGATCCCCGAAAGCGGCGCACCAGGCTTCCGGGCATCTTCGACGTCCCGCCCAACCCCGAGCCTGAAGATGATCTCACGCTCTTGCCCAGCGGCCAGCTCGAATGGAACGTGGATTGCGCCGCAGGGATCGAGTCCGGCCCCCACTTTGCCCGACAGCCGCACCCGGGCCATCGCAGCCGGACTGCGAAGCGTGCCGTTGCGCCCAATAAACTCAGTCCGGTCGCCACTGATAGCTCCGAGTCGTCTCGTCCACGTCAAAGAAGGCCAGCCCGCCCGGCGAACTCCGTGTGATAGGGATTTCGCGCGAAAAGCGCACCGCTTTTGGGGTCCAGTTCGGTCACGACATGCATCGCCGATTTTGGCCGTAGATCTCCCAGCACCCATTCCACGTAACCAGTCGCGGACAGCTTGCGCGATCGGCCTGACTCGTTCCGTACCTTGAGCACCATGAACTTCATCGGTGCATCCAGTGCCACGTACACCCACAGCTCTGAGCGGATGCCGCGCTCCGTATGCTCAAAGACGCTATAGCCGAAGCCGTGCCGACTGACGTACGGTGTCGCCCCGCGGCTGGGCAACGGCGTGGGGGACCAGTAGTGGCCCCGCTCTTCGTCACGAAGATACAAGCCTTCTCCGCTCGCATCGCTCACCGGGTCGTTGTGCCACGGAGTGAGACGGAATTCGTGGGCGTTCTCACTCCAGGTGTAGGCCTGACCGTTCTCTGAGATGACGGTACCAAAGTGTCGGATTCGCCAGGACGTTCACCCACGGCGCCGGCGTCACATGTCCGTGTGCGGTCGTGATGACATACTCGCGGCCATCAGGCGTGAATCCTCCCAGTCCGTTGAAGAAGGTGAGATCATGGCGCGGCAACGCAACGGATGGCACGGGTTCGGCGCGGCGTGTTCGGGTGGACGTCAGGCGCGGCACGGTGACGTCCGCATGGCCACGACGGGTGATTTGGTCGGCCAGCGATCCCCGATTGTCGGTGAGAATGGCGCGAGCGACCGATTGCAGTAGAATGCGGTCCTCGTTCGATATTTGGTCCGTAGGACGGACGAAGATACCGCCCGGTCGATCCATCACGTGTGCTTCGAGGCCCGCGGCAATCAGCCCCATGATTTGTTCGTGGAGTAGTTGCCGGTA
>CAWAKW010000003.1:0-83374 GCA_963782735.1 Nitrospirota bacterium
CCTTCTTGCTACGCCTTACTCAACCGCACTGGCCCGTAGGTTTGGCGGGCTTGGTGGAGTTCCTTGATATGACGGCGGAGGGAGGGGCCGAATTTGGAGGCAAGGACGGCCTTTCGTGGGGCGCGATGTTGTGCTCGACCTGCTCGATCGTTTCTGCCAACTGCTTGACCAGCCGCTGACCTGAGCCTGTGAGCCACTTGAGATGCCAGCTGGCATATTCCAAATCCTGGATCGAGTAGCGGACGGATTCCACTTCTTCGAGACAACGAAACCTCGCTCGTTGCAGATCGCGTTGGGTTAGACCTGCACGTTTCCATCTAGCCGATCCACCCAGCCCGGACGCCCACGTCGAGAGTCGCTCGAACAGCATTGCTCCCATGGTAAACGTAAAGGCCGCATGGAGAATACCTCTGAGCGGACGCAGGCTGCGGCGCCAGGGGGAATAGAAGATCTGCTGGTTGCGATCCCCGTGATAGAGAATCTGTTTCCGCAAGAAGTAGATTCAAATGGTGATGGCTATTCTCGTGGATCACATCGTCGATCAGGTCGAGGTTGTCCCGGTCGAAGCAGTTGATAAAGGAGAGCCCTGGCCGGTGGCGATAACTGAAGCTGACGACGCCCTTGGCCTTGAGCGGAACGATCCGAGTGGTCAAGAGCGCGAGGACCTCGTGCCCTTCCGGCCAGGCCTCTTGTACGACTGTCCATGCCTGTGTGATTCGTTGCACTTGATCGGCTGAAGTTGAGACCACTGTGCGAGGCTGGCGATCCTTCCCATAGACGAGCGTCGGCCCGACTGTGATGGCCCTGGATCGAGTCTCTGTTGCCACGACCGGTGGCCGGTGCGCCCAACTCCATTCCAACCGATTACCTAGCCTCATGCACAGAGGTGTCACGGTTTGCCCGATCTTCAGAGACAGCTCTTGCGGTCTGACCAGAATGGTCGCCTGGCCAGATACTTGTTTGAGGACTTTCTTCACCGAGGGAGGCGCCTCGCAGAAATCGCCCTCCATCCCAACGGCCATCGTTCCAAACATCTCTGCCCGTTCGACATTGTGACCGAGCTGTACCGCTACTGTCCAAGAGGGAACCTTGCGAGAGGCGCACCACAGCATCGGAAGTCCTGGCACGAGACAGAGCGATTCCTGTGTCAGCTCCTGCGTAAGACGGGCACAGAGTTCGTTGAGCCGCCGTTCGAGTCCCGATGCCTGCGAAACACCGCGTGGGAATAGATCGTCCAGATAACTGTTCTCGAAAAACTTCTCTTCGCACTCGGCAAACAACTGCGCCGAAAACTCACGGGGATTCTGCTCCTCGCGGATTTGTTGCAGCAGATCGATGAAGTAGACCAGGTCGTTCAGCGCTTCGATCCAGCCGACCACTTTCCAGTGGGCATAAGCATCCCGTTCGAGCGCTTGCCCAAGGAACCGGAAGTAGGCCACTGGCAAGGCCAGCGATTTCGCAACATCTGCATATTGGTTTTCCAAGTCCAGGCAGAGGTCGCCCAACAATCGCTTCATCGACAGACGAAACTCTTCCTGAAGACGAGCCAGCAATGGCACATCAAGCAACGGCATGGGAAACACGGGCTCCGAGATGGAGGAAAGAATCAGACTGTACCGGAGGAAGGGATGCGCTGCAAGAAGAGCGAGCGAGTGAAGTAGTTGCCGGGGGTTAGCGGGTGAGAATACCTATTTTTTTCGGGACCCTGTGAAACGCTTTCTTCGGTAGGTAGCCAAGTTCATCAAGGCGCAGTTCTTTGACATGCTGCATCACGTGATCGCTGAGATCGGTCTGCACGGATGCTTCCTGAGACGGTGTGGAGACTGTTACCTGCGTGAAGGGTAGTTCATCCTTCCAGAGCAGTTGGCCATCGCGAGTTATCAGGTATAGATAGAGGCGACGTGAGCCCTCTGCTTTCCACCCCCATTCGCTCGGGTGCGAGGCTGAACCGGCGACAACTCGACTGACGAGAACGGTGTCGACGCCCAGATCCCGCGTGATTTCTTTGGCTAGGGCACTACGATCTGCGTCATCGGCTTGTTTCGATTGTGTGTCGGCTGCGGCGATTTCTGTCGCGATGCTCACCGGCATTTCGACACGCAACGTGGTTTCTTGCTGCAACAGGGTGGCAAGCCGCGCGCCCATCTCCGGATCGCCCTCAACTGGAAGGATTGCTACACTCGTCACCTTCGAGTTGGGAACAGCACCACTCGAAAGTTCCTGCTGTGCCACCCATGATTGCTCGAACGGCTCAAAGGTCGCATTGCTGCTCCTCATGGAATCCACTGCCACCATTGCCACCCAGGCTCCGGCGAGGCAACCCTGCAGCAGAAAGGACCCGGTCACAACCAGACTGAGGGTCATGACACGTACCCAGCTACACCGACTACCGACTTGAACGGTTGCCAAACTGAAGGGTCTTGTCGTGGTGTCGCATTCCATAAAGAGGTGTTTCAGCAAGAGAAGTGCCTTACTGGGGCGAGCCTCACACATCACCTCCAACCTGTCGAGTTATTTACTGTTTTCGACAAGCCATCAGGAGTACGCCCCGTCAGTCCCGCTGAGCAGAGGGCCTAAAACATACAGCTGGATGAACAAGGTTGAACGTCGATGAAGAAGAACGCGCGGGACACCAGAAGGCTGGGAGTGGAACCGAAATCTTATTGAGCAGATCGTGATATCACGACAAGGGGTCAAGGCTCGTTAATATCGTCGGGCAGCGATATCAAGTGAGCGTGGAGCCTGTCCGACATTGACCGTTCTACTACGGCGAACGATGGCCAAGCATCTGTTTGTTCTCGGCCACAAAAAATCCTCACCGTATTCCAGTGAATACGCCTCCGGTTTTTCGAGGCCTGCGGTCGCGCATCTGCCTTTCCCTCCTTCGCCTCGTGACGAACAGCAATGTCGAACAGGCTCAGGCCGTCGCTTTGAGCGCGTAACGGAGCCGCGGCATGGCCGTTTTTGTTTCGAGTAATCGCATGGCTCCCGCCTGTTGGATCATCCGATGTTGCTGAATGAGCGGATCGACAATGTTCCCGCAGGACACACATCGCCAGCCTTTCATCCACATCGGAATACTGCTCTCCCGTATGTCGATCAAATTATCAGTAACCATGAAACCGTCACATCTTGCACATTGCATGGGGCCCTCCTCTGTGAACGCTGGAGCCCACGACGCCACACCCACCACCCCCATACTTAGCAGCCGTGTGACCAGCCGTTTACCTGCTTCAGAGAGCAATCGCAATGCCACGGGTGTTGTTATGACCGCTTGCGTGTTTTAGCAGTGAATCGTAGAGTGCGACCGAGCAGCATTCGGCTATACCGTTTATACGTGTGACACATATTGGTCCCATGCGGCAAAAATGGTCTGACCACGCGCCGACCGAGCCGATAGCCTGGGTTGGGAAATTCCGTCATTCATTGTAGATCGACGCCACTCTCTTCAAGCACAGCGGCCAATCGAAGGCGAATCATGGCACTGACCGCGACAGAAATTGCGAAGGTGATGGGTGAATGTGCGCCGGCCTTGGCAGGAGGCTGGATTCAGAAAGTTTACCAACCGACAGATCGTACGCTGGTATTGGAGATTCGTACGCCAGGGCGGACGCACCGACTTCTCATCTCATGCCACCAGGAGACCGCCCGTCTGCACCTCACCACAGCGGCCTTTCAGAATCCACCGACGCCGCCACCATTTTGTCAATTTCTTCGTGCCCATCTGCAAGGAGCACGAATCGACCAAGTCGAACAGATTCACAAAGACCGAATCGTTCAGTTTACACTGACAGCCAAGGAAGGTTCCTGCAGATTGGTCGCGGAGCTGACAGGGAAGACCTCGAATCTCCTTGTACTCGATGAAGCTGGCCGTATCCAACGAGACCTGAATGGGGTAAAGGGTCTTGTGGGACAGCTATACGTTCCTCCCGCTCACCAGCAACGAGAACGCGGTACCACCGACCACGTGCGATTCAACCAGCACCTCCCAGCGTCACCTTTTCCGCTGTCGGCTGCTATCGAAGCTCATTACCACGAGGCAGAAGCCGCTTCTGTCGTTGAGACCGTGCGGACCGCCAGGGCAGGGATACTCAGAAAATCCATCAAGAAGCTTCGCCGCCGTATTGAAGCATGGCACGAAGACCTCGCAAAGGCGGAGAAATACCAGACCTATGCCCGCTACGGCGAACTCATCAAGGCGAACCTCGGGACCATCCGCAAGGGCCAAACCGATGTCACCCTGGTGGATTATTTTAATGAGGAGCTTCCCAACCTGACAATCCCGCTCGACCAGGCCAAAACTCCTCAAGGCAATATGGACGATTACTTCCGAAAGCATCGGAAGCACCTGGCGGCAGAGCGGGAACTACGGCCACGTATCGAGGAAGGGCAGAAGGAATTGGAGACTCTGCGCCAAGAAATGACGGCTATTGAACAGGGAATCTGGCAGCCGCCCGATAAACCTCATTCCATCGTGCGCGCACGAACCCTCTCGCGAACAGGCGAGGGAAAGGGCCTCCAGGAACAACGACAGGGTCCATTCCGTCGCTTCACCTCATCAGACGGTTTGACGATTTATGTCGGAAGAAACGCGCACGAGAACGATGAGCTGACGTTCGGCCTCGCCAAGAGCGACGACCTCTGGCTGCATGCCCGCGGTACGCCTGGCTCACACGTCGTGGTGCGCTTGGAAAAAGGAAGTGATCCACCGCCTGAGACAATACGAGACGCCGCCACCCTGGCGCTGCTCTACAGCGATTTAAAGAAAAGCGGCAAAGGCGATGTGATCTACACTCGTCGCAAGTGGGTCAAGAAAGCAAAGGGCCAGGCGCCAGGAGCCGTCATCGTCACCCAGGAGAAATCGCTGCATGTGAGTCTGGAGAAGAAACGGCTGGATGCACTCAAGGCCCGATCGGCTCACAAGTAACTGTCCGAATTGCTCACTACCTTTCCGCTCATTTCTTTACCATGTGACAAGGCCCATATATATGGGTACCTCCTCATCTCTCCCTATCTCATGCTGCCAGAAACATGAATTATCTCGCCATGGACTCTGTCCGGTACTATGCTATCGGCATAGGTAACTACACTATGTCAGGGCAGCAGAACATTGTGCCTCAATCCCAGTCGCCCACCATCTTGGTGGTCGATGACGAGCCGAGCATCACGAAGCTGTGTAAGACGATACTTCAACAGGCAGGTTTTTTGGTTCTCGATGCCGACGATAGTTCAGTGGCCCTCAAAATCTGCGCTCAGCACGAAGGGCCCATCGATCTGCTGGTCACAGACATCATCCTCCCTCCTCCGGATTTTCAATTGGCCTCAAGCTCCAATCAATTCCCTCACGTGCACGGCCACGAGCTGGCTGTCCGCGCCCTCAGCATGCGAAAAGACCTGCGAGTGATCCTTATGTCCGGCAATATCGATCAAGATATGGCTGGGTACGGCGTACGCCGGGGGGAAGTCCCATTTCTTCCCAAACCACTTGAGGCCCAATCCCTGGTGGCACTTGTGCGACAGACTCTCCAAGCGCCTCCGCCCTCGGTTGAAAGCCTGACAGCTGGCCCGTCAGGAACTCCAAAAGTCGGTGATGGGTGGGTCGATTAGCTGACTGCCCTCAGACACGAGGACCATCTCTCGTCCCACGGCAATACGCAAAACGGGGCTGTCATCGTAACGATAACAGCCCCGTTCACATTCTCGAATACGTATTACCAGCGATCGCGCTTACCGCCTCCGGCACCGCCACGACCACCGCCCCCACCGCCGGTACGGGGCTCCTGCGGACGCGCTTCATTGACAGTTAAGGTCCGGCCACCCATTTCCGCACCGTTCAGTGCAGTAATGGCCGCCTCGCTTCCACATCTGAAGACATTTCGACGAAGCCGAATCCGCGCGACTGTCCCGTGAACTTATCCGTAATAATCCGCGCGGAAGCGACTGCACCATGTCGCCCAAAAAGATCGCTCAATTCCTGCTCGGTCGCCGAATAGGGCAACCCACCGACATAGATCTTTGAACCCATCTGGGGTTCCGCCTTATGAGTATGATGATATTGTCTTGTACGCGAGGAACGGAGGAAGGAGCGGGCCGAAGACGCGAAGGATGCGGCGACTCAGGTCTGACTTCCGACGAGATTCTCGAGCAAGGCAACATCGATGCTGCAGACCTGAATGTTTTGCTCCACCTCACCGCCAGGCCCCTGCAATACGGTAGCTGTAGGCTATCTAGCCTTTTTGAAAATGGCAATCCGAGTCCTGGCAGGATGCTGAAAAAGTCCGCCAGCACGAGGAAGGTCGAGGTTCAGGCTAAGGTTGAGCAAAGATGAGAACTTCAGATGTTCACTCAACCTTGACCTCGACCTCAGCCTACATTTGCAGGCTTACTCTCCAATGCGCACCAGCAGTCCGCGTTCCCTGCAAAGCTCAAACATCCAGTGGAAGATCGCAATTACCACACCGAGAAACAATAGATTGAGACCGGTCGCCCACCCAAGATGGGTGATCGGCTCAGCCGAGGTGCTGAGCACGGCGCGCATCCCTTCAAATACATGGGCTGCCGGGTTCATCCAGGCAATGGCCTGCAACCACCCTGGAAGCACCTCGATCGGATAGAACACGCAGGAGATGGGCTGGAACAGGAACACCATGCTCCAAGCCAGGACTTCTGCTTCCTGGCCGAATCGCATGATGAGGGCAGTGGTCAGCACCCCGATAATCCATCCTGTCACCACGAGATTCAAGACGAATGGAACCAGCCACATCCCGATCACAAAGATATTGTAGGAGTAGAACAGGCCCGCGCAGACGACCATGACCACAGAAACGGCCAGTACTTTGAAGACGCTCATCACCATCGTCGCAGCAAGAAACTCGCTCGGCTTGAGCGGACTGGCAAACAAGTTCATAAGATTTCTTGCCCAAATCTCCTCCAGAAACGAAATAGTGATCCCCTGCTGAGCTCGAAACAGGATATCCCAGAGGATCAATGCTCCCAAGAAAAACGTCACCGCCCCCGGGATCTGTCCCTGGAATTTCATGAGGTAGACCGTAATGAATCCCCAAATGACGAGGTCCAGAAACGGCCAATAGAAGATTTCCATCATGCGCGGCAAACTACGACGATACAGGTACAAATGCCTCGCCACCAGCGCATAGATTCGATGGGCTTTCATTGCACCTTTTTCCCCGCCTCCACTCCAAAAGCTTGGCGCACATCGTGGGCTGGCAGGGATGTTCCCCACTGCGCGCATCGACCGAGCACCTTCTCAGTGTGCGCGGTCTGCGAGCACAGGGAACGTCCCTGCCAGCCAGCACTCTTACTTCTCTCGCGCCAACTTCACAAACACTTCTTCTAAGTCCACCTGCCCAAACCGCGCCACAATTTCCTGCGCTGTTCCCTCTGCCACAATCTTTCCCCGCTGGAGAAAAATGATTCGATCCGACATTTCTTCCATCTCGTGCATATTATGCGACGAATAGAGCACACTGAGTCCGGACGATCGTCGCTCCTCCTTGAGGAAGCTTCGAATCTTTTGCGCGATATCGGGATCCAGGCTCGCGGTCGGCTCGTCCAGAAACAGGATCTTCGGTTCGGTCAAGAACGCTTTGGCCAGCCCAAGACGAGTGCTTTGACCCGAAGACAGCTTGCGCGTCACCTTATGACGGAACCCTTCCATCTCCAACCGCTTCACAATGTCATCGACCCGCTCTTGGATCTGAGACAGACCGTATAGCCGCGCAATCACCCAAAGGTTTTCCTCGACTGTAAGCGCCTGAGGCAAGGACACATAGGTCGAAGAAAAATTCACTTGCCGTAGTATCTCTTCGCGGTTGGCCGACAAATCGAGTCCAAACATCTGAATAGAGCCGGCGGTCGGCGTCACCACCCCGAGTAACATTTGAATGGTGGTGGTTTTCCCTGCCCCGTTCGGGCCCAGCAATCCAAGAATTTCACCCGGTCTGATGTCGAATGAAATATCGTTGACGGCGACGAACTCACCAAACCGTTTCACCAGATGTTGGACGTGCAGAACGGGTGTGGACATGAATGATCAGCGATTTAGCAGGATGCTGAACGCGCGCGAGCACCAACAACGAGCGCCAGGACGACGGCGGCTTTAGGTTTCCAGCCCTTGCTCCACGCGAGATGGTGATCGTGGGAATTGCTTCATGATCAAGGCAGCCACGCCGGCGACATCGTCCAGCCCGAACAGCGGTACGGATAGATTCAGAGACTTGTCAGACACCACCGCGAGCAACCCTTCCGCAGAAACAGGAATTTCGCCGATCTGCTCACGGACGATGACAATCTTCGGATGCCCTTCGTGTTTCCACCCTTCGGCAATAATCAGGTCGTAGGTATGATCGAGAAACCGATCCCGCACGTCTTCAACCTTCATCTGATCGGACGCATCGGCAAACATCGCCATACTCCCCTTGGAGAGCACCACCACGCTGCTGGCGCCGGCTCGCTTGTGACGCCAGCTATCTTTCCCTTCCGTATCGAGGTCAAACCCGTGGCCGGCATGTTTCACCGTTGCCACCTTGTAGCCTGCCCGGACCAACTCAGGAATTATCCGCTCGATCAGCGTGGTTTTCCCGCTGTTCGACCGACCGACAAAGCAAACAATGGGCACGGCCATTGATCTTACTGGTCAATGGTCCATCGTCACTGGTCAACGGCGATCAAGAATGATTCTTGCCAATGACTAATGACTGATGACGATTGACCTCCTTTTCTTAGTTAGCAACAGGACAGCCGGTGAGAACCGGTGTGACTATGCTCGGAATGACTGGCCCAGGCTTCTCCACTCAACAATTGAACCGATACCAAATCGCCCTGGTTCACTCGTTCAACTTCGACCGGGATATCGATCAAACAATTGGCCTTCACCATAGAAGTCAATATCCCGGACCCTTGCGCGCCGGTCGTGCGAACCTTGAAGACCCCTTCTTCTCTTGTGAGCACACCGCGTAGAAAATGGCGCCGATCCGTCCGTTTGGAAAACTTTTCCTGGAAAATCGCCTGCACGATCGGACGGCCATAGCTCCGGTGCCCGCTCATTTTAAGCATGGCCGGCCGCACGAGCTGCTCAAACGTCACCATGGAGGACACGGGATTCCCCGGCAAGCCGAAGGCCAGTTTGCCCTGGATCTTGCCGAAGGCAAGCGGCTGTCCAGGTCTGATCGCCAGTTTCCAAAAGTTCATTTCTGCGCCCAGTTCGTGGAAGACTGCCTTGGTGAAATCGTAATCGCCCATCGACACGCCGCCGGACAGCACAAGAATATCCGCCGTCAGTCCATGCGAAATCTTTTCCTTCAATGCAGCTGGGGTGTCCCTCGCAATCCCCAGCAACAGGGGAATGCCGCCCGCCTCCTGCACCGCTGCCGCAATCCCATAGCTGTTGGAGTTGATGATTTTTTCATCGCTGAACCGCTCATCCAAGTCTGCCAGTTCATCGCCGGTCGAAAGAATCGCCACCCGAGGACGTTGATAGGCAAAGATGAATGACTTGGCGAGGATCGCCAGCATTCCCGCTTCACCAGACCGAATCTGAGTCCCCTTGCCGATAATGCACTCGCCTTTCTTCACATCTTCGCCTTGAGGCCGAATATTGGCGCCTTGCTGTTCGGGCTTGAAGACGCGAACGGAATCCGCTGTATGCTCGGTGTCTTCGACCTTCAGGACCGTATCCGCCCCCTTCGGGAGCGGAGCCCCGGTCATGATACGAATCGCCTGCCCTGCGCCGACGGATTTTGACGGCATCTTGCCCGCAGGAACATCCTCTATTACCGTAAGCGTCACCGTTTTCTGAATCGCATGCTCTCGCTTGATATCGTCCCACCGCACGGCAAATCCATCCATCGCACTGTTGTCCCAGGGTGGATTATCCCGTTCCGCCACAATGTCCTCGCCGAGGACACGGCCCAGCGCATCGAGGATCGAAATCTTCTCCAAGCCCAGAATTGGCGTGGACTCCAACACGATCCGTTGCGCCTCCTCCAGCTGCGTAAGCCCCCCTGTAGAGTCTGTGGCCTTCACCGTCTCTCCTTCATCAGTGTGCCTGCCGGGATGCGATTTTCACGAGCGACCCACTCTTCTTGCAGAATGCCTCAACCTTATTTGCAATCTCGTGATAACACTCGGCCGTGGCCGTGTCGGAATTGAACATTGCAAAGGGCTCACCGGCATCGGACTGGATCACGACATCGGGATCGAGCGGAATCCGCCCGAGAAATGGCACGCCCATATCCTTCGCGGAGGCTTCCCCGCCGCCTTTCCGGAACACCTCAATGTGGTTGTGACAATGAGGACACTCCAGCCCGCTCATGTTTTCGACAATCCCAATGATCGGGACTTCGCTATCTTTGCAGAACGTGACCGACTTGCGTGAATCCAGCAAGGCCACTTCCTGCGGTGTCGTCACAATCACCGCGCCGCTGACATTCCCGAGCAGATCGATGGTTGTGACCGATTCGTTGCCGGTTCCTGGAGGCAAGTCGACAAACAAGAAATTCAGATCTTGCCACTCAACACCGCCCAAGAGCTGGTTGATGAACTCATACTTGTACGCATCGCGCCAGATGATCGGATCATCCGAATTCTGCAACAGGAAGGACATCGAGGCAATCTTGAGGTTATACGCCTGAAAAGGGATGATCCCACCTGAGCTGCTGATCTTGAGTTTCTGCCCTTCAGCCCCCACCATTTTTGGAATATTGGGGCCATGGATATCCATGTCGCAAATGCCGACATGCCACCCCTTGAGCGCGAGACTCACGGCTAGATTCGTCGTACAGGTACTCTTTCCGACTCCACCCTTGTTGCTCATGATAAGCACTTTGTATTCGATCCGCTCCATCCGTTTGGACACCAACCAGCGACTGTGCCCTTCCTTGTCCTTCTGACAGGTTTCGTTTTCATCGCAGATCGCGCAGGCCCACATGTAGACGCAGGCATCACTGCCGCCGGAGCTGGGAGGCTGAATGACATTCAATTCACGAGCCATATCTCATCCTTCTATAAAACCGTTACGCACAATCTGCGTGATTTCGTTATCGTCGTCGATCTGTCGGCACGCCGACGTAGTCGCTCTCTCCCACGTTAGGGAGCCCCACTGACGGCGCCTTGCCGTTTCCTGCCGCTGCGGTGGCCATTGCCGGCATGCCCACGCCCTCCGCCACCGGCTTCTTTTTGTTAAAAAACCCTGCGCTGATGATCCCTACTTCGTAAAAGATATACATTGGCAGAGCCATCAAACATTGGTTGAAGGGATCGGGCGTCGGAGTAAGTACTGCAGCAAAGATAAACGATCCTAGCAAGGCCCACTTGCGATACCGTTTGAGAAACGGCGCATCGACCCACCCAAACTTTGCCATGAGGGTGATCGCGAGGGGGACTTCGAAAATCAGCCCGAAGATCATTAAAAACCAGAGAGCAAATCCAACGTACTGCGCAATGGAGATCTGGGGAACGAAGCCGGCATTGACGCCATAGGAAATCAAAAAATTCAGCGCAAACGGGAGCACAAAGAAAAATGAAAAGCCCACCCCTGCATAGAACGCCACGGCAGTCAACAGCACAAACGGCGCAACGAAGCGCCGTTCCTGGGCATGGAGACCCGGCACGACAAATTGCCAGACTTCCAACAGAATATACGGGGTTGCAGCAACAAGGGCAAAAAGCCCGGCCACTTTGACGTTTTGCCACAACGCTTCAGCCGGCGCGAGAAAGACGAACGGAACGGTCGGCAGATCGGTCGGCACCCACGACAGGGAACCAGGCGTAAACATGTTCTGGAGAGGGATACGTAGCCACTTAACCAACGTGTCAGCATAGAAAAACGTGACGACAAACACCACTGCGGTAATGATCACCGTGCGCGTCAGCCGGACCTGGAGCTCCACGAGGTGCTCCATTACCGGCATTTTCTTATCTTCCAGTGGCTTGAAGATCGTGTCTTGCAACCACTGGTTGAGTGAATTCAGGCCGTTGGGCATACGTTTCGTTCATCCGATGGCTGGCCGCGACCGCTCGGCATCCGAGCGATCGCAGCCAGCGTCAGGCCTGTTATTTGGGATTGACCGCGACAAACAGATTATTCCCCTGCCGGCTCAAAAGCAGGACGGCCAACTCATCTTTCTTCAACTTACCCGAGGCTTTCTGGTAGTCTTCGAGCGTCTTCACGACTTCGTGGTTCACTTCCTGAATCACGTCACCGCGCTGCAGACCCGCTGCTTCTCCTGCGCCACCGCTCTCAACCGACGTCACGACGACACCTGTCATCTTCGCCGGAATGTTCAATTGACTCATCGTGGCCGCATCCAACCCCTGCACACGAAGGGAAGCCAAGACATTATCGGGCAACTTCGCCGTCTCGACCGGCTCCTTGGGAGCTGACGGCTCCTTTTTCGCCAACATTTCATCTGTCGGTCGTTCCGCCACCTTCACAGAGATGGTCTGTTCCTTGCCATCTCGCAACACCTTCACCTGCGCATCCTTACCGACCATTGTGCGCGCGACAAGGTTCCGCAATTGGCTCACGTTTTGGACATCTTTGCCGTTGAACGAGATCACCACATCGCCACGCTTCACACCCGCAGCATGGGACGGACCATTTTCATTCACATCGCTGATCAAAACCCCCTTGCGCTGCTCAGGCAACTTGAACGACTTTGCCAAAGCCGGCGTGATCTCTTGAATGGCGACACCCATCCAGCCGCGCACAACCTTGCCGGTTTTCTGAAGACTATCGACGATGTCCAACGCAATGCTGCTGGGAATGGCAAATCCAATCCCCTCTGACCCGCCGGTTCTTGAGAAAATAGCCGTATTGATTCCGATGAGTTCACCGCTCAGGTTGACCAACGCTCCGCCGGAATTGCCTGGATTAATCGCGGCGTCGGTCTGGATGAAATCTTCGTAGTCTGCAATTCCGACATTGCCCCGCCCCAAGGCGCTGATGATGCCCAGGGTCACGGTGGAACTTAATCCAAATGGACTGCCGACCGCCAATACCAAATCGCCAACCTGCAATTTCTCATACTCAGCCCATTTCAAGGATGGGAGATCCTTCACCTCAATCTTGACCACAGCCAAGTCCGTTTTGGGGTCGGCTCCCACCACTTTCCCGCTGAATTCACGTCGATCGCTGAGTGTGACAGTGATCTGCGTGGCGCCTTCGACGACGTGGTTGTTGGTCACAATAAATCCGTTCGGATCAAAAATGACGCCTGATCCGGCGCTTTGATCCGGGCGTCCATGCCCTCCGCCCGGCGGCATCGGTGGAGGAGTCGGAAGTTCTCCCTCCGGCGCTTCCTCACCAGGAGGTCCACCAAAGGGACCTGGTGGTACCGGCGACTTCCGGCCTCGTCCCCTGCCTTCTCCACCCCCGGTGACCGCTATATTCACCACAGCCGGCGTAACCTTCTTGACGATCTCAGAAAATCCTTGTGTCATTCCTGCAGGAGCCCCAGCGGCAAAGGCTGTGGGTTCACTGGGCAGGCCAGTAAAGGCGACGGCACCCGTAACAAGACCGATACCTGCGACAAGACCTCGAATATTCCATCCCTTACTCCGCGTGACCATATCAGCATTCCTCCACAGGTTTAATCGACGCGACCGCATGAGCTGAACGGTGCATTGTACACTATCCATTCCGAGGGCTTCAAAGACTAATAGTCCCCGCCGGACCCTCACCCAAGAGAGCCCGCAGGGGACAACGCGCAGACTGCGCTAGGTGAAGCGCAAGGACGGGCTGGTCTGTCTCGTTTGTTTGAACCAGATAGACCAGATCAACCCTCCCCCGTCTCGCTTGTCATACGAAGCTATTTCGTCACCTACTACAATCTGGGTTTCCGGGCCTCTGCCTCGGATTCTAATACTCCGATCCAAGAGTTCCTTAGTTTCAGCACCAGCCGCTTGGCCGCCTGCTCAAAGGACACGACACGGAGCGTATTAGGGGCACCCTCGTAGGTCGGAGGCCAGATACGCCGCTCATCCTGCGGGCGCAGGTAGATAGCCGGATACCATTGATCGATCCCTGGCGCACTCGGACGGTCCAGCGTGCCCCAGCCCCGCCCCTCGGCCTGCATCAAGATCTGATTGTGCCCCACGTCCAACAGAGCGAATTCCAGCAGTGACCAGTTATCTCGACGAAATCCAGGCTGCCCGTGTGTGGTCAATCCTAGAAAGAACGTCATGGGATATTCCTGTTCGGTGCTGGAGACCACCACGACGGCTAGATAGTCGAGCCCACGTTGCCTTCCCAGTTCAGCGAACTGGACCCAATTCCCATGCGGTTGCGGCCTGATACGATCGGCAGAAATCACCTCTGTTATCGCCACAGGAATCGCACGAATGAGGTCCCGCTGCAGGCTTTCTCCGAGGCGAGCCAGCGCCTCTTCCGGCAGACTCGGAGCTGCATCTGGCTCTGTCGCATCCGACACCACAATAAGCCCTGCCTGTAGTGGTCGCTGATTGATCTTCGCGAACGCATCGCCGTCGACCTGGCGCCCGGAGGAAAGATAATCGCCAATCCGTGCAGGCGGAATAGCGGAGGCACAAGAAACCAAGAATACCACGCTGAACATGATACTGAATTGAGTGAGCACCCGGCGCATCCTCCATCTCAGATCATGCAGGTCTATCCACCGCTGCATTCTCCACCGTTATACGTTCGCTCCCCATCTGCGGATCTGTCAAGTCCAGCGGCTAGAGCCCTCTTCCTTGCAATCCTGTCGTAGGCTCGCTACCATATTCCGTGTAGATTCTGGTCTGATACCACGGTACTTCACCACAACAAGGGTGGTTTCCTGTGCCCTGGAAAAAAGCTTCCGGCTCCATTCAATGGTCGATCATCATTCCAGCTCATAACGAGGCTGCCCGCATTTTGCCCTATCTTCGAAGCATCACCTCATACATGCAAGACCGAGGACAGCCTTACGAGGTTCTCGTGGTTGACGATGGCAGCATCGATGCCACGGCCTCCATTGTGGAAACCATGGCTTCTACGGTCCCAGAAGTTCAATTATTCAAGGTACCACTGCGCCGAGGTAAAGGCGCGGCCGTGCGGCGAGGGATGCAAGCCGCCGTCGGACGACTACAACTCTTTACCGATGCAGACGGCGCCACTCCAATTCAGGAACTCGCCCGGCTTGAGGAAGCCATGGCGAATGGAGCCGACGTGGCCATCGGATCGCGCTCACTTGCCTCCCGGTTACCGGACTATGCAGTCCAGGCTCGCTGGTATCGGACCATTTTGAGCAGCCTGTTCAATTCCCTCATACAGAAGAAGGGCCTCAGAGGAATCGCCGACACGCAATGTGGATTCAAACTGTTCCGTCAAACTGTGGCAGCAGACCTCTTTGGAGTCTCTTCAATCGACGGCTATGGCTTCGACCTCGAACTGCTCTATGTGGCGCAACAACGCGGATACCGCATTGCAGAAATTCCGGTGAATTGGTCCCATCAACCCGGCTCAAAATTTCGCGTCTTCAGAGATGGGGTCGCCATGCTACGCGAATTGGCCGTGATCAGACGGAATAGGACCAAGGGCTACTATGCGGCTCCGTCACACCCAAGGGATTTTCATCCGACCCCAGTCAGCCGACTCGGGCTCCCTCCGCAATGAAATCCCCCGCAGAATAACCGAGCGAGACAGGCGCGACTCGTGAAGATGAAATATCCGACCCCTCCCGCTTTTTGCGCAAGTCTCGCGAGTCTCGCGCAAATAACGCGATGGGCCGCCCTCTTGTGTCTCCTCATTCCAGTGGGCGGGCTGTGGGGATGCGAGAAACTAACCTCGGCGCTTCACCGAACCTCCTTACCAGACATGGGTCCGCGTCTAGCCAACTCCGTCAAGCTAACCTTCGACCCCTCCTTCACCAATCTCAAGATGCAGTACATAGATGGATGCAGTAGCCCCCGCGAGCTCAACGTGGGGGAAGAAGTCGAATCGATTATGATTGACGCGGCTTCCCAAAACTTTACGGCCGTGACCGTCATCGGTGGAATCCCGGCACAAATCCAGCCTGACACGGAGATCGTGGTCACGCTTCAACGCTCAGGCCTCAAACTTTGGGCTGATAATGTCTACGATAGGGTGCCTGCGGACATGACCCTTGAGGCGCGCGTAACCCTGAAGGATGCCAGGGGGAAAGAGCTTGGCCAGGAGACCATTTCCATCACACACAACCAACGCCTTATTCTAGAACCGGCCGTACGCCGATGCGAGTATGGCAATATCGGGGAGTTCGTACATGACGCTGGGATTGCACTCACGACGCAATTCATGCGCGCCGTCCGAACCCAGTTGGCAGCGACGGGTGGAACCGCTCCTGCACCACTGGCAGCATCGCCTGTGAGACCAGTCCCGTCGACACCGACCATAGTAGCCCAAGGCCCTCCATCGACACTTTTGTTTAAGGCCACTCTGCTGGACGAGAACAGCAATTTGCTCTTTGAAGGAGGCGAGCACATTCGGGTACGCATCGACCTCGTAAACGAAGGAGAGCAGGAACTACAGGGTGTCACGGCAGCCTTGACGGGAACCGCCTCGCTGCTCGCCCAGTTTCCTGCCAACTCGCTGGCGATCGGACGACTGCAACCGGGCCAATCCCGCTCGATCGAATTTGTGGCGACGGTACCGCAGTCAATGCAACAGCAGAAGGCCGAAATCCACGTGGCAGTCTCTGATTCTGGAACCCATGCTCAGCCGCTGACTCAAACTCTGGCCCTGACGATCCAACCAACCGGCATCAAGGCCGATGACGTAGATCACATCCCTGCTGTGCTCACCGGATTTCGGCAGCCCCATACCTATTTGATCTCAATTGGGATCGGATCCTACCGAAACCGGCAAGTCCTATCCCGCAAGTTCGCTTCCTTGGATGCCCAGATGGTCTCGAACTATTTTCAGGCCCTCGGTGGCTTACCGGCTTCCAATATTCTTCTCCTGCAAGACTGGAAAGCCTTACGCTCTGATATTGACGAAGCGCTGCTGGATTGGCTGCCACCTTATATGAATAAGGACGCGGTTGTTATTGTCTATTTCGCCGGTCTGGCTTCGGTCTCTTCGACGGGAGAGACGTTCCTGATACCGTACGATGGAATCGCCACGGCCACCTCAAAGGCCTACCCGATCAAAGATTTGGAGGCAGCGCTGGCTCGATTGAAAGCGAAACAGACGGTATTTCTGTTCGATGGCATCGTGTCTCGTATGGAACCGGATAACCGGACTAAGATTGCCCGGCCTCAATGGAGTCCCACGGGAAGCTCGACCATCCATGTCATCGGGACCAGCGGCATCGGGCAGGGGTTAGAGGACGACCAGCATCGGCATGGCCTATTCACCTACTATCTGCTGCGGGCACTGCGTGGTGAGGCCGACACCAACCGGGACGGCGACGTGACGCTCGGCGAAACGGTGACCTATCTCAGCCAGAAAGTGCGCTGGGCATCCAAAACCCGCATGAACCAGGAGCAACGCCCCTTTGCTGTTCCGGCGATTCTCCCAACCGATCCTTCCGCTGCCTTGATATTGACCAAGCAAGCTGCGATCCAGAGCACCGAAGCCCACTAACTAGCAGGAAGCTGAAAAAGTTCTCCAGCGCGGAGAAGGTTGAGGTTCAGGCTAAAATCAGAACGTCAGATCTTCACTCAACCTTAACCTCGACCTCAACCTACTTGCTCAATGCGGCCACACGATCGGAAGAAAAAAAGAGGGTGGAGGATTCGATCCTCCACCCTCTTAAACTGACACCTGCGATGAAACTACTCGCCCTTACAGAAGGTCCGCTCGTAGTTGATGATCAGCCAGGCTTCCTCTTCCGTGATAATTGCTGGGGTCAAGGAGATCATGCCTGTGCCGGCACTACCGTTCTTAATCACCCAGAATAATTCGCCATCTTTCCGCTTCTTATGGAACTTACAGTTCGTGAAATCGCGGGGGCTCGGATTGAGAACCTTCCCGGCTTCGCCCTGGCCATCCCCATTCTTGCCATGGCAATTGAAGCAAGTACCCTTGCCCTCGAAGAGTGCCTTTCCTTTTGCAATGCTCTCTGGAGTCGAAGCAATCGGATTCTTGTTGGCCTTCGCGTCGGCCATCTGATCAGCCGGGACACGGGACTTGAGTGGATCCTTCTCCTCGGCTCCCACCACTGAAACCGACAGCATGATCAACGCTGCGCTGATTCCCAGAAACTTAGCAAAATGCCCCATCAGACTTCCTCCTTTGTGTTTAACCACCGCATGTGAACCCGGCATCGGGCCACATGGCTCATGAGATCCATGTTAAAGCGACAAAACGCGGGCGAATATAACAATGGCCTTCCACTCATGTCAAGTAATCCAGGGTGCGATCAGAAAGTCTCCACACTCCGCGACTCCTTCACCACTTCACAGTCTCGTTCCCGGCCCCATACTCACTTCCGCACAGTCTGATTTTGTTCAGTCCTGCCAAATAACGATCAAGGTTCGTGCCAGAACACTCTCACAGCAAGGCACGATATTCCAGCTAGTTAGGGCATTTAGAATCACGGCAATCTCAGAAGTCTCAATAGGGTGGCACCATTGCGCCTCAGTCCTTGCTGTGGCGCCCCATTCTTTGATATCGCACACCTGTGCAGCTTCTATTCGGTCTGTCTGCCTAGTTTGCTTGGTCTGTCTGGTTCTTTGGTTGAACGAAACTAACCAGGTTAACCAGACGGACCAGACAGACTAGATAATCAGATAGACCGGCGTATCCGAGGCGGGTGAGAAGGTCACATGCTGTGACCGGATGAATGGGCTAGAGGGCGGTCAGCGTTTGATAACGATATCGCGGGCAACTTTTCCGCTTGGGCCGAAGGGCTTTTGAGGTTTGCCGTTGAGTTCGGCCTTGACGCCCCCGGCGTTGCCAAGTGTCAGAATAAACTGGTCTTGGCCTTTCCATCTGGCCTTTTCTCCAGGCCGGAGCAAGGCCTCTTGAGGACTGCCGCCATCGATTTGAACGACGACCCAACTCAGCTCTGTCGCCTCAAGATCGAGCGCCAACTGTCCTTCCGTTGCTTCAGACCCTTCAAGTGAAATCCCCCCCAGAGGTCCATCACTCCCCAACGACGAATGAGCCGGAACCGCAGGTTCAGGCGCAACCGAAGCTGTAGATACAGACCCAGTCACTGGCCCAGCATTACGTCCACCTTCTTCACTCACTTTTGCTGGCACGGCAGGAGGCTCGCTTGGTTTAGTCTTGGGAGGGGCCGGTGGAGCCGGCGGAACCACCTCGGTCTGCTGGATTGGCGGCGTGTCCTGAGATTCTGGAATCGGTGGAACGGTCCGCTTGGATGCGGAAGGTGGAGTGTCTGAACTCGAACGACGGACCAGAAGCGACGACTGTTCCCGGCTTAAGAGGAAGATGAGCGTGAGGATTGCGATGCCGATCGCGATCGCGACGGCCTTTCGATTGGATTTGCGCTTCCGCTCTTCTTCTGCCTGCCTGACTTTCAAACGTTCCCGCTCGCCTTGCTTGTCGTAATAGGCGCCTGCCGATTGTGCGAATCGGTGAATCGCATCGTCTTCATCGAGTCCGAGGGACCGGGCATAGGACCGGACAAACCCTCGCGCAAACACTTGATCAGGCAACTTGGCGAAATTTCCATCTTCCAGCGCCTTCACAAAATCAGTTCGGATTCGCGTCTTGGACGCGACTTCGTCGATGGTGAGCCCCTTGGTCTCTCGCACCTGTTTAAAAAATTCGCCGATCGATTCCATGGGTCTCTCTCTATGGCTTAAGCCGTGTCAGCAATTCCTTTGCGGCTGCCGCATGCTCACCGCCCTTATCGAGTGTCGTCACCTTGGTCAGGGTTTCCCTTGAGCGTCGTTCGAACCCCAGCTTGTAATACGCCCGCCCCAGCTCCAAATGTAGTTGCGCCGGAGGAACATTGGGCGGATTGACCACTAAGGCATCCTCAAACGCTTCCATCGCGCCCTGGTAATCATTCTCGTGAGCCAGCGACCGTCCGAGATGGAATCGGGCCAGGTCCGGCGTGGAATACAAGGGATTGGTCAGCGCCTGACGGAATGCCGCGATCGCTTCCGTCCACCGTCCCTGTTTCTCCAAGATCTGGCCCAGATAGGTGTACGCTTCCGAGTAATTTTCATCAAGCTTCGTCGCGGCCAGAAATTCTTCCTCGGCTTGGGGTAACTTCCCCTGCAACGCCAGAATATGGCCGAGCCCGTATCGTGCCTCTTTGTTGTTCGGATCGAGCTTCACGGCCTTCTGGAACGACACAAAGGCCTTCTGCTGATCGTGCTCCAGGCTCGCGACACCTTCCTGGTAGTACCCTTTTGACTTCTGTACCGAACCTTCCGATGTGGCACAGCCTGGCAGCCATCCGATCAACAGGGCCAACACAAGCAATGGACCCGCCAATGCTCGAACAATCGAACCGGCAAAGAGATCCTGCATCACGAAATATCCTCGAAATGAGTCAACTGCTTAAATGCTCGAAACCGTTCTTGAATCTCTTTGTAGTCCAGGATTCGCAAACGGTCAAGACTAAAGGATTCTACCGCAAAAGACGCCATGACGCTCCCAAAGATAATCGCCTGCTTGAAGGCCTCGACCGAACGATTGCCGGTGGCCGTCAAGTAGCCGAGGAAACCGCCGGCGAAGGTATCCCCTGCACCGGTAGGATCGCGCACGTCTTCAAGTGGAAAGGCCGGAGCCCCGAACACCTGCTTCTCGTTGAACATCAAGACCCCATACTCCCCACGCTTGATGATGAGGTGCTTGGGTCCACGCGCGAGTATTTTTTGTGCGACCTTCACCAGATTTGTATCTTCGCCGAGTGCCCGGGCCTCCCCATCGTTAATGATGAGAATATCGACCTTCTCCAAGACTCGCCACAATGCGTCGCGCTTGCCGTTAATCCAAAAGTTCATCGTATCGCACGCGACTACGGGCGGACGCGGAAGCTTCTGCAGCACATCCAACTGAAGCTCCGGATCGATATTGCCCAAGAACAAAAGGTCCGGGGATCGATATGCCTCGGGAATCTTTGGCCGAAAGGTTTCGAACACGTTGAGTTTCGTATCGAGCGTATGCGCTTCATTGAGCTGGTGCGTGTACTCCCCTTTCCATCGAAAGGTCGCCCCTGGCTTCCGCTCCAACCCAGTCAAGTCGATGCCACGGCTCTTGAGAAAGGCCAGGTGTTGCGGGGGGAAATCTTCCCCCACCACAGCAATGAGATCCACGCTGGTAAAGTAACTGGCCGCGGTTGAAAAAAATGTAGCCGAACCTCCAAGAACCTCGCTGACCTCCCCGAAGGGTGTTTTCACCGTATCTAATGCGACCGATCCGACGACAAGCAGCTTTCCCATGGCTTACCGAATTCCTTTCTTTCCCGGAACAACCCGATCCATCAACAAGGCCAGCTTCCGTCGGAGCAAGGCAGGCATCCGATCCGGCGCCGTGATAATGGCATCCTGCAATGCGCGCTGACAGCTGCAACTCTTGACATCGGCCACCGCAGGCATCGCCGTCCGCAACAGCCGCTTGGCCAGTACGACATTCTGACGGAGCGTGGTCAAGATCGCCTCGACCGTGACGGCCTCTTCCGTCTCATGCCAACAGTCGTAATCGGTCGCCAAGGCCACTGTGGCGTAACAAAGTTCCGCCTCGCGTGCGAGCTTGGCCTCAGGGAGATTCGTCATCCCGATCACACTCGCACCCCACTGACGATACAACCGGGACTCCCCTTTGGTCGAAAACTGTGGGCCTTCGATGCAGAGATAGACACCGCCCTGATGCACGGTGGCGCCGACTGTTCGGGCCGCATCCAACAATGCCACCCCGAGCGAGGCACAGACCGGATCGCCGAACGCCACATGGGCGACAATACCGCCCTCAAAGAAAGTTGACACCCGCCGTTTGGTGAGATCGATAAACTGATCAGGCAACACCACATCGCCGGGCTTGATCGATTCCTTCATGCTGCCAACCGCACTCACAGAAATCACCCGCCGAACACCTAGCGACTTCAGCGCATAGATATTCGCGCGATAGTTGATTTCGGAAGGATTGATCCGATGTCCGCGTCCATGCCGCGAGAGAAAGGCGATACGAATCCCGTCTAATTCGCCGAGCATCACCTTGTCGGAGGGAGCCCCGAAGGGGGTCTTGATAGAACGTTCCTTGACCTTCCGAAGGCCCTCGATGTCGTAGAGCCCACTACCGCCGATGATCCCGATCTCTGCGCTCGCTGCATTCCCCTGCCGTGCCATCCTAAGCCCTCAAAATAGTGTGGTGAGAAATCGATCCACTTGCCCGATCACCCGTGCTGCCGTGTGCTGGACCGATTCTGACTCCTCGATCGTCAACCACTGAATCCCCGGCTCCTTTCGAAACCAGGTCATTTGCCGTTTGGAAAAATGTCTCGTGTCCCGTTTGAACCGCCGAACCATTTCAGCAGCGTCATATTCACCGGCTAGGTGCCCGGCTACCTGCCGATACCCCAAGCCCTTCATGGCCGCACTGTTGCGCTGATTCCCCTGGGCCAGGAGTTGTTGCGTCTCTTCGATCAAACCGTGAGCCAGCTGCCAATCGATCCGCTCCTCGATACGCCGATACAACGCATCGCGGTCTCGGTTCAAGCCGACAACCAAGGCTGAATAGGGCCGCTCGGCAAATCCATGCTTCTCCTGGAACTCCGACATCCGACGACCGGATAGCTGGTACACCTCCAGCGCGCGGATCACTTTCGATTCGTCACGCGGGTGCAACCGCGCCGCGGCCACAGGATCGACATCCACAAGCCTTGCATAAAGGCGATCATATCCTTGGTCCTTCGCCTCCTGCCGCAGGGCTGCCCGCACAATCGGATCGGCCTGTGGCGCGTCACACAAGCCCTTGAGGAGTGTCCGCACATAGAGCCCTGTGCCACCCACTACCAGGGGAAGGCGGCAGTCTCGATAGAGACGCTCGATCTCATCGACCGCCTGGCGGCGATACAATCCTGCATTAAACTGTTCGTCTGGATCGACAAGATCGATCAGTCGATGGGGAATCGCCTGGCGCTCCTGCGTGGATGGTTTATCCGTCCCGACATCCATGCCACGATAGACTTGCCTTGAATCCGCCGTGAGCACCTCGGTCTCGAAAGCCTTTGCGACCTCGACCGCAACGCGGCTCTTCCCCACAGCAGTCGGTCCAACTATCACGACAACAGGCTTGAAACGGACCTGCGTCTCGGAGAGACGACATGTCGCTCTCGCTGGAATAGCCATCATGTCCATCCAACCCGCCCGAACAGCTTCGCAAGCTCATCTATCGAAAGGCGAAACGCCGTGCGGCGCCCATGCGGGCAGGTCATAATCAATCCTTCTTGCACCCAATCGTGAATCAGCTGTTGAATTTCAGGAAGGGCCAAAGAGCGTCCGGCCCGCACCGCTCCATGGCAGGCCAGCGATGCCAAGACGGGTTGAACTCGCAGCTCCAGAGACGATGCACTGTCCCACTCTGTCACATCGTCGAGCAGATCCTGCACCAAGACCGCCGCATCTACCTTGCCAAGCCCAACTGGCACTCCGCGAATCGCCACGGCCGTGGAGCCAAATGGTTCGATCAGAAGACCGAGCTTCTCCAGATCATCAGAGCATTTGAGCAACAGCATGCTCTGCGCCGCCGATAGCTCGATCGGCTCCGGAATTAAAAGCGGCTGCGAGGGGATATCCCGGCTCTGCCACCCACGCCAAAGCCGTTGAAAGAGGACACGCTCGTGCGCCGTATGTTGATCAATCACTTGGAGCTCTTCGCCCACCTGCGCCACGAGATAGGTCCGGAGGATTTGCCCGAACGGCATAATGTCTGGCTTCTCTGCAAGCCGATACGCTGCGGCTGCCTCGTGGGCGAAGGCCAACTGACTTCTCTCAGCAATGCCGGACAGCGACACCATGTCATGACCACTGGTCCGGGAATCCTGCCTAAGAGCTGAGATCGAGGCTACCGGGTGAGAATCCAGGAACGATGAGGTCTGCCGCTCAGACGTGGGAGAGAAGCCTGGCGCCGTCTGCGACAACCCGGACGGCGTGAGACCCGACAGGACCTTCTGCTCGAAAGTACCAAGTGCATGACGAACCGACTGGCGCACCAACTGATGAAGCGCTTCTGTTTCCGCGAACCGCACTTCCTTTTTTGTGGGATGCACGTTGACATCGAGCCGATCCGGCTCGATGTCAAGAAAGAGCACGAACGTCGGGCGAGACCCTTTGGGAAGAAACGATCCATACCCTTCCATGACCGCATGAAATACGGTCGCATTGCGAACGGGACGCCGGTTCACAAACAATTCCTGCGGCATTTTCGAGGACCGCGCATGGACAGGATCGACCATCACGCCGCGGATCGACAATCCCCCTGTCCTGCCTCGCACCTCAATGGTCCGATCGAGAAACCCCTGGCGAAATACTTGGAGGATTCGATCGCGATCCGCTGTCACGGCAGGATAGTTGAGAACCTCCTGGCCGTTATTGGTCAAGCGAAAATGCACGGATGGCCAGGCGAGGCCTGCGAGTTGCACAACATGGCTGATATGGGCGAACTCGGTCGTGGTCGATTTGAGAAATTTCTTTCTGGCCGGTTGGTTGAAAAATAGATTGGAGACGTCGATCCGGGTGCCAGGAACGGGGGGCGCGTCCACGATTGCACTGGCGGCCCCTGCGACCAAGGTGAACTGCGACCCCACCGTATCCTGCCTGGTCGCGGTCGTCACCAGCACATGGGAAACGGAGGCAATACTCGGCAACGCCTCGCCGCGAAAGCCCATTGTCGTCACCGAGGCGAGATCCCGATCGGACCGGAGCTTGCTGGTGGCGTGCCGCTCGAAGGCAAGGGGAAGATCGGTACGGTTGATCCCCTCTCCATCATCCGCAACTCGAATGAGGGCTAATCCACCATCTTTCACATCAATCGTAATATGCAGGGCCCCTGCATCGAGGCTGTTTTCTAGTAATTCTTTGACGACGGCGGCAGGACGCTCGACAACCTCGCCGGCTGCGATACGGCTGACTACGTCGTCTGTGAGGATATGGATCTTGGCGGAACTACTGGCGGCGGGCATGAAGCTAGACTCCGGGGAACGCCAGAAACAAGGGAGCCATCACGAACCGTTTCAATGGACGTCCGATCATCGAATTTCTGCCAACTTATTCTTAGCCAGCTTCGCCTCGTCCGACGTGGGAAACTCTTCGATGACCCGTTTGAGATTCGTCTTTGATTTGGCGAGATCTCCGGTTTCTCCCGCCGCCAGCCCTAATTTGAACAACGCCGCCGGCACCTTCTCGTTTCCCGGATACTCTGTTGAAAGGTACTCGAACGATTGCATCGCACGCACATAATCTTTCTGCTGATAGGAGGACTCTCCCAACCAGTAGTAGGCATTCGGCGTCAGCGACGTACCAGGGAAATCTTTTACAAATCGCTGAAAGCCCGCCACGGCAAGATCGTATTTCCCATTGAGATAGTCGTTGTACGCCAGATTGAACGCCGACGTCGGGGTAATTGAGGAAATGCCGGGCATCGTTGTCGGCGCATCTGCCGCGGAGACCGGCTTCTGTGGTTTAGAGAGACGAGCAGGGTCAACTTGAGATGGCTCCACCTTGGGCATAACCGGAGCACCCGATGTCTCGTCGAGTTTGGCCAACCGACCTTCTATCTTTTGGACCCGTGCAGACAGTTCATCGAACTTCGGATCGAGCTTCTGTCTAGCGGACTCGCTATCCTTCACCCGCTCCAGCGACTCCAACCGTCGTTGCAGCGCATCCAGCCGCTTTTGATCTTGTTCCTGAGACTTCGACACCGTCGCCAAGTGATCACGCAATCCCACAAAATCTGCGTGATTGGCACATCCGGAGAGCCACAGCATCGCTCCGGCCATCAGAATGATCGACCCCCTTGAACCTGCTTTCTTGCGCATCACAGTTATCGCGACTCCTTTAACTGGGTTAGTTTATCGGATGCTTTCCCTGCCTCGGGAGTCCGTGGATACAACGTCACCACCTGTCTGAAAGCCGAAGACGCGCGCTTCTTATCTTTCATCGCCAAGTACGCGTATCCTTTCTTCAAAATCGCCGCCGGCACTTTCTCGCTCTGAGGGAAATCCAGTTCGACACGGTCATAGGAGTCAATCGCCTGTTTATAATCTTTTTTCCCATAGTGCGATTCACCGAGCCAATAGCGCGCATTGGGAGACAGATCCGAGTTCTCGTAGTCACGCAAAAATGCGGCGAACCCCTGCCGGGCTCCATCCAAGTCTCCATCACGAAACAGCGCCAGGAGACGTTCATACTCGACTTTATCGGGGCGCTCACTACTCTGGCTGACTTGCGGTCGCGGTGACTCCTCGATCTCAGCTGCCGATGTCGCCCCTTCAGCTTGCGCAGAGAGCGAAGCCGAAGGCATTTCCTGCTCAGCCGTTGGGGTTTCAGACGAAGGCACCGCTCCCAATCGGTGTGCCGGCTTGGTGGGTGGCTGTCGCGCCCCTCCCTTGTTTCCCCGTACATGCGCACCCTGATCAACGGCCTTGGAGAGGGCATCTAGACGACGATCCTGTTCATCGAAGCGAGCAGCAAATTTCTGCGCAACAGATGCGACACTCTTATTGACCTCGCCTAAATGACCGGTCACTGCTTTGTTCATTTCATTGATATGAGTTGCCGAGGCTTTGCTTGCCTGCTCTTCTTGGCTCACCCGCTCGCTCAATCCTGTCAGTGATTCCCTGAATGCCGCTAAGGACTGACTGAACTGTACGAATTTTGCCGATAACTGTTCGTCCCGAACCTGGTTATCCGCCAGCGTCTTATGCTGTTCCTCCAAACGCACGTCAAGACTCTTGGCGAGTCCGCTGTTCGTCTTCTGCACAACCTCAATGATCTCTTTTCGCACCACCTCCATCTGTCGGGTCACGTCGTCAAGGCGAGCATTCACATCCATGCGGAGCTGATCGCGATCCTGCTTGTTTTTGACATCTTGCGCATTCAGACTCTCGCGCGCCTGGCTGAAGCGAGTCGCGCTATCCGCTTCCAGCTTGCCGGCCAACTGTTCGAGCCGTTTGGTTTGCTGCTCAAGTTGCGCAGAGCGCTGCTTGAGATCTTCCTGCTTGCCTTGGAGCTCCTGAGCCTGATGCAACGCCCGCTCCAGTTCGCCACGTAACTGCGGCAGCTCCTGTTCCCGAAGCACCGAAATCTCCTGACTCTGTCGCGCGCGGGTCTGTGCAGACTCATCGCTCGACTGCTTGATGCGCTGCTGAAGATTCTTCTCGGTCTGTTTGAGATCGGCTTGTTGGGCAATGCAGCCGGTCGACAATAGGGCACAGATTGTAAGGGTCGCTGTCCAGGCTCCCTTAGTATCCGAATGGTTCCACATTTTTCCACCCATTTATATAATAAAGGAATCGCCTGTTCTCTCTCACAGACAACAGAATCACAACCGCTACAATAAAGAACGCGTCGTCTACTTCCCGGTCTTCACCGCAAGATGTCCTCGCCGATTCTGCTGATAGCACGACTCTGCATGTTCGTTGCAGGACGGTCGCTCTTTCCCATACGATACCACGGACAGACGATTGGCACTGACACCAAGTTCGACCAGATAGTTCCGGGCAGCCTTCGCCCGTTTTTCACCGAGGACGAGGTTGTAGGCAGTGGTCCCGCGCTCGTCACAGTGCCCTTCGACCTTGACCAGCGTGCTCTGGTTGGACTTCATCCACTCGGCATCGCGAGCCAACGATTGACGTCCATCCTCGGAAATCACCCAGCTGTCATAGGCGAAGAACACATCTCGCAAGCCCGCTGCGGCTGAAGCGGCCTGCTCAGCCCTGATCTCATCCATTTGTCGTCCGGCACTGCTGGAGGGATCCACCTTTGCCAGCATCGTACCACCGCCCACTCGCTCTTCCGAAGGGTTCTTGTCGAGGCCCCGGAGCCCACCGCCACCCGACTGAACGCCGGTGTCTGGAAAGTTGCCGACACCGGACTTAGGACTATCTGCCCCTCCCTTCGCCATCCCTTGAGCGGACTGGGAGTCGCCACCGGACTGTACGGATTTTTTAGAGCAGCCAGGCATACCAATCAATGCCGTGCTCATCACCAGTGCCATCCCATATAAATAGACTGTCTTGTTCATACCTCTATCTCCTTATATCCCAGGTTAGTTATCTCTAGATTTTATCCCTTGATTCATCCGGCACGATCAATCTCTTAGACTCACGATGCCGGAGACCAGGAGGGCGCACTATTGTGCGTGCCCTGGAAGGTGAGCCGTTCTATGTCCTTACCATCGGCATCGATCATATAGATCTGACTCTTTCCATCGGACGTTGAACTGAACACCAAATGCCGGCCATCCGGTGACCAGGAGGGTGAATCATCGACACCCGGTCCTGTCGTCAATTGCATTCGCTTCTGTCCATCCGGCGAGATGACACAGAGTTTATACTCTCTATGCGTCCGGCACACATAGGCGATCCAGTTCCCGCGCGGCGACCACACCGGCGCCGCATTGTAATCGCCTTCAAACGTCAGGCGGCGCACGTTCGACCCGTCTGACCCCATCAAAAACAACTGCGGCCCGCCACCTCGATCTGACACAAACACCAACTCTCTCCCGTTCGGAGACCAGGAGGGAGATAAGTCGCCGGACGGGTTTACAGTCAATCGTTGAATGGCTTTTGTTCTTGTATCCAACCGATAGAGTTCGGAATTGCCTTCATGGCTGGAGGCAAACGCCAGGAAGTTCCCATCAGGAGACAGTGACGGAGTGATGTTCAGCCCCCCTAGGGAAATCACCGTCCATCGCTTGCCCGTCGCCAACTCGATCATGTCGATATCCTGCGAATTGCGATTGCGATAGGCGGTGAAGATCAGGAACCGGCGATCAGGAGACCATTGCGGCATGAGGTTCAGAAATCCATCAGCGGTGAGTTGGCGCGTATCGTGACCATCGTAATCCATCACGAATAACTCTCGGGCAGCACCCTGTTCAGCCACATACGCGATCTTCGTCCGCGCGATGCCCGGCTCGCCCGTATAACGAAATACCAACTCGTCGGCAAAGCGGTGCGCCATCAGCCGCACAACCGAGGTCGATCCTACATAGCGCTTCCCCCCCACGAGTTCATCGCTGCCGCTGTCATAGACGAAGCCCTCCATATTCACGTCGGCTTCTTTGTCCGTCCCTTTCAGTCCTGCTTTTCCCCAGACCAACACCGAGACACCCTTCTCAGCCGCCTGCCTAAATATGGCTTTAGAACCGGCCCCCGTCCCGTTGCCGATATCGGGTGTTTGAATTCCAAGACTGGGCAAATCCACCAGATCGAAAACCAGGGAGCGTTTCACATCCTTTTTGAGAACTTCTTCAATCCGCCCCCCCAACCAATCGGGGCCGCCCGCGTTTTGTATTCCCGCCACACCCAGGGCAATCTTTTGGAAGTCGGGACGAGTGGCTTCGAGGAACACATCCGCTGCCCCGGACTCAAGTGTGCCGACAACTCCTGCGAGCAGCAACACTCCCCCAACCCAGGCACTGATTAACTTCAGCTGTGTCATCCTACCGACTCTCCAACTCGAAACACCATCTCTACATCTTTGTAACTATCTGCCATATCGGCAGGAAACAGGGGTAGGACTCGTGGCCGCAGCACGGCGCGCTGGCCCGCTATATCAAAATACGCATTCCCGGACGACTGTTGTACGACCACGTCTTTAATCGTCCCATCCCGTTGAAGCCGAAACTTGATGATCACCCTATAGGTTTGTCCCGCCATATCGATCGGAGGCGGCTCCCACTGGCTACTAATAATAGACTGCACCCGCGCCCAGTAGGGATTCGACCCAGCCGTACCGGAAATCTTCAGAGCCGTCTCGGGAGCCTTGACTGTTGGAACTTTTACCTCCTGCTGGGGCACCGATTTGACTGACATTTCACTCGGCTTCACCTCTTTTGGAATATCCAGCTTGGCCGCAGGCTGAAACTGTTTGACCTTTTTCAGTTCTTCTTCTAGTTCCCTATTCACATCCTCGCTGACCGAGGACCGTTGCGGAACCTTTGCAACCGGGTCTTGCACCACATCCGGCACACGCGGGATATCGAGCACCTTCGCCGCCTGCTGAGGCTGTCCTGCCGACTTTGTTGCAGGACTCAAGTCTCCGAACTTCGGCGCATCCGGTGGAAGCTGAAGATCCCGCAACATGTCCCTTCTTTTCTCGCCAACTGGAGGCACGGCAGCTGAGACTGCGCTGGGGGTTACCGCCTTGACTAACGGGACAGGAATCGGCTTCGGATCTGAAACTTTCGCAGACTCGACCGGCTTCACCGACTCAGCTTGCCTCACGGGCGTCGGCAGACTGACCAGCGACACCTCCACAGACGTCAAAGGCCGTTCACCCTGTTGTGGAAGTCGAAGCCCTGCCACCACGAGCAGGACAACCACATGCACGACGAGCGACAGCGCCAATGTTCGCTTGAGTCGAGCTGACAGTCTGGATTGATCGTCCCGATCGAACCCCATGCCCGGCAAGAGCGATGCCTGGGACGCCATCATCACCGGCCTCTCGAACAGGTTGCGTCAACTTTTTCGCAACGGGAGACGCGGAGCTTGCGATGACCCCACATGCTCGGGACCAACTGGCTCCGTAACCATCCCAATTTTCTCAATCCCGGCTTTCTTGACGCCGTCCATGACTTGCACCACAACGCCGTAGGGCACGTCGCGGTCCGCCCTGAGATAGAGGGACACATCGGGATGGTCCCGTTTCAAGAGCTTTAATTTCTGTTCCAACTGGGCCACCCCGACAGGATCTTTGTCGAGATACAGTCGTTGATCTTTTTCAATCGTGAGCACCGTGCGTATGTCCGGTTTGATGGTATTCGAAGCAGAAGTCGGTAGCTTAATGTCCATCCCCCGGTACAACATCGGCGCAGTGACCATGAAAATCACCAAGAGGACGAGGACCACATCGACGAGGGGAATAACGTTGATCTCTGCCATAAATCGGCGGTGACGGGACTCCAGGATCATCCTTGAACTCCGACCGGCATTGGTTTCTTCTTCGATGAAGAGATCGAGAGGGATGACAGAAGCTCAATGGTAACCGAATCCAATCGGAATGCCGTCCTGCGAATCCGGCTGAGGAAGTAGTTATAGGCAATGACCGCGGGGATAGCGGTGAACAGACCGGCTGCCGTCGCGACTAACGCTTCCGCAACGCCGGGAGCGACAGCGGAAATACTGGCGGTTCCTTGGGTGCCGATTTCACGAAACGCATCGATAATTCCCATCACGGTCCCGAGCAATCCGACAAACGGTGTAATGTTTCCCGTCGTAGCAAGGAACGGAAGATAGGTCTCGAGGCGGGAGAGCTGGCTCTGTGCCAGATGAGAGGCTGCCCGCTCTATCACATGGTGATCAACCGGTCCTGTGTTGGCGCCGTTCCTCCCCTCATTCCGTTCAGCTCCCACACGTTCCATTACCCCTTCAAATACGACCGCGCTAGGACTCCCTTCGATTCGTCGAACTTGCCGATACAGCTCGTCGAGATCTCGAGTTTTCACTAAGAGCGCTAAGAACTGCTTATCCTCGCGGTCTGCCACACTAAACGCACGCCATTTTGAGAAAATAACGGCCCACGAGATAACCGAGAAGACGAGCAGGAGCAAGAGGACAACTTTTGAAACTGCGCCGAGCGAACCGACCAGTCCGATTAAACCCGTTTGAAACATGCGGCGATAACCTCTCCAGGCTCTAAAAAGCACTCACGGCTCTACCTGCGGAGTCTAACAGACACAGGAGAAAATGGCGGGGCCGACGGGATTTGAACCCGCGACCTCCAGATTGACAATCTGGCGTCCTAACCAGCTGAACGACGGCCCCTTAAAACCCTACTTATAGCGGATGATGTGAGTGACAAGACTATATCTAGCGGTTTGTCCCGTCTGAAGTTCTTATTTTACTATTCTATTCTGTCCTGTCCCCTTAACCCAGCATTTCCCTGGTAGGCGGAACAGGGATCGAACCTGCGACATCCACCGTGTAAAGGTGGCGCTCTGCCAACTGAGCTATCCGCCCGATTTCGTTAGCAACCTTGGCGGATGCTACCAACTCCACTTCCCCTTGTCAATCGAATCTCGCACTCTTCTTGCATTTTTCGGTCGCTGCGCACTCCGCTCATTATGAGTTACGTCTCCTCGATTATACTTTTTGCCTCCGGGGTCGGCCCACTCGAGGGAAATACTTGTCATGCACCCGTTTCAGACGTCCCCGTTCAATATGCGTGTAGATCTGCGTCGTCGCAATATTCGCATGGCCGAGCATCACCTGAACAGACCGAAGATCCGCGCCGCCTTCGAGCAGATGCGTCGCAAACGAATGCCGAAGCATGTGCGGCGAGATCACCTGTCTAATTCCGGCTCTCTGTGCACGGCGTCGCAGCAATTTCCAAAAGGCTTGTCGCGTCAATGGCCCGCCCCGCCTCGACACAAACACATACCGTGAAACCCGCTTCTTGAGAAGTCGTGGCCGCGCCTCTTCCACATACTGCTGCAGCAGCTGTCGAGCCCTCTCACCCACCGGCACAAGGCGCTGCTTCGCGCCCTTGCCGGTGACCCGGAGGTACCCGACATCGAGATTCACCAGCGCCATTTCAACCATTACCAATTCCGACACGCGAAGCCCCGTTGCATAGAGCAACTCCAACATCGAGCGATCACGCAGATCTTCAAGGGTCGGGACTGCCCCCAAATCTAACAATGCGGTGACATCGTGCTGCGATAGAGCTTTAGGCAGTCGAACGGCTCGCGATATCGGGGCCAAACCAATGGTAGGATTCTCCTCGATCATCCGTTCCCGCATCAGAAACTGGAGCCATCCACGAATAGCAGAGAGACAGCGTAGGGAAGAAGCGCGAGACAATCGTGCCTCGTGCATGGAACGGAGAAATCCCGTCAATGTCTCCGGCATAAGAGGCCCGATCGGCACGACACCGATTCGATGCAAATAGGAATGGAACTTATGCAGGTCGCGACGGTAGGCTTCGATTGTATTGACGGACAGACCGCCCTCTACCCGGAGACGGCTCAAATATCGCTCTGCCAGCGGATGTAACATCATCTTTTGCCATGATAGCCAATCGCTGATACTGAACACAACGAACCCTGCGGGCCATGGGGGTTTACCTTGACACCCCACAGGGTTTCCGATAGTAGTCACATGCAACTGACACATCCGTCACACCGCCCAGCAGGATGCTGAAAAAGTCCGCCAGCGGCGTTCTCGCTTCGCGCAAAGGCTCAACGTACCGAAGCGTACGCCTCGCCTCTTCGCTCGCTGCGGCCTTGCTAGACAGCCTTTTTGAGCATCCTGAGGCTCTGTTGACCCCGGCACCATTATGTAAGATCCCAACGGTGTATTATGTATAATCCAAGTTTCCCAAAGCCTGCTAGGAGCTCATGGCCCGCCCGTTGATATCTCTGTTCTCATATCGCACGTACGCCCTTTCGGCACGCTGGTGCCTATCGCTGACACTTGTCTGGAGCATACTTTGGCCAGTCACTGGGTTCGAGTTCAATTCGCCCGTCTATGCAGAAACAGGGCCAGCCGGCCCGGCGAACAATCCCACGCTGAAGCAGGCGAAGCGCCTGCTCGACGCAGGTCAGGCTGAAGAGGCCATCACTACGCTCCGTCGTTTTCTAGCCACCTCTCCGAAGCCTGATCTGCTCGACGACACCTATCTACTCCTCGGTGCCGCCTTGCACAGCTCAAAGCAATATGGGGACGCCTTAAAATACTTGCTGCAGCTGCAAACCGAGTTCCCCGACTCAGAAGTGACGGATCGAGGCAAGCTGATGCAGGCTCGAGTCCATGCGGCAATGGGCAACCTCGACCTTGCCCTCCCGATCTTGACCGGCCTGCGCAATCTTTCAAAAGATGAAGGCACGAAACGCGAAGCCCTGCGGCTGAGCGGCGAGTTCTACGCACAAAAAAAGGACACGCCCCGTGCCATTCAGGCGTGGCTCGATGAAGTGGCCTTGGGAACCGAAGACCAGGCGGAAGACGTGCGGACTCGGATTCGCGAGCTGGCCAGCGAGACCTCCGACAAGAAAGCCCTCGATCAAATCCGGGACACCTTTCCACGCAGCTTTCCTGGCGATCTCGCGTCCCTCCGACTCATCGACCTCTACATCGGCCGTGGAGAGGACCACCAAGCCATCCGGCAAATCCAACAATTTCTCGTGAATTTCCCGACTCACCCGCAAGCAGCGAAAACTTCTGAGCTCCTCGCTACACTCCAAGCCAAACAAAAATCCAATCAGTTTTTCATCGCCGGAGTCCTGCCGCTTTCAGGAAAACTCGCTCCCTATGCCGGTGAAGTCCTCAGCGGAATTCAGCTGGCCGTCGAAGCAACTAGAGACAAGGCAGGGAGCCCATCGGTCGGTCTCATCGTCAAAGATTTGGAATCCGATTACGCCTCGTTTTTAGACGACTTCTCCGAATTGCTGAATACCGATCGCCCCCTCGCCGTGATCGGTCCGCTCCTCTCAAAGAATCTGCCCGTCATGGCTGAACTCGCCGAGCGAGCCCACATCCCTCTGATCACGCCGACCGCAACCCTCCCCAACGTCAGACGACTCGGCAACTATGTGTTCAGCACGGCGCTCACCTATGAACTTCAAGCCAAACGAATCGCGGCCTATGCCATCAAAGAACAAGGCTTCCGCCGATTCTGCATCCTGCATCCTGACACCGCGTATGGCCGCGAGTTGGCCCGGCTCTTCGCCCACGAAGTTCGCCAACACGAGGGGGAAGTGATCGCCATCGAATCTTACAAAGAGGGCGAAGCCGACGTGAGTGCGCAACTCAAACGCATGAAAGCGGAGGACCTCAAGAAGTACGGCTTGTCCGTGCCGGTTGAGCAAACGAAACTGACAGGGAAACTGACAAAGCTGGACAAGAAAGTCTTCTATACGCCGGGCTTCGACGCCATCTTCATTCCAGGCCGCGCAGCCGACGCCGGCCTCATTACAGCCCAGCTCAATTTCCACGACATGAAAGTGCCTTTCCTCGGCGCGAATGGATGGAACTCGCCCGACTTCGCCCGCACGGACGATTCGTCGAGCGACGGAGCCGTATTCGTCGACGGCTTCTTTGTAGACAGCCCCACTCCAACGGTGCAGGATTTTGTCGCCCGGTACAAAAAACGATTTGAAACCAACCCGACAGTCTTTGCGATGCAAGGCTACGATGCCGCAAAGTTGGTGCTCGATGCGGTTCGAAAAGGCGCCTCCTCCGGCGAAGCCGTCCGCGATCAACTGCTGACACAGCCGGACCTCTCCTCCCTTGCGGGACCGGCGGCGTTTGGACCGGACGGAACATTGAACCGTCCGCTCTTTCTCATACAAATCAAGCGAGGCCGATTCCTTCAGGTAAACTAAGAAAGCCAACCGCATGAACTCTTTACCGCAGATCCTCCATACGATTTCCTACATGGGGCTCCCGCTCCTCTTCGCCATGGTCTTGCATGAATACGCCCATGGCTGGGCCGCCAATCGATGCGGAGATCCAACCGCCAAACTCCAGGGCCGGCTTACCATGAATCCGCTGGCGCACATCGATCCGTTCGGAACCGTCATCCTGCCGCTGCTCTGCCTGCTGATACCGGGAGGATTCTTTCTCGGCTGGGCCAAACCAGTCCCGATCGACCCGCGCCTTATGCACCAGCCACGTCGCGACATGGCACTCGTCGCAGCGGCGGGGCCGGCTATGAATCTCGCGCTGGCCGTCGGCAGCGCCCTTCTCTTCGCACTCCTCTTATCGATCGATCCCTCGATTGGAAGCTACTGGTCCAAATCGGAAGAGGCCCCGCCTCCAGATACGTGGCACCAACTGTTCCTCTTGCCGATCACCGTGATGTCGGTCTACTCCGTCTTGATTAACGTGCTCTTGATGCTGTTCAATCTACTGCCGCTCCCCCCCTTGGATGGCGGAAGAATTCTTACAAGTTTCCTCCCAGCTACCGCTGCAAAAGCGCTCATGCGCGTGGAGCCCTACGGTATGCTCATTCTGGTGGGGCTGATCATATTCGACCCACAGATCCACGTGATCCATACCGTCACAAGCACTTTGACCCACAGTCTCTCCAATACAATTCTCTCCACCGCCGTCGGTCTTGGCGCAGGAAACACACCATGATCACACCCAGGAAACGAGTCCTCAGCGGCATGCAGCCGAGCGGGCTGCTTCACCTCGGCAACTATCTCGGCGCCTTGGAGAATTGGAAAGGCCTTCAGAGCGAGTTCGAGTGCTATTTTTTTATCGCGGATTGGCACGCACTCTCGACGAACTACGCCGATACCGGCCGCATCCGAGAATTCGTCCGCGAGTTGCTGATCGATTGGCTTGCGGCAGGCATCGATCCTGCGCGAGCCACGGTATTCGTGCAGTCGCGTGTTCCGGAGCATGCCGTCTTGCATCTGTTGCTCTCCATGATCATTCCTGTCGCCTGGCTGGAGCGGAATCCGACTTATAAGGAAAAACAGGAAGAGATAAAGGAGCGTGATCTGAGCACATACGGATTTCTCGGCTATCCAGTCCTCCAAGCCGCAGATATCCTCATCTACAAGCCGGATTTCGTGCCGGTAGGGAAAGACCAGCTGCCACACCTGGAGCTCACCAGGGAGCTGGCCCGCCGGTTCAATAGCCTATACAAGCCGGTGTTCTCTGAACCGCTGGAGCAGCTCACGAAGTTTCCGAAAGTGCTCGGCACGGATGGCCGGAAAATGAGCAAGAGCTACGGCAACACGATCAACCTGTCAGACCCCGAACCAGCCGTGCGACAGAAACTCAAGACGATGGTCACCGATCCTGCCCGAGTCCGGCGCCACGATCCCGGAAATCCTGACCTCTGCCCCGTGTACGATTTTCACAAAATATTTTCATTGCCGATGATTCAGGAACAGATTAATACCGAATGCCGGACAGCCGCCATCGGCTGTATCGACTGCAAGAAACTTGTCGCCGATCGAGTGGTCGAACGCATGACACCGATGTGGGATGCTCGTGCGCGCCTGAGTCAAGATCCCGCATACCTGAACGACATCGTAGCAGAGGGCAGCCGCCGGGCCGGCGAGGTCGCCAAAGCGACGCTCCATGACGTGAACGAGGCGATGAACATTTAAATGAGGAAGAAGATAAGGAGTTGCAAGGTTTGGCAAGGAGGACTCTCGGGCTGCGGAACCTGGATGCATTCCGACAAATAGTCTGTCACCATTTTCACCAACCCGCCGGAGAGCACGGTCGTCATTGACGACTACCTGCACCTCACCGCGCCTGGCACAGTCACCCTCAGCCGCAAAGGCAACCACCTCGCCCAGGCGAACAAATACGGCTATGAACAGGCATCGCTCAAGATCGACCGGAACTGGTCCTGGTGGGTCGTCGGAGATATTTTTGGCTGCCTCATTATTTTTTCACCGCTCTGCATCATGCACGACATCGACAAAGGCGGCTACTATACGTTCGACGACAAGATCTATCTGACGCTCGATCGCCGGACGACTGAACCTCTTCCCCTCAAATGAATACCGTTGACGGTTGGGCTGGGCGTGGGATAGACTGACCCCATGCAAATACATGCTCATCGATCTCTTTCGGTGCTGGCAGGCACACTCGTCGTGCTCTTTTTCGCATTGAGCTTCAATGCCTATGCTTGCCTCCTTCCGGTAAATGGTGTCACGGCTTCTGCAATGGACAATGGCTGTTCGACTCCGGATGAACAACCAACCTCTCAGTACTGCGATGCGTTTAAAACGCTCGGCGTCCAAGCTGCAGATAAGCTTCCCCTCAACAGTGACTATCAGGCCCTCTGTCCAGAAGACACTGCCTCGCTAGCGCTTCTTGTCATCCTCACTTCACACAACAGCCGCTTGTCCGATCATCCCGCGGTTAGTCCTCATCAGGATCTCCTGCTCAAGATTTCCGTGCTTCGCATCTGATCTTCCTCCTTCCATATCTTGCAATCGCTCCTGTGCCATCACATGTGCCGTTCGACGCTTAGTTTCAGCGTCCGGGTTCCCTTCTAATTCTCTGGGGCAACATATAGCCAGAGCGCAGACGGGTCGTCGAACGTGTAAGAACTTCGGGAGGTCATCTCTATGAAACGGAATAGACGACGTCAATGTCTAACGGTCGTGTACGTGTTGGTGATGTTCTTCAGCAGCGGACTGTCGCAGGCACAGGATGGCGACTCCATGCTGCGCAACAGGCTGGTGCTGCCGGAATTGATCCAAGAGGTCCTAGCTCGAAATCCCGAGCTTGTGGCGGCACGCAAGCAATGGGAAGCCGTCACGAATCGGATTACGCCAGCACGGTCATTGGATGACCCAATCCTGTCCCTCCAGTTGTGGAATTTCCCCCAGAGCTTCAATGTCACGCAGACGCAGAACAATATCTTCGGTCTCGCGCAGAATCTCCCCTTTCCCGGCAAACTCGCGCTCAAAGGCAACGTGGCGAGTCGTTCAGCTGATATGACCGAGCAGGCGGTCCGTGCGAAGGAACGGGAGTTGGTCGCCCGCATGAAGCAGGCCTACTACGATTTGTTTCTCGCGCAGAAGGCACTCCAGATTCATCATGAACAGGTGGAGCTGTTCAGACAATTTGTAGAGATTGCGAACGCAAAGTTCCGTGCGGGCAAGGGAAGCCAGGCCGATGTCCTCAAGGCTCAAGTCGAGTTGTCCCTGCTGTTCCAACATCTTCCCGTCCTGGACCAGCGTCGAGAAACCGCCGAGGCGATGCTGAATACACTGCTTGATCGGGATCCCGCATTCCGCTTGGGCCTTGCGCAAGAACCCTCTCAACTCCCACTCGAGACGCCCATGAACGATCTGCATCAGATCGCGTTAAACGACAGGCCGGAACTCAAATCCGCCGAGCTCGCAGTGCAGCGGAACGAGCAATCCCACGCGCTGGCCCAGCGTCAGTACTACCCGGACTTCAACGTGGCGTTTCAGCGCTTTCAAAACTATCAGGCCAACGACGGATTCGGTGCCTACGTGGCGATGAGTATTCCGTTCGCGTTTTGGACCAAGCCGAAGTATGACGCAGGCGTGCAGGAAGCCGCGGCGGCGGTGGCGGTCGCGCGGGCGGAGCAACATACCTTAGAAAACCTGACCCGGTTTCAGATCAACGATCTCCTGGCCAAGCTCCGGGCGACTGACCAGACGGCCACGTTGTACCGCACCACCATCCTGCCACAGGCCGAGCAGAGCGTGGACGCGGCGCGGGTCGGGTATCGTGCGGGCAAAGCAGGGTTTCTGGAGCTGATTGACGCGCAGAAGGCCTGGCGAGGATTTCAGCTTGAGTATTTCCAGGCGCTCGTGGACCGCCAGCATCGACTGGCTGAACTCGAGCAAGTCGTCGGCATCACGCTTGATCGGCACAGCTAACGCAATCAATAAGGAGGAGCACATGAATCAGCAGACATACAGAAAAAGTTTCGTGGTTGGCGCTGTGGCGATCGGTTTGATCGCCGGAGTCACCGTCGGCTTCTTCGCCGCTCACAGAACGATGGGTGACATGGTTGGCATGATCATCGGAACAGGAGTCGTCTCGGCGGCCCCAGAGCGGACGGGTGATATCGGTGACATGAAACAGATGGAGATGAAGGGCGGGACCATGCAGGGCATGCCAGGCATGTCTGCTGCACCGTCCGGGGCTGTGGTGGTTCCGGCTGTGATGAGACAGTTGATCGGGGTCCGAAGCGCGCCGGCCAGCATCGTGCTATTAGGGCAAGAGATTCGCGCGGTCGGCACGGTCGGCTACGACGAACGTGGCTTTACTCAGGTCACAGTGAAAACCTCCGGGTGGGTGCGAGAGGTCTTTGTGAATTCGATCGGTCGCCCCGTACGCAAAGGCGATCCCCTCTTCACCCTCTACTCACCGGACCTTCTGGCCACGCAAGGCGAATATCTCCTCGCCGTGAAAGCGCAGGGTCAACTGGCTGCCAGTCCGCTCGCTGAAGTCAAAGCGAACGCGGTTTCCCTCGTGGGCAGTGCGCGGGAACGCCTGCGATTGTGGGACGTGACCGATGCGCAAATGGCCGCGCTGGAACGTCGAGGTAAAGCGGAGCCGGTGCTCACGGTCTATGCCCCGTCCTCCGGGATCGTCCTGAAGCGAGAGGCCGTGCCTGGAAAATATGTGGAGCCGGGCACGACACTGTACGAGGTGGCGGACCTCTCCACGGTCTGGGTCTCTGCCGACATTTATGAGTCCGAGGTCGCGGCAGTGACGCTCAATCAGCCAGCTTCAGTCACCTTCGCCGCGTATCCAGGAGAAACGTTTCAGGGCGCGGTCTCATACATTTATACCATTCTGAATACCGAAGCTCGCACGGTGCGCGTGCGGATCGAAATGCCGAATCCTGGACTGAGACTGAAGCCGGGCATGTTCGGCACCGTCACCTTGCAGACCGATGCGGCGAGGGCGTTGGTTGTGCCCAAGGAAGCCGTGCTGGACACCGGACTTCGGCAACTCGTGTTCATGGATCGTGGCGAAGGAGCTTACGCGCCGTATCCGGTCAAGCTTGGCCGCAGGAGCCAGGATTCCGTGGAAGTGCTGGAAGGACTCAAAGAAGGAGATCGCATCGTGACCTCGGCCAATTTCCTGTTGGACGCAGAGAGTAAGTTGGCTTCAGCGTCGAGCATGCAGGCCATGATGGGCCGGATCGGCATGGGCGATTGGCAGATGCGCGGTGCGCACGAGGGCAAGATGGAAGGCATGGACATGGGCGATATGCAAGGCATGAAGGGGATGCCGATGGGGGATATGAAGGGAATGGAAGGGATGAAGGGGATGGAGAACATGCCTGGCATGGGGATGGGAGGCAAGAAGGAGGGAGCTGAGACTCGCCAGATCAACGGCCTTAGCCTCGCTCTCACGACGGTGCCGGAACAGCCCAAGGCCGGTAATGTGCTGCTCAAGCTCACGCTCACAGATCAGGCCGGCAAGCCAGTGACCAATGCGCAAGTCGTGTTCGTCTATACGATGCCGATGCCGGGAATGACCGATTCCAAGGTGACGGCACGCCATACCAAGAATGGGCTCTACGAAGGTACGGTGCTCTTCGGTATGGGCGGCACGTGGGTGATGACGGCCAATGTGACGGTACCAGGACAGCCGCCCCTTGCCGAAAAGTATCAGTTCGCGGTCGGCGGGGGAGGCATGTAAGCCGTCATGATCGCGCGACTCATTGAAGGAAGTGCCCGCAATCCGGTTCTGGTCATCCTTTTTGTCTTGCTGTTGGCAAGCTGGGGCCTGTGGGCGGGATTTCAGGTTCCGCTGGATGCGATTCCGGATCTGTCCGATGTCCAAGTGATCGTCTATACCGAGTGGCAGGGGCGCAGCCCCACGTTGATCGAAGACCAGATCACGTATCCGATCGTCACCTCCCTGCTGGCCGGGCCGAGAGTCAAACGAGTGCGGGGGGTCTCAGAATATGGGGTCTCGTACGTCTACGTGATCTTCGAAGATCGGACGGACGTGTACTGGGCACGCAGTCGTGTGCTGGAGTACATGCAAAAGTTGACCGGGAAGTTGCCCTCCGGTGTCGCACCGACGCTAGGTCCTGACGCGACCGGGGTCGGGTGGGTGTATCAGTATGCACTGGTCGATGAGTCTGGCGCACACGACTTGGCGCAGCTCCGCAGTCTGCAAGATTGGTATTTGCGCTACCAACTGGAAAGTGTGCCAGGCGTGGCAGAAGTGGCGGTGGTCGGCGGGTTCGTCAAACAGTATCAAATTGAAGTGGACCCGAACACATTGGCCACCTACCGGTTACCGATCAAGACGATCATCGAAGCGGTCCGGAACAGCAATGCGGAGGTGAGCGGCCGCGTCTTAGAAATGGCCGGCACGGAATACGTGATTCGAGGGAGAGGCTACCTGCGATCTGTTGATGATATTGAGCTGATCCCAGTCGGGACGGATGGACGCGGCACGCCCATCTTGATCCGGGACATCGCCCATGTCCACATCGGACCGGACCAGCGTCGGGGCGTGGCCGAATTGGACGGCAAGGGCCAGACGGTCGGCGGCATCGTGATCATGCGGGCCGGAGAAAACGCGCTTGCCGTGATCGAGCGGATCAAAGCCAAGCTGGCAGAGATTACGCCGGCCCTGCCGACAGGCGTCCACATTGTTCCCACCTACGATCGGTCTGATCTCATTCATCGGGCCATTGCCGTACTCCGCGAGAAACTCGTGGAAGAGAGTGTCATCGTCAGCTTGGTCGCGGTGATCTTTCTGTTTCATCTGCGTAGCGCCCTGGTGGCGATTCTCATCCTGCCCGTGGCCGTGCTGCTGGCCTTCATCCCGATGGCGTACTTGCATATTACGTCCAGCATCATGTCGCTCGGTGGCATCGCCATTGCCATCGGCGCGATGGTGGACGCGGCCATCGTCATGGTGGAGAACGCCCATAAGCGGTTGGAGCAATCCCCGCATGCAGACCGAATCGAAACCATCATTGCGGCGGCCAAAGAAGTCGGCCGACCCCTATTCTTTTCATTGTTGGTGATTGCCGTATCGTTCCTGCCGATCTTCGCGCTGGAAGCCCAAGAGGGGCGGCTGTTTACGCCGCTGGCCTATACCAAAACGTTCTCGATGCTGTTCGCCACCGCGCTTTCGGTCACGCTGGCTCCCGTGCTGATGGTCCTCCTGATCCGAGGGCGCATCAGAGCGGAGGCCAAGAATCCGTTGAATTGGCTGTTGGTCGCGTTGTATCGGCCCATCCTCTCCGGCGCGCTACGCGCCCGGTGGATGACACTCGGACTGGCTGTGGTGGTCGTGGGATTCACGGCGCCGATCTTTTCCCGCCTCGGCGCGGAATTCATGCCGCCGCTGAATGAGGGAACCATCCTCTACATGCCGACTACCGTCCCTGGTCTCTCGATTCCTGAATCGGCCAAGGTGTTGCAGGTCCAGGATCACTTGCTCACGACCTTCCCTGAAGTGGAGCGAGTGTTCGGCAAGATGGGAAAGGCCTCGACGGCCACCGATCCGGCCTTTGTCGGAATGGGCGAGATCACGGTCACCCTCAAACCGGAAGCGCAATGGCGTCCCGGCATGACCTGGGACCGTTTGCTGGATGAAATGGATGCGAAGCTACGCATTCCAGGCTTTCCAAACATCTGGTGGATGCCGATTCAGACTCGCACCGAGATGATCACGACTGGTGTGCGCAGCCCGGTCGGCATCAAAGTCCTGGGGCCGGATCTGAAGACTATTGAGAAAATCGGGCTGGAGATCGAGCAAGTCTTGGCAAATGTGCCAGGCACTAAGAGCGTCTTTGCGGAACGGCTCAATGAAGGCTATTACCTCGACCTGACCGTCAACCGACGCGAGGCGGCACGCTACGGTTTGACGGTGGGAGACGTGCAGGCGGTGATCACCTCGGCTATCGGGGGAGAAACCGTGACGACCACGGTCGAGGGGCGCGAGCGATATCCGGTCAATGTCCGCTATAAGCGCGAACTGCGCGATGATCCGGACCGGCTCAAGAGGGTGCTGATCCCCACGCCGAGCGGCGCGCAGATTCCACTCGGACAAATCGCAGAGATGGTCATCACGCAGGGGCCTCCGTCGATCACGGATGAGGCGGGAGCGCTGGCAGGGTTGGTCTCGGTCGCGGTGAGTGGACGCGATCTGCGCGGCTATGTCCAAGACGCTCAACGTGCGGTGCGAGACCGAGTGACATTACCCTCCGGCTACCGGTTGATCTGGACCGGTCAATACGAGCATCTGGTGCGGGCGGAAGAGCGGCTCACGCTGGTCGTCCCCGTGACCATTGGGATCATTCTCTTGCTGCTCTATCTCAACTTTGGTTCGCTGGCGAAGTCGCTGATCGTACTCCTCTCCGTCCCCTTCGCTGCGATCGGGGCCATCTGGTATCTCGACTATCTAGGCTACAACTTGAGTGTCGCGGTGTGGGTGGGCATCATCGCCCTGGCCGGCGTGGCGGCGGAGACGGGCGTGGTCATGCTCGTCTATCTCGATGAGGCCTATGAGCGGCGGGTACGAGAAGGCCGCATGACGACGGCTCACGACCTGCGTGAGGCCATTATGGAAGGTGCCGTTCAGCGGGTACGACCTAAGATGATGACGGTCGCCGCGATTATGGGCGGGTTGCTCCCCATTATGTGGACCACTGGTACGGGCGCTGACGTGATGAAACGGATCGCCGCACCGATGATCGGCGGCATGGTGAGTTCAACGATCCTGACGCTTCTGGTGATTCCGGCACTGTATTTTGTCTGGAGGCGTTTGAGGTTGCCTTCGAACTCTTAGCCTGCATCATTCTGTATCACGTCGAGCGATAAAGTTGATCCACCGTCCCTTGCGCTCTCGGTTCGTCACTACCTTCAACTCAAGAATTGTCCATCCGGCTTGACGAACCGCGCGAGCGAGTTCGTCCTTTCTCCAGCGAGCGAAATAGCGCCCAGGGACCCATCCATCAGTCACGAGGCGGCTCTTCAGGCCATAGGTCACCGTCGCGGCGAACAGGCCGCCTGGACGGACAAGCCCGCATAGATCGGTCAGGATACGACGTGCGTCCGATTTCGGAAGATGCATCAGCGAGGCGGCAGCCCAGAGGCCATCGAACGACATCGACTGAAAAGGGAGGTCGCGAAGATCGGCACGGACCAACGGCAATAAACGATATCGGCGTCGCCCCGCTAAGAGCAGCGCACTCGTCCGATCCAAGCCCACAACGCGATACCCACGCCGACCGAGATCGCCCGCATCCCGCCCTCCCCCACAGCCGAGATCCAACAGTCTCGCGTCGGCAGGAAGACACTGGAGCCATTCAGCCAACAACGGTGGTCGGCGATGCCGTCGCCGGTTCCAACGGGCGACACATTCCCTGGCCGACCGTTCGTACGCGTCGGTCGTCTGCAAGACAAGTTGAGTTGTGCTATCGTGAGACAAGCTGAGGGAAACCATTCATGCCGCAAATAAACGTACGACGTACAGTAACTGCACTGGCATTGGCATTCATCCTACTGGGAGCGAGCTGGAGCGCCGCATGGGCAACCGATCCACCCTGCGACAAGTATCCCGTCGCCAAACAGACTACCTGTGCGGCGATCTGGAAATCGCTGTACCAGGAAGACGGCCCTGTGATCGCGCAATTCGGGCTGGACCAGTTGAAGCGGCGCGAGGAAGGCAAAATCAACGCCGAGCAACACCTCGGAGAAAACATGGCCTTCATTAAGCAGTCCACCGAGAAACGCCTTGCACGATTGAAAGAGCGGATGGCCAAAGAGTAGGCCTCATAACGTGTCGGTTTTCGGCTTCTCCGGCAACCTTCCTGCTGAGTTCAACAAATCCCGCCCCACGATGATCGGCGCCTTAAAGTGAATGGCGAGCGCAATCGAGTCTGACGACCGGCTATCGAACACCTTCACATTGTCCTTGAACGCCACGGTCAACGCGCCAGAGTAGGTTCCGCTTTTCAGCGTAATGACTGTCTGCGTGATTTTACCGCCAAACGCTTCAAGGATCGTACGCATTAAATCATGCGACATGGGGCGGGGCAACTGTTCACCATTCAATGCGCCTTGGATGGATACGGCGACAGTGACGTCGACAAAGATCGGAATGACTCTTGCCTTCCGCCTGCAAGAGCACGATCGGACCATGATCCGACATACGAACCTTCACGTCCGTGATCGTCACCTGCTCCGAAGTTGCCGAGGGGGCTGCGTCGGCTTGCGCAACCGGCAGCGTGAGCGCGCCGAGAACACAAAGAGAGAAGACAAACCGCTTGCATGCCATCATGGTCACCTCCCCTGTCTGCTAGACACGGACAAACTGATTCGTCTCCTTCTCCACCCCAATTTCGGTCTCCGGCCCATGCCCCGTCACCACGATCGTCGCATCTTCCAAGCTGTATAATCGCTCTCGAATAGATTGTTCGATGGCATCGAAATCTCCACCCCAGAGATCGGTGCGCCCGATGCTGCCGCGAAAGAGCGTATCGCCGGCCAACACGAGGTTGTCGCCCGGGAAATGAAAACTCATGGACCCGGGGGTGTGGCCAGGCGTATGGAGTGCAACAGCGGAGACCTGGCCGACCAACAGCTTCTCCTCATCCTTGAGCCAGTAGTCGGGCATCGGAACAGGCATGTAGGCGACGCCGAACATCCGGCACTGCAATTCAAGATTTTTCCAGAGTTCAAGATCATGCTGATGCAGACAAATCGTCGCCCCCGTCGCCTTCTTCATTTCACCGGAAGCGAGAAAATGGTCGAAGTGGGCATGAGTGTGGAGGATATGCGTGACCGTCAATCCCAGTTGCTGCACCTCGTGGAGAATTCGCTCGTACGCTCCACCGGGATCGACCACGATCGCCTGTTTCGTCACCGAATCTCCAATGATCGAGCAATTGCAACCAAGAGGCGGGACAGAGAATGTTTTTCTGATCATGGTGGACATGATGAACGTATGCTACCGTCCAACCCCATCAGGGCGCAAGCAGCGGCCCTCCGTCTGGCTCGACCTGAGCCTGAGTCGTCCAAGCCACTTCCGTATCAAACAACATCCAGCTTCGTTCTTGCCGGCGGAACCACACGAGAAATCCTGCTCCGGTGCCGTCAGGACGTAGGACTTCGACATACAGCAGCGCATGATCGTTGCGGAGGTTTCGCGCCACGCGAGAGAACGCCAGACGATCCAAGACCGACGGCGCTTGAACCGGTCTCGCATGAGTCACCGTGACTGGACGGACTAGAGAGACCTCCGGCTCTTCGAGCCTGTCCCCCGTGGCAAACCGGTAGCTGACACCAAAGTGAAAGCGTCCTTCGAGCCGGCTTGGTTGCCGGTTGATCGCAGTGAATTCCCGAATCAGGTCCGCCGGCAGATCGCCATCGAAATACTCCTGTTCTTGAAAGGCTCCGATCGTCGTCGCTCCCTCTTGATCCGGAGAGAGTCGGAACTGCGTCGTTCGCTCGATCACGACCAACTGAGTGGCCGACGTGAGAAATTTGCTCGTGACCACCTGGTCGTACAAGGCATAGTCTTCAACAGGAATGGCATCGGTCTTCTGATTTGATTCCGCCACCGTTCCCGGCAGACCGAGAACAACATTCGTGAGAAACACGGTTATGATCAGGATCATCAGGCGAATCATCATAACTTGAGCATAGCGTCTGGCATGAAGAACGGTCAATTCACGGAGTCCGACATGGACAAGTCGGCGCGAAGCGTGGATAATCCGAAAAAACGTATGGAGGGACTTGATGTGCGGAACAAGACTCGATTGAACCAATGGCCCTTGTGGATCGGAGCGATTGCGCTCTGTTTCTCGGCCAGTAGTTGCAAACCTGACGACTCTCCATTCAAAGCGGAAAATGAGTCACTTCGCAAGCAACTGACCAAGCAGGAGTCGGTGCTCACCTCGCTGCAGGACGGAAACAAGGTCATGCATCAACAAATCGATCTGCTGAACCAGGAGCTGCGCGACGCGAAGCAATCAGCTGAGAGCGCCAAGGCTGAGGCCAAAGCCGTCGCCGCCGACCTGGCAATACAAGCAGCCCAGGCCAAGAAGCTGAGCGCCGATGTCCAAAAAACCGCAGCGGCTCAGGCGGCGCAGAGTATTTATATCGAAGAGAAGGGCGGCCAAACCGACGAGATCCCTCGCCCCTTGAGCGCTGTTGTTAAAATGACGGAGGATGCACTCAGCCGCAATGGATACCACGTTAAAGTGAGTATCAAGACCGATCAAAAAGCGATCTTTGTGACGGAGCGAAAAGTCTCAGCCCCTACCTCGCTTGAGGTCCCTGGTTCACGGAATCAATACGTGCTCTCGCTTCATGCGCTCCCCTCAAACCTCACCAGGCTCAGCGTCAAGGCCGATTTCGACAAGCTAGCGCAGGGTGGACGTATCCTCAGTGTGAGCGCCGAAGAAGTCGCGGAAATTGAACGGAGCCTCATCAGGGAAATTAACAAGGCTCTGGCCTCCCCCAACAAAACCTAGCAGGATGCTGAAAAATGATAGGGAGCGGCCAGGTGCCCTTCTTGCTCGCAGAACAGAGGAGGGGATGGAGCCTGATGATCTTCTGTGCTCGCGCAACGCGCGGCCTCAGAAGGATGGGAAGGATAGCCTGGCCGTCCTCCTGCTCGCGGAACGCGCGCAGAATGTGCCGTTCGACGCGCGCAAAGATCAGCATCTGAACGAGCAAGCTTAGGGCATGTCCTCGTTCGATGCGCGCAGTAAAGGGCAGCCTCGGCCACTCCCTTGAAGAGGGATGGAGAGAATGCGAAAGAATTCGCTAACGCGCGCAGTTGGGATCATCCCAGCCACCCCTTAGGAACGTAAGGTTGCGGAGAAAGAGCGCGCAGCAAAATTCCCTTTCCTTGGTGAGAAACCAGCCTCGTGCTAGCATCTCTCTCCTATGGCTCTCTCAACCAGCGTGCACGATCTCCGCACCCTCATTCGCTCCTGCCACCCGCTGATCGCCATCGAGACGGTGGAAGAGGAACGAGTACTGGCGTTGCTGCAATCGGTAGCTGCCCAAGAACGCATGCCACTGTTCGAATGGTCCGTCACCAGAGGACTTACCCGGCACGACGATGGACCGACACTCAGTAAAATGACCGCCACGCCTCTGGCGGTCCTACAACATCTGCAAGGCCTGACAGTCGAGGCGATCTTCTGGTTGAAGGACCTCACACCACACCTGCAAGACCCAGCAGTCGCCCGCCAACTCCGAGAAGTTGCGGCAATCTACGATCGCTCGCGTTCCACCTGCGTACTCACCGGCCAACCCATTGCCCTGCCGCTCGATATCGAAAAAATCGTCGTCCGGCTCGACCTGCAACTGCCGGATCGAGACGAACTGCAGTCCATGCTCCAGAATGTCTTGCAATCGCTCGGCCCAAGAACCTTGCTCCATCGTCCACGGTCGACCACAGTCGTGCAAAGCATCCTCAGCTCCATCAGCGACTCCAAAGCAGCGGACAAGGGTCCTTCGGCCAACGAGCGTGACGCCATCCTCCGCGCCTTGCAGGGGCTGACGCTCCATCAGGCAAGGCAAGTCATCACGCAATGTGTCGTCGAAGACGGCACACTCTCCGCCGATGATGTACAGAAAATTCTAAAACGCAAGGTGCAGGCGATCAAAGATGGCGGTCTGCTCGAATACTATCCGCTTGAAGACAACCGGTTCGAGCTGGGCGGATTCGCTAATCTGAAATCCTGGCTCGAACGTGCGAAAGTCGGTTTTACCACAGAAGCCAAGGCGCTCAATCTCACGCCCCCCAGAGGCATCATGCTTGTGGGTGTGCCGGGCTGCGGCAAATCGCTGGCAGCGAAGGCCATCGCGCGGGAATGGCAGCTCCCGCTCTTAAAACTCGACGCAGGCCGGTTGTTCGATAAATTCGTCGGTGAATCGGAAAAGAACTTCCGCAAGGCGATTGAGACGGCTGAATCGCTTTCTCCCATCGTTCTCTGGATCGATGAAATCGAAAAGGCGATGGCCGCTGGAGGCGGAAGCGGCGAGGCCGATGCGGGCCTGAGCCGCCGATTGTTCGGCGCATTTCTCACGTGGCTTCAGGAAAAGAAACAAGAGGTCTTCGTCGTAGCCACCGCCAACAATCTGTCGTTGCTTCCCCCCGAACTCCTTCGCAAAGGCCGGTTCGATGAAATATTTTTTGTGGACTTGCCGGACGACAGTGAGCGGGAATCCATCTGGAAGATTCACCTGGGTCTTCGAAAGCAGGATCCGAAACAGTTCGACCTGCTCAAGATCGTCAGCGCCAGCGACGGCTTCAGCGGTTCGGAAATCGAGCAGGCTGTGGTCGCAGCCCTCTATCGCGCACTCCACCAAAAAACACCGCTGACGACCGATCTGTTGATTGAAGAATTGACCAACACTATGCCACTCTCCGTGACCCGGCGTGAAGACATCGATCAGCTCCGGGAGACGGCCCAAAGCCGGTTCGTCAACGTACGGTGAGGCGATGCGATTCCTCTTCATCATGACCGCTATCGCAGTCGCGACGCTCGTAGGCTGTGCCACGCAACCGATCGAACGTCCACCCGCTTCGCTACCAATAGAGCGCCCCTGTTGTCGATCCGTCGAACGTATGCCGAGCCGGAATGCGATCGTACGCACTGCGGCCAAGCTCGTGGGCGCCAAAACGATTGAAAGCAACGGCAGACATATCGCCTACGACTGCGCGGGGGTAACCCGTGCAGTCTTTCTCAGGCACGGGATCGATCTCTATGACAGTGACCAAATTGACTCTCACGCCAACGGCGTCCGGATCATCCATGCACATATCCGACAACAAGGTACGTTCCACCAGGGACCGGTCGCCCACCCAGGCGATCTTATCTTCTTCGACAATACATGGGACTACAATGGGGATGGCAAGGTGAATGACCCACTGACGCACGTTGGGATCGTCGAGCGGCAGGAGCCGGATGGTACCGTAGTCTTCATTAGTCGAGTTGCCGGCGCCGTCGAACGCTACCATATGAATATCAGCCTGCCTCACGTCCACAAGACCGCCGACGGCCGAATCCTCAACGACTATCTTCGCCGCAAGGATGCCTTCGACCAGGACGACACCAACTACCTCACAGGGGAGCTCTTTGCGCAGTTCGCCACTCGGGTGGGACACTAACAAAAGACTGTTATTTGGTTTGTTTGGTTTGTCTCGTTTGTCTGGTTGAACGAAACAACCAAATCAACCAGATAGACCAGATCCAGACCAGAGAGACCAGATGAACCAGACAGACCAGGCTTGTGGCCCTGCTACACTTACCCTATGGCTTCACTGCCACCAAGTAATCCTACTGCCCATACCGATCCACTACGCCACACCATGCTGGAGGTACACCAGAAACTCTTGTCTCTCTATAGCGCATTGATTGTGGCAGAGCGACTCACCTACGAACGCATCCACGGCCGCGTCGGCTCGACTGACGAGCTCATCCAGTTGCTGCTGAACGATCCCTGGTTCACGTGGCTCTGCCCCCTGTTGGATCTACTGCTCCGGATCGATCAACTCCTGGCTGACGACGCGTTTGACATCACCCATGAAAACGTCGAACATCTTGTGGCCGAGGTGCGCACCTTGACCCGCCCGTCTATCGAGGGCGATGGATTCGAGCGCGCCTATTACGAGGCTCTCAATCGAGCCCCTGAAGTGGTGCTTGCCCACTTCCACGTCACGCGCGTCCTGCTGGCAGAAGCAGCCTAACCCCGTCCACCTCAAGCCACTCGGCCTCTTACCTGTCCCCTTTCTTCACACGACACTACCAGGCCGCAGCGAGTGGATCAGGTTGAGGTCAAGGTTGAGCGAAGATCAGACTCTTTCGACCTCAGCCTTGACCTGATCCTTAACCTTCCAGAAAGCTGACTATCTTTTCTACAGCCTGCTAAAGCACAGGTCTGAATATGCCGATATCAAAACCATAATGAGTATCGACCTCTCGACTGAGTTCCAGAGGTCACCATTTTTTTAATAACCTGCTAAAGTAATTCTATGGCGCATGTATCGCAGAAGAACTCGGCCAGAAAATCCTGCCCTCTCCGCAAGAGGATACTCGAAATGCGGGGCAGCCTCTTGAGTCTCCACAAGGCCCTCATCCTGGCAGAGCAAGTGACCTACGAACGCATCAATGGCCGTGTCGCGTCAACCAGTGAACTGCTCCAACTGGTATTGAACGACCCTTGGTTTACCTGGCTTCACCCCTTATCTCAGCTGGTGGTTCGCATCGATGAACTCTTGGATGATGAATCCGAGCTATCGCTTGTTGAGGTGGAGCACTTTCTGATAGAAGCCCGAACCCTCATCCGTCCTTCGGAGGAAGGGGACGGCTTCGAACGGAGTTACTACGAAGCCCTTCAGCGGGAGCCCGACGTCATCTTCGCCCACGTCGAAGTGAAGAGACTGCTGACTAAAATTGCCGCGTAATGTTCTGAAATACTCACGTCTCATCTGCTTACTGGTTCCTACCATGAATACACCTCCGGGTTTCCCGAGCCTGCGGCCTCGCACCTAGCCGCCCCTCCTTCACCTCGTCACGAATCCAATACCAGACAGGCTCTTAGCAGGATACGGAAAAATAATATTGGCAGGCGAAGATTTCGGTGGTTCGCATGTATGGCACAGCAGGCGTACGCGCCTGCAGGATGCTCAAAAAGGCCGTCCTCTTCGCTTGTGGTTCATCTGGTCTATTTTGTTCATCGAATTGGTCTTCTTCAACCAAACAAACGAGACAAACCAAATAACGGTCTTCTTGCGCTGGCGGACTTTTTCAGCAGACTGCCAATCAAAGAATCAAGTTTTTCTTGCCTGTACCGATACTTAAAGTAGACTCATGTACGGAGATTATGACTATGCAACCACGATGTCGTCTGCGAGTTCCCGTCGGCTACCCTGCGAGTATCCAAAGCGACATCGGCGCCGGAGAAGGAGTCTTGCTCGACCTCTCACCCGCTGGCTGCAGAATGCGCAGCGACATCGCGCTGAATGCGGGAACCTATCTCACGCTGCGAATTGCTGTTGCACAGGACCCAACCCCCCTGGCCGTGGAAGTCTCGGTCGTTCGCTGGTGCAAAGACGGGAACTTCGGAGTAGAGTTTCTGCGGTACAGTCAGGGAGACCGTGAACGAGTTACAAATCTTGTCGAGCCCACGCTACAGACCGAAATACCTGCCCATTTTGATCACGCAACGTTGACGCTGACCACCGTCGGCCCTTAACCCGCCTCTCGTGAACGTGAAATGTGAAACGTGAAACGCGAGAAAGGCGCGGTCCGAAGTTTGACGTTTAAAGTTGAAGCGCCGAAATAGTTTCCTTGCTATCTCCCTCACATTTCCAAAAACACGAAAGCGACCGGCCCGTAAGGACCGATCGCCTCAGTTCGAGTTACCCTCGCGACGTTATCGATTAGTTCTTCTCGTGCTTGTCACCATCTTCGTGCTTGTCCTTGTCATCATGCTTCTCCCGATCTTTGTGCTTCCCGCGGCCCTTATGCTCACCATCTTTCCGGTGCTCTCCGCTCTTGCCTCTCTCGCGATGCTCTTTTTTCATCTTGCCATGCTTCTCTTTGTGTCCTTCGCCCTTGGGCGCTTCCATCGATGGAGCAGGAGCGGTTGCCGGTGGGACGGTTGGAGCCGGAGTCGGTTCCGGCGCTTGGGCCAAGACACTTGTAAAAGCATACAACACTGCGGCAGCCGTCAATGAAGCCACTGTTCTGGTCATGCAAATCCTCCCTGGGTTAGATTCAAGTAATGCGGTGTCACCCACCCCTTGGCCTCACCCACGCAAGGCCGATGCCACAGTGAGGGGAGAAAATGGCCTATTTCCCCCATACAACTGGGGTGTGTCCTGGCTGTTCAAGCAATTCGTACAGAAGCTGGGGCGAGATGGCTGGTTTACCCTCCATCTCGCCTCAGGCCTGTCGCAGAGATTCCAACATCATACAACCTGAAGTCACAGACCTCGCCCCGTGCGTTGGCCGCAGTAGTTGTAGTTAAAGTGGGCCTCTGTGCGGGCCTGCTATGCTTACTTAGGTAGACCGAACCCATTTCCGACAAAGGAGGCACCGATGAAAGGACGACACTGGATCACGCTCGGCAGTCTGGCACTCACTCTCGTGGCAATACAGCAGCCCGCCTTTGCACAGAACGGCGATGCGGGGGGAGGAGCGGTACGGGAAGACCGCAGCGACCTGCGTCAAGATCGGCGAGACATTCGAGAAGATCGCCGCGACATCCGCGAGGACCGTAGAGACCTCCAGGGTGATCGACGAGATCTCCGGCAGGATGTTCAATCAGGAGCGAGTCAGGGACAGATCGCGCAAGATCGGCGAGACATTCGCCAAGGCCGGCAGGATCTTCGGAAAGATCATCGGGATCTCCGGCATGATGGCCAAGACCGGCGTGGAGACCGGCGAGACCTACGGCACGACATGGCTGGCCGCAAAGGCCACAGCCGTTAAGGATTTATGGGCAAGCAAAGCCGGCAACAACCGAAGCTGTTGCCGGCTTTTTTACGGAGAAATCGTAACTTTCAGGTGTTCAGGCTGAAGGCTGAAGTGCGAAAACTATAATATAATGGTCTTGCAAGACACGAATCGAGCCATTCAAGCATTCTTGGTTTCTACGACCTTACCCCCTAAAACCCTTCAGCCTATTTACCTGAGTCCGGCACGATCCCTCACATCCGCCCTTCATCAAGCTCGATCACATCGGCCCAGGTAGAGACAGAAGGAAGAGACGCGACCGGTACGCCGCGCTTCGTCGCGATGTCTTGAACGCGCCCCTGAAATCGTTGCCGCGCTGCATCATCTTTGGGACCGGAGGACAGGAGTCCCTGGCTCCATTCCGCAATTTCTTGGTCGGACGGTTTTCGACTGTTGGCCTTCACCCAGGCAAGCAATTCGTCATCCGTTCCGCCGGCCAACACCCGCTGCTCGAACGATTTCGGATCGATCTGCAGAAAATCGACCAGGTACTTATCGAACCCCACCGTGATGTAGTTGTATTCCTGAATCTGGCCTGCATGCCGCAGACGAATCTTGTCGATAAACCGCCCCAGGTGGGCAATGCCACCGAGAAGGGATTTGGGACTGCGGGGATACTTCATCATCTCAGCTTTCTCCGGACGATTATCTTGCTTGACCTTCAGGCCTTGCCCCGCGAGACCCAATAGCCAGGCTTGCGTTTCAGATGCATGACGGCTGCTATATAGATCACTTTCCCTTCGACAGCATAGATGATGCCATAGGGAAACCTCTGAAGGAGATAGCGTCGGAATCTCCCTTTCAGGATGCGCCACACGGTGGGATGTTGCTGAATCTGTTCGAAGGCTGATTCAACCGAGTCCACGAACTCTTGTCCCAGCCCCTCCCGGCAATCTTCATAGAACAATGCAGCTTGGTGGATTTCCAGCTTCGCGGCGAGATCGAGGCGGACACTCAATGACGGAGTTCCTTGCGTATCTCACGCAGTGCCTTGCCCGCAGAAACGGTCTTTGTCGCCTTTCGCTTCCACGCGCCAAAGCGTTTCTCGGCCTCTGCGATCCACGCTTCATCTACGGCTGTAAGCGGTTCGTGCTTCATCTGCACAAGCAGTCGCTCGGCCAACCGTTCGCGTTCCGTTGCGGGTAACTTCTGCGCCTGCTTTTCGAGAGCCAACGCTCGTGCAGTCATCGCCTTCCTCTCGGTAAGGGAACCTACAACATCGGTCGAGAACTCTACAAGGTTTAACCAGTCGTTGCAACGGCAGACACCATCCCGTTTATCTATGGTTATGACCCCACGCGGACTCTTCCTTTGCAGAACATTTTCAACTGCTGGCCTGCTACCGCTACTCCCTGCCTCCCGGAACGGCACCCACGGGCTCGGCCGAGCGGAAGCCTTCTGGAATTCCTTCAGCTGCGATCCTTCGATCGCAGCACTTCAGTCAGTTCCAGCTTTCCCAGCGCGCATCATCCATGAGGGCTCTACTGCAACTGCGGACACGCCGCTACGACAAGCCAGTATGCTCATAGTCTATATACTGGCGGGCGGGCTCGCCCCTCCCGACCTCAACGTACTGCTTCGAGTACGCCTCGGCCTCTCGGGGCTCCACGCGCCCGTCTCGCTTGGCGTCTCCACAGTTTCGTAACGAGCCTCCATGAATCATGCGCGCCAGCCGCGCCTCGATGGGCCCCCGTTCTTCCGGTGAGGTCGTGCGGCAGCATGCCAGCGCTCGGAGCAATCAACGGTTCGTGAATTCTTTTCTTTGCTTGAACCTATTCTTTGCCGAGCGCCATTCTTACGTACACATTTGCGGGTTTAACGCCTGGCGCATCAGCCGCGCACGGCTTGTTGCGTGCCAGCTGCATGCGCTGGTTAGACGGTACCTTACGATTTCTGCCGGCTCCTTTGGCTCCGGGCCATCGTGGAGGGTGATTTCGGACTCGTGGGGAGGAGGACATGGCGGTGGGTAACTGCCCCGACGCTGACGTCATCTGGAGGCGTCAGATCCGACTGGCAGACAAGGACCATGTACCTTGTTCGCTTCAATTCGGCATCCCCAAGCACTCCTCCACTGTAAATCGCCGCCTGGTCTCGCGCTTCTTGAGCTTTCGTCGTAATTTCGTCCGGACGCTTGATGAGTTTCCACTCGGTAAGGACCAACGCGCGCGCTGTCCTTCTCATGATCTCTGCATGTTGCTCAACTGGATCGCCAAATATAAGGTCTGTGGCGCCTCCAGGGGCAACGATTTTGAATGCCCAAATCCCATGACTCAAGAGATGGACTGCTCCGAGCCTTTCGCAAGCTGTTTCGTGTTTTTTGAAGGCGTCTTGCCATTTCTTCCGAATGTCTTCATCCACAACAAGTTGTCGCCGGAGATGCTCAAATGCCAATTCCGTGAGGCTCCGGCCTTCGGCCTCGGCGTCTCGAATGAGATACTCGAACTGCGAACGAAAGGAAGCGAGGGGTGCAAGTGTTTGAATGTCGATCGGGCCGTCATTGAAGCTTTTACCCCAGCCCTGGTCAACGTACTTCCGCAGCGCCACAAAAGCTTGCTGAGGGAGTTCGCTCGCATAGGTGTTGCCGAGGTGCTCAATCTCAGCGATGATCGCCTCCAGTTCCGGCAGGAGCGATTTCCGAACAACACCAAAGGCATCAGCACTGTTCACCTTGAATGCTGACACCAGAAACTCCCCTGCACGGATAAGACCGTCGATTCGGGCAGCCAAGTCTCGCCACTGTTCAAGCCAGGTCATAGTGGGATATATCCTACCGTCTAACGCTCGCGTTGAGCCGCCGCGCGGTCGTTCCTTGGAGCTCTAAGAAGATGCAGCGCGCGCGGTCGGCTCCAACGGGTTGTTAGACCGCGTGTTTACCAAGATCGCGGACCGGTTTGCTCTTGCGTCGTTGTACACGCGACGCGATGTCGGCCAGATAGTCACCGTAACCCCATCCAATTCTCTCCTGATACTTCCCGAGGCGAATGAAACGAGCTGCTGCTTCGCCGCGCGCTTCGTCCGGCAAGGCGTCGAGCAGCGTCGCGGCTTCGGCCAGCTTGCGTTCCAAAGTCGAGAAATACGTCTCGTCGCCGTATCCGAGGTCTGCAGCCTGCTCCGTTCCGGCCTCAACGAACGTGAGCAGCAGATCCACGACCCCGGCAAGATCGCTGGTTGATCGTTTGTAGTCGGTGATGGCCGTCGCCGCGTCACGGAGACGAATCGGTCGTTGGCTGAACGGATCAGGAAAGACCGCTTTGGCCACGAGGTCTCGGTATTCGTCCAGCGCAGCGGCGGCCGGCACGAACCGAGCGTGGAGGAACCGGCGATTTGCTGTGCTCGCATCGTAGAGATCGCGGATGACGCCGACCAGCCCGGCTCGGTCCATGGCGCTGAGGCTAGTCTTCACGTTCGACCAGGACGCTGGCTTCTTCGATCTCATCGTCGATCCTGCTTCTCGATTGTGCAGCGGTCTAACGACCCCGCGGATCAGCGGCGTCCGCGGAGCAAACATAGTTTGTGCAGCGGAGGTCCGCTACAGCCGCTGGTTGGGCCGCGCTTCGCGGGCCAGCCGGCGAATGACTATCCGCGGGGCCGTTGAGACGACGCGAAGCGTCGGCTCAACGTGATGCATCAACGGCTCGGCTTGCCCGCGTCCGCTGCATGCGATTGTTGGGCATCATCTTCCTCGGACTGCTCAAATAGAGTTACCTGTCTTGTGGGCCATTTATCCTGCTTACCATATAGTGATACAACTGACTTCTCAAACTCGTTTAGAGCGTTCTCGTGATGACGTAAGAACCACTTCTTGTGGTTCTCAAGATATTCAGCTCGGATATCAGGCCGTCTCAAGTCCAAAGGTACTCTCTCCATACGGGGGTCCACACTATCAAATCCCTTGAATGGCGCGGACAAACGATCTCTCGTCCTTGCTACGTAGTCAGGATTGATCTCGATACCAATGGCATTACGGTCAAGCTGCTGGCATACGCGTAGCGTCGTGCCACTTCCTGCAAAGGGGTCAAGGACAAGATCCCCAACATCCGAAGAAGCAAGCACCATCCGTTCAATAAGTCCTTCTGGCTTCTGAGTCGGATGGTTCTGTCGATTCTCATTACAGTAATGTACGTGAGAGAATTCCCACACGTCTCCAGGATTTGCTCCCCGCATATTGTTTCTGTCTCGATAATATTTCTGCGGCACACGTACGGCATCGAGATTGAACTTGGCCTTTTCCGACCTCGTAAACATCAGGATATCGTCATGCCTCGGCGAGAATCCTTTCGTCTTGCCCATGCCCTGAGTGTAATGCCAGACAATCCAACTGTTGAAGAACATATGCAGGTCGCGATCGAGTATGTCGTACAGGTGGGAAATAAAGCGAAATCCCATGAATACATACAGAGTTCCGTTTGGCTTCAAGAGTCTGTGCACTTCACGCAGCCAATGACGAGAAAATGAAAGATATTCGTCAAACCCCTGGATATCTTGGTTATTGCCGTAGTCTTTTCCGAGGTTGTATGGAGGATCGGCTATGATGAGATCAATCGATCCAGTCTTCAAATTCGCAAGTTCAGTCAAAGCGTCGCCAGTGGTGATCTTGATGTTACTCATCCGTCTTGATCCACTCGTTACTCTTGGCCATATCGAGCCATCCAGTGAAACCCTTCTTCGAATTGATCACCTTACGGTCAAGAAGCTGGCAGAATGCCCATGTCGTGCGCTTTGTAAGAGTGACATAGTGAATATCTCTGACCTGTAACTGACCACTTCCAAGTGCCGGGTTATAGCTGATGTCGGAAGTAGAAAGATATTTAAGGTCGTATGAGTTGTGCGCCACGACTTCCATTACGCCATCCATAAGGCCCGTTTGCGCATTCTTCGTTGAGAAAACCCGGTGTTTCAGAGATAGGATGACGAAGATGTAGTCGGGATCGTCAACGTAGGCCGTTCTGATCCTCTGAAATGAAGTGATATTGGGTGATTTGCCACTCGATTCGATATCTTCGGCGGTTGCCTTAACGTCCACCTCGGCTGTTACGGCTGATTCAACCTTGCGCTTCTTCTTGAACTGGAGGATCACATCAGCCATATAGAGGCGTTCCTTCGCCTCGACATTTATTAGGGCGTACTTGTTGTTCTTGTCCTCAACCACGTCTTGGAATACTTCAACGGCCCAAGCCTCCACAAAAGGCCCGGCTATTTTGTTGATGTTCTCCATCGGCAGGCCGAGCTTTAGATTCGTATTAATGATGATCTTATTACGCCTCTCCTCAATCGCGTCACTCACAATGGCCTCGACCGCGGCGATCACGAAAGCCGAGCACTCGTCGTAGTCGGCACCCTGCATTGGCTTCTTAAGTTCCAGATCATCGTATTGCATTAAATTGCTGTCCTATCAACCTGTTTCCGTAAAACCTAACTATTAAGTGAGCAGCGGAAGGGATATGGCTACAGACAGCCTATCCCTGACCATGCCAGAACTCTGGTGACTGAAAAGCTGTGAGATCATCCGCATTTCGAGGATCTGTGTCAATAACCGCCCACAAGAATACACTGCCATTCGCGCGGCCTATCTCCCTATTGGCCCGCAGCCTATTTCTGCCGGTCCAGACGCACAGTTTGCCCAACCCTAACCAGTCTGCTGGGCTACACATACCGCGTCCTCTTCGATTCAGGACATGCGTGTAAAGATTCGAATGCCGTCCGGAACTGTTTCAGACTTCAATAGGGTGCGCCAGGGCTCAGAGCTGACTTTGCCGAAGGAGCTGGGACCCACCGAGACTCAGACGAGAAGGAAAGCTGGAACTGACTGAGACACTGCGGTCATCGACCGCAGCCGAAGGAATTCCAGAAGGCTTCCGCTCGGATGAGTCCGGAAGGGTCGCTCCGGGAGCCAAGGAAGCGACGAGCCCTGGCACACGTGCTGAGTGCTTTATGGGAGAACCAACGCGTTTGGATTTGGAAAACTCAAGAACTTGGACGGCTTATCGGCGAGCAACGGTTGGACAATTCGGGAGAAGCCGCTCTCTGAGAAGTTGCCATCTGCGTCTGATTTCTTCAATGCCGTTCTCGAGGTCTCGTCGACGATATCGCTCGACATGAGACCATCTTCGACCGCCTTCTGATAGACAGGAGGTCCATCAGCAACAACTTGTCCTTTATAGACAGTATGGCGAGAATTTTTCCCGCTGTATCTCGACGAAGTAACCAGTTCTTTCGTTTCATTTCACGGCTGCCTTCGCAGATCTTCCAGCTTGCAGATACTTATCGATCCCCGCCGCCATCTTTCTTCCTTCGGCGATGGCCCAGACGATGAGCGAGGCGCCGCGTTTGGTGTCGCCGCCGGCAAAGACGCCGTCGAGGTTGGTCATGAAGTGTTCGTTCACAGACACAGCGCCACGTGCATCGTACTTCACGCCGAGGCTGTCGAGGAGGCCATTCTTCACCGGACCGGTGAAGCCCATCGCGAGCAACACGAGATCCGCATCCATCTCGAAGTCGCTGTTGGGAATCGGCGTGAACTTGCCGTTCTCGAACTTCACCCGATTGCCGTGAAGCTTTGTCACCTGGCCATTGTGGCCGGTGAACTTCGTGGTCGAGATACTCCACTGCCGGTCACAGCCTTCTTCGTGCGCGTGCGAGGTGCGGAGCTGCATGGGCCAGAGCGGCCAAGGAGTCGAGTCGGCCCTGGTCGGCGGCGGCTCCGGGAGTAATTCAAACTGATGCGCTTCGATACAGCCCTGCCGGTGCGCCGTGCCGAGACAATCCGAGCCTGTGTCGCCACCGCCGATGATGACGACGCGCTTGCCCTTGGCCGTAATCGGCTCGTCCGTAAGGGAAATTCCGGCGGTGCGCTTATTCTGTTGGGTCAGGTATTCCATCGCCAGATGCACGCCCTTGAGTTCACGGCCAGGAATCGGCAGCTCACGGGCCTGCTCCGCGCCCATGGTGAGGCCGACGGCATCGAACTGCTGCCGCAACTGTTCGCCCGAGATGTCTTTCCCAATCGTCACACCGGTCTTGAACTCGATGCCCTCGGCTTTCATCTGCTCCAGCCGACGGTCGATGACCCACTTTTCCATTTTGAAATCGGGGATGCCGTAGCGCAACAGGCCGCCGATGCGATCGGACTTCTCGAAGAGGGTGACGCGATGCCCCGCGCGCGCCAATTGCTGCGCCGCCGCCATACCCGCCGGACCAGACCCGACAATGGCGACAGTCTTCCCTGTGTTGATGACGGGCAGCATCGGTTCGACATAGCCCTCGTTGAAGCCACGGTCGACGACGTTCCACTCGATGATGCGGATGGATACAGGGTCTTCGTTGATGCCGAGCACGCAGGCCCCTTCACAGGGCGCTGGGCAAAGCCGTCCGGTAAACTCAGGGAAATTATTCGTGGTATGGAGCGCCTTGAGCGCGTCTTTCCAACGGCCACGATAGACGAGGTCGTTCCAGTCGGGAATCAAGTTCACAACTGGACAGCCGGTATTACCCTGGCAAAACGGCACACCGCAGTCCATGCAGCGGGCGCCCTGCGCCTTGAGCTTGTCTTCGGAGATGGGCTCATACATCTCCTTCCAATCGAGCACGCGCAACTCGACCGGTTTCCGCTTGGGGCCCTCACGGGCGTACTTCATGAAACCTTTGATATCACCCATTCTTCTTCCATTCAGGATGAGGCTAAGGTCCAGGTCGAGAGATACTCTTCTTACTCGACCTCAGCCTCAGCCTTGACCTTGCTTCTACTTCGCTGCGGCTGCTTTCTTCTTTCTCTCTTCCAAGACGCGCTTATAGTCCACCGGCATCACCTTCTCGAACTTCGGCAGCATCGACTCCCAGCTGTCGAGGATGCGCTTCGCGTTCCGGCTTCCGGTATGCATGAAGTGCGACGTGATCATCTCATGCAGCGTCTTTTTGTCCTCTGCCGTCTTTACCTTTTCCAACTCCACCATGCCGAAGTTGCAGCGCGATGAGAACTTGTCTGATTCGTTCAATACAAACGCCACACCGCCCGACATGCCGGCTGCAAAGTTTCGTCCCGTTTGACCCAATACGACGACCACCCCGCCGGTCATGTACTCGCAGCCGTGATCGCCGGTCCCTTCGACGACCGCTCTGACACCGCTGTTCCGTACGGCAAACCGCTCGCCCGCCATGCCGTAGCAATAGGCTTCCCCTTGCGTCCCGCCATAGAGCGAGGTATTGCCGATCAGAATCGTTTCTTCAGGCACATAGAGCGCCTGCTTCGGTGGGAATACAATAATCTTCCCGCCGGATAGTCCCTTGCCCAGATAGTCGTTCGACTCGCCTTCGAGGATGAGCGTGATGCCACGGGACAGAAATGCGCCGAACGACTGTCCGGCAGAACCGGAGAACTTGATGGTAATAGTGTCTTCCGGCAAACCCTCAAGGCCGTACTGTTTCGCTACGCGGCTGGAGAGCATCGTCCCGACCGTGCGGTTCACATTTCTGATCGGCAGGTCGAGGGTTACCTTGTCTTTTTTCTCCAACGCCGACTTACACAACTCAATCAGCTTGTTATCGAGCACGTCTGCGAGACCATGATCCTGCTTCTGCACGCAGTAGCGGGGGATCTCCGGCCCCACGTCCAGGGCGTGTAAGAGAGGGGTCAGATCCAGCCCCCTGGCCTTCCAATGATCGACGGCCTTGTGGACTTTCAACTTATCCACCCGCCCGACCATCTCATTGACTGTCCGGAAGCCCAGTTTGGCCATGATCTGGCGTAATTCTTCCGCGACAAAGAAAAAGAAATTCACGATATGTTCCGGTTGCCCGGCAAATTTCTTCCGCAAGGCCGGGTCCTGAGTCGCAATGCCGACGGGGCAGGTATTGAGGTGGCATTTCCGCATCATGATGCAGCCCTCGACGATCAAGGGCGCGGTCGCAAATCCGAACTCTTCGGCGCCCAACAGAGGTGGCAATCGCCACGTCGCGCCCGGTTTTCATCTGCCCGTCGGTCTCGACCCGGATACGACCCCGCAGATCGTTCAGCACCAACGTTTGATGCGTTTCGGCCAGGCCCAATTCCCATGGGACTCCCGCATACTTGATGGACGAGAGCGGGGAGGCGCCGGTACCACCCGAATCGCCACTGATAAGCACCTTGTCCGCATGGGCTTTGGCCACCCCGGCTGCAATCGTGCCGACGCCCACTTCCGACACGAGCTTGACCGATACCGCCGCATCCGGATTGGAATTCTTCAAATCGAAAATGAGCTGCGCCAGATCTTCGATGGAATAGATGTCGTGGTGCGGAGGCGGCGAAATAAGCTGCACGCCGGGTGTCGCATAGCGAAACCGCGCGATGTTCTCATCGACCTTGTGGCCCGGTAACTGCCCGCCCTCGCCCGGCTTGGCGCCCTGCGCCATCTTGATCTGCAGTTCTTTCGCATTCACCAAGTAGTGGCTCGTGACCCCGAACCGTGCCGAGGCGACCTGCTTGATGTAGCTGTTCTTCGAATCGCCGTTCGGCAGCGGAACGAATCGAGCCGGATCTTCACCACCCTCGCCGGTGTTGCTCTTGGCGCCCAGGCGGTTCATCGCGATCGCCATGGTCTCATGCGCTTCCTTGCTGATCGAGCCGAAGGACATGGCGCCCGTCGTGAACCGCTTGACGATTTCCTTGGCCGATTCCACTTCCTCGACAGGAATCGGCTCCGGCAGGAACTTGAACTCGAGCAGCCCTCGCAGGTTTGAGCGCCGCTGGCTCTCGTCGTTCACGAGCTGGGAAAATTCGGCGAAGGTCTTGGGATCGTTGGCCTTCGTCGCGTGCTGCAGCTTAGCGATGGTGTCCGGATTCCAGTTGTGGTGCTCGCCCTGGATGCGGTAGTGGATCTCCCCGCCGAAATCGAGTTGCCGTATCGGCGCCGGCTCATAGGCCAGGCGGTGGCGCCGAAGCGTCTCTTCGCCGACTTCGCGGATGCCGATCCCCTCCACGCGCGACGGCGTGCCGGTGAAGTACCGGCCGATGAGTTCACGATTCAATCCGATGGCCTCGAAGATCTGCGCGCCGCAGTAGGATTGCACCGTCGAGATGCCCATCTTCGAGAAGATCTTGAGCAGCCCCTTATTGATCGCCTTAATGAACTTGCCTTCCGCAGTCTGCGCGTCCAGCCCCTCGGGAAAGTAGCTCTCGCGATCCAGGTCCACGATTGTCTCGAAAGCCAGATACGGATTCACGGCCCCGGCTCCATAGCCGATCAAACAGGCGAAATGGTGCACATCCCGTGGCTCTCCAGTCTCCACGATAAGGCCGACTTCTGTCCTCGTGCAATCGCGCACAAGATGATGGTGGACGGATGCGATGCCGAGGAGGCTCGGAATCGGCGCCCAATCTTCGTTGACCCCGCGATCGCTCAGAATCAGAAACTTGTAGCCGTCTTTGATCGCCTGGGAAGCCTGCCGACAGAGATCGTCCACTGCTGCCCCAAGTCCCTCCGGCCCTTCGGCCACACGGAAAAGCATCTTGAGCGTCTTGCTCTTAAAATGCGGATCGGCGAGTTCGCGAATCTTCTGGAGTTCGGCATTCGTCAGAATCGGCTGCTTGACCCGAATGCGACGGCAGGCCTCCGGATGCTCATCCATCAGATTCGGCTTAGGCCCGATACTGGTCGTCAGCGACATCACCAGCTCTTCGCGGATCGGATCGATTGGCGGATTGGTCACCTGGGCGAACAGCTGCTTGAAATACTTGAAGAGCAGTTGCGGCCGATCGGACAACACCGCCAACGGCGTATCTGTACCCATCGAAGACGTCGTTTCCTGCCCCTCTACCACCATGGGCGTGATGACCATCTTTAACTCTTCGATGGTGTAGCTGAAGGCCAGCTGGCGCTGGCGAAGCGTCAAGTGGTCCGGCTGCGGCACATTGCTCGGATCGGGCAACTCGTCGAGCGAAATCCGATATTGCGTGACCCAGGACCGGTAGGGCTTGCGGCTCACGATCTCGGCCTTCACTTCCTCGTCATCGATAATGCGCCCTTGCACGGTATCGACCATGAACATCCGGCCCGGCATGAGGCGCCCCTTCTGCCTGATCTTCCGAACATCCATCGGCAGCACACCGGCTTCCGAGGCCAAAATCACCAGGCCGTCCGTCGTCACTTGATAGCGGCAGGGACGCAGCCCGTTGCGATCGAGCGTCGCGCCGATGAACTTGCCGTCGGTGAAACAGACCGCCGCCGGACCGTCCCAGGGCTCCTGCATCGCCGCGTGATACTCATAAAACCCCCGCCGATCGAGATCCATTTGCGGATTCGCGACCCAGGGTTCGGGAATCAGCATCATCATCGCGTGCGGGAGAGAGCGGCCTCCCATGGTCAGGAATTCCACGGCATTGTCCAGACAAGCGGAGTCGCTCTGCTTCTCGGAGACAATCGGATAAAGCTTAGCCAGATCCTGGCCGAATAATTCGGAGTTGAGCCGCCCTTGCCTGGCGCGCATCCAATTCACATTGCCCTTGAGCGTATTGATCTCGCCGTTATGGCAAATGTAGCGATACGGATGCGCCAACGGCCACGTGGGGAACGTGTTCGTACTGAAGCGGGAGTGCACAAGGGCGAGCGCGCTCATCAAGCGCTCATCCTTCAAGTCCTGGTAGTAGTCTGACATCTGCTCCGGAAGCAACAGCCCCTTGTACACAATCGTATTCGCCGACAGGCTTGAGATGTAGAAGTAGTCACGCCCCTGAATCGCCGATTCGCGGATGGCCGTTTCCACACGCTTGCGAATAACATAGAGCTTGCGTTCAAACTGCCCTTCATTGAGGACATCGCGGGCAATGAACACCTGCCGCATAAATGGCTCGGTGCTGCGCGCCACGGCGCCGATCGCATCGCTCTTGACCGGCACATCGCGCCAGCCAAGAAGCCGAGCGCCCTCTTCGCCGATCATTCGGGAAAAGAGGGCCTCACACTGTTGCCGGGCATCGACTTCGCGCGGGAGAAATACCATCCCGACGCCATACTCTCCGGCATTGGGCAGAGCAACTCTCGCATCGCCGGCCGCACGCTTGAGAAATTCGTGCGGGATTTGAAGCAGAATCCCGGCGCCGTCCCCCGTGCAAGGGTCACAGCCCTGCGCCCCCCGATGACTCAGACTTTCAAGAATCTGGAGTCCCTGCTGAACAATGGTATGAGACTTCTCGCCCTTGATATTGACGATAAAGCCTATGCCACAGGAGTCTTTCTCCTGCTCAGGATCGTACAGGCCTTGTTTCGGCGGAAGACCGGGAATGCTCATCGTTCGTATCTCGTTAAAAATGTAGGCGTGTATGCTACTGGACTGAGGCTATACCAGGGAAGCAATCGGGATGGCTAACCCCGTCACTCACAAGGCAAATTCCGTTCATTTTCGTCCCGTTCACCTTAATAGAAGCACGATTCTCCTGTCAAGATTATCTCTGGCACAACAAGCCCATGTCGGCCGCCCCCAGAGGGGTCCCCAGCTTGACTTTGTTTCCTTCGCTGCCCTACCATCCGCCCCATGCCCCACACCCCAAATATTACCTCCAGTATCAACACCATGGCGGACGTCTGGGAGGCGTACCGCGATGAATTGGAGGGGATGGAACGACAGGCTCGGACGAACCTCGATTCCAGTGTGGCACTCGTCAATACCGTCGCCGCCCACATCCTGAACAGCGGTGGAAAAAGAATCCGACCATTTTTGCTACTGCTCTCTGCCAGACTCTGCGGCTATACCGGTCGCGATCATCACCAACTCGCCAGTCTGGTGGAGTTCATTCATACCGCATCCCTGCTCCATGACGATGTGGTCGACGAGGCCGATATCCGCCGAGGACGGCCAACCGCCCGAAAAGTCTGGGGCAACCAAATCAGTATCCTTGTCGGTGATTACCTCTACTCCAAAGCCTTTTGCCAGGTTATCGACTTCCATAACCATGGGATTAACGAAGTGCTCGGCGGTGCCTGCAAGAAGATGGCGGAAGGCGAAGTGCTTCAGCTCTATTACAACGGCAACCCCTCCATGTCGGAAGCGGAATATCTCAAGATTGTCGAATACAAAACGGCCGGCTTGATTGCCGCCGCTTGTCGCATGGGCGCTATGCTCGCGGATGCTTCAGAGACCCAGCAAGATGCGCTCTTCCGGTTCGGCCTGCATCTTGGAGTCGCCTTCCAAGTAGCCGACGATACGCTCGACTATATGGCCAATGGCGAACACTTGGGCAAGTCGCTAGGGCAAGATCTCCGACAAGGCAAAGCCACGCTGCCGCTCTTACATCTTCTGCATCATTGTTCGGAGCAGGACCGGCAGATGATCGTCGACCGTATGGAACGCAGGTCCCTCTCAGAGGAAGACCTTGGGAGATTCATTCACTTGATGAAAGAAATGGGCTCGATTACCTACGCCATGGATCGCGCACGATCCTATATCGCTGCAGCCCAACGAGATCTCGACCAGTTCGAAGACAGCACGGCCAAACGAGCCCTCTCGGTGACCGCCGACTACATGGTTACCCGCGACCGATAGCCTTTCTTCTGCGTATTCCACGCCTCCGGGGCATCGGAAGGCGCCGCGCAGCGGGAAAGGTTCCACCTCTCGTGCCGTTGCGCCGCAACGGCCTCAACCATTTACTAAGTAAAGGGTCTCACTATGTCGACGATTATTCCGTTTCATGGCACGCGGTACGATACGACGGTTGTCGGAGATATCAAACAGGTCGTGGCGCCGCCCTACGACATCATCGATGCGGCTGGGCAGAAGGCCTTGCACGATCGCCATCCACAGAACATCATTCGACTCGAATTGGGACTCGACCAACCGGCGACAGTCCAACTGAAAATCGATACACCCGTGCCGCATCGACCCTTCGCAATTGGCTGAAAAGCGGGGCGCTGAAACCCGATGCGCAGCCAACCCTCTACTACCATACGATCGAATACACACCGCCTTATGCTTCGTCCGGTTCGCCGACGAAAATTCTCAAGGGCTTTCTCGCCGCCGTTAAACTGGAAGCGCTCGACTCGGGGCATATCTACCCGCACGAGAACACACGCTCAGCCGCCAAAACAGATCGTCTGAATCTTCTCGAAGCCTGCAAAGCGAACTTCAGCCCCATCTGGTCGCTCTACTCCGACCCTCAAGGGACGGTGATGGGCCTGCTGGAAGGGGCGGTGAAGGGGACACCTGCCCCGATCGACTTTCGCGACGATGTAGGGTTCCGTCAGCAACTCTGGGCTGTGACGGATCCAGCCGTACTGAAGCACGTGGTCGACGCCTTGCGCAGCAAGCCGCTGTTTATTGCAGACGGCCACCATCGTTACGAGACGGCGTTGAACTATCAGAAGCTCCGTCGGCAACAGGCCGGATCGCCGGACGGCCAGCACCCATACGACGCGGTGCTGATGCTGTTGACCGCCCTCGAAGATCCGGGCTTGACCGTACTCCCGACGCATCGGGTCACGACCACAACCTTGCCTCCTTATGATCATCTGCAATCATTGTTGGGCGCCACATTCGACCTGCAGGAATTTCCGTTCACCGCGGACACGCAAGCAGCCACTCGCGAGAAATTTATCGAAGCCTTGCGGACTCACGGCCGCACGATTCCGATGTTTGGCCTGGCGTTGAAGGGAGACAGCCGCTACGTCACACTGAGCCTCAAACCGGCCCATCGTCCGCCCGCGCAAGCCTCTCCTCGCGCCAAGCTCGATGTGTCGCTGCTTCAACAACTCGTCGTCGCGACGCTCTGTCCGACGCCACAGGAACAAGAGGCCATCCTCTATACGAAGGATGACCATGAAGCCTTGGATTGGGTGGCGAAGGGAACGGGAACCGGGGCACTGCTGCTCAACGCGACAAAAGTCAGCGAAGTGCAAGCCGTCGCGACAGCCGGCGAACGCATGCCCCACAAATCGACGTATTTCTTCCCAAAACCACTGACTGGTCTTGTTGTGAATGTCCTGGAAAATCCGTGAGTGGTACGGGGTGAGGCGTCAGGCGATGAATCAAGATAATCGTCCGAACGTGCAGTGGGGCGATATCACCTCACGCCTAACGGTACTGGACATGAAGGCCAAAATTCTCATCGTCGACGACGATCCCGATATTGCCACGATGCTGGAGGATCGACTGCAGGCCTCCGATTATGGAACCGTGACCGCACGCGATGGGGTCGAGGCGCTCGAGCTGGTCGAGCGGGAAGCTCCGCACCTCATGTTGCTCGATCTGGATATGCCACGACTGACAGGCCTTGAGGTCCTCAAGCGGCTCCCGAAAGTCAGACCCGCTGAAGGTCTCCCAGTAATCGTCATGACCGCCCATGCTTCAATCGATGCCGCCGTCGAGGCTATGAAAACCGGCGCCTACGATTTTCTGACCAAACCGCTGGACAAAGACCACCTCCTCATCGTCATCGGCAAAGCCTTGGAGCGAGACAGCCTCAAACGGCAGGTGGCCTGCCTCAAGTCCGAAGTCGACAGCCGCTACGCCTCGATAGTGGGCATGAGCGCAAAAATTCGTGCGGTGATGGAGTCGGCACAACGTGCCGCGAAGTCCGATGCCGGAGTGTTACTGCTTGGTGAAAGCGGAACAGGCAAAGAACTCTTCGCCCGTTCCATCCACCAGTGGAGTCCGCGTCAGGCCATGCCGCTGGTGGTCATCAACTGCGTCGCCCTCACGGAAACGCTGCTCGAGAACGAACTTTTCGGGCATGAACGCGGCGCCTTCACCGGCGCGGACCGCCTGCAAAAAGGCAAACTGGAGATGGCGGACGGAGGCACAATCTTCCTGGACGAGATCGGAGACATGTCGCTCCCGCTGCAAGCCAAGCTCTTGCGTGTGCTCCAGGACAGGGAATTCCATCGAGTCGGCGGCACACGCCTCGTGTCGGTCAATATACGGATCATCGCCGCCACGAACAAGGATCTCCGACAGGCCGTGAAAACCGGTGAGTTTCGCGAGGATCTCTTTTTCCGTTTAAATGTCATCAGCCTGACCCTGCCCCCGCTCCGCGAACGGCCCGATGACCTCCCTGCCCTGGCTAAATTTTTCTTGAACCGGCATGCCAGGGATGCAAAACGTCCCGGCATGATGTTCAGCTCCGCGGCCATGGAGGCCATGCAACGGTATCCTTGGCCAGGCAACATTCGCGAATTGGACAACGTCGTCGCCCGGGCCGTCGTCTTGAACCAGTCGGACACCATCGAACCGGACATGTTGTCGTTGGATGCCATGGGTCACACCTCGCCGAGTGAACCCCTCCCCTACCTCTCACTCCCGTACCATGAGTCGATGGAACAACATAGCCGCTACATCATCGAGCAAGCCATCGAACAAGCAGAGGGCAATCAGACGAAAGCCGCAGACCGCCTCAAGCTCCAGCGCACATACCTAGCCCGCTTGATTAAGCAACAGAAGGTGAAAGCGGAGCAGGAGTAGTTCTTACAGGCTGAGGTTGAGGTCAAGGTTGAGCGAAAACCAGACTTTCTCGACCTCAGCCTTGACCTGAACCTTAACCTTCCGGAAAGCTGGAAGGCTTTTCAGCATCCTGCTAAGCAGGCCGCTGTCTTGCCGCCAAGGTGATGCGACCGGCTGATGCGTCATGCTCGGCCTGCGCATAGCGCTCCGGCGTCCCGATGTCCGACCAGTACCCTTCACTGTCATACCCGAGCACCGTTTCTCCTCGCTGAATTGCCGCCACATAGGGGTCGATGATCGATGATTCCTTGCTCTTGGGCACATCGCGCAGGAGTCGAGGATGAAGGATATGAATCCCGGCGAACATGCGGGATTGGACCGGACCCGACTCTGATTTCCCGCGGCCGGTAATGCGGACGATGCGGTTGTCCGAATCCATTTCCACGAGACCCCACCGTGCAGCCTCAGGGTCTTTGCGCAGAACCAACGTCGCCACAGCGTCGCGCTGCTGGTGAAATGCACACAACGCACCGAGGTCGAGTTCCACAAGCGTATCGCCGTTGAACACCAACACCGCCTCACCGGAAAAATACGGTTCCGCCTGTTTGAGGCCGCCTCCCGTACCCAAAATCACCGGCTCGCGCGAATAGATGATCCGCAGCCCGTAACTCGAACCGTTGCCCAACGCCTGTTCGATCATCGGTCCGAGGTGATGCAGATTGATCACCACCTCGTGGAACCCGTGCCGCTTCAGGAGCAAGAGATTCCACACGATCAACGGCGTACCCGCGATGGGGAGGAGCGGCTTGGGAATCGTGTTTGTGAGCGGTCTCAGGCGAGTTCCCAAGCCCGCTGCGAGAATCATGGCTTTCATAGGCGTAAGACGTTGCGGAAGCGAAGCGTGAAGCGCGGGAGAAAAACAACGGATGGTTTCCAATCGTTTCACGTTTTACGTTTCACCTTTCACGCTCATTGTAGTTCCGGCACATAGGGGGCGAGATGTTTCCGGAGCGTGGCCAACTCGGGATACTTCTGGAGATTGCGTTTGACATAGTTCAAGACTCGCGGGATGTCGGCGAGGAAATTGGGATTGCCTTTGACGCGATCGATGTAGACAAATCGCCCCGCCGCTTTGAGGTTACGCTGGATGCTTGTGAAGTCGAACAGGCGGCGGAAGGCTTCTCGGTTGGTCCACACCTGTCGATGCGTCGCCAAGCCATCGAGGAAGCGGTCGATCAAGCGGTCGATCAGCACCTCGTCGAGTTCGATATAGGCATCGCGCAGCAGCGAGGCAAGGTCGTACGTCGCCGGCCCCATCAAGGCGTCTTGAAAGTCGATGACCCCCAGCCGTTCGCCATCGACCATTAAATTGCGCGAATGATAGTCCCGGTGGACAAAGACGCGAGGTTGGCCGGCAAGCAACTCGGCAATGTTCTCGAATTCACCTCGAATGGGCAGGTGATCGTTAGCGCACATCGGTTTCCCCTGCCTCGCTACAATTCCATACTCCAGAAAATGGTCGAACTCCCACATGAGGAGCGGCACATCGAAACTTCGGTGGAACGCGAGACAATTCAGATCGGCTGGTGAGGTCGCCATCGATTGCATATGCACAAGGGCATCGACAGCCTGTGTATAGCGCGCTTCCACGTCTGCCGCACTCGCCACGCGACAGGCTTCCGACAGTGTGAGATCGCCAAAGTCTTCAAGGTAGAGCAACCCTGCCGTCTGATCATAGTGATAGAGGCGCGGAACGGAGACTCCGACTTTGGATAAATGGGAAAGGATGTTCAAAAACGGGAGTTCAGCGACCTGATGAGTCGACCCGCTGACGGCTTCTTCCGATTGCTTGAAGGCCTCCGGCTCGGCCAACTGCATGAGAATCACCGAGCGAACAGCGCTCCCAGTCAACTCGATGCGAAAATACCGGCGGTTAGAGGCATCGCCTGCTAAAGGTGCCAGTGCTTTGAATTGCCCCTCAAAGGGAAGCAAAGACTCGACCGTGGCAGCTACGAGGGTACTATCCGGCAAGGCCAGTGGTTGTTTCGGCGCAGCAGGATCGACAGTAGCCATAGGCTGCGCATTATACTGATGCGGGGAAACCTTGTCACTCAAAGGATGGGGGATGGAAGGGCACCCACATTGGTCCTGTGCTCCCGGAACGCGCGCCCTCAGAAGGGCCTCGTTCGACGGCCGCACTTAGACCAACGTGGGTGTCCTTCCTAGAGAGAAAAGCAAGCGAGCTTGGAAGGAACAATTAGATGGATGATGTTCGTCCGATGCGCGCAGTAAGGGGCAAGCGACCCAACCGTTGTTGGGGCCCCTTCTCCGCATTGAAATTCTAGGGATTGCTCTGGCGGCCTAGATGCCCGACCAGCGGTTTAGGAATGTGAGTAGACGTTTTTAAAAAGACTCGGTGTTTCAAATGGTTTACCCGTTTTTCTCTTTGAATCGGGCTCTTAGGTGGCTTTCACTGTCTCCATAGATTCCATTGAATCTTGGCCCTAATGGTAACTTTTAGCACATGCACATGCTCTGACTGATACTTCGATTCCTGATCGGCTCCCCGACCAGGACGCATCTGATCACTGGCGCTGCAGGATTTAGATAGCATGAGAGCCAGCGGTCCGCTCGAATGCGTCGTTAGGTGGCCATTTTCACGCAGCCAGGTTCAGATTAGTCCTACTCGACCTCAAGAATCATTTCGATCTCAACTGGAATATTGAAGGGCAGTTCGGCCACACCGACCGCGGAGCGAGCGTGCTTACCGATCGCCTCACCGAAGACTTCGACCATAAGATCGGAGAAGCCATTGATGACCTTTGGCTGATCAGTGAATCCCGGAGCGGAGTTAACCATGCCGAGAACCTTCACGATCCTTTTTACCCTGTCAAGGCTTCCCATCGTGGCCCGAGCCGTGGCGAGAAGGTTCAGCCCTGTAGCACGTGCTGCCTGATAGCCCTGTTCGAGTGAAAGATCTTTTCCCACTTTTCCCTTCGGGGTGGATTGGCTGGGACCTGAGCCAGAAAAGAAGAGGAGGTTGCCGACTCGTACCGCAGGGACGTAGTTCGCAACAGGCGTGGCTGGCGGAGGCAGCGTGATATTTTTCTGCTTCAGGTTGTCTTCCGCACCACCTGTCGCTTGTGCCGAAACGGTGTTTGCCGATATTAAGGCGAGAAGCAGTGCTCCAAGCAGTGTTCTCATCGTGTTTCTCCTCCGCATCTGACGAATTAGTAAGTCTGCAGTCTACCTATGCAGCATAGCCAGGCAATCTCAGCAATCCGTTATGGGCGAGTCTATGGCAAAGTCATACACTTATCCACACCCTTTCCGGTGCCACCAACCTCTGGTGAGCAACCAGACAAGTAGAATTTTTCCTCCTCTGACGAAAAAAAGGAAAAAGGTGCCCTGAGCCGATGTGCCTCTCAGGGCGTGCGATGAGCCCTGTCTACAGTTGTTACTTTCCTCCAAAGTATCCATCCCTGTCAGCGTCATGAACGAATTGATACGCCGTAGCCCGGAAGGCGTCTTTCGCATCTTGAGCAAAAAGGTTGATCCACGCCATGGGGAGCAAACCGATCCAGCCGACTCCCTTCTTGGTGATCTCGTAGGAGTAGGACCGTTCCTCTTTCCCGTCGACGTAGAGGATGTACTCAACCGTGTAGCCGGCACCGCTACTCCACCAGGGGACGATGGCAGTAGACATTTGGAGCAGAACCGCTAGCGGTATTGGCAAGAGCAATGGTTCCTTAGCCATTTGTGCGATAAAGTCCTCTTTGCTGTCACGCTGAACAGGAGTATTGTAGAGGTACTCGCCCAGCGCCGAATGGTGAGCCAAAACACGAATCGAACAGTACAGGTCTTGGTCAGGTGGATTTGGCATCGGGGTGCGGGGGGCCTGCGCGAACATGTCCTTGCTCGCTAAAACCCGTTCGAACTCGTCGGAGCCCTGTTCTGTAGTTACCAGCGGGTAGCCCCCCGGTGCCAACGAAACGAGGATCTTGTGCGACACTCCTGCACCGTAGGGTCCTATATAAGAATAATTTAAAGTCAAATCCTTCCTCGGTAGTTGGAATGATTCCATCGTGGTCGGCTGTTCCACCTGATAGGTCACGATGCAGGCATTCGACGACAGCGCAAGGCTCAGAAGCAGCAATCCGCTCATCCAGTCTGTCCTTCTCATTAACCTGCTTTGCTGCGTGCTCTTCAGCATTGCGGCCCCCAGTCTGCTCTACGACCAAGGGAACCGCAACCTCTGTGCCACAACGGCTGGCACGTACCAATAGATTGATTATTACTAGGATCCTCTGCAGAAACGCAGCCGGCACATAGGGAAGGAGACCTGGGGCGTGAGGAGCGCGAGGGGCTTAATTATGAACGGGTGTTCATGTGGTCAGAGCGGCTGTTCAGGGCGAGGGAGATTCTCTTGCCCCAAGGTCCGGTGGGAAAACATTTGTTTTTGAACCGGTCTAAGGATAGTTCAAATCATTCGGGAAATCGACCTGAGTCCGTATAATTCCAAAGGGAGGTTTTTGACGCGGGTAATTTGGACTCTCCTACAAGGGGGATCTTAGAAAACCCTAGCGGTCAAGAGAGCGATGGAGGTCCGCCTCGGCCACTCCTCTAAGGAGTGATAGAGAGAATTGGAAGGCCCTCAACAGACAGGGCCTTATTCATCTTGCGCGTTACTTCTTCAAATTAACGTGCAGCGTCCTCGTCTCAGCGCTACCAACGAAATTGTGCGCCTTCCCTACCAGAGACAGTTTCCCTCCGCCAAAGGTCCAGTTTTCTTTACATCCCATCTTGCCGAATTCCACGGCATAGACAAGTGAGGCTCTGATGGGCACTTTGTTCTCCTGGTCGGGAGTCGGTTTAGCTTCCTGCGTTTCGAGAGGGAACTTTTTGTCCTCGACCTGGCCACTTTGTTGGCAAACATACTGGACGCTGCCGCTCAGAGTGACATCTTTCACGCCGCTGTTGGGATCTTCCACGAGCAACGTCAACACGTATTGATCGCTGGACGGTACGTCGATTGACTGGCCATCTTTTACGATCGCTCCACTCTCTTTTGTCTGCATGTTATACGTCTGCCAGGCCATGGTCGGGGGAGACGCATCAGAACCGGGAATCGAAACCCTGGGTATCGGCTGAGGACAGCCGACCAAGGAAAGACTTATGGCAACAAATTAATCCAGGAAATCCGAATCGAACCAGATACGAATAACCTGTCTTACCGTCCATCGTCACACCCTCCTTATCAGATTCCATGGTGCTCGCAGCATTGCCGAGTGCCGGCTACACGTTCCCGAAAGGCCAAGCGCTTCGCGCAAGGTAGTCCCCCTGCGGGGAGGTGTCAATGACGGGGATGTGGACCGACACCCAAAAAGAATCGCCAACTCATCGCCCCAATGGCTGCACCAATTGTATCGGCCAGCCAATCCAGCCAGCTCGACTCGCGGAATGGGACAAAGAATTGATGCACTTCATCTGTGATGCCGTAGGCCGAGGCCGTCACGATCGCCAGCACAACCGCCTGCCGAGCGACAGCCGGCCCCGCTGCCCAGCGAAACGCCCGGTAGCAGAGCAGGGACAAGATGCAATATGCCACCGCGTGCAAGACTTTATCGCTGACGTCTTTGAGCAAGAACGATGGCAGCTGCTCTTCCGGGTGCGACTGGGCCGACAGGTAAAAAATCATACCGGCATAAAGCGCCACCGGCGCCCAGTACCAAAACACCTGAGCCATCACACCTTGCCGAGTTGCGTCACGCATTGATTTCTTCTCGCCCAATCCCCTACCCCTATGCGATACTTATAACGAACAGATTACGGAAAGACTATATAAACATGCAGTTGTTAACTGGTCTGCACGTCTAGAACAACTGGAATACGCACCGCACAGGAGGCTCAAAAAGGCCAGACTTCTCACCCGCTCAACCCCGGCGCGCCGAGACGCGCCTTGCCCCAAGCAAGGCCGCAGGCGAGTCGAAACCGGAGGCGTGCCCTCGGGGGCGCACGGTGCGACGAATAAGGAGCACCAAGTCTGTGCGCGCCGCCGAGTTGGTGAGGCGGCCGGGTTTCCGTTGAGGATTTCGATGAGACGAGAACGAAGCTGGCGGACTTTTTCAGCCTCCTGACACATATCGGATAACATTCGACCATGAAGACCGCCCACATCTGTTTTCTCTGGCATATGCATCAACCCTATTACACGGACCCGGTCGCGGGGTCTGCCAGTATGCCATGGGTGCGTCTCCATGCCACCAAGGCCTACTACGACATGGCCTATGGGCTGGAGAAGTTTCCCTCGATCAAAGCCACGTTCAACTTTACTCCCTCGCTCCTGCGACAGCTGAATGAAATCGGATCAGGGACAGTGCGCGACCTCTTTCTGGAACATGCGCAGCGTCCGGCGGCGGACCTCCGTCCGGAAGAAAAAGCCTTTCTCATCCGACATTTCTTCTCCGCCAATTGGGCCACGATGGTGCGCCCCTACCCTCGCTATCATGAACTGCTCGTGAAGCGCGGGGCTGACATCTATGGTCGCGACTTGGAGCGAATCGCGCGGCAGTTTTCCATCCAGGAGTTGCTGGACTTGCAGACCTGGCACAACCTCGCCTGGTTCGGTTACGGCACTGTCAGTCGCTATCCGCGCCTGGCTGCGCTGCGCGCGAAAAACAGGGGCTTCACGGAAGAAGAAAAACAGGAGGTGTTAGCCCTCCAACTTGTCGCCGTGCAAGACATTGTTCCGCAATATCGACGATTGATGGAGCGGGAACAAATCGAACTCACCACAACCCCTTTCTTTCACCCAATCCTGCCGCTCGTCATCGATACGGACTTCACTCGACGCGCCAGACCGGATCTCCCGCTCCCTTCGCGATTCCACGCGCCGGAAGATGCAGAGATGCAACTGCAACGTGCCGTCGAGTTTCACACCGCCACATTCGGACGAGCCCCTGTAGGCCTCTGGCCGTCGGAAGGCTCCGTCTGTCCGGAACTGATTCCGATGTTGCCGAAGGTTGGACTGCGCTGGCTGGCGACCGACGAAGGCATCCTCGCTCGCTCACTCGATGCGGCCCAGCAACCGTGGCAACGCCACCGGGACCTGTATCAACCCTACCGGGTCGGAACGGAAGACCAAGACGTCACGATGCTGTTTCGCGATCGGGAGATCTCCGATGCCTTTGGGTTCGTCTACCACAAAACCACTCCCGATATGGCCGCCGAAGATGTCCTTCGCCGGCTGCGCAAGATCATTTACGACACGCCGCAGGACCAGGTCACCATCGCGATTGTGCTCGACGGGGAAAACCCATGGGAACACTATCACGAGGGAGGCGAACAGTTTCTCTCGCTCCTCTACAAGGCCTGCTCAACCGGCGCGCTCGATGGCGATGCGGTTCGCACTACCACCGCGACGATCTCCGGAGCGCTCCAAGCCTCGCCGGCCACACATCGAGTCAGTCACCTCCATTCCGGCTCCTGGATCAATCAGGACTACAAGATCTGGATCGGTCACCAGGAAGACAATCGGGGATGGGACCTGGTGAGTCAGACTCGGTCCCGTCTTGCCGAGATTTCTTCCACCCTCCCCTCGGATCGCGCACAAGCCGCCTGGGACGAACTCTATGCCGCCGAAGGCAGCGATTGGTTCTGGTGGTATGGGGACGATTTTGATAGCGGTTACAACGACGAGTTTGATCGGCTCTTCCGGACTCACCTTCGAAACGTCTGGACGATCGCGGGACTGACTCCACCGGATTTGTTAAATCAGCCGATCTGTAGTCCCCGCGGCATGCCGGAGGCAGATCTCGTGACGGCGCCGCTCGCCTTGCTGAACCCTTCCATCGACGGACTGGCAACCGACTTTTTCGAGTGGCGCGGAGCGGGCAGGATCAATCCTCAGCCGCCGCTTGGCGCAATGTGGAAAGCCGAAGGGGTACTGACCGATATCCAGTTTGGCTGGAGTCTTGATCAGTTGTATCTCCGGCTCGATCCAGACGAGCAATCGCAACCGCGCCAGGCAGGGCTCACGGTCGAGCTGCAGTTACAGACGCCTGAGCACCTCTATCGCATGTCATTTCCCCTTGTACCGTCAGGGCCAGACCAGTTTCTGCTGTCGCAGAAACTCGCAAGCGGATCCTGGCAGGAGATCGGCCCCTACCAATCGATCTGCCATCGGAAGATTGTCGAACTGGCTGTGCCGTTCAAGGACTTACAGCTCACAGCCGGGCAGGAACTCCGCATGACCATTCTAGTGCTGGAACATCGCTTGGAAGTCGCACGCTACCCGCATCACAAACCTGCGACCTTCCTCGTTCCCGGTCCAGAGTTTGAAGCGAATTTGTGGCGCGTTTGATGGGTGGGAAACGTGAAACGAAACAGCGCTGGGACAAAGATTGCCTTCTTATATCCGGCGCCTCACGTTTCACCTTTTACGTCTCACGTTTGACGATTCATGAGTTTGGAGGATAAAGATGCCTGATTTGCGCCGTGATCCGATTGTCGGTCGGTGGGTGATTATTTCGACGGAACGGAAAGGTCGGCCCCACGATTTCATGCCCCTGCAAGGTACCAAGCCTTTAGCCGCAGCCCTCTGCCCCTTTTGCCCAGGACAAGAGCGACTGACGCCGAAAGAAATCATGGCCTACCGGCCACAGCCGGTGGCGCCCAACAGCCAGAACTGGACCGTGCGTGTCGTGCCGAATAAGTTCCCCGCGCTCCAGATCGAAGGCGACCTCGACCGCCAAGGCCTCGGCCTCTACGATCGCATGAATGGGATCGGCGCACATGAAGTCATCATCGAGACCCCGAACCACGCAGATAGCCTGGCCGACATGCCGACGAAGCGGGTCGAGGATGTGCTGTGGGCCTATCGCGATCGCATGATCGACCTGAAGAAAGACGCACGATTCCGGTACATCCTTATTTTCAAGAACCACGGCGGCCCAGCCGGCGCCACACTGGAGCACAGCCACTCACAACTCATCGCCCTGCCGATCATCCCCACCAGCGTCCAGGAGGAGATCGATGGCTGCCGGGCTCATTATTTTCAGAAAGAACGCTGCATCTATTGCGATATTCTCCGGCAGGACCTCTCTGACGGCGATCGCATCGTGGCTGAAAATTCCGAGTTCCTCTGCGTCACTCCGTATGCCCCGCGCTTTCCCTTTGAAATGTGGATTCTCCCTAAACGCCACGCCGGCTACTTCGAAGAGAGCCAGAAGCTACAATTCGAGTTCCTCGCGCCGATTCTTTCTGAAGCGCTCCGACGGATGAACAAGGTCCTTGCAAAACCTGCCTACAACTTTATCCTCCATAGCTCTCCCCTCCACGAGAAAACCGGAGATTTCTACCACTGGCACATCGAAATCATTCCGAAACTGACCCTAGTGGCTGGCTTCGAATGGGGCACAGGGTTCTACATCAATCCGGTGGCACCGGAAGAATCGGCGAAGTTTCTGCGGGAAGCAGAAATATAAAGCGTTCATCTGCGAAACGATTCAAGGTCCGGCGCTGACGGCTTTCTTGCAATCTTGCCAACGCCGGCCTTATCATCCTCCCATGCAAGTCCAGCTGAGCCATCCAGCCAGAACCGTCGAAGTCAAAGGCCCCAAGAAAGTCAGAGACCTCCTGCGCGAATTGAACCTCGTCGTCGAAGCGCATCTCGTGATCAAAGGCGACGATCTGGTGACGGAAGACGAAATGCTGTACGACGGCGATCAGATCGAGATCCGACCGGTGATCTCCGGCGGGAGCCAGACTGAGGTTGAGGCTAAGGCCGAGCAAAAACCTCCGACTGACTCATCCTCAATCTTAACCTAAGCCTGCTTTGACATGAATTGCACCAAATGTAAGACCAAAGCGGTGATTGGCCTCCCTCGCCACAATGCGGCTTTCTGCAAGAACTGCTTCAACGGCTTCGTCCACGATCAGGTTGCGCGTGCGATCAAGTCGGAGTGGATGTTTGGGAAGGAGGAGCGAATTCTCGTAGCGGTATCAGGCGGGAAAGACAGCCTGGCGCTCTGGGATATTCTACTCAAGCTCGGCTATCGCGCCGATGGACTCTATGTGGACCTCGGCATCGGGACCTATTCTGAGCAGTCGCATGCCAAGGTGACGAAGTTCGCCGAGGCGGTCGCTGCCTCACATGGAGCCACGTTGCACCTCCATACGGTTGCACAGGAGGCCGGAGCGGGGATCAAAGAACTGGCCCAGCTCATCCATCGCCCAACCTGTTCCACATGTGGGACCATTAAACGCTACCAATTCAATCGCGTGGCGATCGAACAGCAGTACGATGTGATGGCCACGGGCCACAATCTCGATGACGAAGCAGCCCGGCTCTTGGGCAATGTGTTGCATTGGCAGGAGGAATATCTGGATAAGCAGGGCCCGTCGTTGCCGGCCTCGGTGGCAGGCTTTGCCAAGAAAGTGAAGCCCCTCTTCCGGCTCTCGGAACGAGAACTCGCGGCCTATGCGGTCTTGAACCGGATCGATTACATCGTCGAAGAATGCCCGATGGCGAAAGGCTCCAAGATGCTCCAGTACAAGGAAGTCTTGAATCGTCTGGAGACCGAGTCGCCGGGCACAAAACAGACGTTCTACTGGGGCTTTCTCGAGAAACAAAGCAAGAAACAGCCGACTGCAACCACCATGACGGAAAAAGACCGGGCCGTTCTCCACCCCTGCATCTCATGCAGTCAGCCCACCACTGCCGAGATCTGCTCCTACTGCAAGATGATGGCGAGAGCCAAGACCGTCGTTCCACATTAACCGGCACTGCGTGTTTTCTAGTCTTCACGGTACCTCCTACTATCTAGGTGTGTGGTTGGGACGCTCAGGCCCGAGTGTGCCGAGTGAACCGTAATTCCCGGTATCGGCGAAACACTGAGGCGGACAATGACGAGTGCGGTGAGATCGGTGATTGGTTGCAAACCGGGAATGGGTCTCGAGTGAAGACAACGGCCTGGCTGGCTCTGCATGGGAGCGCACTCCAACTACCGAGCGGCTCCGGCAAGCCGTGGGAGTCACGTTATGGACCCCGCACCTAACGCTGTCAATATCCCCCTACAGAAGAGGAGAAAGCTGAATCAGGAACTCGTGAAGTAGGGCAGGTGCTGGTGGTATCGGAAGTATGCGCCAGGGGATTCGGAGCAGGAGAGGTTAGAACAGGAGGCACGAGAAGCGCGGAAAGGCTTATGGGCTGATCCGCAGCCGGTGCCGCCGTGGGAGTGGCGGAAGCGATAGGGGAAGGACCAAAGGCTATGGAACTTTCAATAGTTGAGATCTTCACCTGCTTAGAGCGCACAAAAGAACATGCTCAAGCTTGGGCTCAATCGCAGCCTGAGCACGAAGAAGCGCTGGACAAGTTCATTAAGGACCTCGATCAGATCGGATGTGAATTACAAAATAGCGTCTTGGTAAAAGCGAGAGTCCGAAGTGTAAGGCACGGGAGCAAGCGGGAAGGGAATTTGTTCGAAATTCTCAATTGATTAATACCCACAGTGACATTCGCCGAGCTCATCTCTGAACAGCAGCCAGAATATGCGGTTCCGTTGAAACGGTTTTATGAGGAAGTACGACGGGCTCGGCAAGAGCTGATTCACAAAGTACGCCCTGGCCCTGGCGTGTTCTCGGATGAGGATTAACAAAGCGCAGACGCGCCCAGCCGGTGCCGCCGAGGGAGTGGCGGCAGGAAAAGGCAGAGAGCCACCAACGGTCCTGGGCAACCCGCCTTGACACCTCCTTACGAGCAGTCTAGCCTTGGTCCGAGTCATAATCTGTCGTTGAAGATTTCACGAAGCAACCGAGGGCCGGATGGCGGAGAAGCAATTTGTTTTAGATCTCGCAAAACTGGTCATCGCGGTCGCCTGGGCAGATGGAACGCTTGTCCATGAGGAACTCAATGCCGTCAAAGATCTGCTCTTTGTAATTCCCGACCTGACCGGAGAGGATTGGCAACAACTTGAGATATACATGGATTCGCCGGTCACTCCTGAGGAACGGGAGGAACTGCTGAAACGGGTGGTCAGCGCCATTCGCTGGACAGAAGAGAAGCAGTTGGTCATCGACACCGTTACGAGGCTGGTAGAAGCGGATGGTGCGTTGACGCCCGCAGAAGCCACGGCTCTCGCTCAGGTGAAACACGATGTGGAGGGTGCCTCAACCGGGCTACTGGCACACCTCACCCAAACCATTCACGGCGCGATGGGAAAACGACGAAGCAGAGTTGGCGCTGAGCTCAGTAGAGAAGAGCGGTTAGATGATTTCATTAAGAACCGCGTGTATTACCATCTCGTCACCGAGTTGGAAAAGCGCGGGCAGCAGGTCACCCTGCACGATGCCCAGATCCGCAAGCTATGCTTAGCCGCTGGGCTGATGGCTCATGTGGCATGGGCGGATCGCGAGGTCGCGCCAGAAGAGAAGCGCACAATGACCCAGGCCCTGAAAGAAGGCTGGGCCCTTTCGGATCTTGAGGCCCATCTGGTAACCGAGATTGGGTGTTCGCAAGCGGTCAAAGGATTGGATGTCGTTCGCCTGGCCAGGAATTTCTTTGATCAGACCACGCGCCAAGAACGGAATGATTTCGTGCGCGTCTTATTTCAGGTGGCCAACGCGGCGCAGACAACGTCCTCTGAGGAAATTAAGATGATTCTATTCATCGCGAAAAGTCTGAAGCTGGCACATCGAGAGTTTATTGAGGCGAAACTCACCATCCCCCGAGCTGACCGAGGGGGAATGTGAGGGCGCCGACACTGCAGAAAAACGACCAGGAGAGCAATGGACCTAAACTCCTCGCCCCACCGACCTCGCCGCCAACACCTCCGATGGCCAGCTCCTCGAAGTCCTGCACAACCACCACACTGACCGCATCCGCCTCAGCGGGATCGACTGCCCTGAGAAG
>CAWAKW010000004.1:0-55396 GCA_963782735.1 Nitrospirota bacterium
TAGTCTATAGTACAGAAATTGGATATGCTGCCAAAACGCTTAGTGATCTTGACACTTCGAAGGTACTCGCCGAGGCCCGCGCTTTAGGGGACAGAGCTCTCTCCCAGAAATCGGCACGTCGCCTGACGGCAGCAGATTGGTGACCTCCAGGATCTGAGGTTTGAAATTATACGATCACCAGGTTCAGAACTCAAAAAGTGCTTGAATGGAGTGTTGATAATCTTCTTGATCTTCAACAACCTTGCCTTGATCTTTTCAAAGACAACCTGGAATTGATTTTAGAGTCGCATATTGGAGAGGCAGAACGAATCAGTATACTGGGTGGCTTCGGTCAGGAAGGCACTAGAACTCCGACGACCGCTTACTATTATAACTTCCTCTATCCCGCTAACCACTCTTTATGGAAAAGCTACGAAACAGAAGCTTATAAGGGAATATGGAAGAACTTTTTGGGGTCTGCGAAATCCTCTTCGTTAAAGGAACATCACGGTCAGAAGACGAAAATCGTTTAACAGCAGGACTAGCAAAATTATATCCTCAGCTTAAGCTGGAAGTGATGTTTGGAGGTTCGCAATTTGTCATCCTTGGCCTTGACCAAGGTGTGAAGGCCTCTCCTTTTCTCGACAGAGACCCGACGTGAGGGATGCTGGCAAACTATTAAACATCGTAATGACGGCTGATGATCCTCTGTCGTCGGTTTTGAAGGGGGACTCGTTTAGCGAAACAAGACCTCCTCCGTGATTTAAAGGAAGGTGAGCGTCTAATCGCAGTCTTGAATGAGGCGATAGCACATTTTGATCTCCCGAACAGAGGGAAAAGCTGCCGACAAAATTTTGGACATACTAGCGGGTCTGCCTCCAAAGGAAAGGCGTGCGCGAATCAGACCGGGCTGTATGATCTTCAAGTACAAGATTTATCCAAGATTATGTAGAGTCGGGTTTAAATGAGGCGGCGTTGGACATACTCAATACGACACTTATTGAAGACACGCAAGATGTCATACTTGATACGAAGGAAGATCTGGTAATTAAATGGACTAATAGCGACACTTTCAACGATGATCGTTATCTGTTTTACGAGTATTTTTTTGATGGAGCCAGAATTGATGGTCCATGCATCAGCGTTCATCATCTCCAAGGACAATGTAATAGTTGACATAGTGGGGAAACCGCTTTTGACATCCGATCTGGCTGCAATACGTGCACTCTACCGCTCCGGAGTTTCTCCTTTTAGTGCAAAATACGAAATATAGTTCTTTATCACCATACAAAAAGCGGTTGCCGGGGTAGTGTGGCCGGTATATGTGCAGTGGCCGGTATTTATTAGGACAAATACAATGATTTGGCGACCCGCTTGGGGCCTGGTAGCTGAAGCTGAGGTCATAAAATCAAACAATGCTAATACGAACTTTGATTTCTACACTGATGCCCTTACTCACGAAACACTTAATCATCCGCTCGAAGGTCCTTCTCCTTCATTTGCAAACGGTTCTGTAGTGGCGCAAGGAGTAGAAATCCAGTTGTTGCCGGCTGAGGCTCCAGATGAATGGTCCATGGGTGACAGGGAGAACCTCGCGAAGCCGAAATCCATGCTTTTTGATAGCGCCGCCTTACCAACTTCCAGTGTCGCAGGCTCGTATGCATCGGATCTTCCATTAAGTGCCGAGCGAATAACGCAACGAAATGGACGTTGGAGTCATAATATTCCTGATGGACTTGCAGCAATCGCTAATTTGAGAAGGTCGTATAGATATTTTAGAAATAATTTAGGCTGGCGTAAAAAAGATAGTGTTACAGGATCAAAGACCGACTATTTTAGCGATCCGTCGAAAATTTTGTACGAGCCAAAAAATTTAAATCTGCAGGGAAATGCTGCTTGGATGGGCGGTTATTTCGCCATAGGCAATTCTTCCATCGCTAACGATTTAAGCATATTGATGCATGAATACAGTCACTTTGTAATTAGCCAAATCGTCCGAAACGGTCGAGGCGTGAATTCCTGCACCGGGGAGAATGGCGAGATACCTGGAGCGATGAGAGAGTCCCTCGCTGACATCTTTTCAGTCCTAATGCGTAGTCAGTTCCGGGACATGACGTCATCGGTAGTAGTGGAGAAGCATGGAAAATTGGGGAACTCGCCCTTGGAGTAGAAGCGCGCGATCTTAGGAATCCTGGAAAGTCAGGTTACAATCAAATCGATCCTCCCAGCATATTTAAAACCAAACATTATCCTCAACCGTCGGATGCGAGCAGCAAAGTAAATAGAGCATGTATGGAGAAACAAAATACTCCTAACGGTGAAGAAACCTGGAACGGTGTAAATATCGCTCATATAAATAGTAGCATCCCCAATTTAGTGGCGACAAAATTAATCAGAGAAGATGAGAAGGGACTTCTGGGCGGAAGTATATTTTGAGACTTTAAAACAACTCCGTCGCCAAGGTCGTATTTCGTACAAGCCAACATTTGAACAATTTGCTGCTGAAATGGTTACTGCGGTTTCCATAGTGGGACCCAGATACTATGGTGACAACATTCTGATTATAAATGCAAAGTAAGATCTGCCTGGCGACAGGTTGGAGTATCGGTGGATCAATGCGAGTAGAAGGGGCCCCGGAAATTCGGACAGTGTGATAAGTGGTAGCCTGGCTTCACCGAAGCCACCGGGTGGTGGCAAACCAGAGGAGCGAGGCGATGAAGAGACCGAGACGCAGTACGGGGCCACCCTCAAGGCTCAGGTGGCCTTGGCAGCGGTCAAAGGCGACAAGACCCTGGCCGAATTGTCAGAACAGTTTCACGTCCATCCCACCCAGGTCACCGAATGGAAGCAGCAATTGCTGGCGCGGGCCGCGGACGTGTTTGGCGGGACGAAACCGACGTCAGACACACCGGATCTCGAAGACCCTCCACGCGAAGATCGGGCAACTGGCGCTGGAGAATGATTTTTTAGAACACGCGCTCATCAAGGCGGGATTGCTGAGCGCAAAGCGATGATCGACCGAACTCACAACTGCCCGTCGTGCGGCAATGCCAGCTCCTGGAACTCTCGCGGGCGACCGCGTACTACCAGGCGACGCCCGTGTCGGCAACAGCGCTGGCGCTGATGCGTCGGATCGACGAGCTCCATCTGGACCATCCGTTTGCCGGAGCCCGGCATGCTGCGGGACCTGCTCAGGCGAGAAGGGCCACACGATTGGGCGCAAGCGAGTACGGACCCTGATGACGCGCATGGGGATCGCGGTGCGTATCGCAAGCCCCGCACCAGCCAGCGGCATCCCGCCCACACGGTTTATCCCTATCTGTTGCGCCATCTGGAGATCACGCGCTCGAATCACGTCTGGGCGGCGGATATCACGTATATTCCGATGAAGCGCGGCTTCGTGTATTTGTTCGCCGTCTTCGGACTGGGCGAGTCCCGCCGGGTGCTGGCGTGGCGGCTGTCCAACACGCTGACCACCGACTTCTGCCTGGATGCTGTCCAGGAGGCGATCACCGGTATGGCACCCCAGCCGTCTTCAATACCGATCAAGGGTGCCAGTTCACCAGCCAGGAGTTCACCGGATTACTGAAAGACCACGGCATCCAGATCAGCATGGACGGGAAAGGCTGTTGGCGCGACAATGTGTTTGTCGAGCGGCTCTGGAAGAGCATCAAATACGAGGAGGTGTATCTGCATGCTTACGAGACGGTCAGCGCCGCACAACAGGGATTAGCACGCTACCTGACGTTCTATAACCAGACCAGGCCGCACCGGGCGCTTGACGGGCACACACCGAATGGAGTGTATGTTGACAACCTGCCCACACGGCTCAGCGCTGCGTAGGCAGACTACCGCGAGGCTCCACTTATGAAATGGAACATTCTGTCCAAACACATGGGGCCACCTCTAGTAGGACCTGTTTTCCCCCTCCTTGTTATAGAAACGGTCTAACGCTTGAAAACTAACGTTGTTGGGGAAACCTGACCAGCCGGGAGTATTTGTACCACCTACCATGTGAGTCCTCAGCTCGCAAGCTGGAGGGTTTCGGGAGCTGGTGGCTGGCCCCCGAGACTGCTATGCGGACGGACCGTGTTGTAGTGAATCCTCCATCGTTCGATGATGATTTGGGCTTCTTTCAGCGTGTAGAACAACTCGCCGTTGAGCAGTTGATCGCGCATCTTCCCGTTAAATGATTCGCAGTAGCCATTCTCCCACGGTGACCCTGGCTCGATATAGAGCGGCGCCACCTGCAGCGCGTTCAGCCATTGTCTGAGCTTGCGCGCGATGAACTCCGGCCCATTGTCCGACCGAATATGCGTCGGGAGTCCCGCGACTCAGGAACAGATCGGCCAGGATCAACGAGCACGTCCTGCGAGCGGATCCGTCTAGCCACCACCGAGGCCAGACACTCGCGCGTGTACTCGTCGAGAATGTTGAGAATCCGAAAGGGCCGGCCGTCGTGCGTCCGATCCGCCACAAAGTCATACGACCACACGTGATGGCCGCTCGGGCCGCAGCCGGAGGCACGACCCATCGGCCCGCCAGAGTCGGGCGCGCTTCGGTTGCTTCTGCGGCACTTGGAGGCCTTCGTGCCGCCAAATTGTGTACACGCGATCCTTGCCCACGTCCCAGCCCTCGCGCCGCAAGAGATCCGTCACTGTGCGGTAGCCATACCGCCCGTACTCCTTGGCCAGGGCGATGATCCGTTGGCGCAACCGCTCTCGAAACGGATCGGGCCGTGGCACGTACCGAGCAGAGGACCGGATCTGGCCGATCGCCCGACACGCCCTACGCTCGGACACATGGAGCACGGTGACGGCGTGCCCCACGGCCTCGCGCTTGCGGGCCGGGCTCAGAAGTTTCCCGAGGCGACCTCCTTGAGGATCGAGAGATCCAGCGCTTGGTCGGCGACAATCCGCTTGAGGCGCAGATTCTCCTGCTCCAGCCCCTTCAGCCGCTTGGCTTGATCCACGCGCAGCCCACCGTATTCTTTTTTCCAGCGGTAGTACGTTTGCTCGGTGATCCCGAGCTTCCGACAGGCGTCAAGTACCGCCAGGCCTTTGCCGGTGTCGAGCTCGACCGTCCGCAGATGTTGAATGATCTCTTCAGGCGTATACCGTTTCTTGGGCATGACCCTGACCTCCCTGGTTGCGGCCCAGTCTATCATTCACCCTGGACCAAATTTGCCCGGGCAGGTCAATCGAGGAGCTTCTGGTTCATGGAGTTCAATTTGAGCACAGTTTCGAGCACAGTGTGCTAATGAAAGTGGCATGTAACCATCTAAGCGATTGAAAATTGGTGCCCCCGATACGAATTGAACGTACGACAAACGGTTTAGGAAACCGCTGCTCTATCCAACTGAGCTACGGGGGCGTGGCGTGAATTTAGCGCACTTAGGGGTGGATTGGAAGCGGAGATTGAGGGCCCTGTGCCCATATCATCCCTATGAAGCTCGCGGTCGGCGCTATGACGGAAATCGTACCGGATGATCCCCGTCAAGCCAGCGTTCGAACACGCGGTTCGCCAAGCCTTGATAAAGTCTCCGGAGCTGACGGAGAGGCCGATCCTGTCATCGCCTTAGCCGGGACGTTAATTATTCACGGAAAGATACATTGTGACCCGCCCACTCTTCTTTACGTCAATGAAATACAACCTAATCACCGAATTCGCTCCTGGTTTTTTTACAGAGAACTTGACTGTCTTGGTGTAAAGCTCTGCGTCAGATTCCTCATCGAGATCCGTTCCGATCCAACCATCAGGCAAGCTATTGCGCAATCGTTTAACAATATCCTCCACCGCTTTTTCAGCTTCCGACCGGTCTGAAAATTTGAACGTGCAACTCCATCTCGCTCCATCAGAATCGTCTTTGTCTCTCACCAGACATTGCTTGGCACCGGCAAAGGCAACTTTGGACCGCCATGTTGTCCCGGTAGTATCCACAGCTTTATGTCCTGTGCGTAACGTTTTGAAGTCTCCGGGGGATGCCGTGAGAACGGCTTGAATCACTTCACGGTCGTCTTTCCCAGCGACGCCATCCCCCACTTGATGGCTGTCGGACGGACAACCCTGCCCGGTGCAGGTAATTCGGTACATCGTCTGGTTCCACTTTATCTTTGAGCGAAATCTTTCGAAACTGACTTCATATTGGCCATCATTTTCTCCTGACATATCCATGTTTGGTTGATAGGGGTTCCCGATCCAGAGGAAGCGATCGTCTTCGAAGGGGAACGGATCATTCACGGTCAGCATCAGGTTTCCGGAGCGATCGTCATAGCCCACGATGAGGGCCATATGTTGAGAGATGCCATCTACCTTGAATCCAGACGGGGAAACTCCAACAATAATTGGGCGGCCTTCATTGAGCTCTTTTTTCACTTCTGCTTCGGAAAGGCTGTCGGCCTTCAATTGGACTGTCAGCGTGATATCTCCGGCCGCACCACCCCGTGTAGCCATAACAGGATACTGTTGAAGCATGCTCACCACGGTGGCTTCATCGCCAGCCGGAAGATCGCATTCAACGCAATTCGGCATCCCTGTGCAAAGGTTTCTACCCTGCACGATTCCACACTGATAGTCTGTCCGATGAGCAGCCGGCACGTAATAGTATTTGAAGACCATCTCTCCAACGGCTGCCCAACACCAACTAGGGCGTTCCTGAAACACCGGAGGAATATGTAATTTAACCTCCGCTGCCATGGCCGGGATGACTGGTGCCAAGAGAACAAGCAATAGCCCGACTCCGAATGCCGTCATTCTGTTTATCACGGCTTTCCTCTCCTCCACCCTTGATATCTCTCGATCAAGTTTCAAGCTCCCTCCTCAACAAACTCATTGACCAAGTCTCCTTATGAAAGCGTCGTCCCCTTCAACACCCGATACCCTACCTCGCATTATATGGGAGAGGGGCACTGCTTCGATAGATATGGGTCCGCGCGGGTGGCGTTGACCGCTCATGGACATCCCCTGAACTGTGTGACCAACGCCAAAAAGCCTTTTCTGGGTGTGCCCTTCTCTGTGTCCGTAGGGGGCTTTATACCATCACCCACCACCCCCCGTCACCCAACGAGATAACAAAAAACCCCTTGTAACCATTAATGATCACAAGAGGCCTCTATTCTAAGCCAGTTTAGGAAACCACTGCTCTATCTAATTGAGCTACGGGGCGCGAAGTTAGCCATACCACCGATCGTCTTGTTTGCCGATCGACGTGGTGGCGGAGTCGTCGTAGGAAAGCGGTGCCGAGGCAAGCACCTCGTGAACCAACTGCATCAAGACCTCAACAGAGAAGGGCTTCTGGAGAAAAGGCACATGATCGACGCCAATTTGGTACGCCTTGCGCTCATGGTATGAGAGGCTCGACATTAAGATCACGCGAAACGACTTCTTCATGGCCAGGGCGCGTTGGATGATGTCGTGACCATGGACCCGTGGGTACGGATTTTTTGTGGCGGCAAATTGAAAGCCCGGCGGAGGCAGCATGAGATCGGTCAGCAGCAAGTCAATTGGTCCTTGGTGGGTGGACAAGATCTGTAACGCCTCCGGACTGCCTTCTGCTTCAAGAACAGTAAACCCTTCGGTACGGAGCGTCTTCACGCAGATCAACATCGTTGATGGGTCATCGTCGACGACCAAGATCGTTTTTGCGAGGGATGCGCGCATAGGTACGGGGGTGTCCATTAAGACCTCCGGGCTCGGACAGATACGGGACTGTCTGAGCCGACCGTCATGTCCATATGTAGACGATGCTCTGCGTCTGTATCGGTCTGAGCCTTAGAAACTTAAATGAGGAGATTTAGCAGGATGCTCTCTCATAGCTGTTAGAGAGCTGTGACAGACTTCTGGCGATACCTAATAGATAGGTGGGCCGGTGAGGCGTACTTCAGTTTCTTGGCTCCAGACAATGTGGCGCGAGACAATCAATCGGAATGGCTACATCGAGGTGAGAGGGCTAGACCGACCGGGTCTGGTTAGTGTCCGGCGGACGTCTTCTCTGTTTGGGAAGCCAAGAGGTCGTTCTTTATAGGGACCTGTGTGAGTAGGTCGGCACGAATCTGGAAAATGCCTGGGATTCGTTGCCCCATGGCGTAGGCCAATCCGTTGGCATGGCTCCCAATCGAAAGTTTCCCTGCGATTTTCCCATCCCTTCCTGTAGCAATAAATTCTGCTGCCGGTGTCACAAGGCCATAGGGGGCCAGCGGTCCGGCCTGTTTGACCACTCGCTCCTCGGCTGGGACATTGGCGACACGGCTGACAAACAAGTCGGTGGCCTGCTGGTCTAACTTCTCCGTCGGCTGATCCTCTAAAACCCATTCGTTCTGTTGGTTGATCAAGACATATTGCTCAGTCGGGGTTTTGACGGAGAGTATGGCGATGTCGGTATAGTCGATACCAAGTAGCCGCTTGTCTTGGAACGAAAAGAGTTCCCTGGTCAGGTCTCTGATTGTGGTCGGATTAATGCGATAGAGAGGACCGGTGGAACTCGTTTCTGCAAAGGCTTCACCGCTGGCCTGGTCCGGTTGGTACAGCTTAACTGTCTGGTCGCCATCGGCCGTATGGATGGTGACTTTCACTTTCGGCACGGTGAGCACTTTGGCCAGAGCGTCGCGTTCGGGCCCTGGGTCAACGATGCCCAGTGCCTTGAGGTCTTCGAGCCTGAACAAAATAGTCCGTACCTCCGTTTGATCGGCTTCGCCTTCAATCGGGTATCGAAGCTTCCATTTGCTTTTTGGTTTTTCCTGTCCTTGATAGAGCACAATTTCTGTGGTCGCATAGGTGAGACGGATACGATCGACATCGCCTTGTGACACACGCAAGAGGTCTTTGCGGCGAAAGGTCATCAACGTCTTGTTCACGAAATCTTTGGGAGCCAGATTGGTGAGCAGAACCTTGCGATCCGATTCACGAAGGACATACAGGGTAGAGGTAAGGGGACCGCTATCCCCGATAGAAAAAGTCTCCCGTGCAGCACCGGCAGTAACGGTGATGGTCGTTACCGGGGTGTCGAGGCCAAAGGGACTCAGGTTAGTCGGGTGGTCTTCGACGGAGCGGGTCACGGTGCCTGTGACCAATGCTCGGATAAGATTTTGTACTTCCCGCTGATCGGCTTCGGTGCTGAGAGGCGCAGTCAACACCCATCCTTTCTCAGGAGTCCGAGCGAACACGAGTTCGTGTTGATCGGTCTTGATGGTGAGCCCGGAGAGAGTGTCCTGGTCAAAGAGCAGCACCTTCTTGTCGGCCGTGTCTTGTCGCTCGTCCGATTCCTTCTGCGGAAGTTCGATGGCATAGAGGTACAAGCCGAGTCCGGCCAGTACGAGTGCCATGACGAGTGTGGGCCAATAACGCATGAGCTAAAGGCGCCGGCGTCTGCGCCAGACCATGATGCCGGAAAAAAACATGGTGGCCGGCAGAAGAATGACTTGCAGATACAGCAGGGCCCGTTCCTGCAAGGGGTTGGGAGTAAACGGCCGAAGCGCGGAATCCTTTGGGACGATCGCCAGAATATTCCGTTCTTCAGCCAACCACCCGACTGAGTGGAGGAAAAAGTCGCTGTTGCCTGGAAAATTCACGAAAGCATTGGTCGCGAACGTGGAATTACCAATGACGACGATCGCTGGACGAGGCTTGCCTTCCTCCGGTGCGAGCTTTGGCGCGAGGGCCGCGGCCATCGGTAAGGGACCTTTGATGTCTTCCTTTTCATCGAGGTTGACGACACGGCCCTTCAGATCGGTTTCTGCCCAACTGTTCGGCGATGTTCGGGCAAGCGGCACAAAGTCCCATGCGCTGCCGGCCTGTTCATCGAAGGTGATATGTCGCGCGAGGGGAAACAGCACGGCAGCGGTAAGGTCCTGTGTAATTTCATGTTCTGTGAACGTGCGGACAAGCAGGGACGTCAGGTCGCCTTGGGCTAATCGATCTTGCAAATCGACCAGGGCTCCAGGACCGACCCCCAGGCCCCACCGTTTGAGCAGAGGATTCAGATCAGCCTGCGTGTCCGGATCGATGAGCAACAAAAGATGGCCGCCCTTTTCCACATAAGCATGAATTCGTTCTTGCTCCTCGGCGATCACAGGCCGACGGGGGCCGGCTAAGACAAGGATGGCGGTATGATCCGGTACGGCTGCCTCTTTCAGCAGGCTGAGGGTGCCGACATCGTACCCCTGCTTGAACAAGATCTCTCTGGCGGCAGACAGTCCAGTTCGCTCCCGATCGTCTAAACTCGGCTCCCCGTGCCCTTCGAGAAAGAGCACACGTTTCTTGCTGTCTTGAGAGACACGGATCAGCGCTCCTGTCAGTTCCACTTCCGAGGGAGCGTTGACCCGGACGCTGTGCCCGGCGCTTTCGAACACAGCCGTATCGGTTCTTGTAATACCGTAGTTTTGGGCGATTTTAGGCTGCCGTTCCGGATCGACGAACTCCACGGAAACCTTCGGACTGGCTTGTCGATAACTATCGAGCCGTTCTTTGTAGGATTGATAGCCGGGATCCTTCTCTCTCGTAAAAACGGTGATGGTCACCTCGCGCGGAAGACTCCGCAACACGCGATACGTTTGCGGAGCGAGAGAGAAGTTCTGATTCTCCGACAGGTCCCAACGAATGGAATGGCGCGCAGCCAGAAAGTTGACAATGACGAGAATGCCGACGAAGAGGAGGATCATCAACAGACTGTTGGCCCCTACGCGCGTAGAGCGGCGGGTGGAGAAGGCTTTCAGGCCGCTGAAATGAACGACGAAAAAAGTAATGAGGCAGAGGAGGGCCGAACCTTCCAGGAGGGCCGCCAGCCAAAGATTCTCCGGGGCGACGCTATAGCCGATCGCTCCAGCCACAGCCAGAACCGCACCGATCACGCCAAGGGGAATTGTCTTGAGGTTCATTTCCACCGCGCCGAGTCCACAACTCGATGAGACAAAAAGAGCATCAAGGCCAACCCGCTGAAAAAGTACACCAGGTCTTTTGTATCAACCAGCCCCCGCACCAAGTGGTCGTAGTGCTCCATGAATGATAGATACGAGACGGCCTGTCCGATGGCCGTATCCCCGAGCAGTGAACCCAATCCGGCGAGAAGCCACAGAACCAATAGTAGGCCAATGCTCACAAAGGCTGCGACGATCTGATTTTCGGTCAGTGCCGAAGCCAGCACACCGACGGAGAGAAAGAGGGCGCCGAGTAGGACGAGTCCCAGGTACCCGGTCAGTATGGGATACCAATCAAAATCACAGAAGAGAGCGAGCATGAGCGGCATGAGACCAGTCAGCCCGAGTAACCCCAGAAAGACAAGAAATACACTCATGAACTTCCCCGCCACGATTTCGTTGATGCCGACCGGAGAGGTCAATAAGAGTTCAAAGGTGCGGAGTTTGCGTTCTTCGGCGAAGAGCCGCATCGTCAGGATCGGCAGGATAATCAGAAGGATAAATCGCGTGCTGGCAAATAGATTGCGGAAGACCAGGTCGTTTAAATTGATCTGGGCGCTTCCCTGCACCTGCATCAGCTGGATTGCCTGGGCTCCGGCAAAGACCACGTAGAGGTAGGTGAGCAGTCCCACCGTCAGGAGAAACACGAATCCCACGGCATACACCACGGGCGAGACAAAGTACGAACGCAGCTCTTTTGCAATGATGGCTTGGACTGGTGTCATACTGGCTGGCCTGCCGGTTCTGCTGAGGCAACCCCTGTGTCTGTCTCGAGGCCTTCCTCATGTCGGGTCAGTTGGAGGAATACGTCTTCCAATGTCATAGAAATCGCTTTCAGTTCGAGCAGCCCCCACCCGCTGGTGACCGCCAGTCGCGCCACCTCTTCCCGCACATCCCGGCCAAGTTCGCATTCCAGGAGAAAGGTACCGGGGGCGCCGCTCGTGAACACGTTCTGGACCCCCTGCACTTCCTTCAAGCGGCTGTCGGTGTCCGCGGCTGGAGATTTGAGGGTCAGCGAGATCTTTTCAGACTGGCGCAGGCGCGCGGAGAGTTGCTCAGGTGTGTCTTCGGCCACTATACGCCCGCCGCTGATGATGACGACACGCTGGCACACGGCGGTCGCTTCGGGAAGGATGTGGGTGCTCAGGATAACGGAATGGGAGCCGGCCAGGTTCTTGATCAACTCTCGGATCTCGATAATCTGTTTCGGATCGAGTCCAACGGTCGGTTCATCCAGGATTAAGATCTGGGGATCGTGCAGCAGCGCTTGGGCTAGCCCGACGCGTTGGCGATATCCGCGAGACAGATTCCCGATGAGCCGGTGTTGCACCGAACCAAGTCCCAGCCGCTCGATTTCACGCTGCATGGACGAGGTGAGGATTTTTCCACTCAGACCGCGAAGGCGGCCCACGAACCGAAGATATTCTGTGACCGTCAATTCCTGGTAGACCGGCGGAGTCTCCGGTAAATAGCCGATCCGGCGTTTCACCTCCATCGGTTGGTCCGCACAATCGAATCCCGCCACCCGTGCCGTGCCTTCGGTAGCCGGCATAAAGCAGGTCAGGATGCGCATGGTGGTGGTTTTACCCGCCCCATTCGGGCCCAGAAATGCCAACACTTCACCCTTGGCGACCGAGAAACTGACGCGATCGAGAGCGGTATGTTGGCCATACCGCTTCGTGATCTGTTGGACTTCAATCATATGTGGTGATTGGATCGATTGCGTTGGGGAGTACTGCCAGCGGGGTGGTCGCTGCACCCTAACAAGTCAATACATGGGCATCTTACTCAGTCGGATTGGGGCAGTCAATATCGAGTTCCAGCCACTGTAACTTTACACGTTTTCTCCATCCTGCTAGAGTCCGCTCGCGCTTAGACAGGCCTGCCTGAAGGGATTGATCGATGACCACGGTACGTCGAGCAAAGGGGGCACTATTCGCAATCGCTGCGTTGATGATGCTGCTCTGCATTCTGCCAGACAGTGAGGCAGCCAGCGGACGGACCTATCGGGTTCATGGCCTGGTGATGGCAGTGAACGTCGCCCAAGCTCCCCCTATGATTGTCGTCAAGACACCGTTGACCAAGCATAACGACATGATCGTGGGAGCCAAGGTGACAGCCCAAACCAGGATTGTGCGAAAAGGGAAGCGGGTCGCGCTTCAGACCATCAGGGTGGGTGAAACGGTGTGGTTAACCTATGTCAAACAGCGGGATGGGGTATTTGCTCGGAACATTCAAGTCCAATAGCGCTAATCATTTACGCTTCCATGAGAATGATGAGTTGGGTCGTTACCGGACCCGATGGTTCCCCTTGAAGTATCGGCAGTATGACAGTTTCAGACCTGCCCCCATCAAGCCGACCGCGTTCGTACCGATCGTGGGTTGACTGGCCCAAGTACTTTCTTCTATATATATGGCCACCTGGGTTCCCAGCCAAGCAAGATTGTTGGTCCGTTATTGAACAGTTCCTTATCCGTCTCCCTTTTCCCCTTCATCCTAAAGTGGGGGTCAAGACTACGCTTTCGGTATTGTAGGACTCTCGGTCGGACCGTACTGTGAGGATACACAGGCCATGATCCTGTGTGACAGCGGTTCAACCAAGAACAAGAGGTGATACTAGATGACCCGCCGAACGCATGGAAGCAGCCGACAACTGTTATGGGCGCTGAGTCTCAGCCTGGGAATGCTCCTGAGTGCCTGTTCGTGGGTTCCTAAGGGGGCGTCTCAATTGGACGTGGGGATTGAGGATCGTGGGGTGGCCTCCTGGTATGGCGAGTCGTTTCATGGCAAACAGGCGGCCAACGGCGAACTGTTCGACATGGAAGCAATGACCGCAGCCCATCGGACTCTTCCACTCGGCAGCGTGGTCAGAGTCGTGAACTTAGCGAACGGGAAATATCTCCATGTACGGATCACCGACCGGGGTCCCTATGTCAACAATCGGATACTGGATCTTTCCCGTGGTGCAGCGGCTCGGTTAGGGATGATGGAAGGGGGCCTATCCCATGTACGGGTTCAGTTGGTTGGGGAACGCCGGCCCGCCGCTCTTCTCTCTTCTGAGGCTATGGAAAACGCATCGGTCGCCCTCATTCTCGGGCTAGAACAGGCCCCATCAGAAACCACTGAGCCCCTCTCCTCAACATGGGAAAAGCCGGATCCTCTAATGACCTATCCCCTTCGACTGCCTCCTGGTGATATCTGGATCCAGCAACGCACACGACGGTTGACAGGGATGCAGGCGGCAGATCATACCGACCGTACCGAAGTTGCAACCGTCGTTTTCACCTAAAACTCGATTCGCAAGACGCCCTTCGACAGGCTCAGGCTGTCTTGAGCCTGCTGAGGGACGCTTCGCGAGGCACGAGAGACAGTTTCTAAGCCACTACACCCACTCCGTGGGCTCCTGGGTCGACCGTTCAGCCACCTGCCCAACGAGCGCCTCACGAATCGTTCGACTTACCCGATCGATTTCACCCATCTCTGATACAGGAACAATCCAAGCCTCTCCCGGCTCCAGTTCGATACGATAGTGATTCTTCCTCGCCGAGAACCATTCGATATACGGATGAGGAGCGAGGTTCGGATGAGGATCGAACGAGATCAAGTTCACATCCCCAATCTGAGGGATTTCCATGTCACCAATCACCTGCCCGGCCAGATCCTCGTCCTCAAACCGGCGATTCCGAAACTGAATGACCTGCCCCGCGATATCGGGCTTGAAGTTTCCCTGTAAATACAGATCGACAGGACCGACCACCGCAAATACAATCCGCCCCACGATCGTTCCGTCAATGCGATTGTCCAGAAACCCCTCCTGCACCCAACGTCCATTAGCAAATTTTTGTGCCATCTGACTCCCTATAACAAGTTTGCTCACGTTGTTTATGACGGTTCGTCGCGAACCGGCAGAGTGGCGCGCAACAAGCGCGAGGAGCAAGACTCGCGTGACGCGTACGCTCTGTCCCCGCCAGTCTCGCCCATCTCGTTTGAGTCAGGCATCGGCGATTGCTGCAGATGCGTTCATGTCTAGTCCACGCTAGACCGGCTGGACTGTGCTGATTGCGGGCAACGACGACCGAGGGCCGCTCCCGTAAGCACCCACCACCACCGCCACCAATATGAGGCCACTTCCAATCCACCCCTGAGTATCCAACGTTTCTCCCAGGAAATACCAGGAGAGCCAGGCCGCATAGGCCGGCTCCGATGCAAAAATCAATGCCACCTGTTGCGCGGGCACAATGCGTTGCACCCACATCTGAACGGCAAAGGCTCCGGTCGCAAGCCCTCCCGTCACCCCAAGACCGACGAGCAACAACGCCGTCGGCGCAAAAGCCTGAGCCGGCGCCTGCTCAATCAGCATGGTAGGAAGCAATAAGACGACCGAGGCCATCATCTGCCAGGCAAACAAAGACGGCGCATCAACCTCGCGGGTAAACCGTTCCAGACAGGCAATGTGCGCGGCAAACGAGACCGCACAGCCAAGCGTCAAGAGATCGCCAAGATTCCCGGATGCGCTGGGCTTCACCAGCAGCCAGAGTCCCACAGTGGCAATCCCAGTGGCCAGCCACACCCGCCGGTCGAATCGGCGCAGGATCAATGGCACAATGACGACATACAGCGCCGTAGTAAAGGCGGAATTCGATGCGGTGGTATAGTGGAGTCCGACCGTTTGGAGAACATAGCCGAGGAACAGCCAGCAGGTAGCGATCCCACTCGCCCGCAAGACCGCCGGCTCGCGGTGCAAGCGAAGTCTCCAGAGTAGAAACCCGCCCCCGACCAGTACGACACCCAGGAAAAATCGGAGAAACAGAAACGAGAACGGAGGAATTTGCTCCAACGCCGCTTTAGTAGCGGGGAACGTCGCGCCCCAGATAAGCGTTGTCAGTAGGAGCGCAAGTCGTGGCATCAGGTCAGACAAGTGCTGAGAACTGAGTGCTGAGTAACGAGATCCCTTTCGCGCTACTCAGAACTCAGCACTCAGCACTTCGCAATTAGGCCTTGCACAGCGCACAACGGCGCTGTTCGGTCGTCCCGGCCTGCTCCATCGCCGCTAGCGCTCGCGCCTTATCGGGGTAATCGAACCACCCGCCTTCCCAAAAATCGCTTGAGGAGCCGATCGACGTAGACGGCACCTCTGAACAACGATCTTTGTGGAGCGTGACCCGATCGATCGAACGCGCGATGTGAATCCAGTAGCTCACAGAAACAGCACCTCACAGGCAGAGCACGGCACGGCCATTTCCTCGTAATTGCAGGCTGGACACAACCCCGACCAGCGATCGTATTCCGATTCAATCTACAATGGGGTCTTGTCGATGATTAAGTCGTGCGACACAACTTAGGGCAGGAGTTGCCACTCATCCTTCTCGATGAAGACCTTGACGCCTGTCTCAAGCTTCTTAATATCATCCTTGTCGAAGAGCTTCATGTACCGTTCGATCCGATCCGGGTCGTCGATCCGCTCTTCCTGCATCATTCCACCGACACTCTTGTACTTACGAATCAACAGAGACATCAAAATCCTCCTCTAACAGGATGCTGAAAAAGTCTGCCAGCTTGGTTCTTGCATCGCTTAGACCCTCCACGTACTCCAGAGGGTACACGTCGGCCCTTCACTCGCTGCAGCCTCGCTGGCCGCCTTTTTGAGCATCCTGCGCGGTGTTCTTCTCTAGCCCTAGATGTGTGGGCCAATGAATTTTTACCGTGTCACAATAGTTTTTCCGCAGACTGCTAGCCCACTAGAAGTCATATCAACGAGATGTGTAGAATAAGGCAAAGCTCAACGGTCGGTCAAGAGCGCTTTCTCTCTCTGTGCAGATTTCATCTGACGTGAAAGATACGAACCATGCCAATCTATGAATATCGTTGTGGGCAATGCGAGAAGCACTTTGACGCCACTCAGTCCGTCCATGCCAGAGTGGAAGACACCGTATGCCCTCACTGTAATGCCCAGAGCGCTACGCGATTACTGTCTGCCTGCACGACACAAGTGAAAGGGACTCACAAAACCGGCTTCGCCGAAATGAAGGCCTACAGTATGTTGGACGAACGGATGGAAAAGTTCGCCAAGCTCCCTCCGCTGATGGGTAAACGCGCAACGCCCGACTCGTCTCCACCTTCTGATCCTTCAGCCGGAACCGGTGGCACAACGGAGAACTGAATTAGAAGCCTGTCTGACATTGACCGTGGCCGGCATGTGTACGCGTGTCGTCCTTTTCTTCTCAATACCCACCCCAACCCCATGGAGATCCTATGTTCGCGAGACTCATGCTCTCGCTAGGCCTTAGCCTTCTATTCAGCTGGGGAATGGCTCTTGTCACCTTTGCGGACGTCGCCGGGAGCCTGACCATTGCCGGCAACGGACCGGAACTGACGACCATCGAACCCCTCGCCCGTGCCTTTGAAAAAGCCAACCCGAGGGCCTATCTCGATGTCCTGTGGGATACCAATTCGAAACCGGTTGAGATGGTCAAATCGGGCCAGGCCCACGTCGCCGTTACCGGGACTGAAGCCCCAGGCCTTTCGGCAACGCCCATCGCGTGGGACGGGATCGGCGTGCTCGTCCATCTCTCCAATTTCACGAAAGACGTCACGATGCAACAAGTCGCAGACATTTTCTCCGGTAAGACTACGCTATGGTCTGACGTCGGGGGACCCGAGACGAAAATATTGGTGATCGACCGGCCTCGCAACCAAAATATCCGCGATGCGTTTGAGTCTCAGCTCGGCATCACCGGCAAGATCACCAGTGCTGCCAAGACGATTGGCCCCGATGAACAGGTCGTGAAAACCGTCGTGGGAACACTTCCCCCTCTGTCTGCAGTCACCTACCTGTCCCTGAGCCAGGGATTGTCCGTCGTGTCAGCCGGCGTCCCCGTCAGACTCTTGCCTATCGATAAGGTCGAACCGGAAGGCCCCACCGTCAAAGATGGCCGCTATTCGCTCCGACGCCCTGTTCTTCTCTTGTTCAAGAAAGAGCCGCATCCCCTGGTCGAGGCATTCACCCAGTTCGTCCTGTCTCCGGCTGGCCAACAGCTTATTGCCGAGACGTACACTCCAATCAAAGAGAAATAATCGTGCGTTGTCGTGGTTGAAGGAGGCGCCCATGCAGAAATGGCAATCGTCGGTGTTCATGCTACTGGGACTCATTGGATTCATAGCTTCACCCATGACCACCTCCTACGGAGAAGAGCCAGGCGCGATGGTTGATGGCGCCGGATTTACCCTCTACGGTACCGAATCAATCAAGGGGTCCGATGCCGCAAAAGTCGAACAAGACCCTATCTGCGACCGAACCAAACACCCACGGATCGCCAAGTTAGAACCGGATGAGGCCAAACCGGGCGACAAAGTTGTTATTACTGGCGAGAATTTCGGGACGAAGGAATGCTTTCATACAGTGACCTTCAGCGCGGCCTCAAACATCCCCGTAGCCTTCAAATTCATGAGCGATTCGTCGATTGAAGCCATCGTGCCAGATGCGAAAGCAGGAATGTCCTTTGTCATCATCGTCACGGGCGGCGGAAGCGCCCAGTCAAAACCCGTCTTGATTAAGTCTAAGTAGGCTTTCTTCCCCAAGAAAGCCTACCTGGTCTACCCCTGCTTCCCTCGACAGGACTCCTGATCCTGTGCTAGCTTACGCGCTCATTTTCGCCTGACAGCTCTCGCAGAATCGCGAACGATCTCAGGAGTGCGAGGCCGCTATGTTCAAGAAAATTCTGGTGGCCAATCGTGGCGAAATCGCCATGCGGATTATCCGCGCCTGCCGCGAATTGAACATCGCGACCGCCGCCATATACTCCGAAGCCGATTCGACCGGGATCTACGTCAAGAAGGCGGACGAGGCCTACGTAGTTGGCCCGGGACCGGTCAAAGGCTTTCTGGACAGCCAACAGATCGTCAACCTGGCACAACGAATCGGCGCCGATGCCATCCATCCAGGCTATGGATTTCTCTCGGAGAACCCGCAGTTTGCGCAGTTGTGCCACATCTCCGGCATTACCTTCATCGGCCCATCGCCGCAAGCCATCGATTTGATGGGAAGCAAGGTCAAAGCCCGCGATCTAGCCAAACGAGTCGGCATTCCAATCGTCCCCGGAACCGAAGGAGGCATCACTGACGTGAAGGATGCCTTGTCCTTTGCACAAGACACCGGGTACCCTGTCATCATTAAAGCCAGCGCAGGCGGGGGAGGTCGCGGTCTCCGGGTGGTGCGATCTGATTCAGAACTTCACGAGAACATGGCCGTCGCATCTCGGGAGGCCCAGGCTGCCTTCGGCGACGGAAGCATCTTCCTCGAAAAGTATATCGAGCGGCCGCATCATATCGAATTCCAAATCCTGGCCGACCGGCATGGCAACATCATCCATCTGGGTGAGCGGGATTGCTCGATTCAACGCCGGCATCAAAAACTCATTGAGATTGCTCCATCCTTGATTCTTACGCCATCTCTTCGCGCCGAGATGGGTGAAGCAGCCATCGCCATCGCCAAGGCGGTCGATTATGACAATGCCGGCACCGTCGAGTTCCTCCTCGATCAGGACAACCGCTATTACTTCATGGAGATGAACCCGCGCCTCCAAGTCGAGCATACGGTGACCGAGCAGATCACGGCGATCGACATCGTGCGCAATCAGATCGCCATTGCAGCCGGCCTTCCTCTTGAGATCACGCAGCAGGAGGTCACGCTTCAAGGCCATGCCATCCAGTGCCGCATCAACGCGGAAGACCCGAAGAACAACTTCCGGCCTTGCACCGGCACCATCACGGCCTATCTCTCACCGGGCGGGATCGGGGTGCGCATCGACGGAGCGGTCTACAAGGACTACACGGTGCCGCCTTACTACGATGCCCTCTTGGCCAAACTCACCGTGCGAGGTCGTACGTGGGAAGAAACTGTCAGCCGCATGAGACGCTCGCTCGAAGAGTATGTCTTGCGCGGGGTGAAGACGACGATCCCCTTTATGATGGAGATCATGCAGGATCCGGACTTCATGGCAGGTCATTTCGACACCTCCTACCTGGAGACGCATCCTGAGCTGTTCAACTACGACGATTTTGAGGAGCCGGAGGATCTGGTGTTGGCGCTTTCCGCTGCCATCGCCGCCTACGAAGGGCTGTAGCAGGATGCTGAAAAGATCCGCCAGCCCAAGAAGACCGTTATTGGGTTTGTTTGGTTGGTCCTAGACCAACCGGATAATTCAAAGAAACCAGATTAACCAAACACAAAAAGGATAGCCTTTTTGAGCATCCTGCGTGCGGTTCTCCGGTGATCCGGTAACAATAGAACCTACAGATTAGAGCGTTATGGCAACACGACGACCCTCACGAACACAGACCCCCAAGAAACAGACAGCTGGACCAGCCGTCCGGACGTCAAAGACACGTACCCGAAGCGGCCAAGATCTGACGATCCAACCGGCTGCGGGCAAGCCCATCCTGATCACCGATGTCGCCTTGCGCGACGGCCATCAGTCGCTCTTGGCCACGCGCATGCGGACGGAAGATATGCTACCCATTGCCCAAAAGCTCGACGCCGTCGGCTATTGGTCACTCGAAGTCTGGGGTGGCGCCACGTTTGATACATGTCTCCGCTTCCTCAAAGAGGATCCCTGGGAGCGGCTCCGCGCGCTGCGCGCCGCCATGCCCAACACCAAGCTCCAAATGCTGCTCCGCGGGCAGAATCTGGTCGGTTATCGGCACTATGCCGATGATGTGCTGGGACGGTTCATCGAACGGTCCGCCGCTAATGGCATCGACGTCTTCCGCATCTTTGACGCCCTGAATGATGTCCGCAACGTCGAACAGGCCATGCGAGAAGTAAAAGCCTGCGGCAAGCATGTCGAAGCTGCCATCAGCTATACCGTCAGTCCCGTCCACAGCATCGACCGTTTTGTCGACATGGCGAAACAGCTGGAGGATTTGGGAACCGACACACTCTGTATTAAAGACATGGCCGGGCTCTTGGCGCCGCTTGATGCCTACCACCTCATACACCGTATCAAGGCGGCGGTGAAGGTCCCGATCCATTTGCATTCACACTACACCTCGGGGATGGCCTCGATGACCTCCCTCATGGCGATCCTGGGCGGTCTGGACATGCTGGATACATCCATCTCGCCGTTGGCCGGCGGCACCTCACATCCGCCAACGGAAACGCTGGTGGCCTCCTTGCGCAACACCCCATACGACACGGGCTTGGATCTCGCCGCGTTCCTCCCGATCACCGAATATTTCCGCACCGTTCGGCGAAAGTACCGGCAGTTCGAAAGCGAGTTCACTGGTGTCGATGCTGAGATCCTCACCTCGCAGATTCCCGGCGGCATGCTCTCGAATCTTGCCGCACAATTGACCGAACAGAATGCGATCGATCGGATCAAAGAAGTTCTGGATGAAGTGCCTCGCGTCCGAAAGGAGATGGGCTATCCCCCACTCGTCACCCCGACCAGTCAGATCGTGGGCACCCAAGCCACGCTCAACGTCCTGACGGGAGAGCGGTACAAAGTCATCACCACGGAAACCAAAAACTACTTTCTCGGACTCTACGGGCGGGCTCCGGGGCCCCTTGATCGCGACATCATGGCACGTGCGATCGGGGACGACCATCCGATCAAGACAAGGCCCGCCGATCGGTTGGAGCCTGAACTGGAGGCAACCAGAAAAGATCTGCCCACCTCTGCCGTCACGATAGAAGATCAGCTTTCGTTCACCCTCTTCCCCACAATCGCACGAGACTTCTTCGAGGCACGCGAGAAGGGGGAGCTGACGCTGGAGCCGCTCGAGAGCTTCTTGCCCAGCGGACCGGCTGCGGCCACTGAGCTCCATTTGGCTCCGGCTGAATTCAACGTCACGGTCCACGGCGAAACCTACCATGTACAGGTATCCGGTTCAGGACGGAAGGTGGACGGACGCAAGCCCTATTACATCCGGGTCAACGACAAACTCGAAGAAGTCTCGTTGGAACCGATCCAGGAAATCCTGGCCGGCGTGCCGGAAGCTCCCGGCGCTGGGCCCAACGCCAAACCCAAACGGCCCAGACCGTCGAAGCCAGGAGACGTAGCCCCCCCGATGCCGGGCCGCGTCGTCAAAATACTCGTCGCGATCAATGCCGTGGTCAAAGCCGGCTCCCCCCTCCTGATCATCGAAGCCATGAAGATGGAAAGTCAGGTCCCGGCGCCGATCGACGGGAAAGTCACCGCCATCCTGGTCGCCGAAGGCGACAACGTGAAAACGGATGAAACAGTCATCCAGCTGGAGTAGTCCGGTTGACCTGCGTACTCCCGGTCGTGCGTGCAGACAGCCGCACATTGCGCTGCTCATCTTCATCCTGTTGTGTCACCTCATGACCGCCTGCTCGTCTCCTTCGTCGATTCCGGCGCAGTTCGACGCCATTCAGCGCATGCCCGTTCACAGCGTCCTCGTCCACGGCCAGCGGATCGCCTATCTGGATGTAGGCGAAGGCCCACCGGTCATCCTCATCCACGGCTTCGGGGGATCGATGTGGCAATGGGAATATCAGCAACATGCGCTATCGCAGCACTTCCGCATCCTCACACCCGACTTGCCGGGCGCCGGGCTGTCCGATAAACCTGAGATCGACTATAGTCCGGATCAGATGCTGGACTTCTTTGTCGGATTCATGGACGCTGTGAAGACCCCGCAGGCCACGTTAGTCGGCAATTCCATGGGTGCCGGCTTAGCCATCGGCATGGCACTGGCACATCCCGCACGCGTCGCCAACCTCGTCCTTATCGACGGGCTGCCACAACACGTCATGGAGAAACTCACCAGCCCGTCGGTCAGGCGTGCCTTAGAAACCAGTGCGCCGTCCTGGCTCGTCTCATTCGGCAACATGCTGTTCGGCGGACTGATGATCAAATCCGTCTTACAAGAAATCGTACATGACCCGGCACTCCTCACACCGGCCGTCATCGAGCGATCCAATCGCAACCGTCAGCGTCCTGGACTCATCAAACCTATTATGGCCGTCAGAGAGAACCTTCCCTTATGGGAGTCCGGTTTTGCCACGCGCCTCGGTGAGATCACCCATCCGACGATGGTGCTCTGGGGGGAAGAAGATCGGGTATTCCCAATCGCCGTAGGCGAAGAACTCCATCAGACCATCAAGGGGTCACAATTCATCCGGATCCCCAAGGCCGGACATATCCCGCAGTGGGAACAACCGGATATGGTCAACCAGGAACTCATCACCTTTATTCGTCCCTAGCAAAGATGTTATTCTCCTGCCCGCACAGGCGAGCCATCGAGGTTCTCCGATGCCGGCATAGGTATTCCAATGCCTGCCGGCCGCACAAGCACAAACCACTATATTCATGATCGAATGGGTATCATCGATCCACCAAGGAGGGCAGTATGAGGGCAGCACATCGAATGATCGTCGGAGCCACACTCAGCATGGCGATCGGGTTGACCGGATGCGCAAGCACCGGCAGCTCCAGTTTTCTCTACAAGAACTACACCGTCGCTGACGGCAGTGCCGTGGCTGGTGAGGGCCGCACCGTCCTCTTCAAGGGAAGCCCCCTTGTATTATCGGGAACCGGCATTAAAGTCGGCGATTCCCTCCGGGAGGTGCAATTGACACAGATGACAGAGACAGGCCTGTCGCCGATCGGCATCACCGACACAAAGGGCAAGGGCAAGGTCCGGATCATCAGCGTCGTGCCGTCGCTCGACACCCCAGTGTGCGAAGAGCAGACGCACTATCTGAGCGAAAAAAATAAGGGTCTCGACAAGATGGTGGAATTGGTGACCGTGAGCGTCGACACCCCCTTCGCGCAAAAGCGATTTGCGGGAGAGGCCCATATCGCCAACGTCACCTTCCTCTCTGACTATAAGGATGCTGAGTTCGGGAAGGCCTACGGACTATTTCTCAAGGGCCCCCACATCCTGGCTCGTACAATCATGGTGGTCGATGCCCACAATACTGTGCGGCATCTGCAAGTTTCCCCTGAATTGACCCAGTTACCGAACCTCGATGAGGCCTTCGCCGTGGCCAAGTCATTGATCACCGCAAACTAGATCAAGAAAACGGCTGAGGGCGAGGTTGAGGCTAAGGTGAGGGAGACGCATACTTCTTCTTAACCTTAGCCTTAACCTCATCCTTCCTTTAGAATGAAGAGATGGCCCAATACGATCTTCTCGTCATAGGGAGCGGGCCAGCCGGCCAGAAAGCCGCGGTCCAGGCTGCCAAGCTCGGTAAAACCGTCGGCATCGTCGAGCGCAGGCAAGTCGTCGGCGGCGTCTCCACCAACACCGGCACCATCCCCAGCAAAGCCCTCCGAGAAGCAGTTCTCTATCTCTCGGGATTCCGCCAACGCAACCTGTATGGAGCCGCCTATCGTCTGAAAAAGACGGTCACGATTGAAGATCTCGCGTTTCGCTCAAACCGCATCATCAAAAACGAAATTGGGATCGTGGAAGACCAGATGGCGCGTAACCGCATCGATCTAATCTATGGAGAGGCCCACTTCGTCGATCCTCACCGGCTCCTCATTCAACAGGCCGACACGTCGACCGAACATTATGCCCATGTGATCGTCATTGCAGTGGGGACAGTGCCGACCAGACCGGCCAACATTCCATTCGACGGTCACACGATCATCGATACCGACGGCCTCCTCACGCTCAAACGCCTTCCGACCTCGATCGTCATTGTCGGCGGAGGGGTGATCGGCACAGAGTACGCATCGATCTTAGCCATGATCGGGGTGCAGGTCGTTCTGATCGACAAGCGGCCGCGTTTGCTTGAATTTGTCGACGCTCAGATCATCGACGCCTTGCAACGTCAGATGACAGACATCGGCGTCACGCTCTGCCATGAGGAAGAAGTCGTCGCGATTCTGAAAGAGCCCAATGGGCAAATTACGGTCTCGCTGACACACCAGCCACCGATCACCACCACGACACTCATGTATGCCATCGGACGCATCGGCGCCACGAAGCGCCTGAACCTGGAGACCGTCGGGCTCACGCCGGATGCACGAGGCCGCATGACCGTCAACGACCATTTCCAAACAGCAGTTCCCCATATCTACGCCGTAGGCGACGTCATCGGCTTTCCCGCCTTGGCTTCCACATCCATGCAGCAAGGGCGCCATGCTGCCTGCCATGCCTTTGGCCATCCCGACCACATAGACACAGACCTCCTGCCCTACGGCATCTATGCCATTCCTGAAATCTCCACGGTGGGACGGAATGAGGAAGAGCTGGCCAAGGCAGGGATCCACTATGCGGTCGGCATCGCCCGCTATCGGGAAATCGCCCGCGGACAGCTGAGCGGCGATGAAACCGGCATGCTCAAACTACTATTTAATCAACACACCCGTATGCTCCTGGGTGTCCATATCATCGGAGAAGGCGCCACGGAGCTCATTCATATAGGCCAGGCCGTCATGGCCTACAAGGGAAACATCGATTACTTCATCGATACGGTCTTCAACTACCCGACCCTGGCGGAATGTTATAAAGTCGCCGCGCTCGACGGGATCAATCGTTTGCCGAGACCCTGGCCCCAGACGACGATAGACATGGAACGTGAAGCGTGAAGCATCTCTCCTAGTTGCGCGGAACTCGCGAGACCTGCGGGATGCGGGACTGGTGAGGCGGCCTCAAGCCTGAAGGCCGAAGTGTTCGGAACTTTGACCTTGGAATCGCGCTTGTCGCGCACGGTATGGCTGTCTCGCGCACGATATAGAAAGAGACCACATGTCCTTTACGGATCGCCTAAGACAACTCGCCACACCCATCTGGGATGCCCAACTGACCCATCCCTTCGTCGTGGAATTGGGCAAGGGGACCTTGCCGGAGCGAAAATTCAAGTACTACATCCTGCAAGACGCCAGATTTCTCGGCGATCTCGCCCGTGTGTTTTCTGCCGGAGCGCTGAGAGCACCGGATTCAGAATCGGCCCTGCGCCTGACAAAACTCGCCGAAGACACCATTGTCGTCGAACGCAGCCTCCACGAAGGATACGGATCCCGGTGGGACATGACCGCGAAGGACATGACGGCGGTGCCGATGGCACCAACAAACTACGCCTACACGCGGCATATGCTCACGGTCGCCCATACAGGTTCGGTCGCGGAGATTACCGTCGTCGCCCTCCCCTGTGCCTGGATCTACTGCGTCGTCGGCCAGCATCTCTTGAAACACGGCCCGCCGAAAGAAAATCATCCCTATCGAGACTGGCTCATGCTCTACGCCTCGCCCGAATTCGCCGAGGTCCAGCAATGGATGAGGAAAAAAGTGGACCAGTGGGCCAAGACGGCGGGGAAAGAAGAAAAACGGCGGATGGAAGAATCGTTCGTCATCAGCTCGCGCTATGAGTGGATGTTTTGGGAGATGGCGTGGAACGAGGAAAAGTGGCCGGTGTGAACTGACGGGTCCTGTCACTGACCAGCCCGTCCGTCCTCGCACCCCGCCCGGTGTAGGGACCCCGCTGCGGGCGGACGGGCGCCCAGGTCAGCGCCACCCGTCAAGTCACGACGGGCCAGATTGAAGAGAGATAAAAGACGGGAACGGATCGAGGGGCAGAGCCCCTGTGCTCACAGAACGTGCACGATAAATCATCCTACCCCTGACTCGCTCCACACAAAGGTGTACGGTGGAAGCAGCAAGAAAACAGTCAATCGGTAACTTCGAACGCCCAGCCTCCATACAAATAGCCAAACACGCACTGCCGACTTCTATGCCTGTGAACGTACGAGCTACAGGCAAGAAAATAGAAATCGCTCGACAGATGTGCCCCACTTACTGGCTATGATCGAATGGGACTGTCAGGAAGGCGAAGGGAAGCAATCATTTACACGGATTGAGACAACAGGGACATCCTGGTCACCTATGGGAATTTGGCCGATTATCAGAGAAGCTGTACTGCTCCCTTGGAATCGCCGTCAACATTTTTGGCCACTCCTCGCCCTGCCCGTGGCACTGACGACTTTGCTCTCCCTTGGTGATTATTGGCTTTTAAGGGATGTGTCTCGAAACGTTTCAGCCCTGTTAGGCATGCTGATGTATATATCAAACCTCCTCATTTTTAGCTTCTTTGCCATTCCCTGTCATCGCTCCATTCTTATTCGGGGAACATTCGGTACCAAGATTTGGCATCCCCGGTTGGCCTCACAGGGAATTCCGGTTCTTCCTCTGGCTCATTTTCATTTACACAATCGCCACTATGTTTATGTTCCTCGCTTCCGAAGTCGCCGTAAGGCTTACAGATTTCATTGATACATTTCATGGCGAAGGATCGCCGAGCGTGTCGGTAAAACTATTGGATGGCAAATTAGACTTCTTCCCTTTGGTCCTACTGTGGCTAATACCTTTTGGCTATGTCATAGGTCGATTAAGTTTGTTGCTCCCAGCAATCACCGTCGATCTCCAAGCAAGTCTGCGCTCTGCTTGGTCGCAATCGAAGGGGAATGGCTGGCGAATGGCTCTTCTTGTTGGATGGATTCCGGCCTTGTTCCTTCTCCTAGAGAAAACTCTCGCCTTATATATCAACTGGCTAATAGGCAACCAGTCCACGTCTTACAGCTCGGGAGTCTATGTGGGGATCTTCTCTGCTTCAGAGGCACTCTTGCGCTATACGCTCTTCACGATCGAAGTGGCAATTTTGTCTCTCTCATTCTTGAAGCTTTCTGGATGGCACACTGACCTAGTCCCCCAAAGCACAACGCTTGGCCGCCTTCGTTAAACTCCGTCCCACATTGGCGCTCCCTACCCAATTCGTAGACCCAAGTGTACGTGATAATGTGGCGATGCCGACCATGAGAGTTCCCCGCTGGACAGGCCTGGGCTGCCGAGTATAATCTGCGAGGCTTAGTGGTACTGATTCAGGAGCACTCATGATATTGAAGCAGGTCTTGACGATTGCGGGTTCGGATTCCGGTGGGGGGGCTGGGATTCAGGCTGACATTAAAGCAATGTCGGCTAATGGCGTGTTTGCTATGTCGGCAATCACCGCCATTACGGCGCAGAATACGGAGGAGGTTACCGATGTCTTCGAGTTGCCGATCTCGATCATCGCGGCGCAGATCGATGCGGTGTTCGACGATTTCGATGTCGCTGCGGTGAAGACTGGGATGTTGTCCTCGACGGCCATCGTCGAGGTCGTCGCCAAACTCCTGAAGCCTCAGAATGTCACGAATCTCGTGGTGGATCCGGTCATGATCTCAAAGACCGGCCATGCGCTGCTCAAGCCGGAGGCGATCGACGCCATGAAGACACAGCTCTTCCCTTTAGCGCTGCTAGTCACGCCCAACATCCACGAGGCCCAGCAACTGTCCGGCATTGAGATCAAGACGCTCGCGGATGCACGACGGGCTGCCAAAGTCATTCACGGGTTCGGCTGCAAACATGTGTTGATCAAGGGCGGTCATTTGCCGGCAGAACGAGCCACCGATCTGCTCTATGACGGCCGGTTCTTTAACGTGTTCAAGGGAGAGTTCATCGATACCCCCCACACGCATGGCACCGGTTGCACGTTCGCCTCGGCCATCGCGGCCCATCTTGCACGAGGCAAATCCATGAACGACGCCGTGCAGACGGCCAAGACCTATCTTACCGAGGCCATTCGCCATAGCCTTGCGATCGGTCACGGAACTGGACCGACGAATCATTTCTACTTTCTCCAAGCCTAGTAGCAGGATGCTGAAAAAGCCCACCAGCAGCGTTCTCGGCTCATCGAAATCCTCAACGTACCCCCGAGGGTACGCCTCCGGGCCTTCACTCGACGCGGCCTTGCCCGCGGAACGGCGCGTCTCGGCGCGCCGGGGTTGGGCGGGTGAGAAGTCTGGCCTTTTTAAGCATCCTGCGGGAGTGTTTTCCTGTTGTGCCACACGTTCGAGTCAACGAAGTTCTAGCATGTCAAAATAGGTTTTCCGCAGCCTGCTGGATCGAATAACTATTTCATGGAAGAAGCCCTGACATTTCATGATCGACATGGTCATGGCATTGCCGCGATCCTGAGCACACCTGACGGACCAACGACGCGTCTCGCCGTGTTGTGCCATGGATTTCTCTCCAGCAAAAATAGCACGACCAATAAGACCTTAACCCGCCTCCTCAATGCACAGGGCCTGGCGACCTTTCGGTTCGACTTTTTCGGTCAAGGAGACAGTGACGGACCGTTTGAAGAAATCACGACAACCCTGGCCGTGCAGCAAACCCAAGCCGTACTGGATCTGGTGACCGCCAGAGGCTATGACCGAATCGGGCTCGTCGGCTCAAGCTTTGGAGGGCTCGTCGCCATCCTCACGGCAGCCCAGCGTCGTGATATCGCCTGTTTGGCTCTCAAATGTCCTGTGGTGGACTTTGCAGAAGAGCTTCGCTTAACTTTCGGACCAGAAGAGTTGGCGCGGTGGCAAGCCACGGACACAATTCAGAACATTATGGGAGGACCGGATCGGGTCCGTTTGCGGTATGCCTTTTACGAAGACTGCCTCAGACAGATCGCCTATGAGCCGGCTGAACGAATCACCGTACCCACACTGATTGTCCAGGGTGAAAAGGATGAATGTGTCCCTCTTCATCAAAGCCGTCGATTGCATGATGCGCTGAGAGGACCAAAGAGGTTGGATCTTCTGCCAGGCGCCGATCACCAATTCACTCGTGGGGAAGATTTTCACCAGATGACGACATCGATCAGTGATTGGCTCGTTACCCATCTCACCTAGCAGGATGCTGAAAACGGTCCTCCAGCGTCGTTCTCAGGTCGAAATAATCCTCAACGGGGACCCGGCCGCCTGCGACCAGCTCGGCGGCGCGCACAGACGCTGGCGCTTCTTATACGTCGCATCGTGCGCCGCCGGAGAGGTACTGGCCTCCGGTTATTTCTCTCCTGCGGCCTTGCTGGATGACCATTTTGAGCATCCTGCCGTACCCTACTCCTCTCATAATTCTGATCACCTGCAGTTTCCTCACATTCGAATTTTTCAGGATGCGAGTCTGTTTCCCGCTCACCGTTGCACGCTATGAGGTATTCGGCGAAGGAGAAAAAATTGATATTTTTCTGGCGCAACAGGCACCTCCGAGACACAATGCAAAGGAGCCACAGACAACTGAGTTCTATAGGACTTGCCACGGATGATTCCCATGACAAACATCGTGACGCCCCGGCTCCAGCTTGCCGTCCTTGCGGCAATACTTTGCCAGAGCCTGCATCCTGTAGCGATGCCCACGATCGTCTCAGCGGCAGAACAAGAGCCGCCATCCCGTCATAGCTTGATTCACCGTTCAGCTGCTGAATCTGCCGCTCTGCCTGCCACGACTCATGGAACCATACTTCAGCCATCCAGCGCTGAGTCCACTCACATCACGAGCCCGATCGAACCGCACAAGCCATCGATATCGGTATCACCAGTACCTGTCCCAGCACCGCATCATCGGACATTGACCAAGCGTCCAGCCATTGCCACGATAACCGCTCCTGCGACTTCATCCCAGACTCCCCCTGCAGCATCGGTATCGGGCATCGCAGATAGGCAGGCCACACAGGCGACAGTCGATACCGCCAAGAGCTCAACCCCCACGGCAACGGCGCCCATTATAAAGGCAACGGCTGCGACTCTTCCTGGAACAGTCCCGGCTGCCTCTGCTACGGTGGCTCCGACCGGTTCCTCACCGCTGGCAGGAACTGCAGGCGTTCATTCTGCAGCCTCAGCGGGTAGCGGCTCAGCTCCTGTGTCTGGCGGTTCGAGATCGGCAGCGAACGTGCTCAAGAACTCTGCGATTACGAGCCTGTTGCAACCCGCGACTCCTGTTGTCACAGCAACTCCGCCATCGACTCCACCCTCACCTCCGCCCTCGCTCCACTCACTCCACCGTCAACCCCACCACCATCTCCGCCTCCTGCTAGTCCATCGACAGGGAACGTGACACTTACATGGTCGGCGAATGTGGAATCTGATCTAGCCGGTTACAAAATTTACGTCGGTACGAATTCCGGCACGTACAGTTTCCCTGGATCTCCCTTCGTGGCAGGAAAAGTCACGAGCTATACGATCTCCAATCTCCCCAAGGGCCAGACCTACTACTTTGCGATCTCCGCTTACGATAGTGCCGGCAACGAAAGTGTGATGTCGGCCGAAGTCAGCAAGAGCCTCTATTAGCGGCTGCTGAAAAATGGAGCAGGGGAGCGGCCAGGTGCCCTTCTTGCTCGCAGAACGCGCACGATGAAACTGTGCTCGTTCGATGCGCGCAGTAAAGGGCAGCCTTGGCCACTCCCCTTAAGAGAGGGTATAAGGAATCGGACGGCCCTCCCTGTGGCCTCGTTGGAAACCAGTTTGAGCAGCCGCTTGTGAATAGGAAAACGAGGAAGCGTTCTCCCTATAGCAGGATGCTCAAATAGACGATCCAACAAGGCCGCAGGGAGTCCGGCGACTGAGGCGTACATTTCTCACCCACCCACCCCGAGCTGCCAAGACAGCTCTTTCACCAGTGGGTACGTCGCAAGGAGACGGACGACTGAGAACGAAACTGGAATACAGCTAGAGCCGCCGCTTTGATGAGGCAAGTTGTGTGGGGTCATTGTGCTAAAGAAATCCCGGCAGGATGCTCAAAACGGTCATCCAGCAAGGCCGCAGGAGAGAAATAACCGGAGGCGTACCCTCTGGGGCGCACGGTGCGACGAATAAGGAGCACCACGTCTGTGCGCGCCGCCGAGTTAGTGAGGCGGCCGGGTCCCCGTTGAGGATTATTTCGACCCGAGAACGACGCTGGGGACTGTTTTCAGCATCCTGCTAGGATTTGGCGCAGCGGAAGCCCGTATAGCTATTGCGCGTCTCGGGTGAGAGCTTGAAGCGGCCATAGGTGAGGAGATACTTCGGTAAATCTGACCAAGATCCACCGCGCAGCACTTTGAATTGCCCCTGTTCGGGTCCTTGCGGATTTTGTTCCGGCGAGACTTCGTAATAGTTCGCGGCATACCAATCCTGCACCCACTCCCAGACATTCCCAGCCATTTGGTAGAGCCCGTATGGACTCTTGCCTTGCTCATAGGACTGCACGGGCATCAAGACCTGGCTGTAGCTGAAGCGCGCACCCAACGCGAAATTCGCCAGATCTTTGCTTGGGACCCAATTGCCCCAGGGATATAATCTTCCTTCTGTTCCCCTGGCCGACTTCTCCCATTCCGCTTCGGTGGGAAGCCGCTTTCCCTTCCACTGACAATAGGCATCAGCGTCCGACCAGTCCACTCCAATCACCGGCCGATCACTATGCTGCGACAGATCGACCATGTTCCATTGCCAGGGCGCAGGGCGGCTTGTCGCAGTAAAAAACGATGCGTACTGTCCTGTCGTGACCTCGTAAAGATCAACGAAGAAAGCAGGCAGCCAGATCTGATGTTTTGGCCGCTCATCCTCTAAGGCCTGCATCCCATCCATTCCCATTCTAAACTCACCGGCTGGAATCTCGGCCATAGGAGTTTCAGCAACAGCCATCGTGTCCAAAGCTTTGGACTTCCTGAGCCGGTCAAGCTGAGCAGTTGCATTAGTATCGGGCATAAGAAGGAGAAAGATGGTCAAAAGGATCGATGTTCTCACCCACCCAACCCCGGCGGCTATTCCACCCTCCCGCCCTGAGGCTACCAAGATAGCCTCTTTGCCCATGGACACGCCTTTCACCGTACAAGGCCGCAGGAAGTTTGAACGCCGAGGCGTACGCGGAAGGATGCTCAAAAAGGTCATCCAACGTGGCCGCACGCGAGAGAAAACCGGAGGCATAGCCTCTGGGCTACGGTGTGGATGTTGTTGAGCCGAGAACCAAACCTGGATCAGGCGCGTCTCGGCGCGCCGGGGCTGGGCGGGTGAAATGATAACCTTTTTCAGCATCCTGCTGTCAATGGAGGATTCCACTGACCACCCAATGCCGATCATCGATGACGTCGATGAGCAGGCGGCTGAGGTTCAGTTCGGCTAACTGCGCCGCTACTTCATCTTCGGTGAACGCCGCCAGCAGCGAATTATAAAAATCACGCCGCAACACCTCTGGCTCCTTTGCCGCGTAACGATCCACGATGGCCTGCGCCTCTTCGGGCGAATCCGGTCTGAGCAGATCCATCACGAGCACAGGGGAGCCTGGCTTCACCAGTTGCCGCAGCCGATACCAGAACTGCAAGGGATTAGGCACATGATGCAACAGGCTGTTGGAGACTGCGGCATCGGCCGGTTCAACCAGCGAAACCGCTTGAAAACGCTCGCAGCGAAAGGTAATCCGGTCGGCCAGACCTGCCAGCGTCACAGCCGCGCCTGCGAGGCCAATCATCGGCTCCGACGCATCGACCGCGGTGATGCGACAAGCGGGATAGGCCTGAGCGAAGCGGATAGGAATATCGCCAGGACCACAACCCATGTCGAGCAGCTGCCCCTCGGAAAAATCGGGATAGTATTCGCGGAATCGATCGACGAAGCCTTGATTCTCTTTTTCAAAATCTGCCCTTGCATAGACAAGCGCCTGCTCAGGATCGTCCATGAGTTCTGGTTCAAGAGTACGTTTCATGACTTTCCTCGCGTAGGCTGAGTCTGAGGTTAAGGCTAAGTTCGATCAAACTTGACCTCAGCCTTGACCTTAGCCTGCCTCTACTATGACTTCGTCTCCCGGTCTCACAACGCCATCACGCAGCACTTTCGCATAGAGCCGACTCCATCCTGGGTTCACTTTCTGAGACACGCGTTTGTAGTCTCTGTCCCGGAACCACTGTGCATTTTTATCGCAGGGACTCGTATAACTCATGATCTCTATCTGCACCTCTGGCCCGACTTGGAGCCGATCCCCTGGTTTCAGCTTTTCCCACTCAAGCCCGGCGAGCGTCAGGTTCTCTCCGGAAGAACCGGCCGCGATTGAATGGCCCTCGTCCTGCAACCGCTCGATCAGCTCTTGCGAATACAGACAGACCGCACGATCGGGTCCGCCATGGAATTTGAGGTTCTGTTGCCGGTCGCCCGCGACTCCGGTTTTTGAGATAACGGCCTCCAGCACCGGATGTTTCGGCACACCTCCATCCGACACATTAATTTGGTGCACGTGGGAATAGGGTGGCCGTCCATTCTCAGTCATCAACTCACTCCTTCACAGGATTCCGCCACTAGCAACTCCAACGCCACCCAGCCCTCTTGTTCACGCCGCTGAACCAACAGGGCGCCGACCTTGGAGAACGCCTCGATAATCTCTTGTTCTTGATCAAGCAGAATGCCGGATAGTAAGAGCCGCGCACCGTGGCTCACGTACCGCGCCAATGCATCGCACAACAGCAACAGCGTTTGGCGATCGAGATTGGCGAGCACCAGATCCGGCCTCAGCTCGCCATGCGGGTCAACATCTTCCAGGGTTCCGCACCGGAATTCGAGATGGCCCCCAAACCCGTTTTCTACGGCGTAGTCTCGCGCGCAATTTACCGCAACAGGATCGCACTCTACTCCGAGGGCGGAGGCCGCCCCAAGCCGCAGCGCAGCCATCGCCAGAATGCCGCTCCCCGCCCCCACATCCAGCACGGACTCGCCACCGTGAACGAGGTCTTCAAGCCATTCCAACAACATCCGTGTCGTCGCATGATGACCCGTGCCGAATGCCTGCTTCGGATCGAGTACGATCTCAATGTCTCGAGCCTGCAACGCCACCGGTTCCCAACTCGGCCTGACCACAATCCGCTTACCGATCCGAATCGGTCTGACCGACTGAGCCCACTGCCGATTCCAATCCTGATCGGGCAACTCCTCAACACGGATATCACTCTCGGACGAAACGTCCGGATCGAGTTCCTGCAGAGTCCTGCTCAGGCGAGCACGTGCCTCCATGCTCCACTGTGGTTTCGGCCAATAGAGATGGACCACCCCGTTCTCATCCCATCCGCCTTGAATCGAGGGATCAGACAGCATGCCGAGCAACTCTGCCGCATCGACCACGGTCCGAATCTGGACATCGATCCACCCCTCTGAGTTCATAATGGTCTAGGAGCCTGCGGAAAACTATCGAGGCACGCCGAAGTTTCATTTTTCAGCACGCTTGGAATACCGAGGGTGCACCACACAGGATGCTCAAACTGGCCGCCAGCGAAGCCGCAGCGAGCAAAGAGGCGAAGGCGTATGCTTCGGTACGTTGAGCTTCTGAGCGATGCGAGAACAAAGCTGGCGGATTTTTTCAGCATCCTGCTAGAGTTGACGCACTCTTCCCCATCCAGTAAGGTCGGCGCTATGCTCCAAGACCAACCTGTCATGCCCATGACGAAAGCCCATACACTGACCGGCCTGGTGGCGAAACTCGACCGTGTAATCGCCCTGGCCACCGCATCGAGTTCCGCACTCACCCGTTGGCGTCTCATCCTGTTCATCGTCGGAGCGATCTGCACGGTAGCCCTGTACAAAATGGGATGGTATCAAGCCGGCAATGGAGCGCTCCTCGTCTTCGTCGCCCTGTTTTTGACTGTGGCCGCCTATCATAACAGGCTCGAAAGTCGCATGCACCGCCTTCGCCTCTGGAAGCAGATCAAGCTCGTGCACCTGGCACGTCTCCGGCTGGATTGGCCTCACATTCCCACTCGTCCGTCGAGCGCTCCCGAGCACCATCCCTATGCCAAAGACTTGGACCTGGTCGGCCCCCACTCGCTCCTCCATCTGCTCGACACCACGGTCTCCTCACACGGACAGGCGCGGCTGGCGTCGTGGCTGCTCGAGCAACCGCCGAAACCGGACCAGTGGCTCAAGCGTCGTCGCCTCGTGCAGGAACTCATTCCGCGATCGCTGTTTCGGGATCGGCTGGGGCTTGAAGCTCAGCTCATCGGCGAACAGGAAATCAACGGGCGACGACTGGAAGCCGTTCTTCAGCATACAGTTGGATTCCCTCGCCTCACGACGATCTTAGCGATTCAAACCCTGCTGGCCGCCGCCACCATCGGACTCGGCTTGAGTGCGCTACTCGACTGGCTGCCGAATTATTGGATGTGGTCCTTTGCACCCTATGCCTTGATCTATTTCTGGACCGATCAGGGCGAAGAGTTATTGGAACATGCGGTGGGCGTGCACTTTGAACTGGAGAAGCTGGGAGCCGTATTGGGGTTTGTCGAACGGCATGCACGGCCTAGCCACACGACGCTCGCCGACTTGTGGGCACCGCTGCTTACGCCAGGGATGAATCCGCCCAAGCTCGTCCGGCAAGCGGCCCGCACCCTGCATGCGATCAGCGTCAAAGCCCATCCGCTCATCCATCTGGCCGCCAACGCGTTCTGCCCATGGGATCTGTGGTTCACCTACCGGCTCCAACAGATTCAGGCTCAGGTAGCCGACCACCTGCCGACCTGGCTGGATCGACTGGCCGAGGTCGAGGCCGCCTCGGCACTCGCCACCTTTGCCGCGCTCCATCCATCGTATCGCTGGCCGGATCCACTCACCGCCGATCCGCAGCGTAACGGAGCGCAGGCCAGGCTGTCGGCCAAAAGCCTCGCCCATCCGCTGATTCCTGAGACGCACCGGGTCTCGAACGATCTTGCCCTCGAAACACGGGGAACCGTACTCCTGATGACCGGGTCCAACATGTCGGGGAAGAGCACCTTCTTACGAACCCTGGGCATCAATCTCTGCCTCGCCCAGGCAGGCGCCCCGGTCTGCGCCGATCTTTTCGAGTGGACCTGGGCGCGCCTCGCCACCTGTATCCGCGTGGACGACTCGCTCGAAGCGGGCCTGTCTTTTTTCTATGCCGAGGTGAAACGCCTCAAAAGCCTGCTCGACGCGACGGCTGATCGATCCAGCGCACCGGTGGTCTTCCTGATCGACGAGATATTCAAAGGCACCAACAATCGTGAACGGTTGATTGGGAGCCGTTCCTTCATTACCGCTCTCTCGCAAGGCAATGGATTTGGCTTAGTGACCACCCACGATCTGGAATTGACCGATCTCGACAAGACGGTGCCAGGATTGCGGAACGCCCACTTTCAGGAAACGGTGGCAGCCGGCGCGCTGCAATTCGACTACAAGCTCAGACCCGGTCCCTGCGCCACAACCAACGCTCTGCGAATTATGGAACTGGAAGGGTTGCCGGTGCCTTCGCCTCAGGCCTGACCGTTGCCACCTTTTTATTCCGTTCCTGCTGTGCTATGACTCTGCGCACGATTCGGGCGCATACACCTGCTTGAGAGGCACCATGACCATCCAACCTTGGATCACCTGCCTGCAAAGCGGAATACTCATCCACCATCTCAAAGCTCGCTACCCCGAACAGGCATCGAAAGTCGATCTCCAACGGGTGATGCAGGTAGCCGAATCATTCCAAGAAATTCAGGATGCCCACGCCTTCCTGACCGATACAAGCAATTGGATTCCCCATTCGGTCTTTCGTGAATTGATCAAGGCCTGTGAGCTGGCATCCGGCGAGAAAGACTTCACCTATCTGGCTGCTTTGGCCTACTACGAAACCGTCAAAACCCAATCGCCAACCCTCATCGAGACGATCGCCATTCTGTTGAACGACGTGGAATCGGTCTTTCGCTCCGTCGGCGACTGGGCCTCAGCCTATACGAACTATCTCCAACTTCAGTCGTTCGTCTGTCCGGATGAAACACAGACCTTGCACGTTCTGTCTCGATACTTACTGCCCGTCGACCCTGGACTGGGAAATGTGCATCTGGTGCAAGGCAATATCGAAGGTATTGCCAAGCTGGATCCCTCAGTCGAAACCGTCGTCTGCGAAGAGGCCTACTCACAGCTCCGCTTAGAAACTCTGGTCCATGAGTTCGGCGACGCCTACGTGATGACTACGAAGAACGATCGATGCACTGTGGCCCGTCGATCGACGGGCGAAGCCGTGGTCACGGGACAAACGATTCATCTCGTTCAGACACTGATCCCCATCAAAGCCGATCGGATCCCCGCTCCGCATGGTTCCGACGAACAACTTGTCGCTACACTTGAGCAGCCTGGCTATCTCCCGATCTGGACGGCTGGAGAGCCGGTCCGAAGATCCAAAACACACTCTCCCACGCAAGACAATCACTGCACCGCTCTCCGTATTGAACGAGGCGGGACCCTGTCGGCTGGCGCACTTAGCACGACCATCAAGGCCGGCTCGATCTACAACGCGCCCTATACTCATTATCGCCTGCATTGGACAAGTCACCCTCCACACGCGAACCACGCCGCTGCCGCCGCCCGCTCGCAACACGTGACAGACCGGCGCGCCTTCGCGTACCAGCTCTTTACCCATTTGAAAAACCTCCAGACGACGCATCGGCACATACTCACCATGTTCCTCCGCAACGAGGAATTGGCGCAAGAGAATATCCAACTAAAGCAGGAGCTGTCTGCACAGCAAGAAACCGGCGGCATCATCGGCAAGAGCGCGCTCCTTCAAGATCTTCTTTCCCTGATCAGAACCATTGCTCCCTCGGACACCACCGTGCTGGTGACCGGAGAGACAGGGACGGGGAAAGAACTCGCCGCCCGGTTGATCCATCAACTCAGCCGACGCAAGGACCGCCGCTTTGTCGCCGTCAATTGCGGAGCACTGCCAGAAACGCTCTTAGAAAGTGAGCTGTTCGGTCACGAGAAAGGATCGTTCACCGGCGCGATAGCCCAGAAGAAAGGGAAATTCGAGCTCGCCGAGGGAGGCACCCTGTTCCTCGATGAGATCGGCGACATTTCGCCCGCGGTGCAGGTGAAATTGCTACGAGTCCTTCAAGAACGAGAATTTCAGCGTGTCGGAGGAACGAACGATCTGAAGGCGAATATCCGCTTGATCGCCGCTACCAATCGGGACCTCCTGGCAATGATGGAGCAGAAGCAGTTTCGACAAGACCTGTTTTATCGTTTGAATGTCATCCAGCTCTATGTCCCGGCCTTGCGAGAACGTCCAGAGGATATTGCTGAACTCGCCCAGCATTTCGTCCAGCGATTCGCCGAGAAAATCGGAAAATCCATCGCAGGTTTGACTCCGGATGCACTGAAGCTCTGCCTGGCCTATAAATGGCCTGGTAACATCCGCGAATTGGAAAATGTCATGGAGCGCGCCGTAACTCTGACGCCGGAAGGCAAGAAATGGATTGCTCCTGACCTGCTCCCGAGCAATCTACGTTCGACGACGGAATCGGCACCCTCGCTCGATCTTGCCGAGTTGGTGGACCGTGTTGACTGGAGTGCGCTGCTTAAAACCCTAGAGACACGAGGATCGCTCACCGGACTCTTGAACTACCTCGAATGGACCATCACGCGCCGCGCCGTCGCCGAATACGGCGGCAACAAAAGCCACGCCGCGAAAGTCCTCGGGCGCACCTACCGCTGGCTCCGAAAGCTGGAAAGCGAGATGACTGGACCACAATCTCCAGGACACAACCCCTCGGACAAATCGTAGTCTCACTGAGTTTTTCAATAGAAGTACAATCATTTTGCACGCGGATCTTATGAACGAACGTTTTCGCATCGACCGCGGTGTCTTGTGGCCGATATTCGTTCAATCTATCGAGCCTTGGGCTGCCGCTTTCCAGCATTTATGTAATTGGCGACCTTCCTTCTGATTCAAACTCCGGATGAAGTATTCCCTGCCGCCTGAATCCCCCAAGACTAACGAAGTGGCTCAGCAATGAGAGGTATCTGTCGCCCCATGATCTCATAGTGAAGTCTCGCTGGGCCGTTGTCTCTTCTGGTGATCACACCACGCTGCCGCCCACGACAAACTCGACGAAAACGTATCTGGCACAAGAGTGTAACGATCCTGTTTTCACATGACATGCTCGTGATCATGGTTTGGAATTCGACTCGTCTCCATTGAGAACAGCCGTTCAGGTGCTCTGAACCGCCGTTCATAGTGCAGGCTTGATGATCCCGCCACCCTGGTTGCCTTCCGATCCGGCCAATCGTGCAAAGTCCTGCCCATCAAGCACTGCGACGAAATTGCCCAGCCTGACCGTTCTCGGCGCGCTCCTTGCTCAAGCGACAGAGTGAACCTGCACTGAGTGCTCTGAGGGAGGTGCCCCATGCGCGGACTCTGGCGAAACTTCGAGAACACACAGTCTGAGAAGGCGATCATGGGCAGTGCCTGTAACCCGAAGAAAGTTTCCATGCTCACGTGGTTCGTCTTGGCCCTCACGATCGTTGTCCTTTGCCCGATCCCCCATGCAGTGGCTCAAGAGCCGGGTGAGGCAGCGCCTGTTGGGGAGGTTGCAACCGACTCAAAGAAGGCCCTTCCACCACCAAAAGAGTGGTACGAAGAACCGACGAAAAACCTCTTCACATTAGCCCTGGGAGGGGCTATTTGGCCAAGCCTTGGTAATAAAGAGTTCGGAACAACGTCGCCCACTGCCAACCGCCCGGGTCACGTTTCCTCCGCAGGCTTCGCGTTCGAGACAGCGTATCACCGGCACATCGCACACTGGGAGCGCGGGGACCTCTATCTCGGCGGAGAGTTTGGCGCCTTCATTTTTGGCAACCAAGGTTCTGGAGATACCACTCAATCTTCGACGTCGCCGATCACAGGTAATCTCGATGCGCGGGTGTGGTATGCCGGTCCCAGCATCAAGTTCATGATGGGGCAGGGACGATTGAAATATTTCCTCGGTGCGGGAGGTGGCTACTATCAACTCGACCTATCGGAATCGGATGAAATCCCACGCCCAACGTGTACGAACTTGGGCCCCTGTTTTGAAACTAAACGCTCACTGAATAAGTCGGCGATTGGAGGGTATGTCTCACTCGGGGTAGACTTGGCCGCTTTTCGTACTGAATCAGGATGGGAATGGCGAGTTCGTCTTGAGGACAAGGTCCATCTGGTCAACTTTGGGAGTCTCGACAGTTTCGCACCCGGAGCGGGGAACTTGTCGGGACCAATCAACGTCATTCAAATCGGAGTGGTTGCGGGCTTTTAAACGGCCGTCATGAGGTGGGGCAGTTCGCGGAGCGCCTGATTCCCCAGCCTGTTCTGCACCGAACCGCTACACAGGGTGTTCAAGATGAGGCGTGGGAGTCCCCAAACAGGCCCCCCGCCTGCCGAACAAGCCCCCCTCTTTTTCCTGCCACAAAGAAATGCCTTTATTCTGTCATGTAACTGTCAAGTGGCTGCGCTATCCCATTGTTTCCTGCTGTATCGCTCTGTATCCTTAAATCTGTAAACACAAGGGCATATGCAACGGCGCGATAAGAGAGCTACGGCAAGCCATGCACCGCGCTCCCTTCAGGGCTAGGGGAAAAGGGGCTACTGCCGAAGGGGAAGAAACCGGCACGGACTGACCGGTCAGTCAGGAGCTAGGAGAGAAGGGAATCAGAGAGACCGCGATGAGTAATCTGACCTGGACGACGAAGAAGCCGACGAAGACAGGGTGGTATTGGTATCGCGGTGAATGTGATGGAAACACCGTGAAAGTTCTACACTACATCGATGATGACGGAGATGGGCCCTACCTCGCAACGTCAGAAGATCGGGCACTGAATGACTTAGACGGCGAATGGGCCGGACCGGTTGAGCCGCCATTGTCGGGTCAGAGTCGTTAGAAGCTGGTTGTGTCTAGTAACATGCTGGAATGTCTATCTGAAGCAACTGGTGCCGAAGGAGGCATTCTTCCCTACCACTACACCGGTGCATTCCTTTCTGAGCGAGCGTTGATAGCCACATAGGCCTCCGATTCTCCGCGCCGGCCTTGCTTACTAGCTCCATCGTGTCCTGTCGCATCTCCGGTAGTTTCTTAATGACCTTCATATAGGTTCATCTCAATCCCTCACAATGTCACTATCTACCCAACCGGCTTTATGGCATCTTCATTCACCTGCTTTCTACAATACGCCACCCTGCGAGGCCCCCATGCCCTTCTTGATTCGCCCATCCCGTCGCTTCCCTGTGCAATGCCCGTGTTCGTCAGGAAGCTTTTAGCTCTAAGGCCTACAACGATCTTGCATTGGCCATGGCCTGCTGTGCTCTGAGCCAGAATGAATCGAAGACCCTCTTGCTCGGCAGTGTAACGATCCTATTTTCACTTCGCATGTTCGTGACCAGGGTTTGGAATTCGACTCGTATCCATGGAGAATAGCCGTTCAGGTTCTATGAACCGCTATTCATAGTCCTGGATTGATGATCCCGCTACCCTGGTTGCCGTCCGATCCTGCCAATCGAGAAAAGACCCTTATACCAAGCACTTCGACGAAACCGCCTAGTCTCACTGTCCTCGGCGCGTTCCTTGCTGATGCGACACAGTGAACCTGGACTGATTGCTCTGAAGGAAGTGCCCCATCCGCGGACGTTGGCGAAACTTCGAGAACACACAGTCGGAGAAGGCAAGCGTGAGCAGTGCGTTCTGGGGATCTCGCAAGGTTTATGTTTCGTAACGTGAGAGCAATTTACTAGAGGAAGTCTCCATGAAACCCGAACGCGCACTTCTCAAACTGGGCGCCTTCGTCAACAACGAGGAGACACAGCCCGCGTGATCTCACTCGCCGCTTGGCTAATCGCAAATATTGCGCTGATCAGCTTTCTCGAGTACGTCGTACACCGTCAGTTTATGCACAAGCGATTCCTTCCTCTCCACCTCTACCAGCGATTCCCCTTTCTGGAAGACTATTTCCGCGCTCATGCGATTCTTCACCACACGACCTATTACCGTCGGTTCAACTTCGAACCAGATCCCTCAGGGCGAGAGATCGATTTACGATTAAGCCTCAAAACAGGGCTGCTTCTTTATGCGTCCGTATCCCCACTTGTCATCGCTCTTGCGGTATTTTCCCCACTCGGCGCCATCGCGTTTTCAATAGTGGCAGCGACCCATATGTATTTGTGGGGAGTCCTCCACCATGAGATGCACGTACCCCAAAGTCGATTTCTACAACAGTCCGCCAGCTACCGCTTTCTTGCCCGGTATCACTTCCTGCATCATCGCTACCCCAAACAGAATTTCAACGTAGTCGTGCCTCTCGCGGACTTTTTCTTGGGAACACAGGCACACCCCAGACCTTGCGATCTCCGGGAAATGATTCGATTGGGCTATCTCACACCTTCCCATCACGAGACAATTGACCGCCTGGTTCATCGAAATGAATGCCCCTCGCTGCCGGCTCACGGCACGAGTTGACATGTCCAAGGTGTCGGATTGTGTGAACCATTCATGCACGTACGAAATATGATGACCTCACCAGACACACTTCCACCTCGCGCGCCATCATCAGTCCGGTGGAGGATTGTTTCCGGTCACCTCATGTTGGAGGCTTGACACAATTGCGTCGCGATAACCTTATCACTGAGACAACCTCGCATCTCCAACGAAAACACACATGGGATGCAGGGCGCGATACGGTCTTCGATGTAGCGATCATCGGTGGCGGGATTAAAGGGGCACACATCTACCACCAGCTTTGCGAGGCTGGCTATCGTACTGTCCTCCTCGAGAAAGGCGATTTTGCCTCGGGCACGAGCCAAGCTTCTTGCATGATGATCTGGGGAGGGCTGCTCTACCTCGCAAATTGGGATGTTGCCACGGTATGGAAACTCTCTTCGGCTCGCAATTTATTGCTTCGCACAATGCCGAATTGTATCCGAAAACAGACATTCCGATATTACCCGCAACACATCAGTCCCCTCAAACGACTACTCTTTCAGGCAGTATTTCGCGGTTACGGACTCTTCGGACCGAATCCATGGAATCGCGCAGCATCATCCCGACCGTTGACGCACCCTGAATCGTCACCTAGTGATCGATCCCCGCTACCCCTGACTTTTGATGAAGCAATGGTGGGGCCTTCCGATGCTCGATTTGTCCTGCAACTTATTTTGCGCCACCAAAGCCCCGGTCACGTTCCCCTAAATTATTGTGAGGTGGAGGGAGGGCAGTTTGACCATCGCCATCGCATCTGGAACCTACAACTGCACGACAAGATCCACCACATACGTGCGGAATGGAAAGCGCGATGTGTCATTAATGTAGCTGGGACTGCAACAGATTCGCTTAATCACCTATTCGGCATCGAATCCCCCTACACACACATCTTGAGCAAGGGCGTTTCTCTGGTCCTAACACGCAATCCTCGGCATCAGGCGCCCGCCATTTACGATAGTGAGGGAACGGTGATGTCATATTTACCTTGGGGGCCAGTGTCCATCTGGGGCCCGACAGAAACCCTAATAAAAGACCCCGCACAGGGCTGGTTCGCACGCTCAGATGAGATTCAGTTTCTGTTGCGAGAACTCCGACGACATCTCCCATACCCCGTGAGCAGCCGTGATATCGTGAGCACCCGTTGTGGGGTGAGAACGCTCGTTAGCGAGACTGCCAATTCGACGAATCAGTTGTCTTATAAACTCTCACGCCGTGCTCACGTCCATATAGACAGCGCATGCCCTTGGATCACTCTTTACGGGGGAACTTTTACTAGCGCTATGTTAATGGCGACACAAGTCAGACGCGCATTGCGGAAGCAGTCCATTTGGCCCTCTGCATCCTATCGTTCCTTACCGCAACAGAACATCGCCGCTCCTGAACATGACTGTTTTCCAGGTTTGTCAGAACCCGTATACTCTCCGCGGTGGTGCGCCAACTATGAGATGTGCTGGACCCTTGACGATTATCTTCGTCGGCGAACCAATATCGGGCAATGGGTGCCTCGCGGGGGGCTAGGCCGAGACGATGAATACATGCCGGACATCGAACGCATCGCAGACGCGCTTCACCCCAACAATCCCGCTCAGGCTATGGACGATATCGACGCGTACCGCGCCCATGTCTTGACCAACTTCGATCACTTGTCTCTTGCCGATCACGAATATGACAATGATGCCATCCGCATGGATTGGAGTGTGACAAACTCATGACACGACGACACTTCTCGATACCCGCTATTCTCGGTGGACCTCCGGCAATCACCGAAGATCATGCAAAAGCACTGCGTTGGCCAGTCCTTACTCATGAGGATCACGACGCGGTTATCAAGATCCTACAGGACGGAAACATTTCGACCCATCCTGTTATTCGGGAACTGGAAAGCGATTACCGAACCCTGACATCCATGCCATATGCTCTTGCCCACTGCAATGGAACTTCTGCCCTCCTCGCCGCATTTTTCAGCATAGGACTTCAGCCTGGTGATGAGGTCCTCGTACCTTCTGCAACCTTTTGGGCCTCTGTGCTTCCTATGCTTTGGCTGGGTGCCATACCTGTCTTTTGCGAGAGCGAACCCGACAGACTGGGACTTGACCCAAATGATCTAGAACATCGAATCACTCCTCGAACCCGCGCCATGGTGATCACACACCTGTGGGGCCTACCGTCGAGAATGACTGAACTGATCGCCTTTGCCGAAAAGCACCATCTTCGAATCGTCGAGGATGCGTCCCACGCACACGGTGCCTCCTGGCGAGGGAGACCCTGTGGGTCATTAGGGGATGTGGCAGTGTTTAGCTTGCAGGGAGACAAACTCGCTCCTGGCGGTGAAGGCGGAATGCTTCTCTGTCGCGAGGAGCCATTGTTTCAACGCGCCATTTGTCTTGGTGACATCACCCGGATACTTGAACTACCAGGACCCGAGAAGCGATTCGCGGCCACGAGTTTTGGCATCAAAACCCGTATCGCACCGCTTTCAGCAGCCGTAGCTCGGGTTCAGTTGCAGCACCTGGGGGAAAGAAACCTAAAGCGAAACGAGAACCTCGTATACCTTTCTCGTGCCCTAGAGACCATGGGCTTTCACACATTCATGCCACCACCACACATTCATCGCACCTACTTTGAATTTATCGTGCGGTATAAGCCCGATAACCCCACATTACCGATCGAACAACTTATCAATGCCCTACGGGCCGAAGGAAGCCGCGTCTCCATTCCACGATATCCCCTCTTGCACCAACAACCTTTTTTCACAGAGGGGCACTTCCGAACGATCGCCCGCCTCCCCGAAAGCATCACTCCTCCGGACTATAAGGCCGATGCACTGCCGAGGACTGAAGTCGAAGGCCAGTTTCTCCTCCGGCTACCGAGTTTCCCCAATGCCGACCGCCGAATACTCGATCAGTATATCGACGCGTTTGATAAAGTCCTGTCACATGCCCGTTCCATTTGTGCGGCGTGAGTTATGGTCCATGCTGGTCTCATACTTCTCAATTGGACCTTTCATGCCGTGCACATCGGCATCCTCCTCCTAAACACATTTGGATGGCTGTTTCCTCGCATACAAACGGCAACCCTTACGCTCCAGATCCTGACCCTCATGTCATGGTTTGGGCTCGGCAGCATCTATGGTTTCGGATACTGCTGTGTGACGGACTGGCATTCGCGTATTCAAAAGCACCTGGGGCAATCTGGATTTCCAGGCGGGTATATCAAGTTCCTGGTCGACCGCATGACCGGCATGAATGCCGACCCTGTGACAACTGACCGAATCACGGCCGTCGTTCTCCTCGTTGCAGTACTGTGTTCGATCTCCAAGACTCTTGCATGACTGCGTCCCGATCGTGATTTCATCACATGGTCTGGGGAATGGGTAAGGCAAGGACGGATTAGCTGGTCAGCAACAGGACCCGCTTCAGATCACCATCCCCACCTCGTAATCAGTTAGATTGTCCCCATGCCCGCCCCAATCGCCGCACACCCATAGAACTCACGAGTCAACGCGCACTCTATGGGAACGCTGTGGTGGGGGAAGAACTCTTCACCCCCGCGTTATAGGGGTGATCATGGTTTGGAAATCGACTCGTGCCCATTGAGAACGACCGTTCAGGTGCTCTGAACCGCCGTTCATAGTGCAGGCTTGATGATTCCGCCACCCTGGTTGCCTTCCGATCAGGCCAATCGCGCAAAGCCCCGCCTACCAAGCACTGCAACGAAACCAACCGGCCTGACCGTCCTCGGCGCGGTCCTTGCTCAAGCGACAGAGTGAACCTGCACAGAGCGCTCTCAAGGAGGTGCCCCTTGTGCAGACATCAGCGAAACTTCGAGTTGTCAAAAGGAGGCTTATCATGAAAAGCAACGGTATGAAGAATGTTGTATTACTTGGTGCCATCGTTTTGGGAATCGTTACGCTGTCCGGCTGTGAGCACTACACGACTCAACGGACGAGCAATAGTTTGACCTATCTCAATCCAGGCGAGACGCAGCCCGTGGAAGTCTCCAAGGCAATCGCCAAGACTTCTCTGGCTAATATCCCGGTTCCCATCACACTCGGGATTGCGTTTGTGCCTGAGTCCAGAACAATTACAGGCGGACGGGACATCAAGATTGAGCCATTGACCGAGAAGGTCAAAATGGAAATGATGCAAGAATTGACCGCTCAGCTTCGCCAGTATTCAATCTTTGCAGGAGTCGAAGAGATCCCTTCGACCTATCTGAAGATCGGAGGCGGCTTTGCGAACTTAGATCAGATTCACACGATGACGGGAGTAGATGTCATTGGTCTTGTGTCCTATGACCAAGTCCAGTTCACCGATAGAGGGTTCGTCTCGCTGCTGTATTGGACCGGAATCGGGTGGTACTTCATGCCTGGAGAAAAAAACGATACGAACACGATGATGGATGCGGCCCTGTATCACATTCCCACTCGGAAACCCCTGCTGCGAGCCACGGGGCAAAGCGGGGTCTACCATTACTCCACCCCGATGAATCAAAGCCAGAATTTGAGAGATGACAGTGAACATGGGTTCAAGGAAGCGCTCCATATGCTGGCCGCAAATTTCAAAGAGCAGCTGGACATTCTCAAGCCCAAGTTCGTCCAAGGAGCAGCAGGTGGCCCGCTCGCTAGCTCAGGCAAATAATGGAAGACAATCTTCCCCTGCATAGCTTGCGGACTTCTCTAGCAGAAAGGAGTGGAAACATGACGGCCAAGACTTGGGCAATGGCCCTAGTAGCAGCCTATGTCCTTGCGGCCCATACAGGTTGCGCCGTGTATCTGGCAGGAAAGGGACACCCAGGGACAAATCTTGAGACCCTTGGAGTCGGAACCTCGGAGCAAGAAGTTGAACGCCAGCTCGGAACTCCTTCTAGTAGTGAACCGTTGGGCGCAGGCAAGCGACTCGCTAGATATCGCATTGAACTTGCAAAACAGCCAAATTACGCACGATCAGTGGTTCACATCCTTCTAGATCTCGTAACCTATGGTATCTGGGAGTTGCCGGGAAGCATATATGAACTGAGGAGCGAGCACAGAAGAGGAGACGTGGGAATTGTGTATGGGTCCGACGACCATGTCCTTGAGATACAAGACTACCAGGCTAGACAAGCACAAACTGTGAGTGCCGATGAACCGCGGACGCCAAATGAGCAAGTAACGGCGTTCTGGAATGCTATGAACAAATAAGTGCTTCAGCCTGTCGAGAAACCATGTACGGTGCTCATGCTCAACAGTGTTTGTGTTGTGGTGGCTGGCCTCCTACGAGCATCCAGATGCAGACCATTCCAACTTCCATTTCCTCGGAGCGTTCAAAGATGGCTCTGGTCCGTCGCATGACCTCGCCCAGAGGTTCGGTCTTTGAATTCAACCCGATCATCCCGCTGTACCAGTACCGACATGAGACGGAAAGGGGAACCTCCTGGGATCTCTTCGGAGGGCTGGTGGGAATGTACAGGGCCAAGCAACAGACTCATATCAACCTGTTCTGGCTGTCTCTGTGAAGACATGTCGTTGTGCGATTCATACAAACTACAGGGAAGGAAACATTTGCCTCCGACTCCAAACACTGGCACACTGCAGCCGATACGAGGCCTTTTCTGGTGGACAGTCTTCAGCACAAACCTTCAGATATCAGCCCTATTTCGCACCCCCTCCGCGGACTCCTCATTGCGCAATTCTTCGGCGCGTTCAACGACAACGCCTGGAAGCTCATGGTGGCCTTGCTGGCCATCCGGCAAGCGACCGCAGGGATGGCGCCAGGCCCTGAGCTGGAAACTGCGGCACAGACGCAAACCGCGCTCACCTATATCATCTTCACCTTGCCGCTGGTATTGCTGTCGTTAATCGGCGGCACCTTGGCCGATCGCCTGAGCAAGCGCACAGTCATCATCGCAATCAAAGTCGTCGAGGTGCTCCTCATGAGCGCCGGCACAGTTGCGCTCTGGGTGAACCCCGCCGGCGGTATTCTGCCATTGATCGTCTTATGCGGGATGGGCGCGCACAGCGCGCTCTTCGGCCCGTCAAAATATGGCATTCTCCCCGAATTGATTCCGCATGAACGTCTCGCCGCCGGCAACGGCCTGTTGGAGATGTGGACCTTTGCCGCCATTCTGGCAGGCACGGCAGCCGGAGGGTTTCTCTTGCAGACCGCCGGTGACTTGCTTTGGATGGCCCCCCTCACCTTGGCCGCCTTGTCGGTCGCGGGCCTGGTTGCAGCCTTCACCGTTCCCCACGTCTCGCCCGCGCGCGCGACCGGCGGCGTAGGCTCAACGATCCTCGTCGCCTGGGCTGCCATTCGGACAGAACGCCTGTTGCGCCTTGCCATTCCAGGAGAAATCTTTTTCTGGACGATTGCGAGCCTCTTCGCTCAAAACATTCTCGTCTATGCCAAAGCTGTTCTGCATCTCTCTGATGCGATGTCGGGGCTCCCGCTCACGGTGTTATCCGTCGGTATCGGCGTCGGCGCCATGCTGGTCGGGCGACTGTCTCAAAACCGGATTGAGTATGGACTAGTCCCCCTGGGAGCCACGGGCGCGTCCATCGCACTGTCCTTGCTTGGCGCACTGACCCCACCATTGTTTGGAACATTCCTGGTGTTAGGACTCCTCGGAGTCTGTTGCTCCTTCATCTTCGTGCCCCTGAATGCCATTCTCCAATGGAGATCGCCACCCGATCGGCGCGGCGCCGTCATCTCGTTTTCCAACACCTGCGTCTTCACCGGAATTCTATTGGGCTCGCTCGCCGGCGGCTCGCTCGCCAATGCCGGTTTTTCGACGAGCAACATTTTCCTCGTCACCGCCGGAGTGACCATAGGCGGTACGCTGTGGGCCCTCCGGCTGATGCCTGATGTGTTTCTACGGCTCGTGCTCGTCATCTTGACGAACACGTTCTATCGCCTTCGCATTGTCGGCCAGCAGCATGTTCCCCAATCCGGCGGGGCACTGCTCGTCCCAAACCATATGTCGTTCGTCGATGGCTTCATACTCATGGCCAGCGTCGATCGGCCCATACGGTTCGTTGTGGATGCTGCCTATGTCACACACCCGCTGTTCAAATGGCTGATGACCGCCATGAAGGTCATTCCAATTACGTCTGCAGGCGACACCCGCATGATCCTCCGGGCGCTGCGCAGCGCGGGGCAAGCCCTCGACGACGGAGAGATCGTCTGCATCTTCCCTGAAGGGCAGATTACTCGTACTGGCACGCTGTTGCCGTTCCGTCGCGGCTTCGAACGGATTGTGAAGGGGCGGCAGGTGCCGGTCATCCCCGTGCACTTGGATCGCCTGTGGGGCAGCATCTTCAGTTTTGAAGGCGGTCGTTTCCTCCGGAAATGGCCTGAGCGGATTCCCTATCCATTGACCGTGTCCTTCGGTGCGCCGCTGCCATCGGATACGCCGGCGCACAAGCTCCGCGACGCGGTCTGCACACTCGGAGAGGAGGCCTGGCGTCTTCGCAAATCCTATCGCCGCCCGCTGCACCGTGAATTCATCCATGCCATGAGGCGGCATCCCTTCCGCTTCGCCATGGCGGACCAGAACCGCCCACGTGTGACATCGCTCCAAGCCCTGATCGGGTCCATCGTACTCGCCAGAGTGCTTCGGCCACATTGGGAAGGCCAGCGCCATATCGGCATCCTCCTTCCGCCGACCGTCGCCGGCGCATTAGTCAACGTGGCCGCGCCACTCTGTGGAAAAACCAGCGTGAATCTAAACTACACGGTCGGCAAATCCGGTCTCGAAGCAGCCGTGCGACTCGCCGGCCTTCGCACGATCGTCACCAGCCGAGTATTCGTCGAGAAGGCCAAGTTGGAGTTGCCGGACGGGCCGTCGATCGTATGGCTGGAGGACGTGGCCCGCACCATCGGCACAGGACAGAAGCTCGCCGCGAGTCTCCTCGCCCTCTGCGCCCCTGCGCGCCTGATCGAACAGGCCTGCGGACAGGACACCCCGCTGACAATGGATGACCTGGCCACCATCATCTTCAGCAGCGGCAGCACCGGTGAGCCGAAGGGCGTGATGCTCTCTCACTTCAACATCGACGCCAATGCGCAGGGGGCCAACCAAGTTCTCCATCTCTACCGGGACGAACGAGTGCTTGGCATCCTTCCATTTTTCCATTCGTTCGGCTATCTCGTCTTCTGGTTGGCCATTTTCAAGAACGTGGGCATAGTCTTTCACCCCTCCCCGCTCGACGTCACCGCCATCGGCGAACTCGTGCACCGCTACCGCGTCACGTTCCTCGTCACCACACCAACATTTCTCCAGCTATATCTGCGCCGTTGTACACCGGAACAATTCAGCTCGTTGCGCGTGGTCCTGACCGGCGCTGAGAAGCTTCAGCCCCGGCTCGCGCAGGCCTTTGAAGATCGGTTCGGCATCGGACCGATTGAGGGCTACGGCGTCACCGAATGCGCTCCCGTCGTCGCCGTTAATTGTCCGGACTTCCGAGCAGCCGGATACTTCCAACCGGCCTCACGACGTGGCACTGTTGGTCAACCGCTACCCGGCGTATCTGTGCAGATCGTCGATCCCGACAACTTCGCCCCATTGCCCCCCGACACTCCAGGCATGTTGCTGGTCAAGGGCCCCAACGTCATGAGTGGGTACCTAGGACGTGAGGATCTAACGGCCAACGCCCTGCACGATGGCTGGTACATTACGGGCGACATCGCGAAGTTGGACGAAGACGGGTTCTTGACGATCACCGATCGGCTCTCGCGCTTCTCCAAGATCGGTGGTGAGATGGTCCCGCATGGCCGCGTGGAAGAGGCGTTGCAGCAGGCCGCCGGCTCCGACATTCAGGTCTTCGCCGTCACAGGCATTCCGGACGAGAAGAAGGGCGAGCGCCTGGCTGTACTGCACACGCTGGATGAAGCCCGTATCCCCGAGATCCTTAGCCAACTCGCTGCTGATGGTCTCCCCAACCTCTTTACCCCTTCCCGTGCCAACTTCGTCAAGGTCGAGGCCCTCCCGTTACTGGGAACCGGCAAGATGGACTTGCGCGGTCTCAAACGGATCGCAATGGAACGACTCCGAGGAAGTGCTGAGAACTGAGTGCTGAGCGGACAAAATGACCATTGACCAATGACTGACAAGACTCTCATCGACTGCCACGTGCATCTCGCCGCGCTGCCTGACGGCGACAACGGCTGCTACATCTCGCCAAAGATGCTGAAGAGTCCGCTGTTTCGCTTTTTGCTGTGGAAGCACCAACTCTCTCCGTCGAACCCACGAGAAGCGAACCGGAAATACCTCGACGATCTGCTCATCGAATTGCGCGCGTCACGCCATGTTCAAAAAGCTGTCCTGCTCGGCATGGACGGGGTCTACGACCAAATGGCCGACTCAACCAGGCACACACAGACTTTCTGATCAGCAACGACTACGTGCTCAAGACCGCGCAAGCCCACCCGGGTGAATTATTGGCCGGCGTCTCGATCAATCCTCAGCGACGGGACGCAGTCGAAGAAGTGCATCGTTGCGCAGACGCCGGAGCCACACTGGTTAAAGTGTTGCCCAATGCGCAGCAATTCAATCCTGCTGACCCACGCTACAAAGCCTTCTATCGTGCGCTGGCAGAACGGAAGCTGCCCTTCCTCAGCCATGTCGGTTACGAGTTCAGTTTAATCGGCAAGGATCAATCGGTCGGCGACCCGGATCGACTCCGTGTGGCGTTGGATGAAGGGGCCACGGTCATTGCGGGCCATGCCTGTAGTTACGGGCTCATGTTCTATGAGAAATTCTTACCGACCTTTCAAGACCTCGCCAAGCGCTACCCACATTTTTACGCCGATATCTCCGCACTGACGCTGCCCAATCGAATGCGCATGCTGCTCCATCTCCGCCACTATCCGGAGATTCATGAGCGCCTGCTCTTTGGCACCGACTATCCCCTTTCTGTGTTCCACTTCGCCGCCTGGGGACGGGTAGCCTTCGGCACGCTGCGCAAGATGATTCGGACAAAGAACCGATTCGATCGGCAAGTCGAAGTCTGTAACGGGCTGACACTCCGCTTTCGCTCGCTTGGAGATCTAGTCCCTCATTCAACCGCAAAAACGACACACTAGAGCGACCTATTAATGGATCGAGACGCGATTCTCAAATCTCTCCGAGAAAGGATTCTAGCCTTCGCTACATTACGAGTATCGAGGGCACAGGCCGAGGATTTGACTCAGGAGGTACTGGTGGTCCTCCATGAGAAGTATGCGCGCGTGACAGAGCTGACCGAGCTGGTTCCCCTGGCCTTTCAAGTCCTTCGGTTCAAGATGCTGGACGCCCATCGCAAGTCGCTCAGACGAGGTGAGTATAATCAGGAATCGGTCGATGACCTCCCGCTCGCCGATCCCGGCGACGACCCGGCAACACAACTCGATCAGAAACAGCGGGTAGATCGGTTGCTGGCTGCCATGGCTCAGCTCGGCGAACGCTGCCGCGAACTCTTCAAGTGGAAATTGGAAGGGAACAGCTTTCCAGAGATTCAAAAGATCATGGGCCAGAACTCGATCAATACGATCTACACATGGGATCTGCGCTGCCGAAAGCAGTTGTTATCCCTCATGGGCGGATCATGGGAATGAAGGTGGGAGCGACAGGCAGACTGGCCCTTTGCTCGCAGAACGCGCACGATAAGACTGTGCTCGTTCGATGCGCGCAGTAGGCCCAATCTACCTGCCGCTCCTGGGTGGAAGGGTGCAAATGAAAAAGAACGATGTCTGAACACGATCTCGAAAAACTGCTGGGTGGATTTGCAGCCAATACGCTGACGCCGGAGGAGAAGCAGACGCTCTATACCGCCGCGCTGCAGGACCAACAACTGTTCAACGCACTCGCCGATGAGCAGGTGTTGAAAGAGTTGCTCGCCAATCCAGACGTACGTCGCAGACTCCTCACGTCATTGGAGCAGATGAGCGCCTCAGGCGCAGGTGATTCTCTGTCATGGCTGGATTGGTTCCGTCGCCCGGCAGGCCTCGCCTTCGCCGGCGGCCTGTCGGCAGCTGCCCTCGCAGTGGTGTTGGGCGTCAGAATGTATCAGGACAGTCTGAGATATGCGGCACAATCGATCGCAACCGAAGAGGTAAAGCCGGCCGACGCCTCAAGCCGTCGAGCCGAAGGCGAAAACTAAAGAGAACGTCGCCCCAGCGATCGACCTTCAGAAGAAGGACACGTTGATCGACAAGCCGGCCCTACAGGAACGGTCCATGCCGTCTCCTTCGAAGAAAGAACGAGCTTCCGATGTTGCCCGAGACAGTCTGAAACAGCGAAGCCGGCAAGAGGAGGTCCGCAGCCAAGCCGAAGCGCCCGTGGCTGCACACAACAAATCTGCGGAGGAGTTGCCTTCGCCGTCAGATCAGAAGCTCGCAGCAAGCTCTGCACAACCAGCCAGCGCGCCGGAGCTCAAACCCATACAAACGCCGGCCGGCGGGCGAGTCGCTGTCACCTTCACGCCGGCGCTCAGCGCTCGGGCCCTGTTCTATGGAGAAGAACCAGGCCGAGCCGATACGCGCTCGATGGCCAAAGAGCAAGAGCAGGCCATCAAACCCCTAGCCGAGTCGGCGCCGCAAGCGAACCGACCTGAACGACCACGGGAAGAGTTTTCACAACCGGGCAAAGCAGCGGGCACAGTCGCCCAACTCAAGCCACTAGGACTCCGCTACAGCTTTGTCGTTCGCGGAACAGATGGTCAGAAGCGGGAAGTGGACGCAGCGACGGCGTCGAAGCGTATACAGCCGACATTTCTCACCGTGGAGGCCAATCAAGAGGCCTATCTGCAAGTCTGGATAACGGTTGGCTCCTCAACGCCGCAGCTACTATGGCCTGAGAAAGAGACCGGTCAGATCTCTCTGAAAATGACCGCTGGTCAACGACAACACATTCCTCTGCCTATGGAGCGCGGACCCGTCACCCTCACGGTTCGTCTTTCCCTGATCCCATTCGGACCAACCACGAAGCACGAAACTGGTATGTTTGACCGGCTCACTTCCAATCAACTCCAAGAGTCCATCATCGCAAGCAATCAAACCGGCTCACAAGAACAGGCCACCTACGTCGTCAACCAAGATCGATTAATCGCTCAGATCGCCGTCAATATTATCCTCGTCCGATAGCCGTCAATGGCACAGTGCCATCAACCGGAATGGCCCCCAGCTCTCAAGAACCGTAAACGGTAATATGTGAACGGTAAAATCTAGGACTGCCAGGCGCTCAAAACCTCGTAAGCGCAATGGCAGTGCACCTGGACGCGTCTGGCGTCGCGTCCAGGCAGGCGGGCTAGCCTGGTAGCTTTGCCGCGAGGACATCAACTTTCTCTATGGATGGCGGTTTAGCCAACAACTCACCGGCCTTTGCCATAAGCGCCGCTGCGACCCGGCCCGTCAGATGGGCCTGACGGCCCGCCTCATCCGGGAAGGCGTCGAAGATACCGAAGGTAGACGGCCCCAGGCGG
>CAWAKW010000005.1:0-171446 GCA_963782735.1 Nitrospirota bacterium
GTCTCCTCGGTAAACCACTGGTGAGAGCGCTGGCTTTGAAAATTCTCCATCAAGTATTTTATTTTCTTGGCACACACTTCCTCACTGAGGTGAACGAACAGGTTCGGGCTCCCAAGGCCCCCATCGTACTTGATGATTTCATACTCAAGGATCACATGGTCCCGAAAGGTATTCCACGTCAATTCAGAAATCAGCCGATGGTCTTGATGGAGATCGTCTCGAAAATGGGTGAAGACAACATCAGGATTTATCGTACGCTTCAGTTCTTCAAAATACGCCTTGATCTCTGAGCCGATATATGGGAAAAAACTTTCTTTAAAGTCCCTGATAACAATCTCTTTTTTGACCGCTCCCCTCAGGAACATTTCCGCGCTTCTTTCAGCTTCAAGCCGTCGCGCAGGGCTTGCTGCAAACACCACCCACCAGACTTCTACATCGTGGCGCTGCGCCAGTAAACGAAGGATCGTCCCGCCACACCCGATCTCGATATCGTCCGAGTGTGCGCCAAGACACAACACCCGCAATACGCCCGTTGATTGTCCTAATTGTACGTCCAGCATCCGAACAGACAGCTTCCCGGCACCCTGTGGTGCCCGCTCGACCAGACCGATCACTCCCCTCTAACGGATACTGAAAAAGTCCGTCAGCGGGGATGGAAGGTTAAGGTTAAGGCTGAGACAAAAAGTGTCTGATCTTCACTCAACCTTGACCTCGACCTCAGCCTACTTCGCTCACTGCGGCTTTAGGGCCGCAACCATGAGGAAATCGTCAGACCTTTTGGGGAGATCGCCACAGCTCCCAGGGAGCGTCTCCACGAGAATACATTTCATCCAACCGCTGTTTATCTTTAAAGGTATCCATGCACTCCCAGTAGCCATCATGCTTATAGCCAAGCAGTTGGCGCTCTTTGATCAACCTTTGGAAAGGTTCGACCACAAGCTCTTCCCCCGGCTTGATATAGCGGAAGATGTCTTTTTTGAAAATAAAATAGCCGCCGTTGACTTTCATGTTGGCTTGACTCATACCTTCGATTTTCTCGACGTGGTCGTTTGGGCCCATGGAGATGATGTGATAACTCAAGGGCGGGGTAATGCAAATGCAGCTGGCGATCTTCCCATGCGCATGAAAATGTTCGATTTGGGCAGGTAAATGTAAATCGGTCAAGCCGTCGCTGTAATTCGCCAAAAACACGTCCTCGCCATCCAGATACTTTTCGACGGCCTTCAGACGTTGGCCGATGTTCGAGGCCACTCCGGTGTCTGCAAACGTGATGTTCCAGTCCTGGATGTCAGAACTGATCAGATCGATGTGTTTTCCGCCTTGCGAGAGGACAAAATCGTTCGACTGGCATTCGTCGTATTGCAGAAAATACCGCTTGACGACATCCGCACCGTGTCCCAGGCACAGGATAAAATCCTTGTGACCGAAGTGCGCATAGTACTTCATGACATGCCACATGATCGGCCGATACCCGATAGGGACCATCGGTTTGGGAATGGACTCTGAATATTCCCTCAGCCGCATGCCCAAGCCACCGCAAAAAAGAACGACTTTCATGTGCTCCCTCACTTGTCAGAGGCGTCGGAAGGTTAAGGGTGAGGTTAAGGCTGAGAAAAGCAGAGTCTGCTCGACGCTTAACCTTAACCTCGACCGCAGCCTGTTAGACTCTACCAGCATTCTTCCCCAATCGATCGAGCACTTTCTGCGCGGCATTTTCCCCGCTCATGAACGATTCATCCGTCCAGATATAGGCCCAGTCACCGTATCGCCCGCAATATGCCACGCCTATGTCGTCCAGATAGTCATGAACGGTCTTGAGGGCGGATGCGCGATCCAAGTCAAAAATGACGTTCGCATAGGGGACGAGCATGGAATGTTTGAAGAGGATTTTGTCCTCCTCGCGAAGGATCCCGCAACGTTTCAAGTCCTTGATGACCGGCTCGATGCAGTCTTCCGGTTTCCGGTCGAGCGGACGATACTTCGCCGAATAGTAACACTCCGCCTGAATACTCCCGCAGCCCGTCGGCACATTGTGCGACGACTGCAAATGCGGGGTACTTAGTCGCGTGAAGAAGTAGTCGCGATCATAAAAATACGTCCAGTGCGCGTCAATGAGGTCTGCCCGATTGACCCCCACGCTCACGATGACGACTGTGCTGCAGGACAGTCTCTGAGAAGCCGCCAGCACGTCGGCCGGCACACCAGTGACCATTTTGATCAAATCCGGCAAGGGCACCGACGAAACCAGATGGTCATAGGGAGCGACATTCCCGTTTTTGAATCGGAGTTCTTTGCGCTTCGGAATAATCTCTATCAACTCGTGGTCTACCTGAAGATCCGCCTGCTTCATGAACATCTGCAGGTACGACACAAACCCCCCGTGCGATGGATAGCGGAACTGGTCGATATAATGCACGTCGGGGGTCGACGGCGAGAGCGCGCCGCGCAAGACCTCTTCGATCTTGGCTCGATAGAGTCGCGGACCAACCCAATCCGTGGTCATGTTGGCCGCTGTCGTGGTGTGGTACTTGACCGTGTACTCCATGGGAAAGGTTTCAGCGAATGTTTTGCCGAAGCTCGCATAGAGCCAATCCTGATAATTCTTGATCTCTCCGTACTCGTGATGCTGAGCATGGATAAAATCCTTCAGCACGTCGACGATGAGGTCCTGCGGAAGTCCGTAGAGGTTGCACTGTGCCGGGTGCTTGATCCAGTGGCCCTTCCAATGATTGTTGACCTTCGTTCTGAGGCGCTCAAACTTTTGATCCACGCTCTCCGCAAGAAGCTTTTGAATCCGTTCCACCTGGGTGAACGAGACGTGCGGACCTTCGTCGATCGTAAATCCGTTGTCGAAGGCGTAGGACGCCGTATGCCCGCCATGGTACGGACGTTTTTCATACAGAGTCGCTCTATGGCCTTCAGTATGGAATCGGTGTGCGGCGCCGAACCCCGCCATCCCCGACCCCAAAATCGCGATCCGCTCCACTGTTTCTCCTTACCTGTTTTGCGCCAGACGTGCGACGCCACCACTCGATCGTGTGCTTGAGCCCTTCTTCCATCGTAAACCGAGGCTGCCACTTGACCTCATTGATCAACCGTCCGACGTCGGCCACCACAAGCGGCGCATCGTTTGCCCGGCTCGGAATCGCTCCCAACTTGAGGAGGTCTTCCCGCCCCAACGTATGACCGATCGTCATAATCATCTCTCGCAACGTGACCGCCGTGCCTGAACCGATATTGACGGCCCCTTCAACTCCACTATCCAGGACGGACACGATCGCCTCTGCCACGTCTTGCACGTGAAGATAATCGCGAATTTGTTTCCCGTGCGAACAGCGCGCTTCTTGCCCCTGCAGGACTGAACGGATGACGGAGGACACCAATCGATCAGGATGTTCGTTCGGGCCATACAGAAAGAAGACCCTGGGCCACGCCTGGCTGAGTCCATTCGCCCGACAGAATGCCTGAACCATCACGTCCAAGGCGTGTTTACAGGCTCCATAAATCGTGTTCGGAACCGTCGGCGTTCTCGTTTCGTGGCAATACCCATAATTCCAGTCGTATTCATAACTGGAGCCGGACATGACCACCCGTCGCCCCCCCTGCTGCTGAAACGCCCTCAACAATTCCATACTTGAACGAACCCAATCGAAGTTGAGATCGGATGAGATCAGCTTCCCCGGCACGACATACCAAGCGAGGTGGAGCAAATGGGTCGGCTTTACCGCTTCCACCAGACGCCCACCGGATGAGTCGTCCAAAAGATCTGCCTGATGCCAGACTATCGGGGACTCCGTCTTCGTGCCCGATTTGGTCGAGACGGCGTGAACCTCATAGCCTCGCTGAAGAAGAGGGGCCAGGCAATGAGAGCCGATAAATCCCGTCGCTCCTGTTACCAATACTCGTTTCGATTCGTCAGATGCGCTCATGACTTCCGCTCATCTCCCATCAGTAATCAGGCCAGTTTGTATCCCCGCTTGAAACAATGCTCACGGGTAATGGCCAGGTAATTCCAAACGCCGGATCGTTGTACCGCACACCTTTTGCCGCTTCCTTGGCGTAGAACTGCGAGGTTTGATAGACGAGATCCGTCTCATCCTCTAGTGTCTGATAGCCGTGCGCGAACCCTTCCGGCACATAGAGCATGCGGCTGTTATCTGCGGTCAGTTCGGCACCAATCCACTGCCCCCTGGTGGGAGACCCGTCCCGCAGGTCGACAATCACGTCGTACAGCGCTCCCCTGCTGCAATACACCACCTTCACTTCGGCGAAGGGGACAGTCTGGAAATGCATTCCTCGGATCGTCCCCTTCTTGGGATTATGCCCGATATTCACCTGCACGATGGCGGGACTTAATCCGTGGGATGAAAACTCCTTGGCGCACCAGCGGCGGGCGAAGAACCCCCGCTCATCTGTCACTCGCTCAAGGTCGATGACATAGGCGCCCTTGAGTTTCGTTTCCGTAAAGATCATTTCGCCTCGAACCCGATTCCTTCGTAGCGCGCAATGGTCGACTTATCGAGGAGACGCCGACCGTCGACGAAGAGTGGCTGCGGGGTCAGACCCTTCATCAGCTCCGGAACCTTTCTGAATTCGTCCCAACGGGTCACCAGCACGACCGCGTCGGCTTTCGTCAGTGCATCGGAAAGACTCCCGCTCAACTCCAATTCTTGCGAAGAAAATAATTTTCTCGCCTCGTCTGTTGCCACGGGATCATATCCTGTTATCACTGCTCCTTCCCGCAGCAGACTCCTCACGATCGGAATAGCCGGCGACTCTCTCATGTCGTTCGTATCGGGCCGGAACGCCAGACCGAGGATGGAGACACGTACTCCCTTGAGAGACGCAAAATGCTTTTTCAGCAGTTGAATGATTTTCTGCGGCTGTTGCTCATTGACCTTGAGGACTGCGTCGAGTAGGTGCATGGGAGCGTGAAGTCTTTCACCATGCGCCGCCAGGGCCTTCACGTCTTTAGGAAAGCAGCTCCCGCCAAATCCGCACCCTGCGGCGAGGAAAGACACAATCGGAGGCTGAACCCTTTTCCCCTCGGGCAGATCGACAGCTCAAGTAGCGACTGGTATGGACTCCGCGCATGACGTCAACGACATCGACATCTTTGACGGCAGCGCAGAGGTTGGCTATTTCGTTGGAGAATGAGATCAAGGTAGCCAACAAGGCGTTCGCGGTGTATTTGACCATTTCCGCTGTCTTGTTATTCGTGCGAAGCACCTCGACACCGGAGAATCCTTTGTACAGCTCAGCCTGCTGCTCGATGGTTGCCTTATCCATTCCGCCCAGGACAATCCGGTCAGGGAACAAGAAATCATTGACCGCCTCTCCTTCGGTGAGAAACTCCGGATTCATGCCGACACCGAAATCGACACCGGCCTTCTTGCCTGAAGCTTCTTCCAGAATCGGACGGACCACATCATCGGTGGTCCCGGGCACCACCGTGCTCTTGACGATGACCACGTGATACCCGGACTTGCTCCGCAGCGACTGTCCAATCTCCTTCGACACCGCCTTAATAAAGGTGAGATCGATCTCGCGCCCATCGAAGGGCGTTCCGACCGCAATCATCGAAATCTGGGTCTCATGAACAGCCTTGTGAAGATCGGTCGTGGCCCGGAGGCGCGTCTTCAGGTTTTTCCGAAGAAGCTCCTCAAGCCCCCGCTCAAAGATCGGAGGGGTTCCCTGCATTGATCAGATCAACTTTCTTCTGATCCACGTCGACACAGACTACGTCATGCCCCTTCTCGGCAAAGCACACGCCCGTAACCAACCCTACATAGCCGGTTCCAATAATTGAGATTTTCATAGACGCTTACCTACTCACCGCGCAAAGACGGTTTCGCAATTGGTTTCCGATCACATCCGCTGTTCAACTCATCAGTAAGCAATAGCCGGCCTTGGTGGCCGGCATCTACGATACTGTTACCTGGATAGTCGCAGGACTTGCCCCCACCATAGATCGAACAGTGCCATCAAGCCTCTGACGACCATGATTCCAGGTACGCAGAAAACACCTTAAGCACTAGGCGTCTTCCGCCTCTCGGTTATCGCTGTACCACAGAAGAGACCGGCGTAAGCCTTCTTCAATGGTCACGGTGGGGTTATAGCCAAGATGGGCTCTGGCTTTCTCGATGACGGGGCACCGCCTATTCGGATTATCCACAAGATATGTGGCATCCTGACTCTTCTGCAGCACCACTTTTCCGGTATACCCTAGAATATCTTTGGCGTCACGCACCAGCATCTGCGCCAACTCACCGATCGATATCTCCGGCTTCTCCACGCCGATGTTGTAGGCTTCCCCATCATGCCCCTTCACAAGAACTTTGTAGTAACCCACCACCGCATCGGTCACGTAACAGAAGGTGCGACGAGGCGATCCATCCGACAGCATCACGATGTCTCGATTGTTGACGATATCCCTCGCGAAGTCAGGAATGACTCGCCGATCTGAAATTTTCAGTCCAGGCCCATAATTATTGAATGGGCGCGCCACACGAACAGGCACGCCGAATTGATTCGCAAAGTTCACACACAGCGTTTCACCATACCGTTTTGCTTCGTCGTAACAGGCCCGAGGCCCAGTACACGACACAAACCCCCGGTAGGTTTCCGGAGTCGGAATGTCCGCCGGTGATGGATCGCCATAAATCTCGCTACTGGAGAAAAATAACAGCCCTTCGACCGCTCGCCCTCTCTCCTTCTGAGTACGCGCATAGTCCAACAGCATCCGCAGTCCATTCACGTTAGCATCCATCGTTCCGATTGGGTCCCGTTTATAATAGGTCGGCGATGCGATGGATGCCGCATGAATAATAAAGGCACAGTCTCCTATGTCAGTCGGCAGCGGGTGACGAATGTCATGCTTGACAAGACGCAGGTGGGAGTCCCCCTCCAATCCTGAAAGCCATGACGGCATGCCTCGCACAAAACTGTCATAGATGACGACGGTGATGGGAGCACGATCGCGGTTCACGCGGTTCCAATACAACGCGCCTTGAACGAAATAGTGGCCGAGGAATCCCGCGCCCCCTGTAACAAGCAGTCGTTTGCCGGACATGGCCAAGAACTCCGGCTTGAGACTGTCGGACATGTACGCAAGATCCTGTTGAACAACATCTTTTGCTGTCTTCATTTTTCTTCAACCCCTGACTATCGCGAGCATGTTACCGTCCACATGACTGGCCCGCCCCAGTCACATTTTCTCTGACAAGCTGCCGCCATTCCAGCGCTAAACGCCGGTGCTCACTTCACCTACTTGAAGCAGATTCCCGCACGACTAACACCACCAGTGGGTATTACGACAACGGCGGTCGGAACCCTGCTTACCCTGAAAGATACTCTAGCAGGTCAACGTGGACGCCACCAAGAATTTTACAGATTTACAACGTGCTGAGATTCAATAATCACTCGAGCCTGAAAGGACATGGCCTTCAGAAGTAACACCGCTCGACTGGTCCCATCCAATTTCTGTTCGAAGACCGCTTCCAGCCCACACAGTGGCCCCTTTTGTATTCGCACCACCTGCCCAGGTGAAAATCGGTCCTCCGAGAGTTCAATGACCCCTTCTGTCAGCTGACTCCGAATAGCATGAATGATCGACTCATCAACCATGGAAGGGCCGCTGCCGAATGTCACGATACTCTTGACACCTCGGGCATAGGTCACAGCTCGCAACTGGCTCGATACGTCAAACTTCGCAAAGAGATACCTTGGAAACAACGGCAATGTCGTTGAATGACACTTGCCGCGAAGCACTTTCTGTTCCCTCAGCATTGGAAGAAAGACTTCCACGCCATGGCGATCAAGGCTGGTGAAAGCAGAGAATTCACAGCGCGATTTTGTATGCACCACATACCAGGACTTCATACCCACACCACTTCGCGATGATCGATTTGATTCCACATCTATAGAGTCGGCATGAATGATGTCTCTCTCTTTACACAATTGCGTGAGCATACTCTCCCTGTCCTTTAACGATATCTCGCATAGGACGAATGACTTCATTGATAGGCACAAAGAGGAATATTTTAGCAATCACCTTACGGCGCTACTCCGTCTTGCCGAGTTTCAGATAGTGACGAACCTTTGACAGCATTAGCCAATCCATGCGGGCTGTTCGGGATCAAGTTCCTGCGAATGGAGATACACGACATGCTGGAATCGTATCGATACCCTTCTTCGATCAACACGGGAATGGCCCATCCCGGTGGAGACAAAACCGGTGACAACCTTCCTTTAGAACATGAACTTCAAGCCAACGAAGTACGCCCCATTGCCATTGGACTTCCCAAACGGTAGCTTTCTTGTCCAGCGCACTTCAGCTAGGGTCGGAGTTTCTGCCATGCTGATCGGCGTCGGCACATAGACTTTGAGCACTTGTTCCACATGCGGCGCCTGATCCATCAAGACCAGCATCCCTCCACTGCTGATATTCAGAGAGAGCGCTTTCCCACTATGGATCGACGCAGCCGGGGCCTCTACGGGTATCGTCATCTCATACAGTATCGGTCTCAACAACGCCGCCCGCTCACTATGACTTTTCTGACTATCTGTCATCGGCCACTCCCACTCTGTCTGTGTCACCTCGCGCCTCCTCTGTAAGTGAAATACCCCGGTCCTCAGCCTTATGATTAAAAAATTCTCTTCTTAAGGATAGCGCCCGATGTTCTGGCTCGAAACCCTGAAGCCAACAAGCAAGCCACTCCCTCTCGTTCCTTCCAATTCCATTGTTGGAAACTATAGGCGGGACGAACAACCTTGTTCTTTTCGCTGATAACGCCAGACAGACTCAGAATTCTCTGAACGTCTCACCGCTCTGGTGGAGAGTATAGAAAAGCGTCGAGTAAGGGACAATACCGACGATGTAGGCTTCGTCTCCAAAAGGTGGGTGTTGACTCCCCCAAAAGGGTTAGGTAGTATTTTCAATCTAAAGTTACGTTCCTCATGACTCCATGCTACCCTAGCTGAATGTATTCGATTGTCCACGATTGTTCTAAAGCGACTACGAAAGCATCCCTCCATCCATGATTGATTCATCACCCCCCGTAGACCCAGCAGACACTCTCGCCGATCAGCGCGCAGGCTCAGGAATTGTTGTCCTCTCGGCTTCCATGCAACTCCTCCATATGAATCGGCAAGCCTCAGAATTGTCAAAACAGATTAATGCGGCAGAACATGGTGGAGGGAGCCTGAAATCAGCCCATGGAGTCCTGCCGACTGCACTGACAGAACTCTGCGGAGAAATCATCAAGGCCCTTCACGTTCGTACCGAAGCAAAAGACTGGGAGCAATTCGAGATCAAGCGTGTGGCCGGTAACCCTGATAAACCTATCCTGTTGCGGGGATTCGGCCTACCAGATCGAGGGGGAGTCCAGTATGCGAGACTCGTGGTCACATTGGAAGAGTTAGCGCGGCGACAACAGCTCAATACCGATCAAGCCAAGGAAAAGTTCCAATTGACCAATCGCGAACAATCCGTCATTGAGCATCTGGCAAAGGGGTGGACCAATAAAGAGATCGCAAATGCCCTTCAGATTACTGAACAGACCGTGAAAGAGCACATCAAGCACATCATGAGAAAAACCAACTCCACGACTAGGACAGGAATCCTCGTTCACGTCTTCAATTCCTAATTCTGGTGAAGCTAACTCAGGTAGTTCAGGCTGAAGGGGTTTAGACTGATGGCCTGACGTGTTCGGAACTTCGACCTCCAGCTTTTGGCCTTCAGGCTGGCCTAAGTGCTCCGTCAATCTTGGTCTATCTGGTCTGTCTGGTTCTATTTGGTCTGAACTAGACGATGAACCAGATCGACCAGATGAAACCAGACAAACCAGATGACCAGACAGACCAGCCTCAGGCCTTCAGCCTAAACCCCTTCAGCCTATCCACCTGAGCAAACTCACAATCTGCCACAGTATCGTATCAAAAATACCACAGTGCGTTATCTGCAACACATTGATCACGTCAGAATGGCGCATTTTTATACTGTAAATCAATTGTTTACGTGACATAGCTTTGGTCTATTGATTGCATTACCCCACCAGTGAGACTGAATTAATTGCTGTAGATGTGAGCAAGGTGTAGGGCAAGAGGAAGCCTGAGGTAGTATGAAAAACTTTCACTTGATATTGGTGAGTATCCTGGTTTCAGTGGCTGGGTTCCAGACCGTGCAGCCAGTACAAGCAGCCGCCAGCGACAACGGAAGCTTCATGAGCCTGTGGAATACCTACTCCCATTGCCAAGCCACTACCGATATCGACCAGTTGAGAGAAAACGCGTTAACCCTGACAAACGCAGCCAATCGCTCGCTCACCCAGGAAGCCTTTGTTCTCCCTCTACCAGGCAAGCTTGAAAGTTTTGTGTCAACTCCTGCGGCCAGATTCTCGGTGGACGTGAAAGCGATGGCTGCGGCCTGTTCCTTGCGGGCCAGCTTCGCTGCGGTGGAAGCAGGAAAACTGGACATTGCCAAAGACCTTCTCCAGACAATTCTCAGCTACCAACCCCAATCCGAGTACGCCTACTACGCGCTACAGGCAAAAGCATTGCTTTCAGAAATCGAGACGAACGCCTTTGAGGTTACGCTCAACCTTCCCTAACAGGGGTCCAGGCCAAAGGGGTTCAGACTGACAGTGTTCAGAACTTCAGCCTGTGCCCGTAGCCATTCACGCCTATCTACGGCTTCCCTCGTCGACTAACGACACAAACAGTCTGTCGTAGGCATTCGCTGAGCGAACCCACGACACATCCGTAGCCATCCCTGCTTCAACCAGTTGGCCCCACATCGATCGATCCTGATATACCGACACAGCTTGGCGCAATACAGCCAGTAGAGCTTCTGCGGTGTCTTCTTCAACATGAAACCCGGTCGCCTGTCCCGCATGCCGAGACTTCGGGATCAGCGGTAGGACCGTATCTGCCAACCCACCAATTTTTCTCACTACGGGGACCGTTCCATAGCGAAGGCTGTAGAGCTGGCTCAAGCCACAGGGCTCATACCGCGACGGCATCACAAACATATCTGCTCCGCCTTCGATACGATGGGCGAGCCCTTCGTCGAAGCCGATACGAAGTCCCATGCTGTGTGGATAACGTGCCTGAAGCATCTTAAACTTGGCTTCGAGCTCGGGCTCGCCAGCTCCCAACATTACCAACTGCAGATCCATCGCCATCAGTTGCGGAATAATATCCGCCACAAGATCTAAGCCCTTCTGTGAGGTCAGACGTGCAATGATGGCAAGAAGCGGAACCGATGTTTCCGGCAACTGAAACTCCCGTTGAAGCGCCTGTTTGCACTTCAGTTTCCCTGAACGGTCAAACACTGAGTAGTTGGCCGACAGGTAGGAATCGGTTTCCGGGTTCCATCGATCGATATCGATACCGTTCAGAATGCCCAGGAGTCGGTCCACACGGTTGCGTAGCACGCCCTCAAGGCCAAAACCGAATTTGGGCGTGAGAATTTCTCGCGCGTAGGTGGGACTGACCGTCGTGACATAATCAGCAAACACAATCCCCCCCTTGAGCAGATTTACCAAACCATAATACTCAAGGGCCGCAGGGTTAAACAGCGATGGGGGCAGACCTGTTTTCTTAAATTGATCTCCGGGGAAAAGGCCTTGATACCCGACATTGTGCAGCGTCAGTACGGTGCGCACTCCCTGTACTTCCGGACGATCTCGATCAACGGTATTGAGATAGACCTGCGCACAACGCTGTTTGCCAATCATGCAGATGGAGGATATCGGTCTTCCATCGGCACGCGGTTTGGAGATAGGCCATCACCTCGATCGTCGCGCGGCAGAAGAAGGTAAACCGGTCGAGATTATCGGGGTAATCGATACCGTGGTCTTGATACAGCCCCGGCCGGTCAAAGAAGCCTTCGTTCCGAATCGTCCACACCCGCACCCGGCAATCACCTTCGCCAACGGGAATAACATCTTCCTCAATCAGCGTGTCGATACGTCCCTGAGGTGTCGGCACATGCAGCCGACAGACAGAACGGAAGGATCGGCTTGACTCACTCAAGCAGCGGTAGCGTGGGAGCAGGAGGATGACATCGTGACCAAGTTTTGCCAACTCAAGGGGCAGCGCGCCTGCGACGTCGGCAAGCCCGCCGGTCTTGGCATAGGGAACCGCTTCGGAAGAGACCATGAGAAGATTTAGAGGATGCTGGGTCACGGAAGGCCTATAGGACACATCACATTATGGAGCGGCCGGTACTTCAAACCTAGAGCGAAACTTCTCTTCGTGCTTCCAACTGCGTCCCAGTTCATGAAGTTTCTCCGAGGTCAGCTTTTCACGATAGACAAGCCGTTCCTCAAAAAACACTACTAGCCATCCCTGATCCGGATAAGCCAGAAACAGCGCATCGCCGGCCTCAATCTGGATCTCCCACCCTCGCGGTGGCTCCCCACTTGCCAACCTCGACCGTGGAATCAGTTCGCCGTCTTTCATGCCGAAGAACTGCATGAACTCGACATGTTGATATGCCGGCGCCCCCCATGCCCTAACAAACGCGGGGGGAGTCAATTGATTGAGCACCAACTTGTTTGCGCGCACATTGAGCTCCTGCTCTTCCAACGAGGGCATCCAGCTGCAACTAAGAAGAGACCCGATAGCGATCACAACAAACACACCGGCCCATCTAGAGCGACTCAGAAAATCAAGGCTCCTGAACCACCGAGCACCGCATCGAGTCACGCTAAACATATCCACGAGCTTCCTCACAATAGGCGTCGGCTCCTTGGTTCAACAGGCTTCACAGGCTGACAGACATCACACTGGCAAAGCCGCCGAAGAAGGGCATAGGAGTAAATTCCGGTGTCGTGGCCATCGCTCCATGTGAATTGCAGCGCATATCGTCCGACCGGCTGCACATCCTGCAATATGATCAAGAGCGGCACATCGTCCGGTTGCAAACGCCGTGCGCCAGACCACTCGTCCACGCAGGCTGCGCAGGGACATTGTTGGCGGAGATACCTTACTGGATAGATCGCCTTGTGCCCATCGCTCCATTCGATGCCCAGCACCCCCTTTTCAATCCAGGCCATGTCTCTCGGTTCACACACAGTCTCGGTCATGTTGACGAGATTCCTTTTTACGACGTAACTATTTAGGGGTTCAGGCTGAAGGCAGAAGACTGAAGATCGGATTTCCGAACACTTCAGCCTGAACCCCTTCGGCCTGTGCCCCAGACTAATTAGCCTGAACCCGTTCAGTCAATCAACCTGAGTAGTGACTTTCCTACTGACAAACGTCTCATCCTCATGACGGATACGACAGAAAATTCACCGGGGGTAGTTGTCTGCCTGCGACAACCGTCACATACCCTTCAATCGCGTCTTCCAGCTCGTGCCGAACTTGCCCGGCGGCCTTCAAACGATCGACCACCGAGGGCGAAAGCCTCAACGCTTGCTGGAGAAATGCCAGGCTCCCTCGTGAGAGCGGCAAGCAGCGGAAGGCTTGCCGTGCGGCACAGACCCTACAGACCAGGCCGCCGGACAGAGGCGAAAACTGCGATTCTCCCATCAACCGGCCCTTGCCACAGGCGGCACAGTGATCGGTCTGAGGGCGAAACCCGATAAGGCCCAGCAGACGAATCTGAAATAGCAGCGCTGTCAACGCCGGGTCCTGGCTCATGACCAATGTGCGCAAGCCCAGTTCGAGCGTCTCGAAGAGCTGCGGGTCCGGGTCTCCATCCGGCGTTACCGCACCCACCACATTGACCATCCGCGCGGCAGCAGTCATCAGCGTCAAGTCTTCACGGAACCGCATGAACGGCTCCACGAGATCGACTTGAGACACTCGATAGAGCGAATCTCCTGATTTTTCGAATAGGTTCAGATGGCAGATGGTGAGCGGTTCGAGCGATGCCCCGAGACGGCTCTTCATCCGACGAGCCCCCCGCGCCACCGCGCGAACCTTTCCTATCTCCTTGGTATAGAACGTCACAATGCGATCCGCATCGCCCCACTTTCGACTTTTCAGCGTGATGGCTGCGGTCTTGATCAGCGGCATGGGGGATACACGCGGGACTGGCGTGAAAGGCGAGACGAGCGAGACAGGCTGAAGGCTGAGGTGTTCGGAACCTCGAACCCCGAACATCTGCGTCGCGCACGTCCTGCTTGTCTCGCTCACGTTTCACGCCTCACGTTTTACGGTTCCTGTTAGCGAAGGTACTCCATGAACACAGTGGCCAGGGAAAGATAGATGGTAATGCCCGTGATGTCATTGGCCGTCGTCACAAAGGGGCCGGCCGCGACGGCAGGATCAATCTTCATCCGCTTCAGCAAGATAGGCATGAACGTCGCCATGCTGGTTGAGACCATGAATGCGATAATCAACGACAGCCCCACGACCATGCCCAGAAACTCTTGATGCCAAATCCAGCCGACGAGCGTCAAAATCACGCCGCAAGCGAGCCCCATCAGCAGTCCAACCTTGATTTCCCTGAAAAACACGGTGCGCACATCTGTCAGCTCGATCAGCCCTGTCGCCAATCCTCGAATAATGAGGGTCGAGGACTGGAGGCCTACGTTTCCACCCATGGCGGCAATAACCGGAATAAAGCTAACGATGGCGACCACTTCCTGAATCGTGTACCGGAACTCCCACAGAATCGCCCCCGACAACAGACTGCCGACGAGATTCGTAAAGAGCCACGGGAGCCGATGCTTTGCCGACGCCACGCAGGAAGACTTCGAAACCGAGTCCTCTTCGATCGCGCCGGCCATCTTGAGCATATCTTCAGTCGCTTCTTCACGGATCACGTCCACGACGTCGTCGACCGTGATAATACCGACCAATCTGTTATCGCTGTCGATGACCGGGATCGCGAGCAAGTTATAACTCGCCACCTGACGGGCGACTTCTTCCTGGTCCATATCGACCGTCACGCTGATCACATCGCGCGTGGCGATGTTTTTCAGCGGCGTGACGGGAGGGACCGTCAGCAGCTGCCGCAAAGAGAGCACTCCGACCAAACGCTCATCCTTGTCGGTCACATAAATATAGAACACCATTTCCGCATCCGTCGCCAGCTGGAGACGTCGGATAGCGTCTTGCGCCGTCGCATCTTCCGGGAGCGCGAAGAACTCCGTCGTCATGATGCCGCCGGCTGTATCCTTTGGATACTTCAGGAGGTCGGCAACTTCCGTGGAGTCCTCCGTCCGCATCAGCGCGAGAATCTCTTTGGCTCGTTCTTCCGGCAAAACACCGAGGAGGTAGGCCACGTCGTCGTGGCCGAGGTCTTTGATCAGCCAGGCGATATCCGCGTGCAGTAGGTCCGCCAGCACCTGATTGATACTATCGCTGTCGAGCTCGCTCAGCACTTGGCCGCGCTTCGACTCGCCTCGCACCAGTTCGAAGACTTCCCGCTTTTCTTTGGGGGACGACAGATGCATGATCACTTGCGCTACGTCGGCCTGATGCATCCGGCCCAGCATCTTCCCAAGATTGGTGATCGCACCCCGGTGCAACAGCCGTTGCACCGACAACAGCACGATGTCGAATTTGGTCCGGCCTCGGTCCACCTGGTCGCGCAACGCATCGCGGAGGAGATCTTTATCCCCTGGACGAGGACGCGGATCCACCGGATTCGTTTCTGTCACGCGCTCTATCGGCTGCATCGTCACACCAAGCCTGAAGGTCTGAAAGTCATCAAGTCTTAAACCTGGACATGATGACGTTATGGACTTGCCGACTATCTACTACCTACTATCTACTGTCTAATATCCCAATTCTGTGAGTGCGTGTTCATCTTCTCGCCACGCCTCCCGCACTTTCACCCACAACTGCAGAAACACTTTCATCCCAAAAGTCTGCTCCATATCACGCCGCGCATCGGTCCCGACCTGCTTAAGCCTCTCTCCGTGCTTCCCGATCACGATCGCCTTATGAGATTCTCGTTCGACCAGCACCGTCGCGCTGATGCGGGCCAGCTTCCCCTCCTCGACAAACTCGTCGATTTCTACGGCAACCGAGTAGGGCACTTCTTCATATGTCTGAAGCAAAATCTTCTCGCGAATCATCTCGGCCGCCAAGGTTCTCATAGACTGATCCGTGACGGTGTCTGCATCATAGGCCGCATCCCCTTCCGAAAGATGGGCCACGGTCACGGACAGCAATCGATCGACATTATCGCCGGTTTCAGCCGATACCGGCACCACGTCCGTCCAACCGAATAACCTGGCATAGGTTTCCATCACCGGCAGCAACTTGAGCTTATTGACCAGATCCACCTTGTTCAACACGAGAATGACTGGGCGTGGACGCTTCCTGACCGCCCCTTTCACGTGATCCAGGACCAAGAGATCGCCGGGGCCAGGGGAACTCGTCGTGTCCATCAACACGTATAAAATATCCGCCTCTTCCAGCACCTCGACCGTGGTGCGGACCATGCGACGATTGAGCAAATGTTGTGGCTTGTGCAACCCCGGTGTATCGAGCAAGGCAATCTGCGCACCCGGTGCATGCACGACCCCCAGAATTCTCGTCCTCGTCGTTTGCGGCTTGTCCGAGACGATCGCAATCTTCTGCTCAAGCAATCGATTGAGCAATGTCGACTTGCCCACGTTCGGTCGTCCAATGATCGCGACTGTGCCAAACTTCATGGCGTTACGGGCGTGGCCGCTCCTGCGATGGTGATGGAACCAATTGATACACGGTTTCACCTTTGCGAACGTAGCCGAGCTGCTCTCGCGCCAACTGTTCAATTTTCGCGGGATCGTGTTCCAAACGATCGATGTCCCCCCGAAGCGTGCTGGTCGTCCGTTGTAATTCATGAAGGTCCACGTCCAGCTGTTGGGCCTGCTCGCGCATGGAGAAGTAGCGCGGCAGACCCATGTCGCCAAAAACCAAGACGATCAGCAGCAGCAGGCACACGGCGACTCCAATATAGTGTGCGCCCGTCACCATGCGACGTTGCCAATCAAGCCACTGCCGCCCCCGATTCTGCTTAATGATCATCGTCGGTTGCTCATGATCAGCTTCGCCCCGGCACCGCCTCACGGCCCCGATAGACTGCATTCGAACCCAGCTCTTCTTCGATCCGGAGCAACTGATTGTACTTGGCCACGCGATCTGTTCGGGACAGCGAGCCGGTCTTGATGAGCCCGCTATTGGTCGCGACCGCCACATCCGCAATCGTCGTATCCTCCGTTTCCCCGGATCGATGCGAGATGATCGCCGTGTAGCCAGACCGTTTCGCCAACTCAATCGCCTCCAGCGTTTCCGTCAACGTGCCGATCTGGTTGAGCTTGATCAGAATGGAATTCGCGATCCCTTCCTTAATCCCCTTGGCAAAGATTTCCACATTGGTCACAAAGATATCGTCGCCGACCAATTGAACCCGCTTGCCCAACTTCTCCGTCATCATCTTCCAGCCCTTCCAATCCAACTCGCTCAACCCATCCTCGATGGAGAGAATCGGATATCGATCCACGAGCTTCCCATAGTAACTGATCATCTCCTCGGAAGAGCGCTCAGGATTCTTTTCAGCTTCAAGGCGATACCGGCCCTTCTCATAGAGTTCACTGGCCGCACAGTCCAATGCGAGGGCAATATCGCGCCCCGGTTTGTAGCCGGCTTCCTCGATCGCCTGCATGATCAGGCTGAGCGCTTCCTCATTCGATTGCAGATCCGGAGCAAAACCACCTTCATCGCCCACCGCCGTGTTGAGGCCCTTCTTCTTCAACAACGCCTTCAACGTATGGAACACCTCCGTCGCCATCCGGAACGCCTCGCTGAAACAGGTCGCCCCCACCGGCATGATCATGAATTCTTGCAAGTCCAACCGATTGTCGGCATGAGCCCCGCCGTTGATGATGTTCATGAGCGGCACCGGCAACACTCGCGCATTCGTCCCGCCAAGATATCGATAGAGCGGCTGGCCCGTTTCTGCCGCTGCCGCCTTGGCCACGGCCAGCGACACACCGAGAATGGCGTTGGCGCCGAGCTTGCCCTTCGTTTTCGTGCCATCCAGATCGATCATCGTCTGATCGATGCCGACTTGGTCGAACGCTTCCTTTCCTAACAACTCCGGCGCAATCAGCTTGCTGATATTGGCAACGGCCTTTGAGACGCCTTTCCCCATCCAGCGTTTCTTGTCGCCATCGCGCAGTTCAATCGCTTCCTTCTCGCCGGTCGAAGCCCCGGACGGTACCGCGGCCCGCCCACAAGCCCCACTCTCCAGCGTGACCTCCGCCTCGATCGTCGGATTCCCCCGTGAATCCAATATCTGCCGGCCTTTGATCTCTCGAATCGCGCTCATATTCCCTCTTCTCCGGCTGCTGAAAAAAGGCACCCCAACTTCGTTCTCGGTCTCGACAAAATCCTCAACGTACCCCGGAGGGTACGCCTCCGGTTTTCTCTCACCTGCGGCCTCGTTGGCTGCCTTTTTGAGCAGCCTGTCCGGTCGCTGTCAAATCCCCAATCACTCTCAGGGGTGAGGCTGAGCTGCCTTCGACTGCGCGCGTCGGACGAGCACAGTTTCATCGTGCGCGTTCCGTGAGCAAAGAAGGCACCCAGCCTCACCCCGCCAACCTCTTCTTCAGCTCATTGACCTTCCCAGGATTCGCCTTGCCGCCGCTCGCCTTCATCACCTGCCCGACTAAGAATCCAAGCACTTGCTGCTTGCCCTCTTTGAACTGCGCCACCTGCGCCGGATTCTTCGCGAGCACTCCGTCGATGATCTTGTCGAGTGCCCCTTCGTCGGATACTTGAATCAGCCCCTTTTCTTGAACGATCTGTCCCGGTGTCTTCCCGCTGCTGTAGACCTCGGGGAATATCTCGCGCGCGACTTTCAAACTGATCGTCCCTTGCTCAACCAATTGAAGAAGACTCACGAGCTGTTCTGGTGAAACCGGGGAAGCACTCGCGTCGGTCCCTGAGTTATTCAGCTCTCTGGTGAGTTCGCCCATGACCCAGTTACTCACCGTCTTGGGTTGATTGAATAACTTCACACAGACTTCGAAGTAGTCGGCCACTGCCTTCGATGCCGTCAACACACCGGCATCGTACTCAGACAGCGCCCACTCGCTGACAAATCGTTGCAGCCTGACCGCAGGCAACTCAGTCACCTGTTTGCGACAGCCCTCGATCCATTCCTTGTCCAGCTTGAGCGGCACCAGATCAGGGTCGGGAAAGTAGCGATAGTCGTGCGCCTCCTCTTTTGAGCGCATCACCACCGTCTCGCCGCGGTCGAGATTCCAGAGCCGGGTCTCCTGATTAATCTTGCCGCCCTCGCTCAACACCTTCGTCTGACGCTTGATCTCGTACTCGATGGCATCCTTCACGAACTTGAACGAATTGATGTTCTTGAGCTCGACCTTTGTCCCAAATTCCTTCTGGCCCAACGGACGGAGCGAGAGATTCGGCTCGCAGCGGAAACTCCCTTCATCCATATTGCCGTCGCATACCTCGAGATACATGAGCACATCGCGGAGGCCCTTCAAATAGGCCACGACTTCGTCGGACGACCGCAAGTCCGGCTCCGTCACAATTTCAAGCAGCGGGGTTCCCGCCCGATTCAAATCGACGCGGCTCCCGTTGGTGCCGGCAACGTGAATGCTCTTTCCCGCATCTTCTTCCAGATGGGCACGACGGATACGGACGCGCCGTTTACTTTCACTCGTCGCAATCTCGATCCAGCCATGCTCGCAGATCGGCGCCTCGTATTGCGAAATCTGATAGCCCTTGGGCAGATCCGGATAGAAGTAGTTCTTGCGTGCAAAAAGATTGTCCGCTGCAATCGTGCAATTCAGAGCCAGCCCCGCACGCACCGCCATCTCTACCGCCGCCTGGTTGAGCACCGGCAACGAGCCGGGAAGCCCCAAACACAAGGGACAGGTCTGGCTATTGGCCGTGAGCCCGAACACCGTCCCGCAGCTGCAAAACAGCTTGGACTTCGTCCGCAGCTGCGCATGCACTTCCACTCCAATGACGACTTCGTAGATCATCGTTTAGCTGCGGTCTTCCTCATGCAACCGGTCACGTTCGCGCCGCATCGCCTCACGACCGGCGTCAAACGCTTCGCGTAGGACCGCTTTCTTCGAGTCCACAAATTCCTTCCCATCTCCTACAACTTCTTCCAGCACTTCGCCGGCGCGACCTGCCAGATCCCGCAGATCACCTTCTGCGCGACGGGCATAACCACGCAACTGCTCGCGCGATTCGCGGCCGGTCTGTGGAGCCAGTAATAATGCCGCCACCGCGCCTAACGCCGCGCCGCTCAGGAATACCAGCACGACTGCTGCTGCTGAGGAACCTCTATCATCCGCCATTGTGATGCCCTCCTTCTTGTCGAAACCGCTCCTTCATGACATGGGTCGCAGCTTTAAATCCCGCCACCACACTCGCCACATTGGTCAACATCGATCCGCTCGAGCCCTTCACGACATCGTGCACATGCTGAACCGACTCCCCCACTTCTCCGACTGCATGTAAGAGGACGGCAGCATGCTCGACTCCCCTGCGGGCTTGCTCCGTCAAATCGTTCACGTTGTGACTCACCGCCCGAAGTTCACCGATCAGCGGCGGCAGGTCATTGTTCATTTTAGCCAGAAGGTGTTCAGACTCCGCCACGGTCTTGCGAACTTGAATCATCACCGGCACGAGATAGCCCACCAGCACCGCAAATGCGACAGCCACAAGAATCGCAGCCATTTCGACGATTGTCATAAAACCTCCAAAGCACGTGAATCGTGAATCGTGAATCGTAAAACGTGGAAGAGCCGTACCAGTCTCTCTCTCATTTTCTTACCTTGTTACGATTTACGATTCACGTTTAACGTCTTACGAGTTACCGTATCATCGGTTTCTTCGTTCGCCATTGAGTGCTTTGTTCATAGGCATAGGCCGCTCGCAAGAGTGTCTCTTCCTCAAAGGGACGGCCGATCAGCTGCAATCCGATGGGAAGTCCATCCCGGCTGAATCCGCAGGGCACCGAAATCGCCGGCACACCGGCGAGGTTGGCCGAAATGGTGAAAATGTCCGACAGGTACATCTGCAACGGGTTATCGCCCTTCGCTCCAAACTTGAAAGCCGGCGTGGGTGTCACGGGCGTCACGATGAGATCGACATCCTGAAACGCCGCATCGAAGTCTTGGCGCATCAAGGTTCGCACCGCCTGCGCCTTGCCGTAATAGGCATCATAATACCCGGCACTGAGAACGTACGTCCCTAGCATAATCCGGCGCTTCACTTCCGGCCCGAACCCTTCCTGCCGCGTCTTCATATACAACTCGAGCAGGTCTTTGGTCTCTTTGGCACGAAGTCCGAACTTCACCCCGTCATATCGGGCCAGGTTTGAGCTGGCTTCGGCCGTAGCAATCACATAGTAGATGGCTACCGCCGCATCTGTCCTCGGCAGCTGAATTTCCTTGATCTCCCCACCGAGCACTTTCAGTTCCTGAATCGCCGCCCGCACGGCCTGCTCCACTTCAGGGTCCAGCCCCTCCGCAAAAAACTCGACCGGCACACCGATCTTCAGTTTTTTAAGATCTTTCTTCTTGAGCGCCTTCAGATAGTCCGGCACTGGAACATCGGCCGATGTCGAGTCTAACGGATCGTGACCGGCAATGGCTCCGAGGAGGAAGGCGGCGTCCCTCACATCTTTGGTAATCGGCCCGATTTGATCGAGCGAGGAAGCAAAGGCGATCAACCCGTACCGAGAGACCCGCCCATAGGTCGGCTTAAGACCCACCACCCCGCAAAACGCTGCAGGCTGACGGATCGACCCGCCGGTATCGGACCCCAACGCCGCGGCACATTCGTCGGCCGCCACAGCCGCTGCAGATCCTCCACTGGATCCACCAGGCACACACTGCAGAGTTCCATGGATTGCGGCTGGGTCCAACGGCGGAGTTCTCGGTTGAGGAACCCATCGCAAATTCATCGAGATTTGTCTTCCCCAGCAGCACATACCCCTGCGCGCGCAGCTTGGCAATCACCGTCGCATCGTATGGCGGAACGAAGTTCCCGAGCATGCGGGATGCGCAGGTGGTGAGCATTCCCTCGGTACAGATATTGTCTTTGATCGCCAGTGGCATGCCCATCATCGGCGATGTCTTGCGCCACCCTTTCAAGGAGGCATCAAGCGCGCCGGCTTGCGCAACCGCCGCATCTTTGGCCTGCGTGATATACGCCTTCACTTTGGACTCGACCTGGCCGATCCGTAATCCATAGGCACGCACGATCTCTGTGGCCGTGACTTCTCCGGCTGTGAACTTTCCATGGAGATCGTAGAGCGAAAGCTTGTGAAGCGACATCAGTGTTTCGTCTTCCCGGCAACAATTCTGTTCTTCCCGTCGACCTGGATGATCTTGGGAGCATGCCGCTTGATTTCCTCATCTGAATAATACTCGTAGCAGAAGATGATAATCTGATCGCGGACCGCGCCTTTCCGCGCCGTCGGCCCATTGAGAATGATCTCGCCCTCGCCACGTTTGCCCGCCACGGCATAGGTCATGAAACGCTCGCCGTTGTTCAGATTGGAGCAGACGATCGCCTCATAGGGTAAGATCCCCGCTGCGTCCATCAGATCCTCATCGATCGTCAGACTGCCTTCGTAGTCGAGGCAGGACTCCGTCACCGTAGCCCGATGGATTTTCGAACGCAACATTTGCCTAAACATTCGGACCTCGCTTAAAGGGGTTGCCGATCTTCGATAATTTTCGGAACCACAAAGAATCCATCAACCGACTCCGGCGCATTGGCCACCCCACGCTCGACGGACAGAGATGGCTTCACAATGTCAGGACGAAACACATTGACTTGCCCCAGCACCGTAGCCGTTGGTTCGACGCCAACAGTGTCGTACTGCTTCAACGTCTCCACGTGAGTGAGAATCTGGCTCAACTGTTTCGCAAACGCCGCCTTTTCAATATCCGTCAACTCCAGCCGGGCCAACTTCGCGACCTTCTCAACTTCCTGTTTCGTAATTTCCACTGTTTTCTTTCCTTCTCATCTCTTCAAGGATGTTCAAAATGGTCTTCCAGCAAGGCCGCAGGCGACGACGAAACCAGAGGCGTACCCTCCGGGGTACGTTGAGGATTTTGACGAGCCGAGAACGCTGCTGGGAGATGATTTTCAACATTCTGCTACTCGACCGTTACACTTTTGGCCAGATTCCGCGGCTGATCCACATCCGCACCGCGCAGCACCGCAATATGGTACGCCAAGAGCTGCAATGGTACTGTAAATAAAATCGGCGAGAGCAGTGGATGGGTGTCGGGAATCGTGAACACCGCATCGGCAATCTTTCCCAACTCCCGCTCGCCTTCCGCCACAAACGCAATGACCGGCGCGTGCCGGGCTTTCACTTCCATCAGATTGCTCACCGTCTTTTCGTACAACCGGTCCTTCGGCGCCAACACGACCACCGGCATATCCTTATCGATGAGCGCAATCGGGCCGTGTTTCATCTCACCCGCGGCATAGCCTTCGGCATGGATATAGGACACTTCTTTTAGCTTCAATGCACCTTCGAGGGCGATCGGAAAGTTGATGCCGCGACCGAGGAATAAAAAGTTCCGCTTCTTGTGATACCGCTTGGCAATCGCGACAATCTCCGCCTCGCGACCGAGCACTCGCTCGACTAATACCGGAAGTCGAACGAGGCGATCGAGCCAGGCCTTGCCGTCTGCGACAGACAGGGTTCCGCGCACACGGCCCAAATGCAAGGCCAGCATGTACAGCGCCGTCAGCTGCGCGGTGAAGGCCTTGGTTGAGGCGACGCCGATTTCAGGCCCGCAATGTGTATAAAGCGCCCCATCCGATTCGCGAGCCAGGGTACTGCCCACCACGTTCACAATCGACACGACACGCGCCCCTTTTTCCTTTGCTTCACGCGCGGCGGCCAGTGTGTCCGCCGTCTCGCCAGACTGCGAGATCGTGATAAAGAGATCGTCTTTACCGACCAGCGGATCGCGGTAGCGGAATTCGCTGGCGATATCGACCTGCACCGGCGTACGGACCATCTCCTCCAGCAAATACTTCCCAACGAGCCCCGAATGCCACGAGGTGCCACAGGCCACGATCCAAATCCGTCCGACGGCGGCAAACTGTTTCGGCGTCAATCCGATATCCGGCAGGTCCGCCTCGCCGGTCTCGTAGGAGTAGCGCCCGCGCATCGTATCGAGAATCGTCTGCGGCTGTTCGTGAATCTCCTTCAGCATGAAGTGCGGAAATCCGCTCTTTTCCGCTGCGGAGGCATCCCAGGTGATCTTCGTTTGTTTCCGTTTAACAGGGCGGCCCTCGATATCGGTGATATGGATGTTGGTCGCGGTCACGACCGCCACATCGCCTTCTTCGAGGTAGGTCACATCACGGGTATGGGCGAGCATGGCCATGACGTCGGACGCGACGAAGGACGCCTTGGCGGTTGTGCCCACGACCAACGGGCATCCAGAGCGCGCTGCGATCATCGTCCCCGGTTCCCGCTCCGAAATGACGGCGAGCGCATAACTCCCGCGCACATCTTTCGTGGCAGCTCGTACTGCTTCGACCAGCTTCATGCCCTGCTCGAGATATTTGTCGATCAGATGCGCCACGACTTCCGTGTCCGTTTCCGAATGAAACTTGTAGCCCTCTTTTTCCAATTGCTGTTTCAACGGTTGGTAGTTTTCGATGATGCCGTTGTGCACGAGCACGCAGCCTTTCGAGCGGTGCGGGTGGGCATTCTGCTCCGAGGGTTTCCCGTGCGTCGCCCATCGCGTGTGGCCGATTCCCACAGTGCCCTTGAGTTCTTTCTCCTTGAGCGACTTCTGAAGATTGGCCAGTTTGCCGACCGTGCGCCGAATTTCAATTTTGTCGCCTTGCAGTACCGCAACGCCGGCTGAGTCGTAGCCTCGATACTCCAGCTTGGCAAGACCGCCGATCAGAATCGGTACCGTCTCCTGATTGCCCACATATCCGACAATTCCACACATACTTAACCCCTATTGTGGTTTCTTCACTTATCTACCCTTTGAAGCCACCGGTCGTTTCTTCGTAAGGCGAGTAGACTTCGTTTCACGTTTCACGTTTAACGTTTCACCATGTGCACCGGTTTGCAATGCCCGCCGGCGCGCCGCCCATCCTGCACGATTCACTTGAGGCACCCTCCCAATCGCCAACGCATCCGCCGGCACATCCTCCGTGACCGTGGTGCCGGCTGCGATGATGGCTCCCGCCCCCACCGTCACCGGTGCAATCAACTGCGTATCGCTGCCGAGAAAGACCCCATCCCCAATCACCGTCTGAAACTTTCGCACACCATCGTAGTTACAGGTGATGGTGCCGGCGCCGATGTTGACCCCTTTCCCAATCGTTGTGTCCCCGAGGTAACTCAGATGGTTCGCCTTGGATCCTTCGCCCAGATCGGTTTTTTTCATCTCGACAAAGTTCCCGACCTTGGCCTTCTTCCGCACCACGACACCGGGACGCAGATGAACAAACGGGCCCAGTCGCGCATCGTCTTCAATATGAGAATCGGCAAATACGCAGTGATCGAGAATCTCGACGCCATTACCGACGGTGCAATCCCTCAGTCGTGAAGAGGAGCGCAGCACACAATCCTCCCCAATCACCGTGGTCCCTTCAAGCGTCACATTGGGGTAGAGTATCGTGTCTTTCCCGATCGTGACTGTGGCGTCAATCCATACCGAAGCTGGATCGATCATCGTCACCCCAGCATCCAACCAGCGGTTTCGAATCTGCTGCCGTACCACCTGCTCAGCCTCGGCAAGCTGTCGGCGCGTATTCACACCAAGTCCTTCACCCGGATTGTCGAGCACCACAGCGGCCACACGACGTCCGGAATGTTCCGCGAGATGGATGATATCCGTCAAATAATATTCCCCTTGGGCGTTGCTGGGATCGAGTTTTTCCAAAGCGCTGAAGAGGAATTCGCCGTCGACCACATAGGTGCCCACGTTAATTTCATGGATCGCTCGCTCCTCTGCATTGGCGTCACGATCCTCGACAATGCGAGAGACACCCAACTCGGCTGAGTGACCACGCACGACCCGTCCATATCCGCTCGCATCTTCGAGCACCGCAGTAAGAATGGTCACGGTCGCGCGTTCCGCCTCATGAACGCGAAGGAGTTCGCGCACGGTCTTTTCCTGAAGGAGCGGCGTATCGCCGTTCAGAATGAGATACTTGGATGGGGCACCCCGCTTGCCTACCGCAAAGACCGGACGGCTCTGCAACACCGCATGACCCGTGCCCAATTGCTCCCGCTGTTCAACAATCGCAACTGTGGAGCTGCCGCTCTTTCCTGATATCGCGTGGCCGATCACCTGGCGAACCAGATCGGCCTGATGCCCCACCACAACAGCCACACGATCCCCGGCGACGCGCAACCCGAGCCTAACCGAATAGAGCACCATCGCCTGGCCGGCCACCTGATGCAGCACCTTCGCCTGCTTTGAGCGCATGCGCTTTCCAAGCCCAGCAGCCATCACGACCACCGCAAGGCCGGCAATCTTTCCCGGCTGGTCGAGGCTGACCGGCTTCTTCACCGTCGAGACTTCAGTGGCTCGAGAACGACTCATCCGATCGGCACCCCCGTTTCAGGCTGTTTGACCGCGCCCCACTTCGCCGTGGCAGGCACAGCCGATGCCAGGGACGTGGACGGTGAACAGAGTCCGCCCGAGACAATGAGCTTCATCGCCTCTTCTACGCTCATATCGACGGATGTGACTTCATGTTCCGGCACCAACAGGAAATAGCCCGACGTGGGATTCGGAGACGTCGGCACATACACGTGGATCAGCGGTTCCTGCGCGAGATCTTGCATCTCCCCTTTGGTCACGCCAGTCACAAAGGCAATACAATAGTGGCCATTCTTGGGAAATTGAATCATCACGACACGATTATACGACGCATGCTCAGAAGCCGACAAAATATCCATCACGGATTTCAACGTCGAGTAGATCCCTCGCACGAGCGGCACACGATTCAGGCATTGCTCCCACCACTTCACGATTTGACGGCCCATAAAATTGGTGGCAAACAGCCCTGTCGCAAAGACCAAGACGATCAACGCCAGAATCCCCAAACCTGGCACATAATGACTGGGCACCAACCGAACCAGGAGATCTCCGAGAATCCCATCGACAGCCACGAACAGCGCCTTCAAAATAAGGATCGTTCCCCAGATGGGGATAATCACGAGCAGGCCCGTCAGAAAGTAGCGTTTTAGCAAGGTTTTCAGCATATATATGTGCTGACAGAAATAGAGGGTCATCATACAGAGAATTCTGAGGGCCTCGCAAGCCTTTTCTTGCTATTTTCAACAACTTGGAATACCATCCCGCCCGTTTTCTTCACCTACGAAGGCCACCGAACAATGGGAACACAGAAGAAGCAGGCTCGCGGCCTGTTTATTACCCTGGAGGGAGTCGAAGGTAGTGGGAAAAGCACCCAGATTCGCCACCTCGCGGAGGCGCTGACTCAGATAGGATACCGCGTACTCCAAACCAGAGAACCAGGTGGCACTGCTACCGCTGAAGCGATCCGCCATATTCTCCTCACGGCGTCGTCTCACGAACCGGTTACGCCTCAGACCGAAGCCTTGCTGATCCTCGCTGCGAGATGTCAGCACGTCACACATCTCATCAGACCGGCGCTACGGCAAGGCACCGTGGTGCTCTGCGACCGGTTTTCCGATTCTACGTTCGCCTATCAAGGATTCGCGCGCGGCCTCGATCTTCAGTGGCTGCGGGCGGCCAACAGGGTCGCAACCGGCGGGCTCACGCCGAATCTTACCGTCGTACTCGACCTCCCCGTTTCAGTGGGGTTGGCCAGGCGGCGAGCCGATCGTGGGGAGCAGAACCGGCTGGACCGGGAAACAGAACGGTTCCACCGAAAAGTGCGTCGGGGATTTCTGGCACTCGCCGCCAAAGCACCCGGCCGCATGAGGATCGTGAATGCGAATCGGTCCGCGCAGGACGTTCAGGACAAGCTCACCGAGATCGTGGTAGGCTGGATCGCTCGACAGCGCCGCCGGAGCTAGCCCGAATTATCCATGAGCGCTTCTACTGCAATCGCGGATTCGCTGCTGCGACGAGCCTTCGGCGGGCAGGCTCGCCGCTCGCTCCCTCGACGTACTGTTCAAGTACGCCTCGGGGCCTCGCGGCTCCGCATGCCCGTCTCGCAACGCGACTGCGCAATTTCGCGACGAACCATCATGAATAATGCGGGCTAGCATGCCATTTCGCGACTGTATCGGCCATCAACAATCCATCGCACTCTTACAATCCGCCGTCACCCATGAGCGATTGGCTCACGCCTATCTGTTCCACGGCGAGGAGGCAATTGGAAAACGATTGACGGCCATTCGCCTCGCGCAAGCGCTCAACTGCGAACAGCCTCCCGAGGCGCAAGGTCTCGACAGTTGCGGTACATGCCGATCCTGCCAGCAGATCGAGGCCCGCACGCATCCGGACTTTTTCGTCATCGAGCCGGACCAAGAACAGGCCACCCAGCAAATCAAAATTGAGCAAGTCCGCGAGATCGAGCACCAGATCATGTACCGTCCGCTCATCGGTGAGCGAAAAATCTGTCTGATCGACAACTCCGACCGCATGACGATTGGCGCGGCCAACGCACTGTTGAAAACGTTGGAGGAGCCACCCGCGCATAGCCTCTTCCTCGTCATCTCAAGTCGCCCCGCTGCCCTCCCGGCGACCATCCGGTCACGCTGTCAGGCCCTTCGCTTTACGACACCGGCTCGCACACAGGTGGAAGCGGCACTCATCCTGAAACGCGAAATCCCTCCCGCAGACGCGCGATTCCTCGCCATCATCAGCGAAGGCCGTCTCGGGGAAGCACTCACCGCCGATGTGAAAGACACTCGCGCACGCCAACAGGAACTCGTGGACTTGGTCCGTCCCCAAGCTTTGCAGTCGATCGCGTCCATCCTGTCCTCGGCGGAAACGATTGCGAAGGCCGATCGCGCACAGGACATGCTCGCCTGGCTGGCTCGTTGGATCCGCGACCTCGTATTGATTCAGGTCGGAGGAGATCGTGACCAGATACTCTACCTTGACGATCTCGCAACGCTAGAACTCTACGCGCAACAGGCCAATACCGATTCTCTATTGGACCTGCTCCGTGAGATTGAGATGACCGAGCAGCGGGCCACGAGGCACCTCAATCTCCACATGGCGCTAGAGATAATCTTGCTCCGCCTGCGCGATGCAGTGGCTACGCCATCGGTTCCACTGCCAGTCTAGCTTTCGCCGTTTACTCCCTGCTATCTTTTGCCAAACCACATGAGTCATCCCAACAGCTTCTACATCACAACGCCGATCTACTACGTGAACGATGTGCCGCACATTGGCCATGCCTATACCACCGTGGCTGCTGATGTGCTGGCTCGCTACTGGCGCCTGCGAGGACGCGATGTGTTCTTTCTCACCGGGCTCGACGAACATGGACAAAAAGTTCAGCAGGCCGCAGCCAAAGCCGGCATCGACCCGCAAGCGCATTGCGATAAGCTGGCACCCCAGTTTCAGGAGCTCTGGAAACGGCTGAACATCTCGAACGATGCATTCATCAGAACGACCGATGCACCACACAAATCAGTGGTTCAACGATATCTTCAAGAGCTTTTTGATAAGCAACTGATTTACAAGGCTGACTACACTGGGTGGTACTGCACATTTGATGAACGGTTTTGGACTGAAAAAGATGTCACCGGCGGCCTCTGCCCCGACTGTAAACGCCCAATTGAGCAGCTCAGCGAACACAACTACTTTTTCAAGATGGGGCAGTATCAGGATCGCTTGATCGAACACATCAAGCAGCATCCGAACTTCATCCGCCCTGAGTCGCGCAGGAATGAAGTCTTGGGATTCTTGACCACACAGAAGCTCGGCGACCTGTCGATCTCACGACCAAAATCTCGTCTCTCGTGGGGGATCGAATTGCCGTTCGATAAGGACTACGTCACCTACGTCTGGTTCGACGCGCTGGTGAATTACGTCTCCGCATTGGAATATCTTCCCCCGACTCGTCGGTCGAATCGCTACTGGCCTGCCACGGTCCATCTGGTCGGAAAAGACATCCTCACCACCCACGCCGTCTATTGGTCCACGATGCTGATGGCCCTCGACCTACCACTCCCGGATACTATCTTCGCCCACGGCTGGTGGACCGTCGATGGAGAAAAGATGTCAAAGAGCCGAGGAAACGTCGTCGATCCCAACAAGATAATCGACGAGTTCGGCGCCGACGCGTTCCGATACTTTCTTGTTACGAGAAGTACCCTTCGGACAAGACGGAGATTTTTCAGAGCACGCGATGGCTAGACGGGTAAACAGTGACTTGGCCAACGGTATCGGCAACTTACTTAGCCGTACTTTGACCATGATTGATCGCAATTGTGAAGGCACTATCCCTGACGTACACCAGGACTACCTTGAGAGAGAAAACCAGAAATACCGCCTTCTCCTTTTCGCAAAGGAACAGCTTCTTATCTTGGGAAAGTCTCTTGATGGATTCTTCGAGGATCTTGAATTCAACAATCTACTCCTTCACATCACAAGCCGAGCTACAGACGTAGATATATTTATTGATGAGCATGAACCATGGAGGCTCGCGAAAGATCCTGACAAACGCGAGGAACTTAACGCTGTCTTGTATACGGCAGCAGAATGCCTGCGCATTCTAAGCTTATACATCTATCCCGTGATGCCGAATACTGCGAGGAATGTCGCGGAGCAGTTAGGACTTGATATCAATTTTAGCTCGCCGCTCTTGAGCCAAGAGATTAAGTGGGGCGAACTGCAAGGTGGAACAAAGATCCGAAAGGGCAGTTCACTTTTCCCCCGTATTGAAGCAAAACCACAAGGAGCAAAGACCGTGAGCGAACCACCATCTACCCCTCAGCCAACACCCGCCGCACCGGCACCAGTGGCAGCCGCAGCCCCTGCAGCACCGACACCCACAGCGCCAGCTCAGATCACCATCGATGAGTTCATGAAGATTCAGCTCAAGACCGCGAGGGTCATCAGTGCGGAGCGCGTGCCGAAATCTGAAAAGCTCCTCAAACTTCAAGTCACAGTTGGCAATGAGCAGCGGCAAATTGTGGCAGGCATCGGAAAGAAATACGAGCCGGAAGCATTGATCGGAAAAACTATCGTCATCGTTGCCAACTTAAAACCGGCAAAGTTGATGGGCGTCGAGTCGCAAGGCATGGTCCTCGCGGCAGGTGACAGCGAGGTTCGAGGCCTCATCACGCTCCTTGAAGACGTCGAACCGGGCACGAAAGTGAAATGACCCACCGCCTGCAGCTGATAGTGGCGGTTGCTGCATGTCTCATCCCGGCACCTTGCCTCGCAATCCCTGCCTCTGAAGCGCCTCCACCTGCCCTTCACCTCAACAACCCAATACAGACGACCATCCTCGTGCGCGTCGTAGCGCATGGCTCGATGGTCCTGGGCAAGAATGTCGGCGGCGCCCGCGTGACGATCACCGACCTGGCTACCAAACAAATCCTAGCCGCCGGGATTCAACAAGGCGAAGCCGGCGACCAGAATCAAATCATGCGAACGCCGCGTCTCATGGAGGAGCCGCACTATAGCTCCCGGCCAGCCGCCGCGTTTACCGCGACATTCGACTTGCTCCAGCCCACACTGGTTGAAGTGACCGCCGAAGGCCCGCTCGCCTACCCCGCATCGTCCCAGCGAGCCTCGACGACAGTGTGGCTTATTCCTGGACAGGATATGACTAGCGACGGGGTTGTCCTACATCTCTATGGGTATATCGTCCAGATCGAACATCCGAAACAGGGCGAGCCTCTGATCGCCAAAGACGACGTCCCCCTACGCGCATCCGTGCGCACATTATCCGGAGCACTGGTTCGCCCACACGGGGACTGGGATTCCAGAAAGATCCACATCTACGGCGAGCTGATGATTGGCGACCGAGTGATCGAGCGACTTCAAATGTTCTACAGCGGAGAGCAAGCCACGTTCGAAGCCCCGTTCTTCGTTCCTCTCCAGAAAGATGCCCCTGACGGCATCACCCTCCGCGTGATTGCCGCCGATCCAGCCAGCGGCAACTTCGGTATCGGACAATCCAACTACCCGATCCTCAGCGAGCGCCTTCGCCGAAACCAGAAAAGCGAACCCCGCTGAACTCTCACAGAATGGTGCTGATGCCACAATAGTTCAGGATGCTCAAAAAGGCCGTCCAGCAAGGCCGCAGCGAGTGAGGAACCGGAGGCGTACCCTCTGGGGTACGTTGAGGTTCTGAACGATGCGAGAACGAAGCTGGCGGACTTTTTCAGCATCCTGCTAGAACGCTTGCCGCCTCGTCGCGCACATGCGACACTAGTATGTATGACCACTCTTGCCTCCTATGCACATCTTCGCAACCGTTTGTACCTCGCCCTGGCGCTGAATGCGGCGATCATTGCCGCTGAATTCATCGGCGGATGGATACTCAACAGCATCGGGCTCATGAGCGATGCAGGCCATAACTTCGTCGACCAGGGTGCGCTCTTTCTTGCCCTCTATGCCCATATTCTCACCGCCAGGCCTGCAACAGAAGCCAGAACATTTGGATATCACCGAGCCGGCATCATTGCCGCGTTCTTGAATTCATTCATCCTGTTGCTCACGGCCGTCGGTATCGCACTCGTGGGACTCAACCGGCTGCTGCAGCCGGTCCCGGTGGACGGCGGCTGGGTCATGGCGATCGCCGCCCTGAGTTTCGCAGCCAACCTGAGTATCGCCCTCCTGTTACAGCACGGAGCCAAGAATGATCTCAATATCCGCAGCGCCTTTTGGCACATGCTGGGTGATGCCTGGGTGTCCCTGGGTGTTGTGATCAGCGGCGGAGCCATCTTATTGACCGGATGGACCATTCTTGATCCGCTGATCAGCTTGCTGGTCGTCGTAGCCATTGCAAAAGGGGCTTGGCCATTGTTTAAGGAGTCGCTGGATGTCTTGTTGGAATCGACTCCGCCGAAGATCAGCGCCTCACATGTGGCTGCGACCATCGAAGCGATCCCAGGCGTGAAAAACGTCCACGACCTCCACATCTGGGCGGTGGAGCCTCGGTTGATTATGATGACCTGTCATATCCTCGTCGATGGAGATGATTCAGCCATGACCAATGATCTGCTTCACGCCATCCGCGCCAAAGTCAGCACAGATTTCGGCATCAAACATCTGACGATTCAGATGGGAACCGCCTGTTGCCAACCTGACGAGATCCACTGCGATCTCACCACATTGGCAAAGCAGCACCAGGATGAAGGACTCGTGCATGTGCACCACTGAGTTATCCAGGAGCCTGTCCGACATTGTCATTCGAAGGAACCCAGCCCGCATTATTCATGACGGTTCGTCGAGAAATCGCGTAGCAAGATCAGCATGCGGGGTAGCACTTACTGATTGCCTTGGTCGCTATGGTGCAGGAAAAAACCAGCCGTGATCGGGGTGGGGTGGCACTATTTCCGCGCCCAGGATGCTCAAAAAGGCCGTCCAACGAGCCGTGAGACGTGAATCGTTAAACGTCAGAGGTTGCGGAGGAAGAGCACTCGACTGTCCTACGTTTCACGTTTAACCTTTCACGTTTTTTAAGCTCAGGCTTGTTCGACCGGTTCTTCGATCAGCGCCCCGTTAGTCTCTGCCTCGAAGGCCACCACAGCCTCACCTTCTGCAAGATCATTCGTGACGGAGAACTCTTCTGAGAAGTGCGTCTCGGAGGTCTCGACTACCTCCAAGGGCTCTTCTTCAATCGGCAGGAGGGCCTGCTCAGACTCACCGAGTTCTTTGAATTCACGCAACGGCGGGAGCTGGCTCAAATCCTGTAACCCAAAATGCTCGAGAAAGAACTTGGTCGTCCCATACATGATCGGCCGGCCAGGCACGTCTTTTCGCCCGACGATCCGTACCAGCTTGCGCTCGCACAATGTACGCAGGACACCGGATGTTTCGACACCACGGATCTCTTCGATCTCAGACCGCACGAGCGGCTGTTTATAGGCAATAATGGCGAGAGATTCGAGCGCGGAGCGTGAAAGTTTTTGCACCGCCTTGGCTTTATCCATCCGCTTCAGCCAGGGCCCATATTCCTGCTTCGTCACGAGCCGATATCCGCCTGCGACCTGCACAAGCTGAATGCCTCGCCCGTCCTGATCTAAATCGTGTGTGAGAATCCCCAGAGCCTGAACGACTTCGGCTTTTGAGACTGTTCCCACGATAGACATCAGTCGAGCAACCGGCACCGGTTCGGGCGACACGAACAAGACGGCTTCAAGAATGGCTTTGAGTTCCCGCGCGTCGATGGCCTCTGCTTGGCTGTTCACCGCCTCGTCCGGCACTCTGTTGTTTTCAACCGCCGACACCGTCTCGGCAAGAGCGATATCTTCTGTTTCTTGTTCCACAGTTGAGTTCATGCTCCCCTCCATTCAGCATCGTCCAATTCTGCCGGGTCTGGCACCAGTGAGAAGGCGCGCGACACGAGAATCGGCCCGAAATGTTCAGGCTGGAATACCCGGGCCGTTCGAAGCCGAATCAGTTCCAGCAACGCCAAAAATGTCACAATGATGACAAGACGGTGACAGGACGGCTCGAAGAGCGCGACAAAACTCACCGACTCCTGCCCCTCCAACATTTCCAAAATCGCGTTCATCCGCTCCCGAACCGTCACGTTATCCGGCAAAATCTCCATGAACTTCTTGCCGGGATTGCGATCGAGAATTCCCTGCAATACATCCACTAAGTCGAATAGGCTGACATTGTCCAGCAGCGTCTCTTCCGATTCCAATTCGACCGCCGGGCTCTGCTCACGACTGTAAATCTCCCGCCATAATTGCTCATGTTCGTCCAACTGACGGGCAGCCTCTTTGAACTGTTTGTACTCGAGCAGCCGCCGCACCAATTCCTCTCGGGGATCTGGTCCGTCTTCCTCATCGACGACCGTCTCATCTGCGGGAAGCAGCATCTTGGATTTGATCTGGAGCAACGTCGCCGCCATCACAAGAAATTCCCCCGCGACAGTCAAGTTCAGGTTTTCCATCGCCTCAATATAGGTAAGATATTGCTGAGCAATCAGATGGATAGGAATGTCGTAAATATTGATCTCGCTCTTCTTAATGAGATGGAGCAAGAGATCGAGGGGGCCCTCAAAGTTCTCGATGCGAACTTGGTAGGGTAGTTCGGTTTGTTCCGAGGCGTCGAAGTGGTTATCCACGAGCGGACTTATACCAGACTTGGGGGAGACGGAGCAAGCTTCCATCTATTAGTAGTGGTGAGCCCAAAAGAGACCTACGTGCTACCGCGACGAATTCGGTAGACAATCAGCAGGGCGCCGAACGTCAGAAGAATAAAGATAACCGCATATTGTATGATCGCATTATCACGCTCTGGGGGGGCCTGGACGGTCACCGATCTGGCTGCTCTGGTAAACTGTGAACCCTTTTCAAACAAAGCTGTGGAAAAGTCGTCTCGGCCCTTGAAGGACGCATCGGAAAAATCCGCTGTTGATCGGAACGTGGCCCGGCGAAAGTCCGCATCGTGGTCGAACTGGGTAAAGGTAAAAAAGGCCTCGCGGTCGAACGATGCGTCGGAAAAGTCTGCCAGGCCTTGGAAACGGCTCCCGGAAAACCCGGTACCCAACTTGAAATAGGTGCGCGATAGATTCGCATCCTTCTCGAAGCCTACTTCCAAAAACTCCGCCATCCCGTTGAACTTCGACTGCTGGAACGTAACCGGCCCCTGGAAGACAGAACGGTGGAATCTCGTATGCGGGCCAAACGCCGTTTTCTCAGAAAACAGACCGCGTAGAAACCGGCCCTGCACAAAATAGCTCTCTTTCATAAATGCCGCGCCTGACAACGTCACCGGCTGAATGAACACTGCCCGAGAGAGATCCACCACCTGCTCAAACCTCGTCCCGCTGAACGTCACAGGCCCCTTCACCACCAATAGCTCTTGTGCCGATCTATGCTTGATCGCTCCGCGCACTACCGAATTGACGATCATCATGGAGCCTGAAATCACGCGTACCTCGTGTCCCTGCAGCTCCTTCATCCCCTCAAACTCGGGCGGCAACGGACTCACTGGCAATGCATCCAGGGACAGATCGCCAAGAATGACCACCCCGGAGAGATCGATCCCCTTCCCCTCCCTGAGTGCCTGCAGCAGCTGCGCCGCATCCACCGCTCGCGCCTCCCGCTCTTGCTCCGTGCAACCGGCGCCTAGATGACGTGTCAACGCCGTTTCCTGCCCTGACGCAGGCGTCTCAACCTGACAGTTCGAGGCAGCGGCACCAAGTGGAAACCAGAGAAGGGCCAGCCCACTCACCACAGTCCATTCAAATATTCGATTCATCATGCACGCCCTTATACGGAATGCCCTACTCCAACGCAAGACAAGAACCACTCACTCGCTTTACTGCCCACCTGAATTTGCTACACTTTCGAAAGCCGTGAGACGTGAAACGTCAAACGTGAAAGGTTTCGGAAAAAGAGCACTGGCAGTCCTGCGTTTCACCTTTTACGTCCTACCTTTCACGCTTTTTGAGATGGGAGCCCCACAATGCCACGCCATCTTGCGATTTATATACTGATTGCCACACTCCTTTGTGGAATCCCGGTCTCAGTCTCGGCAAACAGTGTCGTTGAACTTCCGGTCCTGGCGGCCATTCGCCAAAACAATCTCGGCGTGTTCGAAATCCTGATGATATGGTGGGACAAGAAACAGGAACCGAATCCTGTTCAACTACAATGGCTCCTCGCCGGCGTTCGACTGGGAGACGATCATCTTGGCGCCATGTCTCAGGCCTTTGCCTATGCAGTCGAACGCACACCTTCGATCCAGCATAGTGGGACTGTCTCAGTGCAAGGAGTAACCTATCGACCCACAGGCAGTGACGGGCCAAGCGCCGGCGCAGCGATGGCCGTGGGATTCATCGCCATGTTCAAGGGGGAGCACATACAACGGGGCATTGCCCTGACCGGAACTATTGAACCAGGCGGACAGATCGGCCCGGTGGGCAGCATCCCTGACAAGATTCGCGCCGCCGCACGGGAAGGCTATCGCACTGTGTTGGTTCCACGCGGGCAGATGCATGACCCACGGTGGAACCTGATCGAATTGGGATTTCAGCTCAATATGACGGTGAAAGAAGTTGATACGATCGATGAGGCGTATCAGCTCATGACAGGCCAACGAATTTAACAGGATAGTTCATCTGGTTTGTTTGGTCTGTCTCGTTTGTTTGGTTGAACCAGACTAACCAGATAGACCAGATGAACCAGACAAACCACACACGAAAGGGACGGCCTTTTTGAGCATCCTGCTAGCCCACCAGCACTCTGGAAGGTTGAGGCTTAGGTCAAGGTTGAGAAAAAAAGAGTCTGATCTTCGCTCAACCTTGACCTCGATCTCAGCCTACTAATCTGAGGCTCCCTGCATGATCGCGTCATATTCTGCTTGCGTCAATCGATGCATGCCCAACCTCAATCGCCGAGTAAGTTCGGCCTGATCGGTAATCTGCAACACGGTGAGCAACAACGCCTGACTCGCAGCAGACGAGCAGGCCAACCGGCGCACCCCGTCGATTCGCACAAAGCCAAATCTAGCCTCAGTTCTTAGTTCGTCGCTGAGAAACGCATCCAACGCGGAGAAGTCCAACACGGGCGGCACAATCTGAAACTCGGCACAGAGCCCAGCCTTCAGCACATACACAAGGCCGCGGGACTCCATATCGAGATAGGCTTGCAGATTCGTCCTGATTAGCCCGGTGCAGAGTCCCCAAAGACCGTGCCCAAGTTGCAGCTCAGCGCTTTCATCCGAGGTACGCTCGCGCAAGGCTCCGGCCACGAACAAAAAATGATTCATTGGAAATTCGTCGCAGAGTATTCGGCGGGAGGATAATACACAAGTGGAATGGACACCATGTTACCAGGAAACACTCACAACGCCATCCCTCTGGACGACTCGACCGAGCCGTCCAGAGTAGGCATTCCATGCGAATGTCAGTGCGTGTGGTAATCGTCTGCGTCGTCTAGCAGGCCTTCCGGTTTTTCAGGAAGATCGGCGTCTTCATCTTCCACATCCAGTGTGAGTTCCTCTTCCACATCTTCGTCGCCCTCAACACCGATATCCACATCGTCCTCGCCCAGCTCCTCGTCAAGATCGGGATCTTTCAACGCCTGCGACCCCATCGGCTGCAATGACAAGGACTTCTTGGGCTCCTCATCCGCGAACGACTTCATGGGTTTCTTGTCGAGAGCCGGAGCCGCCGGTTTCTTTTGAGCCGCCTTGGGTACCGCTATCGTGGGCTTCTTGGCTGCCTTCTTGGCGCCTTCTTGGCAGTCTTCTTGGTAACTTTCTTGGCCGTTTTCTTTTTAGCCGGTTTCTTGGCTACTTTCCTGGCAGTCTTCTTGGCTACCTTCTTCACTGCAGCCTTTGCTTTGGCTTTCGCTTTAGCCTTCGCAGGTGTCTTCTTCGCCGGCTTCTTCTTGTTCTTCGCCATCGATATTCTCCTCCCTCATCCATTGGATGTCTGACGTGGTCTCCATCTAGCATAACTTTTTAGATCTTGCAACTCACGCTTCACAGCCTCTCACAGGATAGCAACAAATACTCTCTCCTCACCCCGCCAGGCCCAGCCATGTCCATCACCGTGAGTGCAGCAAAGACCAGGATCCGGAAGGGCAACGAGTGAGGCAATTGTGGATCTGCCACATCGACTCCCTGGGTTGATTTCCAACGGATGGGAGAATCCTACAAACAAGCCACGAGGTCAAGGGGTATGCCGATAATATTGCAAAATTGGCACTACTTCTCCCCTTGGCCCACATGGTAAAATACAATCGCCGTACGAGAACGACTATGAAAACATGGATCGTCATCGCTGTCTTATCGCTGGGACTCTTCACAGCCTGGCCAACCACCGCCACGCCGCCGTACACCGCCATCATCATCGATAGCGGGTCACCCTATTTCGTCCCAAAGTCAGCCATCGTATCCAGCGAAACCCCCATCAGATGGGACAACCCCACAGCCACCGAACACACGATCACCCACGTGGGCTGTTTAGAAGACGGAACGGCCTGCGCATTCGATTCCGGAATCGTCCGGCCCAACGGCAGCTTTACACTTCCAGGGTTGGCTCCCGGTCGCTACCCCTACCTCTGCCGCATCCATCCCATCATGCACGGAATCATTACCGTAACCGATGTAGCTACGTTCCCCTCCCAGCTCTAGCAGGATGCTGAAAAATGGGCGGGGTAGCCTGGCCGTCCTCCTGCTCACGGAACGCGCACGATAAGAATGTGCTCGTTCGACGCGCGCAATCGAGGATCGACCAGGCTACCCTTGAAAATGAAATGAGGAATTGGGAAGACGCGCAAAGTTGGGATCATCCCAGCCCCCCTTGGCAAAGTAATAGTTCGCTGCAGCCTTGCATGGAATAAGGCGCGTCCTTGGGCGAAGAGGCTGTCTTGGCAGACTCAGGGCGGGAGGATAAAGTAGTCGCCAGGGCTGGGCGGGTGAGAAGTCTGGCCTTTTTGAGCATCCTGCGGGAGTGTGCGCCTGGTGTGCCACTGTGCGGCCACCGAAGCACATGCCAACATAGTTTTTCCGCAGGATACTAGAATTCGCCGTTCGTCTATCTGGTCCCTCTAGGGAAGGTCTGAATAATTCCAGATTTTGGTCAGTCGGCGTTCAAAATACTGGGAATCCGTCTGATTGCTGTCTGGAACTTTGAATTAATCAGACCTTCCCTAGCTTATTTCGTCTATCTCGCCTGGCACCAGATAGACCAGAGAGACCGGGCAACAACGAGACAGACCAAAATACCGCTTCACATCTCTTAACCCACATTATTCATGGCGGTTCGTCGCGAAATCGCTGAGCCGCGTCGCGAGACCGGCGCGCGGAGCCGTGAGGACCCGATGCGTACTCGTGTAGTACGGGGAGGGTCCGAGGGGCGAGCCCGCCGGCCGAAGGCTCGTCGCAGCAGCGGATCGGCGATTGCAGCAGAAGCGCTCATGAATAATGCGGGTTGAGGCCTTGCGAGAATCCCAGCCCCCCGTGTAGGCTGCGGCACTTAACCAAGTCACGCCAATCATGAAGCCAGCTGTCGCAGCTCACGCACCACTCAGTCTCACCGGGGAAACGCTCAGCCTGCTGACCTGGCACATCCCCGATCTTGTCGTCTACCAGCACAACCAAGACGAATGGTGGTTCGCCCCCCTCGATGACAACCTGCAGATCGTGCGCCTGAATCGCACCGGCCTGGAGATGTTACAGGCGATGAACGGCCACACGACAGTCGGAACGCTAGTGGAAAAATATGGGACAAAGATCTGCGGACCGGACGGACAGCCGGGACAATGGCATTTGGAACATTGGTCTCTGCCCACCTACTCCCTCTGTTACTACGGCATCGAGCCCCCGGGCGGCCATCGCCACAAAGCCAAGTGGGATCTACTCCTCCAGCAAGTCAGGGAAGGCTGGTCGGGACAGGATGGATTCGAGGGAGAAGAGCATCTCGAAGACTTTCATCACCATGAATTGACCGACAGCGGGGAAGACGACGGCCACTTCGACCTGATCGAAACCACCGTTTCGCATCTCTTCCGGGAGCCGAACGACGCGCTCAACGGCCTGACCTATGGCCGGCTGCTCATGAAACAATTGCGGAAGCTGGGCTGGTTCACGCCCAAACCCCGCATCATCGTGGAAGTGGGTGGCGGGCTTGGATACCTCGCCCGTGAGTTGGGCAAGGAACTCTTGCCGTTCGAAAAGCAAACCATCCGGTACATTTCCCTCGATATCACACAACCCTTCCTCAGCCTGCAAGTGAGCCGCGCCAAGGCCGGAGGCTGGAGCGGCATTGGCACACGCGCCAACGGCGAATGGCTGCCTTTCAAAAACAACTCCGTCGACCTCGTTATCGACAACGAGAACATGGCCGACATGACGCCGGTGAAGTTGACCAGGAAAGAACTCCTCGATGGAACAGGCGATACGCCGCAGCATCAGGAAGCGTTGGACTGGATCAGGCGCGTGCGGCTGCCGCTGAGCACGGACCTGCCCGAGGACGTGATTTTCAATCTCGGCCCCTTTCGATTCGTAGCAGAACTATGGCGGGTGTTGAAGCCAGGCGGAAGAGCCTTTCTCACTGAATTTGGGGTCGAAGAAGGCTGGCCGGCGCCGGTCAAGCTGCCTGGCCACACGGAATACGAAGTCCAATACAGCCACCTGCGCCAAGCTACCCGCTGGCTAGGCTTTCAAGAACGCTATCTCACACTACCCCAGTTCCTTGCCATCAAACCGGACAGCAAAGTGCTCTGCACCGGCGCGGCCTATACCATTCAACGATTCTGCCAGACCATGAACAAGCCCTTCATCGTGCGAGCCTACACAGAGAAGGAATTGCAGCAGGCCCTGGGCGACATGCTCCCGAAACTCCATGGCTGCCATTACCACGACGTGGTAGACCCTGCCTGGTTCGGCCTCCTCGACTTCAAAGTCTTGTTACTGGAGAAGCCCGGTGGGGCTCCGAAAGCTAGCTTCTCGGAGAACAAAGGCTATCGGTGGTATTCTCAAAAGTGAGGGGTACAGGGATACAGGGGGGAAGGGGGTAAAATAGCAACCTCGGAGGCTTTCGGAGCCAGAACCAAGTTCCAAAACTCCAGGAACTACGGAGTCTTCGCGCAGCGGAACCCGGTGCCGAGGCCTCCGAACGACGGCAACCGGCTTTCCCGATCCGCACTGCGCAGGTCATTCGGACTGCTTCCCCAGGAGCCGCCACGGATCACTTTGTAGTTGCCCGTTGGCGGTCCTGTCGGGTTCCTCAACGGACCGGTCTTGTAATAGTCCTGGCTATACCAGTCGTTGACCCACTCCCAGACATTGCCGGCCATGTCGTACACACCATAGGGACTTTTGCCACCTTCATATATCCCTACCGGCGATAATACGACGTGGTTGTTCCATATTTCTTTCTTCATATTCGCGTGAAAATCCGTCGGGAGTTGATTTCCCCAGGGATAGATCCGGCCATCCGTCCCCCGCGCCGCCTTCTCCCATTCCGCCTCTGTCGGTAGGCGCTTGCCGGCCCACCTGCAGTACGCATCCGCATCCGCCCACTCTACATTGACGACTGGACGCTTTTGGTGCATGGATTTATTCATGACATCCCAGTCAGCCGGTGCTTCATGGGCCGTCGTGTCCAAGAACACCCCATATTTCCCCACTGACATTTGGTGCTTGTCTATGAGAAATGCATCTACATAGATCTTGCGCATCGGCTGTTCGTCCGGATCTCCCTTCGAACTTCCCATCGTAAACTCCCCTGCCGGCACCAGCGCCATCGACTGTTCATACACCTGGCCTGATGCCTTCTTCGGGTGACTCCGTTTCTGGCTCTGCGGAATTCTCTGTTGCACCTGAGAGTAGACAACCTGTTGCTCATCGTCGAGGCCCAGCTTGCTTACGATGTCCAATACTTCTTCCACACGAGCAACCTGCTTGGCCGAAATGTTTGGATCGTTGACTGCCTGCTTCCCTTCGTCCAGTAAGCGCCAAATTTTGGCCTTGCGCCCCCGTTGTTTGGCCAAATCGGCGACCGAAGACTTCGCATCAAGCTCCAGCGAGGTCTCGTAATGCTCTTCCGCGCAGGCCCAGGCTTTCAGGCCCCGGCAGGCATCGCCGAGATAGAAGTGCGCCATGGCATTGGCAGGGTTGTCTTGGAGGCCGACTTCATAAGCCGTGCGTGCCTCCTGGTACTTTTGCTCTTTTAGAAAATTGTACCCCGCGGCAAATTTCTTAGCACTCTCATCGACGGGTGTCGCGGCCATCGTCGAGTACGCATCAAATCCGAGCAATGCGACGAGTGCAAGGATCTTTCTCATGAACCCTCCCCTCATTAGGCAGAAGAGACGATTACACCCTGTCTTCATATAGTCTGGATAGATAGGAACTATATGCTTCTGGCATCAGAAACACAAACGCACAAAAGGGATCAGGGAGGAACCAGCCGTCTTTCTTGCTCGCAGAGCCCCCACGATAAAACAGTGGTCGCTCGATGCGCGCAGTGAAAGCCGGACTGGCTCCTCCCTTCTTGGGACGGGGAGAAGAAGTCTTGAAGGAGAGCGGGCCTCGTTGGACGCGCGCAGTGGAAGATCAATCAGCCCCCATCCCTGAAAGAGAGCAAGCGAGCTTGGATGGATCATTGAGATGGATAACGGACGCTCGATGTATGCAGTGAAGGGCGGGCTGGTCACCCTTCTGAGAGAGTAGCGGGGAGTGCACAGAAAGGAATCGTTCGATCGACAGACGAGATGTACGATTGTACGGCCTGACTCTGACTGTCCTCGTGGTAGGAGCGCCGATTAGCTTTCCGCAACAGTCATCGTGATATTTTAGTTCCGATCGTCTTAGATAGGACACAAGGGGATTATTCAGACAAACCGGGGTAGACGTCTTGAACTCCACGAAAGCATGATTAATAAATCTCACGGCAGGTTTCTTGCTGAACGATATGACTAGCCCGGCGTGATTCTTTGGGCGCAGGATGTAATTCTCACTTAATGAGGCACGACCCATGAAAACCCGCTTCAACATTCTGGGGATTATTTTTCTTACTGTTGCGTTGGCATTGATTCATACCGACAGAACTTTCGCTGCCTCCACTCTCGCAGGCAAGAGTGCCGGCGTCTTCTCTTTACAGGAGAACACCGGCACTGGTGTTACTACACTGCCTCTCACACCCTCTACCGGCTCAGTCTTCCGCGATGTGCCAGCACTCAGTGGACGCTACTCTGCTGGGAATATGACGTTTCTTCCGTATATCGGTGCAGGCTTTGGCGCAGGCTATAATTCCGAACTCGACCGTACGTTCGCGCCGAATTTGCAGCCTCAACATAGCTTGAATGCCGGCGGTCTGCAGGGCCAAGGCATGGTTCCGAATGAATTCCAAATGGGAATCCGAATCCCGTTCTAGGAACCTGAGCCGGCAAACATCTGGACATCAGATTCTTAGGAAAATAAACCCCTACTTCTTGACCGGCCAATCGTTCAACCTATTGCTACTCGAAAATTAGGCGGAGCCCCGAAAGCTAGCTTCTCGGAGAACAAAGGAGAGAGCGCGGGGCAACCAGACCGCCCTTTGTGCTCGCGCAATGAAGGGCAATCTGGTCACCCTGCATTAGGAAAGGGACAGGAATGGGAACAGCTCCTCCGCCACCCTTAGACAACGCAGGCACTCCCCGCTATAATTCCAACCATCATGAGCACACGATCCTCCCTGCATACCAGATCCCCAAAATGTGACAGCCAAAGTCACCGCTATCCCAAGACCAAAAAGCCTCGCCCTATATTGGAGGAATTGCTGCGTATTGCCCAATCTATTCCTGAACCAGACCTCCACAAACTCCCCACGGATCTTGCCGCCCGCCACGACCACTACCTCTAGCATTCAGTTATCAGCTACAGAAAACTTTTCATTCCCTCAGCACTGAACAGTGCGCTGACCTGAACGGATCGCGTTAGTGGCGGTCTGTGCCGTTTGGAGGGAACCAACTCTATTGGATTGACCACCACAAGGTTTCGCAGAGGCAAGAAGGGAGCCCTTAGGCAGGAAGGCCGAGATGTTGCTCAATTGTACGGACCCGTTGCTCCAAACGTTCGACGCGTTCTTGAATTTGCCCGTAGGAGAGCTGGATGAGCGCGCGGGTTTCCCTGAACTGCTCATCCAGATAGGCCCGATCGTCGGTATGACGACGGTCGAGATGCATCTGGAACCCTTCGGCAACCAACTGGAGTTCGTGTCGAAGTCCTTCGGTCAAAACACCGGTGTGACGTTTGGAATCGGCAATTTCAACTCGAAGGGTTTCAGTTGCAGTACCGACGATCTGCTGAATTTGCGCGAGCGATTCCTGATCCATACTGTATCCCCTTACGAGACCGCAAAGTTTATGGCGTTAGCAGAAGGAAGTCAAACTGCACTTCCCTCTCCAGGATGGTCGCCCCCACCTGGTTCGGTCTCATCGACTTCAACGTATTGTTACTCGAAAAAACGCGTGGATTGAGGGTCAAGTCTTGCACCCGAACATTGCTAGCGTCCGGTCCTTTGAAAACTAATCACTCATCGTGTCCGCATTGCTAAATCCAAGAGCACCCCTTCCCGCAGACCTAGATCGCTGACTAACACGCTCGACAGCCCCAACGTCTCCATGATCATCCGGATGATGATGGCGCCGGCGGCTATGACTTCTTCGCGGCCTTTTTCTAAGCCGGGCAGACCGGCTCGGTCGGTTTTCTTGCGGCTCAGTAGCATTTGTTCGAGTTCTCGAATCGGTGTCGAAACTTCAGCTGTAGTTGTGGATTCTGGCTGGTTCGTAGGCGGGAAGTTTCTGCGCCATGGCTGCTAGGCTGGTGACGGTTCCCGCGGTACCCACGAAAGTGGCTGTTTGATAGTTGCCCATACCGGCGACCGCCGCCTTGGTTTCTTTCGCGATCCACTCGCGTGCCTGGCTCACTTCTTCGTCGGTCGGAGGGTCGTGGTGGAGGAGGCGCTCGCAAAGACGTACCACGCCAATATCGATAGATCGCACGACCGGATTCTGGCCAGGTCGATCCAGGATGAACTCGGTGCTGCCGCCGCCGATGTCTAGGGCTAGCACGCCGGTCACACCGTGGGGTAAGCCGGAGCGGATACCCAGCATTGTCCGCCTGGCTTCTTCTTCTCCCGATATCAGTTCAACCTCGAAGCCTGCTTCGCGTTTCACGCGATCGAGAAACTCTTCGCGGTTCGCTGCATCACGAACTGCACTTGTCGCGACAGCTACCGTGGCATCGACATGGGAGGCATCAATAAGCGCTTGCCACTCCCTGAGGCACTGCACCACCCGATCCATCGCGGCAACGCTTAGATGCTTGGTCTGATCGACGCCCTCGCCTAGCCGAAGAATCCGTCGCTCGGATCGTACTTCAAGCAGACGTCCATCGGACGGTACGATCGGCAATGAGCAATCGGCAGGTGAGCGTGCCGATATCGACGCCGGCGAGACGCATCATACGTGACGAGTCGCTCATAGTTCGGTCCGAATCTCCGTCATGTCCGATTCAAGCTTCTCGCGCGCGTCTTTGAGGTCTTGGATCTCTTTGACGAGTCGACCGATTTCGGCATCGTACAGAATCCGTTCAGCCGGTTCGCCTACTTCATGAAGATGAACCGCTCGCTCGCCGACATCCCGATAGAGCTCGTCCAATTGCTGGTCAAGCTTGCGGATTTCGAGCCGGATCCGCAGCAGTTCCGTTTCTTCCAACGCACGGATCGCCGCCTGCGCCGTACCATGGCGCAGCGTCGCCAACCCCGCCTTCATGTCATGCTTCAACCGTTGCAATAATCCCATTTTCTCCTAGCTCTCCCCACTCTCCACTCCACCCGGCGAGGGATGCATGGACTAGCATCTTCACTCTCACCACCTCTCCAGGGGAGTGGCTAGGCTGCCCTCGACTGCGCGCATCAATGATCCTTCCAAGCTCGCTTGCTTTCCCTCTCTTGGAAGGGCACCCATGTTGGTCTACGTGCGGCCGTCGAACGAGGCCCTTCTCAGGGCGCGCGTTCCGGGAGCACAGGACCAACGTGGGTGTCCTTCCAATCCCTTTCATCGTGCGCGTTCTGCGAGCAAAGAGGGCACCTGGCCGCTCCCCCCTCAACTCACCGACCCCAAATCCAACTTCGCTTCCCACCGCCGCAGCATCGTCTCTCGCAAGGCACGATACACCGGCGCTTTCAGTTGTGGGTCCTGCTTCAAGAGCGCGAAAGCCTCCTGCCGCGCCTGCTGAAGCAGATCGGCATCTCGCACCAGGTTCGCGACGCGAAACTCCGGCATGCCCCACTGTCGGAATCCAAAAAACTCGCCTGGCCCACGAATGCGGAGATCTTCCTCAGCGATCACAAACCCGTCGGTCGACCGTACGAGCGCGTCCAACCGCTCTCGGGCCGCCGATGGCGGTTCGCCGGCTGCTTTGGGCTTCGCCGATCGAAACAGCACCCCGCCCGAGGCCATCAGTAGACAATAGGACTGGTGTCCACTTCGTCCTACCCGTCCGCGCAATTGGTGCAACTGCGCCAGCCCAAACCGTTCGGCATGCTCGATCATCATGACCGTGGCATTGGGGACATCGACTCCGACCTCCACCACCGTTGTCGAGACCAGGACCTGGATCTCCCCTTTCTTATACGATGCCATGACCTGTTCTTTTTCTTCCGACTTCATCCGGCCATGCACAAGCCCGACGCGAAACTCAGCCAACTCCTCAGCTTGCAACTGTTCAGCGCCTTGCATGGCCGCTTGCAGATCGGTCTTCTCTGATTCCTCGACCAACGGATACACCACATAGGCCTGCCGGCCACTCCGCAGTTCATCGCGGAGGATCTGATAGGCCCGCCCACGCTGGCTGTCGCTTAAGAGAAATGTCCGCACCGGCTTTCGCCCCGGCGGCATCTGGTCGATCACCGAGACATCCAGATCCCCGTACACCGTCATGGCCAGCGTGCGTGGAATTGGTGTCGCAGTCAGCACCAGCACATCGGGCTTATAGCCTTTCTCGATGAGCGTCTTCCGTTGGAGAACGCCAAATCGATGTTGCTCATCCACCACCGCCAAGCCAAGTTTCGCGAAGGTGACGCCTTGCTGAATGATCGCATGGGTCCCGATCACGACTTGTGCAGTCCCTGAGGCCACCTGCCCGCGAATGGCTTTACGCGCTGCCGCACGACCACCACCGCTCACGAGCACCACGGAAAGCCCGAGCGGTTCCAACAGACTTTTCATCGTCCGATAGTGTTGCTCGGCAAGAATTTCCGTCGGCGCCATCAATGCCGCCTGGTAGCCCGATCCACAGGCCAGCACCATCGCCTGCACCGCCACGATGGTTTTGCCGGACCCGACATCGCCCTGCACTAGACGGTTCATCGGTTTGCGCGACGTCATGTCCGACAGAATCTCGCGGATCACCCGTGCTTGCGCCTCGGTCAACTGAAAAGGCAGCGCCCGGTCCAGCTTGCCGAGAAGTGGCGTCTTCGGATTGAACGACACCTGCTTGACCTCTTCCTTCATCACTCGTTGCCGCGACGCCAAGGCGAGTTGGAGCACAAACAGTTCTTCGAACGCCAAGCGGCGATGCGCCGGCGTGAGACCTCGATCGAGCTGTCCCCCATCCGTCCCAGGTTGAGGGAAATGCACATCCTGAATGGCTTGTTGAATGGGCAACAAGCGATAGCGAGCACGAAGCGGAACCGGCAACACCTCCTGCGCCTCAGCGGCATGCACGTCCAGTAAACCTTTCATCAATGCGCGCATCTGCCGGGAGGTCCACCCCTTGGTTTCATGGTACACCGGAACAATACGCCCCACGTGCAGCGGCGCTTCGGTTTCCGCGCCCACGACTTCGTATTGCGCGACCTCCATCCTCGTATCCACCCACCCCTGCGCGCCGGCCACCACCCGCCCGGTCAGCATGACGCTTGTCCCGACGGTGAAAAGCTGTTCCAGAAACGGCTGATTAAAGAACACCGACTGGAGACGCCCGGTTGAATCCTCCACCACAATGTCGAGGATGGTAAGGCGGCGATTGCGGGCTCGTTTCGCCTCGCTTCGGACAATCGTGCCGCAGATCGAAGCCTGCACACCTGGCACCAGTTGCCCGATCGGGGTCATGACCGAGCGATCCTCATAGCGCCAAGGCAGGGTCCATAGGGCATCCTCAACCGTCTCGATACCGAACCGTTGCAGCAGCAATGTGCGCTTCGGGCCGACTCCCTTCGCGAAACGAATGGGCTGCTCCCACCATGCACGCGATGGGGTGTCGTTCATGGCAGGCTTGTGCACCACGATAGCCTCCGGCTCCTGCCAGTCCCTACCCGGATCGAGAACGGCCTTGCGCAAGACTCCAAGAATGACCGTGGCTTCCTGCAGCCGACGCTGCTGGTCTTCTGCCGAGAGACGCTGCTGATCTGCTAGAAATAGCTCACGCAGCTGGAGCAACGCCGCTTCAATCGCTCGTGGATAGACGCGATCCGACAGGGCCTGCATCACCTGTGAGGAGACAAAGCGATTCAGATTCTTGACGGTGGGCAGATGTGCGAACGCATCGCGTGTCGCGAATTCGATCGGACGCGCGACACGGTTCAGCCATTGCTGAAACTGTTCAGGGGGGTTGGGCTCGGAAGAGCGCCGTATCACAGTCCCGGATCGTATCATAGCCTCCGCCCCTCCTCAACGAGCAGAATGCTGAAAAAGTCCGCCAGCAGGGGGGAGCGGCCAGGTGCCCTTCTTGCTCGCAGAACGCGCACGATGAAACGGTGCTCGTTCGATGCGCGCAGTAAAGGACACCCTCGGTCGCTCCCCTAGAGAGAGAGAATTGGAGGGGCCTTGCTGGACGAATTTTTGAGCATCCTGCGAGTATCGGCAATTTGTCGACAATCCTTTGTCTCGCTTGCCTAGGGTGATACATTGAGTTTCATCCTCATGGGGCCTGTATGTACCGTCGCAACATTTTTCACATCTTGTATCCCATCGCCTGTCTCATCGGCCTGTTCGTCGTCTATCAAGCCTGGTTCAAACCAACCTATCTACCTACGCCGCCACCTGATCAGCCCAATGCCGTCGTGGAAATTCCACAGAACACGACGCCAGAACCGCATCAAGATGGCCCGACGGAATCGCAACCTAAACAAACTCGCCTGATCGATCCCAGCGTAGTCCCGAAAACGACGCATCACGAACTGTTGGAGACGATCCGCGACGAGATCGAAAAAGGAAACGTCAAAACCGCGGAGACTAAACTGGCCGATCTACCGGCCGCCATCGCAGACGACAACCGCACACGCCCCTATCTATCCATCCTCTGGAACAATCTGGGCATTAAACAGGAAACACTTGGCGGAACCGCCGTTTCGATCAAGGCCTTCAAGAAAGCGGCATCACTCGATGCGAAGAATCCCGTCGTCCAATTGAACCTCGCCCATGCCTACTGGGAACTGCGCGATCCGGCCATGACGCAGGACTTTCTCGAACAGCTGGTCACCCTGGCTCCGAGCGAGCCCTTCCCCCATCTGGCGCTGGCCGATCTCTTTCAGGACCGTGATCAGCTCAGCGAGGCGGCTCGCCATCTCGATCAAGCCACCGCCCTCGCAGGCAAAGACCCGGCGGTGCAATCCTATCTGCGAACCGTCACGGCCAAAGTTCGCGGAACCGAGAAAAGCGAAGCGCGACTGATCAGCCGAAACAGTACACACTTTACCGTGAAATTCGACGGGGAAGCCGATCAGGCGACTTGGGCCGTTGTGTTGGAGATTCTTGAAGAAGCCTATCGAGAGATCGGCCAAAAGTTCAGGCACTTTCCGACGAAGACCATCGTCGTCGTTCTGCACGCCAAGTCCACGTTTCAAAGTGCGACCGGCAGTCCTATGTGGGCCGATGGGCTTTTCGATCCCGTGCTCGGACGTATCCAGGTTCCTGCGCAGGACGCCTTGGCAGACCGTGCCTGGCTCACACGCGTACTGCGACATGAGTTTGTGCACGCCCTCCTGCACGACCAACTCGGCCCCGCCGGCAGCGCGATCCCAACCTGGCTGAATGAAGGCTTGGCCATGGAATTGTCCGGAGATCGCTGGTCGGATCTCGATCAGATTATGAAGCAGGAGTTTACACTGATTCCTCTACCGGCCTTGGAGGGGGGATGGGGAGGACTGTCCAGCGATGCCGCGACCGTGGCCTATCTGGAGGCGAACTCGGCTGTGCACTATCTAATCGACCACTATGGCATGCCTCGGGTGCAAGAACTCCTCACGCAGCTCAGGGCGAGGCAAGCACTCTCTGCCGCCATGCAATCGCAACTCTCGATGTCGTATGAGCAATTCCAGTCCAGGTGGGTGGATCAGTTACAGGAGCACGGAAAGAAAGGTTAAGGCTAGGTCAAGGCTGAGATTGAAAAAGGCTGATCTTCACTCAACCTCGACCTCAGCCTACCTCAAACGCTGCGGCCTTCTTGAGCAGTCTGATTAGATCACTTCCTTTTTCGTCTCCTCAGACCCCTCACCACGCCAAGCCGGCAAAATCTCGGCTGCATCATCGTACTCGACTGCTAGATCTGTCTCATCCCCAGTCGGCTCAATCGTGTCTTCCCACAATATATTCTGGCCCTGATCATCCGTCATTCGGATGCGAAACTCGATCTGCTGAGATGGAGCCGCCAACCCCTCTGTCTGACCAACGATAGATCTGTTAACACGCTCTGCCCGCGCAAACCTGGTCCCGGCTAAGAACTGATCGGTCCACATCAGCTGGCCGGTTTCCGAATCGACGGCTCGAAGGAAAAACTGGGGTTGACCGTCGATGGCGCTTTGGCTGTGGACCTGGGTCACTATCGCCTGTGGCGCAATAAGGTGGGCCGCAACTCGGTGAGTGGAATCAAATTCTTGATTGCCGGCACTGAGATTCAGGAGACCTTCCCAGAGAAACAGGCCTGTGGCTGCATCATAGACACGGAGCGTGAACGCTGAAAGTCCATCAGTCCCCGGGCCGACTCCCCCCGCAAAAATCCGCTCAAGCGGTTGACTGCCCGCTGACGCTGCATCCTCTCTCACGTCCAAATCATACGTTTCCTCGGAGAGAATCTCACCGTTCTCGGCATCGTAGGTTTTTACGGTAATCGTCGATCTCTCAGCATTCTCATACCCAACACCAGCTGCCACGACTGTCCTGGGTTTTATCGGCGCGAGAGACGACAGATCGGCAGTCCAGGCTGTCAGCGGAAGGCCCGGACCGATCATGGCACATGCGATCAACCCGACGTAGAACGCCTTCCTCGCCCGTCCATCGACCCACCGCTCCTGATACACCGGCACGAACTCACGCCCATTCGGCCTGAACCACCCTCGCACTTCGTCTATCGTCTCAAACAGCCATTGGATGATCGTCATGCGCAGATCCCCCTTGCTTAGGCTGGAGTCTCGCATTGACGCCCTGTATCGTAAATTCCCCACTGTGGGGAGAAAACCCATCGAAAGAGGGGGGCGAGAAGGGGAAAGGTTCAAAGGCTGAAGTTCGAGGTTTTTGGAACACCGAACCAGGAACCTCAAACTTCGAACCGCGCCTGTCGCGCGGCTACTTGGGTGGTAGCTTATAATTTGGTGTGCCGGGGTTCTCAAAGCCCCTTGCGAGCGGAACTGTGCCGAATATGGAATACCGGTAGCGGGCCACAAACCAATACAGCAGATAGCCGAAGGGCTTAACTAGTGGAAAGCTCAAGAGAACTGTGAGGACTCGTCCACCCTTAAGGCCAGGGAGGAGGGCCAGAAAGGCATCGAGCCCACGGGCGATCTCCCCGTTAGGGTGGACCAGGAAAGCGGCGGTGGGGCGACCTGGCTGATAGCTCTCCCCCAAGGCCTGCTTGGCCTCCTCGCTCTGATACGGAACCATCCGTACCGGGATAGCATCCGCATGAGTCTCCAGTCGCTCAAGTCCCTGCTTGGCGGTGACACAGAGGCGGCATTGGCCGTCATAGACCAGAAGACAGGCCTGAGACACCTGGGACGGGTTGCATCTGGTTTGTTTTGTTTATTTGCGTCGATTTGGTTCATCTTGTTAGCTTCGTTCAACCCAAAAACCAAACAAACGAGACAAACCAAATAAACCAAATAACGGCCCTGTTCCGTTGGCGGACTTTTTCAGCATCCTGCTCGTCCTATTGCTGTGCGAGGCAGACGCAGGTATCATCCTGTCCATGCGACACACCTGGACGCTTATCGGTCTACTCGCGGGACTCTGCCTCATCGGAGCCAATACCACCCAAATGATACCGGCTGCGACGGAGGCCGTCCGAGTCGGATGGATGCTGTATCTCCTCGCATTTCCTATCGCCCTCGCGGGCCTCGTGTGGATGGGATGGAGCTGGACCGCCATGGCCTGCGTCATTTATGGAACGGTGGGATTGGCCTTAGACCTTGCCACGGTCACGAGCATCCTGGGTGGACAAGACGAAACCGGCGCCTTGCTCCTCTTCAGTGTGATGAGCGGGATCGTGAACTTTTTACTGATCCTGTTCGGCGGGCGGGCGTTTTTTCATTCGTTCCAGGGGACCGCGCTTCCAGTATCCCGCCCTCCCAGTCCTCCGTCCCCTTCTTCATCCGCAAGACCTTGATCCGTTCGAATCCGGCATCCGTCAACCACGCCCTCGCCTCGGCTGCCGAATAGGTATTGCCCCGCTCAGTGAACAACAACATTGAGACAGCAAAGAGACTCGCCTCTTCGGGAAACAGGCCTTCCCGTCCGTAGAGAAAGGCATCTTGAATCAGCAGGCGGCCTCCGGGATTCAATGAAGCCAACGCGCGCTGAAACAACGCCTGATTGTCTTTCGGCGAATAGATATGGAGCACGTTTGAATACCAGATGACATCGTAGGCACCGGGAATGGCTTCTGTCAGCAAGTCCAACGGCAGATAGGAGAGTCGCGTACCGGCCTTGTGAGTCGATGCAATCTCCTTCGCCACGTCGAGGGCTGCAGGACGGTCGCACACCGTGGCACGGAGCGTGGCGTTCTTTGCAAGAAAGGCCATGGCATAGGTGCCGGGACCGCCGCCAAGATCGAGCAGGGTCCGCGCGCCGCGCAGGTCGATCTGAGCGGCAATCTTCGGAGCCGTCTCCAGGGTCCGGTGATGCATCGCCCAGGTGAACCGGCGACGATAGTCCAGCGCCTCCGGCTCATTGTGATCGAGCGGCAATCCATTCTTCACCGATTCCAGCAAGCGGCCCCAATCGGCCCAGTGACTCGTGATCAGCTGGAGATAGTCCCCCCGATAGGCCGGATGATGGGCATTCAACGCCGTAGCGCCCAATCGGCTATTCCGATAGGTCTCCCCCTGTTTCTTCAGCAGGCCCGCCATCGCGAGATTCCGGCAGAGAATGGCCAGCCCCCGTTCACTCACTTTCATCTCACGAGCCAGATCGGGAATCGTCCAGGGGTCCGTCCCGACGGCCGTGAAGAGGTCCAGCTCGATAGCAGCGATCAGGACCCGCGGCAACCGGTACGCCGTTATCGCATCGCGAAATTCATCGAACGTGGCGATCTGTCTGTTCACCCGGCCACGCCGATCGTCCGCACGCACCAGCGCATCAGGTCCTGCAAGGCTGTGGGGTTTGTCAGGTCTACGTTCCGTTCGAAACAAGCGGCCACATAGTCATCGGTTATCTCAGTCTGTTCTGAAAAACCTGACTTCAACAGAATCGCACGGTATTTTGCGACTGCCGGTTGGATGTAATACTTGGCTTGCTTCGCGATCTCATCGGGACCAAGATCCTCCGGCGTTCCATCGGAGAGCAGCGCCATCACATCGTCCAATGCCATGCCATACTGACAGAGCAGCTGTCCGTCCGGCGTCAGCTCCAATACCCAGCCATCGGAGCCAAGATCCATCGCCAGGGCACCGCCGGCTTCGAATTCCTGCAATTGGGGAAATGCGGGGGCCAGCGAGGCCTTGAGAGCAGTCCACGCCTGCGAGGCTACTTCACTCATGTGTGTGCCTTTCTCGGAGGCGGCGCCCCATTCTGCCCAGCAAGAATGGCGTGCAAGACCGCCAACCGTTGAATATTTTCTTCAAGTTTAGGCAACTGGTATTTTCGATCCATATGCACGACCAGTTCAAGAAGGTCCGCCGCCTCCCGTAGCTTGCCAGTCTCCTCATAACACTGGACCAACACATAACGAGCGCCGCCTGTCCGCAGCTCATCGCGTGCGCGCTCGGCAATGGATTGGCTGGTTTGACAACAGGCGATGGCGTCGTCGTAGCGCTGCTGGAGTAAAAAGGTTCGACCAATCATGCGCCAAGCATCGGCCACGCCGCCCTCATTCCCCAACCGCCGCATTAGAACCAGCGACTGTTCATAGTATCCAATCGCCTGCTCGAACTCTTTGGTCTCGCGTGCGACCAAGCCAAGATCCGAAAACAGGACAGCCTTGCCCGCATCATCCTGAGTCTTGCACATGAGGTCCAATGCTTCGAGATAGTAGGCCTTGGCGCGATCCCATTCGCCCGCATCGGCTCTGAGATTCCCTAAATTGCCGAGCGTTGTCCCGATCCCCTTTTCATCCCCAAGAATCTTCTGGAGTTCCAACACCTCTTGATAGTAGGTCTGGGCCGATTCCCGACGCCCACTGACTGCACAAATGTTTCCAAGGTTTCCCAGCGTGGCGGCCAACGCCCGTTGATCCCCGGTCAGCCGGTCGCATTCCAACGCCTTCGCATAGCAGGTATAGGCATCGGTGTAGAGCCCGCGCGAAAAATGCTCGTTTCCCTGGCGATTGAGTTCTTCGGAAAGACCGTTGCGTAGCGTCATGATGCGGGCTGGAGCAACCGTTCGACCGCTTGCTTGGCGCCGGTGAGAATCGAGGCGCCGTCACCGACCAACAGACTATCGAAATTGTACTTGAGGAGACGACGCAATCCCTCTTGGGCCTTCCCCATATCGGCATACTTTTCAGCAGGCAGGAGACTGACGGAACCGGACGGCTTCCCGATCAACGCATCGCCGACAATTAGTACACCCTTCCCCTGCTGAACAAACAAAGCCGACTCACCGGGAGACTTCTGGTCTTTCAACTGAATCACCCAGATCCCGCCCGTGAGCAATTCCCCGTCTTTGAACGTTTTGGTTGGCTTGAGATCCATCTGCGCTGCATCCGCCTCCGGCACCTGCAGTTGACAGCGAAGCTCGCCTTGGTACCTCGCCGCTTCGCGCGCATGATCGCGATTCGTCACGATGATGTAATCGACAGGTCCGTTGCGGAGAATCAGCGAACTCGCGTCGCCAGTCATTGGCGGAGGGTCTATCAGAATCTTATGTTCCCCGACTGTCAGAAAAAGCCCGTTGAAGTCAAGCTGCTTCTCCTCAGAGAACCAGGACCATTGCCAAATGCCGGGAAGCAGGTTCTTCATTGGATATGCAGGTTGAGGCTCAGGCTAAGGTCGAGACTGCTCTGAACCTCAGCCTTGACCTTAGCCTTCCTAAAGCGCCGCGACAGCATCCTTCACAACTTTCGTCACCTTCGCCAGAATGCTGGCTTCGTTGGGCAGATCGATGATGTCGTCTTCCGAGACCGTAATGAATTTTCGATTCGGTCCCTTCGTGAGGGAAATCAGAAACATGCTATTAGAAGGCGTCACAGGAATAACAACCTGCACAGCTGCATCAGTCCCCTTTACCACCTCTAAAAACTTCTGCTTTCCCTCTTCCATCTCATCCATCGTCTTTCCTTCCTCTCCCACGCGGAAGTCGGTTGGTTTCCAGCAGGGAGGCGGGTCTCTCCAAATGCGCGCATCGACCGATCACCTTCCTGAGGTGAGGGGTCTGCGAGCAGGGAGAGGCCCGCCTCCCTGCTTTCTACATCTTGCTACTTCCCAGCCGCCAACAACTTTTCGACTTCCGCCACAATCACCGCTTCACCCGCCAGATCCATATCGCCGACTCGCTGCCACCGGATCACACCCTGTTGATCGATCACATACACGTTGGGAATAAACTTCCCCCCGCCATACAATTTGTCAGTCACCTTGTTCGGATCCAGCAGGTAGGGATACGTGACTTTCACCGGAAAAGCGGACAAGAACTCGCCGACACTCTTTTTGGAGTCGCCGGAAGAATTGACGCCGAGCACGGCCACGTCTTTCCCTTTCGTCATCTCAGAAACTTTTTGGAGCGCCGTTCCCTGCATCATACAGGGTTCACAGATATGAAACAGTCCAAGTACCACGACTTTGCCCTTATAGGTATCCAGCCCCAAGGTCTCACCGGTAATGGCCGTCAACGCAAACGAGGGCGCCTTCTCACCCACCTTGAACAGTCCCGCGGCAAGCACCAGATGGGCCGCAAGAAGAGGGACCAGCAGTATCCCAAGGGCGACGATCATTCGTTTCATCACGGCCTCCATTGCTTAAGAAGTCCTGAGTCCTGAGCGAGGGAACAATCAAACCAGCTCAGCACTTCCTGACGCGCTATCCTACCATGCAGATTTTTTCAGGGGCAATGGCGGCAGCGATCCACTGAGTAAGTACACTAGCAGAGTGAGTCACACGTAGATGGAGAGAGGGACAGCAGACTGCTCAAAAAGTTCGTCCAGCAAGGCCGCAGGCGGAGCAAGAACCGGAGGCGTACCCTTGGGGTACGTTGAGGCTCCTTGCGAGCTGCGAACGACGCCAGGGGCAATGCGCGTTCTGCGAGCAAGGAGGGCGCCTGGCCGCTCCCCGCACCTCTTTTTCAGCAGTCTGCTAGATGGATGGTTCGAAGAGGCCCAGCTGCAACTCCTCAGCGCGAGTCAGAGGAATGGGGTAGCGTTCGGTAAAGCAGGCGTTGCAGTACTGGCCCGGAGTTCCGGGGGAAGCGTTCAGCATGCCATCGAGACTCAAATAGGCGAGGCTATCGGCGGTGATGTACTTCCGAATCTCTTCTGTCGTGTGACTGGAGGCAATGAGTTCCTTCCTGGTGGGCGTGTCGATGCCGTAGAAGCATGGCGAAACGATTGGTGGCGAACTGATGCGCATATGCACTTCTTTGGCCCCGGCATTGCGAAGCATCTTCACAATTTTACGGCTCGTCGTGCCCCGCACCAGCGAATCATCGACCACAATGACCCGTTTTCCCTCCAATACCTCCGGCACGGCATTGAGCTTGACCTTTACACCGAAGTGACGGATCGACTGCTCCGGTTCAATAAAGGTGCGGCCGACATAGTGATTTCGAATCAGCCCAAGTTCAAATGGAATCCCCGCCCCCTCGGCATAGCCAAGCGAAGCAGGCACCCCGGAGTCCGGTACGGGAATGACGATATCCGCCGGCACCGATGATTCCTTCGCCAGTTGCCTGCCCAAGGCCTTGCGCGTGACATAGACCGCGTTCGCGCCAAAGATCTTGCTGTCCGGCCTGGCAAAGTACACATATTCAAAGACGCACATGGCGGGACTGACCGGCGCAAATGGCTTATAACTCGTTACACCCTTGTCATTCAGCAGGACCAACTCGCCAGGCTCAACCTCGCGGACAACTTCAGCTCCAAGCAGATCGAACGCACAGGTTTCCGAAGCCACGAGGTAGGTATCGCCCAGTCGACCGAGACAGAGGGGCCGGAACCCATGAGGATCGCGAACCGCGATAACCCCCTCGTCCGTCTGCAACACGATCGAAAATGCCCCTCGCACCTGACTCAACGCATCGATGATACGGGCCAGCAACGTATCGGCCCGCGAATGCGCAATCAAATGGATGATGACTTCACTGTCCGATGTGGATTGAAAGATGGCGCCGTACGCTTCGAGTTCGTGACGCAGCACTTGAGCATTGATGAGATTGCCGTTATGGGCAAGTGCCAGGTTCCCAAACGCAAAGTTGACCGAGAACGGCTGGACGTTCTTGAGATCGTTTCCCCCAGCGGTGGAGTAACGATTGTGACCGATCGCCATCGAACCGATTAATTGATCGAGCGCCTGGGGATTATAAATATCCGCAACAAGCCCCTTCCCTTTATGGACATAAAACTGCTCGCCATCGCCTGAAACAATGCCGGAGGCTTCCTGTCCGCGATGCTGCAGTGCATACAACCCAAGATAGGTGAGGTTTGCTGCTTCCTTGTGGCCATAAATGCCGAAGACGGCGCATTCGTCGTGGAACTTATCCGGGCTTTCACGTGAAACGTGAGAAGTAAAAGGTGAAACGATGGGAAGTTCTCTCTTAGCTCGCCTATTCATGTCTTCACATTTCACTTTTTACATCTCACGTTTTACGCCTGACTCAGAGTGCGTTCGATCGAAAAGGCCCACCGGTCGTGAAGTTGATCGACCGGGAGGTCGATGCGGCAACCCTTGCTCCATTGCCCCTTCTCCACATCGATGACGAACCGATCGCCTCCCACCGTCCCGATCTTCATCGCTGGAATACCGGAATCCCATGCGCGATTCAAGAGCTGATCGGCCATCTCAGGCTTCACCGAAAGGACCACCCGTGATTGACTCTCACCGAACAAGAGGGCATCCAACCGCAAGGCATCGAGGGGTAACTGTACCACAGCCCCTCTCCTGCTGTCCGGGGCAGAGATACAACATTCAGCCAGTGCGACAGACAACCCGCCATCTGAGCAATCGTGAGCAGATTGCACAACTCCCTCACGGATCACATTCAAGATGAAGTCATGGAGGGCCTTCTCCGTTTCAAGACTAAGGAGCGGCGGCGATCCCTGCTCCCGGTGATGGAGCACTTTCAGATATTCACTGCCGCCCAGGTCCTCTTTCGTCTTGCCCAGGAGGAGGATTGCATCGCCGTCCTGCTTGAACCACTGCGTCATCGTCTTATCAGCTGACTCGATCAGACCCACCATCCCCAACATCGGGGTGGGATAAATCGAGAGACCGTTGGTCTCATTGTAGAAGCTCACATTGCCGCTGACGATAGGGATCGCGAAATGTTCGCAGGCATCCTTCATCCCTTCGATCGCCAATACAAATTGCCACATGATATCGGGCCGCTCGGGGTTGCCGAAATTCAAACAGTCCGTAAGTCCAATCGGCTCCGCGCCGGAGCAGACCAGATTCCGCGCCGCCTCGGCCACCGCAAGTCGAGCCCCTTCATAGGGATGCAGCAGGCAATAGCGGCTATTACAGTCCACCGTCATCGCGAGGGCTTTATTCGTCCCCTTGATCCGAACCACCGCCGCATCGGAACCTGGCCGGACCATCGTGTTGGTTCGCACCATGTGGTCATACTGTTCAAAGACCCACCGCTTGCTCGCAATCGTCGGCGACTCCAGCAAGGACAACAGCGCCGCAGTCGCATCCTTTACGTCAGGCAACGCATCGTAATTCAAATTGGTCAACATATCCTGGTAGCCTGGCGGCGAATAGGGCCGCTCGTAGCGTGGGCCGTCATCGGCCAGCGACTTCGCCGGAATCTCTGCCACCACCTTGCCCTGGTCCTTCACACGCAAAATCCCGTCGCCCGTAACCCGCCCCACCACCGCCACGTCGAGATCCCACTTCTTACAGATCCTGATACATTCCTCTTCCTTGCCCGCCTGCGCCACCATCAGCATGCGTTCCTGAGATTCCGACAGCATCAATTCATACGGCGTCATGCCTGGCTCACGACGTGGCACATCAGTCAGGTCCAGGTCGATTCCGTTACCGGCACGCGACGCCATTTCACAGGACGAACTAGTCAACCCTGCCGCCCCCATATCCTGAATACCCACGAGCAAATCGCCAGCCATCAGTTCGAGACAAGCTTCCAGCAAGAGCTTCTCGGTAAAGGGATCACCCACCTGCACCGTGGGCCGCTTCTGTTCCGACTGGTCGTCAAAGGAATCGGACGCCATCGTCGCCCCGTGAATTCCGTCACGGCCCGTCTTCGAACCGAAATAGATCACCGGATTGCCAACCCCGGCCGCTGTGCCAAGAAAGATCTTGTCCTTGTGCGCGATACCAAGACAAAACACATTCACCAGCGGATTCTGCGAATAAATATCGTTGAAGACGATTTCGCCTCCCACCGTCGGCACACCCATACAGTTGCCGTATGCGGCAATGCCAGCCACGACGCCCTTCATGAGATGGCGATTCTTGGCCGTGTCGAGCCCGCCGAACCGCAGCGCGTCGAGCAAGGCAATCGGCCGCGCGCCCATCGTAAAGATGTCGCGCAGAATCCCCCCCACCCCCGTCGCCGCACCCTGATAGGGCTCGATGAACGAAGGATGGTTGTGCGACTCCATCTTGAAGACCGCGCAGAGCCCATCGCCGATATCCACCGCGCCGGCATTTTCTCCCGGTCCCTGAACCACCCGCGGCCCCGTCGTCGGCAATTTCTTCAAATGCACGCGCGAACTCTTATAGGAGCAATGCTCCGACCACATCACCGAGAACATGCCCAACTCAGTGATATTCGGTTCCCGCCCAAGTATCTCGACGATCTTCTTATACTCATCGTCCGTCAAATTATGCTGCGCGATGAGGTCTTTGGTAATGACATGGCTGAAGACTTCATCTGACATTTCTCGTACTTCCCAGGGAACGATTTGTCCGGTTTCGAGCAAGTCGGACAACTTCTCAGGCACTGGCGATCATACTCCTGAAGAGCTTGAACCAGATATCGACTCTACGCTACGCTTCCAAGCGAAAGATACTCCTTGACAACCAGTGGCACCCGAACCGATCGCTTGAGAAACGCTCCCATACCGCGGAGATCCATGGCAATGTCCCTGACGATGATTTCCAAATCCGCAGCCCGGTCATGTCCAACGAAGTTAGCCAACTGATCCATGCCTCTTTACCGCCGGCGGCACATGTTCAGCAACATGTGTCGCATATCGAAGCGCGGAAAGATTTGTTCGCGCGTGACGGCATAGGCGTCCTGCACCGCTCGATACTCTCCCCTGCCGCCAGCGCTCCCATCACAGTCGCCACATCGATACGTGTCCCAGTGAGACAGGGCTTTCCGAATCTGATACCGGGGTCCATCGAGATACCAGGAAAGATTTCCATAGCTAGGCCTCCTCTCCCACTGCGCACTACGCCGACAGCGACATCACTTCAGTGGCAACAATGCGTGGCGACTTCCACTTACCGTCAGCCCCCCGCTGGTATCCAGCCTCTTTCAGAATATCGTCCAACGTGCCGAGCTTTTCAGCTTCCTCGACGAACAAGCGTACAGCCGTTTTCAAATTCCCCCTCGCCTCATCCACATTATGCCCGCAACTGGAAACGTCCAGCTCAGGGCAGTGGGCCACAAAGCTCGTACCTTCCTGGAAAATGATCGCATCAAACTCAATTGGAATCATCGTAGCCTCCACATCAAACTTGGCTCGCATCCTGAAATCTCGACGATCTTCTCATGTTCATCGTCCCTTAGATTATGCTGCGCGATGATGTCTTTGGTCATGCTTTAACCCTCAAAGCTCATCCAGACTTAGCTACGCAGTCAGAGAGCGAATTTTCCGAGAACCCCCCTCACAGTCCTAGCCGACCGACCAGTCGCGAGCCACTTGGCGCCAAGGCTAGAGAGGGCGTCTTCCACTATTTTCGCTGGCTCTCCCCAAGGTATTCGCGGCGTCTTTGGATCCAATTTTAGCAACCCAACTAATCCATCTTGCAAACTGAGAATCTCAACGCGATCACCTTGGAAGTTAGCTGATCTCCTCAACGTAGCTGATACGCTTCTCGTACAGCTCTTCTACAAACACCATGCCGAGTCGCCACGGCTGACAATTCTCCCAAACTAAGTAATCCCGGAGATCGAAATGCGCGGAGTATATTTGGCTGCACAATTTAGTCACATCTACGAGAACCTTTTGCGTTCGACACTTTTCAACGACCACGGCCCCCTTAACCTTGTACTCCAGATTCAAGACGGCAAGAATGTCTGTCTTAAGTCGCGCAGGATCATGTTCCGTGCAAAATGCAAAATTACCCGAGTCATCGAATGCACCAAGAAAACTGTGGCAAGAGCCAACCTGCTCTCGAATCAATCGCTCTTGAGCTTCTTTCTCCCCAACGCCTCGCTTAGTGCGATTGTGAGAGAAATTGGCCATTCCATGAACGAACACAATTAGTTCCCGCATAAAGCTCTAAGCTTTTCATTCTTGTTTCGTCCATAACAGCCAGGGCCTGCGTCGCGAATTACACGGAGGGCTCGGACTCGCTGAACCTGCGGAACTTCTTAGTCTCTCGCTCTCTACGTTGACCGCGGGTGCCACTGGCCTGGGAGCCCGATCGCCTTAGCTTTCATTTTACTGTTAAAGGGTGGCCCGATTGGTCTCCAACTGCGCGCGTCCAACAAGATCTTTCAATTCCCCCGCTATTTCTTTCTAAGGAGTGGCCAAGGCTGCCCTCTACTGCGCGCATCGGACGAGCACATTCTTATCGTGCGCGTTCTGCGAGCAAGGAGGGCACCTGGCCGCTCCCTCCTGATCCTTTTGAGGCCGCGCGTTGCGCGAGTAAAGGAGACTAACGGGCCTCCCCTCCTATACCGGGCGTGGTGCGAGGACGGACGGGCTGGTCAGCGGCAGGACCCGCGGTCACGCCCCCACCATCTTCAGTTGTTTCTTGTTCCCCTTCAGCGCCTCCAGCATCGACAGAAAAATCAGCTTCCCTTCGTCATTGCCCAATACCGCTTCCGCGCAGCGCTCCGGATGCGGCATCATGCCCAGCACATTGCCCCCAGCATTGATGATCCCGGCAATGTTATCCAGCGAGCCGTTCGGATTCGCCTCCGGCGTCACCTTGCCCTCCGGGCGTGCAATAGCGGAGCACAATCTGCGCATTCGCCTGCATCGCCGCGAGCGTGACCGGATCGGTGTAGTAGTTCCCGTCTGCATGGGCAATCGGAATCTTGAGCACCTGACCGGACTCATAGGCGCTGGTAAAGGCCGTAGCTGCATTCTCAACCTTCACCGACACATCCTTGCAGATGAAATGCAGCGACCTGTTCCGGAGCATGGCCCCTGGCAGCAACCCTGCTTCGAGCAGAATCTGAAACCCGTTGCAGATGCCGAGCACCATGCCACCCTTCTTCGCAAACTCCTTCACCGCTCCCATCACCGGCGAGAACCGCGCAATCGCGCCAGTCCGCAAATAGTCGCCGTAAGAAAACCCGCCCGGCAACACAATCGCATCCAGCCCCGCCAGCAACGTCTCCTTGTGCCAGATCATCTCCACATACTGGCCCAGCACATCCTTGAAGATATGCTGACAGTCGTGATCGCAATTACTCCCAGGAAAAACCACCACTCCGATCTTCATAAATCCTCAGAAGGTTAAGGCTCAGGTTAAGGTTGAGCGAGCACGTTCTCAGCCTCGACCTTAACCTCAACCTGCTAGTTCGTATCGGTATTCCTCAACGATCGTGTTCGCCAGCAACTTTTCGCACATGGCCTTGACCTGAGCCTCAGCTTTCACCTTGTCCTTCTCATCCACATCCACTTCCATGTACTTTCCGACTCGCACATTGCCCGCATTCTTGAACCCCAGCGAATCGAGCGCATGCTCAATCGCCTTCCCTTGCGGATCGAGAATCCCTTGCTTGAGTGTGACATGTATCTTGGCTTTCACTGCTCCCCTCCCCCTTAATTCTTCTTTCATCCCTCGACGAAGGGCGGCATGAATGCTCTCAAGTGCGCGCATCGGACGAGCACCGTTTCATCGTGCGCGTTCTGCGAGCACAGAGAGCGTTCATGCCGCCCTTCACTCCTGACTCCCCTGATCAGGCGCTTTGGGCTGTCTATCTATGTATCTCCTGATCCATAAAATCCCCGCGACCGTCCCGATCCCAGCCAAGGCAAGCGCCACCATCGGCCAGCGCCAGCGTGACCCATCCAGCCGATAGGCCAGGACAGCCACCAGCGCCGTAGACACCAAGATGGCCGCCACCAGCCCATAATTCATGAACCATCCCCGAAACCCCTGCACGTGCCCTCTCCTCTTTCCCTCTCCCGTGAGGGAAGTACCCTAAAATTCATGAGAAGGATGCGGTGATCGGGCTCGCCTGCGCGCGTCCAACGAGGGGCGTCTTCGACCGCGCGTTGCGCGAGCAAAGAGATCGATCACCGCATCCCTCCTCTCACCCCACTCCCCCAAAGGATTTGGAAGTTCCTGAGGGGATGGAGGGGTTGGCTTCGACTGCGCGCATCGAACGAGCACAGCTTTATCGTGCGCGTTCTGCGAGCAAAGAAGCCTGCCGCTCCATCCCCTACCCGCACACTCTTCTCAGGACTTCTTGATACGCCTCTTCAATCTTCCCCAAATCCTTCCGAAACCGATCCTTATCCATCGACTCCTTCGTCGTCTGATCCCAAAAGCGGCAGGTGTCAGGCGAGATCTCATCGGCCAGGATCAGCTTGCCGTTGTGCATCCCGAACTCCAATTTGAAATCGACGAGAATCATCTGTCGTTCACTGAAGAATGGCTGCAAGAGGCTATTCACTTTCAATGCGAGCCTCTTGATCTCCGTCATTTGCTCCGGTGTCGCCAGCTTCATCAACCGAATATGCTCATCGGCAATCAAGGGATCGCCCAGCGCATCGTTCTTGTAATACCACTCCACGATAGCCGGCTCGATGGGATCGCCCTCTTTCAACCCCAGCCGCTTGGCCAAACTGCCTGCGACGACATTGCGAACGACGACTTCAACTGGCACGATCGTCACCTTCTTCGTGAGCAATTCCCGTTCGCTGAGGCGCTCGACAAAATGCGTCGGCACACCGGCCTGTTCCAGCAACCGAAAAAGCCGCTCGGACACTTTGTTATTGATGACGCCTTTCTCGGCGATGGTTCCGCGCTTCTGCGCATTGAACGCCGTCGCATCGTCCTTGAAGTACTGGACGATTTGATCGGGCCTGTCGGTCGCAAAAACTTTCTTGGCCTTACCTTCGTAGAGTAGTGTACCCACCGTCATTGTGACTCCCTCGTTTCGCTACTGCGCCAAAACCTCGATGATTTCGTCCAGCGACTTCACGGTGCCGATCAGCGTCGGATGCCCGAACCGCCGGTTATACGGGAACTCTTTCACCTTCTCCAAAGCCAAAATCAGGCTGTGGAAATCCTCCAGTTTGGACGTTTCAAAATAGGTGATGAAATCCAGATCATCGAGTCCGCTGGAGTGATAGAGCTTCCTTTTGACCGTCTTAATGTAGGGGATCGAGGCTTCCGTATGTTCCTGCATCATCGCCGTGCGCTTATCCTGATCCAGCCCCCACCAGTCTGCACTCTTACGGATCGGGATCACAACCGCATAGGGCTTAGGACCCGGCTCGCTGGGAATCTTGAGATCGGCTTTTACTTGATCCGGAAATCCTGGGACATAGTTTGCCTTCTTGGTCAGGCCATGCATAACACCAGCCGTCTTGAGATGTTTACCAAAGAGACTGCCTTGAAGATCCAGGAGAAATTGTTGGGTCTCGCGCAGTTCAGTCGCGTGAATACGAAAGAGCACGTCCGCATGGTCGGATAGTCCGCGAAGAAGATAGGTATCGATCGCCACCTTCTCTCGATGCTGCTCGACCACCACTTTCAAAGTGGCTAATTGCGCGATGCGCACCGCCTGATCCTGTTTCCCCCAGTCCTCATCAAGACTAAAGGCGGCAAAGGTGCCATAGACGCCCGGCTCGCTCAGAAGCTTGTCGCGATCGGCGGCCTTAACGGCCGGCACTATTGCCAGAACGACAAGCACCAACACCACAAAACGCATGAGAGTAGAAATAGATGGCCTCATCGCTTCCTCCCTTTACTTGATTTACGCGTCTCCGATCCGAAGACCCGCTGAAAAATCTTGTCGAGATGGCGCAAATAATACTTCGGATCAAAACAGGACTGAATCTCCGCTGCCGTGAGATGTTTCGCCACAAAGGGATCTTTGTGGACTAATCCTTGTAGTGCCCCCGCCCCCTTCCATGAGGCCATCGCATTGCGCTGAACAGCCTCATACGATTCCTTCCGCTGCGCGCCCTTCTCGATGAGCCGAAGGAGCAGCCGTTGCGAATAGACCAGCCCTCCGGTGAGATCGAGATTGCGTTTCATATTGGCGGGGTAGACCACCAGATGCTTGATGAGGTCGGTGATCCGCGCCAGCATATAATCGATCAGAATCGTGCTGTCCGGCATGATCACGCGCTCGACGGACGAATGGCTGATGTCGCGCTCATGCCACAACGCGACGTTCTCCATCGCCGCGAGACTATTGCCCCGCACGATGCGCGCCAACCCGCAGAGATTCTCCGAGGCGATCGGGTTCCGTTTGTGCGGCATCGCCGAGGACCCTTTCTGCCCTTCCGAAAAATACTCCTCCGCTTCGAGCACTTCGGTCCGTTGCAGATGACGAATCTCCGTCGCAAACTTTTCTATGCTGGCTGCCACCAGCGCCAATGCCGAGGCATAGGCCGCGTGGCGATCGCGCTGCACGATTTGATTGGAGACAGGGTCCGGCGTAAGCCCCAGCTTGGCACAGACGTACTCTTCCACTTCAGGCCCTTGATGCGCGAAGGTGCCCATCGCACCGGAGAGTTTCCCAACCGCGATCTCTTGCCGAACATGTGTCAGCCGCTCTCGGTGCCGGCAAGCTTCTTCGTACCAAATGGCCAGCTTAAAACCGAACGAAATCGGTTCGCCATGAATGCCATGCGAGCGGCCGACCATTATCGTGTGCTTGTACTTGAGCGCCTGCCGCTTCAAGACAACGATCAACGCATCAAGATCGTCGAGGATAAGGTCGAGCGCCTCAGTCATTTGCACGGCCAACGCGGTGTCCACAATATCCGACGAGGTCAACCCCATATGGAGGAACCGATGCTCCGGCCCGACCGATTCCACGAGTGATTCGAGGAAGGCAATCACGTCATGTTTCGTCACCTTCTCGATTCTGGCGATGCGCTTCACATCGATCCGGGCTTTCTTCCCAATGCGAGCCGCCGTGCCGCGCGGAACCTGCCCAGCCCGTTCGAACGCTGCGCAGGCGGCCAACTCGACTGCGAGCCAGATCTGGTACTTGCGTTCCAACTCCCAGACGGCTTTCATCTTGGGACGGGTATAGCGGTCAATCATGGCAGCCTCGTGAGAGGTGAAACGTGAACCGTGAAACGCATGAGAAGAAACAGTTTGCTCTGAATTTCAACATCTCACCTTTCACGTTTTACCTTTTACGTCTGCAGCTTCGGCTCGTTTGGCGGCCAGCGTCAATTCCTTGCCCAGGACCTGATCCAGAATGCCGTTCACGAACTTCGACGCGTCGTCGTCGCCGAAACTTTTTGCCAATTCGATGGCTTCATTCACTGTCACCTTGGCCGGCACGTCATCCATCCACAGCAGTTCATACACGCCGGCACGCAGGATATTGCGGTCCACGATCGGCATGCGGCTGACTTTCCAATTGGTGGCGTATTTCCCGATGAGGGCATCCAACTCTTTCTTCTTTTCCAACACTCCGGCCACGAGCCGTTCAGCAAAGGCCTTCACCTCATCCGTGGCCTCGTTCTCCTTCCAGAACACATCCAACCACAGGCCCGGCCTGCCGTGGATATCGTACTGAAACAGAATCTGGAGCGCGCGCTCCCTGGCATGATGGCGTGATCCCATGGCTAGGTTAAGCCTTACGCTTTCGCGGTGCCCGCTTCTTATCTGACCTTTCACGTTTCACATTTAACGTTTCACGCTTCACGCTCAACGGAGCCTCCTCACCTGCCCGTAAAAGACGCATGACCGTCGCCATTTCGATCGCGGACCTGGCCGCCTCCCCGCCACGGTTGAACTTAGTCGGATCGGATCGCTCGATTGCCTGCGCGATCGTATGCGTCGTCAGTACGCCGAAGATGATCGGCACATCGGCATCCAGCGCCGCCTGCCCGATGCCACGGCTTACCTCTGCGCTAATGTAATCGAAATGCGGTGTGTCGCCACGAATGACCGCCCCGAGACAAATCACCGCATCGAACCGCTTCGTCCGTGCCATCGTCCGAGCCACCAAGGGAATCTCGAATGCCCCAGGCACCCGCACCGCTTCGATATCGTCGGCCTTGACTCCGTGCTTAGTGAGCCCCTCGACGCAGGAATTCAGCAACTTACTCGTCACAAACTTATTGAACCGGGCGACAACAATCCCGAACCGCAACCCCGTCGCATCCTGAGAGCCTTTTCGCAGTTTCATCCCTTTGTTTCTTCTCCTCCAGCACATTCGCCACGAACTGGGGGACGGCCAGCTTGCCTTTCAACTGCGCGCGTCGAGCGACCACCGTTTCATCGTGGGGGCTCCGCGAGCAAAGAAAGGCGGGCTGGCCGTCCCCCCGCTCACACCTTTTTCAGAATATGCCCCATCTTATTCTTTTTCGTGCGCAAGTACTTCACGTTCGCCGCACGCGGCTGGATCTCGATCGGCACACGTTCGACGACTTGCAGCCCATACCCCTCGATGCCGACAATCTTGCGGGGATTGTTTGTAATGAGCTTGATCTGGTGCAGCCCGAGATTGACGAGAATCTGTGCCCCCACGCCGTAATCGCGCAGGTCTGCCTTGAATCCCAGTTTCAAATTTGCTTCGACCGTATCGCTCCCCTCATCTTGCAACCCATAGGCTCTGATTTTATTGAGCAGTCCAATGCCGCGCCCTTCTTGATTGAGATAGAGCAGGACTCCGCGACCTTCCTTCTGAATCACCTCCATCGCCTTATGAAGCTGGTCTCGACAGTCGCACCGCAACGAACCCAGAGCGTCGGCCGTCAAACACCCTGAGTGCACCCGCACCAGGGTAGGATCGCCTCCCTCCACACGCCCCTTCACCAACGCAATGTGCGTGACCCCGTCCAATTCGTTTTCGAAGGCCACCGCCTCGAAATCGCCGAACATCGTCGGCAGCCGTGCGCTGGCCATCCGCCGCACAAAGGGCTCGCGCTGCATGCGGTATTCGATGAGCGCCTTGATCGTGACCATCGTCAACTTGTGCGCTTTCGCAAACTGCGTCAGCTCCGGCACACGCGCCATGGTGCCGTCCTCGTTCATGATTTCGCAGATCACCCCGGCTGGAGTGAGCCCGGCCAACCGCGCCAGATCGACAGACCCTTCGGTTTGCCCCGCCCGCTTCAACACACCGCCCTGCTGCGCTTTCAAGGGGAAAATATGGCCGGGCCTCGCCAGGTCGGCAGGCTTGGACTTGGGATTGATCGCCACATGAATCGTCGTGGCCCGATCCGCCGCAGAGATGCCGGTCGTAATATCTTTCCGAGCATCGATAGAGACGGTGAAGGCCGTGCCGAAGGTGGCGGTGTTCTCCACCGCCTGTTGCGGAAGATGGAGTTCTTCGACACGCTGGGGCGTCAATGTGAGACAGATCAACCCACGGGCATGTCGGGCCATGAAATTGACGGCTTGGGGCGTCACGTGTTGCGCGGCCATGACAAGATCGCCTTCATTCTCACGATCCTCATCATCGACGAGGATGACGAATTTCCCCTTCTTGATGTCCCGAATGGCGTCTTCGATGCTGTGAAATGGCGTGGCCATGATTCCCATAATGTTGAATATTCAGTGGTGAGTGTTCAATGGACGATCAATTTATCATTTAACATTGCATATGTAACATTGTTTTTTCGCCCGACTGTCAACGGTGAAATTGATCAGGAGGAGGGCCCTGCCAGAGAGGCCGCCCGAGCCCGCAACGCGACGAGCACCGTTCCCCAGGCGCAGACCCCAAATCCTGCGAAGAGCCAGAGACCCAGGTCATAGCTCCCAGTGAACCCCTTCATGGTTCCAGCGACAATGGGCAGGAGAAATCCCCCGAAACCGCCGGCTGCTCCCACCACACCCGATGCGAGACCGATGTCTTTCGGGAACCATTCGGCAACCAACTGGAAGACCACGCCGTTCCCGAATCCCATCGCACCGGTCGCGATCACCATCATGGCCACGGCCATGGGTAGCGAGGGACTCGTCACCGCCACGACTGAACCGACGATGATCGGCAACACATAATAGAGGATACGGAGACCACCCTGCCGATCCGCAAGGTAGCCACCCACCGGACGAATCAGACTGCCGAAGAGTCCGCATAACGCTGCGACGGTCCCAGCCATGACCGCGTCCAGCTGATACAGATCGTGCAACAGCAGCGGCAGCAGGCTGCAGAATCCGACAAAGCCACCGAACGTGACCGCATACAAGAAACAGAGCCAATAGGCGGATCGGCGACGGATAAGTTCCGCCGCATTGTGCCACCACTCGGCGCGATGGGGTGTCAGGCTCGGCTGTTCCCGCGGGACGAGAAGAGCAAACAGGACCAACGTGACGCCGACGATGCCGGCCATCAATGCACAGACGTGATGCCAATCCATCACAGCAGCCCAGCGTGGCGCGAGAAACAGGATCAGCACGGTGCCTACGTTCCCTGTTGCAGCCAGGCCCAACACGAACCCGTGCGCAGCCGGCGGATAGGCTCGCCCGGCAATCGGCAACGACACGGCGAAACTCGCGCCGGCAACGCCAAGGAACAGCGCGAAGACCAACGCCTCGTGATATCCAGATACGCCCAGCCATCCCCACAGCAAGACGGCCAATTCCGCAAGGAGAATCGCCAGTGCCGTGGGCCGTCCGCCCAGCCAGTCGGCGCTCCATCCCGCCAGCAGTCTGAGTCCTGCACCACCGAGCAGAGGCAGTGCCACCAACCACGCCATTTGCTGATCGCTCAGTTGCAGGTCGCGGGAGAGCGCAATGCTCATGGCGCCGATCAGCAGCCAGACCATGAAGCTGATGGTCAGATGCAACCAGGCTCCAGCCAAGGACGGCCAATGCCCGCTTCGTAGTACTGTTAGAATCGCCATGTCGGTCTTTCCGGTCTATCTTGTCCGGCTTGTCTGCCTCGGCTGTTCGATCCGTGCCCTTAGCCATACATTATTGACCATGAGCTCTTTGCTCGCACGGAAGACGACATCATAGGGGACGCCGTTTCGTCCGCGCAAGGGAACGAAAGAGCAGGCCGAGGGTGAGCAGAAACCCACATTCTTGATCTGAACCTTAGCCTCAACCTAACCTTCCCCTAAGCGAACTTTTTCAGCACCCAGGCTAGGGGCGCTTATGATAATCTCAACCGTCATGAGTCCGCGCAAGAAGGATCTCGACATAGAACCGATCGAACCGGAGGTCTTGGACCCGTCCGAAGAACAGCTCGCCGAGATCAGTCCGCCTCCCGAAGTGTCTCCCCCTGCAGCCCTGGAGCATCCTCACACCGCCGATACCACCGCCGTGGTGCCGGTCACGGCGCTCCAACAATATTTGGCCGAGGTCCGTCTCCATCCCTATCTCTCCAAAGAAGAAGAACTGCGCCTGTTCCATGAATATCGAACACACGGGAACCGCGACGCCGCCGTCAAGCTCATCATGGCCAACCTGCGTGTCTCCATCTCGATTGCCGCTGAATATCTCCATACCGGCGCCGACCACATGGACCTCATTCAAGAAGGCAACGTCGGGCTGATGCATGCCATCAAGAAGTTCGACCCGTCGAAGAACGTGCGCTTTTACGCCTATGCCGCCTGGTGGTCACGGGCCTATATTCTTCGCTACTTACTGAACAACTATCGCCTGGTCAAGATCGGGACGACCCAAGACCAACGGAAGCTGTTCTACAACCTCAAAAGAGAGAAGGCCAAGCTTGAACGTGAGGGGTTTGCTCCAGACACGAAGTTGCTCGCCGACCGCTTGAACGTACGGGAGCGAGACGTCATCGAGATGGGACAGCGGCTGGGCAATTGGGAACTCTCGCTGGACCAGCCGATCGGCGAGGACCAGGAAGGAAGCCTGCTCGATATACTTCCCTCTCAGCAGGTTCCAGCAGATGAGCAGCTTGCTCAAACACAATTGCAGACACTCTTTCGTGCCAAGCTCGCTGAATTCGTCAAAACGCTCGAAGAACGGGACGAAGACATCTTACGGAATCGAATTCTCTCAGAAACCCCATTGACCCTGGAAGACCTCGGCTCCAAATACTCCATTACCAAAGAACGAACCAGGCAACTGGAAGCCCGCATCATCAAGCGCTTGCGCGACTACGTGAGGAAAGACATCAAAGATTTCGACCACTTGCGTGTCTGACTTCGCTGCTGCTCGTGAAAATAAATCCTGGAATGCCCCCTTCTCAATAGGTTATGATCCTCCAGTCCCTGTTCTGAATGTGCGTGGAAGAATTTCGTTGCTGCCCCCCTTGACTTGGACAAACACGAGGCTATCTCCACTTCCGTGCCCAGGGATCAGGACTTCTGCTCGTTCTGGAGTACCACCGTTACCCCATCGAGTCCGAACCTGTTCTACATTGTCGATATTCACTGGTTTAACTTCATGAGGAGGGTGTTGCTATGAGCACTGCAGCCAAGGAGAAGACAGAGAAAAAGAACTTAGCCAAGGGGTTCCAGCCTCTGGGTGACCGGGTATTCGTCACCTACACCGAGGAATTGGACCGGACCTCCGGCGGAATTTACGTGCCGGACAGCGCAAAAGAGAAGCCGCAACGAGGGATCGTCCAAGCCATCGGCAAGAAGGTTGAGCATGTGAAAGTCGGCGACCAGGTTCTGTTCGACAAATATTCCGGCAGCAAGCTCCGGATCGAAGACGAAGAATGCTTGATCCTCAAGGAAGAAGACATCCTCGGGGTCTTCACGAGCTAATCACCGTATCTACACACACTACGACGACGATAATAAAAAGGGGGAATACTTATGGCAAAGCAACTAATGTACGGTGACGCAGCGCGCGCGTCCATCCTCAGAGGGGTGAACCAGCTCGCCGACGCCGTCAAGGCAACACTCGGACCGAAGGGCCGCAATGCAATTCTCGATAAGAAGTTCGGCGCCCCGACGATTACGAAAGACGGCGTGACCGTCGCGAAGGAAGTCGAACTCAAGAACCCGTATGAAAACATGGGCGCCCAGCTCGTACGCGAAGTCGCCAGCAAGACCAGCGACACGGCAGGCGACGGAACCACGACCGCCACGGTGCTCGCGCAGGCCATCTATCGTGAAGGCGTGAAGAACATCACCGCCGGCGCGAACCCGATGGAAATTCAGCGGGGAATCAACAAGGCGGTCGAAGTCGTCATCAACGAACTCAAGAAACTGAGCAAGCCCTGCCAGAACAAGACCGAGATCTCCCAAGTCGGGACGATTTCGGCCAACAACGACAAGACCATCGGCGACCTCATCGCGGAAGCGATGGAGAAAGTCGGCAAAGACGGCGTGATCACGGTCGAGGAAGCCAAATCCATGACCACCTCGTTGGACGTGGTCGAAGGCATGCAGTTCGACCGCGGCTACATCTCCCCCTACTTCGTCACCAACGCCGAGCGGATGGAAGCCGTCATGGAAGACCCGCTCATCCTGATTTCCGAGAAAAAGATCAGCAGCATGAAGGACTTGCTTCCGGTCCTCGAGCAGGTCGCCAAGATGGGCAAGCCACTCGTGATCCTCGCGGAAGACGTGGAAGGCGAAGCCTTGGCGACTCTGGTGGTGAACAAGCTCCGCGGCACACTCAACGTGACGGCCATTAAGGCCCCTGGATTTGGCGATCGCCGCAAGGCCATGCTGGAAGATATCTCGATTCTTACCGGCGGCCAGGTGATCTCGGAAGACATCGGTATCAAGCTGGAAAACGTGAAGCTCACGGACCTCGGCCGCGCCAAGCGCATCACGGTCGACAAGGACAACACCACGATCGTGGAAGGCTTCGGCGATCCGAAGAAGATTGAAGGCCGCGTGAAGCAGATCAAGGCACAGATCGACGAAACTACCTCCGACTACGATCGGGAGAAGCTCCAGGAGCGACTCGCGAAGCTTGTGGGCGGTGTGGCCGTGATCAACGTCGGCGCCGCGACCGAAACTGAAATGAAGGAGAAGAAGGCGCGCGTCGAAGACGCGTTGCACGCCACCAAGGCGGCCGTCGAGGAAGGGGTTGTTCCTGGCGGCGGAACGGCCTATCTCCGTTGCATCGGCGCGTTGGATTCGCTCAAGCTGGTGGCAGAGCAGCAGGTGGGTGTGAATATCATCCGCCGTGCGCTCGAAGAGCCAATTCGTCAAATTGCGTTCAATGCTGGGATGGAAGGCTCGGTCATCGTTGAGAAAGTGCGCAATGACAAGAATCCCAGCGGCGGCTACAATGCCGCGACCGAGGAGTATGTGGACATGATCAAGGCCGGCATCATCGACCCGACCAAGGTGTCTCGTTGCGCGTTGCAGAACGCCGCGAGCGTGGCAGGATTGATGCTCACGACCGAGGTGATGATCACCGAGCTGCCGGAAGAGAAGAAAGAACCGGCCGGTGGCGGTGGTGGACACAACCACGGCATGGAAGGCATGTACTAAGACAAAAACTAAGAGCTACTGGCGTATAGCCTATGGCTCGGAGTAAGAATGAAGGGCTCGGCGGATCATCCGCCGGGCCCTTCGTGTTTCTTGGCTCCTCACTACGCTACAATGATCGCCAGTTTAAATGAGCCGAGGGAGCACCTGTGATTGTCGAAGTCGAATCAAACAAAAATTGTGAGGCGAGTGTCTTTGCGCGATTCAAAGAGATCGGCCCTGCTCGACCAGTCCAGCAAGTTCGACTCAATGACCGGAACCCTGCCGGAGAATGGTACTGGGTCACTGGCTGGAGCGATGATGAACAAATGCCCACCTGCCCGGCCTATGCTCAACTGGTTGAGGACTCAGGGGCGGGGCTGACTCATCTGGTCTATGGAGGAATTTACGGGCTTGCGGTTTAGGCCGATCAATATCGAGGAGGATTGGAATCTTGAGAGTCCGCATCAATGGGGAGAAACGTATCTGTCCCTCGCCAGCGATCGTGATCTGCGATACGCCGATGGCAACTAGCCCACCGTGTCAGCTATACGACCGACGGCTAGTTGGCGGTTGGAGTAGACGTCTTCGCGATTGCTGCCGGCTGAGACAGGATAGTCTGGTTATAGACCACCTGGTACGCTAGCCCAACCCTGCGGAGCGACACCGCACCGATCCGACTGAGCCGGTCAACGGCTGAGAAGACCCGCACCCAACTCATTCCTGGTATTGAAGACATCTCTTCAATTGTCAGCGGCCCGCTCTTTTTCAATGCCGCGATGATTTTTTCATCGATGAGGATTGACGGAGCAGGCGACTCGATAGTGGTGTTCACGGCGACCTCCATCGCAGCGGTGAGCAGCATCCGTGTTAAGTTCACGGCAAGATCATCTCAAAATAATTTTAGTCCCGCGAGCGCAGGAGTCAAGCACTTTGATCGTTGCCTCTACAACACCTAACCGATCATAGCCCACACTATTTATGCGGTTCATCGCAAAATTCCATGGAAACCAGGCGCGGGGCAAGGGGCAGGAAGCGAGAGGATAGACATTCCTTCTCGTCGCCCCTAGCCTCTGGCCCCGCGCCTCTCGCCCTGCAGAAGCGCCCAGGCGCACCGCAGATTACAGGCTACTTTGCCGGCTTTTGGCCTATCAGCTGGAAAGTTTTTTTCAGCACCGCCGAGGTTTTCGGCGTTTCGAAGAACGACTGAAAGATGTCGTGCACAACGATCCTATGGGAAGCATGGTCGGCTTGAAATTGCTTGAGGGCGGCAGATCGGCTCGCCCCCGTGTAGCCCATGCGGATCGCGCAACGCTCGAGTTTATCCTGTCGATCCGGCAACGCGTGTGTCTGCATATCGTGCACCATCTGCAATTTATGCTCGACGTCTCGGAGAAACTGATAGGCGCGGGTAAGGCCGCTCTGTTGTTTCACTGAAAGGATGCCTGCATTGCGAAGTCGCGTTAACGATCCGATGGTCCCTCGGTCCAAGATCCTCGGCAATCGACGACCGGCAAGCACTTGGATCGTTTGGACGAAAAACTCGATCTCGCGGATGCCTCCGCCGCCCAGCTTCACGTTTCGCTGCTCTTGCCCGCGTTCCGCCATCTTCACATCGATTCGCTCCTTGACCGATCGGACCTCCTCCACGATCGCGAGCCCCTGCTCGACATCCGGGCGTTCCGATGGAGACGCCAGCACAAAAGGCCTCACCAGCTTGACGAACGATCTCCCGACCTCCTGCGAACCGGCGATGGGCCAGGCCTTCAGCAAGGCCAGCCGTTCCCACACTTGTCCTCTCGTCCAATAGTACTTGTCATACTCATCGAGCGAGCGAGTGAGTTGCCCCACGGAACCTTCTGCCCGCAAACGGAGATCCACGCGATAGAGATACCCTTCATGGGTCTGTTCGGTCAGCGCCTTCGTCAGCTCCCGCGCGAGAATTTCAAAGTATTCTTCATTGGACAGCCCGCGCAGCGCAGGGCCCTTCGCCTTCACGCGCCCTGACGCAACCTGCCTGGTTTCGCCCTCATGGGATTCACAGACATAAAGCACATCCACGTCGGAGCTATAGTTAAGTTCATGTCCTCCCAGCTTCCCCATCCCAATGACCGTGAAGCCAGTCTCCACCCACCGCCCCTGCCGATTCCGATGCATGGGAGTGCCGTACTGAGATCGTAGATCGGCATCCACAATGCAATAGGCGGCATCGATGAGGACCGAGGCCAGGTCCGAGAGAGAGGCGGTCGTTTCCACCACGTCGGCTAACCGGAGGAGATCCCGCACACCGATGCGCAACATCTCTCGACGACGGAATCGCCTGAGCGCATCCAACTTAAGTTCAGTGGCAATGACACTCCCCGAACTTTGCCGAACTGTATGTTCCATCCCGGCCCTGGTCGGCGCGGTGGACAACACCTTCTGTTGGGCCAGCCAGTATAGTAGTAGAGGATCGCGGATGAGGGTAGAGGCGAGCGAGTTGCTGTTCCCGAATATCGCACAGACCAGCTCAACCATGCGGGGAGCGCTACGCAGATATTCCAACACGGCCGACCGGCTGACTCCGCTCGCGAGCCAACGTTCCCATTGGTTCAAGGCCAGATCCGGATCAGCGGTCTTCCCAATGGCTTCAAGCAACGCGGGTAGAATGCCTGCCAACTGACGCCGCTGATGTAGATCGCCCGCCATCGACTGCAGATTCGCATCGGCATCCTTAATGCGCTGGAGTCCGTAGGGTTTAAGAATTGCTTCAACCTGGGCCGGTTCCAGCCCGGACGCTAATAGGATCGGGGTCGGATCCGGACGAGCAACACGCTCAAGCATAGGAACGCCACAATAGCGCGGTGCTGGCTTCTTGGAACGAGTGGACATAGGCAGGCATTATACTCATACCTTGGCGCTCGCACAATGAAACCCACTTCGGCTATACTCCCGGCCATGATGGATGGGCCTGGATCACGCGATTCAATTATCAAGACCCTGGCTTCCCTCTGTCCGGATGTCGATGATGAAGTCGTTCAGGATTTCGTGTCTCGGATGGACCCTGAGTACTTCGAACGGTTCCAACCGGACGCCATCGCGCACCATATTCAGCTCGCCAGCCGGCTCACGCCGGACCACCCCTGCGAATTATCGGTGCTCGACAAACAAGCGGGGCGATCTGAAATCAGCATCGTCGCCTACGATTACTTCTCGGAATTCGCCGCCATCTGCGGTGTGCTCTCGGCCTTCGGGCTCAATATCGAAGAAGGACGGATCTATACATTTATGGGGGCCACGCCCGCTCCCTCACCGCGCCGAAAGGCTCCCTCGGCGGCCGGCAGACCTAAAGGCCGGCCCGGCCTCAGCCGCAAGAAAATCGTCGATGTCTTCCTGGTGCATCCCATAGACCGCACAGGTTTTACCTCGCCGCAACACAATGTCCTCAGACAGACAATCAGCGAGACCGTGCAACTGCTGGATGCCGGTCAGTTTGAAGCGGCGCGTCAATATGTCAACCGCCGGCTTGTCGAGCGATTGGACAAGCAGCGGAGTGCCTTTACCGGCTTGCTCGATACGGTGCAGATTACCTTCGACAATAGCCAATCCCCGACAGACACGATCATGGACATCCGATCGGATGATACTCCGGCCTTCCTCTATGCGCTTGCGAATGCCCTGGCCATGCGCAATATTTACATTACCAAGGCCCAGATCGAATGCGACGGCAACAAGCTGCACGATCGTTTCTTTGTCAGGAATCGCGATGGGCAGAAACTGCTCGACTCCGCCGATCAGCAGCAACTGCGGCTGACCGCCGTGCTCATCAAACAATTCACGCATGCCTTGACTTGGGCTTCCGACCCGGCTAAGGCACTGGCATCGTTCGACCAATTCCTGGATCTCATCGTGAAAGACCAGGGCAAGAACGGCAAGAGCCAGGCGCTCGACTTCGTCAGCGATAAAAAAACGTTTCCGCTGCTCGCACAACTGCTCGGCGCCAGCGATTTCTTGTGGGAGGACTTTCTCAGACGCCAGCACGACAACCTCCTTCCGCTGCTCACAGAATACCGGGATGCACCCCTGATCAAACCGCAGGCGACCCTCCGAAAAGAGCTCGGACGTCTGGTCATGCGAGCCAAAACAGACGAAGCGCAAAAGGACGCCTTGAACCGGTTTAAAGATCGTGAGATGTTCCGGATCGACATCAAACATATCGTCGAGCCCTCGAGCAATTTCCCTGACTTTTCGCTGGCGCTCACGGAACTGGCAGAAGTCATCATGGAACGGAGCATCGTGGATTGCAGCGCCAAGCTGGAGAAATCCTACGGACGCCCACAGCTCGCCAACAAGAAACCCTGCCCCTTTGCCGTTCTGGGCCTGGGAAAATTCGGAGCGCGAGAGCTTGGCTACGCTTCGGACATTGAGGTCCTATTCGTCTACGGTGGATCGGGCAAAACAAGCGGAAAGGATGGAATTGAGAACAGCGAATACTTTGAACGGCTGGCACAAGAACTCCTGGGATGGATCGAAGCCAAGCAAGAAGGCATCTTTCGCATCGATGTCCGGCTTCGACCGCACGGAGGCAAGGGCTCGCTGGCCAATGCGTTCGAGGAGGTCTGTCGCTACTACAGTCCAACCGGACTTGCCGCGCCGTTCGAGCGGCAAGCCTTGATCAAGTTACGGCATATCGCCGGAAACTCCGCACTGGGCCATCGACTGGAAACACACCGAGACTCCTTCGTCTACGGAGACGCTCCCTGGGACATTCCCGCGGCACTGGAACTCAGAAGGCAACAGCTCAAACAACTGGTCTCGCCTGGAAAGGTCAACGTGAAGTATAGCGCGGGAGGACTCATCGACATCGAATATGCCGCGCAATACCTGCAAGTGATGCATGGCCACGACCACCCGAGCCTGCGTACACCGAATACCCTGCAGGCACTCGCCGCTCTGGTAAATGCGGGGTTGGTCGCACGCGCCGATGGCGCAGGCCTCCGGAAAGCCTACATCTTCATCCGGATGTTAGTCGACGGATTGCGCATGGTCAGGGGAAACACCAAGGATCTTGTGCTCCCTCCTTCCGATTCGGAAGAGTTTGTCAGTCTTGCCCGCCGCATCGGCTACACGAGAGACGATTGGCGAGCCGGCGCTCGCGATTTGCAGTCAGATATCGAGCAGCATATGACACTCACCAAGCAGTTCTTCGAGCGGACGTTCGGAGCGTTGTGAGGGGAGCGGCCAGGTGCCCTCCTTGCTCGCAGAACGCGCACGATAAGAATGTGCTCGCTTGGGGCAAGAGCGCGTCTCGGCGCGCTCGGGGTTGGGCGGGTGAGAATGCTGCGCGCAGTGAAGGGCAGCCTTGGCCGCTCCCCTAAAGAGAGGGTTAGGAGAGGAACAAGGACCGCTCGACGGGCGCAGTAGGACCGACACGGATGCCATTCCCGGGAGAGTAAAACAAACAAGCTTGGAGGGAGCATCTGTAACTTCGATACGCCGAAGCACCTCAGCCGTTATTACAGAGATACGCTGACTCCCCCGCTCGACCACACAGCATGAGGTTTCTCCATCCTCATCAAGCCTCACGAATGACTTTACTCCCCGTCTTGACCAAATCCTTCACGAGATGACCCCGCGTTACTTATGCTCCGCATGATCACCATGCGCTTCGAATCTTGCGATTTTTACTAATGACTACACCGGTCCAGACGTGCTCGGTGCGCTTGTGTCATATCAGAAAATCGCAAGCCCCTCTTCAGCGCGCCACTGCACCTCACTCAAGAGTCTCTTCTCTGCAACCATCCCCACGCCATGGCCAAGAGTCCAAGCGAAGCGAGGTACAGTGAGCCATTGATCAACACAGCATTTATCATAGTCATAGTATTTCTCCTTTCCTGAAACATTAATCATGCATTCAGCATGTCAGTAACGCACAGGCCGTGCCACTCTTACCCTTTTCAACCGTTTTGTCTCAAGTTATTGGAATGCTGGGTCTATTGGGGAATACCTTGAGGAGTAAATGAGGAGGGCGGAGGCTTATCCCATGATGGATCACGGCTAGTCGCAGGTCTATCTCATGATTGATCGAGGGTTGCCCCTTCTTCTGAATTCTGTGGGAAGGATATTCTGAATCTTCAGCTAGACTGCGGTCGAGTCATCCCAAACTGCTTCATCCGGCTGCGCAGGGTGCCGGGATTTAGCCCCAAACGTACAGCCGCTCCATTGGGACCTTCGATGCGCCAATTCATCAGTGTGAGAGTCTGCAGAATATGCTGGCGTTCGAGTTCTTTGAGGTCGGCCGGTGGCGACGCAGTGAAGGAGGAGTCTTGCGGACCCAAGACATGTTGGTCGATCCGCAAGATAGGTTCACGAGAGAGAATCATCGCTCGCTCAATCACATTTTCCAGTTCACGGACATTGCCAGGCCAGGGGTAGCGAATCAACCGTTCCAGAGATTCCTGGTCGATATCCTTGCACGAACGGCCGAGTTTCACGCAGTATTGGTGAAGGAAATGTCGAGCCAATATGGGGATATCCTCCGGACGATTCCTGAGTGGAGGCAAGCCGATAGGAAAGACATTCAGACGATAAAAGAGATCGGCGCGAAATGTACCGTCTTTGACGGCGGCAGGCAGGTTGCGATTGGTAGCGGCTATCACGCGAACATCAACACGAACGGGCTGTGTCCCACCCAGGCGATCGATCAGGCCATCTTGCAAGACTCGTAGCAACTTGGCCTGTGTCTCCAAAGGCATTTCACCAATTTCATCCAGGAAGAGAGTTCCACCATGGGCCAGCTCAAAGCGGCCTTCGCGTGCGCGGTCGGCCCCGGTGAACGCGCCTCGTTCATGGCCAAACAATTCGCTTTCGACCAACCCGGCCGGAAAGGCGGCGCAATTGACCCGAACCATGGGTTTCGAGTGCCGCGGGCTCCAATCATGGATCGCCTGAGCGATCAGTTCCTTGCCGGTTCCCGTTTCACCCGTAATGAACACGGTCGACGGAGTGGGCGCCACGTCGCGTGCAAGGCCTATCACATGCCGAAAGGCAAGGCTCTTCCCCACCAACGAGCCTATGTCCTTCGTGAGCTTCAGTTCTTCGGTGAGGTAGACGTTTTCCTTGGCAAGTTGGTCTCGCAATCGATCGATCTGTTCGTACGCTTGGACATGATCGATCGCATAGGCGATCTGCATCGCCACTTGCGTCAAAAACTCGAGATCCCCTGGATCAGGAGCGCCCGACTCGATACTGCCGATATTCAGAATGCCTATACATCTGTCTCTCACGAGAAGAGGCAGATTGATCATTCGTCCGAGGCCTTCTTGGACATACCATTCGTCTTCGAGGAAGACTTGATCCCGCTTCAAGTCAGGACGGATATGTACAGTTTTATGATCGTAAACCCAACCCATCCCGCTTCCCACACGTGGGACAACAGCATTACGTTGGAGCACCACCTGCGCCATCGTCGTTGCCATGACATAAAACCTGAACCCGTCGGCCTCGCAATCGTACTGGGTGACAGACGCCCGTGCCCACGGAATGACCTTCGTAATCTCGGCGGTAATCGCCTCCCATAGACTGTGCATATCCCGCTGCGAATTGAGCACAACAGCGACAGCTAAGAGGGCTCGATAGTTTATTTCAATCCGGTCCATAGGCTTGTCAATATTATCTAACCGAGCAAATTGAATCACAAGGCTTGCTCACATGTCTATGCCGTGATTTGAGAAAACTAAATCGTCCAAGACATGGCCATGCTGACATCACGTTTGGACGATGAGTTGCGCAAGAAACGGGGTTAGATCTTGCAACCAACTATCTATTATTTTCTCTACTGTAAAAATAGAATGGCGGGAGTTCTTTCTGTGACTGTTCGGCTTGAAGAAATATCGCCCATCCTCATGTCGCGGCGCATGGCCGTCTTTATTCAATCCCGATCAGGTTGAGAGCGGCGAGACACTACGTGGTCGCCTCGCTGCACGGGCGTGAAACACAACGGCGTCTGCCTCCCAATCGCGAGAGGCGGACGCCGTTGCCTCGTTTGCCTTATGTCGAGAACCTTACCTACACATCGTAATACAGAACATACTCGTAGGGATGCGGCCGCAATCGCATGGGGTCAACTTCCTTTTTGCGTTTGTAGCTGATCCAGGCTTCAATCAGGTCCTTGCTGAAGACCCCGCCCTTGAGCAGGAACTGATGGTCCTGCTCGAGGTTGCGCAACGCCTCGTCGAGACTGCCAGGCATCGTGCGAATCGCCGCCGCTTCCTCCGGCTCGAGATCGTACAGATCCTTTTCGGCCGGCTCACCCGGATTGATCTTGTTCTCGATCCCATCCAACCCTGCCATGAGCATGGCTGAAAATGCGAGGTACGGGTTCGCGGTCGGGTCGGGAAAGCGCACCTCGATCCGCTTGGCTTTCGGGCTTGGTGAGTACATGGGAATCCGGACACCTGCCGATCGATTCCTGCTGGAATAGGCCAGCAAGACCGGCGCCTCATACCCGGGCGTGAGCCGCTTGTAGGAATTTGTCGTCGGATTTGTAAACGCCGCCAGTGCCGGGGCATGTTTCAGAATGCCTCCGATATAGTGGAGACAGAGTTGCGAGATGCCGGCATATTCCTTCCCCGCAAATAGGGGCTTGCCATCTTTCCAGATGCTTTGATGTGTATGCATGCCGGTCCCGTTGTCCCCAAAGATCGGTTTGGGCATGAAGGTCGCAGTTTTGCCATGGCGGCGGGCCACGTTCTTGACGATGTACTTGTACATCATCAATTGGTCTGCTGTTTTGACCAGCGACCCAAATCGGATATCGATTTCCGCCTGGCCTGCCGTCGCCGTCTCGTGGTGATGTTTCTCAACGGAAATCCCGACCTTTTGCATCTCCAGGACCATCTCGCTGCGGATATCCTGTTGCGTATCGGTCGGCGGGACCGGAAAGTAGCCTTCCTTGTGGCGGATTTTCCCGCCCAAGTTGTGGCCTTCCTGCCCGATGTTCCAAGCGCCTTCTTCGGAATCGATGAAGTAGTAGCCGCTGTGGCCCGTCTGATCGTACCGGACATGATCGAAGATGAAGAACTCCGCCTCCGGACCCCAGTAGGAGGTATCGCCGATCTTCGTGCTCTGGAGATATTTTTCCGCCTTCTGCGCCACAAACCGCGAATCACGATCATAGGGCTCGCGCGTAATCGGATCGACAATGTTGCCGACGAGGCTCAGTGTCGGGACTGCACAGAACGGATCGAGACAGACCGCGGACGAATCGGGGATCATCAGCAGATCGCTGTCGTTGATGGCTTTCCAGCCCCGGATCGATGAACCGTCCAACCCGGACCCATCCTTGAACAGCCCTTCAGTCAGCTCTTCCACGGGAATCGAGAAGTGCTGCCAGGTGCCGATCAGGTCCACAAACTTCAAGTCCACCATCTGGACTTTATGTTTCTTTGCAAACTCCAATACCTCGCGGGGATTCATTCCGATCCTCCTTCTATGCCCAATTTAAGCTGGTGTTCCTGCCGAGACGCCTTCCGGCACATCAACCGGCTGGCCCATGAACAGATCGATATCACGCTTGATGGTCGAGCGGATGGCATCCAGTCGAGCATGGTCCTCGACCTTGGCTCCATCCCGGTCCGTTACATAGAACACGTCGACGACCTGGTGTCTGCCGACGGTGCGCAAGGACTGCTGTATATCATCGTCCAGTCTGGTCGAAATCCTGGCCGCATGGACTGACAAACCGAGTTCAAAAATAGCATGCGTGATGACATACAAGAGCCCTTGCGTATCGTCGGCAAACACATCGATCACTGTGAGCCGGTCGCATATCCCGTTATCGATCTCCACCTCAGTCGCTTGGCGGGTGGCGGACAACAAACTTCCGCGGGTCAGCCGGGTATTTCGGCGCATCAACTGATCGAGCGCTTCCTCGCCCTTCAGCACCCGGATGATCGTCTCGGCGACGGAAGCACGGCGGTCCTCCGGGGGAACGCCGGCATAATCAGGATCAGATGCCTGGAAGGTGTTCACGACGATCCCGTCATCTCTGGTGATGATCTGGGCGTCCAGAATATCAAGCCCCTCGGCCGCCATCGCCCCGGCCATTTTCGAGAAGATGCCCGGGGTGATGTTGTCGTGGGTAATCACCGTGTACTCGCACATGCCCACTTCCTCGTTGAAGGTCTCCTCGACCAATACATCCCCTACTTTCAGCCTTCCGATCGCTCCCAAATGGGCTGCGATCCGCTTCGGAGGCGTGCTATGCAGATAGCGCAGGGGAAACTGGCTCAGTTGCGACTCGATCCAGTCGAGCCCCCCGGCTGGTGCGTTCGTAAACTCGCGCGCCACCTCACTGACCAATTCCTTAATGCATTCAGGACCGACCGTATCATCCTCTTTGCCCGACACCGCCTGCAGCGTACGCCGATAGAGTTGGGTGAGTAAGGACTCCTTCCACTTCGTCAAAACGCCAGGCCCCACCGCCGCAATATCGGCAGCCGTCAGGACCAACAACTTGCGGAGGACTTCCGGCGTCCCCACCTCCTTGGCAAAGGGGAGGAGAACCTTCGCATCATAGGGGTCGCGCCGGAAGGCCGTGTTCGCCATGAGCAGATGCTTGTGCACGAGAAACACCAGAATTCTCGTCTCTTGCTCGTCCAAACCCAACCGCGCCGCCGTCTCCTCGGCAATCACCTTACCCACTTCGCAGTGATCCTCTTTTCGTCCCTTCCCCAGATCGTGCAACAGAATCGCCAGGTGTAAGAGGTCCTTCCGCCTGATCTCCTGATAGACCTCCCCGATAGCGCCCGACTCCAGGCCGAGCGCTTCGGCCTTGGCCACAGCCAAGAGGGTGTGCACATCTACCGTATACTTGTGATACTGGTTGAACTGCATCAGGCCTCGGAGATTGGCAAAGACCGGGATAAGCTTCTCGAGCAGACGGGCACGATGCATCGCTTCAAGCGTGGCGGCCACCGCTTCCGGTCCAGCAAGGATCTTCAGAAAGACCCGGCTGGCCTCAGGGGTCCTGAACGCCTCGTTCGACACGCTATCCATATGGTTGTGAATTTCGTCCAGCAGGCCGCTATCGATCTTGAGACGCCGGGACCTCGCCATATCGAACAGCCGAAGGAGCACGTCTGGACTATCCAGGACCCGAGCCCGCAACTCAGAGGGAACGGTCAGTTCCCGGCCAGTCACCACAAAATAGCCATCCACCGTAGTCGCCGGTAAGGCGCGAGACGATCGGCGCTTCGCAGGCACGGCCTGGCAACGGTCCACAAATCGGAGCATGGTCTCATGCAGTCCCATCGTATGCCGATAATATTGCTGCATGAATTGCTCCACCCCCAGGAGGTGAGGACGATCCTCGAACCCGAAGAGTGAAGACAACCGGACTTGTTCGTCGAACGTCAAAATTTCCTGCGCTCTCCCGGCTTCGACATGCAGGAATGCTCGGACGCGCCACAGAAAATCACGGGCCTCCGTCACCGAGAGACAATCCTGTCTGGAGAGAAATCCGCGATCCGTCAAGTCCTGTAACGTAGAGGACTGGAATTGGGCCATGCCGGCCCACCGAAGCAGATGGAAATCCCGCAACCCTCCCTTGCTTTTCTTAACGTTCGGCTCCAAGAGATAAATCGTCTGTCCAAACTTCACATATTCACGGCTCCGCTCTTCCATCTTCTGCTCGATAAAACGCCTTGCTCCGCGGCCGACCACTTCCTTGAAATATCGTCGATGGAATTCCTGAAACAGGTTCGAGCTTCCAGCCAAAACCCTGGATGTCATCATGGCGGTGCGAATCGTCAGGTCCTTCCCAGCCAACTCGATGCATTCGTCAATCGTCCGCATACTGTGGCCAACCTGGAAACCGAGATCCCACAGATGGTACAGCACCTCACGGAACAGCGCCGGCGCCGCCTCTCCTGCTTTCTCGCTATAGATGAACATGACATCGATGTCGGAATAGGGAGCCAGCTCCCGCTGTCCATAACCTCCCAGCGCGATCAGGCAACAATGCTGGGCCCCCGAGACCTGCGTCCCTTCTCCGGCCTGCCGCATGGCATTCCTGTACCGATCGATGATCAGTCCATCCACGAACTCCGTCAAGGACGCCATGACTTCGGCCCCCGAGGCCCCGCCCAATAACCGCTGCCGGAGCGCCTGCCTGTGCCCGGCCAGGGCGGAGACCGGTGCGGTCTCCGCCCTTTGAGAGAGCCCCGCCGACGACCCGTTGTTCGGCATCATCATCACAGAGCTTGTTCCCCAGTTTCGCCGGTCCTGATCCTCACCACGTTGCTGATATCCGACACGAATATCTTCCCGTCCCCGACGCTGCCGCTTTTCGCGGCGCGCGTAATCGTTTCGATCACACGCGCCACCTGATTATCCGCGACGTACAATTCGATCTTCACCTTGGGGATAAAGTCGGTCGTATATTCTGCGCCCCGGTAGGTTTCCTTGCTCCCCTTCTGGCGTCCAAATCCCTTGACTTCCGACACCGTCATCCCCTGCACACCTATTTCCACCAAGGCATCCTTGACCTCATCCAACTTGAACGGCTTGATGATCGCTTCAATCATCTTCATGTCGATATCCCCCTTCTACAGGCTCCTCCGCGGACACTGCTCGTACAGCGTCCGCGGGGACTGCCGGCACAATTGTTTCGTCGATTGTAACATGGGCCCTGTATTACATGTGATAGGCCTTCTCACCGTGCTGACTGGTGTCCAAGCCCTCTTGCTCTTCATCTTTCGTCACACGCAGACCCATGATCACATCAATTATTTTGAGAATAATCCAGGTGCAGATCATAGAAAAGCCTGCTACCGCGCCGATCATGATGAGCTGAACCATGAGCTGTTTTGGATTTCCATAGAACAGCCCATCGTTCCCGGCAGAATTGATCAGCTTTGACGCAAATAATCCTGCCCCAACGAGGCCGAGTGCTCCGCCCACACCGTGAACTCCCACAACATCGAGCGAATCATCGAAACCCAGGGCCGGCTTCAGGATGCTGACGCAGATATAACAGACGACTCCAGCAGCGATACCAATAATGATGGCCCCGAACAATCCGACAAACCCGGCAGCAGGGGTAATGGTGGCCAGACCGGCGATCGCACCAGTAGCCGCACCGAGCGCGGTGGGCTTCCCACGATGCGCCCATTCGATCAGCATCCACACCACCGTCGCAACACTGGCTGCGATGTGGGTGGCCACGAAAGCGCTGGCCGCCAGCCCATTCGCACCCAACGCACTGCCCGCGTTGAACCCGAACCAGCCGAACCAGAGCAGTCCCGCCCCCAATAACATGACGGGGAGGTTATGAGGAGGCATAGGCGTCGTCGGATAGCCCATGCGCTTTCCGAGCATAATGCAGGCGACCAGGGCAGACGTTGCGGAACTGACGTGCACGACTGCGCCCCCGGCAAAGTCTAATGCGCCCATCTGCCCCAACCATCCACCGCCCCAAATCCAATGGCAGACAGGGTAGTAAACCACGATCGACCAGATGCCGAGAAACCACAGCATCGAGGAGAATCGAATGCGTTCCGCAATGGCCCCTGTCATCAGCGCCGGGGTAATGGCGGCGAACATCATCTGGTACATCATGAATACTTCGTGGGGAATCGTGGGCCCATAGACCGGATGGGGATCGGCTCCCACCCCACGCAACCCTGCCCAATCGAGGTTCCCGATGAACCCCCCGACATCGGGACCAAAAGAAAGGCTGTACCCGAACAGCACCCACGCGATGCTGGCCAGACAGAGACAGATAAAGCTGTGCAAGACCGTGCTCAGGATATTCTTTTGCCTGGTGAGTCCTCCATAGAAGAGCGCCAATCCCGGCAACGTCATCGCCATCACCAGCGCCGCAGAGGCAAGGATCCATGCTGTGTCCCCGGTATCGACCTTCAGCACGGCTGGAGCGGCTGGAGCTGCCTCTGCCGCTGGAGCCTGCGCCGCGACATCGTGCACGAACGGAACCGCCCCTCCTACCAACATGACAGTCAGGCAGATCAGGAGGACCGGCAGAATCTTTTTAATACTGCTCACATACGATGACATATTTGCATCCTTTCATCCCTTGGTTCAGGACGAGGTTGACTATACGTTCGTTGAACTGTTCTAAGCGGCCCTCCTGGTTACCTCACGCTTCTACTTCGTCGAACTAGACCGCGGCGCTCTGTTTGCGCCAGAGCGGAGCGCACTGGCGCGCCCCCTCGCAATCTGTGCCCAATAATATCGCCCTCAATTCCTGCCACGACCCGCCCCCCGCGCACCGGAGTAGGTACGGTCTGGCCTCCTTTAAAGTGCTCGGTCCCTTCGTGGACTAATCACGAAGGGACCGGCATATCACAATGTCAACGAACTTCAGTCTACTTTCTTCTCAGAACACTTCTTACCACATGTACGCGACTGAGAATGCCAGGGTGTTCTGAAAGTTCGCTGCTTGAGTGCCCTTTAGGTAGACATTATGGTCTGCATGGTCATATCGGTACTCGACCCTTGTCTGCAATGCTGGAGCCGGCTTCCACTGGAGTGTGAAGGTCGTCTCCCAGGCGGTCAGGCTGTTCCCTGGTGCCATAGGGTTGTTAGTGACAATGGGTAGTGAATGTGGAGCCAGCCGTAGTCGCCTAGTACCGGCACAGGTATTGGCGTTGCCAACTTGATTGAAAGCTCCAGCGCAGGCACGGGACCCACCGGCATCCTCCCAGATTTCTCCACGAGCCCTGAAACTGAAGGCATTGGGCTTCGTTTGATCATTGAAGTCATGGATCAAATAGGCGACGAATCCGTTCCAGCGGGCATTATTAGTGGGTGTTGGGGCGATATTAATAGCACCGACTGCGTTCCCGCGCGCATTGCTCTCATTCCCATAATAGGGCTCCAAAATGAGGGTGGTGCTGTCGACAGGCTTGATCGTGATGATCGCGCCGGTCACCACGCGCTTGGCGGTTGGATCGCACCCTACGGTGCCGTTCTGACAGCTTCCGACCCCTGCGAAAGTTCCATTATTATTTCCATTACACTGTTCCGGTCCGTAAGACCCGAAGAAGCTGATGCCGAACTTCTCATGCGGTGTCAAGGCCAAGAGGTATTCGAACGATTTACCCTTGTTGTTGTCTTCGACGTTATCCCATCCATTGACCAGTCCGATGCTCGCGGTTGCCCATTTGGCAAAGGGATAGGTGAACCGGACACCGGTGGTCGTGAAGGCTTGGCTCAAACCGAACATCATGGTGCGTGAAAAGTTCGGATTCTCCCACGCGTTGATCACTTCATACCCGATCAACGTGTTGATCTTTCCGAATTGAATCTTCAGGCCGTTGCCGATCGGGGCGATGTACTCCGCATACATCTCCTGCGTATCCAGTTCGGTATTGCTATTATCTGATTGGAAATTTGTGCGGGCACGAGAGAACCTGGCATCGGTTCCAAAATTGATCCGCGCCCTGAAGCCCACCCGATCCATGCCACTGCCTGAGGCATTGGCCGGCCGTTCAAATACAAGCTGCGCCAAATTCGCCATGAACGAATTGGCCGCCGTGTCGAAAACGCGCAGTTGATTAATGTTGTTGTACGGATTGTTGAAATTCTGTGTATAGGATGTCAGCACGGTCCCGGAGATCTGAAAACCCAAGGACTTCCAGACGGTTTCAGCCTCAATAGTCTGAGGTGCAATCACTTGAGCAGGCGGATCGACAGCCGCCATTGCCACATTGCTGCCGAGCAGCGAGACAATCGCACAGATACCTATCCCTATCCCGATACGTTTACTTGCTGACTTCATGCCATCCTCCTCATCCGATTGGTGATTCGGTTGCTTCCTTACTTCTCCTACCTCGACGTCATTGTCGCCACGCACGCCATTGTGCGTCACCGCCGGCCCCTACCAGTCCACTCGGCTCTTACTTGCGCATCGATTCCCACCAGCCTATGGACGCATATCACTACTCAGCAGCCATTCTTCCACAAAGGGTGTTTCTCGCCAACGAATGGTTGTTTTTCGATTTTTCCCCATTCGGTTCATCAGACCACCGTGATCAGTCCGATCGAATGCGGATAAAGTAAAACGTCCTCTAGCCCCGCTGGGACTGGAGGACGCCATTGTCCATTCCGAACTATATCTAGGCCGGTGGGAAACGCCGTTGTTCCCCTATGATTTACACAGGCCACGCTTTGTGAGCCCTGAAACTTCGCGCCCTTATACCTGTCCCAGGAAAATCTGTCAATGCTTATCTCTGCTCAGCGCGACGAGCGGGATGGGCGAGAAAGGCGTGACGGGGGTGATCTCGGCTGGTTTCTCTTGTTTCTTTGGTTTGTTTGGTTGAGACTAGACTAACCAAATAAACAAAACAAACCAGATGAACCCGTCCTGCCAGTCTCGCTCGTCGCGTCCGCGCTGGCATTGACCGATCGTCTGTGCTAGATTCCCTCCTACCTATGGCTCTTTCACCACAGCAGTCTTCTGCCCCTCGCTTCACGCTTCACGCTTCACGGTTCACGGTTCCTCTGAACAGCATCCTGCTGGCCCTGCTCTGTATAGTCGGCACTGCCTGTAGCACGACCGCCCCGACCGGCAAAATCCTCTTTGAGGATCCTCGCGGATCCGTGTCCCTCCAGAAGATTTCTGACCCGTCGATTCAGGCCAACCATCCGATCAATCTGGAGCCGGCCCTGCTCGCCCAGCTATTGACAGGCATACAGCTTCATGATGAAGGTGCTGGAGAACACCATGTCAGGGGCATTCAGACTTTAATTGAAGGAAAGGCAGCTCTTACCTATCCCCTCTTTTCGGAAGACCAGGTCCAGTTCCTCGCCCCACTGCTTGCGGAGGCCTTACGTACGGCAACCGCTAATCAGTCTGTCGAGTATCGTGTCGTGACAACGATAGAAGGTTCGAATAGATTTCAATCACCGACCACGGAAACGACCACCGGTTCTCTCTACGCCTATGGGCGGCAGTTGTATGTGATCCTCACTCAATATCGCTACAACCCGATGCTGACGAACCTGAGCCTTTGCCGAGCAAAGCCACCGGTCAGAGGACCGACTCGATTATTCAGGCCTCAAGCATCGTACGCTGCGGTTCACTCCGAAGGCCGCTCTCCGAGCCGATAGCCCTGATCCGCCGACGATGGGAAAACCGACCGACAGGTTTCTTGCCGTCGATTATCAGCTGCTGCAACAGGCCTGGCGAAATCTCGAAGCCAAAAGGCAAGCTGAGTCTCAGGTGGGAGGCGAGGCGCTAGAAGCCGCTCGCGCAGCCGAAGCCCAGGCCCGGGCGGCCGAAGCCCAGGCTCGCACAGCCGAAGCCCAGGCCCGTAATACAGCCGAGGCCCAGGCTCGCGCATCAGAAGCCCAGGCTCGTAATACAGATGCCCTGGCCCAGGAGGTGGAGATCCTCAAGAGGCAATTGGAATCCATTCAAAAACAACTCGGCAGCCAGCCCACCGGGCAAGTCAGCCCAAATCAGAGAACCACACCGCAGCAAAAATGAAGGCTGCGGGCCCAGGCTGAAGGAGTTTAGGCTGAAGGTTATGAAACGTCGGACTCCGGCCTTCAGCCTTCAGTCTATCGACCTTCAGCCTGAACCCTGTTAAATTCACTCCCACCGATGACTCCTTCACCAAAGTATCAGGCAGGGAAACTGTCTTACAGTCGTTTGCTTTTGCTGGCCCTGCTCTGTGTAGTCGGCACTGCCTGCAACACGACCGCCCCGACCGGAAAAATCCTCTTTGAGGACCCTCGTGGATCCGTGTCTCTGCAGACATTTTCAAACCCCTCAATTCAGGCCAGTCATCCGATCAATCTGGAACCGGCCCTTCTCGCCCAGCTATTGACAGGCTTAGAGATCGATGACGGAGGTGTTGGGGCTCACCATGTCAAGAGCATGCAGTCTTCGATCACAGGAGCGGTAGCTATCTCCCCCCTCTTCTCGGAAGATCAGGTCCAGTTCCTCGCTCCACTGCTTGCGGAGGGCTTACGCAAGGCAACCCCCAATGAGTCTGTCGAATATCGTGTTGTGACGACGCACGAACCTTCTAATAGATTTCAAACACCGATCACGGAAACGACCAGCGGGTCTCTCTATGGCTATGGCCGGCAACTGTACGTGATCCTCTCTCAATATCGCTACAACCCGATGCTGACGAGAATTTCAGAGAAACAAATCGATTATTCAAGCCTCAGGTGGCGTACGCTGCGGTTCACTCCGAAAGCCGCTCTCCGAACCGATAGCCCGAATCCGCCGACCATGGAAAAGTCGACCGACAGGTTTGTTGCCGTCGATTATCAGCTGCTGCAACAGGCGTGGCGAAAGCTCGAAGCCAAAAGGCAAGCTGCGCCTCAGGTGGGAGACGGGACCTCTTCGGTTGGCGAGTCGCTAGAAGCCGCTCGCGCGGCGGAAGCCCGGGCTCGCTCCACAGAGGCCTTGGCTCAGGAGGTGGACACCCTCAAGCAGGAACTGCAATCCACTCAAAAACAACTCGGCAGCCAGAATCAGCAGCAAAAATGAAGGGGGAGGTTGATAGGCTGAAGGGGTTCAGACTGAAGGTCGGAATTCAGAGTCCGACATTTCAAAAACTTCAGCCTGAACCCCTTCAGCCTTTTCCACCACCTATGAATTTCGATACCCGTTCGTAATCGGCATTCGCCGATCCTTCCCCAAGGCCCTGTGAGTGATCTTGATGCCGATCGGCGCCTGCCGGCGCTTGTACTCGCTGCCATCCACCATCGTCATGACCCGCGCCACCGTGGCGCGGTCGTACCCCGCTTCGACGATCTCTTCGAGAGACCGGTCTTCTTCCACATAGGCCTGAAGGATAGGATCGAGTATCTCGTAAGGCGGGAGCGAATCTTGATCTTTTTGATTGGGCCTCAACTCGGCAGTCGGCGGCCGATCGAGCGTCCGTTTGGGAATCACGAGGGTTGCGCCACGGAGGTTACGGAGCCGCGCCAGGTCATACACCATTGTCTTGGGCACGTCTTTGATGACGGCAAATCCGCCGGCCATATCACCATATAATGTGGCGTATCCCACGCTCATCTCGCTCTTGTTGCCGGTGGTGAGCACTAGATGGCCGAACTTATTGGAGAAGGCCATGAGAAGATTGCCCCGGATGCGGGCCTGGAGATTCTCTTCCGTCGTATCAGGCGCATGCCCCTCAAATGTCTCTGCGAGCGCCTGCCGATAGCGGTCGAACAGCGCCGTGATGGGAATCGTTCGGACGGAGACCCCGAGTCGTGTCCCCAATTCGGCAACATCGTCGTGACTGTCTTGCGACGTATAGGGCGACGGCATGAACAGACCCCACACGTTTTCGGCGCCGAGCGCATCGACGGCGAGCACAGCAGTCAGCGCCGAGTCCACTCCGCCGCTTAGGCCGATCACCACACGTGTAAATCCGTTTTTCCTCACGTAGTCGCGCACCCCCAGCGTGAGAGCCCGATAGACTTCCTCCAGCTGCTCCAGGACCGATGCCACATCGGGGACTGCGCGCACCCGCGTTTTTTGAACCGATGGAAGCGGCGCAGCGCAGACCTCCACCGCAGAGGCAACGCGCCGCGGCAAGAGCTTTTTCCGGCCGGTTCGTCTCGCCCGCGCAACCGCCTCCATATTGAGGTCGGCGACGATCAGATCTTCTTCAAAGGCTTTCCCCCGCGCAATCACCTCACCCTGGTGATCGAGAATCACACTGCTCCCATCGAAGACCAGTTCATCCTGACCGCCGACCGCGTTGGTGTAGGTGAGCACCACCCCGTTTTCCCTCGCGCGGGTCGCCAACATCTGCTCGCGTACCCGGCTCTTGCCCAGATGAAACGGCGAGGCATTGATATTCACGATCACTTCGGCGCCTGCTGCCGCCTGCAAACCGGTCGGACCATCCGGCAACCAAACATCTTCGCAAATGTTGACGCCGACCACGGTGCCGCGCAGGCGAATAAGCGGCAACCGCCGACCTGGATGAAAATAGCGGCTCTCGTCGAACACACCGTAGTTCGGCAGGTACCACTTGCAATAGGTCGTGATGAGTTTTTGATCTGCGATGACCGCCGCCGCGTTGTAGAGTTCGTGCGCGCCGGCCTGCACCACCGATGAGCGAGCCGGTTTCGGATCTATCCCGTCGCTCTGGCTGACGTAGCCCACCACCGCGGCAAGGCCCCGACAGTGGCGGACGACTTCCTGGAGCGCGCGGCGGTTGTCTGCGACAAAACGTGGCTTTAACAAGAGGTCTTCAGGCGGATAGCCGGTGATCGCCAGCTCCGGGAATGCGACCAAGTCGGCCTTCGCCTTCTTCGCCTCTCGCAGCCAAGCCGTGATCCGGCGGACGTTCCCATCCAGATCTCCGACCGTCGGATTCATCTGCGCCATGGCGATACGAAAGGTACGCATAGGACTTCACACCATCATGGAGGCGATCGAAGTTCCGCTGTGCACACAATAGGTTTTCTGCAGCCTGTCAGACCCACAGCTTCAGAGGACTTCCTTGTAGGCCAAACCTACCTATGCTGCCTTTCAGCCCGCTGGTCGAGTTCTCCGGCTAAGAGCACGGCCTCGGCTATCTCGCGCATTGACTTCCTAAAATCCATGCTTTGCCGCTGAATGAGTTTGAAGGCCTCTTCTTCGGTCAGCTGCTTCGAGCGCATCAGGTAGCCCTTGGCCCGTTCCATGAGCTTCCGAACCGCCAGCGCTTCCTGCATCTCATGGGACTTCTCAATCAGAGTCGTATGCTCGATGGCAATGGCGGCCTGATTGGCGATGGCCTGGAGCAATTTGACCTCTTCGCTGGTGAACACGTGCGGAGCAGACGTATAGCTATTGATCACGCCCAACGCCTTATCCCGCACCATCATCGGTACCGAAAGCAATGAGCACAGCCCTTCCTTCTTGGCCATATCCGGATACATATAGTCTCGCTCTAGGGAGACGTCGAGCACGATAATCGGCCGGCGGTCTTTCACGGCACGGCCACAGATACTCTGCCCAACCTTGAGGTTCGGCTTGCGGCGATACTGTTCGCTGAGGCTTTGCGTCGCCGCGATCCGCAGTTCCCCGCTGGCCTCTTCCAGGAGCATAATCGAGCAGATCTTGGAGTTCATCATTTGCGCGGTCATCGTCACTAGGAGTTCAAGCACGTCTTTGATCAACCGATTGGATGCTACTGTTTCTGAGACCTGCGACAACATTTCCACTTGCAAGGCTTTGCGTTGCATTTGATCGTAGAGCCGCGCATTCTCGATCGCTCCTCCGACTTGATTGGCGATCGTCGAGAGTAATGCGATCTCATCGGGTTGATAGCGCTTTGGGCGCTTATGTTGGACGTTGATCACGCCGACTACTTCTTTTTTCGCCATGATCGGTACGGAGACAAAGGCTTGGTGGCGGTCTTCTGGAAGGTTGTGAAAGAACTTGAAACGCGGATCGTCGCTCGCATTACTCGGAATCACGACGCGCATCCGTTCCTGAGCGACCCACCCGGTGATGCCTTCTCCCAAACCGATCGTGATGCGGCCAATCAATTTTGGGTGAGGGTTTTTCGAAGCTCGTAGAATGAGTTCGTCCTGGCTATCCGACAAGAGATACAGGAGGCAGGCATCCGCCTTGGTGACTTCGACGACAACCTCGACGATGTGCTTGAGAATGGCTTCGAGATCAAGTTGGTTGCTGATCGACGCAGAAATCCGATGGAGCACATCGACTTCGCGTGTTTTTTCGCGCAATGCCTGTTGGAGATACGCAACAGATGGCGTGCGTTTGGTGGTCATTGAGATTTACCTTTGTGTAGGAGCCCTTCGACGGACAGGATGCTTGCCTGACCGGCGGCCACTCAACGTTCGGTTCCCACGGACATGCTTGCGCTTAAACCACGCGGCACAAACCTGCTGCTCGATCGGCTGAATAACCACTTCCCCAATCCGCACTGGCCATACACCGATCACCTGCCCCCCGATTACCTTCTTGTCATGTTGCATGGCGCCCCAGAGAGAGGTAAAGGATACCTGTGAAACCTGTTCGGATAACCCGGCACGCTGCACCAAACTTTCGATCCGTTCGACAACATCTCTCCCACACAGGCCCATATGGCAAGCCAAATCCGCCTCCTGCACCAATCCAACCCCAACCGCTTCGCCATGAATCAACCCACGATAGCCTGAGAGTGACTCCAATGCATGTCCGATTGTGTGGCCGTAATTGAGAATGCGTCGGCGGTTCGACTCCCGCTCGTCCGAGGCAACCACCTGCGCTTTGATTTCACAGGATCGTTTGATCGCGTGGATAACCGGCACTTCATCGAGTTTCAACAGCGCGGGAATCTCTCGCTCCAGAAAGGCGAAGAACTCTTCATCGGCGATTATGCCGTATTTAATCACTTCGGCGAGACCCGCAATCCACTCGCGACGTGGCAGGGTGCGTAGCGTGAGGGGATCGATCAATACCGCACGCGGCTGGTAAAACGCCCCGATAAGATTCTTTCCCAGCCGATGGTCCACGCCGGTCTTGCCCCCGACACTGGAATCTACTTGAGCCACAAGTGTGGTCGGCACTTGCACGAACGGAATTCCCCGTTGATAGATTGCAGCCGCAAAGCCGGTGACATCACCGATGACTCCGCCACCGAGGGCCAGCAACAGGGACTGACGTTCAAACTTGTGTCTGGCTAACACATCGAGGATCTTGGCGATTGTGCCGAGCGTCTTTGTTCGCTCTCCCGGCGGCAGGATAATCGGAGTCGGATCGTAGCCCGCCTTGCAAAGGGAGCGGAGAATCCCGTGAAGATAACGGCTTGCTACATGCTTATCTGTCACCACCCCGATCTTCGGAGAAGAGGTAAGGGAACTAAGCCTATCACCCACTGTCGCTAGTACCCCAGGATGAAGGACGATGTCGTAGCTTCGCTCCCCCAAGTTCACCGGAACAATTTGTTCTGCCACACCGGCCATGCTCAACGACAGTCTCTACTGACGAAACATACCAGCTGCCAATCCGATTCTGTTTGATTGCGGCGATCTAGATTCACGAACAACTTCGCCTACGGTGATGATGAATTACGATGGCTGACATCAGGCGGGATGGTACCACAACGGCTCGGAAACTAGAAGGTTTTCAGGTAGGCCTCCGAGCCAAAAGATCGTACTTACAGCCTCGGAAGCACCTGGTTTAGACTTACTGAGGCTCCACGCAAGCTGGGGGGAGTAGTATCACAACCTGATCATGTCAGAGATACGCAGCGGACTGGAGGGTATGCATTGGAGGGTCGCGACGACGCATCAACCGCGAAAACTCACCACACTTGAGTTCCCCGTCAATGAAGAGTTCAAACGTTCGCTTCTAACAGGCTGCGAACAACTATATGGGCACGCCAAACTTCACTGGTTCACATGAATGGCATAACATGAGAACACCGCGCAGGATAGCCGAGCGAGAATAGCTGGACATGCGACACGAGACTGAATCCAATCTATCCATCGTCGCGCCATGCGCACCTACCTCGCGATTCACGCGCCATGCGCTGTGGCTCTGGCGGACTTTTTCAGCATCCTGCTAGCTGGTCTTGACAATCGTAGGCGTCAAGAAGATGAGCAGCTCTTGTTTCGATACAGACTCGGTCTTCTGCTTGAAGAGCCATCCCAAAACCGGCACGCGAGAGAGATAGGGGATACCAGCTACGCTGTTGTTCTGCGTATCGATAAAGACCCCGCCGATCACCATGGTCTCGCCATCGCGGACATTGACCTGGGTAGTGGCTTCTTTGCGGTCGATGCTTGGACCAGCCGGATTGCTTCGTGCACCGACTGAGTTTTTCGTTGCACGAACCTTCATCATGATCAGCTTACCGGTTTCCCTGGGATCTCGCGAGGTAATCTGAGGAGTCACATTCAGTTCCAAGTTCGCATCCACAAAGGTCGTCTGAGTTCCCTGGAGGGAGGTCGTCTGGAATGGGATCGACTCTCCCTGTGAAATCTTGGCTTCTCGCTTGTCCAAAGTTGTGACCTTTGGCGAGGCTATGACTTTAGTCAGACCAAGTAACTCACCTGCCGACAACCGTACATCCAACAGCGCGCCATCTGTTTTCCCAATCGTGAACCCGACACCAGGAGTCGACGTCAAGCCACCGACTGTGGCGGGAAGATTGACCAGAAAATCCGATGCTTGATTTCCCAAATGGTCCGACAACACCCGACCTGAAGTTCGCCACCCCAGTACCCGCAAGTTGGTTCAGATTCTGAATACCCCACTGAACCCCCAGCGAACGGGCATAGGTTGTGTCAGCCTGCACAATCCTCGCTTCGATTTGGACTTGAGGCACTTCGAGATCGAGCCCATCAATCAGCTGTTTTAGCACCCCCATCTGGGTTTCCGTATCCCGGGCGATCAAGGCATTGGACCCCTGGCTCATTTGCATCAACCCTCTCGGGCTCAAGTACTGCCGAAGAGATGTCATGAGTTCTGTCGCTTGCAGGTTTCTAATATAGAACACCCGCTCGACCAGTGGTTCTGCTCTCACCTTGGCATCTAACGCCTGCGCCGCTTCAGTCTGCTGTTTAGCAATGTTCGCCAGCGAATCGATCCAAAGGATATTACTCTGCCGGATCTTGCCTAACCCATTCATCTTCAAAATCATATCGAGCGCCTGATCCCAGGGCACACTCACGAGTTTCATCGTGACCTTGCTCTTGACCCCTTCACCGATAACCATGTTAAACCCACTCACTTCGGCAATGAGGCGCAGCACATTACTGATGTCGGCCTGCTGGAAATCGAGCGAAATACGCCGGCCAACATAACGCGTTTCCCCAACAACCAAATCTTCCGTTGGCAGGCTTTTCGTGCCGCTATCCGCCTCGGAGGTCATCTGGACAGGTTGCACATGAAATTTCGTTGAAGACCGATGAACCGCCGCCATTGCCCGCTGGGCCACCCGAGAGGTGGCATCCGCCTGAACCGGAAGCATTACAGGATTTTCTGACGTAATGTTTTTGACCGCCTCGCCACGATACGAGTCTGTATTTGCAACCATATCCGTACCGGCACCTTCTCGAAGCGTCACAATAAGATTCGTGCCTTGTGGTTCAACCGAGTAGGTAGCTGAACCGGCAAGATCCAATACCAGCCGTACTCTATCAGCATGATAGCCCAGACGCACTCGCTTCAACATCTGATGATTTACCGATATGACTGGCTTGCGTACGACCGAAGCCACGCCTGGAATGTCGATCATGAGGCGCCGCTCATCAAGACGCGTCACCTCGTGGGCGAGCCTCCCGTCCCCCGAGATGACGACACGGATGTCGTCCGTGCCGCGCTGAACATCTATGCCAGTCAGGGTCTGCGCCAGACCTCTCTCGACGCTCGATGACGTGCCTGAATCGACAGCAGGTACGTCAGTTGATGCCCCTATAGCCGGTATGGCCATCGGGACACTAAGCGCTCCCACCGCTGAGAGCACGCGAACAAATGCTGCAGTTGTCTTAGTCAGCTTAGGTGTCATTCTGCGCCTTCTTTCGGGTGAAGGAGCTTGACGTACTCCCGCTCCTGTTTACTCCCATACACATCTGTAAACCGTTCTTGCACCACAATACCTTTCTCCGTCACGGCACTCACCACACCATTATTGGGGCCGATACGCGTTCCCCGACGCACCGTATATCCATTTCCATCTGGAGTCTGAACCATGGCCGTATAGCCGTAGCCCCCCCATATCACAGCAATCAGGTTCATCTCAGTGAGCCCAACGCGCTGGAGCGGGGGTAACGTGGGATCGATCGGCCCGAGCCCCAACTGTTGTAACACTGGCGCGAACGGATCGCGCCGCCCAGAAGGGTCATAGGCATGTGTGCTCACTGGCTCCACCATTAAATTGGGTGCGACTGGCTGAACATTCCCATCGCCAGCTGCCGGAGCCAGCGCTGGAGACGGTGCGTGCCTCGGCACATCACTGAGAGAAGGTACTTTTAAGGAATCCTGCCGCATTGGGCTAATTTGCTGGACATGAGAACTTATACCTGTCTCAGCAAAGCCCAGGCCAGCTGCGACAAACAGACCGACACATCCAATCAGAATCATGCTTGTTATCTTCATGGTCAACCGCCAGTTCTCACAGATGGCAATTCCCGCTCATGGCCTCGCACACACCTAAGACTCTGTTCCCTATTTCTTCTGAGGAATCGCCGGAGCTACCGCAACCAGCTTAGGTTCCTCTGGTGCCGCATAGGCGATAAGTTCGAACACGGTCTGTGTAACAACCCGTCCCTTCTCAAACTTTGGAGCCCCCATCTTGAGGCCGGACACGGTCACAATCCGAGGCATCGCGTTGATTCGATCGAAAAATAAGGCTGCGGTATGGTAGCCACCGGAGACCTCTACGTTCACCGGCATCCGCACAAAAAGTTTCGATGGATCTTCGCTCTTGGGACTCGGTTTCCACAGCTTAATGTCGAGCCCAAGGCGAATCCCCAAGTCTGACACCTGTTTAAGCAACATGATCGCCTCCTCTTCAGGCGGCAGCCGTTCTTTCTTTTTTGCAAGCTCAATCTCTAGTTGCTTACTCGCAGCAATGAGTTCATCAAGATGCTTGACTTTAATGGTTAATGTTTGAATCTCTGTGTCCAGCGTGCCAATCGCTCCCTGAAGCCCTGCAATCTCCGCAGACTTTGGTTCAGCTACATAGTAATAGAAGCCCACGATAATCCCGGCAAGAACCATTACAAGAAGCCCCACCTTCTGAACTAATGGGATTGATCGCAATAGGTCAAGATTAATAGCAGGCAGCTTCATGATGCTTACCCTTTAAGACGGAAACCAAGTTTAAACTGATAGATATTGAGTTGGCTCTCCACCGCAGCTTTACTTTCTTGTAGATTGATGTTCGAGAAATAGTCGGTACGGCGCAGGTTGTTCACGAATTCCACTACGTCATCGTTAGTCGCCGCACGACCCTCAAGATCGATCTCTTTCCCGGTAACCGCTACTCTCACTAGCCACACCTTCAGCGGCTCCAGGCTCTGGCTGACATGGTCGAGCACCTTGACAGGGCCGCCACGTGACTTCTCCAATTCGTCGATGATACGATTTTTGTCTTCCAGTACTTTCTTTCGGATTTCAAAATCAGAAACCTGCTTCACTTGTTCCTTCAGCTGCGCGACCTGCTTCTCCCTGTCGAGTTTTTCAACCTGCCGCGCGTTTATCTCGTCATCGAGTGAAGCCGAGTACCACCAGCATCCCGCCAGGGTAATGAACAAGATCCCCACACCCAACAGGGACTGTGCTCTGACATCATACTGAGGCTTCGCCTTATGCCCTTTAGGCCCCGGCAATAAATTAATGCGAATCATCGATCCCCTACCGATCTAAGGGCCAATCCAACCCCCACAGCAGCCAGCGGAGCCAATTCGGCTAACGCATTCTGATCGAAATTGGTCCCTGACGTATCGATCTCACTGAATGGATTAGCCATCTCGACGGCAGCCTGCATTCGGTCTCTCAATTGCGTCTCCAGCCCCTTGATCTGAGCGCCCCCTCCACACAAGAGAACCTGCTGAACGTCTGCATCCGACATGGTTGACTTGAAATAATCGATGGTCCGCGCAATTTCCGACGCAACTTCGGCATTGACACTGTCGATGACCGTGGTCACCGCGGCCTGATTGCTCCCTGCGGAACGTGTGCCTTTTTTCGTTTCCTCCGCCTCTTCGTAAGACATGCCCACTTCTCGTTGAATGGCTTCCGTATAGCGATTCCCCCCGATGGGAATATCACGCGTGAACAGCGAGATGCCGTCCCGAATAATATTGATATTCATAACACTGGCGCCAATATTGACGAGCGCCGTCGTGTCCCCCTGCGAGACAGGATAGTTGATCGCATGCATGTTTTCGATCGCAAAGGCATCCACATCCATGACGATTGGAAGCAACCCCGCCCCCTTGACGAGTTCGGTCAGCTCATTAATCTTGTCTTTTTTGGCCGCAACCAGAATGATCGACATCTCTCCCTGGGCGTCGCCCGCGGCCTCAGAAGAGGGCAACACACTGAAGTCGATGTTCACCTCATTAATATCGAACGGGATATACTGCTCCGCAGCAAGCCTCACCTGTCCCTCCAACTCCTCATCAGGCATCGGCGGCAAGCTGATCTTTTTAATGATAACCGCATGGCCAGAAATCGACACGGCAACTTGCTTCACCTTGATATTCGTTTCCTCAAATAATTCCTTAATCGCCGACACCACCCGCCCCTCATCCATCACCGTACCATCGACGATGACTTCCGGCTCAAGTGGTTTGAAACCAAACTTCTGGAGAATGTACCGCCCTCGGCTTTCCTTCAACTGGACGAGCTTGATTCCACTCGACCCGATATCCAACCCGACGAGCTGCCGCTTCGGAGTGAACATCGAGAAAAGATCGGTTTCAGCGAGACTCTTGAATGAACTCAACATACGTGCCTCTGACTGTACACGACTATCCGCGCAAGACAAATCTTTATGTAAATTTTGCACAGATTGTTAATCATGACCACACCCCCGCGATCTTCAACGTTCTCAAAAAAGAATATGTATCGAGATTATTGCGGCCATTTACTTGCGTCCTAATCCTCCACTCCACATTCCTCGTATAAGGAGCCGTATGGAGCTTAATCACGCCTGACACACGTCTGAACCATGCGTCTGTATTGGGGATTGGATTCATGCACATGCTAAGTATAGTTCAGATGCTCTACCTGTCAAGCAAATCACTTTTCGCGCACACGCTTAATCATAGAGAAACGTGCGGTGGTGGCAGGAGGAAGAGCGTACTGATTGCGTGGGCTATTGCCTATGAAGATCGCGATGAGCAACGGTCACTTGATATCCAAGCACTGAAAAACTTTCTTGGAGCCGTCCGGCAATCGCCACAGACCGATGACGTCCGCCGGTGCAGCCAATTCCAACATTCACATAGCTGCGGCGTTCTCGTTCGAAGAGAGGAATGAGGAATTTGAAGAGGCCTTCAAGCTGCCCAATAAACGCGACAGCGTCCGGATCGGCCAGCACATAGGTTCGCACGCGCGGGTCTTCTCCGGTCAATGGTTTGAGGTCGGGAACGAAGAACGGGTTCCTCAGGAACCGGACATCAAACAAGAGGTCGATGTCGTATGGTACGCCGAACTTGTAGCCGAATGTCGCTAGCGAGATAGTCAATCGGCGAAGCGCGCCCTCCTGCCTGAACTGCCTGACCAACAACTCTCGCAACTCATGCACCGTCATATCGGAGGTATCAATAATACGGTCGGCGTGGCGCTGCAGATCGGCGAGACGCTCCTTTTCAAACCGCACCCCCTCCAGCACCGGAAGATGCGGCAGGAGTGGGTGAGGTCTCCGAGACTCCGAAAATCGGCGTACTAGTACCTCTTCACGAGCTTCAAAAAATATCAACTCAACCGCATGACCAAATGCTTTAACCCGCTCAAGAATCCCCACGACATCGGAAAAGAATACCCGTTCTCTGACATCGATACCGAGCGCAACATTCTTAATCTCCCCCCCCTGCTGATGGCACAACTCGACAAATGCCGGCAGAAGGGCCGGCGGAAGATTGTCGATGCAGAAATACCCAACATCTTCAAAGCACTTGAGTGCATGCGATTTCCCTGAACCAGAAAGACCGCTGATCACGACCAATTTGAGTGCAGCCATGCCCGCCTGTTCCTTATGGATCGATCAGGACCACTCGATCACGATCGAGGCGCTGTAGTATCTGCAATTTTCCCGAAGACAGAGCAGTGAATACCACCAACGAGCCAGGGAGAGGGTCTAGTTGGCGCTTCGCATCTTCCAAAGTCAGAACTGCCCGAACTGGACGAACGACTTCAATCTCTTCCTCCTCCTTACGAATAGCCTGGCGCAGAACCTTGCGAACTGATCTCTTTGCCGGTTCTTTATGGTCAGCCTGGCGTTCCTTGTGTTTTCGTATCTGGGCACCCAAACGGTCCACGAGCTGGTCGATCGTCGCGTACATTTCCCGCGTCGAAGCTTTTGCCTGAATTCGTCGCCCTTGCATTGCACAGACGACCTCCGCACTATGTTGAAGCTTGCTCACACCCAGAATCACTTCCAGGTGGGTCAGCTTTACTTCATATCGCACGAGCCGCTCAAACCGACTTTCAATATGGTGTCTGAGCGCGGACGTGATAACGAGGTGTCGTCCTGTAATTTTCATAAACATTCATCCTTTCTCGCTGCATAGCCTCGGCCCCTCTGCCATTCGACTATGCTTGTTGGTTCTGAGCATCCGTAACACCAGGGGAGAAACCAGATAAGAGGCGCGTACACGCGCAGCTGGACAGGGAAGGTCTAAAAGAAACGTTTACGCTGAGTGGCGGATGGAATATGTTCTTCCGCCCGATACTTGGCCACCGTCCGTCGCGCGATCACAACCTGCTGTGTGAGCAGCCGCGCGGCAATCTCTTCATCTTTGAGAGGGTGGCTCGCGTCTTCCTCCGCCACCATTTTCCGAATCATCTCTCTCACCGTCACGGACGACATCATGTCGGAGTGCTGGTCCGCTCGCTGCAAACCAGCATTGAAAAAGAACTTCAGCTCCAGCATTCCTTGTGGGCAATACATGTACTTATTCGCCGTCACACGACTGATTGTCGACTCGTGCATCCCAATATCCTCAGCCACCTGCTTGAGCACCAACGGTTTGAGATGCTGCACGCCCTTTTCAAAGAACTGCTCCTGAAACTTCACAATACTTGCCACCACCTTGACAATCGTTTTATTCCGCTGCTCAATGCTGCGAATGACCCATTGCGCAGCCCGCAGCTTTTCATCCAGATAGGCCTTTGTCTCCGCCGACCCGCTCTCCCCTGCCCCCATCAGTTGCTTATAGTACGGACTGATTCTCATGCGAGGCAGTCCGTCGTCGTTCAGTAGTACCACCCACTCCCCTTCATTCTTGACGACAAACACGTCAGGGACAATCACATAGTTCTGAGTGTTGGTAAACGGTCGTCCGGGCTTCGGTTCAAGTACTTCAATAACCTTTGTCGCCTGGAACACCTCTTCTACTGTCACGTCTAAGGCTTTCGCGATCCTCGCATACTGTTTTTTCTCCAAGTCTTTGAGATGATGCTGAATGATGGCTTCAACGATCGATCCCTTCAATGCGCCGGGCCGAGCCCCTAATGACCCCATCGGACTCTTCCCCAAGTGTCCGACTTGTAAGAGCAGGCATTCCGCAAGATCTCGTGCCGCCACGCCAGTTGGATCAAAGCTTTGAATATCCCTCAGGACCGACTCCGCTTCCACCTCAGGGAAATCGGTTCCTCCGACCATCTCTGCGAGAGACATACGCAAGTACCCATCATCGTCAAGGTTACCGATGATCAACCGCCCAATTTCCTTTTCACGATCCGATAAACCAGAAAACGACAGCTGCCAGAGGAGATGGTCTTCCAAGGACGTGGCTTTCGCCATGGTTTGTTCATAGGATGGAAACTCGTCCTGCGAGGACGACCGAGACTCTGATCCGCCTATCCGGCGATCGCTCCCGAAGTACTCTTCCCAACCAGCCGCTGAGGCCTCATCCGGCGTATCCCGTTCTTCCGGAGTCGACTCCTCCGCATTCGATGCCTCACTGTCCGCCGATGCCGCAGCATCTTCCGCCTTTTCCTCTGCACTTCCGGCCTCGCTCTCTTCTGTCTCAGTGGGAAGATCCTCCAAGAGCGGATTCTCCATCAAATGCTGAGTGAGGCTCTGCTGGAGCTCGAGTCTCGACAGCTGCAGCAGTTTAATCGCCTGCTGCAGCTGGGGAGTCATGATCAGCTTTTGACTCAGTCGAAGGTCGAGCCGGAGCTTCATACGCACACACCCTTACGCGTCATAGCTTGAATCGTTCTCCTAGGTAAACGGCGCGCGCCGTCTCACTCTTGACAATGGATTCGGGAGACCCTGCTTCAAGAATCAACCCTTCGTTGATAATGTAGGCCCGATCCGTAATGGACAGTGTCTCCTGGACATTGTGATCGGTGATCAAAATGCCGATCTCTTTTTCTTTCAATCGAGAAATAATTTGTTGGATGTCGGCGACGGCAATCGGGTCGATCCCTGCAAAAGGTTCGTCGAGCAACATGAATGACGGGCTCGTCGCGAGTGCCCTAGTAATTTCCAGCCGCCGACGTTCCCCACCCGACAACGCATACGCCATGCTCGTTCGAATATGGCTGAGATCCAGTTCCTTGAGAAGGACATCGACACGGTCGCGACGCTCTGACCGAGAATAGTTCAGCATTTCAAGAATTGCCAGAATATTGTCTTCAACCGACAAGCGTCGAAACACCGATGATTCTTGGGGAAGATACCCTATACCTTTCCGCGCGCGTCTGTACATTGGCAGATCCGTGATCACCTCTTCCCCGAGCAAGATCGCCCCTTCATCTGGCTGGCACAGACCGACGATCATGTCAAAAATGGTGGTTTTTCCAGCCCCATTGGGTCCCAGCAAACCCACGACCTCCCCAGCGCGGACTTCAATTGAGACGCCTTTCACGACCTTTCGCGCACGAAAGCTTTTCACCAATCCCGTCGCGCGTAACCAGTCACCCTCTGCCCTGTTCACCGGGGAGCCAGTCAGCGACGCATTTCCCTGAACCGACTGGATCACTTAGTTGCCCCCCCATCCGGCTCGATCCGTACATGCGAGCCTCCCTCCACTACACTCCGATCCTCTGCCAAGAACATGGTGATTTGCTTACCGCTGACCCTTGTTCCCTTATCCCAGGCCACTGGGTCACCAGTCAGAACGATCTTATCTCCATCTTGGTAGTAGATGGCTTTCTCACAGGTCGCATTCCCAGAATCCTTCTCGATCTTTACTCGTCCGGTTGCCTCAATCCTGTTGACCGATCGACTCGACACAGCCGGCACGGCATCAGGCCCTTTCGAAGACGCAGCCCCCTTGACGGCCTCATGCCCTTTTTGATTATCGCTTGTGGAGGGGTCATGCGCGCGAAACAGCACGACCATGCGATCGGAATAGACAACCAACGACCCGCGAGTCAGTACAACCGCCCCTTCAAAGACCGCTTGGCTGTCCTGATTTTTTACAGTCATCTTCTTGGACGTAATGGTCGTGCTGACCGCTTGATCAACGCCGCCTTTGGGAATAGCAGCGTCAGCCGATTCGCTCAATGAAGCCATCCCAAGCGGGAACACATTAAGAAGCAGGAGCCAAATCCACATGTACGTCCTCAAGTACTTCAAATTCTTCACGGTCCAAATGTCCCAACAACCCGCGCCCTCTCACCTCTAAGCCATGCCCAACAATACGGACGGGATCTTGCGTACGGATCTCTCCTGTCTGATCAGTCCAAGCCAGATGGTTTGTGTAAATCACATATCCACTCTCAGTACGAATCACGAGTGGTTCTGATCGGTTCGCGAGTACGAAGTTCTTCGTCTCCGTGTTCAATGTCCCTTCATCTCCGGTGACCGTCAATTCCTTTCCCTTCTGGCCGAACAGTGTCACTGCGACAACTTGGAGCATTGCCCGTCTGTCCCGTTCAAAGAGCCGAGCCTCTTGCGCCTGCACCTTCCATTGAACCGTATCGCCCTTCGTTTGGGTGAAGGTAAACTGGGAGATCGTCGCATCAGCTCTGTCCATGGAACCTGGCACCACTGCCGTCGGGGTGGGAACCGTTGTCGAATTGGTCACGAGCAAATACACGAGGAAACAGGCCAACACCGCACTAAGCGCTAACAAACCTCCTTGTGCCCAGCGTTGCCACACTTTGTCCCTTCTCTCATTTTTGAGCAACATGAAGAAGACTGGCACGATAGTAGCATGCACTTATTACCAAGTAAACTTATGCCGGAACCACGGCATGGGCTACTCGGGGAGATGGAGTCAATACCCCGCCCTTTCGAGCGGGGCTTCTGGAAAATCTTTGTGAACGGGACTGGGGGAATTAGTCGAAGCGTTAACGCAGCGGTGCACGCGCGAATAGATCTCGCGGACAGGAGACCTATCCAGCAGTGGGACTCGCAGAGGCTGATGCAGCAGGCGCTTGTTTCTTTGCAGGCACAGTTTCAGGCCGTGCAACAAGTTCGATCGCAACAAGCTTCGCAGCATCGCCGATCCGCCGTCTCGTCTTCACCATCCTCGTATAACCACCGGGGCGGTCTTTAAATCGAGGCGCCACATCACTGAATAGTTTTGAGACGACGTCCTTGCTTCGGATAAATGCAAGAGCTTGCCGCCGAGCCGGCAATGTCCCTTCCTTACCGAGCGTAATCATCCGGTCTGTGAACCCTCGAACTTCTTTCGCCTTGGCCTCAGTCGTCTCGATTCGCTCATGCTCGAGCAGCGAAGTTACGAGACTTCGGAACAGCGCCCATCGATGTTTGGTTTGTCGTCCGAGCTGTCTACCATTTTTTCTATGACGCACGGCTTCCCTCTTGTTTCGTTACTCGCTCTTCGAACTACCGCTGATCTGCTGCACGGCATCCAGCTTCACCCCGAGTCCCAGGCCCATCTCCGTCAATATTTCCTTAATTTCGTTGAGCGATTTCTTGCCAAAATTCTTCGTCCTCAACATCTCTCCTTCGGTCTTCTGAACTAAGTCGGCGATAGTCTTGATATTTGCGTTCTTCAAACAGTTTGCAGCACGGACAGACAACTCCAACTCGTTTACGCTACGGAACAGATGCTTATTGACCTCACGTTGCGCCTCATCGCTCCCAAGATCGGCACGCCCTTCGACCCGTTCATCGGGATTGATAAAGATATCGATATGATCACGCATAATGCTGGCCGCTGTGGACAAGGCATCGCGAGGCGAGATGGTCCCATCCGTCCAGATTTCCAAGGTCAATTTATCATAGTCGGTCATGCGACCGACGCGGGCATTCTCCACATGAAAATTCACGCGCTTGATAGGGGAAAATACCGAATCGATCGCGATCACACCAATCGGAAGCCCTTCTTCTTTATTTCGCTCGGCAGGCACATACCCACGCCCATGCTTTACCGTCATTTCCATATCGAACGAGGCATCCTTGTCCAACGTCGCAATGTGAAGATTCGGGGTCAAGATGGTCACGTCTGCATCATGAATAATGTCGGACCCCTTCGCTTCACCAGGCCCCTTCTTCTTGAGACGAAGCGTCTTCGGCTTATCAGTATGTACCGCGAGCCGTAGCCCTTTAACGTTCAAAATAATGGAGGTCACATCTTCCGTGATGCCAGAAATCGTGGAGAACTCGTGCAGGACCCCTTCGATCTTCACGGTGGTCACTGCCGCGCCCGTCAGCGACGACAACAGTACACGCCGTAATGCATTGCCGACCGTCGTCCCAAACCCACGTTCATAGGCCTCCGTCGTAAATCTGCCGAACGTTTGGTTATGCGTATCTTTGTCGACTTCCACCCGCATCGGGATCTGAAAGTCTTTCATCGCTTTAATCATGTCTCCCCCTTCATCTCATCGAGTAGCCAGCCACTGAACGGTACCAGTTCTCCGCCGAGACCGACCCTCTCCCAATTCCGCATCTACCTAGAATACAACTCCACCACCATCTGCTCATTCACCGGCAGCGAAATCTGGTCTTTCGACGGCAGTGCCCGTACCATGCCTTTAAATGCCGTCTTGTCCAGCTCCAACCACTCTGGAATACCTCGCCCATCAACCGACTCTAAGGCCGCCTGGATTGAAATCAATGTGCGACTTCGCTCTCGAACGCTAATGATGTCGCCCGCCTTGACCTGTGCACCAGGCACATTGATCTTCCGACCATTCATGGTTAGATGCCCATGGCTTACCAGCTGCCTTGCTTCTTTTCGTGAAGCACCGAATCCGAGTCGGTAGGCCACATTATCCAGTCGGCATTCCAGCAACCGTAAGAGCACCTCGCCGGTAATACCAGACTGCCGTTCCGCACGCTCAAACACACCACGGAACTGGCATTCCATTAGACCGTAAATTCTGCGCAGCTTCTGCTTTTCTCTGAGCTGGGTGCTGTATTCTGAGTTCCTCGGACGCTTTTGCCCATGCTGTCCCGGAGGATAGCTCCGTCGCTCGATGGCGCATTTCTCCGTCATACAGCGCGAGCCTTTCAGAAACAACTTCTCACCCTCTCGCCGACACAACCGACAGACGGGGCCTCGATACTTTGCCACTGCTCTACCTCCGGTTACCGGACATCACCACGCAGGTGTGCCCAACAATTCTCACGTCTTCGACTCTCCCGACACACACCACTAGACGCGACGCCGCTTCGGTGGACGGCATCCGTTGTGTGGAATCGGGGTTACATCACGAATCATATGGATCCGCAATCCAGCGGCCTGGAGAGATCGGATCGCTGACTCCCGACCGGACCCAGGCCCATTCACATAGACATCCACCGTGCGCATTCCACTCTCCATTGCCTTGCGCGCAGCAGCCTCACCGGCCCGCTGAGCCGCAAAGGGCGTGCTCTTGCGAGAGCCCTTGAAGCCCTGGTTCCCTGAGCTTGCCCATACGATCGTGTTGCCGCTCAGATCGGTAATGGTGACGATCGTGTTATTGAAGGAGGCCTGGACATGGGCCACCCCGCTCTGCACGATCCGGCGCTCTTTCTTCTTCCCTTTTTTGATACTCATACAGCTCCCTAGTCAAGTGACGGCCGCGCACTAGGCCGAACGCGCAGGCGGTTTTGGTTTGCTTCCTACACCTGAGCGACGGCCTTTTCTTGTCCGCGCATTCGTCTTGGTCCGCTGGCCACGGACTGGCAGCCCTTTCCGATGACGCAGACCACGGTATGTGCCGCTATCGATCAATCGCTTGATGTTCATCGAGAAGGTCTTTCTCAGATCGCCTTCAACCTGATAGCCTTCTTGAATAATTTCTCGAATCTTGACGATATGCTCTTCGCTCAAGTCCTTCACACGAATTGCTCCGTCGATCCCGGCCTTGCTCAGGATAGAGAGTGCGGATGCCCGGCCAATCCCATAGACATAGGTCAGGCCGATGTCCGCCCGCTTCTCCCTCGGCAAATCTACCCCAGAAATACGAGCCATAGTTCCTCCTACCCTCTTCCTGTACCACTCTCACTGGCCTGAGCTGGGTGGGCCTCACCAGCGCGCATCGTTTTCACCCGCCCATCCCGAGCGCGCCAAGACGCGCTCTTAACTCAAGCGAGCGCCGTTTCATCGCGCGCGTTCTGCGAGCACGAAAGCCGCCCATCCCCGGCCGCACTTCTATCCTTGGCGCTGCTTGTGGCGCGGATTCTCGCAGAGGATTCGCACCACTCCCTTGCGCCGGACCACCTTACATTTTGCACAGATCGGCTTGACGGATGATCGCACTTTCATATTCTATTTCACACTCCTACTTAAACCGATAGGTGATCCGCCCGCGTGATAGATCGTACGGCGACAGTTCCACGGTCACCTTATCGCCGGGAAGAATGCGGATAAAATGCATGCGCATTTTCCCGGAAATATGTGCAAGAATCTTATGCCCATTGTCCAGCGATACCCGAAACATCGCGTTTGGTAACGTCTCGTTCACTGTGCCTTGAATTTCAATGATATCTTCTTTCGGCACTATCTATATCCCTTCTCTCCGAATCGCACACCCACACCTTCAACTTCTCAGAACCGACTTAAAATACACGGCGGCCCGCTCGGCTCAATCACGATCGTATGTTCGAAATGCGCCGAGAGACTCCCATCTATCGTCACAGCTGTCCATCGATCATCAAGAACCTTGACGGCAGCGCCCCCCATGTTAACCATCGGCTCAATCGCAAGGACCATCCCTGCCTGTAACCTGGGCCCCTGCCCAGCCTTCCCATAATTCGGCACCTGTGGCTCTTCATGCAACTGCCGGCCAATTCCATGGCCTACAAACTCTGTCACGACCGAGTACCCGGCAGACTCCACATGCCGCTGAACTGCATGCGAAATATCAGATAGTCGATGACCCACCACCGCTTGCTCGATTCCGAGATACATCGCTTCTTCAGTCACTTGAACCAAGCGGGCATTCCGCTCGGTCGTCTGCCCCACCGGGACCGTGACCGCTGAGTCCCCATAAAACCCGCCAACGATTGCCCCAAGGTCGAGTCCGATGATATCCCCTTCTTTTAGCACTCGCTTGGAAGGAATCCCGTGGACAACCTGGTCATTTACCGAGGCACAGAGCGTCTTTGGGTAATTCCGATACCCCTTAAACGCGGGCTTCGCACCACGGGACCGAATCTCTTCCTCGGCTATACGGTCCAGCTCATCGGTCGTGATGCCGGGCCGCACGGCCTTCTGCAATATCTGTAATGTCTCTGCCACCACTCTCGACGCCTGAGCCATCACCGCAATCTCATCCGGCGTCTTGAGAATGATCATGTTCCCCGGTACGGTGCCAGCTCCTGCGAGAGATGCCGAAAGACGACTATCCACTGCACCCGATGCATCCATAGGAAACAATAACTGCCGCTCATCGTAATAGCGGACAAGCGGGGCCGTCTGTTCGTCATAGACTTTCAGGCGCATCTCGATCGCATCGCGGCGATCGTCGCTGCGCTGCACGAGCGGCTCTCCGCATCGATCGCAAATCCCATCCACCTTGGACGGCGCAAAGTCTACATGGAACGTCGCTTGACACTTCGGGCAACTTCGGCGGCCGCTCAATCTCCTCACGACATCCTCGCGCGAAACCTGAAAATTCACAACCCGGTCCAACGCAACCCCTTTGGATGTCAACACCGTTCCCAATGCTTCTGCCTGTGGAACAGTTCTGGGAAATCCATCCAGAACGAATCCATTCGCACAGCTGAGATCGGCCAACTTCTCCCTTACTAGTCCAATCACCACGGCGTCAGGAACCAAGTTCCCCTGATCCATGTAACTCTTCGCCTCAAGGCCCAGCATAGTCCGGTTGCGCACCGCCTCGCGAAGAAGATCACCGGTCGAGATCTTTGCCACCTGATACTGTGCCGCGATACGGTCAGCCTGAGTCCCCTTGCCTACTCCTGGTGCGCCGAGAAACACCACCCGCATGGATTTCCCTCACCCACTCCGCCCACGAAGCGGGGCCATACCCTTACCAAGAAACCCTTCATAATTCCGCATGAGCATGTGAGACTCAATCTGCTGAGCCGTATCAAGTCCGACACCGATCACGATCAGCAGCGAGGTGCCGCCGAAATAGAACGGCACACCTAGTTTATAGATCAATAATTCAGGGATTACACAGACGATCGCAAGATAGATTGATCCGGCAAACGTAATTCTCGTGAGCACCTTATAAATATAATCAGAAGTCCGTATTCCGGGACGAATCCCGGGAATGAATCCACCATACTTCTTCATGTTGTCAGCCATGTCCACTGGGTTTAAAACCACGGCGGTATAAAAGAAACAGAAAAACAGAATGAGACCAACATACATCAGTGTATATAAGATCGACCCGGGCGCGAGTTGGGTGCCAATATCCTTGACCCATGGCGTCTCGAAAAACCCGGCAATCGTCGCAGGAAATGCAATAATGGACGATGCGAAAATAGGCGGAATTACTCCCGCGGTATTGATCTTCAACGGAATATGGGTGCTCTGCCCACCGAACACTCTGCGTCCGATGACCCGCTTTGCGTACTGAACCGGTACTTTCCGCCTCCCGCTTTCCAGGAAGACAATGGCTCCCACCACCACGACCATGAGCAAGGCGAGGGAGACTAGCAAGAAAATACTGAGCTGCCCGACCTTGTACAATTCGAATGTCTGGGCTACAGCGGAAGGCAATCGCGCGACAATCCCCGCAAAAATAATCAAGGAAATGCCGTTCCCGATGCCTCGCTCGGTAATCTGTTCACCGAGCCACATGAGGAAGCCTGTACCGGCTGTCAAGGTGATGACCGTCATCAGACGGAATCCCCACCCCCCGCTCATTACAAATGCGCCGTTATTCATTTGTTCGAGACCTACGGCGATCCCGAAGCCCTGAATCACCGCAATGCCGATCGTCCCGAACCGAGTGTACTGAATAATCTTTTTTCGACCGCGTTCGCCCTCTTTGGCCAACTTCGTGAGGTGCGGAACAACTACGGTCAGCAGCTGAAGAATGATCGACGCGCTGATGTAAGGCATAATGCCCAGCGCCAAGATCGTCAACCGCGAGAGCGATCCGCCAGAAAAAATATCCAAAAACCCGAGCAGCGCGCCGCCTTCCTTTTGCAGAAACTCTGAGAGGGCGTCGCCGTTAATCCCGGGCGTAGGAATATGCGCCCCGATCCGATACACTACCAACATCCCCATGGTAAAGAGGATACGGGTGCGCAGCTCGGGAATTTTTAAAATATTCTGAAAACTGGTCAGGAGTCTCTCAAACACCGGGGATGACCTCGACTCTCCCTCCAGCTGCTTGAATCTTTGCCTCTGCGGACTTGCTGAACTTATGCGCCTGCACCACAATCGCCTTCGTAAGGTCTCCATTTCCAAGGATCTTGATCGGCAACGACTTGCGCTTCACCAAGCCGGCATCGACCAACGCCTGCGGTGTGATGGTGCCGGGCGTGATCATCTCACTCAAGCTTTTCAGATTAACAATCGAGTACTCTTTACGAAATATGTTTGTAAAGCCATGCTTCGGCACTCGACGGATCAGGGACATCTGGCCGCCTTCAAACCCACCCGCCTGTCGACTCCGACCGCCGGACCTGGCTAACAAGCCCTTGTGGCCCTTGCCTGATGTTTTCCCATGACCAGAACCTGGTCCACGACCGATACGCTTCCGCCGTTTCCTGGATCCTTTTGCAGGACCGAGATTATGTAAATTCATTGTGGCTGCACTTCCAATAGATATCCAACTTTGCCGATCATCCCTCTAACTTGCGGAGTATTGGGACGAGTCACCCTCTGTCTGATCTTCCTCAAACCGAGACCACTCAAAACAAGCCGATGCTTTTGCGGTGTGCCGATTGGGCTTCGTCGCAAGGTGATCACGAACCCCTTTGGGGCAGCCTTGGCGGTCTTCACTGTTGGCATTAGGCACTCACCTTATCCTGTGCATCGCCCATCATATTACGGCGCATTTTGAGAACGTCTTCAGCATTGCGGAGTTGACAAAGCCCGTTGAGCGTGGCGCGAACAGTATTAAATGGATTTCCACGACCCAGCGTCTTTGCGATGATGTTATGGACGCCGGCGACCTCGACCACCGCCCGAACGGCGCCCCCGGCAATAATTCCTGCCCCCTTCTTTGCCGGCTTGAGAAGGACATGCTCGGCCCCGAACAGCCCATGTACCTCATGCGCAATCGTCCCAGACGTGAGGGCAACATGCACCAGGTTTTTCTTGGCCTGCTCGACCGCCTTCGAGATCGCCACAGGCACTTCCGCAGCCTTCCCTTTCCCGATGCCGACCCATCCCTGTCCATCTCCAACGACAACCAGCGCGCAGAAGTTGAACCGCTTTCCACCCTTCACGACTTTCGCCACGCGGTTGATAAAGACAACCTTGTCCTTCAGGCTTAGTTCATCTGGATTAACTCGCACCTAACATTTCTCCTCTTTGTTCCCTTCGCTCCCGCACCGTGGCGGAAACGTGGCACGATCTAGAACTGCAGACCGCCTTCACGTGATGCCTCAGCCAACGCTTTGACGCGTCCGTGGTACATCCGGCCACCACGATCGAATACCACAGTCTGCACCTTGACGGCTTTAGCCCGTTCGGCTAACAACTTTCCAACAGCCTTTGCGCCAGCAATGCTGCCGGTGGATTTCACCGAGGTACGCAGAGACTTATCCAGTGAGGACGCGGCAGCCAACGTGGCCCCCTTGAGATCGTCAACGATCTGGGCGTAGATATGAGAGCGGCTGCGAAACACGTTGAGACGTGGACGCTCAGCCGTTCCAAAGACTCGATTTCGCACCCGCTGCTTTCGCCTGGTTAACTGACTCGCTTTATCTGCAGCATTCATGAATCACCTTACTTCCCTGTCTTTCCGGCTTTCTTACGCAACACTTCCCCCGCATAGCGAACGCCCTTTTGCTTATACACGTCGGGAGGTTTGATAGCTCGCAAGTTCGCCGCGACCTGACCCACCAATCGTTTGTCAGCCCCCTTCACATTGATCAGCGTTTGCTTGTCCACCTTCACGTCGATTCCAAGAGGAATCGGATAGGTGACTGGGTTGATATAGCCCAAGTTGAAGCTCATCGTTCGACCCTGCACAGCGACCTTATACCCCACTCCGGTGATTTCTAAGTTACGTTCATAGCCCTTTGTCACACCTTGAATAATGTTGCTCAGCTCCGCGCGAGTCAACCCATGCATAGCACGGATTTGCCGATCCTCATTTGAGCGGCTCACCACGAGCTGTCCGTTCGCAACCGAAACCCCAAGGCCCGTAGACAACGACCAATCGATTTTCCCGAGCGGACCTTTCACGGACACGATAGGCCCAACAACTTTGACATCTACTCCAGCTGGAATTACGATTGGTTTTTTCCCTATGCGCGACATCGATGCCTCGTTCCTCTAGCCAGCCGTCCATTGACAATCTGACTTACTCTGCCCATTACCACACCGCGCACAACACTTCGCCGCCCAATCCAGCACGACGAGAGTCCTGATCCGTCATCAATCCCTTTGAAGTGGACAAGATCGCCATGCCAATGCCGTTTTTGACTCGCGGGATGTCTTTGATCCCTACATACACACGGCGGCCAGGCTTACTCACCCGCTGCATGCCGGTGACTATGGGTTGCCCTTCTGCCACATACCGTAACTGTACTTTCAGCACAGGATGTCCATCCGCGATGTCTGCCTGAACGCCCTGAATATATCCTTCGTTCTGGAGAATCCGAAGGACTTCGCGCTTGAGACGAGAGGCTGGAACGCTCACAACATCGTGACGTCGCCGAAACCCATTTTGTAATCGTACTAAGAGGTCGCTAATGGGATCTGTAACCATACCAACCCTTTCGCTAACGTTCGTCGTGTGACCGAATGCAACTTACCAGTCCAGTGATGCAGAAAGTAGATAGCCTACCAACTCGACTTCCGAACCCCCGGGATTTCTCCCTTCAGGCTCAGCAACCGAAAGCAAATTCTGCACATGCGAAACCGGCGCAAGAACCCTCTCACGCGCCCGCAGATCTCACATCGGTGATAGTCTCTGACTGGAAACTTCGCTTTGACGGCCGATTTATTTCTGAGCGCTAATCTCGACACCTGCAGCTCCTTCGCTTGACATTACGTCCGGAATGGCATTCCCAAATGTTTCAACAGCGCCCGGCCCTCATCGTTGGTTCTGGCGGTCGTGACAATCGTAATGTCCATTCCATGGATAGATGCAACCTCGTCATACTTAATCTCGGGGAAAATGAGCTGTTCTTTGAGTCCAAGCGTGTAATTACCTCGGCCATCGAACGACTTTGGCGAGACCCCTCGGAAGTCTCGAATCCGTGGCAACGACAACGTCACGAGACGATCGAAAAACTCCCACATCCTACGACTACGCAGCGTGACCTTGGTGCCGATCGGCATCCCTTGGCGCAACTTGAAAGAGGCAATGGCCTTCTTTGCCTTTGTAATCAGAGGCTTTTGACCAGTAATCGCGCCCAACTCCCCGGCGGCGCTCTCCAACAACTTCACGTTCTGAATGGCTTCCCCCATCCCCACGTTCAGTACAATCCGCTCAAGCTTCGGGACCTGCATGATGTTTTTGTAGCCGAACTCTTTCATGAGTGCGGGCACAACCTTCTGCAAGTAGGTCTCACGCATCCGTGGATTGAACTTGGACTCTTCGCTGCCCTCGTCCATTGCCTGCGGTGCCGACGACCCTTCCTTCTTCTTGGGTGATCGCCGCTCCGACGTCTTGCCGCCTTTTCCTGATTCAACCTTCGCCATCTGGCGTCCTCACTCCTACTCGACTGAGTCGTTCGATTTTTTGCTGAACCGGACCCGCCGGCCGTCATCGAGTGTCCGCACTCCAAGCCGGGTCGGCTTCTGCGTCACTGGACAGAGATACATCACATTTGAGACCGCAAAGGGCGCTTCTCGCTCGAGGATGCCGCCTTGCTTGACTTTCTGATTCGGCTTGGTGTGGCGCTTGATCATGTTCAATTTTTCGACCACAACCTTGCCCGCTCCGGGATCAACCGATAGCACTTTCCCGGACTTGCCACGGTCGCGCCCAGCGATCACAACCACCACATCGCCCTTACGAATTCGATTCTTCTGCAATCCCTGCTTATTCATCCCGCCGTCTCCACCCTCGCTACAGCACTTCCGGAGCTAGGGAAATAATCTTCATGAACTTCTTCCACCGCAGCTCGCGCGCAATCGGTCCAAAAATGCGAGTTCCAACCGGATCACCATCCTTATTGATCAGTACGCAGGCATTCCGATCGAACTTGATATAGGAACCATCATCCCGACGCACTTCCTTGGTTGTCCTCACGACCACGGCTCGGCTTACATCGCCCTTCTTGACCGTTGCTGCCGGAATGGCCTCTTTGACAGCCACAACGACAATATCTCCGAGAGAGGCGTACCGGCGCCTGGTTCCCCCAAGCACATGAAAGCACATAGCCTGCTTGGCACCGGAATTATCGGCCACGTCCATGTATGTATAGCTTTGAATCATAGTCCCGGTGTTTCCTCTACCCTTCGCACGACCTCGAACTACTCGCCCCGTCCCTTTTCCACGACCTCGATAACCCGCATATGCTTATCTTTACTGATTGGCCTCGTCTCGACCATACGCACACGGTCGCCGATCTTGCAGGCATTGTCCTCGTCGTGGGCTTTGAATTTCGTTACCCGTCGAAGCACTTTACGGTAGAGTGGGTGAATAACCGAACGTTCGATCTCGACGACCACGGTCTTATTCATCTTATTGCTGACCACACGCCCAACCCATTCGCGCCGTTTATTTGCTGACTCTCCCATCCTCAAGCCCCTTTCGCCGCGGTAGAGATTGGATCGGCCTGCGTAAGCTCGTGCTGAAGCGTCTTTACCCTGGCAATGGATCGCTTCGTCTTTCGAATCTGCATAGGGTTTTCCAGCCGCCCAGTTCCCAGCTGAAAACGAAGATTGAAGAGTTCCTGCGTGAGCTGCTGCGTCTTCTCCGCCAACTCCGGCCCCGTGAGCTGCCGTAATTCTTTCAAATCCATGAATGCACTCCCTTACCCTTGCGTCCGGTTCGATCGATGCTAAAACTCTCCGCGAATGACGCACTTTGTGGCAATGGGCAACTTATGCGAAGCCAATCGGAACGCCTCTTTGGCCACATCCGGCGTCACGCCATCCATCTCATAAAGAATGCGGCCAGGCTTGACAACGGCGACCCAGTATTCCGGATTGCCCTTCCCTTTACCCATTCGAGTTTCGGCAGGCTTTTTGGTAATCGGCTTATCGGGGAAAATTCTCGTCCACACCTGGCCACCGCGCTTCACACACCGAGTGATCGCAATGCGCGCCGCCTCAATCTGCCGGCTGGTGATCCAGCCAGGCTCAAGCGCCTTTAGCCCAAACTCTCCGAGGGTAATCTGACTGCCACGATAGGCCTTGCCCGTCATGCGCCCCTTCATCATTTTACGGAACTTAACTTTCTTTGGTGCTAACACAATACCCTCTTGAATTACCCAAGTCTGCGGTCAAATGACGACTCTTTATTGAGGGGCTGTAACGGAAGGATTTCCCCTTTATAGATCCAGGTCTTGATCCCGATCTGCCCCATCGTTGTGTGGGCTTCGGCAAACCCGTAGTCAATGTCTGCCCGGAGCGTATGGAGAGGCACACGGCCCTCGCGGTACCATTCTGAACGAGCGATTTCCGCTCCGCCAAGACGGCCCCCCACCATGATCTTGATACCCTGGGCTCCAAGACGAAGTGCGGACTGCACACTTCGCTTCATGGCTCGACGGAATGCTACACGTTTTTCTAGCTGAGTAGCGACGTTTTCACATACCAACTGAGCATCCAGTTCCGGCTTCTTGATTTCTTTCACCGTAATGTAGACCTGGCCGGAGTAGCTCTTCTCCAACTCCGCCTTGAGCTTGTCTACCTCAGCCCCCTTACGACCGATGATGATACCAGGGCGCGCGGTGTGAATAATCACACGCGTCTGGTCTCCAGATCGTTCGATTTCCACCTTGGCCACACCAGCATGAAAGAGGCGTTGCTTGACCATCTTGCGAATCCTGATATCCTGATGGAGCAGCTTCGCGTAATCCTTGCTGGCATACCACCGAGATGACCAAGTAACGTTGTATCCTAACCGGTACCCGATCGGATGTGTCTTATGCCCCATAACTTCTTGCGCCTCACTCAGACAGGAAATGAATCCACTTCACCAACCATCTCTATCTACTTCTTTTCCTTCACGCTGGGAACCGACACGACGACAGTAATGTGACTCATACGCTTTTGAATCGCATTCGCACGCCCCTGCGACCGTGACCGAAAGCGTTTCAACGTCGGCCCGCAGTCGACAAATGCCTTAGACACCACCATCGATTCACTATCGCCCATCTCTTTTTGCTCCGCATTGGCCACGGCAGATCGCAAAATCTTTTCAACCACCTTCGACGCCTGACGCGGCAACCCCCTGAGCATGGCCAAGGCCATGGGAACTTGCTGCCCACGAATCAAATCGACCACTGGGCGGGCCTTCCTAGGAGAAACCCGTACGAACCGTAAAACTGCTTGTGCTTCAGCCATAACCGTCCTATCCAATCGAGTGTGCCGAGACCGTAACCTATCCCTATTTAAGGGCAACCGACTTTTCTGTCCTGGCGTGCCCATGCCCCTTAAAGAATCTGGTCGGAGCAAACTCACCCAGCTTATGCCCAACCATGTTTTCCGTTACGAAGACAGGAATAAATTTCTTTCCGTTATGAACCGCGAACGTATGCCCGATCATATCTGGAATAACCGTGGACCGTCGCGACCAGGTCTTAATAATCTTTCGATCCTTATTCTGATTCATCCGCTCCACTTTCTGGAGCAGATGGTCGTCAACGAATGCGCCCTTACTGACTGACCTCGGCATCGCGTACTCCTACTTGCGGCGGGAAATAATGAACTTGTCCGTCGCCTTGTTGTTCCTGGTCTTGTAACCCTTAGTCGGAAGACCCCATGGGGAAACCGGATGGGGATTGCCCTGTCCAGATTTTCCTTCGCCGCCACCATGCGGGTGATCGACTGGATTCATCACGACTCCGCGCACATTCGGGCGTCGGCCCAACCATCGCACCCGACCGGCCTTTCCAACATTAATATTCTCATGATCCGTATTCCCAACCTGTCCGACAGTTGCCATGCAAGTTGAAAGAATTCTCCGCATTTCACCGGATCTGAGCCGCACCTGCACATATTCGCCATCACGCCCCATCACCTGAGCGGCGCCACCCGCACTGCGGATCAGCTGTCCGCCTTTCCCAGGCTTCAACTCCACATTGTGAATGGTCGTTCCCAACGGCATACTGGAGAGGGGCAACGCATTCCCAGTACGAACCTCTGAGCCAACACCGGACTGCACCACATTCCCGACTTCTAGGCCAACCGGAGCCAAGATATAGCGCTTCTCGCCATCCTTATAGTGCACCAAGGCAATCCGAGCCGACCGATTAGGATCATATTCAAGGGCAGCAATAGTCCCTGGGATTCCAGTCTTGTCGCGCCGGAAATCTATTTTTCGATAGAGCCGTTTATGCCCACCTCCACGGAAACGTACAGTCGTCCGGCCATCGTTGTTCCTCGCACCGGTGCTACGACGGAATGACGTGAGCGATTTCTCAGGCCTCTTCTTCGACAGCTCTTCTGTCGTTACCGCAGTCATCCCACGACGTCCCGGCGTCCTCGGCTTATATACTCTGATCCCCATACAACAGTCGTCCTTCCAGCACACCGAGGCCAGCCCGGTGCAGGTTCCCGCTATGCGCTCTCGTAGAGCTCCAACTTCTCGCCTTCCTTGAGCTTGACAAAGGCCTTTTTCCAATCTGACCGCTTACCAGAGAAGCGCCCCAAGCGCTTCACCTTCCCCCGAACATTCATCACGTTCACTCGCTCGACCTTCACCTTCAACAATGTTTCAACCGCTTGCTTAATCTGGACACGATTCGCATCCGGGTGAACGAGAAAACCCACCGTGTTGTTGCTTTCACGCATCGCCGTAATCTTTTCCGTCAGCAACGGCTGCAACAGAATGCTATGGAGACCCACCTTCATGCCCAGACCTCCTTCACCCGCGGCAACTCACGCTCAAGAATCAGAATCACTTCAGCGCGAACAATATCGTAGACGTTCAGTCCTTCAGGCCCCACAACACACACATTGGGAAGATTGCCTGCAGCTTGAGCCAATCCAGCATGCCCGGCACCCGCCACAATCAAGGCATAGGCCCCAGCGCCCAAATTGGCCAGCGCTTGAGCCAACAGTTTCGTCTTGGGCTGATCCAACGACAGATTCGACACGATCACCAATTGACCATCAGCCAACTTTGCCGACAGCGCACTTTGAAGGGCCGCACGATATTTCTTTTTCGGCATGCTGTAGGAATAATCACGTGGCTTCGGCCCAAACACCGATCCGCCATGACGCCATACAGGAGAACGAATCGATCCTGCCCGTGCCCGCCCTGTATGCTTTTGCTTCCATGGCTTTTTACCGGACCCTGCCACTTCTCCTCGTCGCAATGTCGACGCCGTGCCCTGACGCTCACAGGCACGCTGCATCACCACCGCCTCATGAACTAAGGCCGAATGCGGCTTACAGCCGAATACTTCTTCAGGAAGATCGACGGACCCGACCTTCTGTCTCTTTAAATCAACGACATCAACCGTGGGCATGCCCTACCCCTTCTTCGACTTTCTCACCATGATCAGTCCATTTGCCGCGCCAGGGATGGCCCCGCGAACGAACAGCAAGTTTTCATCAGGTCTGGATTCAATAACTTTTAATCGTTGGGCCGTAATCCTCTTCGCCCCCATGTGCCCTGGCAACGTCTTCCCTTTCCAGACACGAGAAGGATAGGAACTAGCACCCATCGAACCGGGATGACGATGGAACATCGATCCGTGAGATTCGGGGCCGCCGGCATAATGATGCCGCTTTACTACCCCCTGAAACCCCTTTCCCTTCGAAATACCGATGACATCCACCCAGTCGCCTTTTTTGAAGATATCGACTTTGATGGATTGTCCCACTGTCACCTCACCGACCTTTTGAAACTCTCTGAGTATACGAGTGGCAGGAGCCTCCGTCTTCTTCAGATGACCAAGCTCGGCTTTGGACAACTTGCGTTCTTTCACTTCGCCAAAAGACAACTGGACGGATTCGTACCCATCGCGCTCTTTTGTCTTGATCGTGACCACACGGCAAGGACCTGCCTCAATAACGGTCACAGGCGTAAACCGCGTCTCATCAAATATCTGGGTCATCCCCAGCTTTTTACCCAACAACCCGTTCGTCATTCTTTCACCGCTTAGGTTAAGGCTGAGGCTAAGGTCGAGCTTAGCCTTAACCTGAACCTTGACCTTCCCTACAGTTTTATTTCCACGTCCACGCCGGCGGCTAAGTTCAACTTCATCAGGGAATCCATGGTTTCAGGAGTCGCATCCATGATGTCCATCAAACGCTTGTGAGTCCTGATTTCGAACTGTTCGCGAGCCTTCTTATCTGCATGCGTCGCACTTTGCACCGTAAACTTCTCGATGCGCGTAGGAAGCGGAATCGGCCCCACAATTTTCGCCCCGCTCCGGCGGACGGTTTCCACAATTTCTGCCACTGACTGGTCTAAGACGCGGTAGTCAAACCCGCGCAATCGAATTCTAATTCTTTGCTCAACCTTAACCATTCATTCCTCTATTCATCCGGCCAATCACTACGCCAGAATTTCGGTGACGACGCCGGAGCCGACGGTCTTGCCGCCCTCGCGCACCGCGAACCGCAACCCTTGATCCATCGCGATCGGGCTGATCAACTCCCCCGTGACACTCACATTGTCCCCCGGCATCACCATCTCCACCCCCGGATTCAACGTCATGACCCCCGTCACATCCGTCGTCCGAAAGTAGAACTGCGGCCGATAGCCATTGAAGAACGGCGTATGCCGCCCCCCTTCCTCTTTGGCCAACACATAGATCTCCGCCTTGAACTTCGTATGCGGCGTGATGCTCTTCGGCTTCGCCAGCACCATCCCCCGCTCCACATCTTCTTTCTTCGTCCCCCGCAGCAGCACGCCGACATTATCGCCCGCCTGCCCTTCGTCGAGCACCTTGCGGAACATCTCGACCCCGGTCACAATGGTGGCCTGGTTCGGGCGCAAGCCTACGATCTCGATTTCGTCGCCCACCTTGACGATCCCCCGCTCGATCCGTCCCGTCACCACGGTCCCGCGCCCACTGATGGTAAACACGTCTTCGATCGGCATCAGGAACGGTTTGTCGATCGGGCGTTGCGGCGTCGGGATATACGTGTCCACCGCTTCTAAGAGCTGCAAAATGGCCGGCACGCCGAGCGGCCCCTGATCCCCCTCCATCGCCTTCAAGGCAGACCCGTGAATGATGGGGGTCTTGTCGCCCGGGAAGCCGTACTTGGTCAACAGCTCGCGCACTTCCAGTTCGACCAGCTCCAAGAGCTCCTTGTCATCGATCTTATCGGCCTTGTTCAGGAACACGACGATGTAGGGCACCCCCACCTGCCGGGCCAAGAGAATATGCTCTCGCGTCTGGGGCATGGGCCCATCGGCCGCGCTCACGACCAGGATGGCGCCGTCCATCTGCGCGGCCCCGGTGATCATGTTCTTGACGTAATCGGCGTGGCCCGGGCAATCCACATGCGCGTAATGGCGATTCGCCGTTTCGTACTCCACGTGACTGATCGCAATGGTCATGATCTTGGTGGCATCGCGCCGCCCCTGACTCTCGCTGGCCTTCGCCACTTCGTCGTAGGAGATGAACTTCGCCATACCCTTATCCGCCGACACCTTCGTCAATGCCGCCGTCAACGTCGTCTTGCCGTGGTCCACGTGCCCGATCGTCCCAATATTCACGTGCGGCTTCCGCCGCTCATATTTCGCCTTCGCCATACCCGCTCCCTTCCGTCCGCACTCAAGAATCGACTCGACTACTCACCCCGATACTTGGCAACGATGGCTTCTGAAATCTGCCTGGGCACCGGCTCGTATCGGTCAAACTCCATACTATAGGTGGCACGACCCTGCGTTCGAGACCGAAGATCGGTGGCATACCCGAACATTTCACTGAGTGGCACCGACGCATCAATGACCTGAGCAGCCGCCCGCCCCTTCATACCTTGGATCTTGCCTCGACGACCATTCAAATTGCCGATCACATCGCCCATAAAATCCTGGGGAACCACAACTTCCACCTTCATGATCGGCTCAAGCAACACCGGATCGGCTCTCTTACAAGCATCGAGAAATGCCATCGAACCGGCTATCTTAAACGCCATTTCATTGGAATCGACGTCATGAAACGACCCGTCGATTACTGTAACCCGCACATCGCGAAGCGGATAGCCCGCGATCACCCCGGAATCAAGCCGTTCCTTCACACCTTTTTCGATCGCCGGGATGAACTCTTTTGGAATAGAGCCTCCGACAGTCTTATTGATGAACTCCAAGCCTTTACCTGACTCAGTAGGTTCGACAGTCAACACGACGTGTCCATACTGGCCACGACCACCGGTCTGCTTAATATACTTTGCCTCAGCTTCAGCCTTCTTACGAATCGTTTCCCGAAAGGCCACCTCCGGCTTTCCAACATTGGCTTCCACCTTGAACTCACGCAGCATACGATCGACGATGATTTCCAGATGCAGCTCCCCCATCCCTGCAATGATGGTCTGCGCCGTCTCTTCATCCGTCTTCACCCGGAAAGAAGGGTCTTCCTGCGCCAACTTCTGGAGCGCGAACCCCATCTTCTCTTGATCTTGTTTGGTTTTTGGCTCAATCGCCATGGCAATGACCGGCTCAGGAAACTTCATCACCTCGAGCAGGACCGGCTGCTTTTCATCCGCCAGCGTATCTCCGGTTGTCGCCCCCTTTAGTCCGACGGCCGCGACAATATCACCCGCATAGGCCACATCGATATCTTCCCGCTTATTTGCATGCATCTTCAGAAGACGTCCAACGCGATCCCTCGTCCCCTTCGTCACATTCGAGACCGACGTTCCCGTCTTCAACGTGCCGGAATATACCCGTAGAAATGTGAGCTGACCCGCAAACGGATCTGTCATAATCTTGAAGGCTAAGGCCGCGAAGGGCTCACTATCTGACGGGCGTCGCTTTACTTCCTGTTCGGTATTCGGATCAATCCCAGTCACTGATTCGACATCCAGAGGAGACGGAAGAAAATCTACAACCCCATCCAACAACTGCTGCACACCCTTGTTCTTAAAAGCCGACCCGCACAGAATAGGAGTCATCTTCATCGAAATCACGCCCGCACGAATAGCTCGACGAATCTCTTCTTCCGTTAAGGGCTGGCCATTGAGATACTTTTCCATTGCCTGCTCGTCAAACTCAGCAACCGCATCCAGCATTTTATCGCGGTATTCCTTAGCCCGGTCGAGCAGATCAGGAGGAATCTCCTTGACGATGTACTTGGCACCAAGCGTCTCGTCGTCATACACATAGGCCTTCATTGTCACAAGATCGATCGACCCCTTAAATTCAGACTCTCGCCCGATGGGAATCTGAATCGGAACAGGGTTTGCTCCCAACCGATCAATCATTGTCTGGACGCTGACATAGAAATCTGCGCCGATTCGGTCCATCTTGTTCATGAACGCGATCCTCGGCACACTATACTTATCCGCCTGCCGCCAGACCGTCTCCGATTGCGGCTCAACCCCCTGTACGGAGTCAAACACCGCCACAGCCCCATCGAGAACCCGAAGCGAACGCTCGACCTCAATCGTAAAATCAACGTGTCCCGGGGTGTCGATGATATTGATTCGGTGGTCTCGCCAGAAACAGGTCGTTGCAGCAGCCGTAATTGTAATACCGCGCTCCCGCTCCTGCTCCATCCAGTCCATCGTCGCCGCACCTTCGTGAACTTCACCCATCTTGTGTGAAATTCCTGTGTAGAAGAGGATGCGCTCCGTAGTCGTCGTCTTACCGGCATCAATGTGAGCCATGATGCCGATATTCCGAGTTTGCTCTAATGGTGATTGACGCGCCACGTACTTCCCCTGAAAAAATATATGCCGCAACCAGGGCCGGTGAAACGCTGCGATTTGCAATCACCCGCGTGAGCGGATCGCAGCACGGCCCAGCTGCAGCACAGAACGACGCTACCAGCGATAGTGCGCGAACGCCTTATTGGCTTCCGCCATCCGATGCACGTCTTCTCGCTTCTTAACCGCCGCCCCCGTATTGTTCGATGCGTCCAACAACTCAGCTGCAAGCTTCTCTCGCATACTCTTACCGCCTCGAGTCCGGGAATATTCCGCCAACCATCGAAGCGCCAGCGACATCCGGCGAGCCGGGCGAATTTCCACCGGCACCTGGTACGAGGCACCACCTACTCGACGTGACTTCACCTCAACGACTGGCTTCACATTATCAAGCGCCGACCGGAATACTTTAAGTGGATCGTTGCCGGTCTTCTCCTGAATAACATCGAAGGCTCCGTAGCAAATACGCTCAGCCGTACTCTTCTTTCCACCCGACATCAGAATATTCAAAAATTTTCCGACGAGCTTATCCCGATATCGCACATCAGGAAGTGGATCGCGGTGGTCTAAAAATCTAGTCCTTGGCATGTGTCATTCACTCTCTCATTACCAAACTGTGATAATTGTCTTACTTGGGACGCTTCGCTCCATACTTCGAACGGCTCTGCTTTCGATCCGCCACACCGACGGCATCGAGAGCACCTCGGACAATGTGGTAACGCACACCCGGCAAGTCCTTCACACGACCGCCACGCACAAGCACGATGGAATGCTCTTGAAGGTTGTGGCCGACACCGGGGATATATGTCGTGACTTCCATTCCATTCGTCAACCTGACACGCGCAACTTTACGCAGCGCCGAGTTCGGCTTCTTCGGCGTTGAGGTATAGACACGAAGACAGACACCACGCTTCTGAGGACAGGACTTGAGTGCAGGACTCTTGGTCTTCCCGTGCGCTAGCTGGCGACCTTTTCTGACTAACTGATTAATTGTCGGCATTAGTACGTCACTCTCATCTTCGTAACAGTTTGACCGTTTTCCACTTTAACCCTTCAGGGGCAGAGCCGGTGGATTGTAGTGAGCATTGATCGCTATGTCAAGTCTTCACTTCCATCGCTTGCATTATGAGCGAGCGGGCTCTACTGATCCGGTCGCTACACCTTCGTGCGTAAGTGGCGCAGCATCTCCCTGCGCAACAATCACGGGCTCAGGCTTGGGACTAATGACGAAAGTATCCCGATACTCTTCGAAGCCGGTTCCAGCTGGAATCAAACGACCGACAATGACATTTTCTTTCAGGCCCAACAGATTATCGACGCGCCCGTTGATCGCAGCTTCTGTCAAGACACGGGTAGTCTCCTGGAATGAGGCTGCCGAGATAAAGCTATCGGTGGTCAATGCTGCCTTGGTAATACCCAGCAGCACCGGCTTCCCAAGGCCCGGCTGTCCACCCTTCGCCGACACTCGCTCATTCTCTTCATCGAATACCATCTTGCTGACTTGACTGCCGGGCAAAAATTCGGTGTCGCCAGGATCTTCGATTCTGACCTTGCGCAGCATCTGCCGCACAATAATCTCGATGTGCTTGTCATTGATTGTCACACCTTGCAACCGATAGACATCCTGCACTTCATCGACGAGATATTTTTGCAGCTCGTTCGGACCCAGCACATCGAGAATGTCGTGCGGATTGGCCGATCCGTCCATCAACGGCTCACCGGCCCTGACCCAATCGCCCTCGTGCACGTTGACGTGTTTACCCTTGGGTATAAAGTATTCCTTCACATCGCCCATCTTATTATTGACCAGCACTTTGCGCATACCCTTCACGAAACCATCGTACGACACTTCGCCGTCGATCTCGCTGATAACCGCCGTCTCCTTCGGCTTTCTGGCTTCGAACAACTCTGCCACGCGAGGCAAACCGCCGGTGATATCTTTTGTCTTGGTCGTCTCACGCGGAATCTTAGCCAACACATCGCCGGGAGTGACCACCGCCCCTTTTTCGACAAAGATATGCGCCCCGACCGGGAGCAGATAGCGAGCTACGTTGGCCGCGGCTGCAACCTTGGCGGTCTTCCCACCCTCATCCTTGATTGACACACGTGGACGCAACGTCGCGCCACTATGCTCAACGATCACCTTGCGGGAAAGGCCGGTGACTTCATCGAACTCTTCCTTCATAGAGACGCCTTCGATGATGTCCCCATACGCCACCTTACCGCCGACTTCCGTGAGGATGGTTAGCGAGTATGGATCCCATTCGACCAATTTCTGGCCCACCTCGACACGACCACCATTTTTCACCTTGATCTTGGCGCCATAGACGACCCCATACTTCTCGCGCTCACGCCCTGTTTCATCGACGATGGCAATCTTAGCGTTCCGATTCATGACGACCCATTCACCCTCTTTATTTCTGACCGCAATCCCGGAGTTAGGGAAGTCGGCATTCTTCTTGGCATCGAAGCTCATGAACTTGATGGTCCCGGCATGCTTGGATTCGGTCACCGTCTGCTCGACCACCTTGCTCGCCGTTCCACCGATGTGGAAGGTCCGCATGGTCAGCTGTGTTCCCGGCTCACCGATCGACTGCGCCGCAATGACACCAACGGGCTCGCCTTTTTCGACTAACCGTCCGCGGGCCAAATCACGCCCGTAACAGGATCGGCAGACTCCACGGCGCGACTGACAGGTCAGCACAGAGCGAATCTTGACATGGTCGACCGCCGCTTCCACGATCGCCTTGGTCCGCTCCTCGTCGATCTCCTCATTGAATGACACAATGATCTCACCCGTAACCGGATCGCGAATGTCTTCTGCCGCCAACCGTCCCAACACCCGCTCTTCGATCGGTTGAATGATTTCTCCCCCTTCTACTAATGCGCTCACAATGATGCCGTCGGTGGTGCCGCAATCGATTTCGTTGATAATCACATCCTGCGCGATATCCACCAGGCGACGCGTGAGATAGCCGGAATTTGCCGTCTTCAACGCCGTATCGGCCAACCCCTTGCGGGCGCCGTGCGTCGAAATGAAGTACTGCAGCACCGTCAATCCTTCGCGGAAGTTGGCGGTAATCGGAGTCTCGATAATTTCACCGGACGGCTTTGCCATCAAACCGCGCATACCACCCAACTGGCGGATCTGCTGAGAACTTCCTCGAGCACCGGAGTCCGCCATCATAAAGATTGGATTGAAGGACTCGGCCTTGTTCGGATCGCCACCCGCACCCAACTCCTTCATCATTTCATTGGCAATCTGTTCAGTCACATGGGCCCAGATGTCGATCACCTTGTTATAACGTTCACCGTTGGTGATCAACCCCTCGGCATACTGCCGTTCGATTTCCGTAACCTCTTGCTGAGCCTTCCCTAGCAATTCTTGCTTCTTGGTCGGAATATGCATGTTGTCTATGCAGATCGAAATACCGGCGCGCGTGGCATACTCGAACCCCGTATCCTTGACCTTATCGAGGAAGGTGACGGTCTCACGGTGACCGCACTGGCGATAGACCGTATCGATGAGCTTCGTCATTTCCTTCTTGGTCATGAGCTTATTCGCGTTGGCGAACGGCAACCCCGGAGGGAGCACATCCGACAGGATAACTCGCCCGACGGTGGTCTGAACGAGACTCCCCTCGATCCGCACCTTGATCCGCGCATGCACGTCCAATTCTTGCGAATCAAATGCAATGCGCACTTCCTCCGGTGAACCGAACACTTTCCCCTCTCCCTTGCATCCTGCACGCTCTTTAGTCAGCCAGTAACAGCCGAGCACCATGTCCTGCGACGGTACCGCAATCGGCTTGCCGTTGGCGGGCGAGAGAATATTATTGATCGACATCAGCAACACGCGTGCCTCGACCTGTGCTTCGACCGACAATGGAACGTGAACTGCCATCTGGTCGCCGTCGAAGTCGGCGTTGAACGCGGCACAGACCAGCGGATGCAGCCGGATAGCCTTGCCTTCAACCAACACAGGATCAAATGCCTGGATACCGAGCCGGTGCAACGTCGGAGCACGGTTCAACAGCACGGGATGTTCGCGAATCACCTCGTCAAGCACGTCCCACACTTCCGGTCGTTCTTTTTCAACCAAGCGCTTGGCACTCTTGATTGTCGTCGCAGCGCCTCGCTCCTCCAGCTTGTGGAAAATAAAAGGCTTGAAGAGCTCGAGTGCCATCTTCTTGGGCAGCCCACATTGGTGCAGCCGAAGCTCTGGCCCCACGACGATGACGGTTCGGCCTGAATAATCGACTCGTTTACCAAGCAGGTTTTGGCGAAAGCGCCCCTGCTTCCCCTTCAGCATATCGCTCAACGATTTGAGCGGCCGCTTGTTGGGTCCACGAATTGCCCGGCCGCGACGACCGTTATCAAAGAGCGCATCAACCGCTTCTTGCAACATCCGCATTTCGTTTCGGATAATCACGCCAGGCGCCTTCAGCTCGATCAGCCGTTTCAGCCGATTATTCCGATTGATGACGCGGCGGTACAGATCGTTCAAGTCTGAAGTCGCAAACCTTCCGCCGTCCAGCGGCACAAGCGGGCGCAACTCCGGTGGCAGCACCGGGATCACATCCATGATCATCCACTCAGGCATGTTTCCAGACTTCCGGAAGGCCTCGATGACTTTCAGTTGCTTCGCATATTTCTTCTTCAGCGCTGCGGAGGCTGACGTCTTCGCCTTAGCCTTAATCTCATCCCACTTGGCATTGATATCGATTTTGCGGAGCAATTCTCGGATAGCATCGGCGCCGATACCAACTTTGTAGGAGCCAGGGCCGTATGAGGATTGGAGATCGCGAAGCTTTTCTTCCGAGACCAGTTCTTTCTCCGTCAAATCTGTCGATCCTGGATCGACACAGACATAGCTCTCGAAATAAAGAATCCGCTCCAGCCCCTTGAGGCTCATGTCGAGCAAGGTTCCGATCCGGCTCGGCACGCCCTTGAGGAACCAAATATGCGCAACCGGCGCCGCGAGCTCGATATGGCCCATGCGCTCTCGGCGGACTTTTGACTGAATGACCTCGACACCGCACTTATCACAGACAATACCGCGGTGCTTCATGCGCTTGTACTTGCCGCAGTTGCACTCCCAATCCTTGATTGGACCGAAAATCTTCGCACAGAACAGTCCGTCTTTTTCCGGTTTAAACGACCGGTAATTGATGGTCTCCGGCTTCTTCACTTCGCCATAGGACCACGACCGAATTTTTTCCGGTGACGCGATCCTGATCCGCATCGAATCAAACGACACCGCATCGCGCGGCTTCTCAAACAATGTATAGACGCCTTCCAAGGTAGTGACCTCCTCTGACGCCGACCGCTATGGCCGGCACACAAATGGGTTAGTCTTGCGACTTGACCAGTTCGACGTCGAGTCCCAAACTCTGCAGCTCTTTGACCAAGACGTTAAACGACTCGGGCAATCCAGGCTCCAGGAACGGCTCACCCTTGACGATCGCTTCGTACATCCGCGATCGGCCCGGCACGTCGTCCGATTTGACCGTCAAGAACTCTTGCAGCGTGGACGCAGCCCCATAGGCCTGCAACGCCCACACTTCCATTTCTCCTAACCGCTGGCCGCCGAATTGGGCTTTGCCGCCGAGCGGTTGCTGCGTGACGAGCGAATAGGGACCGATTGACCGTGCGTGAATCTTGTCATCGACCAAGTGGTGGAGCTTTAAGACATACATGTAGCCGACCGTGACGGGACTGCCGAACATTTCTCCGGTTCGACCGTCCATCAGCATGGTTTGCCCGCTGGTCGGCAAGTTCGCTTTTTTGAGTAGTTCCTTAATCTCTGTTTCTGACGCTCCATCGAATACCGGGCTCGCCACCTTGATCCCCAATGTCTTGGCCGCCCAACCCAGGTGAGTTTCTAGAATTTGACCGACGTTCATTCGTGACGGCACACCGAGTGGATTCAGCACAATTTCCACCGGAGTCCCATCCGGCAAGCAGGGCATGTCTTCCTCGGGCAAGACCCGAGAGACCACGCCTTTGTTTCCATGCCGCCCGGCCATCTTGTCGCCGACCTGAATTTTGCGCTTCATCGACACATAGACCTTGACGAGCTTGATCACGCCAGGCGGAAGCTCATCGCCCCGCTTCAGGCGCCCCACCTTCTCGTCGTACAGCGTCTGAAGGATTTCGATCTGCTCCTTCGCCCGCCGCTCGACGTCTTCCAGTTCTTTCTGCTCGTCAGGATCGCTCAGAATGATGTAGCGGACCGTCTCATCCGGCAACCGTTTGAGAATCTCTGCGGTCAGCTTGCCCTTCTTTTTCAGAATGACATCACCGCTCTCAGGATCCATCAAATCACGGCCGACCACCTTCCCCAGCAGCAGTTTTCTGAACTTCTTCGTTTTTTCTTCGTCGATGATACGAAGCTCCTCGTGGTGATCACGCTGGAGCTTCATCGCATCGTCGCTTTCGATACTCTTGGAACGTTCGTCCTTATCGAGCCCCTTGCGCGAAAAGATTTTCACATCGACGACGATGCCCTCGACACCCGGCGGCACTGTGAGCGATGTATCCTTCACATCGCCCGCTTTCTCACCAAATATGGCCCGCAGCAGCTTTTCTTCCGGCGTCAGCTGTGTTTCGCCTTTCGGCGTCACCTTCCCGACCAGAATATTTCCAGGCTTCACCTCGGCCCCGATACGGATAATCCCGCTCTCGTCAAGATCGCGAAGCGCTTCCTCTCCAACGTTCGGAATGTCGCGCGTAATGTCCTCTTTCCCCAACTTGGTGTCGCGGGCCTCCACTTCGAATTCCTCAATGTGAATCGAGGTGAACGCATCCTCACGCACCAGCTTTTCACTCAACAGAATGGCGTCTTCGAAGTTGTATCCGCCCCAGGGCATGAAGGCGACCAAAATGTTCTTACCCAATGCCAGTTCGCCATGATCGATGGCGGGACCGTCGGCCAAGACCTGTCCCACTTTCACAGGCTGCCCAAGCCGAACCACTGGCGTCTGCGTAATGGTCGTACTTTGATTCGATCGCTGGAACTTGATCAGATCGTACACGTCCAAGCCGGCATCATTTCTTTTCCGACCTTCTTTCGAGTCGGCACGCACAACGATCCTCGTGGCATCCACGCTTTCCACGACACCGGCACGCCGGGCCTGCACGACATAGCCCGAATCACGCGCGACCACGGTTTCCATTCCCGTACCGACTAACGGAGCCTCCGACTTAAGCAGCGGCACCGCCTGACGCTGCATGTTCGATCCCATCAAGGCACGGTTGGCGTCGTCATGTTCCAAGAACGGCACCAAGGCAGTAGCCACGCTCACCACCTGTTTCGGCGACACGTCCATGTACTCGATTTTGTCCGAGGTGGCTGTCACGAAATCTCCGGCAGCTCGCGCCGAAATGTTTTCGGATACCAGGCGGCCAGACGCATCCACTTTGGAGTTCGCCTGCGCGATGATGTACTTGTCCCCTTCGATCGCGGAAAGAAACTCGATTTCGTCGGTAACCCGCCCCTTCACCACTTTGCGATACGGCGCTTCAATAAACCCAAACTTATTGATACGCGCATAGGTCGCCAACGACGTGATCAAGCCGATGTTCGGGCCTTCCGGCGTTTCAATCGGACAAATACGGCTATAGTGCGAAGGATGGACGTCGCGAACTTCGAACCCCGCTCGCTCTCTGGTCAATCCACCGGGACCGAGCGCAGAAAGCCGCCGCTTGTGTGTAATTTCTGCGAGCGGGTTCGTTTGGTCCATGAATTGAGACAGCTGGCTGCTGCTGAAGAACTCTTTCACGGCAGCGACCACGGGCTTCGCATTGATCAAATCGTGCGGCAGCACTGTTTCCATATCCAGCAGGTTCATCCGCTCCTTGATGCTGCGCTCCATGCGGACTAACCCGAGTCGGAATTGGTTCTCCAACAACTCGCCGACCGAACGGACACGACGATTGCCCAGGTGGTCGATGTCGTCGATTTCGCCCTTGCCCAGCTTCAAGTTCACGAGATAGCGAATCACCTCGACCATGTCCTGCGCCGTCAGCGTCCGCTGCTCCAGCGGCAGATCGAGACCCAGCTTCTTATTCAACTTCAGACGCCCAACCGGCGAAAGATCGTACCGCTTGGAGTTCATGAACAGATTGTCGAAGAGTGCTCGCGCCGTGTCGACCGAGGGCGTTTCTCCCGGCCGCAAGCGGCGATAGATCTCGACCATCGCCTCCTCTTTGGAGACGGTCTTATCCATCTCCAAGGTGTCCAGAATCACCGGCGTCGAGGTAACCGTATCGAAGTAGATCGCCTTGAATTCTTCGATGTCGCTTTCGAGCAGCGACTCGACAATCTCAGCGGTGAGCCGCTGATTTTTCTCAGCTATCTTGTTTTTCTTTGAATCCACCAGTTCGGTCAGGACCGCACGACCGACCAATTCGCTCGGTGCAAGCGGGATTTCCTTCACGCCAGCCGCCTTGAGCTTTGCAATGAGCCCCTTCGTGAGCTTGGCGCCTTCCCGCACCAATGGTTCCTTGCCGCCTTTTTCTAACACTTCCGCCGAACAGCGCAGACCCTGATGAATCTCAGGGTCGAGTTTTCGCAGCATCTTGCCCTTGACGATTCGAATCTCTTCGACCGGGTAATACATCTTGAGCAAATCGTCACCCGAATACCCGAAGGCCTTTAACAGAATGGTCGTCGGCATTTTTCGCCGACGGTCAATGCGCACATAGAGAATATCGCGAGCATCGAATTCGAAATCCAACCACGATCCGCGATAGGGAATGATTCTGGCAGAGTACAACACCTTGCCGCTGGAGTGCGTCCGGCCCTTATCGTGCGTAAAGGACGCCCCCGGAGACCGATGCAACTGACTGACCACCACACGTTCCGTGCCGTTGACAATGAAAGTTCCCCGCTCCGTCATGAGCGGCAGCTCGCCGACGTAGACTTCCTGCTCTCGGACGTCGAGCACCTTTTTCTTGGAACCCTTATCTTCCTTGTCGAACACGACCAAGCGTACTCGGAGCTTGAGCGGAACGGCAAAGGTCATTCCCTGCTCAAGGCATTCTCGCTCATCGTACTTTGGGGTGCCGAGCGTGTAGCTCGTAAACTCCAATACGGCCGTATTGTTGTAGTCCGGAATCGGAAAGACACTCGCCAGGGCTGCTTGGAGCCCATGATCTTTGCGACGTTCCGGCTCGACCTCCCGCTGAAGAAATTCTTCATAGGAGCGCTTCTGGATCTCAATAAGATCGGGAATTTCGATGCTGCTATGAATGCGAGAGTAGTCTTTTCGCTCGATAAACTCTTGCAGAGTCGTTTCGGACATTCGCCGGTCCTCCACTACACAATGGGCAGACTTGGGCGCCCGCACATGGCAGGCACCCACAGATTCTAGAGACTGGTCAAATCGAGACTACTTGATCTCGACCTTGGCGCCGCTCTCTTCGAGCTTCTTCTTCATGGTGTCGCATTCTTCCTTCGTCACACCGGTCTTCACAGGCTTTGGCGCGCCTTCGACCAGATCCTTCGCTTCCTTCAACCCGAGGCTGGTGAGTTCGCGAACGACCTTAATGACTTGGATTTTCTTGTCCGCCGGAGCAGACACAAGCACGACGTCGAACGCTGTCTTCTCTTCAACTGCAGCGGCGGCACCCCCACCTGCTGTAGGAGCGGCAGCAGCGACCGGTGCGGCAGCAGTGACGCCGAATCGAGACTCTAACCCCTTCACGAGTTCTGCCAAATCGAGTACACTCATCGTCTCGATGGCCTTGATCAACTCTTCCTGTGATAATTTTGCCGTGGTCGTTGACATGTCCCCATCTCCTTTTCGTTTGTCTTGAATGGCTGCAATGACTCTCACAAATTTCGACAAGACCGCGCTAAGCGTATACACCAGGCCACGCGCCGGTCCCTGCATGGCCGACAATAACATCGCAATGAGAACTTCTTTCTTCGGCAGCTTCGCAACCGCCGCCAATTCAGCCGGCTGCACCACCTTGCCCTCCAACACACCGATGGTGATCTTGATCTTCTGTTCGCGCTTCTCCGCCAGAATAAAATCCCGAAGGATCTTGGTGGGGAGCACCGGATCGTCATAGCCGATCACCAACCCCGTCGGTCCCTTGAGGTACGTCTTCACCCCTGAAAGGATCGTGCCCTCAGAAGCACGGGCAGCCAACGTATTCTTAACGACCTTGTATTCGGCTTTGGCGCCTCGCAACAGCTTGCGAAGTTCCGTAACCTGGTTGACGGAAAGCCCGGCACTTTCGGTGACAATGGCAAGCCGTGCACGACCGAATGTCTCCGTCAACTCTGCAACTGCTGTCGATTTCTCGTCCTTATTCATAATCGAACCCTTCCCCTTCCACTCGGCATCACCCCGACTAACTCCACTCCTTGGCTAACGCAATGGCATCGAGCTTCACCCCAGGCCCCATCGTGCTTGAGAGAGTCGCGCTCATCAGATAGCGTCCTTTGCACGAGGCGGGCTTTGCCTTGATCACGGCCTCAAGAACTGCCGCAGCATTGTCATAGAGCTGCTCAGGCTGAAACGATACCTTCCCGACAGGCACCTGAATGATTCCGGCCTTTTCAACCTTGTACTCCACACGGCCCTTACGGATTTCCGACACGGCCTTGCCGACGTCAAAGGTCACGGTCCCGGTCTTCGGATTCGGCATAAGCCCGCGAGGGCCCAGAGCCTTTCCGAGCTTCCCGACGGCCGCCATGAGATCCGGGGTCGAGATGGCGCAATCGAAGTCCAGCCATCCACCCTTGATCTTTTCCATCAAGTCATCGGACCCGACATAGTCCGCTCCGGCTTGCCGCGCCTCCTGCTCCTTCTCTCCCTTGGCAAAGACCAGCACGCGCACCTTCTTCCCCGTGCCATGCGGCAGCGAGGTCGTGCCACGCACCATTTGGTCCGCACGTTTAGGATCGACGCCTAGGCGAAGCGCCAGATCGACGGATTCATCGAACTTTGTGAAGGCTGAACGCTTCACCGCCTCGACTGCCTCACGCAGAGCATAGGCCCGAGGTTCAAGCTTCTCAACTGCCGCTCTCATCTTCTTCCCCATTTCCGTTCTCCCCTCTACACCATCGCAAGTTCTGGATCGGGCAGTACGTGGCAGTCCTGCCTGATCTAACGCCTCACCCTTGAACCACCACTCCCATACTGCGCGCCGTCCCCTCAATGATCTTGATTGCCCCCTCAAGATCGACGGCATTGAGATCCGTCAACTTCTTTTGTGCAATCTCACGCAACTGCGCCTTTGTAATCTTTCCGACCTTGTCTTTCTGGGGAACACCTGATCCCTTAATGATGCCCGCAGCCTTCTTCAAGAGGTCGGACGCCGGCGGAGTTTTCATCACGAAGGTAAACGACCGGTCCTTATAGACCGTGATGACCACCGGGATGATGCTATCCCCTTCTTTTTGCGTCTTCGCGTTGAACTGTTTGCAAAACTCCATGATGTTGACACCGTGCTGACCCAGCGACGGTCCGACAGGAGGAGCCGGGTTTGCTTTCCCGGCTGGAATCTGCAACTTAATCTGTGCCGATACTTCCTTGGCCATATCCTACACTCCTACCCACGTTCGACCATTTCGGAGGTTAAATCCGCTCAACTTGCAAAAACCCAAGCTCCACCGGAGTGGAGCGTCCAAAAATACTGACCAGGACTTTAAGCCGGGCATGGTCCTGAGCCACTTCGTCCACTACACCATTAAATCCGAGAAACGGCCCATCGATGATCCGCACATTATCCGTCTTGATAAATTTGACCTGTTCGCGTGGCCCGGACGCTCCCACATCAACCTGCTTCAATAGCGACTCTACCTCGCTCATCGACAAGGGTGTAGGCTGCGCACCAGCGCCGACAAATCCTGTGACCTTCGGCGTCTCTTTGATCATCTGCAAGGTTTCATCGATGAGCGGAGACTCTAACTCCACAATCACATACCCCGGGAAAAACTTTCGTCGAGACGTTCGGCGCTTACCGTCCTTGATCTCGATCACATCCTCCGTCGGCACGAGTACCTGTCCCAGCTTCTCAACCAATCCCATTTGATTGGCTCGTTCCAGCAAGCTGGTCTTCACCCGTCCCTCGAAGCCTGCGTAGGTATGAATGACGTACCAATTCTTTGCCATGCCCTACCCTCGGATCATTGGTTGACTGTATGTCATGCGGAGGCTCTCACTTCCTGATATCTGTCTATATAATCTTGCTCACTACCCATACGAGAACCGAGTCGACGGCCGACAGATACAGGGACATGATGATGCAGAAGACAATGACCACTGTCGTGGACCCAATCGTTTCGGCCCGAGTCGGAAACGACACTTTCTTCAACTCTCCGCGCACATCGATGAAGAACTCTCGAATAGAATCCGTAAACTTCCTGAACATGCGCACCTCACCTTCGCTTCTTAGAGAGAGAGAACGCGCTCCGCCCCCTCACCTCGCCCAACTTCCCCGCTCGCCACAAACCTACTCGCAATCTACCGTCGGTATTGATCCTGACCCTTCCACTACCCAGCGATTGGCAGGGGCACTAGGATTTGAACCCAGACTCTCGGTTTTGGAGACCGATGTGCTACCATTGACACCATGCCCCTACGACGGCTGACAACCCAGCCATTGAGCCGGCAGCCCAACTTACTTCACTTCCTTATGGGCAATGTGTTTCCGACAGAACTTGCAGAACTTATTCCGCTCAAGCCGATCCGGATCGTTCTTCTTATTCTTCATCGTGGAATAGTTCCGCTGCTTGCAGATCGTGCATGCCAAATCAATGATCTCTCGCATCTCAATACTCCCATGCCGTCATACGACAACAGTCAGATTTATGCCAGAATTTCGGTGACGACGCCGGAGCCGACGGTCTTGCCGCCCTCGCGCACCGCGAACCGCAACCCTTGATCCATCGCGATCGGGCTGATCAACTCCCCCGTGACACTCACATTGTCCCCCGGCATCACCATCTCCACCCCCGGATTCAACGTCATGACCCCCGTCACATCCGTCGTCCGAAAGTAGAACTGCGGCCGATAGCCATTGAAGAACGGCGTATGCCGCCCCCCTTCCTCTTTGGCCAACACATAGATCTCCGCCTTGAACTTCGTATGCGGCGTGATGCTCTTCGGCTTCGCCAGCACCATCCCCCGCTCCACATCTTCTTTCTTCGTCCCCCGCAGCAGCACGCCGACATTATCGCCCGCCTGCCCTTCGTCGAGCACCTTGCGGAACATCTCGACCCCGGTCACAATGGTGGCCTGGTTCGGGCGCAAGCCTACGATCTCGATTTCGTCGCCCACCTTGACGATCCCCCGCTCGATCCGTCCCGTCACCACGGTCCCGCGCCCACTGATGGTAAACACGTCTTCGATCGGCATCAGGAACGGTTTGTCGATCGGGCGTTGCGGCGTCGGGATATACGTGTCCACCGCTTCTAAGAGCTGCAAAATGGCCGGCACGCCGAGCGGCCCCTGATCCCCCTCCATCGCCTTCAAGGCAGACCCGTGAATGATGGGGGTCTTGTCGCCCGGGAAGCCGTACTTGGTCAACAGCTCGCGCACTTCCAGTTCGACCAGCTCCAAGAGTTCCTTGTCATCGATCTTATCGGCCTTGTTCAGGAACACGACGATGTAGGGCACCCCCACCTGCCGGGCCAAGAGAATATGCTCTCGCGTCTGGGGCATGGGCCCATCGGCCGCGCTCACGACCAGGATGGCGCCGTCCATCTGCGCGGCCCCGGTGATCATGTTCTTGACGTAATCGGCGTGGCCCGGGCAATCCACATGCGCGTAATGGCGATTCGCCGTTTCGTACTCCACGTGACTGATCGCAATGGTCATGATCTTGGTGGCATCGCGCCGCCCCTGACTCTCGCTGGCCTTCGCCACTTCGTCGTAGGAGATGAACTTCGCCATACCCTTATCCGCCGACACCTTCGTCAATGCCGCCGTCAACGTCGTCTTGCCGTGGTCCACGTGCCCGATCGTCCCTATATTCACGTGCGGCTTCCGCCGCTCATATTTCGCCTTCGCCATACCGTACTCCTTTTCTAAAAATCTCCGGAAGCCCTACCGCCTCACGCACTCTTAATGAGCCCATGGATCGAGCGAGCTCTTCCTGGAGCCCACGACGCGGATCGAACGCGTGACCTCGTCCTTACCAAGGACGTGCTCTACCAACTGAGCTACGTGGGCGTCCCTCTCCGTGAAACGTGAATCGTAAAAGGTGAAACGGCACTCCATACTACCGACCCAGATACTTCCTCGACGTTTCACGTTTTACGCCTAACGCCTCGCGTCTTCTCTTGGAGCGGGCGATGGGATTTGAACCCACGACAGCCAGCTTGGAAGGCTGGAACTCTACCACTGAGCTACGCCCGCCCGTCATTGAATGCTGAGTGCGCAGTGCTGAGTTCAAAGGCTGATTTCTCATTCGCTCAACATTCAGCACTCACCACTCGGAACTTGCCTGCATCCAGCTTTGGTGGGCAGGCAAGGATTCGAACCTTGGAAGCCGATGGCAACAGATTTACAGTCTGCCCCCTTTGGCCACTTGGGTACCTGCCCGAAACGCTCTCACGCGACACAACAATTCTAAATGCTTCCTTATCATTATCTTTTTCATCCGTATGATGAAAAAATAAAAGCAAGCCGGTCCACGCACGGCCCCCACTCCTTATTGAACAAGGATGAATGAGGTGCGCTGTGGACATAGACTTGTTTATGAAACGCTGGATTCTATTGATGAAGTATGGCGATGTCAAGACCCAAAAGCAGAATTATCTTGTTTTTATCCGAAACTCCTTTCCATAGAGGTTCCCCTGGCCCCATCCTGCCAAGTCCTCTCTTTTTCGTATTTACCTTTCTCGACGATATCTATTTCCTATGTCAATCTCACTTTCCCAACGCCCCACAGATATTTCATATGCTTATGGAGATACGTATTTGACTATCTGCACTGACCTTGTCGTTCAATTCCCTGACCCAGGCCGGAGAGTGCCCCTCTCGCGCGGGCGAGGAGGCTGGGGGAAAACTCAAGGACATCCTTCATAATTACCGCGGCTTCCTGTTCCGATAAACGCGAGGCAGGGGCCAAGTACCGCTTTTGAGCGATGGCCCGCTCAGCAGAATCTTCCGGTTCGTAATACCCACGGAGAGTTCCTTCTCGATCGGCACTGCTAAGACGACTCACCCATTCATCCTGACTCTTCCCAGATTTTTGAATCGATTGTCCTGCGCGACTAGTCAATTCCAACTGGTTCCATACAATCCACCCGACAAACACCCCCCATGTTTCGTTGAGAGCTTCCCAGGATTCACGCTCAGTCAGAAACCGCTCCTCAGTTTCACTCTTTCTCTGCACGACGGGTGTGATCAACACCGCTTCATAATGGCAGCGCTGCTGCGCTCTCGCGAAAGCCAGCACTGGATCCGGCACGACTTCGGACGACGACGCAGCCGACGTCACCAGATAGTCGATATAGGCGTGAAACAGTTCGTGATAGAGCGTTTCAATCTCGGCATGGGTGAGCCGCTGGAGTGGGCGCAACGTGGCACCGGCTCCATTAAAGGACAGCGCACGATTGAGCACCATCCGATGCTCCCCAGGATGATACTCGGCGGCGTAACTGTGCAAATCGTCGAATTCAAACCGAACGAAGCTCGGTGGGATAGCCCTGAGAAACTTTGTCGGGAGACTCAGAGCATGGGCCTCACTGAGCAACTGTCCCCACATCCGGTCGGCTGACGATCGACGCTCTTCCGACATCCCCACATTCGGCGCGAAAAGAAGTCCGCCCATGAGAAGACCCATCGCGACTACTCTGCACAGCGCACGCATCATTGATGGAAATCCGTTTCGATGCCGGGAGGTTTACGCAGGAGGCATCGCCTACATCTAGCAGGCTGCAGAAAAACTCAGTTTGTGCTCAAATCCCGCTGTAAACTTATCGAATAGCATTGACGCATGAACAGCTGGCAGGATGCTCAAAAAGGCTGTCCAGCAAGGCCGCAGGCGAATCGAAACCGGAGGCGTACCCTCGGGGGTACGTTGAGGATTTCGATGAGTCGAGAACGCTGCTGGCGGACTTTTTCAGCATCCTGCTAGCGATCGTCGCGAGAATACCAGTCATGCTGCCCACCTTCCTCCACCAAGACCAGCTGGTCCAGCAATGCAGGCGAAACAGGGTCCAGGAAACGTGACGGCTTCGACAGTACCATGCCGCTGCCCCTGTCAAACACATTGATCGGGTAGGTCAAGTACAAATGCCGCTTGGCTCTCGTCACGGAAACATAGAACAACCGGCGCTCCTCCTCCAGCCCTTCATCTTCACTAAACGAATAGACCGACGGGAATCGTCCATCCACGATCCAGATGACGAATACACATTGCCATTCAAGCCCCTTGGCAGAGTGGATCGTGGACAACACCAGCCGCTCATCGTCACGATCGGGCGCCTCGGCGCGGGCAGCATTTCCGTCCGGCGGCTCCAGCGCGAGATCGGACAGAAATGTTTCGACCGCTTGATACCCCTCCGCGATCGTCTGCAAATGATCCAGATCCCGCGTGCGCTTGGGATAGTCGTCGTACTGCTCCTTCAGAATCGGCAGGTAGTACTCATAGATATGACCCACTTGCTCAGCCGGACGAAGGTCTCCGGATCCGGCAAGACTTTCGAGCGTCAGGGCTAAATCTCTGAGCCCTTTCCCCGATCGCCCCGTCATTGCGCGAAGGGCGACATAGGGATTATCCGATTTCGCGAGCGCAGCCATGACATCCTGCGCCTTCTTCGGTCCCACCCCTTCGACGAGCATGAGCACTCGATGCCAACTGACTGCATCCAAGGGATTGGCCACCACACGCATGTGGGCCAACAGATCCTTCACGTGCGCAGTCTCGATAAACTTCACCCCGCCGCGCTTGACAAACGGCAGTCCGTGACGAGAAAGCTCAATTTCAAGATCGAACGAATGAAAGCTCGACCGAAACAACACGGCCATTTCGTCAAGCGGAACCCCTTCCTCCCGCAACTCCAAAATCTTTTGTGCAATAAAACGCGATTGGGCATTTTCCCCCGCCGCCTCCACCAGAACCGGCAAGGGCCCATCGATCTTCCTTGTAAAGAGATGCTTGCTGTACTTCTCCTTCGCCTCTTCGATAATGGTATTCGCGAGGTTCAAGATCGGCTGGGTGCTGCGGTAATTCTCTTCCAGCTTATAAATGGTCGTACCGGGAAAGAGCGTCGGGAACTCCATGATGTTCTTGAACGTCGCGCCTCGGAACCCGTAGATCGATTGCGCGTCGTCCCCGACGACCATCACGTTCTGATGCGTAGACGCGAGATGCCGAATGACATCCGCCTGCAAGCGATTGGTGTCCTGGTACTCATCCACCAGGATGTACCGATAGAGGGATGAGATAGTCCGACGGACTGTTTCGTCCTCCATCACAAGTCGCCGCAGCAACACCAGTAGATCGTCATAATCCACCAGTTGACGCTGCCGCTTCGACGCCTGATAGCCCCGCTGTAACTGTTCCAATGCATCCAGATGGTCGGAAAAATGATCGAACTCTTCGACCACGATCTCGGCGAGCGGACGTAACGTATTCTCGGCCTTGCTGAACATCTCCGCAATCGTCCCCTTGCGGGGAAACCGCTTGTCTTTTTCGTTCAAACCCATCTGCGCGCGAACCAAGGCGATCAAGTCTTCGGCGTCGCCCCGATCGAGAATCGTGAAGCCCGGCTCAAGGCCGATGGACCGGCCATAGCGCCGGAGCAACATATTGGCCACAGAGTGGAACGTGCCGCCACGGACACGCTCGCTGCGCACGCCGATCAGTTCACCGGCCCGATCGAGCATTTCCTGGGCCGATTTTCGGGTAAAGGTCAGGAGCAGAATCTGGGAAGGATCGATCCCCGAGTCGATCAAGTAAGCCACGCGGTAGACCAAGGTGCGAGTCTTGCCACTGCCGGCGCCGGCAATGACCAGCGATGGCCCTTCGCCCGCAGTCACCGCCGCAAGCTGCTGGCTATTCAACGCCGCCGCATAGTCAATGGAGAGCTTCCGGGAAACGGCCTCGTCAACGGGGCGCTTCAGCACATAGATTTTCGTTTCTTGTTCCATAGAGATGAGCGAAGGAGTTGTTGGGCAGTCCGGTCATTCAGGGGAAGCGCTGTATAACATACTCTCCGACGCCCTTTCAAAGAGAAGGGGAACGGAGCGGCCAGGTGCCCTCCGTGCTCGCAGAACGCGCACGGTGAAACGGTGTTCGTTCGATGCGCGTAGTTGAGGGCAGGCTTGGCCACTCCTTAAAAAGATGGAAAGAGAGGAAGGCCCTCGCCAGGGTAACTGGCACGTCTCGGCGTGCCAATGGGTGGGTGAGTGAGAAAGTCGCGCGCAGTAGAAGATCAATCAGCCCCCATCCCTGAAGAGACAACGAGCGAGCTTGGAAGAAACATGTATATCGTTCGACACGCGCAATCGAGGATCGACTAGGCCATCCTGAAGGGAGCAAGTGGATGAAAAACCATAGCGCTCATGAGTGTCATTGCACGGCAGCCCAGAAACTTACTCCGCTTTGCCTACCAGAAAATAGCGAAGGGAGCGAGATGTGAAAACCCCGATGCCACAGAGACTATAAAGCCTGATCTTACCGCATCGGTTCTATCTCAATCATTTACGAAGGCCAGAGGCAGATAAAAGACCGATCAAACCAGATTGGGCACGATGGTTCCGCTACAGTTAAGCTACAGAAATCCTATGACGTGAGAGTGCCTCATCCACTATTTCCAACCAGGCTCTACTCGATATGCGCCAACTCGCTCCACCCCTTTCCCCAGCCTTGCCATCGATTCATCTCTTCCTCTTCGGATCAATGTGCTTCGTCCATTCATCCATCGTTGTGACCGGATGAATGCTCCCGGTTTGGGTCGGGGCCAACGGCTCGAAAAACTCCAGTATGGATTGATAGTCTTTAGCCTGGAGAGTGATGTAGTAGGTATGTTCCGTGACTGCCACATAGGCGCTCAGGATCTTGATTCCTTTCTTTGCGGCGAGATCCCGCTTTGCCCAAAATTCATTGAGCATGGTAGCGCCTTCCTTGCTTCTTCCGGGGCAATTCTCAGGTGTGTGCGTCCAATGGGCTACAAAGATCATTCCGTCGTCATCCATCCTCGCCTCCATCTGTTTGGAATTAAGTGTCGCGACTTCCCCCTCGACGCAAGCGCCATGCCATTCCAATATTGCCACAAACCAGAGAAGACACGCTGAGAAAAATCGCCACGATCAAACGGGAGTGGAACGAATGTTTGTCCAAAGTAGGGGGAACTGGCAGAGGAATGCTGCCTCAGTATCAGAATTATGCAGGGGGTAAATAGCTACAGCATCTGGCTCTGTGTTTCATCGTATTATTCACGCGAGGAGGCCGAAGGATTGCGTATTGCCTATTCGCAGCGCTCCCGAGCTTCCTGTTTTCATTCTGGAAGTCTTCAACCTGTGGCTGAATTGTGGCTGATTTGAACGTGGGTGGAGCGCTCACGAGTTTCACTGCTTGACCTGCCAAGGGAAGATAACGGTATCAAGAATCATATTCGCCAAAACTCACAGCCGTCAATTCAAACAATGCTGACACCTTTTTATTCCCTTGCTACCAATGATCCCTCCAAGCTCACTCGTTACCTTCTTTCAAGGGGTGGCCTGGCTGGTCCTCAACTGCGCACATCGAACGACTACTGCTTCATCGTGGTGGTTCCGTGAGCACGGGGGACCAACCAGGCCACCCCTCCCCCTTCTACTGCGTCGATTCCTTGCTCTGAGCGGCTGTCTGCTCAGCCGACTGCTCCAATGTACTTTCCACCTGACGGGCCTTATCCATCGGAGTCTTTATCGCATCCACCGCAGCCTGCCCTGCTGCCTGCGTCGCCGCATTGCCGGACGCAGCCGCAGCCTTCGTCTTTTCTATCGGCGTCTCCTGATTACAACCGAATAGCCCCACCACCGCCACCAACCCTGCAACGAATGAAAAACTGCATCTGGATTTTTTCATCGCCATCTCCTCAGCCATTCAACTTACCGTCTCACAATATGCCGACATTAGACCACTTGCAGGATGCTCAAAAAGGCTGTCCAGCAAGGCCGCAGCGCACTATCACTCTATTAAGGGGTGGCTGGGATGATCCCAACTGCGCGCATCGAACGATATACATGCTCACTCCAAGCTTGCTCGTTACGTCTCTAGGGATGGGGGCTGATTGATCTTCTACTGCGCGCGTCCAACGAGGGCCTTCTCAGGCCGCGCGTTGCGCGAGCACGACGATCATCAGGCCCATCGCCTCCTTTTTCAGCATCCTGCCAAGCAATCGTACCTGCGAGGCAAAGAACGGACAAGACATTGCTGAAACAACCTCTTTGATCGCCGAGCCTGTCTCCGTTATAATCCCGCCACTGAAGAGGAGACCCCTATGGCAACCGCCAACCAAGAACACCTATCGCAACTTCGCCAGCTTGCCGAACTCATACTCGCTGTTGCGGGAGAATCCGTGACGGTTATGAAACGGACCGCCCCGGAGCGGGCTTTGAAATTGAAACGACAGGATGAGTGGAGCCTCTACCTTGAAGTTCATCAAGATTATGTTCAATCTGACAGACCGGCTCTCCGCGCTGTATCTGCCGGTCAAAGCACAACCCCAGTTCATGGACAATCTCGAGGACGCCGTCACCCTGCAATTGAAGAACGTACTCGAACCGGCATTCGGTTCCGGCGTCGATCAAACAGAAATTATGCTCACCGTCGGCGCAGCGGTGGCAGAAAGTCGGCAGACCTATGAGCAGTACAGGTTTCTTGTCACCGAAAATAATTCTGTGAAGGACGAGATGTTGAAAGACTTTGGCGGACGAGTCGCCGACACGATGGGAATCGCAGGAAACGCGCAGGTCTCCTCCGCCGCAACGCTCTGCGCGAGCGCCGTGATTCCCGCTATAAAGGCGATCTTGGCCGGAGACGAGCCGCCAGCCGCAGTGGTCAGTACAGCCACCCCAGCAACCGATACAACGTCCGCACCACCACCCACCGAAACGCCTAAACCCCAAGGTCCGACGGGAACCGAAATCAAGTTGGTGAGCGTGATGTCAACCGTCACCGGAGAAGAAGTGGAAACTCGGTGGGGGTTGCACCCTCGATTTCGACAAGACCTTCCCCCGGAGGACATGCAACAAGTCGCCAAACTGATGAACCGAGTTGCTAAAATACTTGGCGAACGGTATGCCTCCGTGGCATTCTCAGACGAATGGACATCCTGGCATAAGGCCGGTCACGCGTGATCGCTCTCGCCAATCGAGCTTAAGCCGTTCCCACACGACAACGCCGACTTCGATATCAGCAACGAGGAGGTGCAGTGGATACTTCGCAAACAGCAACTGGTTTACCGAATGGCATTCCATCCGGTCTCTCCCGTCTCATGGAATTGGCACATAACCTTTGGTGGAGTTGGACTCCGGAGGCCCGTCGGCTGTTTGAATACATCGATCCGACCCTCTGGGTGCTGACCCACCACAACCCCGTCGAACTACTGGCCAAAGTCAGGCCAGACCGACTCATGCACCTCACCCAAGATCATTCGTATATGCGGTTGTACTCTGCCGCCCTCAAGATATTCGACGAGTACCTTCAGAACAAACACAGTTGGTTTAAAACACAGCACGGCGATTTGAAAGCCCCCACCATCGCCTACTTCTCTGCGGAATTTGGTCTGCATAGGTCCATCCCCATCTACAGTGGTGGTCTGGGCATTCTTGCCGGGGACCATTGTAAGGAAGCCAGCGATCTGGGTGTGCCCCTGGTGGGAATCGGATTCATGTATCCACAAGGATATTTTCGGCAGCGGATCACGCCGGAGGGATGGCAGGAGGCGGCCTATGCTCCGTTCAAACAAGCAGAATCGCCGATTCATCCCGCCCTCACTCCATCAGGAAACGCGTGCAGGATTACGGTCGAGATCGGTAGCCGGGTCGTGACTGCAGCAGTCTGGAAAGTGCTCGCCGGGCGGGTGCCCCTCTATCTCATCGATACAGACGTCCCCGAGAACAGTCCTGAGAATCGGGCTCTTTCAGCTCGACTGTATGGCGGCGATCAGGAGATGCGCCTCTGTCAGGAATATCTGTTGGGTATCGGCGGTGTCCGTATGCTTCGTGCATTGGGCATCGCACCGACGGTCTGGCATGCCAATGAGGGCCACTCCGCCTTCCTCACATTGGAGCGCATTCGCGAATTGATCCAGAAGGGATCGACGCATGCGGACGCCTGCGAAACGGTCCGCCAGAGCACGGTGTTTACCACCCATACACCAGTGCCAGCCGGTCACGACGTGTTTCCCCACCATCTCATGGACCGGTACTTTACCGGCTATTGGGAGCAGTTGGGCCTCTCGCGAGAAGACTTCCTCCGCCTAGGCGATACCCCCGAATCCCAGGGGCAAGGCTTCAACATGACGGCGCTCGCCCTCCGGCTGGCCGCCCATGTGAACGGGGTCAGCCGTGAACACGGGCAGGTCTCGCGAGAAATGTGGCACCATATGTGGCCCGGACTACCGACCGAGCAAGTCCCGATCCACAGCGTGACCAATGGCATTCATGCGCCGACCTGGATCGCGCCGGACCTCAACCAACTATACGGCAAGCATCTCGGCCCGGAATGGACGGAGAAATGCGACGACACGGCGATGTGGCAACGAGTCCTGGATATCCCCGACCAGGAACTCTGGGCCGTACGCCAAACCATGAAACGTAAACTCATGAGCTTCATCCGGGAACGTGCCAGGAGCGGGTGGATGCAGGGGCATCTCCAAGCCTCGCAGGTCATATCGCGAGGCACGCTGCTCGACCCCGAAGCGCTCACCATCGGCTTCGCCAGGCGATTTGCCACCTACAAGCGGGCCACCTTGTTGTTCCGCGACCTCGAACGGCTGAAACAGTTACTCCATAACCAGTGGCGTCCCGTCCAACTGATCTTTGCCGGCAAGGCCCACCCGGCTGATGAACCCGGCCGCTATTTCATTCATGAAGTGGTGAGCTTTTGCGACGACCATAAGTTGGGCGGCCACGTGGCGTTCATAGAAAACTATGATATGCACATGGCGAAGTTTCTCGTCCAAGGAGTCGACATTTGGCTTAACACGCCGCGCTTTCCCTTGGAGGCGAGCGGAACGAGCGGGCAAAAAGCCGCGCTCAATGGTGTCATCAATCTCAGCGTCCTCGATGGATGGTGGAAAGAAGGCTACAACGGAGCCAACGGGTGGGGCATTGAACCCTTAGTCGGGAGCCAGGACATTCAGGCCCAGGACGAGCATGACGCGCAGCAGCTCTACCGCATGCTGGAGCAAGAAGCCATTCCCCTCTACTATCAACGAGACCTTGATGGAATACCTCGCGGCTGGTTGCAACTCATGAAGGAAAGCCTCAGAACCAATGCTCCCCGCTTCTGCACCAAACGGATGGTCAAGGAGTACGTCGACACAATGTATGCGCCCGCCATGGTCATCGCGCCTTCGACATGGTAAGTGACTGTCCGGCGATTCGTGAAACGTGAAACGATAGACGTGAAAAGTTACGAAGGGAGAGGACTCGGTCGTCACACGTTTCACCTTTCACGTCGTACCTTTCACGTGTTTGAGAGAGCCCGTCACTACGCCACCACTGCAACTCTGCAGTTGCTCCTGCTGCTCACCCTCGGGGTAATGATCATACGCCTGCCCCCAGCGGAAGCAGGCACGCCAACGGCACAGACCGGCTCGGCCCTCGAACGTGAGGCCACAAGCGCCTTCAACCGTGCCGAATACGACCAAGTCTTAAAGCTCTGGTACTCGCTTCCACCGGAGACCACGGCATCGAAGCCGCTCATTCGCCTCGCCATTCAGAGCGCCATCAAGCTAGGGCGGCCGGAAGAAGCCCTCACACTCTATCAACGGCTAGTCCCTGCAGATCAATCGGATGATCCAGCCCTCTTACGCTCGTTGGCACTTAGCTTTCTGACCAGCCATGTCCGCAACTCACAAGAACATGTGCGGATCTTGGCCTATACGATGCTGGCTGAACTCGGACTCGCAGAAACACAGGCCGTCCTGGAAGACGGGTTGCTCGATACATCGGTCCTGGTGCGGGCTCGTGCCGCGGACGCCATCGGGAAAGCCGGACTCGCAGGGAAGTCCGGCCCCTTGCGACGAGCCCTAAACGACGCGATGCCGGCCGTACGAATTGCCGCAATGAATGCGCTCAGTGAGGCCAACGTCACAGACATCAAGCCCTACCTCACCGAGGTTGCAAGAACGGACGACGGACCGGAAGCCGTGTTCGCCTATGCGGCACTGTATAGGCTCGGCAAGCAGGACATGCTGACCGACATCTCCGGAGCAGCGACGCTGCCGGACCCCGATGTCCGCATGGCAGCCCTGGGAGTATTGGGGCGGCTGAAGCGCCCATCGAGTCTATCGGTCCTGAGCCAAGCCGTGTACGACCCTGAGCCGTCGGTTCGCGCATTCGCCGCCGGCGCATTGGGAGACTATGGACAAGCCGGTGGCGTCGCGCCTCTCACCCATGCCCTGGGGGACGAAAGTGCGCGCGTGCGCGCGGTGGCAGCCACAAGTCTTGGGCGGCTAGGAATTCGCGAAAACCATCCGTTACTGCGAGCGCTCACACGCGATGCCAATATGCAGGTACGGACCAGCGCAGTGGAAGGATTGCTTCGACTGGGCGACATATCGGCTATCTCGCTCGCCACGGACTTGGCGAGACACCCGGATCCATCCATACGCGCCGCTGTAGCCCATGCATTAGCCGCGACGTCCGACAAGCAAGCGGTGGCAATCTTACAGACGCTCCTGCAAGACCAGCAACCACAACCACGTCTCTTCGCGACGAAAGCTCTAGGCACGAGTGACGCACCGGTGACGCCGTTGCTCAAAAAATGCTTGCAAGACTCAGATGTCGCCATTCGCCTTGCTGCGGCAGGAAGTCTGCTCCAACAGCTCCGCCGTTCTGAAACGGTTCCTAGCAGGCTGCGGAAAAATAATATCGGCATAACAGAACATCGATAATCTGTACGTCTGGGATAAGAGCGGAGCACTCCCGCAGGATGCTCAAAAAGACCGTCCAGCAAGGCCGCAGCGAGCGAAGGCCCGAGGCGTACCCTTGGGGTACGTTGAGGGGCTGAACGATGCGAGAACGCCGCTGGCGGTTTTTTTCAGCATCCTGACACCTCGTTAGTCGAAAGGATTGCATTATGTGGAAATTCGTCGCCATTCTTGCCCTAACCGCCGCGTCATTCGGTCTCGGGTTTTACTTCGGCCAACGTCCGGTCGGCACGCTCCAACAGACGGCCTCGGACCTCCAACACTCGCTCAAAGACACGTCGCGCAACATCATCGACACCACGATGGGAATCGAGAGAGACCTGCGCAGGCGACAGGGACTGATCGAAAGCAAGTCACGGGTGGTGCAGGCGAAATCGGAATTGCTCGATAAAAACTTTGGGGAAGCCGCCAAACAACTCGGCGAGGCTGCCGAGACGCTGGACAATGTCACAAAGAACGCGAAGCAAGATGAGTCGATCCTCGCCATGCGAGCGCTGACCGGAACGCTTCGGGAAGTGCGGCTGGAGTTGTCGATGGGAAGACCGGTGTCGATCAAGAAGCTCGATGACATTCAGCGGGAAATCGACCTGCAGCTGAACAAATAACTTCTGAGGTAGGCTGAGGTCGAGGTCAAGGTTGAGCAAAGATCAGACTCTCTTTATCTCAACCTTAGCCTAAGCCTCAACCTTTTATGTCGTGGCAGGCTGTTTCTTCCACTTGGCAAGAATCCGCTCCACCCGCATCCGTACCACCATATCCGGATCTTTCATCAAAGGCTTGATCGCTTCTCGGCCTCGGTCATCGCCGATCGCCTCGAGCGCCGCCGCAGACGTCAAGCGGGTAAACCAATCGCTGTCGGCAAGCATGTCGATCAGAGGGTCGATCGCCTTGGCATCTTTGATTCGCCCCAAGGCCAGCACCGCTTGCTTCCGGACATTTTCGTCTTTGTCTTTCAGCGCTGTGACCAATCGCGGCAACGCCGGTTCACCCAGCTCGACCAACGCGTTGAGCGCATCGTCTTTGAACTCATCATTTTTCAGCTGAAGCATCAACGGATCAAGCACACGCTCGTCGCGAATCTTCCCTAATGCGGCAAGCGCATACTTTCGGACGTCCCAATCGCGGAGCAACTTAATCAGCAATTCAACGGCGGGAGAACCAATCTGCCCCAACCCCTCGATCGCGACTTCCCGAACTTGCCAGTCACCGTCGCGCAATGCATGACCCAGCGGTTCCACGCAACGCTCATCACCCATTTCTCCAAGAGTGATGGCAGCCTCGCGACGGACCACCCAATCAGGATCCTTGAGCAGGTCGATCTGGATCTCGATCTCATCCTTGACCTGCTCTTCTTCAAGGACGACCTGCTCGGTCGGTTCCGCTGTCATCTCTGCCGATACCTGGGGCTCCCCTGTAAACTCCGCCGCCACCTGATCGGTCAATGCATCGGTCACCGTCTCTGGCACGGCTGGCGTTGCGCCTTCTTCTTTGGATCGTAATGGTTCCATATCGTAGACCTTAACAGTTTACTTGCCCGTTAACTGCCCAGACAGAACGACTACTTCGCAGCGGGAGCAGCCGTTTTCTTGCTCGCAGAATTTTTCTTACGCAGCGCTAACGTACGCCGTTTCCGTTGTGTCCGTCGCAGCCGTTTCTTCAGCGAACGAAGGGTCTCATCCACTTTGGCATCCTTGTGGTCGATCAATTTTGCCGCCACCTTCTTTTTCAGTCTGGTTTCGTCCGATTCACTCGTCGTTTTCTTTGCCATCCGGATTCGGGCCTCCCTGTGTTCCTCATGATCAAGATTGTCTCCCAGCTCCCATAGGAATTTTGCAGTCTAGTAGAGAGATTCACACCCTGTCAACCGGGGCTTGTACAACGAGGGGATCCCCTTCGCCACTCCATACTTTACATGTCGATATGCCCCACCCCTTTGCGAATTGACACCCTCGTCCCCTCGTCTCTAGAATGCCGAAATGATCAACGAGCGCTTCCTCAAAGCCTGCCGGCGTGAGCCGGTCGATTGTACGCCGGTCTGGTTCATGCGCCAGGCAGGTCGGTATATGGCAGAATATCGTGCCCTCCGCGCGAAGCATTCGATCCTCGATCTATGCAAGACGCCCGAGTTGGCGGCGCAGGTCACGCTCCAGCCGATCGATCGCTTTCCGCTCGATGCCGCCATCATTTTTGCTGACATCCTGTTGCCGCTTGAACCAATGGGTCTCAGCCTGGAGTTCGCAGCAGGCGAGGGACCAGTCATCCACAATCCGGTGCGGGACCAGGCGGCTGTGGAACGGCTCAACGTCATCGACGGCGGCGAACTCGACTATGTGGCCGAGGCCATCCGTCAGGCTCGTCGTGCCCTGAATGGACGAGTGCCACTGATTGGATTTGCCGGGGCGCCGTTTACACTCGCCAGTTATGCAATCGAGGGCGGAAGCTCGCGAAACTATCTCCTCACCAAACAACTGATGTACGGCGAACCGAAGGCCTGGCACCAACTCATGGACAAGTTCGCGCGGGTGATCACGGGCTATTTACGCCGACAAATCAAAGCCGGCGCGCAGGCGATTCAATTGTTCGACAGTTGGGTGGGCTGTCTCTCGGTCGGCGACTATGTCGAGTATGTAATGCCGCATGTCCAATTGATTTTCGAGGGACTGAAACGGGAAGGTGTGCCGATGATTCATTTCGGCACTGGCACCTCGGCGATGCTGCGTCAGATGCGAGAAGCGGGCGGCGATGTCATTGGAATCGACTGGCGCATCCATCTCGACGAGGCTTGGGCGGCGGTGGGACATGACGTGGCGGTGCAGGGAAATCTCGACCCCTTAACGTTGTTTGCCCCGTTGCATGAAATCGAACGGCGCGTGGAAGATATTTTGCGCAGAGCCGGCGGGCGCCCAGGGCATATCTTTAATTTGGGCCATGGAATCTTGCCGACAACGCCGATCGAACATGTAGCCGCGACCATCGACATGGTGCACAAGCTGAGTCAACGCTAGGAGCCTGTCCGACATTGCCTTCGTGACGAGGCGAAGGAGGTGCGGCCAGATGCGAGGCCGCAGGCCTGGAAAAACCGGAGGCGTATTCGCGGAATACGTTGAGGATTTTTCCAGGACGAGAACGACGCAGATGGTCGCGGATCGTTCGCCGTAGTAGAAAGGTCAATGTCGAACAGGCTCCTAGAAGACGTTATTCGTGAATCGTCATTCGAGCAGACTCCCTGCGTTTAACGATTCACGAATAACGAGGAGAAGGCATGCCAGTATCGCAACGTCCCATTGCCGTTCTTCTGATGGCCATGGGTGGGCCGGATAGCCTGGAGAATGTGGAGCCGTTTCTCCTGGATGTGCGGGGCGGTCGTCCCACACCGCCTGAACTTGTCGAAGAGATTCGGGAACGGTACCGGGCAACGGGCGGGAAGTCTCCAGCGGTCGGAATCACCAAGGATGTGGCGAAGAAGCTGGAACAGCGATTGAACGAGCCCGGTGGAGAACGGTATCGTGTCTATGTCGGGTTACGGCATTGGCATCCGTTTATCAAGGAGACCTATGCCGAATTGCTCGGCGACGATCCCGAACAGGTCATCGGGCTCTGCCTGGCCCCCCAACAGTCCTCTCTGAGCACCGGGGCCTATCGGAAGAAAGTTGAAGAGGCACGGTCTGCGTTGCAGAGTACCTGCCCTGTCAGTTACGTCGGCAGTTGGCACCGGCATCCCGGACTGATTGCGGCGATTGTCGAGAGCATTCACCAGGCGTTGCTGAAGTTCCCTGCCGACGTGCGAGCGGCGGTGCCGGTGCTCTTTACAGCCCACAGCCTGCCGGAGCGTATCATTGCGATGAAGGATCCCTACCCCGACGAGGTAAGAGGCACGGTTGCGGCAGTAACGGCGCTTCTGGACGGCAGGTCCGCGTTTTTTGCTTACCAAAGCCAAGGCCGATCAGGAGAAACATGGCTGGGGCCGACCGTGGAATCGGTCGTGGATGAGCTGGCGCGCAACGGACGCCGACAGGTGCTAATCGCGCCGATCGGCTTTCTCTGCGACCATGTAGAAACGCTCTACGATATCGATATCGAATTGAAACGATTCGCGGCGGGCCGGGGCCTCCAACTCGAACGAATCGCGATGCTGAACGATTCGGCTGCGCTCATCGACACACTGGCCTCTGTGCTCACTGCACACGAATCTTCCCTCTGTCCTACGTCGTGAGCAACCTCCGCACTGTCGCCGTCATCGGTGGAGGGATCTCAGGTCTCTCGACCGCCTACGCCCTTCACGAACAGGCGGCAGCGGCCGGTATCCCGATCCGCTGCACGGTGGTCGATGCCGCTTCCGACTGGGGAGGCAAGATCGTCACCCATCGAGTCGACGACCTTGTAACAGAGGCGGGACCCGATTCCTTTCTGTCTCAGAAACCGGCCGGCCTCGAACTCTGTGCCAAATTGGGGCTGAGCGATCAGCTCATTAACACCAACGAGACCGGCAAGAGAGCCTCCGTCTTCTCCCGTGGCCGGCTGCATGAACTCCCTGAAGGATTGGTGATGATTGCCCCCGGTCAGCTGGGGCCCTTTCTCCGAAGCGGTCTCCTGAGTTGGGCGGGGCTCGCACGGATGGGACTGGATCTGGCCGTGCCAGTGAAGCGGTCGCTGGAAGATGAGTCCTTGGCCAACTTCTTCCGACGGCGGGTTGGTCGGCAAGCATTCGAGCGGATGATCGAACCATTGATGGCCGGTATCTATGCGGGAGACGCGGAACAGATGAGCGTGCAGGCGACCTTCCCGCGGTTTGTCGAATTGGAACAGCAGTACGGGAGTGTGATTCGCGGGATGATGGCATCCCGGAAGGCCGGTCCACCCGCCACACACTCCGGTCCAAAGCGCACGATGTTCGTCAGTCTCAAGAATGGATTGTCGGATCTGGTCGCCGCCCTCGTCCATCGATTGACAGACCAAGGTACCCTGCTCAAGGGAGGCTGTGCCGTCGATGCCCTGCGTGTGCGGTCCCATCAGCTCGGTCGTTGGATGTACGATGTCATTCTCAATGACGGCTCGGCCTTGTCCGTAGACAGCCTCGTGTTGGCCACCCCGGCCTATGTATCGGCAGAGCTGGTTCGCCCGCTCACGCCCATTGCCGGCGGGTTGTTGGAAATGATCCCCTATGCCTCTACGGCGACGATCGCGATGGCCTATCCGCATACGGCAGTGTCCGGTGTGGCTGAGGGTTTCGGATTTGTCGTCCCGAGAGCAGAAGGGCGCGACCTCATTGCGGCAACGTGGACATCCCTCAAGTGGCCACACCGCGCTCCGCCGGATCAACTGCTGGTTCGTTGTTACATCGGCGGAGTCGGACGAGAGGCCATTCTTCAATTGGATAACCAGGCCTTGGTGGCGCGGGTCAGAACAGAATTGGCCAGTATGTGTGGCGTGACTGCGAAACCGGGGTTTGTGGAAGTGAATCGCTGGATGAGGGCCATGCCGCAATATACACTGGGGCATCTCGAACGGCTGAGCCAGATTGAGGCAGCACTCAGTCGCTATGGGGGACTGATCCTCACTGGCGCCGGCTATCGGGGCGTCGGAATCCCAGACTGTATCCGTGACGGGGCGGTCGCGGCCGAGCGGGTTGTGCGCTATCTGTCGGGAGAACGATCGTAATTCGAAACAAGGAATTGCCATGGATACTCGGATGAAAATAATTGATGTAGTCGGCCCCTTCCGCGAACCTCGCGAACAGGTGTTTTCCTATGACTATTCGATCCAACGGGCGTCCTGGCCGACCGCCCAAGCTGTGCGCGTAAAGGTAGCCATTCCAGAGGAGTTGGATGTGGTCCGGAGCAAGATTTTAGGGGATGTCGTCGGGACACCAGGCCAGCAACTCATGATTTCGAAATGCTTGTCGCGGCATATCGCGAACGAAAAATTTCGCATCGCCGAAGCCGACGGCATGTTGACTGAGCGCCGTGACATAGTCGTGGGTCCCTTCACCGGCCCTATGGCTCATTTGTTCGCACGACTAGACGCCTGGGCAGCTGAACAACAAAAGACGTTGCGGGCAGAAATCAAAACGTTGGTGGGACTGTAGTCGGGCAGCGCGCTTCCGGGAAGGTTGAGGTCAAGGTTGAGTGTGAAAATAGGTAGCGAGTCGAACCGGAATCCTCTGCTGGACAGGCGGACGGGACAGTTCGAGCAATGCTCCGTTTCTTTTCCCTTCTCTACAGTTGATAGGCACCTTTCATTGAGATGACGACATCTTAATGACCGACGAAAGGTCAACCTGCTCATGAAAGAGCTTCTTAAACCCGGTGATATCAACTGTAGCGATTCGAGTGGCAGGATCATATCGCAGTGACGCCTGGACCTGGCTCTTCAGTGTGCCAGTGAGCGAATCTTCTTCAAGAATCACCTCCTCGGGCAGGACAATCCATTCTCGTAATACAGTAGCCCCTGAAAGCCCTTCCAGACGAGAGAGGAGAAAGAACTCATAGCCGCCTCTCTCACGAGGCTCACTCATCCACCACGGACGCCACACATGCGGAGGGATATGCTCGATCACTTTCCCATAGAGATCAATCGTCAGACGACTATCAATGGAACGACCCAAGAGTCCTCCCTGAAGCCGCCAGCCCCCGTTACTAAAGATCCCCTCCCCATCGTTGCGCGAGCAGAAATACCGTAGGGCTCCCAGCCAGCCCTCTCGGGAATCCCGGTTGGCGGATATGCACTCAGATTGCTCTCAAATCTTTCCTTCTTTACATCGTGAACCTTTAATGAAAATCCCACCTACAAGGGGATTGCCCTCCAGCATGTGCAGCCTCCACATGGCATCGAGGGGCTCACGTGGCAGCGGTTTACTCATCGCAGGCGTCGCCAAGACCAGCGCCATGGCGGCGGCAATCACGAAAGCACAGCTTCTGCTGAACCATTGAGTCATAGTCATCCCGCAGCCCCTACCGCACAGATTGGTTTGTTGCCTCAGAACCCAATTGGTGTAAGGCCTTGCGCCACACATGTACCCCTAGCGTCAATGATGCTGAGCAGCCTGATGATAGATTCTACAGATTTCCACACCGGAGGCAACGAGAATGCCTCATCGATCATTCAGAGCGTCAGGAGTGGGGTAGAGGACCTGCTGAACTGAATAACTGGCCTTACCCAAACAGCCAAGTGTGCGCCTGCAAGATCTCATCTCTGTTCTGTGTTACGCACAGAAATCATACCGTTGGTTGGAATATAGCCGGGCTGTGGATGCCGCAGCAGGCTGCTCAAAAAGGCAGCCAACGAGGCCGCAGGTGAGAGAAAACCGGAGGCGTACCCTCTGGGGTACGTTGAGGATTTTGTCGAACCGAGAACGAAGTTGGGGGCCTTTTTCAGCAGCCTGCTAGAAGATTTTTCGATACTGACGTGAGTGCACCCCCGACTCGTCGGCAAAGCCGAGGGAGGCACTGTCTGGGTTGCCTGTGTCGTTGAGATCGATTCGATAGTGTCCGCGGATGGCTTCCATCGCCGTTTCAAAGGGAACGGCCTGGGGATAGAGGTTGCCCGGTGCATGCGCGCCGCGGGTCAGGGTGCGGATCACGTCGGCCTTCGCGTACTGAGCATCGGACACAACGTAGATGTCGGCAATGGCGTGGTCTCCCAGTTTGTGGCCGGGCGTTGTGGCAGGCAAGAGTTCGGTCAAGGTGCCGGCAAGCCGATCATTTTTAAACCGCTTCAAAAGTCCGGCAATTTGGCTGTCGGTCGCTTCAGGAGGGACCGTGAGACTGATGGCATTCATTTCCAAAATGGTGGCCTGGACTTTGAAAAGCACAGGCGCCGCTTCGGGATCTTCAATGATCGGTCCGGTTGGTCCTTCCGTACCAGCGGCTTGCTTGTTCTTCGAGCTGGGCACGATGAGAAACACAAAAAGCCAGAGTCCCAACAGCACGCCGAAGATCACGATCAAGGGATGAATTCCGGCACGCTTGCCTTCTTGGTAAGGATGTTTTGGCTCGTCACTCATCACGGCGTTCCTTGGTGAGGGTGGCAGGATTCTGCTTCTTGGCTTCATCCCACAGTCGATCCATTTCTGCAAACGAGAGATCACTAACCGTACGGCTCGACGCGGCTGCCTGGGCTTCGATGAATTGAAATCGTTCGACGAATCGGTTGGCAGCTTGGCGCAGGGCATCTTCCGGGTTCACTTTGATGAATCGGGCGAGATTCACGAGTGAAAACACCACGTCGCCGAACTCCGCAACGATCTGCGCTTGTCGTGCTATTGCGGCGCCTGACTCAGGCTCTGTCTGGTTCGATGCAGGGGCTCGGATCGCCGCGCGGAGCTCCTGGATTTCTTCCTCGATCTTGCCGAGAATCTGATCGAAGCCTTTCGCGTCATGGGTCCAATCGAAGCCGACGCGCGAGGCGCGGGCTTGAAGTTGGTAGGCCCTCAGAAGGGCCGGCAGCGTTTGCGGCACGCCGTCGAGCACTGAGTCTGGCCGGCCAGAAGCCTGGCGTTCCATGCGCTTGATATCTTCCCATCGCGCGACTACTTGGTCGGCATTCGTCGGGGTCGGGTCAGCCACCCCGTTGCCAAATACGTGGGGATGCCGTCGAACCAATTTGTCGGCCAGTTGTTCGAGCACGTCCTCAATGGTAAAGCTGCCAGCCTCTGACGCGATCTGACTATGAAAGAGCACTTGCAGCAACACATCGCCCAGTTCTTCTGGAAGTTTTGTGCGATCCTGCCGATCGAGAATTTCTAACACTTCGTAGGTTTCTTCGAGCAAATAGGGTTTCAGCGACTCATGCGTTTGTTTACGGTCCCAGGGACATCCGTCCGGCGCACGCAACGCTGCCATCAAATCGACGAGTGTGTGAAATCGTTCCGACATCGTTCTCCTCATAATAGTCGCACAGAGTTGGGCGTTCATTATACCCGGTTCTCGACAGGCTTCAATCGGCTGACGTAGCCCGTCGGCGCAGCTTGCGCGTTTGGCTACGCGTCTTGCGCCGCTTCAGGGCCTATGGTAGGGTACCGTCGCTGCATCTGGAGCGGGGGAAAGGCCTGTGGCCGCAGAACAGGAAGAAGGATTTGTCGTTCGGGATCGGCGGGGCGGGGGTGGGCCCGACCGTCCCTCCACCACTTCGCCTGCAGGGGCGGAGATACAACCCCACAAGGAGACGGCACACTCCGATCCACACCAGGGTTCGGGAATTCCCGTCACCTTTTCATCTTTCGTCATCTCACTGGGCAGCTCCTCGATGATGTTGATGGGGGAACAGCTAGATCCCCAGCAGCCTCCGATGCCGCCGAATCTACCGCAAGCAAAAGACATTATCGACTTGCTCTCGGTCTTGGAAAACAAGACCACGGGTAATCTCACGACGGAAGAACAAGCGGTGCTGCGGGATATGCTCTACGCCCTTCGGATGAAGTACGTGAGTTTAGCTGCCACGTAGTCGCACCCCCTGCCGCCGGCCGACCCCAGACCTGTCTGTCAGCCACCGTGGTTGATGCGACGGGGGGAGACACTCCCCTGATTCGGTGAACGTGAGTAGTCTGTCCTCCATATATCGTAGCGCCGACAATTGGAAATGCCGGATGTGAGTGATATCAAGAAAGACACAGGCTCTCTTTCCGGGACAAAGACGAACCGTGGTTCCATGACCAGGAGCGCGCCACCTTTTGCTGAGAACAGCCGTTCTTCACGGCTATCCGGACCTACTACGGAGCCGGAACGCGGGAAGATGCATTTGCGGCCAGTCTGGATCGTCCTCATTCTGCTGATTCCCTGTTTGGCGCTGACCTTCTACTACTCTCAGGTCGTGGCTCCTAGTGGCGAGGACACAGATTCCTTTCTGCCGACGACTAGCTACGCATTCGTGCTCCTTCTGCTCAATCTCGATCTGATCGGGTTTGTGGTCCTGCTGCTCCTGCTCTCCCGCAACCTCATCAAGGCCTATTTCGAGCGGCGGCATCGACTATTTGGGTCGGGATTTCGGACGAAATTGGTGGCAGCCTTCATCGGCTTTTCACTCATCCCGACGGTGCTCCTTGCTCTGGTCGCGAGCGGGCTGGTGAATAAGGCCGTGGATGTGTGGTTCAGCGATCAGATTGAGCAGGTGATGCGGGACTCATATGACGTAGCACGGATGCAGCATGCCGGCCATATTACCCTGGCTGTAAACAGTGCCAGAGCCATCAGCCATGAAATCTATCGGGAAGACATGCTGCTGGCAGCACAACGCGATCTGCTGGTGGCTGCGATGGCGCGTAAGCGGGCAGAATTCGGTGTGGCAGGGATTGAAGTCTTTTCAGCCAAAATGGAAACACTCACCAAGGCATTGGATCTCGACGTGCCCTCATCGGCTCTCGATCTACCGATCGGCCAGCTGGTACTCCAAGTCATCAATGGGAAGCATGAAGTGAATGCGGTGCAGGAGGCTCAAACCGGACGTTTGGTGCGGGCTGCGGCCCCCATCGCCGCGAGCGGACGGGCCGGCGAGATCGGCGGCGTCGTCGTGGTCGAAGCCTACGTGCCCGAATCGTTGCTAGCGAAAATGGAAGGGATCGGCCATCAGTACGACGAGTATAAGCAGACCAAGGCCATGAAAAATCCGATCAAGGCTGGGGCCTATCTCTTCGTTGCCGTCATCACGGTGCTCATTTTGTTCGGGGCGACCTGGTTTGGGTTTTATGTCGCACGAAGCATCACGGTGCCGATCCAACGGTTGGCCGAAGCGACAGAGGCCATTGCCCAAGGGGATCTCTCTGTTCGTATCGAGGCCAAGGCAACCGATGAAATTGGCACATTGATCGATTCGTTCAACCGCATGACGTCGGATCTGCAAGGGAGTAAGTCCGAGATCGAAGAGGCCAACATCTCGTTGCGCCACAGCAATCTTGAACTCGATCGCCGCCGCGCCTACATTGAGACAGTCGTCGAAACAATCGCCGCGGGCTTGCTCTCCATCGACAAGAATGGACTGATCACGAATTTCAATCCGTCCGGTGAACGGATCCTTGGACTTACAGCGGATCGATTTCGTAGCCGACCGGCCAATGAGGTGTTTAAAGAGTTTAAACTCGATCTGTTCCAGACGGTCTACGATCGGATGTTGGCCGATCAGCGCGATACGCTGACGCTCGAGGGCCCGATGGAGATCGACGGCAGATTCTTGACCATCGGACTTCACGGGTCCCGTATGAAGGATGAAGCAAGTAAGGACCTCGGTATCGTGCTGGTGTTTGAAGATCTCACGGAGTTGATCAAAGCTCAAAAAGTGGCGGCCTGGCAAGAGGTGGCGCGGCGGGTGGCGCACGAAATTAAGAACCCGTTGACGCCCATCCAATTGTCCGCACAGCGTTTACGGAAGAAGTATTTTGAGAAGTCGCCGGATTTCGAGACGATCTTCGACGAAGCCACCAACGTGATCATCAACGAAGTGACAAGTCTCAAGCATATGGTCGACGAATTTTCGAAATTTGCCCGCCTGCCGACTCCGCAGATGGCGCATCAGTCGCTCCACGATGTGATCAATGAAGTCACGACGCTCTATCGAGGGGGTCACAAGGATGTGGAGCTGATCCTGACGCTGGACGAAGACCTCCCGTTGCTCAATTTCGACCGTGAGCAGCTCAAGCGGGTGATGGTCAATCTGCTGGACAACGCGATTCAGGCGATGCAACAGAAAGGGCGAGTGTGGCTCTCGACGAAGTACGATACGAAGCGTCGGCGGGCTGTGGTGAGCGTGGCAGATGAGGGCCCGGGCATTGCGCCGGAAGACCGGGAAAAACTGTTTGTGCCATACTTCACGCGGAAAAAGACGGGAACGGGGCTGGGATTGGCGATCGTGCGGCGGATCATTACCGATCACGAGGGGCAGATTCATGCGAGTCAGAATCAGCCCAAAGGGGCCGTGTTTACGTTCGAATTACCGGTCTAGTACAGAGGTCAATCATCACTCGTCAATGATCAGTCCAAAAAGCGAGCTGGAGTTCAAGGCACGGTTGACGCTTTACGTTTCACGTTTTATGGGGGATTCATGTCTGCATCGATCTTAATTGTGGATGACGAAGAGCCGATTCTCACATCCTTGAGCAGCATTCTACGGGATGAAGGGTATGAAGTAGCGGTGGCCAAGAACGGCGTGGAGGCGTTGCGCGTCTACACCATGGATCCGCCCGACCTCATGCTCCTCGACATCTGGATGCCGGAAATGGACGGCATGGAAACCTTGCGCCGGGTTCGTGAATTGGTGCCGACAGCACAGGTGATGATGATGTCTGGGCACGGCTCGATCGAAACGGCGGTCAAGGCGATCAAGCTGGGGGCCTATGATTATATCGAAAAGCCCCTGTCGCTCGAAAATGTCACGCTGCGCGTGAAACATGCCTTGGATCAACACCGGTTGGAACAAGAGAACCGGACGCTCCGAACCACGGTCCAGCGGAAGTTTGAGTTGGTGGGACAGTCGCCTGCGATGCAGCAGTTGCGGCAACTGATCGAGACGGCCGGACCGACTAATAGCCGCGTGTTGATCGGAGGAGAGAACGGGACGGGAAAGGAACTTGTTGCGCGGGCGATCCATCTGCAAAGCGCACGGGCCAGCCGGCCGTTTGTGGCGGTGAACTGTGCGGCCATCCCGGAGACCTTGATCGAGAGTGAGCTGTTCGGACACGAAAAGGGCTCCTTCACCGGTGCAACGTCGATGAAACGCGGGCAGTTCGAGCAGGCGGACGGGGGCACGCTGTTTCTCGATGAAATCGCCGACATGAGCTTGAGCACCCAGGCGAAGGTATTGCGGGCCCTCCAGGAACAGCAATTCACTCGTGTCGGGGGAACCAAGCTCATGAAGGTAGATGTTCGGGTATTAGCCGCGTCCAATAAGGATTTGCTCAAGGAAATCGAGAAAGGCGCGTTTCGCGATGACCTCTTCTACCGGCTGAACGTGGTGCCGATTATCGTACCGCCGCTCAGGGAGCGTCGGGAAGACATCCCGCTCCTCGTTCGCCACTTCATGAAGGTCCATGCGGAAGAGCAGGGGTTGCGGATGAAAGAGATCTCGCCGGAGACGATGGTGGTGTTTCAACACTATGACTGGCCGGGGAATATTCGAGAATTGCGGAACCTGATCGAACGATTGATGATCATGGTGCCGGGACCCGTCATCGATCCAGCGCAAGCGGGTCTCTCCTTACAGGCGCGTCCAACTGGGCCGGCGTCCCAATCTGCGATTCCCGTAGCCAATCCACTTTTCACGCAGTCGTATGACTCGCTCAGGGACGCCCGCAATGCGTTTGAAAAGGACTATATCGCGCGAAAGTTGCGTGAGCATCATTGGAACATATCCCGCACGGCTGAAGAATTGAAAATCGAACGGAGTCATCTCCATCGGAAAATCAAGTTGCTGGATGTGGAGATGCGGCCGGAGGGATAGCGGGGATGGCGAAGCGGCTAGGACGGCCTCTATGCTCGCAAAGCCCCCACGATAAAAAAGTAGTCGCTCGATCCACGCAGTAGAAACCACCCCAGCCGCCTTGCCATTCAAGCAAAAGTTGAGCAACGCCCAGACTTTTTGTTCTCAGCCTTGACCTGAGCCTGAACCTTCCATACACGCTAGCGGACCTTTTCAGCATCCCACCGGTGTTCGCGCGTTGACCACGGCAATAGCCCTCCGCTAAGATGCGCACCCTATGACAACCTATCGAGATGCCGGAGTCGATATCGATGCGGGTGACGAGTTCGTCGACCGGATTTCACCACTGGTGCGATCCACGTTCCGTCCGGAAGTCCTGACGGACCTCGGCGGATTCGGTGGATTGTTTAAGCTGCAGGCCCATCGCTATGCCGAACCAGTCCTTGTCTCCGGCACGGATGGAGTCGGAACGAAATTGAAGATCGCCTTCCTCACGGATCGTCACGATACCGTCGGGATCGATCTGGTGGCCATGTGTGTCAACGACATTGTGGTCAGCGGGGCCGAACCCCTGTTCTTTTTAGATTATTTCGCGACGGGAAAGCTTGCCGTCCCCAAGGCTGAGTCCGTGCTCAAGGGAATCGCCGAAGGCTGTCGCCAGGCCGGCTGCGCCTTGATCGGTGGGGAAACCGCCGAGATGCCCTCCTTCTATGCAGAGGGCGAGTATGACCTGGCGGGGTTCGCCGTCGGAGTGGTGGATCGGCCTAAGATCATCGATGGCCGCAGCATTGTGCCAGGCGATGTCCTGATTGGATTGGCTTCTACCGGTCTTCATAGCAACGGCTATTCGTTGGCACGCCGTGTCTTGTTGGATCAGGCACAACTCAGCGTGACCAGTCGCCTGCCTGAGCTCGATCAGCCACTTGGGGACGTCTTGCTGACGCCGACCAGAATTTACGCCAAACAGATTCTCACCTTGATCCAGGAATATCCCATCAAAGGCATTGCCCATATCACCGGCGGGGGCATTACCGAGAATCTCCCGCGAGTATTTCCCTCCGGCGTGCGGGCACAAGTGCGGCGAAGTGCCTGGTCCGTGCCACCTATTTTCCAAGCGATTGCGCGGCTTGGACAGGTCGAGCGTGAGGAGATGTTCCGCGTCTTCAATATGGGGATTGGGTTAATTCTCGTGGTGCCGGCAGCAGTTGCCCAGTCTATCGTCGCGCGTGCCACATCGTTGGGCGATCCGGCTTGCCAGATCGGGAGCATGATCTCATCGATCGATGGGGAGGCATTGGTGGAGTATGTCGACTAAGCGAACGGATGCGCTGCGAGTCGCCGTGTTGGCATCCGGACGCGGATCGAATCTTCAGGCGGTCATCGACGCGATCGAAGCGGGGACGGTCTATTCGAAGATTGTCGCAGTCATCAGCAACAAGAAAGACGCCCCAGCATTAGATCGCGCCCGCCGACAGGGACTCTCCGGGCTCTTCATCGATCCTAAGCCCTATGCAGGTAGACCCGACAGCCGTGAGGCCTACGATCGCGAACTACTCAATGTGCTTCAGCAGCATGATGTAGAGTTGGTGTTACTAGCCGGGTACATGAAGATTGTGACCCGTATCCTGGTTGAGGCCTTTGCAAATCGCATGATGAACATCCATCCGTCTCTGTTGCCTTCTTTTCCAGGGTTGGATGTGCAGAAGAAGGCGATCGAGTGGGGGTGCAAACTTTCCGGATGTACGGTCCACTTTGTGACGGAAGGCGTGGACGAAGGGCCGATCATTCTTCAAGCGGCAGTGCCGATTCTCGATGATGACACTCCCGACACACTGGCCGCTCGGATTCTTGATCAAGAGCACAAGATCTACCCGCGAGCAGTCCAGCTCTTTGCCGAGGGGCGACTGCGGGTTGAGGAGCGTCGAGTATTCATCGAGGCTGGAAAGCCGGAGGGTGAGTCGGTGATCAGCCCGTCATAGCGTTACGCGCAGGCAGGAAGAGGTCAAGGCTGAGGCTACGCGAGGAGAATTATATTTTGTCAGCCTCGACCTGGGCATCAACCTGTTTCGGCTAGAGACTCAAGAAACGGTTGTGTATAATATGATCGACGGTGAGGCGTTCGTCTCTCTTGTTGAATGTCGCTCGTGTGGGGGGCTAGCTCAGTTGGGAGAGCACTACGTTCGCAACGTAGGGGTCGGGGGTTCAACTCCCCTGCCCTCCACCATTTTTTTGGACCGCTAGAGACTCCTAAGATCCTATCCTGCAGGTACGTCCACCTTATCTGCCTCAAAAAACCTCCCTCTGAAATCGAAAGGAATGTGAGTCGATTTCCCGAATGATTTGAATTATCCTCTGGCCTGTTCAAAATCATTCTGAAGGCGGACAGGAGGGTAGTGATGATATCTTTATTATTACCGTTCTGGCTCGCGATTATAGGAACTCTCCTGTTCGCCTGCTCTGAGTAAGAAATAAGAATCAACCCGGCTCGTTCAATACACCGGAAGAGCCAGATTTCTTAGCTTCCCAGATGTTGCATTGATCGCTTAAACCCACCGTTATTTATCTCCTCGGAGTGGTGGCGGTCGAAATGCCGGAATAGGGGCCTAGATTGCCGGCTGCATCGCCAGCCCGCACCCGATAGCGGTAGGTAGTGGAGCGGGTGAGGCCCGTATCGCTAAAGCTGGTGCCGGCGGGCGTGGCGATCTGCACGAAGCTCGTGCAGCCAGCCCCCTGACAGCGCTCGACCCGATAGCCGGTGACGCCCACATTATCGGTGGCCGCCGCCCAGGTGAGATTGATTTGGCTCCTGCTCACCGCCGTCACGGTCGGCGTCCCCGGCGCGGTGGGCGAGGTCGTGTCCGGAGGAGCAAGCGTGGTGGCGGTCGAAATGCCGGAATAGGGGCCCATGTTGGTCGCGGCATCAACGGCCCGCACCCGATAGCGGTAAGTGGTGGAGGGGGTGAGGCCCGTATCGCCAAAGTTGGTGCTGGTTGGAGCCCCAACCTGCACAAAGGTCGTACAGGTCGCCCCCTGACAACGCTCAACCCGATAGCCGGTGACGCCCACATTATCGGTGGCCGCCGCCCAGGTGAGATTGATTTGCGTGGCACTGACGACCGTGGCGGTTAGGCCGGTCACCGTGCTCGGCGGGGTCGTGTCGGGCGGCGCCGCCTGAGTGGTAGCGCTGGCTACCGTGGAGTAATTCACGCTCACGTTGGAGGCGGCATCGACGGCCTTCACGCGATAGCTGTAACTGGTGCCGGCCGTCAGGCCTGGATTACTATAGCTGTTGGTGCTGGGCGTAGCGATCTGCACGAAGTTTGAGCAGCCCGCCCCCTGACAGCGCTCCACGCGATAGCCGGTGACACCGATATTATCGGTGGCGGCGGTCCAGCTCAGATTGATCTGATTGTTGCTGACCGCTGTCGCGGTCAGGCCGGTCACCGTGCTCGGCGGCGTCGTGTCCGTCCCGGGCGGCGTGATCGGGGTGGCCATATCGGCCTGAATCTGGACGAGGGTCAGTGCGCGACTGTAGAGGCGGACTTCGTCGAGCACGCCGCTGAACGGATTACTCTCGCGCAGGTTGCCGAGCGTCACGACGTGGGCCGCATTGTCGGCTTCCAGGGCCTTGGTGGCCGTGGTGACGAGCACGCCGTCCACATAGATCTTGAGCGTATTGATGCTGTCCGTGAACGTCACGGCGATATGGTGCCAGTTCGTATCGGCGATCGTGCCGGAGAGGGTGTCACCGGTGGCGAAGGAGCCAAACGTGAGCTGGTTGCTGGGATTGAAATAGAACTCTTTACAGCCGCTCTGCCAGGTGGTGCTGTCGCATTTGCTGAAGAGATGCCGCTGGGCGCCGCCCAACACAGCGCGTTTGGCCCAGAGTTCGATCGTAAAGTCCGCCGTGCCGAAGTTATAGGTGGCCGGATTGGCGACCGAGACCGCATCGTTGACACCATCGAAGGAGAGGGCCTGGCCATAGGTGGCCTGGCCGGCGACCCAGGCGGGCCCGTTGACCAGCGTGCCGGTGTGGCCGGTCCCCGAGGCATCGGCCAGCGTGGTGCCGCTCCCTTCATTCATCCCATAGGCGGTGGTCAGGTTGGTCGTGATGGGCATGGCCCGATCGGCCTGAATCTGGGCCAGGGTCAGTGCACTGCTATAAATCCGGACTTCGTCGAGCACGCCGCTGAACGGATTACTCCCGTGCAGGTTGCCGAGCGTTACGACGTGGGCCGCATTGTCGGCTTCCAGGGCCTTGGTGGCCGTGGTGACGAGCACGCCGTCCACATAGATCTTGAGCGTATTGGTGCTGTCCGTGAACGTCACGGCGATATGGTGCCAGTTCGTATCGGCGATCGTGCCGGAGAGGGTGTCACCGGTGGCGAAGGAACCAAACGTGAGCTGGTTGCTGGGATTGAAATAGAACTCTTTACAGCCGCTCTGCCAGGTGGTGCTGTCGCATTTGCTGAAGAGATGCCGCTGGGCGCCGCCCAACACAGCGCGTTTGGCCCAGAGTTCGATCGTAAAGTCCGCCGTGCCGAAGTTATAGGTGGCCGGATTGGCGACCGAGACCGCATCGTTGACACCATCGAAGGAGAGGGCCTGGCCATAGGTGGCCTGGCCGGCGACCCAGGCGGGCCCGTTGACCAGCGTGCCGGTGTGGCCGGTCCCTGAGGCATCGGTTAGGGTGGTCCCGCTCCCCTCGTTCATGCCATAGGCGGTCACAAGATTAGTCACGGCCTGGGGCGTGGCCGAGGCGGTGTTCGAGTAATTCAGACTCAGATTGCCCGCGCCATCGACCGCGCGGACGCGGTAGCTGTAGCTGGTGCCGGCCGTGAGGCCCAGATCGGGATAGCTGTTCGTGCTCGGGGTGGCAATCTGCG
>CAWAKW010000006.1:0-93866 GCA_963782735.1 Nitrospirota bacterium
ACTTTTTCCTTGAGCACGCGCAGTAAATACTGCCCATAACCGTTTTTCGTCAGGGGCTGCGCGAGCCTTTCAAGTTGGGCGGCATCAATCCATTGCTGCCGGTAGGCAATCTCCTCCGGGCAGGCCACTTTAAGCCCTTGGCGGTTTTCCAGCGTTGCAATGAACTGGCTGGCTTCGAGCAGCGATTCGTGGGTGCCGGTGTCCAGCCAGGCATAACCACGCCCCATGACTTCGACTGTGAGCGCTCCTTGTTCCAGATATACACGGTTCAGGTCGGTGATTTCCAATTCGCCGCGCGGTGATGGCTTGAGGTTCTTGGCCAGATCCACCACTTGTTGGTCGTAGAAATACAAACCGGTCACGGCGTAGTTGGATTTCGGCTGCTTGGGCTTTTCTTCCAGCGACAGCACTTTGCCGCGTGCATCGAACTCGGCCACTCCATAACGCTCGGGGTCGTGAACGTGGTAGGCGAAGACACCGGCCCCTTCGGTGCGGGCCATCGCGTTGCCCAGTAGGTGATGGAAATCGTGACCGTAGAAGATGTTGTCGCCCAGCACCAGGGCAGACAGGTCGTTGCCGATGAAGGATTCGCCGATGATGAAGGCTTGCGCCAGACCATCGGGCGATCGCTGCACGGCGTATTGCAGACTCAAGCCCCATCGCTCACCCGTGCCAAGCAGTTGCTCGAAACGCGGAGTGTCCTGTGGCGTAGAAATAATGAGGATCTCGCGTATGCCCGCCAGCATGAGGGTGCTGAGCGGGTAGTAGATCATCGGCTTATCGAACACCGGCAGCAGCTGTTTGCTAATCGCCAGTGTTGCGGGGTGCAGGCGTGTGCCAGAGCCACCGGCGAGAATGATGCCCTTTCTGGTGAGGGGGGAGTGGCAAGTAGTAAGTGGTGAGTGGTCAGTGGTCAGTGGTGTCATGTGGTGCTCAATTTTTTGTGCAAACCAGTTAAGAGCTTTCCGGTACTATTAGCCAATTCAAAGGCGGGGTGGTCTGATGCAGCAAAGCCAAGCATAACCGCCAATTGCAATTGGGTTTCCAGTTCAGCCAACGAGCCTCGCGATATCCCAATAAAATTCAAGAACTCCTTTGCGCCGTTTCGGCCGGCGCCTTCGGCAATATTGCTTGGAATTGACACCGCTGCCCGTCTCATTTGCTGCGAGAGTCCATAACGTTCCTCTACCGGAAAAGTGGCAGTCATCTGATACACGGCTTTAGCCAATTCCATCGAGAATCTCCAGGCGTCTAGCTGCTCGTGCGGCTTACCCATTGCTGATCACTGGTAAGTGGTGAGTGGTCAGTATTTTTTCAACTTGCAACTTGCAACTTGCAACTGCACTGCAACTCACAACTCACCACTTCCTACTCCCTACTTTCCACTCCCCATCACTTCATCCAGCATGCGCGCGACACCAATTTGCCACAACGGCAGGTGCACATCGAAGGTCGTTTGCAGTTTGCTGGCATTCAGACGTGAGTTCAGGGGGCGCCTGGCTGGCAAAGGAAATGCGCTGGTCGGCACCGGGATAACGTTTTCCGCAGCGACTTTGATCCCGATTCCAGCTTGACGAGCCAGATTCAGAACAAAACAAGCATAGCCGTGCCACGAGGTTTCGCCTCCGGCAACCAGATGGTAGAGGCCGGACAATTTCGGATGCTGCAGGACCCTGCGGATGGTGTGGGCGGTGACATCGGCTAGCAGGTCGGCGCCGGTGGGGGCGCCGATCTGATCGTCAATGACAGTGAGCCGCTCGCGTTCCTGGGCAAGACGCAGCATGGTCCTGACAAAGTTGCCGCCACGTGCCGCATACACCCAACTGGTGCGGAAGATCAGATGATGACAGCCTGAAGCGTGGATGGATTCCTCGCCTTCCAGCTTGGTCGAGCCGTATACACTCAAGGGTCCCGTGGGGTCGGTTTCCACCCAGGGCTTGCTGCCACTGCCATCAAATACATAGTCGGTGGAGTAATGGATCAACCAGCTACCCAGCTTCCGCGCTTCCCGGGCGAGTATGCCTGGAGCCAGGGCATTGATGGTGTGGACGAGCTCCGGTTCGCTCTCGGCCTTGTCTACAGCGGTATAGGCAGCGGCATTGACGATCACATCCGGAGCGATTGCGCGCACGGTGTGGGCAATATCGTCCAGACGGGTGAAGTCGCCGCACTGCTGCCGGCTATCAATGTCCAGCGCGATCAGCTCGCCCATGGGCGCAAGGCTGCGCTGCAATTCCCAGCCTACCTGGCCACCTTTACCGAACAACAGAATCTTCATCAGCCTCGGCCTTGGTAATTTTTCTCAACCCATGTCCGGTATGCACCCGATTGCACATTGCTGACCCAGCTCTGGTTGTCCAGATACCACTGCACGGTTTTGCGTATGCCGGTTTCGAAGGTTTCAGCAGGTTTCCAACCCAGTTCGTGTTCGATCTTACCGGCATCGATGGCGTAGCGGCGATCATGCCCAGGGCGGTCGGTGACGTAAGTGATTAAAGAGCGGTAAGTAGTGAGTGGGGAGTGGGAAGTGGGAAGTGGGGGCGAGTCTTTACCACTGCCTACTTGCCACTCAGCACTCCCCGGATTCAAGGGGCGCAGTTCGTCGAGAATGTCGCAAACCGTATGGACGATTTCGATATTGGGTTTTTCGTTGCAGCCGCCAATGTTGTAGACCTCGCCTACCCGGCCGGCTTCGAGCACCAGGCGGATGGCGCTGCAATGATCTTTGACATACAGCCAATCGCGGATCTGCTGGCCGTCACCGTATACCGGCAACGGCTTGCCTGCGAGCGCATTGACGATCATTAACGGGATGAGCTTCTCCGGAAAATGGTAGGGGCCATAGTTGTTGGAGCAGTTGGTGGTGAGCACCGGTAGCCCATAGGTGTGGTGGTAGGCGCGCACCAAGTGATCGCTGCCGGCCTTACTTGCCGAGTACGGGCTGTTGGGCTCGTAGCGGTTGGTTTCGCTGAAAGCTGGTTCACCCTTGGCCAGGGAGCCATACACCTCGTCGGTCGAAACGTGAAGGAAACGGAAACTCTGTTTTGTGTCGTTATCCAACCCGCTCCAGTAGGCGCGCACGGCTTCCAATAGCCGGAAGGTACCGATGATGTTGGTCTGGATGAAATCTTCCGGGCCGTGGATAGAACGGTCCACATGGCTTTCAGCGGCAAAGTTAATGATGGCGCGAGGTTTGTGTTCGTTGAGTAGACTGGCTACCAAGTTGGCATCGCCAATGTCGCCACGTATGAATGTATGCCGTCTGTTGCCTTGCAGGCTGGCAAGGTTCTCTAGATTACCGGCATAGGTAAGCTTGTCGAGATTGATAATCGCTTCGCCGGATTGTGTCAACCAATCCAACACAAAATTTGCACCAATGAATCCGGCGCCGCCTGTTACTAGAATCATTTTATATTCCTGAAATGCCTGTTTCCCCAGCAATAATGCTTGTGCGCGAAATGGGGTCTGACATGACTATTGACCATCGACTCGTATTGAAGGTGCGGGGAAGCCGGACGATGTACATGATGGAAATGGTTCGAAGTCGCTGTGATATGAGCGACCGGCGGGCATTGCGCCACCGAACCTCGTTACTCATTACGCCGGGACCACATCGTTCACATCGATCTCCACGGCTGCGGCTTGCTGAATAAGACGGACACCCAGCACCAAGCGATGGTGTTTTTCTTTCCGCAAGAGAATACCGTGCACTCCTTGCAACGGACCTCGGACTACCTCCACTTGCATGCCTTCGTGCAGATACGGATGCGAGTCATAGGGCAGCACGCTGGTTATTAGGGTCTTGATCGCCGCAATCTCCTCGTCCGGGATCGGCTCAGGGCAATTGCTGGGACCAACAATATCGACCACACCGATCGTCTTCAGCACCGGCAGCTTTTGCTCCGATGCGAAACGGACGAAGCAGTATCCTGAAAAGAGCGGGACTTCGATTTCTTTCTTCCGATCCTTCCATTGACTCATGCGCTTGACCGTCGGCAATAACGGCTCAATGCCTTGATTGGCAAGTTGTTCGCGCACAATCTTTTCATGACGCGACCGCGTCCGAAGAGCATACCAATGAAGAGTTCGTTTGTTTGGTTTATCTGGTTTATCGGTCTGTTTGGTTCATTTCGTTGATTTGGTTTGTTTGGTGCGCAGGTACTTGATGAGGCCAGAGATGATTCGCCCCACTTTGTCGGCCTGCGCGTAGATCGACTCAAATGCGTCCTTGGACAGATATCCTTGGTCCACTGCGATATACAGATGGCTTTGAACTTCGGCAGTTGACGACATGGCAATGAATAGGAACTGCACGAATTCTTTGTTCGAGCGGCGCACAAACCCTTCCGCAATATTGGCCATCACCGAACCTGCAGCGCTCTGAATCTGACTACAGAGACGCGTATCTCTTTTCCATGCAGAGTTCTGTTCGATGGCTTCGTAGACTTGCCGCGTCAACTGTCGAGCTTCTTTCCAGCAGTCGAGATCTTCAAAACGAGTGAGCTTCATGGCAAAATTGGTTTGTCTGGTTTGTTTCGTTTATCTGGTTTATTTGGTTGGTTTGTTTGTTGATTAATTGGACCGGTTCCTCCAACCAGACAAACCAAACAAACCTCCTCGACGAGATAAACCAGATTCGGGCACAGCTCCGCCCTTTCACTTACAGATCCAAATCGCACGCACCACACAAAATGTCGACCACGAGCGAACGCGCCACGCCTTATCCAGGCAGGCCGAGTCTCAGTACCTTTTCCCGTGGCACTCCCGACTGTACCAACTGTTCTTCACAGGCTTCCGCATGATCGAGATCCGTAATCAATACCCGGTCAAATTGCCAGTCAGCGATCCCACCCGGCAAAGAAACCGGGCAAGAGAGGAACGACTCACGCGAGCTTCCATCGATAAATCCCACACAGTCGATATTCATCTCTCGAAGCGACAGGTAGGCCAATTCGGCTAACTCCGTCGTTCCGTAGATCACAACCCGTTGGCCATGAGAAGCGTCGAATGTCGCCATCATCTCTTTGAGCCGAGTACGCATGTCACGGTAGTACGAGAGGGAGTACTGCATGTGGAGATAGGTTAAGCGTGACTTTTCCGTGAAGCCTTGTGGCGTCAAGAGATACCTGATTCGATTCCGAGGTATTGTCGTGATCTTGATACAGCCCTTACGGGCCAGACGCTTGAGGTAGAGATTGGTCAGACCAAGCGCGACACCAAGTTTAGTAGCAAGGGTGCGCTGAGTGGCCCCGCCATCTCGATCGAGTTCGCTGAGAAGGAGAAGGTCTCGTTGACCTTGTAAATCCATGAATTATACAGACAAATTTGGCATGCGTTCACAATATGAACAGCGTGATTAGCGTAGTCAAGATAATTTTTCAGCGAGGTGCCAGGGACGGAGACACTCTCACTGTTCGACATTATCGCGATGGGTTAGGGTGGCCAACTGGTCTCATCCGATCGAAAGGCATTTTCTCCCGATCTCACCCGTCGTTTGGGCACGTGCCCGTTTACTGCGCTGGGCGTGATTCAGCCATGAGAATTTCATGGGCAATAAACTTGGCCACCGCTTCGTGCCCACGATCGCTCAGATGCGTGTCGTCTCGCCACCAGAGCACTTCTTCTGAAGACCGATACAGACGGATAGCTTCAGCTGCAAGAAATCCCTTGATGTCGAAACACCGAAGTTGGATTCGCTGGCATTCTCCAAGCACCGCGAGTGCGAAGCCTAAGAAGATAGAGCATCTGCTGGCATCGCCGGACGTTGGTCCAAAACCCAACGATAGACCTCGCCCTTTGTCGGCATAATCAGTACGGACACACGGACATTTCGCTCAATTGCCAGACGCTGCATCGCCTTCATGGTGGTATCCAAGCGCGTAAAGTTCGAATGTGCTTCGATCTCGCTTTGCGAACGAGTGCCCCACAGCTCCTGCCAGCCAGCGAAAAGAAATGGCCGACCATCGGGAAGAGTCCTCACGATCACATCATCGGTCTTACCCCACAACCTCTTCCTCATTCCTTCCATAATCTGATTGATAGGCGACCGATTGCGAAACGTACGATATCGTACGAGCGCTGCTCCAACATCACTTTTCCAAGGAAGGGAAGAGAGATCCCAGGTCTCTCCGCCTGGATCATCAAGATCATTTCCCTCATAAAATACCCAAATGAGTTCAGCCTGAGGGCGCACCGCGAGCTTCGGCGATTCAATGGCAAAATTCAGGTACTCGTCATATGGACCTCCGGGGTACCCCATGTTATAGACGGACCGTCCATACGAACTCTCCAGTACTCGCGAGAAGATCTTGTCTTGGCTGGTGCCAGTTCCGGCAGTGAATGAATCGCCCAGGACGATCAGATCGATAGGCTCATGTACTTGATCGTTCCGGAACCCCAGATGATCGGTCTGAAACACCACCTCCCTGATCTCTCGCCACTCCTTTTCGCCTTTCATTGCCGCTAGATCTCCGTACGCCTGGCCCCTATAGTTGACGTTTGTATCCCAACGTCCAAGGATCGAAAGATTTGGAAGCTTGCGAGAAAACATATTTGCAGGGTTGAAATGCAAGTAGGAATCGGCAAACGGCCTCCCTGCAAGATCGCATGCCACCAATGCAACGCAGGTCATGAACATGGCCACCATGGCACCTTTTTGGCGGGGCCCAAATGAGGGTGAGACCATGACCCACAGAGGAGGGATCAACAGAAGTACTTCTAGCCAACCACTTTTCAGGACTCCTTCAGCATATAAAGCCGCTGAACCAAGGAGTCCCAGCACGACGAATCCGATTCGATAAGGGATCCGAGTGCTTGCATCTTGTGATTGTTGTCTCTCCATAGGAGAAAGAAGTTACAGGGCCTCAATGAACCTGAGTAGGTCGAGCAGATGCCTTGGGAGGTTATTGAGTGACATGGCTCACACAAGCAATCAGACGCTTCGACGCCGTCTCTACTTCACCGACCGAAATCAACTTCATGCAGTTCTGTTCTCCACGCTGGCAGGTGGGATGGAAACACACTCGGCAATCCAATCCTTTGTAGATCACTTCGGTTGCCTCTCCACGCGGCCCCCATTCAGCAGGGTTCGACGGGCCGAATAACGCCACCACGGGAGTGCCCACTGCCGCAGCAATGTGCATCGCACCGCTATCGCTTCCCACAAAGAGCGCTGACTTTTTGGCGATAGCCGCGAACTGTTTAATGGTTGTACGGCCTGCCATGATGACGAGGCTACTCTTCGCCATCTGTCGAATCTGTTGCGCTAGATCAATGTCTTGATCGCTGCCTCCGATCAACACTTGGCAACCATACTGGGATGTGAGCCGGTCGGCCAGCTCTGCGAACCGCTCCGGAGGCCAGGCCTTGAACCAGTACCGGGCGCCTGGCTGCAGTATCACCATCGACTGCGATCGCTGAACGCCGAGTTGATCCAAGAGTTTATCCGCACTGTTCGCCTCTTCTGACGTCAGCCGAAGTTGAAGATCCTTTGAGCTGGCTTGGATGCTCATGGGCTTCAGGGCTTCCAGATCCCGGTCAATCCGGTGCTGTATACCGGACAGAGACTGGACCACATGTGTGTACCACTTTCCTCTCCAACGATGCTCATCATTGAACCCAATCCGAACCGGCGCCCCGCTGACCCAGCTCAGAAACGCAGACCGGTCTCCATCCGTCAAATCGATCACCGTATCGAATCGCCGACGGCGCAGGCCTGCGATGAGCCGCCCTTGTGCCTCCAGAGATCCTTTATCGAGGACCAAAATCTCGTCCACATCAGGATTTCCTGATAACACGTCTTCCGTCCCTCGATTCACCATCATCGTGACTCGGACATCCGACCATGCCGCTTTGATGGCTCGCAGGGTTGGCGTCGCTAATAAGACGTCACCGATGTAGCGGAGCTTGATGATGAGGATGTTGCGCATGCTCAGTGAATCGTGAACGTCTCTCAAGTCATAACAGTCAAAAGTCTCGCTCATTCTGAGACATTCGACTTGAAGACTTAAGACTAACGACTTTCAGACAGTCACCACCACACAATTCACGGTACAGCGCGACAGTCTTGGCCGCGGCCTGCTCCCAGGAGAACTGCTTGGCGCGATCGAATCCTTTGACCTTTAAGGCGGCTCGAAGCGGCTCATCCTCCAAGCGCACGGATCATGGCTTCTCCGAGCGCCCGCGCATCTTGGGGATCTGCCAACAGAGCCGCATCACCCGCCACTTCCGCCAATGCGGTCGAATTGGACGTGAGCACCGGCGCCCCACAGGCCATCGCTTCCAACACGGGCATCCCAAACCCTTCGTACAACGAGGGGAAGACGAACAGCTCGGTGAAAGAATACAACAGCTGCAGATCGTTCGTGGACAACCGTCCCGGGCAGAGCACCTTTTCCGATAAGCTACGCCTGCGAGCCGTTTCCTCATAGTTCCCGAACGGATGGACAGGCGAGCCGACAAGAACCAACATTCGCGACCCCAGTTTCTTCCGCACCATCTCCGCTGCTTCAAGAAATATCTGGTGATTCTTGCGCGGGTCTGCCCCTCCAATAAATAAGACATAGTGCTCGGCCTTCAGACCGATCCGTTTCCGCAACTCCGCCATCGCCTGATCGTCCCGGCGTGGCACGAAATCCTCCGACACTCCGTTGGGAATCACCCTGATGTGTTCGCGTTTCAAACCATACAGTTCTACGAGTTCTCTCGCGGAAAATTCGGACACCGTGATGACTTTTCTGGCTCGTAGCGCGGTTTGTCTCGTCTTGAACGACGACGGCCATTGGCCCAACATCTTCTTCGAGTACTCCGGATGGCGATCCAGCCAAAGATCGTGAATGGTCACGAGCCCACCATAGCGCCCGACGGTATGCATTTTGAAGTTGGTCCCATGGTAGAGATCCAACCGATCGGATGAGCCCCGCTTCCCCATCCCCCATCGGCTCGAGTTCATCCACTGGAGCCGCTCAACACCCGGCCACGCCGTCACTGAGTCAGGCCGGTCAGCGCCCGGTTTGGCATAGGCCAGAAAGTCGATTCCTGCCTGCTGTGCCAGCATCGTACGGAGCAGGTGGTAGGAGTGCCATCCCACCCCACCCAGATCGCCCACCATCGGATTCGCGTCAATGCCGATTCTCATCCTCGCCTTAGCACCTCACCATAAAGCTGCTCCATATGCATGACGGACGCATCAAGGCTAAATCGCTCTTGCGCACGCATCTTCCCACAGAGTCCCATCTGCTCACGTCGGACTTTGTCTTCCAGGAGCGAGACCACGGCTGCTGCCAATGATTCGACATCTCCCGGAGGAACAAGCAAGCCCGTCTCTCCCTGCGCCACGACTTCGGGAAGCCCCCCTGTCGTCGTCGCCACCACGGCTTTACCCATGGCCATCGCTTCGACCACCGCCAGACCGAAGGCTTCCTTGAGCGAGGGATGCACGTAGAGATCGAGGGCGGAGAGATAGGGATCGACAGATTCTTGGAACCCGACAAAATGAACTCGCTCCGCAATCCCTCGCTCCACCGTTATCGCTTTCAATCGTGCGCAGTACTCGGCTTCCCCACCCCCAATGACGAGATAGTGCACCGTCGGCACGGCAGCAGAGAATGGCAGGGAGAGCGTCCAACATCACTTCGTATCCCTTGAGCGGCAACAGATTGGCAACGGTGCCTAACAGCAGCGCCTCACGGGGAATCCCATGCTGCGCTCGAATATCGTGATTCCCTTCTGAAGAAACCATGGCTGAACAATCCACTCCACTATAGAGCGTGCGAACCCGATTAGACGAGACACCGCCGATCAGCAATCCCTCCTCAACCTGATGCGACACCGCGACAACATAGTTCACCCGGTCCAAGGCGTACTGGCTCACCTTCCTTGGCTGAGTCTCCTGCCGGACATGGGCGATAATGGGTTTACGAGGAGACAGCTCATCCACGGCTCGGACCGTGTGAGGAACCCACCAGAGATCATTCACGTGGATCAAGGCCGGCTGGATGTCAACCAACAGCTTGCGCAGATAACCTACAGCCGCGTACCGGCTCATCAGTGAAGAGGCTTTTCTCCAAGGCGGCAGGTTGATTGGATAGGTAGGCACATCCTGGGCTAGGGCCGCCTCGCGCAGGGGACCAGTTCCGGGGCAAGCGATGGTGGGATGCCAGATACGACGATCCAATTTACTCAGGAGTGCGATCAGATCACGCTCCGCCCCACCAATCGATCCAATCCCGTGGACGTACAGAATTCGCGTGCCCACTACCTGGTGTCCGGATGAGAGGCGGCCTGCCTGGTTGTATCCCACAGCTTGGCATATTTCACAAAGGTATACATGCTAGCAAACACACAGATAATGAGTCCGTGTACTCCATCGCGATACCCCTGCCTTTTGAAATAGTACTTCCAAAAAGTAAACAGCGGACGCATTGTCAGATCAGTCCATCGAACCGTCTTTTTCGTTTTCCCGCGCTCTCTCGCTGCCAATGTCGTGAAGTTATTGAACTTCTTGAAATGGTCTTCGATCGTCCGTTCCGTATAATGATCGAGCGCATTGGCCAGATATCCGTGCAGCCCTGTGAACACAAGCCGATTGTGAGGCTCGCTGGCATCTAACCGGCCGACGCCACGCCGGAATAACCTAAGCTGATAATCCGGATACACCCCTCCCCACCGAATCCACTTCCCATAATAATAATTCTTCCTCGGAAGCGAATAGGCCACCGGATCTGCTTGGCCGGAAGTCTCTAACACGCGTTGGATTTCTGCATGGAGATCGTCACTGACTCGCTCATCGGCATCTAGAATAAACACCCAGTCTGATGTGGCACGATCGATCGCGGAGTTTTTTTGTTCACCAAAACCATTCCACTTGCGCTGAAAGACATGCGGCGTAAACTCCCGGCAAATCTCAACGGTATTGTCGGTACTATACGAATCGACTGCGATGATTTCATCCATCCACGCTACCGAGTCGAGAGCTTCGCGAATGTTCCGTTCTTCATTGAACACGACAATCGCGCAAGAAATCGTTTGATGCATATCGGTTCCTTCAGGCAATGGTGGACAGACCGGAACGCACTGATCATGACGGCACTCCTCCGGGCAGTAGCGTCGCCGCCTGATCAAACTGACGGCGGTACTGCTCGACGACGCGATCGGGGCTGATCCAGAGCCGGCGCCATGCAGTAGCGCGATCCAGCGGCCTCCCAATTCGTCGAATTGCCGGCGATATCACTCAACGATTCGGCTGGGGCTTACGAGCAGCCACCGTTTACGAATCACCCGGCACCCATTCGCCTCAAAGAACTCCGTCGACCCGTCCGTCGAATGATAGTTGACGACGATGACTTCGTATGGACCGGTCATGTACAGATGAATCCTCTCGAGAAAGAGTTGGTGAGCCCCAATTGATTGTGCGGGCGACGATAATGCTCTTTTCGTCACTCTTTCCTGGCCCAATCTTCCCCTGCGTTGCAGATATTTCCATACTGCCCTGTCTCTGTATAGACCGGCAGTCGCTCCGGACTATGTCCACTCTATTCCAAGGCACTGTCCATCTTTGCTTAATTTAACCCTTGGCATGAATAAACCACAATGTTACATCTACCTCTCACGTGCCCTTATGAGTCATGAACATCCTATACCTGACATACCCAAAGTACGATTACCTGGCAGATCAGATTTATACCGGCTTATGTTCCTCACTTGGCTGGAACCATGTCGTAGACTTTCCATATAAGCCTCACTATCACGATCCGACCCACCGCATACCAGCAGTCCCACAAAATCCCGGGCGTGTATATTCCCGCGAGGAAATTCACACATTACTGGCCGAACGGTACTTCGAATTAATCATTCTGTCCACTACCCGAAATGAAACCGTGTCCGCATATCATGAGATTGCTCCTCACGTCTCTCGGACTCCCATCGTGTTGCTCGACGGAGACGATATCCGGAAGCTGCGCCGAGACTTGTACGCCTCGTTCAATCTCGCGCTGTATTTCAAACGGGAATATCTCCTTGCCTGGCGCGGCGAGACGATGCACGCCCTGTGTCAACGCCGGCACTATTTCGGAACGGATCACGAGCTGTTTGTCCGAACCCACCCCCTGCCGTTCTCCATCATACTGGAGACGCTCCCTCAATCCGTGGACAGGGTCCCAGACCTGGACCTCTCCTTCGTGGGACTCGCATCCCATCGCAATCGCATCCGAGCAGTGAACTATCTCCGGACAGATCCAGGAATCAGGTTTGAAGGGTGGATCACGACAGAGTCGACCACTCGCCGCTCCAAGCTCGCGACAACCCCCTGGGGAATTTTAAAAGAAAAGCTCAAAGGAGACCCTTACGTTTCGGAGTCCGAACGGGGCACGCGCCTTTCACAACAGGAGTACTTCTCGTTACTGCGTCGCTCCCGCGCAGCGCTTTCGCTGCAAGGTGCCGGATTTGATACGCTACGGTACTGGGAAATCGTAGCATCGCAGACATTGATGATTTCCGAACGACCGGACATCTACATTCCACACAACTTCGAAGACCGCGCTCATGTTCTCTACTGCAGGGCTGATTGCCGCGACGTTCCCCAATTGATCCTCACCTATGTTCACGACGAGTCGATCAGGACCCGGATGCGTGAAGCGGCCTACGCCCACCTTCTTCGTTTCCATACCTGCGAGCAACGAGCCAAGCAGATGTTGGCAATCTGCCGGACCCACCTATAGCCGGGCACCATCCCATCCACTTTCGCTTGCCCTATCCCCTGCTCAGTCATGACTTCGGAACGGTCATTCGCGATACTCTGACGAAGCGACGGAACGCCTTCCAACTCGGGTGCAGTTTAAATGCCAATAGAGAAAGGGATCGGGCCGCTTTAACATTGCCCTCCCCTGCTACCGCAAGCCCTAACCCTTCAAGCTCCTCGGAGTTTCGAAAAGTGCCCCACGACAACCACCGTGCATAGAACGATCGAGGGAGGCAGAGCGTCCGCCGCCCCCACGGGAAGGATAATGAAGGGTCTGCCCTGCTTGAAGAAGCCGGCAGGACTTTGAGAGAGACTGAACACCGTGGCCCTACGCCCTCCCGTCCAGGATCCAGAGTACTCTTTACGATCTGCCAGTTACAGGAGTCCACGAATCTGAAGACAGCGTCCCATGTCCACCAGAGTTCTCGCCGACCGGGGGATTCGGCAAACTCGTTCAGATTCATCTCGATTGGATCCCAATGTTCAAAGCGCAATTCCAAGGCCCTGTCATAACACGGTCCCCCCTCATCGAGCAGTCCGTAAGTCGACGGCTGATCGTATTCAGCCCACTGATGGTCAGTGGCAGATCCCAGGTATCACCAGCCAACTCCGTCTGTACCGGCGGAGGGGAATCATCCTGAAGGCTCTGATAGATTAGTCCGCACCGGCACAGAAACATTAGCGCTTTTTCAACAATACCCAGCACATACGGGCTCTGACCGCACAGAGGACACGACGGAGGAAGCGGATGTTGCAATGCGACGGCAACGATGTCCTCTACCGAAGCGGCGGGAATCTGCTCTCGCCCATATAGGCACGGGCTCAAGAGCGTCCATCGAAACGGCGAGTGCGGCTCTACGCAAAATGGCGGATACTTCCCTTGTGGGTTCAGCGTCACGATTGGAACATTCGAACAGGCAGCAACATGGGTCAAACCGGAATCCAATCCGATACAGCACCTGGCGTTGGCAATCAAGGCCGTCACGGTCCGGAGCGGAAGACTCATTGCATGCGTTACAAATGGCCTGTCAAAATCTTGAACACCATCCACCCCCATAACGAGCACCTGGAGCGCAAATGTCTGATGGATTGAATCGATCAAGCTCAACCACGCCTCCTCTGACCACATCTTGTCAAGCCATGTAAACGGGGCAATCACAATATATTCCCGCTCACGGAGCCCGTTCGCGTCGAGAAAGCACTGGGCCTGCTTCCAATCCTGATCCGAAAGGGGGCAGTACGGCCGCTGGCGTTCGACGGGGAGCAGCAACCTGATTGCTCGTGCCTGCATCGCAATTGAGGTTTCCTTCCTGGACAACCTATCTGTCAGTTTATATCCGGCCATTGTGATAAAGGCCTGTTGCTGCCTGCATTCCGTCACCATTTGATCAATGATGCCCAGATAAGTACGGTGAAACGGTCGAATAGAATGAGCACTGGACTCAGCTGAGGGTGCTTCGGAGTAATACCGAACTTCAGAGAACGACAGCTCTGGAATAACGGGGTAGAGGGACTTCCACCGGGGATCCAAGTACACGATGGGTCGTGCTCGCTGATACCGATTCAACACCTCATGAAAGATGCGAAACCCATTGACGTTGTCCCCCAGCCCAGGCCCGATTAAAAAATAGAGTCGGCCGTCGTAGGACTCAGGTACATCGGGGACCGACAAACGAAACTGGTGGGGCACTCCTTCATCGAGCATCATACAAATCGTCGTTACTCAAATCGAGGCGCGTCATAATCAAGTTCTTTAAATGAAACTTGCATCACTAAAATAATACGCACTAAGATAAGAAAACATTTCCTCCTCAGCGTGTCAGAACAGCTTAACGAATTCTTCTTTCTGCCCAGCGATGCGTCTAATCCCTCCCTCATGATCCTGATTACGTGAATAAGCCACCCCCAATTGATGTGTCAAACCTAGTACATTCGAAAGTGAAGGGAACACGGTGCCCCTACTCCCTCTGCAACAACTATGATGTACACTTCTTCTACCCCCTAAATCCACGTCGGGCGATCTCCCGATAGAACCGCAAGTTGAGCCACCGATTTCGCCTGGCCCCCCATCGGCGTGCCTCACGAATGCGTTCCTGCATCACAGAGGGGTGTTGCCCTGCAAACTCTTTCAATACCGCATAGTCTTCATACTTAAACGTTTTCTGTTGGTACAGCGCCGCCTGCTTCGGAGGTGGCGTCGCACCATGATAGACCGAGATCTGTTCTTTTAACTTCGCCAGCATCGTTTTAGGGTCTTTCACCCACCCATAGTGAAAGACGCGCCCGCCCGATGGGGCAATCCATTCCTTCGGCCCACTCTGGAGATACTGCTGCGTTGCCTTCAGATGAAATCCGACGGCATCGCCACAAGATTCCACTTCACCGTTGTTCCGAATGATCCTCACGGCTTTGTGGTAGAACCAGGGATTCGTCGACCAATAGTCCGCGATGAAATGCAGATACCGGAACAAAAGCCCTTTCACCTCAGGATTGCCGAGCTGGCGGCGCATCGCCTCCTGGATGACCGGCAAATCGTCTTCGTGCACGACTTCGTCGGCTTGAATGTAGAAGGCCCAATCGCCGGTACAGTGTGACAACGCAATGTTGGTCTGTTGGGCGTAGATCAGTCCGTCTTTTCGCAGTGTCTCGTCCCAGACCGACTCCACGATCCTGATCTTCGGATCGCCGATCGAGCGAATCAGCTCAAGCGTGCCGTCGTCGCACCGCCCGACATTCACGATAAATTCATCGACCACCGGCAAAATGGAACGGATCGACTCCACGACCGGATAGTCGTACTTCACCACGTTCCGCACGAATGTAAATCCGCTGACTTTCATAGTTGGTGTCTATTTGGTCTGTTCGGTCTATCTGGTCTGTCTTGTCTATCTAGTATCAGACCTTTCCATGTTAAGGATCAAACAGACCGGATAGACCAGACAGACTAGACAGACATCTTGTCTTTCGTGAGTTCCCAGAATTTCGCATACTTCATGACGGTGTAATAGGCATAGAGTCCGGAAAGAATCAAGCCGGGCATGCCGTCGAGGAAGCCGGCCCGCTGCACATACATCTTGAGAAACGCACCGAGCGGATGGGTGATCAGTTGAGGGGGAGAGAACCGCCGGCCCTGCTCCACCATGCGACGGGCCATCAGTTCCGAGTAGCGATTCTGCTTCTCTAAGTAATGATCGATGTCCCGAAAGGGATACTGCAGCGCGGGGCTCTTGAGAAAGCCGACCGGCCCATCGCAATCGAAACTCTCATGGACCAGTTCTTCGCGATACCGAAACCGTCCCTTTCGAAACAACTGCGGTTGCCGATAGTCGGGATACCAGCCGCAATGTTTGATCCACCGGCCTAAAAAATAGTTCTTTCTTGGGACGAAGTAGGCATCCGCCTCGGGTCCCCGGTCGAGCAGCAGTCGAATCTCTTCCCGCAACTCAGGCGTCATCCTCTCATCGCTATCCAAACTGAAAACCCACTCATGGGTCGTGAGCGCGACTGCCTGATTGCGCAGGTTGCCGAATCCATTGAAGTCAACTTGATAGACCTTGTTCGTAAACTCGCGACTGATTACAGCCGTCTGATCCGTACTGTGGGAATCCACGACAATCAATTCATCGCCCCAGCCTGCCACAGACTCAAGGCAGGCCCGCATGTTGGGCTCGTCGTTGTAGGCGATGACGTAAATCGACAATTTAGACATGCACGACCTTGAGGGGAGTGGGCTGTTGGGTGACCTCCATTACTTGTCGTGCCACCGTTTCCACCGTCAACCGATCGAGACAGTCCCAATAGGGACAAGCCTCGTATATGCATTTTTCGCAAGTTGGCACATCAGGACGCAAGACGACTCCCTGGCCGAGCGGCTGCCAACGCGTCGGAAGATTGTTGCGCCGCGGATCGAACAGACTGACATTCGGCACACCGCAGGCTGCGGCAATATGGGCCGGGCCTGTGGCTCCGGAGACCACCACGTGACTCGCCGCAATCACGGCCATCAACTCGCGCACCGATAACCGCCCCATAAGATTCAGGACTGAGGCAGGAAACGGCGCATCACTGCTCATGTGCTGGTTGAACATGTCTGCTTCCGTCTGGCTTCCGGTCAACACCACCCCCACTCCCTTCCGATGCAACTCATGCGCGAGCGAATGATACTGTTCAATGCGCCAGCGCCGGGCTGCAAACCCGCCTGGATGGAGCACCACCCTAGGTGTGGGCATACCGCGCAACCGCTCTTGCCCCCACGCGCGCTCTGTATCGGTCAGCACGAGACTCGGAGGAGATACGATACCGGGCTCCAATCCAAGCCCCGCAAGCATACCGACGTTATACGCGGCTTCATGCTTGGAGAAATCTTTCCGATGTTCATAGATCCGGCGATTCGCCAATACACTATACCAGCGGTAACCTGTCGCCACTCGAATCGGAACTCGCGCCAGGAACGCCGCCCACATCAACTGTTTGAACGGCTTGAGAAACACCACTGCATCGACGGCCCGGTGAAACAACGCCATCAGCTCGCGCAGGGATTCCTGGCCCGTGACCGTCCAGACTTCGTCAAGATCCGGATGATGAGCCAAAAGCGGGGCTGCATACTCGCTGGACAGAAACGTGATCCGCGCCTCCGGCAGGAGCCTGCGCAGCGCGGAAGCGACCGGCAGACACAAGATTTCATCGCCGATCCCGTCAGGGCGGACTAAGAGGACATTCATCGGGGAATCACCCGAAGAGACAGCTGTGCTCGCGCCGCCGCCAGTACTTGTTGTGGCGAGACCGTTCTCAAACACTCCAACTGCAGAGTATTATGGCAGGTTCGACTGAAGCAGGGGCTGCAGGGTACCTTTCCCGTCAAGACGTGGTGGCCCATCCCATAGGGACCGGTTCGCGCTGCACTCGTCGGCCCGAACAGGGCCACCACCGGCGTGCCAATCGCCGCCGCGATATGCATCGGACCTGAATCGTTCGTAATCAGCAGCGACGCCCTGCTCAGGAGCGCCGGCAGCAACCCCACTGTCGTGGCTCCGGTCAGATCGATAGCAGGAACCTTCATCATCCCGTTCACTGCGGCAACATCCGCTCGTTCGTCAGGGCCACCGATCATCACCACCGCGCCACATCCTTCTTGCCGCAGCCGATCTGCGACTTCGGCAAACGACGCAGCCGGCCACCGCTTGGTCGGCCACCGAGCAGAGACATTCATCGCCACCCAACTCGTTCCAGGCGTCACGCCGGATCGGATCAAGAGGCGATCAACCTCCTCATAATCGGTTTGCGGAATGCGGAAACGGAACTCCGGCGCACCGGATTCCGCAGCCCCCACTGCCTTGGCCACAAGCAGGTAGCGATCAACCGCGTGCATCTCAGATTGTGGGACCGTCACGCACCTCGAATAGAACCAGGGACTCCCCTCTCGCCCATTGGCAAATCCCACAAGCAGAGGAGATCCGCCGAGCCACCCGATGGCGGCGCTTCGAAAGAGACCTTGAAGGTCCACGACAAGATCGAAGCGCTCTGTACGAAGAGCGGGCACCTGAGAGAGCCACCCCTTGAGCGTCGATTTCACTGGCCAGACCCGGTCTACCCCGTCAATGCGCTCGACCAGGTCCGCCCATTGGCGCTTGACCAGCCAGGTGAGTCGAGCCTTGGGATAGGCCCGGCGAATTGCCGCACAGGTCGGCATCGTATGCACGATGTCGCCCAGTGAACTCGGCTTGATCAATAAAATGTGGCGATAGTCTGACATACGGTTAGGTGTTCAGGCTGAAGACTGAAGGCTATGAATTATCTCGCAAAGCACGAATCAAGCCATTCAATACCTTCTCGGTTTCTACGATCTTTGGTTCAAGCAGAGATGAATTCTCGCGGGGCAAGAAGCCCAGGCGCTTCGACAAATTTATTTGATAGTGTAGCTCCCTCAACGACCCGAAGGCGATATTGAGAAATCTGAGATACTCTGTCTCACTGTCACGAGCGCAACCTTCCACGATGTTAGAAGGAACTGAAACTGCTGCCCGCCGTATCTGAGAAGTCAGTCCAAACATCTCTTCCTTTGGAAACCCTGCGGTTGTCCGATACACTAACATGACTACTTCATCAGCCAGCTCAAATGCCCGAAGCTGTGTGTGATCCCGCATGCTTAACCCCTAAACGCCTTCAGCCTATCTACCTGAGTAGTGTCTTCACGTCATTCAGGATCCAGTCAACTGCCTCAGTCATAGACTTCGCCACGGCATCAGGCATGGCCTGTTCAACCTTGAGCCTATCCATCGACTGCGCGTCCACCTGCGTGGCCGTAATCAAAATAGCCTTGGCTCCAACCTTGTGTGCCAATTGTATATCGCGCGCGTGATCGCCAATCAAATAGGAACGTCGGAGATCCAGTTGCAACTCTGACACAGCCCGTTCCACCATCCCGACATTCGGTTTTCGGCAGCGGCAGCCATCGTCAGGATGGTGCGGGCAAAAATAGATCGCATCCAGCGCCGCGTCCTCCTGTTCCAAAATACCTTGCAGGCGGGCATGGATCGCTTCCAGATCCTTGAGGGTCACAATTCCACGGCCAACACCGGATTGGTTGGTCACGACCACTAATTTCGCACCGGCCCCTTTCAACCGCGCCAGAGCCGGCCCAACCCCCGCCAACAACTTCAGATCAGCGGCAATTTTCAAATAGCCTGGATCGTAGTTCAATGTTCCATCTCGATCCAGAAACACGGTGACACCTTCGAGAAGGTTCTTTTGATCTGTCTGGTGGGGGAGGTCTGTCTTGTCTGTCTGGTTCGGACGAGATAGACCAGATAGAGCTTTTCGACCAGACAGACTAGACAGACCCACCTCATAGACTTGATCCACCGTCACCCGCGTCATGCACCGATGGTCGATGGGACATTCACGCAATAGGCAGGGTGCGCAATCGACCGGCTGACGCACAATGGCGTGGGCGCTCCCAAAGGGCGATGTGGTGCGCCAATCGGTCGGCCCGAAAATCGCGACGACCGGCACCTGAAACGCAGACGCGATGTGCATGGGACCGGTATCATTCGTGAGGAGCATGGCACACCGTTTCACCGCTGCCATGAGTTCCCGGATCGTCGTTGCCCCGGACAAGACCAGGGATGGAGACGACAGACGCGCAGCAATCTCCTGGCCCAAACGCTCTTCTCCCTTGGCTCCAAAAATGACCACGCTGGCTTGTTGTCCGCGAGATTCGCGAATTGTGCTGCAGAGTCGTTCCGTGACCTCGGCAAACCGTTCGGGCAACCAGCGTTTGGCCCCACCGTAGGTCGAACCGGGATTGACCCCGACGACGACATCCGTGGCAGTCAATCCACCCTGGGAAAATCTCCCCGCCATCGCCTGTTCCTCCTCAGGAAAAACGGCGAGTTCCGGTGCAGAGGGGTCGCCCTTGAGGCCCAGCGGTTCCAGCATGTCCCAATAATAGCGAACCTGATGGACTAGCGTGCGGCGATCCGGCGTAGCAACTGGATCGGACAGCAGCAGACTTCGTCCGTCTGTTGCATACCCATAGCGCCGAGGCACGCCGGCCAGGAACGTCAGAAACGCCGCCTCAAACGCATTCTGAAACAACACCGCCAGGTCGAAGCCTTGCCGCCGCAACTGCCCAGCCAGACCCCACTTACCGGAGAGTCCCGCATGGTGCCCCTTGGTGTCGTAGGTCAGCACGCGCGTCAATGACGGATGGCCTGCGAACAAATCGGCTACAGTCGGCTTGACCAACAGTGCAATCTGAGCGTCGGGGAATAGACTCCGCAATCCACGGAGCGCGGGCTCACACATCACCGCGTCGCCAAGCCAGTTAGGTCCACGCACAAGAATTCTTTTGACAGTTTCCCTATCCACTGGCCTCCGCCGGAATACTGTCCGGTTGACTCAATACAAGTTGCTTGAGCCGATCTTCCCCCACAATTACATACGTGCTCAGTCGGACTGCCCACCAGCTATCGGTGGGTTGGAGCAGCGCAGCCAACTTGCAGGCATCTTTCTCCGTCGTCACAACCAGCTCAGCCTGAAGCTCAGCTGCTCTGGCACTTAGTCGCTCGACATCCTGGTTCGTATAAGCATGGTGATCGGCATAGGCCATTTCATCAAGTATCCTGATCCCTATTCGCTCGACGAGAGAGCGAAACGATCCGGCATGACCCACGCCGCTGCAGAGCAGCGCCGTTTTTCCCTTGGACCAAGAAAGCGGCTTCGACACACCGGTCACCACCGACACAAGGCTCTCTGGACGAAAGACCGCCTGAATCGGTTCCGGTATCACACCAAGCGTAGCCTTCAGACTGCGACAGACCTCTGTCACCTGAGCCGGCACGTCTGCTCTCGTGACTATGATTGCGGTCGCACGCGCCGCCGCTCGCAGCGGTTCCCGGAGCCGACCGGCCGGCACCAGGGCCGCGAGCCCCTCCGCATCCGTGGCATCGACCAGCAAGAGATTGAGGTCGCGCGCGAGCCCTAGGTGCTGAAACCCGTCGTCGAGTACTAAACAATCGATCGGAAATCGCTTCAAGACCCAGTTACCGAGCTCATAGCGATCAGCGCCGACAGCCACGATTGCTTTGGGGCAACGCTGCGCCATCAAGAATGGTTCATCACCGGCCTCGCTCGGGCCGACCAGCAGATGCTCGCCATTCGACACCAGCAGATACGAGGCCGTACTTGTCCGTCGATAGCCCCGGCTGAGAATCGCCACCCGTTTCCCCTGCGCCAGAAGCCAATCGACCAGCATAATAACTACCGGCGTTTTCCCAGTCCCTCCCAGCGTGAGATTCCCGACACTCAGCACGGGGACCGGCAATCGCCGCTGAGCGAACCAGCCCCAGTCGTACAGGAGTGCGCGCAACCGCGCAACCACCCCATAGGGGATTGCGGCCCACATCAGCCACCCTCTGACTTTTTCCCCAGGCGTTAACACGTTTCGTACCGACTCTGGTGTTCAGGCCGAAGGCTGAAGGCTGAAACCTTCAGTCTATCTGCCCGAGTGATTACGGTCAGCCAACTCAAATGCCCGATGCTGTGTGTGATCACGCATGATTGACCCCTAACAGCCTTCAGCCTATCTACCTGAGTAGGTACCACTTTTCTCAGCCATGAGGGGAAGCGACTGGTCTGCAAGAAGAGACCCACTGGTGCCTTGATTCGTTGTCAGCAGCCTATCGATGGCCTCCATCGTCCGTTGCAAGGCTCCCTGATTCTGTTCGACCACCTGACGAGCCGACCGGCCCATCCGCTCCCGTTCCTCGTCATCGGAAAAGAGGGCCATGATTTGTTGCGTGAGATCCTCCGCATGGAGAACCCTGCGGCCCCCTCCCGCCTGGATCAATAGATCTGCAATCTCCGCACAATGGTCGGTATAGAGACCGAATAACACCGGTTTTGCCCACTGAGCCGGCTCCAGCAAATTGTGTCCACCAATCGGAACGAGTGTGCCTCCGACGAACGCCACCACCGCTTCCCGGTAGATCGCAGCCAATTCGCCCCGTGAATCGAGCACCACCACACGAGGACCAGTAGACCTCAGCACGCCGGCCTGCCCAATAGTGCTGCGTCGCTGCACCGCGAACCCACGCGCCCGAATCATCGCCTCCACCGATTCCGCTCGCTCAATGTGTCGAGGTGCCAGCAGCAAGACCGCTGAGGAATAGCGTGCCACGAGCGCTCGATAACATTCCACGAGGATTTCTTCTTCACCGGGATGGGTACTGCCTGCCACAAACAGCTGTTCCGTATCCTGAAGCCCAAGATGAGCCCTGGTCGTCGCACCCTCCGCGACGACCGGTATCGGCTGGTCAAACTTGATATTCCCTGTTCGCCTGACTCGCGAGGCCTCTGCTCCCAGAGCAACGATACGGTCGACGTCCCGGTCCGACTGCATCAGGCAGAGGCTGAGCGTCTGCAACATCGTCCGATAGAACGATCGCACGGGCGCCCACTGCTGCCGCGCAAAAGACCTGGTCGAGAGCCGGCCGTTCACAAGGGCGGTCGGCACTCCTCGCCGACGCAGATGCCACAAAAGATTCGGCCAGAGTTCGGTCTCGACGAACAGATAGAGGCAGGGTTGCAATCGTTCGATGAACAGGGAGACAACCCAGGGGAAATCGAGCGGCGCATAACAGTGCTCTGCCACACCGGCCAACCGCTGCTCCACTGCTTCCCGCCCGGTCTCGGTCACCGTCGAGACCACCAGGCGGTACGCAGGATGACGGCGATGGAGTTCGTTGACGAGGGGTGTTACCGCCACCACTTCACCAAGAGAAACGGCATGAATCCAGATGACTGGTTGAGCTGGTCTGTCTAGGTCTGTCTGGTTTATTTGGTCTCTTGTCTGTTCGATAGACCAGACAGACCAGATAAACCAGACAGACCAGATAGACTACTTCTTGTAGTCCCAGTCGTTGTAGCAGTCCAGGACGACACCGTCGCTTGGCCAGCAGGACCGCCACGATGAGCGGCGAAACAACCAGCAACAGAATGTTGTAGAAGAGACGCCACATGGCTTTGCGCGTTAGGCGTAAGACGTAAACCGGGAAACGACGAACCGAGATTCTTTATCTCCAACGTCTAACGTTTTACGTTTCACGTTTCACGGCCTCTTCCGCCTGATCCGTCAGTCGATTCAGGACCGTCTCAAGCTCCAGGCATGCCGCCTCCAACGCCTGCTCATCAGCATCTCGTGGAACACAGATGGGAGCGCCCCACAGATAGAGACCTCGGGACCATGGATACGGGACCATGAACCGATCCCAGCTTGCGAAGAGTTTTTTTTTGAGCAGCTAAAGGCCAGGGGCACAATTGGAAGCCCGGTCGCTTTTGCCAGCTGAACCACGCCGAGTTTCGCAACCTGGCGAGGCCCCTTGGGTCCATCGGGAGTTACCACCAGATCAGATCCGGACCGCCCAAGGCGGATCAACTCCCGCAATGCAAGCGCTCCGCCCCTGGTGCTCGACCCACGAACCGCCCGATGCCCGAATCGAGAGATGATGCGCGCAATGATCTCACCATCCTGATGCTGGCTGATCAACACGTTAGCCCCTGTTCCACGATAGCCTGTCGGGACCATGAGTTGCTGCGCATGCCAAAACGCAAGGATGATATGCCGGCCCTGACGATACAACGCATCCACCTGCTCGTGGCCTTGCGAATCCATCTGCATCGACCGCCCCAGCCCTCGAATCACCGCAGCCCCGATCGGAGGGAGCACAGAAAGCTTCAGCCACTTCTCGACTCGCTTCATGGCGGGTTATGCATCGGGCACATCCTGGAACTGCATCGCATGGAGTCGCTTATACTGTCCGTCACGGCAAAGCAGCTCGTCGTGTGTCCCCACTTCAACAATCGACCCTCGGGCCAACACCATGATCCGATCGGCCTGTTGAATCGTGGACAACCGATGGGCGATCACGACGGTCGTTCGATTCTTCATCAAATTGGCGAGGGCCAGCTGAACGACACGCTCGGACTCGGTGTCCAACGCCGACGTCGCTTCATCGAGAATGAGCAAGGGAGGGTCGCGTAAAATCGCGCGGGCGATGGCCAAGCGCTGCCGTTCCCCGCCGGAGAGTTTCACCCCTTTCTCTCCCACGACCGTCTGGTACCCCTGCGGAAGGCGTTCGACAAAATCATGGGCATAGGCCAGTCGCGCCGCCTGGATAATGTCTTCGTCGGTTGCGTCCTCCCGTCCAAATGCGATGTTGTTGCGAATACTGTCGTCGAACAAGACCACATCTTGCGACACCATGCCGATCTGCGATCGGAGCGAGCGGAGGGTGTACGACTGAATATCGACCCCGTCGATGAGAATGCGACCGGCTGTCGGCTCGTAAAAGCGCGGAATCAGATTGACCAGCGTCGTCTTTCCACTGCCGCTGCTGCCCACAAGGGCCACCATTTCTCCGGCGCGAATCGTCAGGTTGATGTCGTTGAGCGCCGGGACCGCTTGGCTCTCATAATGAAACGTCACATCGTCGAACGTCACCGACTGCGCAATCCGCGGCAACTCCAACCGGCCCTTCTCCGCATCCTGCTCGGTCTTGAGGTCCAAGACGTCTGAAGACCCGTTCCGCCGCGGCCAGGGCCTGTTGAATTGAATTATTGGAACCGGACAGCTTCCGAATCGGCGCAAAGGCCATGAACATCGCCGTCAGAAATGAGAAAAACTCCCCCGGCGTCATGGAGCCGTTGATCACGAGAAAGCCGCCATACCAAATAATCGCCGCGACTCCCACGACTCCGATCACTTCCATGTACGACGACCCAACCGAGGAGACCTGAATCGCCTTCATCGTCGTACTGAGGAACGAACGGTTGCTCTGTTGAAATCGCGTCGCCTCCGCCTCTTCGCGTCCATAGGCCTTCACCATGCGAATACCGGACAACGTTTCCTGAAGTGTGGAGGCCATATCTCCCATCCGCTCCTGGCCGCTTGCGGCCAGCGCCCGCAACCGCTTCCCCATCCGCACCATCGTGAACACGGCCAAGGGAATGACGATCACCGAGAGACCGCCCAGCCGCCAATTCTGATAGAAGATCACGCCCATCATGGCCAGGAAGGTGAGTCCCTGTTGAAAAATATCTTTCAACACTCCCGCCACCGCATTGGCCATCAACGTGACGTCGTTCACCACGCGGGACACCAACCGCCCCGACGCATTCACATCGTGATAGGGAACAGGCAGCCGGATGAGCTTGCCGAACAACTCCTGCCTAATGTCGGTAATCATCTGATTCCCGACATAGTTCATGAGATAGTTTTGCCCGTAGTTAAAGACGCTCTTGAGCACCGCCACGGCAAACAGCGCGAGAGGGAGGACAAGGAGTAGGCTTTCGTTCTTGTTGATAAAAATCTCGTCGAGGACCGGTTTGACGAGCCAAGCATAGGCCCCAGAGAAGGCCGCCACCAATCCGGAGCACGCAAACGCCGCACCCAACCGAACCCGATAGGGTTTCAGGTAACGGACCAATCGTATCAAGCGATCTAGAGTCGACATTCAGACAATACCACCTGCGCGGCCCGCCGGGATGCGCCTGATTCTCCCAACGATAGCCGAACCTGTCTCAGCCCTTCTTTCATTTCATTATACGCCGACGGATCGCGCAAGAGGTGCAAGACTTCCTGGCACAGCCGCTCGTCCGTCGCCTCATCCTGAATGAGTTCCGGCACGATCGATCGGCCGGCCACCAAATTTACGAGCCCGATCCATTTGACATTGATCAGCCAGCGGGCCAGCCGATAGGTCAATGGCGACGTCTTGTACAGCAGCACCATGGGAGTCCCCACCACCGCCGCCTGTAAGGTCGCAGTTCCCGACGCAATAAATAACACATCTGACAGGGCCATCACCTCACTCGCTCGATCGTGCGCCACTCGAACCGGCACAGGGCTGTGCCGCAGCAAGGTCTGAATCAGATTATCGTCAATTGAGGAAGCCTGCGCCAGGATAAACTGCGTTCCCGGTTCGGCCACGACTAATTGAGCCGCCGCCTTGAGGAGCACCGGCAGGAGCATTTCGACTTCGCTCCTTCGACTTCCCGGCAACAATCCCACCACGCGGGCGGATTCATCAAAGCCGAACTCCTTCCGAAGCGCCGCACGATCATACTGCGGCGCCACCGAATCAAGCAGCGGATGGCCGACGAACGTGCACCGCACTCCTGCTCGTCGATAGAGGTCCGGCTCGAATGGGAGGATCACGACGACATGATCGACCCGGCGCTGAATCCACTTCATGCGCCCAGGCCGCCAGGCCCACACTTGTGGGGCAATGTAGTAGAGCACGCGTCGGCCGGCAGCTTTGGCCACCCGGGCAAAATGAAAGTTCAGCCCCGGGTTATCGATCAGCACGACAAGATCCCAGGCCTCTGCCTTCAGCACCCGCCGGATGGCGCGCACGCGCTGGATCATGGCTCGGATCGCGGACAGCCCGATCAATCCCATGACATCCAGCTGTGGGACACCCGGCACAAGGCTGACACCAGCAGCCCGCATCCCAGCTCCACCAATGCCGACCAGCTGGGCCGTTGGGTCGAGCGCCATGATCGCTTTGGCCAAATGAGCCCCGTGGAGATCGCCCGAGGCTTCGCCTGTTACGATCAGAATCCGCATGGCTTCAGGAACGGGGTCCCGGGGTAGAGGGATAACGGGGTAGGGGGAAGAGCCTACGCCTTTTATCCCGTTGCCCCGACTACCTCTTTATCCCCTGCTGCCCCCCTCTTCATGGCGGGCTGCAAAGGCCGTAATGGCCTGCAAGACCTGATGCGCCACGTCCACCGCCGCCGCGCCATCTTCGCCCGATACCACCGGCCTCGTGCTCGTGCCGATGGCGTGAAGAAACGATGCAAGTTGGAGCTTCAACGGTTCTTCATCTCCACCCTGGAACTGCTCAACTTCGACAGCTGGCCGTTCCCCCGCCTTAGCGTTGCGTCGGCAAATCATCCCTTGCCTGGTCTGGAAATCGATCGACAGATAATTGTCTCGCTGGAAGAGCCGCAGCCGGCGCATCTTGTTCGTTGACACACGACTGGAGGTCAGGTTGGCCACGCAGCCGCTCCGGAACTGAATGCGGGCGTTGGCGATATCGATCGAGGAGGACAACACCGCCACTCCCGCAGCGCGCACCTCTTCAACGGGACCGGGATTCAGCGATAGTATGAGATCCAGATCGTGAATCATCAGGTCCAGCACCACATCCACATCCGTTCCCCGTTCACTAAAACTGCTGAGACGATGACATTCGATGAACACAGGTTGCCCGATATAGGGACGCATTAGCGCCATCACCGGATTAAACCGTTCGCTATGGCCGACCTGTAAGCAACAGCCCCGCTGTGTCGCCAACTGCACCAACTCCTGCGCCTCTCCAGGCGTCACAGCAATCGGTTTTTCGACCAGGACATGCTTACCCGCCCGCAAACAGGCCTTTGCAATGGCATAGTGGCCTGACGTAGGCACCGCGATACTGAGAACATCGACGTGCGGCAATAATTCATCAGCCGTACGAAAGGCGCGCACACCATGCCGATCTGCAACCGTCTGCGCACGCTCGAGCGACTGATCCGCCACACCAATGAGTTGCACCCCTGGCAAGGCGGCATAGAGACGCGCATGGTGCTGCCCGAGATGTCCGACGCCGATGACGCCGGCACGGACTGGCTTCATAGAATAACCCGGGAGTGATGAGACGATGGGAAGAGAACAGGCGCACCGACGCGCTTCTTTGTCAGAAACTCATCACGCGTCACTATTCACCCCTTGCTCCTGCTTGATCCCGACAATGGCAATGCGGGCAGACTTGGCCTTCTCCAACATGATTTCGCGATCCAATAGGATGGTTCGGCCGGCTTCGATCGCCAACACCGAGGCCTTGACTGATGCCATCACCTCGATGGTCCGAGGTCCCACAGCCGGGAGGTCGAACCGCATGTCCTGCTGCGGCTTCGATCGCTTGACCACGACCGCGCCCTCTTTGGCCAAATCGCCACCGCGCTTGATGGCTCCGTCGGTACCTTCGACCGCCTCGACGGCCACGACCACGCGATCTTTGATCACGACACACTGCCCAATATCGAGACGCCCAATCTCATGCGCCACATCCCACCCGTAACGGATGTCCTCCCACTCTTTCTCCGATGGAGCCCGCGCGGTTAACGTCCCTTCTTCCACAAGAATCCCCTCGAGCCCAAAAGTCGATTCACAGATGGCAATACCTTCCCGCTCAAGCTCCTTTGCGAATTCGCGCAGAATGTCGTCGTCTTTCCAAAGCGCCAAACGCGTCGCCATCGCCAATGTGCGAAAATCAGGCCGCACGGTGGTAAAGACATGGGTCTTCTTGATTCCGCCCAACATAACGGCCTGGTGGACCTTGTCTTCCTTAAACGCCTTGATCAGCTTGTTAAGCTGGCCAATCTTGATCCAATGGATCCGATCCACATGGCCGGCCAACTCCGGGTCCGTCTCGCCTTCATGCGCCACAGCCGACACGTGATAGCCGAGCTTCCTGGCATTATCCGCGAAGATGATCGGGAACCGGCCGTTGCCGGCAATGAGCCCAATCCGCTCACCATTGGTGACGTGAGGTGGCGATGCCATGGTGCTTACTCCTCATCCTCTTGATCTTTGCCGACCGACCGGCAGATGCCACGCTTCGTCCCCTCCAGGAAACTCACAATCGCCATGACGTCAGGTTGATCTCCGAACTCAGCCTTGGCAAGCCTGGCCGCTTCACCGGTTCGATGCCCCGATCGGAAGAGCATTTCATAGGCCCGCTTCAGTACCGAAATCCGATCGGTCGAAAACCCCTGCCGGCGCAGCCCCACCGAGTTGAGCCCATACATCCGTGCACGATAGCCACCCGCAGCCCGCATGAACGGCGGGAGGTCCTGCCCGAGGGCACAACAGCCGCCGACCATGGAGTACGCCCCGACCCGCACATGTTGATGGATACCGGTCAGTCCCCCGATGATGGCATGGTCGCCGATGGCAATGTGGCCGGCTAAACTGGCGGCATTGGCCATGATGAGATGGTTGCCGAGCCGGCAATCATGCGCCACATGAACATACGCCATTAGAAAATTCTTTGACCCGAGCGATGTCACCCCACCGCCTTGTACCGTCGCGCGGTTGACCGTGACATACTCGCGAAGGATATTATCATGGCCGATCATGACCTTGGTCGGTTCCCCCTTATATCCGAGGTGCTGAGGCGGTCCGCCGATCGAGACAAATGGATGCAACTCATTCCGCTCGCCAATCTCCGTCCATCCGTCGACCGTCACATGAGACAACAATCTGGTTCCCGTTCCGATCGTGACATGCTCCCCGATCAAGCAGAACGGTCCGACCTCCACATCATCGGCAAGACGCGCCTTGGGATGAACTATCGCTGATGAATGAATCTGCACTCTGAACCTCCAGTGAGACGCACATTGTGAATCGTTATTCGTGAACCGCACATAGGGGCGCCGCCCACATTTCTTTTCGCTTCACGCTTCACGCTTCACGTCTTTCTCTTCGGTTACCATCGCAGTCACTTCGGCTTCACAAACGAGGTCCTCCTCGACAAACGCCTTGCCTTGCATCTTCCAGAATGGTGCCCGCTTCTTGACGACATCGACCTCAAACCGCAGCCGATCGCCTGGCACGACCGGTTTTCGGAACTTCGCGCCATCGATACCGGTCAGATACACCACTGGACGCGTCGCGTGCCCCAGCGACTTCAGCGCCAGAATCGCACCAACTTGGGACATGGCTTCGAGAATCAACACCCCCGGCATGACCGGGCGTCCGGGGAAATGCCCTTGAAAAAAGGGTTCATTACTTGTCACATTCTTGATTCCCACGATCCGCCGGTCGGGGTCCAGCTCCTGTACGCGATCGACCAGAAGAAAGGGATACCGGTGAGGCAAAAGGGACTGAATTTCAGCTTGTTCCATCACAGACATCGGCGGAACCTCCTCATAGACAAGACTTCAAATGATCCTTCCAAGCTCGCTCGCCATCTCTTCAGGGGATGGGGGCTGGATTGAGCTTCCACTGCGCGCGTCCAACGAGCACATTCTTATCGTGCGCGTTGCGCGAGCATAGAAGCTCATCAGCCCTCATCCCCTCCTATTATTTATTCTGTCGATCGAACTCCTTTACCACTTGATCGGTCACATCCAACGCGGGCTGATGATAGAGCACGATCTTGATCGCCGCCTCGCTTCCCTTGTCGATGACCGCGACATACCCGTTCTTTTCTCCCACAGCTTGCGCGGCCGCTTGCACCTTTTTCGAGTATTCCGCCACCATTTCACGCTGCTTCTGTTGAATTTCGCGATTGAAGTCAGTAAGGCGGCGTTGATAGGCCTCCAACTTGGCCTGAAACTGACCTTGCTTCTCTTGCTTTACACTGTCAGTCGACTTCCCATCTTGAATCGCCTGTTGCAAGTCTTTCAGTTCTTGATCGTCGGCATTGATGATCTTTTGCCTAGTTAGGGAGTAGGCCTTGAGTTCTTCCAAGGCCCGCTTGCCGGCCTTCGACTGCGCGATGACCACTTGTTGGTCCATCACCGCAACCTGGAAGGTTTCAGCCGACAACCCCGGCGACACCATCGCCAGCCACAATGCCACTGCACCGATCAGACTAGTCACCCCTGCTCGTTCCATCGAATCCTCCTCTGCTCCTCAATGTCTGACTCATGCGAGACGTGCAAGACGAGCGGGAAACGCGCGACTTGAAGTTCGAAGTTCCGAACACTTCAGCCTTCAGTCCGCCTCACCCGTCCCGCCTTTCTCGCGAGTCTCGCTCCTCGCGCCGGTTACGGATATTCCCGATTAAATTCATCGATGACCTGACCTGTGATATCAAGCCCCTCCTCGCTATATAACGTGGGACCGCCTTTCCCCTTATCTATGACGACCTGTAATCCGAGGCGCTTCGCTACTTTTCCCACGATGAGTCCCACCTTCTCACGGAACCCTTCGAGTACGTCTTTTTGCTTTTCCTGAACCTCCCGGTTCATCTCGCTCGCTTTCTGCTGATACTCCGCCACCCGACGTCGAAACTGCTCTTCGCGCTCCCGTTTCGCAACCGCGCTCAACACACTGGCCTGCCTCCCAAAATCTTCTTCCATGCGGCGTAGCTCTTTCTCATCCATCTCGATCAGCGCCTGGCGATTCTTGGAAAATACGCTCAAGGAATCCTTGGCCTTCTTGCCGGTGATCGTCTCGTTGAGGACACGGGTTGGATCGACGACTCCCACCTTCCCCTCAACTTTGGCCCCACCGGAAGCACAGCCGGAGACAGCGAGGAGCGCCATCAACAGACCTCCTGTGCAGACCATCTTCCGCATGACGACATCAATATGGATCACGCCACTACCTCTCATTCATGGTCATAGATTGGCCTCGTTAGAATACAGTACCGATCGTGAACTCAAAGACCCCTTTGCGTTCGTTTGGGTTGGGATCCAGATTAAACCCATACGCGGCACGGAGGGGGCCAAAGGGTGAGACCCATCGCCCCTCCAAACCGGCCGCCGACCGCAAGGGGGTTGAGACGCTACTACCGGCGAACCCTTTCCCATAGTCGAAGAAAATCACGCCGTTGAGTTTCGCTTCGGCAGAGATCGTAAAAATATAATCAAAGTTGAAGATCAGCTCACTTGCCGCGCCGAGGAGCGTGTTATTTACCGTCACTGGTCCCGCTTTGCCGAAGACAAACCCGCGCATGGTATTAATGCCTCCAACGAAGTAGAGTTCGGTAAGAGGAACTGGTTTATGTTCGCCGTTGGTATTGAGGCCCTCTACAACACCATAGCGCGCCCGGACCGAGAGCCGTCGTATCCCACGGGAGCGGGGTATACTTGTTGACATCGAAGGTGTATTTAACGAAGTCGTTGGTGCCCCCCAGGTAGGACGTGCCGAGACCAACTGCGACGGAAGTTCGCCAACCGGTGCGGGGATCCTGAAAGTAGTCTCTCGAGTCGCGCGTCAGCGTAGCCCGAAACCCCGTGGTTGACTGATGCCCGATTTGATTACGGATGATGTCCGGCGCCGTGGCCGATGGACTGCTGTATTCGATATCCTCTGCGACCGGACTGATAGCTCCCCGTTACATACTCGGAGAACCACCGGCCGAAGGTCACGCTGGCCCCGGTCTTTCTCTCATAGTAGGTGAAGTAGTTCGTCGCGCTCTTAAAGACGTCCACCTGCATCGAGGTCAAGGAGTCGTTCAAATAGGGGTTGCGAAACGTGATCAACCCTAGTGTCCGCTGCTGCCCCAACTGACCGCGGACTCGCCCCATCCAGCCATTTCCACCGATGTTTCCTTCCGTAATATCGGCGATCGCGACCAACTGGTCCAACGTGCTGAATCCGCCGCCGATGCTGAATTGGCCGGTCGGCTTTTCTTTCACACGGACATTCAGATCGACCTTATCCGGACCTACCTGTGCAGGAAGAATTTCCACCGTCTCGAAAAAGTTTAAGTTGTTAAGCCGCTGAAAGCTCCGCTTCAGCGCAGGGGTATCGATCACGTCCTGTTCATCAAGACGGATTTCACGACGAATCACATTATCCTTGGTCTTCTCGTTTCCATAGATGTTGATCTGACGGATCCGCATCAGCTCCCCTTCCTTGATGGTCAGAATAACGGCTGCGGTCCTCTCCTCCGTGTTCGGAATCACATTGGGCGAAACCTCGGCAAACGAATAGCCCTTGCCCCCGTAGAGGTCGTTCAACCGTGTAACCTCGTCGCGGAGTTTCTGGCGCTGAAAAATCTCCCCTTCCTTCATCTTGAGCCCCTGGCGAAGCTCCGGATCTTCGAACACCGTATTCCCGCGGAATCCGATTTCGCCGATGGTGAACGGCTCCCCTTCCATCACGGGGAATGTCACGACGAACCATTTCTTCGCGTCGTCGAGCTCCACCGTCGGCAACCCAACCCGAACGTTTAAGTAACCCTTGTTGAGCAAGACCTCTTTGATCCGTTCGATGTCGTTGTTCATTTCCTCCCGCTTCAAGACGCCGGCATCCGAGACAAAAGACGGCAACTTCAATTGAGTAATCAGCCCGTACCAGGGAATCCATTCCCGCGTCGACATCACCTTGAACATCTCGTCTTTCGTCGCTGCGTGCAAGCCGTCAAAGATAACCGTTCTGACACGCGCCTTCTCCCCTTCTTTTATGAAAAACGTCAGGCGTTTCCGATCCTCGTCCAAGGTCTGCACGACCGGGATCACACCACAATTGAAATAGCCGTCCCCCTGATACGCTAAGCGAATCTTTTCCGCACTCTCTTTCGCCTGCGGCTGATCGAGAAAGGCTTGACTCTTGATCGTGATTTTCTCTTTGAGCTTGTCGTCGCTGAGCGCTGTATTCCCATCGAACACGATCTCGGTGATAAACGGTTTCTCGCGAACCAGAAAGGCCAGCACCATCCCGCCCGCTCCCGATTCCGTTTCCACCCGCACCTCTTCAAAGAACCCGGTTTCGTAGAGTATCTTGATCTGTCCACGGACATTTTCAGGGGTATAGGGATCGCCGGGCTTCAAAGTCAATCGACCGACAATCGCCGGCAACTCGATCCGCTTATTCCCTCGAATCTCAATCGCCGTCACTTTGACTCCGGCCTGCTCAGCAGCAGCAGCAACTGCACCGACCGGCAGCACCCCGAAAATCAGGGCGACGAGCGCCATGACAAAAAGCCAGCGACTCCCGGCTGAACGGCAAACTCCCCTCACTGGATCTGCGCCCCATGGGAAGTAGGGGAAGATAATACTGGCATCATGGGCAACCTTAACATTGGCCATGACCGTACAACTGCGCCTCTACCCACACTCATGCTCGACGCATCTAGAGCGCGTATGACGATGGCGGCAGCGAAGGTTGCTGGCGTGGGAAGTTCACACCGTCCTCGCACACATATCGATCGCGGCAACATGCGTGCAAAGCTCCTGGATTATATTGGGCAAGTATTTGAATGTAAAGCTGAAGGCGTACATTATTTAGGCAGAGTCCTGGAAAACTGGCGGGGTAGCGCGCGTCAAGCGCGAAGAGCGCAACTCGCGGGACGGATGACGGCTCGTCGCGAAATCGTCAGAAAGCACGTTACTCTTGAATCGTATTTCGTTACTCGTGCGAGACTCGCGAGAAACGCGAGATGGGTCGGAAGTTCCTTCTTCGCGAGTCGCGCCTGTCGCGCACGTCTTGCTTGTCTCGCTCACGATTCACGCACAAGAGCAGGGGAATCCTCGATTGCTGCAGAAACCTTCATGCACAACGCAGGATACGCTTCTGCATTCCTTGACATCGTCTTCTGCAACACATAGTATCGAGCCATGTCACGCTTCGAAGTGCGCAAAGCCGTGATTCCCGCCGCAGGCCTTGGCACCCGCTTCCTTCCCGCGACGAAAGCCTCTCCCAAAGAAATGTTGCCGCTGGTCGACAAGCCGCTGATTCAATATGCAGTGGAAGAAGCGGTCGCCTCAGGAATCGAAGACATTATCATCATCACCGGGCGGGGCAAACGCGCGATCGAGGACCATTTCGACCGATCCGTTGAGTTGGAGGAAAATCTCAGGGACAGCGGCAAGGCGCAGCTTCTGAGCCAAATGCGGCACATCTCCACACTCGCAAATTTCTGCTACGTCCGTCAGTCGGTGGCCCTTGGACTTGGCCATGCAGTCCTCTGCGCCCAACACCTGATCGGTGACGAACCCTTTGCCGTCATTCTCGGCGATGAAATCATCGATGCCCCAGTCCCTGGCCTCGCACAACTCATTCATGCCTACAAGAAACGGCACGGTGCAGTCCTCGGCGTTCAGGAAGTGCCCCACCATGAAGTCAACCGCTATGGAATCGTGTCGCCTCAAACCATTTCAGCGGGACTGCATCGAGTCGAAGGCCTCATTGAAAAGCCGACACCAGCCGAAGCTCCATCCAATCTGGCGGTCATCGGCCGCTACGTCCTGCCACCGGAAATTTTCTCTATCCTGCGAAAGACCAAGCCCGGTAAAAACGGCGAGATCCAATTGACCGATGCGCTATTGGAATTGGCAAAGAAGTCCCCAATGTTTGCGCTGGAGATACAGGGGCAACGGTACGATGCCGGGGACAAGTTGGGGTTTCTCATTGCGACCGTCGAGTTCGCACTCAAAAACCCATCCCTGGGACCGGAGTTCGGCGACTATCTCCGGAATCGGATGCGGCCTTCCGGAGAACGCCGCACGACACGGCCACGAAAATCCTAACAGGCAGGCAGGTTGATTTGGTTTATCTGGTTTGTTTCGTTCATTTGGTTGGTGTAGTTCAACCAAACAAGCCAAATAGACCAAAAAAACAAAAGAAACCAGTCATACAACAGTGAGACCACACCGATGAACGACCCGATCGAGCAAGACTTGCAGCCACCCCAGAACGTCGAAATCCCCGACCAGCTTCCGTTGTTGCCGGTCCGAGACATCGTCGTCTTCCCCTACATGGTCCTCCCCTTGTTTGTCGGACGAGAGATGTCGATCAAAGCGATTGAAGCCGCGTTAGCCGGTAATCGAATGATCTTCCTATCGACCCAAAAGGCCTTGGACGTCGAGAATCCCTCACCGGAAGATATCCATACCATCGGCACGGTCGGCATCATCATGCGGATGCTGAAACTGCCAGACGAACGTATCAAAATACTCGTGCAGGGGCTCTCGAAAGCCAAGATTGCAGGCTACATTCAGACGGAGCCCTATTACTCCGTGCGCATCAACAAACTCACCGAACACAAGTCGGCGAGTGCCGCCCTTGAAACCGAAGCCGCCATGCGGACGGTCAAGGAACAGATCGAGCGGATCGTGAGTCTCGGAAAAATCTTGATCCCGGACGTGATGATCGTCATCGAAAACCTCGAAGACCCCGGACGTCTTGCCGATATGGTCGCGTCCAATCTGGGCCTCAAAGTCGAAGTCACCCAGGCAGTCCTGGAAGTCATCGATCCGATCAAACGCCTCAGGCACGTCAGCGAGATCCTCGGTAAAGAGATCGAAGTCCTCTCCATGCAACAGAAGATTCAAGCACAAGCCAAGGGAGAGATGGACAAGACCCAACGCGAATACTTCCTGCGCGAGCAACTCAAAGCAATCCAAAAAGAGCTGGGCGAACTCGACGAACGCGCGGAGGAAATCACCGAGTTTCGCAAGCGGATACTAGAACTCAAGATGCCGGAAAAGGTGCTGAAGGAAACTGAAAAGCAGCTCAAACGCCTTGAAAAAATGCACCCGGACACCGCCGAGTCTGCGACCGTCAGGACCTATATCGAGTGGATCGTGGAACTACCCTGGTCCAAGAAGTCCAAGGACAATCTCGACCTCAAGGCTGCCGCCAAAGTGCTCAACGAGGACCACTACGATCTTGAGAAAGTGAAGGAACGGATCCTTGAGTATCTCGCCGTGCGGAAGCTCAAAGATAAAATGAAGGGCCCGATTCTCTGTTTTGTCGGCCCCCCTGGCGTCGGAAAGACCTCGCTCGGAAAGTCGATCGCCCGTGCGCTCGGCCGCGAATTTGTCCGCATCAGTCTCGGCGGCGTCCGCGATGAAGCCGAGATTCGAGGTCATCGACGCACCTACGTCGGCGCGCTCCCCGGCCGCATCATTCAAGGCATGAAACAAGCCGGCACCAACAACCCGGTCTTCATGCTGGACGAAGTCGACAAGGTCGGGATGGATTTTCGCGGCGACCCCTCCGCAGCCTTGCTCGAAGTGCTCGATCCGGAACAGAACAACTCGTTCACGGACCACTACCTGGGCGTGCCCTTCGACCTGACCGAAGTGATGTTCATTACGACGGCGAATCTGATCGATCCCATTTTGCCCGCCTTGCGCGACCGGATGGAAGTGATCGGGATCCCCGGCTATACCGAAGAGGAAAAGTTGGGCATTGCCCAGAAATACCTGATTCCTCGGCAACTCAACGAACACGGCATCACCGAGAAACATGTTCGCATCGCCGAACCGGCGGTGCGTCTGATCATCGCCAACTATACGCGTGAAGCCGGTGTCAGGAACCTTGAGCGAGAGATCGCCAATGTCATGCGCAAGGTGGCGAAGAAAGTGGCGGAAGGCAAAGGCGTAGGGTTCCCCGTCAATCCTGCTAACCTGCACAAATATCTCGGCGTCCCTAAGTTCGTGCCCGAAGAAGAATTGAAGATGGACGAGGTCGGCGTGGCAACGGGATTAGCCTGGACAGAGGCTGGCGGCGATGTGCTCTACATCGAGGCCACGGCGATGAAGGGCAAGGGGCAATTGACGCTCACAGGCCAACTGGGCGACGTCATGAAGGAATCCGCGCAAGCAGCCTTGAGCTACGTCCGGTCGCGCGAACGCACCCTCGGCATCAATCCCGATGTGTTCACCACTCAGGATCTCCATATCCATGTGCCGGCCGGAGCGATTCCCAAGGACGGGCCGTCGGCGGGCATTACCATGGCCATCGCCATTGCCTCGACGTTGTCGCAAATCCCGGTACGCCGCGACCTGGCGATGACAGGCGAGATCACCCTCCGAGGCCGAGTCCTTCCCATCGGAGGATTGAAGGAAAAAATTTTGGCGGCGAAACGGGCCAAACTCACAACCGTGATCCTTCCGAAACGCAACAAGAAAGATCTCGACGAGATTCCCAAACACATTTTGAAGGGTATACACCTTGTGTTTGCCGATACGATGGATGACGTGATGAAGGTGGCACTCCGGCGGGGATCGAAACCTACACGCCAGACAGGCAAACTCAACCCGCCGCAACCGCGCTCAAAAAGACACGCCACACGCGCGAAGACAGGGCAAGACGCTCGCTCGCTGCCGGTGCATGCTACCAGCACGACAGCGTTTCCTAGCCCACATTATTCATGACGGTTCGTCGCGAAATCGCGCAGTCGCCAGGCGAGACAGGCGCGCGGAGCCGCGAGGGAGGGATGCATACTTGAAACAGTATGTTGACCGACCAAGCGGCGAGCCCGCCTGCCGGGGCGCTGGGTCCAGGCTTGTCGCAGCGGCGAATCCGCGATTGCAGCAGAACCGCTCATGAATAATGTGGGCCCGACAACTCCACTAGCAGGATGCTGAAAAAGTCCGCCAGCGGCGCGCTCGCTGCGGCCTTGCCTGGGACAAGGCGCGTCCTTGGGCGAAGAGGCTGTCTTGGCAGACTCAGGGCGGGAGGGTGAAGTAGTCGCCAGGGTTGGGCGGGTGAGAAGTCTGGACATTTTGAGCATCCTGCGGTGGCATGTCCTCATCATCTTGGGCATGCTAGTCGTTGATCCCCCAATAACCCACAATGGTTTTTCAGGAACCTGCTAGCATGGCGTTTACGGTCCGCACGAAAGCCAGCTCCACGATCCACGAATTCGATCTCATTCACGCACTCCATCAACAGTACAGCCGCCGCACTCCCTCGGTAATTCGAGGGATCGGAGACGATGCCGCCGTCATCACATCACAGGCCGGCCAATGGACGGTGTTGACGACCGACCTCTTAACAGAAGGGGTCCACTTCGACCTCCGAACCGCCACGATGGCTGATATCGGCTTCCGCGCCGCAACCGCGAATCTTAGCGACATCGCGGCGATGGGAGCGACCCCTCAATATCTGCTCGTATCCTTGGCCATTCCCCGTACCGGCACCAGACAACATGTGCTTCAGCTGTACCGAGGGATGATGGCCGCATGCCGCCCGCACCGCGTACGGCTCATCGGCGGAGATACATCAGCTTCAAGCAGCGGATGGTTTCTCAGTCTGACACTGGTCGGAATGGTCCCTCCCCGCAAGGCCCTCTTTCGAAGCGGCGCACAAATCGGCGATGGCCTCTACGTGACCGGCACAATCGGAGACGCATTGGCTGGCCTGAGACTCTTGAACGAACCGCCGCCACATGCGAGCCGCCGTCCCCACACTTCGGCACTCTCAACGAAACACCGACAATTTCTGATCGGACGGCACCTGCGTCCGACCGCGCGCATCGCGGAAGGTCGGTGGCTCAGTGCCCATCGCTTTGCCACCTCCGCAATCGATATTTCAGACGGCCTCTCAGGCGACCTCCGCCACATCTGCGAGGAAAGCCATGTTGGGTTGGAGTTGGACCTTGGCGCGCTCCCGTTATCGCCGGCCTGCCGCGCTTATGCAGTCTCTCGCAAACTCGATCCGGTGGACCTCGCGCTGACCGGAGGCGAGGATTATGAATTGCTCTTTACCGTATCGCCACGACAACGTCCACGATTCGAACGGACAGCCCTCAAGCAAGGATTCTCCCTGACCTGCATTGGGAAAATTCACCCCCACCGCTTCGGGATGCAGGCCCTGTCCCCTCACGGTACGCGTCACCGGTTGGCGAACCGCAGTTATGAACATTTCACCTAACCAACCTCCTCCACGACGGCCATGGCCAAGATCCCTTCATTTCGATCGCTGCTGAAACAAGTTCTTCATTTACGCGAATCCCCGCAGCGAACCGCACTGGCCTTCGCCATCGGAGTCTTCATTTGTTTCTCCCCGGCCTACGGATTACACACCGTCATGGTGTTCTTCTTCTCCTGGGCATTGGGCCTCAACGTTCTCGCACTCCTCGCAGGCGCCTTTCTCAACAACCCCTGGACCGTGGTCCCCATCCTCGGTGCCACCTACTGGGTTGGCGCACTCTTGCTCGGACGATCGGACAGCCCAGCCTTCGACTGGCAGGATATGAGTTTTGGCGCGATCTACGCACAGGTCATGCCCTATGCCATGCCCTTTATCGTTGGCGGTTTGGTCTTGAGCCTCCTCGGTGCAGCACTGGCCTATCCACTCGCCTACTATTTCGTGGCCAGATATCGGCAATCGCACCCACTCGAGCAGACCGAGCCATTGCCGCCCCCTCAAGATGTACGCTAAGATGATCGCTCGTTATGTCTCAATCCAGTCATCAATCCAATGCTCCCTATGATGGGTCGGCGCTGATCGCAGATCCGATCCACCAGTACGTCTCCTTCACCGTACCCTTCTCCACTGCGGACCAACACGAACGGACGGAAAAGGACCTCATCGACTCCCCCTGGGTCCAACGCCTCCGGTACATCTATCAACTCCAAAGCGCCCGTTGGGTATACCCCTCAGCGGAACACACCCGCTTCGTCCACTCGCTCGGCACCATGCATGTGGCAGGCCGCTTTGCACAGCACCTCTATCCGTTCCTCAAGAAAGCGGTCAAGGATGTCCCCTCGGCGAACTATGTCGAGGAATTTCTCCGCGTCACGGCGCTCGTGCACGACATCGGCCACGGTCCCTTCTGCCATTTCTTCGACGACAATTACTTGCACGCCTTCCATGCCAGTCACGAAAAGCTCGGGCAGATCATCATCCGCGACTATCTCGGCCCGATCATCCGCAAGATCCGACGCAGTCCGTCCGGCCCCTTCGCCAAAGGCGAGGAACTCAACCCCGATCAAATCGCGCATGTGATTCTCAAGGAAAAGGGCAAAGACAACTCCCGCATTCCGCGATGGCTCAACATGCTCCAACCGGTCATTTCCGGCAGCTATACTGCAGACAATCTTGACTATGTCCTGCGCGACTCCTATATGTGCGGCGTCGCCGTCGGCCCGGTCGATCTCTCCAGACTCATTCACTACACGATCATCACGGATAAGGGATTTACGATTCATAAGACGGGCCTTCCTGCCCTGCAGATGTTCCTGAATACCCGCATGTATCTCTATTCCAATGTCTACTATCACCGAACCACTCGGGCGATCGACATCCACCTCCGCGACATCTTCGGCGACAGCATGAAGCTCCTGTTTCCCCACGATCCTCGCAAGAAGATGGACGAGTACCTGACACTGACCGACTGGTCCCTACTTGAACAGGTACGGGGATGGAAGACCTCGCGCCATGCCGCCGAGCGTCGCCTCGGTGCAGAATGGCAGCGGATTCTTGGACGTGATGTCAAATGGAAGATGGCCTACAGCGCCGTGCTCAAGGAAAAGGGCCAGGAGCGCGGCATGGACTTTCCCAGCCACGAGCACTTCCAAGAACAGATCAGGAAGGAATTACCGACGCGCCTCCAAAAAGTTGAGTTCCGTGTCGACATGGCGCCGCTCGACCCACGGCCAGACCCGAAAGACCGACGAGGCAGCCCCCTCTATGTATATGACCCCGGCACCAAAGGCATCTCAACCGACCCACTAGAAGAATTCCTCGACCTGTTGCCGACCCGCCTGGTCCAATTCCGCGTCTATACCCTCGACCACGCGCATGACGAAGCCCTCTCGCGCGCCACCGCCACAGTGCTCAACAAGACCCCTTCGAGCCTCGAATCGAACTACTAGCCCGGTCTGTCTGGTTATCTGGTTTGTCTGGTCTATCTGGTTGATTTGGTTTATTTGGTAAGTCTGGTTCAACCAAATAAACAAGACAGATACGGAGGCAGGCTATGACAAGATGGAGCCCCATACTGACAATCGCATGCTGTGTATTTCTCGCTGCAGAGGCCGACGCACAAATCGCCCCCGGAGGCCACCCGTCACAGAGCGCGGAAGGCATCATGGATGCCCTACCATCCGATGTTCAGACCAAGATGCATCAACTTGGCCTGATGTTACAGCAGAACATCAAGGAAGGGAAAATCACCGACGCTCAAATTCAACGAGAATTGATGTCCGGCAATCTTCAGCAGACCATCAAATCCATGAACCCGGAAGCCGGCCAACTACTCGACGACATCAACGCCTCCATGAAGAACAGTCCCAACGCTGAAAATCTCCCAGACCTCTTCGGCGGGATGACCGGGCAACCACAGTAACAAGAGAAGTGCTGTGCCACCCGCCCTTTCGCGCAGTGTAAAATTACGAAATTTGTCACCTCGTGACATTCAAAAAAAGCAGAATGTCCCAGTTCGTTTGTTCCCCGAAACAACGGGTCGGGAGGCTTTTTTGATTGTTCGACATGATGAAATGCCAGCCCTCCCCGTTTCGTGTCAGGCAGTGGCGCTGTCTACTCAGGTTGACGGCCTCCTGTCCGACAGGGTATTTTGATGACCAGAATTGTGGTCATCATTGATTGTGAGGTGGGCTGTGGCGAAAACGTTATCCTTGTCCGAAGTGAAAACGCGGTTGCCTGAGCTGGTGACGGGTGTGCAGGAGCGCGAGGAGGAGGTCGTGGTCACGAAGAATGGCCGTCCGGCTGCGATTCTGATCAACGTCGATGAGTATACCCGCCTGAAAGAGACGCTGGATGTGTTGAGCGATCCTGTCCTGATGAAACAGATCGGCAGGAGCCAGACATTCTATAAGGCTGGGAAGAAGGGCCTCTCCTTTGAGGACGTGTTCGGTGAGCCAGTCACCCCCGCCAAAAAACGTCGCACTGCGTGAATCCCTTCCGCCCCGATATCCCTCCGCATGCAGCTGAGGTGATCCGTTCTCTCCATCATGACCTGAAACGTTCCGTCAAAGCAGCTGTTCGTGGCATTGCGGCCGACCCGGAATGTGGGGAGCCGCTCATGCGCGAACTCCGCGACTTGTGGAAATATCGCGTCCGTCGCTTTCGAATTGTCTATGCGACCAACCGCAAGGCGCGGGTAATTCGCCTCATTGCCATCGGCCATCGTCAATCTATCTATGAGGATCTCACCGCCAAGCTTCGCACAAAGAGCTAACCCGCCTACCCAATAATCAACTCGCAGCGCGCGGCAGCCTAACCTAAGCGGCCCAGTGAGTTTTCGGCTCAGGATCCAGAATAATATCGAGTCGCCCCGCCGCGTCCACAAGGATCACTACGGATGTCGCGTGAGCGGTTGAGCCTTGGCACACCTATCTCTCAGGCTATTCTCTGACTGGAACGGCTTGTGGAGTCGGCGCTGTTTCAGGAATGGGAATCGTTGCAGTCGTAGGAGGCGCCGTGCCGTTCTTGAAGGGTAGATCGAGCAGTGAATAGGGATTCACGCGGGCGCCGTTGAGTTTGACGCCCCAATGGAGATGCGGACCGGTGGCGCGGCCGGTTGCTCCCACTTTACCGATGATTTGCCCCGCCGTGACCAAGTCTCCGTCTTTGACCAGAATCTCCGACAGGTGAAAATACATCGTATAGAACCCCAGGCCGTGATCGACGAAGACGCCTTTGCCGGAGAAAATATGATCGACCGTGATGCGGACGATCCCATCATTCGTCGCGGCTACATCAGCCCCCAGCGGCGCACCGATATCTTCTCCGTTATGTGGATTGCGCGGCTGGCCGTTCATAATCCGCACGCTGCCGAAGATACCGGTACGTTTGCCATTCACCGGTTCCACGAAGTTGCTGTGCCATAACTTCAGACGCGAGTTCTCTGCAAGCGCCTGCTTGACTTGCTCCTGTTCGGCTTTCCAACGTGCCGTGCTCTTCTCATCTAGATCGACCTTCTCTTTCGGCAGCTTCAGATGCTCGACGATAAACTTCTCTTTGGCCACGAGGATATTGAAGCTCAACTGCTTCGCCTGTTCACCCTGCTTTACTTCAACGACAAGTTCATAGGTCCCCGGCTCATCCTGCATGTCGATCCCGAGCAGCCCAATATAGCCAGCCGGCTCCCCAGGCCTGAACTCTCGGAAAAATGGAATCGTCCGTTTCAGAAACGTCCCCTTCACTTCCGTCGCCTGCTCTTCACCCTTCACTTTGATCACCAGCACTTGCCCCTGCCTGCCGCTATATTGCCCATCGTGACCCATCGGCGCTGGAGGCGTATTGGAGAACAACTCGACGGGAAAGACGCTGGATAGCAACAAGACGGCCGTGATCAGCGTTCGGTCCAGCTGCGAGATCCGCGAACGCGTCTGTTTGAGAGCAGTCATCATTATCGGTAAAACCGTAGCCCCGCCACCTGCGAGAGCAACTCATCCACACGCCGATTCACGGCGCTGAAAGGGTCCATACAGAGAATCGTTTCTTCCCAGTAGCCATTGAGTTTCAGATAGGTCCAGTCGACCGTATAGGACCGATTCTTCGCGCGGGCAAACCGAATGAAATCGCCGCGCACCTTCGCCCTCGTGGTCTGTGGCGGAGTCGACATGGCCCGTTGCACCGCTTCCTCCTCCACCACCCGTTCGATCAGCCCCCGGGACTCCATCAGATAGTACAATCCGCGCGTCCGTTTGACGTCATGAAATTGGAGATCGAGCAGGAACACCCGTGGGTCGTCCCAACCGCAACCCTTCTTGTCGATATAGGACTGGATCAGATGGCGCTTGGTCACCCAATCGATTTCACGCACGAGCTGCATCGGGTCCTCTTCAAGTTTATCCAGCACCATGGCCCATCGCTGCCACACATCGTCGAGGGTCGGATCGTGCTCCTGTTGGGCCAAATACTCCTGCGCTCGATCCAGATAGACCCGCTGAACTTCGATCGCCGTCATTTGACGACCATCGTCCAGCTTAATCTTGCGCTTCAAGGTGGGATCGCGCGACACCTCCCGAATGGCTTTGACTGGGTCCTCGAACTCCATCCCTTGGACTGCATACCCTTCCTCGATCATGGACAGCACCAACGTCGCCGTGCCGACCTTCAAATAGGTTACAAACTCCGACATGTTGGAATCCCCGACGATGATATGGAGCCGCCTGTAGCGTTCCGCATCAGAGTGCGGTTCGTCTCTAGTATTGATGATGCTGCGCGAGGAGGTGGTCGAGGAGGAGGTCTTCTCGTGAATGTGTTGTGCCCGTTGCGAGATAAAATACTGCGGTTTGCCCGATACTTTTAGAACCTTCCCCGCTCCGCTATAGATCTGCCGGGTGACGAAGAAGGGAATGAGTTGCTCCGTGACTTTCCAAAAATCAACATCGCGGCGCATAAGGAAGTTTTCATGGCACCCGTAGGTATTGCCGAGCGAATCTGTATTGTTCTTGAAAATGTAGATTTCCCCGGACAGACCCTCTTCCCGCAATCGTTCTTCAGCCGCAGGCAGGCAGGCTTCAAGCAGTCGCTCACCGGCTTTGTCGTGGATGACGAGATCGAGAATGTTGTCACACTCGGGGGTGGAATACTCAGGATGGCAGCCGGTGTCCTGATAAAACCGAGCGCCGTTCACCAGGAAAGCATTGGAAGGCCAGCTGTTCGGAATGAGACCTTCAAAAATATACCCCAGCACCTTCTCCATCGGCAGATAGACGCGTCCGTTCGGAGAAAAAATGAGACCGTACTCATTCTCCAAACCGAAGATTCGTCGTCTCAGGGGACTGGGTTGCAACATGCGTGTAGGACAGAATACCAGCCAGCTCCGTCTTCTTCAACAGAAGGACACGATCCGCCGATGAAGGGAAGTAGCAGGCTGAGGTCGAGGTCAAGGTTGAGTAAGGGTCAGACTCATTTTTTCTGAGCCTTGACCTGAGCCTTAACCTTCCGGAAAGATGGCGGTCTTTTTCAGCAGCTTGCTAAGGAGAGAGGAGTTGCTTGGTATCGGCCGGCGACAGACGACGAAACCTTCTGCCGTCGCGGGTGCGATCCAGAATCGCCACTTCCAGGCTCTCCAGCGAGAGCTTCTGGTTCCCGATTTGTTCGAGTGCGGCGATACAAAGGGTGAGAGCAGCCTGAAGTTCCGGGAGCTGCGTCAACCCTTTCTCCTTGAGCAGGGCCTGCACGGCCTCTGACTTGCCTCCGATGACTGCAAAGGCACGTTCGTCGATGATGCTGCCGTCGAAAGAAATACGATACATCTCGTTGGCCTGGCCGTTGTGCCCGACCTGCACCACCAGGATTTCCACCTCCAGCGGCTTCAGCTCCTGACTGAAAATAGTGCCGAGGCTTTGAGAATAGCCGTTCGCAAGAGAGCGGGCTGTCACATCTTCCCGGCTGTACATGAATCCTTTGAGATCCGCGTGTCTGATGCCGGCTTTCCTGAGATTTTCAAACTCACTGTACTTGCCGGCCCCCGCGAAGGCGATGCTGTCGTAGATTTCTGAAATTTTATAGAGTGAGGCGCTGGGGTTTTCCGCGACAAGCAGTATCCCGCTCACATATTCGATCGCAATGATGGAGCGGCCTTTGGCAATGCCTTTCTTGGCATACTCCGCCTTGTCCTGCATCATCTGCTCGGGCGAGACGTAATAGGGCATCGGCATGCTTAGTTCTCCTTGGACCGGCGGGTTGCAATCAACCCATCATAGATGCCACGAATCTGCTGTTCCGAGACATCGGTAATGCCGGTTGCGTTGACGATCTTCGCGGTGGGGTAGATGCCACGCACGAGATCCGGCCCCCCGGTGCCGACATCATCGTCTGCTGCATTGTATAGAGCCAGCAGGGCCAACTTCAGCGCGTCCGGCTCAGCCAATCCTTTGAGGAAATGCTCCCGCATCGTATTGCGCGCATCTTTTCCTCCTGACCCTATGGCATGGTAGTCTGATTCTTCGTACCGGCCCCCGGCGAGATCGTACTTGAAGATGCGGCCTTCTGCGCGCTTCAGGTCGTAGCCGACATAGAGCGGCATGACGACCAGCCCTTGAAACACCATCGGCAGATTGGCCTTAACCATCTGACCCAGCTTGTTGGCCTTCCCTTCACAAGACAGTTGCACACCCTCTAACTTTTCATAATGCTCCAGCTCGACTTGGAACAGCTTGGCCATTTCGATGCAGGGGCCGGCTGCGCCGGCGATTGCCATCGCGGAAAACTCGTCGATCTTGAAGACTTTCTCGATCCGGCGTTCGGCGATTTGAAACCCTTCCGTCGCTCGACGATCTCCGGCAATTACCACGCCCTGTTGATACTTGATCGCCAGCACGGTGGTGGCATGGGGCACACTCATCGAGCCAGCCCCGCGCACCGGCTCGGTCGTGGCTTGAGCCTGCAGAAATCCACTGCGGCCGGTCGGAGTCAGCGCCGGATGGTGCTGGGTCAAAAAGTCGAAGAAACTCGGGTCGTCGTGGTTGGGGAGAAATGGCAATTTCATAATGTCAATCGCGAGGGGAGTTGATATCAGGCCTTGAGCTTCTCCAGCAATGCGTCGACGGTCTCGACCTGATCAAGGAGGTCGCTCGTCAGCGATGCCGTGCCTCGGAGTGGGTCCATTAAGGGAACTCGTTTGACCTGATTATTGCCAACGTCGAAGAGGACCGAGGTCCAGCTGACCCCATAAAGCGACTTCGCAAACTTGCTGATACATCGTCCACGGAAATAGGCGCGCGTCCCAGGAGGCGGGGTGAATTCCGCTCGCACGATCTCAACGTCCTGCACAACTCGCTCAATCAGATGGCTTCGTTCGAGCGTAAAGTAGAGACCTTTGTCGGAACGGACATCGTGATACTGCAGATCCATCAGCCGTACGCGAGGGTCGTCCCACCCACAGCCTTTTCGCTCCATATAGGATTCCATCATCTGGCGCTTCGCCACCCAATCCAACTCACGCACCAAAAGCCGAGGATCTTGCTCCAACTTATCCAGCACGTCTTCCCAGCGGACGAGAATATCTTTTGTGACTTGGGAGAGATCGTGGCAGGCATAGTATCCCATGACGGCCTTCAAATAGGCGCGTTGAATCGCCACGGCCGTCGTCGAGCGCCCCCCCGCCAATTTGAGCGTCTCCTTCATGCCCAAGTCGCGCGACACTTGCTTGATGCTTCGGACCGGATCGTCCAATTCGAACTGCGGAAGATCTGCCCCAGCGTCGATGAGATCCAGAACAATGGCCAACGTGCCTACCTTGAGGTAGGTCGACAGTTCCGCCATGTTGGCGTCTCCGACAATCACGTGCAACCGCCGATACTTGCCATACTCCGCATGCGGCTCATCGCGTGAGTTGACGATGGGGCGCCGCACCATTGTATTGAGATCGACGAGGCACTCGAAGAAATCCGCACGCTGCGAAATCTGATACTCCGTTGGGCTAGTCTGATTCTCTGCGCCAACCTTTCCTGCCCCTGCAAAAATTGGCCGTGTCACAAAGAACGGCGCCAAAACTTTCACGATGCGCTCGAAGGGAACTGCGCGCGACATGAGATAGCTTTCGTGATAGCCGTAGCTGTTCCCCTTGCCGTCCGAGTTGTTCTTGTACAGCACACAATGATCCCGCCCGGTAGCGCGTGCCATTTGTTCGAGGCACTGGGCAAGGATTCGCTCGCCGGCTCGTTCGAAGGCCACTATTTCACGCGGATTGGTACACTCGGGCGTGGAGTACTCCGGATGGGCGCCATCGACGTAGAGACGCCCCCCATTTGCCAGCACCTTATTCAGCTGACGATTGTACTCAACATTGGGCCGCTCCCGTTCCCCTTCGACCTCGAAGCCACGCGCATCGAGCAGCGGGTTCTCATTTTCATAGTCCCAGATAGCCAACGGGGCCGACAGGCCCGGATAGTGCCCGATGACGGCGATGGAGTTAGAGACAGGGTCTGCGGCGGCAGGATCGCGTGACGCGATACCGAATTCCGTTTCTGTTCCTAGGACGCGGGGACTCGGCGGCGAGGTAGGTTCCTGCATGGGTATGACGTCTTAGAGATAGTGCCCTGTCGTAATGGTTTCGATCTGACGCGACTCGTCCGGGCCTCCGCTGATCGTCCGAAGATGCACGATCTTCTCGCCTTTCTTCCCGGAAATCTTCGCCCAGTCGTCAGGATTGGTCGTATTGGGCAGGTCTTCGTGTTCCTTAAACTCTTCCCGAATAGCGCGAATCAAGTCCTCGGACCGGAGGCCACGGCCTTCCTTCGCAATCGCCCGCTTGACGGCAAATTTCTTTGCGCGCGACACGATACCTTCGATCAGCGCACCGCTCGCGAAATCCTTGAAGTAGAGTACTTCTTTTTCACCGTTTGCGTAGGTGACCTCGATGAACTTATTCTCCTCCGAGGACGCATACATCGCCCCGACCGTGAGATCGGTCATCTGCTCGACTAGGGCCTTGGCGTCTCCGCCATGGTGTTTCAAATCTTCCTCGGCAAACGGCAGGTCGATGCTCAGATACTTGGAGAAAATATCCTTGGCCGCCACTGCATCGGGACGACCCACCTTGACCTTCACATCCAACCGTCCGGCGCGAAGGACCGCCGGATCGATGAGATCCTGGCGATTACTGGCTCCGATCACAATCACATTGCGGAGCCGTTCCATGCCGTCGATTTCCGAGAGAAACTGTGGGACGATTGTCGATTCAATGTCGGAAGAGATCCCGGTGCCTCTCGTTCTAAAGAGCGCATCCATCTCGTCAAAGAATACGATGACAGGATTACCGTCTTCCGCCCGCTCTTTCGCTTTCTTGAAGACTTCGCGGACTTGGCGTTCAGACTCACCGACATACTTATTGAGCAACTCAGGGCCCTTCACATGCAAGAAGTAACTCCGCACTTCTTTGCCGGTGAGGTGCCCGAGTTTCTTGGCAATCGAATTTGCGACAGCCTTGGCGATCAAGGTTTTCCCGCAGCCCGGCGGCCCATAGAGCAAGACCCCCTTGGGCGCGCTTAACTTATACTCTGAAAATAGGGTCGGATGAAGAAACGGCAACTCCACCGCATCGCGGACCTGCTCCAACTCGTGCTGCAACCCGCCGATGTGCTCATAATCAACATCGGGCACTTCTTCCAATACCAATTCTTCCGCCTCGGACCTCGGCAACTTTTCGACAACATAGCCGGAGCGAGGATCGTAGAGCAGATGGTCCCCGACGCTCAATCGTTCGGCCAGCAACGGGTCACCGAGTTCTGCCACCTTTTCTTCGTCGAAATGCAGCGTCACCAGGGCACGGTTACCTTCCAGCACGTCTTTGAGCCGTACAACTTCGCCCTGAATGTCGAAACCTTTGACCTCAATGACATTCAACGCTTCGTTCAGGATCACTTCCTGCCCCTTACGCATCGCCTTCCCATTGATCGACGGATGCACGCTGACCTTCATTTTCCGTCCGGAGACATAGACAATCCCGGTTCCGTCATCATTGAGGCTGGAAAAGATGGCGTAAGCCGAAGGAGGCGCAGTCAATTTCTCAACTTCGCCACGCAACGCTTCGATCTGCGACTTTGCTTCCTGGAGCGTAGAGACGAGTTTTTCGTTCTGTTTAGTGGCTTGGTCGAGCTGGTAGCGGGACTGGTACAGCCGGCGGATTTCTTCTTCCATCGACTGGATCTGCACGCGAAGCTTTTCAACTTCGCGAACATGTTCGTCGTTGCGTTGTGCCACGCCCGTTTCTCCTTCGGTCAACCGCTTCGTGATCTGCGTGACGGAATCTCGGAGAGACCGGAATCGACTCGGACTTTCTTTCTTGCCGTCCATGGCGCTACTCGAAGAATGCGAAACACCTTGCTGAGTCGAGAAGTCCTTGTCTTCGCGGATTCTATCACCCGTTCCTAGGGTGGTCAACCGGACGACGGCATCCCGCAGCCTGATGATCGTGCATTGCGCACATCACGGGGAGAGCGTCACGGCATCGAGTAACTCGCGCGTCGCCGATTCTATATCATCCGCACCGAGAATCGCCGTGATCACCGCCGCACCGAATGCTCCAGCACACCGCATCTCACGCGCACGCGCTGCAGTGACTCCACCGATCCCGATAATCGGGATACGGATCAGCTGACAAGCTTTCTCAAGAGTGTGAATGCCGAGCGGCGGACCGAACATCTGTTTGGACGGAGTCTCGTAGATCGGGCCAAGGACGATGTAGTCTGCCCCCTGCGACTGTGCTAACAGCCCCTCTTCTACTGTATGCACGGAAATACCAAGAAGACGCTGTGCCCCCAGCAACTCCCGTGCGACCAAAACAGGCAGACTGTTGCTGCGCAGATGGACGCCGACTCCTTCCAGCGCCAATGCGACATCGATCCGGTCATTGATGAGGAGTTGAGACCTGCGCGAAGCCGTCAGGACCTGCGCCTCACGCGCAAGCGTCACGAGTTCCCTGACTGAAAGATCGCGTTCACGGAGTTGAATCGCAGGCGCCGCGGCTGAGAGAACCCGCTGCAGAAGGGAAACCAACGGACGCCCATTGGTCTGATGGCGATCTGTGACGACAAGAAGACGGCTTGAGAGTTTCAGCATCAGCGAAGTGCTGAGTCCAAAGTGCAGAGTGCTGAGTACACGCGCTCGGCACTCTTGCTATCTGCCGTCACAGCACTCATCGCTCAGCACTTTGGTTAGAGCATCCCCTCGATGGGGCTGCTGGCCGTCGCATACAGTTTTCGCGGAATTCGTCCAGCCTTGTACGCAAGCCGGCCTGCATATATTGCGTATTTCATCGCCTCGGCCATGGCAATGGGATCTTGCGCCCCGGCGATGGCCGTGTTCATGAGTACAGCGTCCGCCCCTAATTCCATTGCCAGGGCGGCATCGGACGCGGTCCCGACGCCGGCATCGACAATGATCGGCACCTTGATCATTTCCATGATGATTTTTAAGTTATATGGATTGCGGATACCGAGTCCCGACCCAATCGGCGCCGCCAACGGCATAACGGCTGGACACCCGATGTCGACGAGCTTCTGGGCCACGATGGGGTCGTCGTTCGTATAGGGCAGCACAACAAAGCCTTCTTTGACGAGAATCTTCGCCGCTTCGAGTAATCCGACCGTATCAGGGAAGAGAGTCCTCTCGTCACCAAGCACTTCCAGCTTAATCAAATCCGACACGCCGGCAGCCCTAGCCAAGCGGGCATAGCGCACGGCATCTTCCACGTTGTAACAGCCGGCGGTGTTGGGAAGAATGGTGTACTTCTTCGGGTCGAGATAATCGAGCAGGTTCTCTTTGGAACGATCGGTGATATTGACCCGCCGCACCGCCACCGTCACCACGTCGGCTCCAGACGCCTCAATGGCTTTCTTGGTTTCGGCAAAATCCTTATACTTCCCGGTCCCCACGAACAACCGAGACGTAAACTCACGACCGGCAATGATCAACCGATCATTCTGCATGGACGCAACCCCTCCCTTTGCCCTGAACATCCATTGGCGCACCGCCTCCGATAAAACTCAAGATCTCCACTCGATCCCCTTGTTTCAGACTTCGGTGATCGAAGTCCTTGCGATCCACGATTTCCAAATTCAGCTCCACCGCCACGCGCTCGGTCTTGATGGCAAGTTCTCGCAACAAGTCTCCCACGGTGGCATCGGCCCGACAACCTCGCTGTTCGCCGTTCACCTGAATCTGAATCGTCTCCGCCATCATTCATCATCCTAGGGGAGCAGAATTCCTATTGTCAATAAACCCCCTCGTGCCCATCCCCTTGCCTCCACATCCATGACCACGTCAGAATAGCGCCATCACGGCTTATGATATCCATTCCACAACACAACCAGCAAGTCGCGACCATTTTTCGATCGATCGCCGAACGATTGGCCACCCAGCGGGCAAACCCCTATCGGGTCAGAGCCTATCGGAAGGCAGCCGATACCATCGAGGCTTTGGAGGAAGATATTGCCGACGTCGCCTCACGGCAGGCGCTGGAAGATATTGACGGGGTCGGCAGGGACCTGGCGGACAAGATCGAAGAATTTCTCAGAACTGGAACAATTCAAACCTATGAAGCCTTGAGAACGCCGCTTCCGGAAGCAGTACAGGCCTGGACTCAGCTCCCTGGACTGTCCGAATCGCTCGTAGCCTATCTCTATACCCGCCTCTGCATCACCACATTGACCGATCTGGAACAGTTGGTGCGATCGCACCTCCTACGCACGGTGCCAGGGTTCACGGGATCGGAAGAGCGGCTGCTGGAGGCGATCACCGCCTCACAGCAGCAACCCTCAATTAGGAAGGCCGAGGAAGCTCCTTAAAGATCTTCCAGGTCTTCAGCATCTCGACCGCCTTTTGGAGTTGCACATCCTGCTCAAGCGAGGGCTCGCCAGAAGCCTCAACAGGAGGAGGCTGAGGCATGGCGCCGTTCTTTGGAGTGCCCTCCTCCTGTCCTTTGCCATTCTGAGCCGGTTGATCTTTTCCCGGCACGACCGCAGGCTTGGCCTGCTTCGGTTCCCCTTCTTTTTCACCGGCCTTCGTCTCGCCTGCCTTGGCGACCGTGACCGGCGGTTGGGCCTTCACGACGATATCAGGTGTAATGCCGGTTGACTGGATCGAGCGCCCTTTCGGTGTGTAGTACTTGGCTGTTGTGAGACGAAGTCCTGACCCATCCCCCAGTGGGAGAATCGTTTGCACCGATCCCTTGCCGAACGAGGTCGTGCCGACGATCACCGCTCGCCCGTAGTCTTGCAAGGCACCGGCCACGATCTCAGACGCACTTGCCGATCCTTCATTGATCAATACGATCATGGGTGAATCGTCCATCTGATCTTTACCCTTGGCAATCCACTCATCCTTCTTACTTTCACGTCCTTTTGTATAGACCACCAGCTTGCCGCCGGGGAGAAACTGCTCGGAGACCTCAACGGACGCGGTCAGCAGCCCGCCGGGATTGTTGCGAAGATCGAGGATCGTCGATTGCAGCTTCTGCTCTTTGAACTGTTTGAGCACTTTGCTCAAATCCCGCCCCGTCGATTCTTGAAATTGCGTCAGCCGAACGTAGCCGATATTGTCCAATACCTTCGACTTCACACTCTCGATCTTGATGGTATCGCGGACCAGTGTAAATTGGAGCGGATCGGGAGTCCCTTCCCGCTGAATCGTTAAATTGACCTTCGAGCCCTTGGGTCCACGCATCTTCTGAACCGCATCCATCAACGTAAGGTCTTTGGTCGTCTCGTCGTTCACCTTGGTAATGAAGTCCCCTGCCTTGACCCCAGCTCGATAGGCCGGCGTACCCTCAATGGGCGCAATCACTGCCAAACGGTTCTCCTTCACCCCGATCTGGATGCCCACGCCCCCAAACTCACCCTTCGTTTCAACCTGCATTTCCTTATACATCTCCGGCGTCATGTAGGCCGAATGCGGATCGAGGGTTGAGAGCATCCCACGAATTGCCCCCTGGACGAGATCCTTCACCTTCGTCTCGTCGACGTAACTCTTCTGAACTTGAGTCAACACTTCAGAGAACGTCTTCAACTCTTCGTAAGTTTCCGTGGCATGCCCTGTCCGCTCCCACCCCTTGCCGAGCAGCACGCCCAAAACCAACGCCACCACCACCATCGGGCCTAACATCCAGAATCGTCGTTGGGGGTTCTGTTCCATCATCGAATGTCCTTTCCTCTTCCCGTCCCCTACCGCCTCGCCAACCATTGGAGAGGATCAAGAGGCTCCGCTCCCTGGCGTAACTCAAAGTATAGAGTATTTTCACCCGTCATGCCCGTGTCGCCGGTTTCGCCGATCGCTTGCCCGGCTCCCACTTGCGCTCCCACCGTTGCCAGTATCTTCGAGGCATGGGCATATAGCGAAAAGAACCCATTTGCGTGGTCAAGGATTATAACGAGTCCGTATCCTTTCAACCAGTCTGCATAGACGACGGACCCTGGCATCACCGCGTGGATGGCGCTCCCTTCGGCCGTCTTGATTTCGATACCTCTGCGCTGCACATAGGTGTTGAAAGTCGAATGTTTCTGACGTCCGAAGAAGGAGACGATGCTCCCATCAGCTGGCCACGGTAGCGCACCCTTCACCCCACGAGGGGCGATCGCCCCGGTCGGAGGTCGAACCGCGGCTGCACGACGGCGCTGCTCCAATTCACGCAGCAGACTGTCGATGCGCGACGCGGATCGTTCTAGTTCTTGGAGGGCATGTTCGTAGGACTCTTTTTGATGAGTGATCTTGGTGAGATAGATCTTTTTTTCCCGCTTGACCGATTTCATCTCAGCCAGCTGCTTCTCAGTACTTTGCTTGTACGACAGCATCCCGACTCGCGCTTCCTCCCTCAGCCGCTCCGCCTGTTCCATACGAGTCATATCGGCACGGAATGTGCCCATGAGGGCATAATCCCGTTCGGATACGGCCGAGAGATACTGGAGCCGGCGTTGGAAATCACCATATGAGTCAGAGGCCAGCAAGGTTTTCCAATATCCAAAACGGCCCTCCATGTACTGAACCCTCAGCCGAGCCAGAATGGCATCCTGACGTTCTCGTACACTAACACGCAAACCAGTTAATTGTGTATTGATAACCTCGATCTCTTGGTCTTTCATCCGCAGTTTTCGGCTAATCTCCTGATGCGCCTGTCGGTAGTGCACCACCCGTTCGTCGAGAGTCTGAATCCCCTGCAGGAGAGACTCGCGCTTTTTCCCTGCTTGATCGGCCTGCTTGCGTGTCTCTTCGATCTGATCTTTGAGTTGATCGAGAGCCTTGCGTTCTTTCTCAATCTTGTCGGTAATCGGATCGGCAACCGCAAACGCCGGCCAGGAAAGACCCAGCAGCCCCCAGATCGCGACTCCGACCAGGAACTCCGTCCAATACCTCATGTTTTGGCCTCGCCAAAACGCCGTATCGACACGAAACTACCTGCAAACCCGAGCCCCATCCCCACCGCAATTAAGGCAAAACAGACTGACGGGGGAAAGAATGCAATGAGGTTGTCGAGCCCGGCAAATCGTCCCGTTGTCCGCATTTGCTGCCGAAACAATTCATACATGAACTTGAGCATGACAAGCGAGAGTGCACTGCCCAAAGCGCCAAGCACCGTGCCCTCCAGGAGAAATGGGATACGGATAAAACTGGTCGTGGCCCCAATGAGACGCAAAATGGCAATCTCGTCCCGCCGGGCGAACAGTGTGAGGCGAATCGTGTTGGCGATAATGGTCACGGCAGCCGCCGAGAGAATGACGCCGATGCCTATGGCGACCAATTCAATCGATCGAATCACCGTCGCAAGCGCGTCGATCCAATCTTGATTATAGTCGACCTTAGAAACGCCGACGACCTGTCTGACCCGTTCCGCCCATCGATTGATCGCATCTGGAGAACGGAACGACGGGCTGAGTGCCACGACGAAGGAAGCCGGTAGAGGATTCTGGCCCAACCCCTCGAGCAAGTGAGACTCCGAAGGAAATTGCGCTTTGAACTCTCCCAGCGCCTGCTCTTTCGAGATAAACAGCAGCGAGGCGACGGCACGATCGCCCCGCAACTGCTGCTCCACCTCAGCGACCGAATTGGAGGCGAGCCGATCATCGAGATACACCATGATCTTGACATCGTCTTGAAGCCATCCGGCTGCCGCCCGCAGATTGACATAGAGCAGCAAGAAGATGCCGACACAGGCCAATGTAAAGGCCGTGGTCAAGATGGCGACCATCGTCGTCGTCCGGTTGGTCCGCATATTGACCCAGGATTCTCTGAGGAGATACGAGAGCGTCCTCACCCCATCACCCGCTGTTCCGGCAGCAACCGGCCTTGTGATAAGGTGAGCACCCGCCGATTCACCTGTTCCATAACCAAAGGATCATGCGTCGCTACTACGACAGTGGTGCCGCGCGCGTTAATGAGTTTAAATAATTCGATGATCTCGGACGTCAGAGCAGGGTCTAAATTTCCTGTCGGCTCATCCGCCAACAAGACGACCGGACCATTCACAATCGCGCGTGCAATGCACACCCGCTGCTGCTCTCCTGTCGAGAGGCCCGCAGGAAGCTGATCCCGTTTGTGCTCGACACCGACCGCCCGTAACGCCTCCGTGACTTTTCGACGAATGTCAGCAGAGGAAATTCCTTGCACCAGCAGAGGTAGCGCGACATTGTCGTAGACAGACTTCTTCGGCAACAGCCGAAAGTCTTGAAACACCGTTCCCACCTTGCGGCGCAGATACGGAACGTCAGACGGCTTGATCGTCGTCACGTTTTTCTGGTGGACGAAGATCTGTCCCTCATCGGGTCGTTCGGCCCCGATGAGCATCCGCAACAGCGTCGATTTGCCCGCTCCACTGGGCCCCATGAGAAGGACAAATTCTCCCTTGCCGATCTCAAGCGTAACGTCCGAGAGCGCCGGCCGCTGATCGTACTGTTTCGAAACGTGGATTAATTGAATCATCGTCGCACTACCAGCGGAGATCGTCTCCGGACACTTCAAAGGCATTCTGAATATGCTCAATCTTTGGGGCGACGGCATCCGTGCCTTGCAGCAAGACAACATCGAATCGGCATTGCCGATCTTTCACGTGGTGGCGGGCCAAATACTGAGCCGCTAATTGGATCAACTTCTCCTGCTTCCGTTGATGGACGGCATGGATGGCTCCGCCGAACACGTCGGTCCGGCGCGCCTTCACCTCGACAAAGACCAGTATCTGGCCGTCTTCAGCCACTAAATCCAGCTCCCCCACCGACGAACGCAGATTGCGTGCCACGATCCGATACCCCTTGTGCCGCAGATACTCCTCTGCCGCCGATTCCCCTGCTTGACCAAAAATCTTCCGGGGGTCGAGAATGGTCACTGATCCATCCGTGAAGATTCGTCCAGGCCAGTATGCAAGAGCGGCCACCTGCCGCTACTTCCACCCAAGAGCTGCGCGACTGGAGCAAACGTGCGCCGATGAATCGCGCAGGGACCATGTTGAGCGAGCCGCTGTAAATGTTCTTCCGTCCCATACCCTTTATGGGAGAGAAAATTATAGTCTGGGTAGGTCCGATGGTACACCACCATCATGCGATCGCGCGTAACTTTGGCCACAATCGATGCGGCAGCAATCGATATCGACAATGTATCACCCTTAATGATAGAGCGTGAGGGAATGGCGAGATGCGACAAAGTGACAGCATCGATCAAGAGACAGTCTGCTGGGGGAGTCAACGATGCCAGCGCGCGACGCATGGCCAGGCGGGTCGCTTCTAATATATTGAGGCGGTCGATCTCCTGCTCTGTGGCGACCCCTACACCAACCGCACGTGCCCGCCGGACAATAATCTCGTAGAGGCGCGCGCGCTCAGGCTCAGTGACTTTTTTTGAATCATCGACACCGACCAAACGGCACCGAGTGGGCAGGATCACCGCCGCTGCGACGACAGGGCCTGCCAGAGGGCCCCGTCCGGCTTCATCCAGACCGGCGATACAGCGATAGCCACGCCGCCGGGCTTCCAATTCAAATTCGTCGGTAGGTCCCACGATGTGGCCCCGCGATGCGTCCGTTGAAAGGGCACCCGACAGTCGTGGTCGGCGGAACCAGGGAATGAGACTGGCAGGATGCTGAAAAAGTCCGCCAGTTTCTCAAGCGCGTGACTGGCACGAATAGCAAGACAGGCGCGACGGCATATCCTGATGTCGAGTGTCTCGCCTTTCCAGTCAGTCTCGCGCGGCTCGAGCGGATATCCTGCGGGATGGTTTTTCAGCAGCCGTTATGTCTTCGAAGCCGAGGCGGCTCCGACCGGCTCTTCGGCCTTACGGGTTCCCCCCGACTGCCCCTTCACACTCGCGACGAACTCCCGATCTTCGACTTTGGCAAACTTGCCCTTCTTCCCTCGGAGATAATACAGCTTGGCCCGACGTACCTTGCCTTGGCGCATAACTTCGACGCGCGTGACGATCGGCGAATGGAGCGGGAAAATTCGTTCCACGCCGACGCCGTAGGAGACTTTGCGCACCGTGAAGGTCTCCGTGTTCAGCAACCCTTTACGAGCGATCACCGCACCTTCGAAGACCTGAATACGCTCTTTTTCCCCTTCGACCACTTTCACATGTACGCGGACGGTGTCTCCAATTTCAAAACTAGGCGCCGCCTTCTTTGTGAAAGACTGTTGAATACGTTCCAACCGATTCATGAGACTACCCCTCCTCCCCACATCGAACAGGCGTGCCAGCCACGCCTTCACGAGTAAGTTCATCTAGCAATTGTTGATCTTCGAGACTCAAGACCCGATCTTGCAAAAGATCCGGCCGTCTCTGATACGTACTTCGCAGGGCTTCCTTCCGACGCCACAGACGAATGGCCTCGTGATGTCCTGAAAGCAACACCTCTGGCACGAGCACCCCTCGAACATCCGCCGGTCTCGTATAGTGTGGATATTCGAGCAGCCCATCCGTGAACGATTCTTCCACGATCGACTCCGGATCACCCAACACGCCGGGAACCAAACGGGCTGCGGCATCGATGAGCACCAGCGCCGGCAACTCGCCTCCGGTTAACACATAATCCCCGACGGAAATTTCTTCCGGGTGCAAGGCAAGCCGTACTCGTTCATCGACCCCCTCGTAGTGGCCACAGAGGATAACGAGTCGACGTGGATCTGCCGCCAGATTTTTCGCATAAGCCTGCGTGAACGGACGGCCGTGCGGGGAGGGAAACAGCAATCGAATCTGTTCACCCGCCCGCGCATAGTCGTCCTGAATCTCTTCCACCGCGCGCAAAATTGGCTCGGCTTTCATTACCATCCCTGCCCCTCCGCCATAGGGCACATCGTCCGCCACCTTGTGGCGATCAAGCGTATAGTCGCGCAAGTTGTGTACCTTAATATCTAAGAGGCCTTTTTCCTGCGCCCGCTTGAGAATACTCTGGCCGAGCACCGGCGCTACCATGTCGGGAAACAGGGTCAAAATGTCACAGCGCATGGCGATCCTGAATCAAGTCGTCGATTCCGCGAACCATCATCCGACGACGCTGGAGATCCACCGAGGTCACAAAGCTCTTCGCGGCCGGAATAAGAACTTCCTCCGTCCCCTTGCGAACGACGAAGACGCGATTGTCCGGTATCTCCAAAATCGCCTCCAGCACTCCGACCTCGTCGCCCCGCTCGTTCTCGACCGTCATCCCGATAAGGTCACATTCGAAATAGACGTCCGTAGACAACGCCGACGCTGGAACACGCGGCACTTGAATCAAGCCCCCGCGCAGCATGCCGGCTTCTTCCGGCGTCGTCACACCCGCAAGACCCATGATATAGGTCGAGCCGGCGCGCCGAACATGCGTCACGGTCCTCTCGACCGTCTGTCCCGTCATCTCCAAGACCTGCACCTGCTTCAGATGATCTAACCGTCCTGGCACATCGGTCAGCGACCGAACTTTGAACTCGCCCCGTACACCAAAGTGGCGCTCGATCTTGCCGATCGTCACCAGGTCCGTCTGAGCAGTCGTCACGTCTTAGGCGCCCTTCTTCTTCGCCGTCTTCGCAGCTTTCTCTGCCTCAAACTGCTTCCATACACCACATCGGCGGAGCAACGTCCTGACCGTGACGGTCGGCTGGGCCCCCTGGTGCAACCAGCTCAACACCCGTTCCTGCTTCAACTCCGGCACAGCCGGCTCCTTCAAGGGATCGAAAATCCCGAGAATTTCCAGGAACCGCCCGTCGCGCGGCTTCCGTGAATCCGCTGCCACAACGCGGTAGAGCGGTCGCTTGTGTCGTCCTGTCCTCGTCAATCTCAAATGAACAGCCACTAGATTCCTCCTCCTGTATACACACCCGTGATGATAGTTCTTGCCTCTTACCTGGAGCGCATAAGTTGCGCAAGCTGTCGGCGTCCCCCCGATCCTGCCATAACCTTGGCGATTTTTCTCGCCGACAGAAACTGCTTAATCAACCGATTCACCTCTTCAACCTTCGTCCCGCTTCCGCGGGCAATCCGCTTTTTTCGGTTTCCATTGATGAGCGTATGATCGCGCCGCTCGCGTACGGTCATCGAGTCGATCATCGCCAACACTCGTTTCATCTCTCGCTCCGGCATCTGCCCTTCCATTGCCCCCTTGAGCTTCTGCCCGCCCGGCAGCATGCTTAAAATCTGGTCCATCGAACCCAGGCGATTGACCTGCCCTAGCTGAGCACGGAAATCCTCCAGCGTGAGCGTGTTGCTGGTCAGCCGCTTTTGCGTATCTTCTGCCTGCTCACGGGAAAAGGTCTCTTGGGCCTTTTCGATCAGCGAAAGCACGTCGCCCATTCCGAGGATGCGCGAGGCCATCCGGTCGGGATGAAACAACTCCAGCGCATCGAGCTTCTCACCCACGCCCAAAAACTTGATTGGCTTGCCAGTCACCGCCCGGATAGACAGCACCGCCCCGCCCCGGGCATCGCCTTCAACCTTGGTCAGAATGACACCAGTCAGTCCGATGCGTTGATCGAACTGGCTCGCCATCGTGACCGCATCTTGGCCCGTCATGGCATCTGCCACTAAGAGGATTTCGTGCGGCTGCACGGCGGCTTTCACTGCCACCAACTCTCCCATCAACTCATCGTCGATGTGGAGACGCCCACCGGTGTCCAGCACGACGAGATCGTACCCCTGGTCTCGTCCCCGCTCCACACCAGCCCGACAGATACGAACAACATCGGCCTGAACCGCTTGTACCTGATCGGCTCGATACACGTCGATCACAAGATCGCGCCCTAGACTCGATAACTGGTCACCGGCTGCCGGACGGCGAGGGTCTGCCGCAACTAACAGAACCCGTTTCCCTTGCGTCTTGAAATACCGCCCGAGCTTGCCGCAGGTCGTCGTCTTTCCCGCACCTTGGAGTCCCACCATCATGACGACGGTGGGAGGATTCGAGGCCAGAGCCAGACCGGCGCGCTCACGGCCCATCATCTCCCGCAGCTCCTCCCATACGACCTTGACGACCTGGTGCCCAGGGGTCAAACTCTGGAGGACTTCCTGCCCAACAGCTTTCTCGCGAACCCGCTCGATGAAATCCTTGACGATCTTGAAGTTGACGTCGGCTTCGAGCAGCGCAAGACGAACCTCTTTCAAGGCTTCTGCGATGTTCTGTTCAGTGAGAACCCCAGAACCGCGCAGTTTCTTTAAAATCTTCTCGAATTTTTCGCTGAGAGAATCCAGCATAGCGCCACAAATAAAAAGGCAATCGAAGCCTTAACCTCAGATCTCCGATCGCCTCGAAAATTCTAGCAAAAGAGCATCGGGGAGTCTAAAGGACGAAGCAAGATGAAGTCAAGGGAAAGGGAGACGCACATTTTATTGACATGTCCCAGGCCTTTCGCTATGGTCCAAATAGTCCTACCATTGTTTCTGTAAGACTATACAGAGCGTTATGAGAGTTGTGAGGCGGGTGCCGTGAGAAAATCATACTGGGTACTGCTCATTTTCATTCTCATCGGTGGACTATTGGGCGGAGTGCTGGGAGAGATCCTTCGGGTCATGGCCCCACACGGCACAATTCAAACAATCTTCGCCACCAACTTTACCCCCGGCATCAGTCCCTTCAGCATCGATCTGGTCCTCTTCAAGTTCACTCTAGGCTTCGAGATAAAAATCAACCTCCTCAGTCTCCTTGGGATGTTTCTGGGCATCTATCTGTACAAAAACGTCTAGCAGCCCACTAGCAGGATGCTGAAAAAATCCTCCAGCATAAGAAGACCGTTATCTTGGTTTCTCTGGTTTGTCTCGTTTGTTTGGTTGAACCAGACCAACCAGATAAACAAAACAAACCAGATGAACCAAACAGACCGGGTTAGACCTCCGGCTTCAACTCTAACTCTTTCAACTTCAATGCTCGAATCCGGTTCCGTAGGACTGCGGCCCGTTCAAACTTCAACTCCTTGGCGGCGGCTTTCATTTCCGTTTCCAGCCGATTGATAATTTGTTTGGTCGCTTCCTCTGCTCCATAGATGGCCGGCGACTCCGCGGCCAAATCCAGTTGCATATCGTCCACTTCCGCCGTGGGATATTCGAGTGACAGAACGTCCTTCTTGATGCTCGTAGGCACAATCCCATGTCTAAGGTTATAGTCAGCCTGAATCGTACGGCGGCGGCTAGTCTCGGCGAGTGCCATTTGCATAGAATCGGTGACGGCGTCGCCGTACATAATCACATGGCCCCGCACGTTCCTCGCTGCCCGTCCAGCAGTTTGAATCAACGACCGATAGGACCGAAGATACCCTTCCTTATCCGCATCGAGAATCGCCACCAGGGTGACCTCGGGAAGATCCAGCCCTTCACGCAGGAGGTTGATCCCCACCAGCACGTCAAACACCCCGCGCCGCAGATCGCGTATGATCTCAGCCCGTTCCAGCGTCTTGATGTCCGAGTGCAGATACCGCACCTTGATACCAAGATCGTGGTAGTACTCGCTCAAGTCCTCCGCCATCCTCTTGGTCAAGGTGGTGATCAGCACACGCCCCCCCTGTGCCACTTCGGCCCGCACTTCGCCGAGGAGATGGTCCACCTGCCCTTTGGCCGGGCGCACGTCGATAACCGGATCCATCAGGCCGGTCGGGCGGAGAATCTGCTCGACCACCTCTCCAGCCGCATGCCCCAACTCATAGGAGCCTGGTGTCGCAGAGACATACACCGCCTGAGTGAGACAATGCTCAAATTCCGAGAATTTAAGCGGCCGGTTATCGATCGCCGAGGGCAACCGAAACCCGTACTCGACCAATGTGCGCTTCCGCGAATAGTCACCCTCGTACATCCCACCCACCTGGGGAATCGTCGCATGGGACTCGTCGACGATCAGCAGAAAGTCTTTGGGAAAATAGTCGATGAGCGTCGGAGGCTGTTCACCGGGGGCGCGGCCACTGAGATGCCGCGAGTAATTCTCGATGCCATGGCAATATCCCATCGCCCGAATCATTTCAAGGTCGAACTTGGTGCGTTGCGCAATCCGCTGGGCCTCCACAAACTGATTCTGTTTCTTGAAGTAGGCAACACGCTCGTCTAATTCTTCCTCAATACCTGTAATCGCCCGTTCATACCGGTCCGGCGCAATGAGATAGTGCGTGTTCGGATACACCGCGACTTTCGGAAGCTTCCTGAGCGACTTCCCTGTGAGTGGATCAATTTCGTGAATCGCGTCCACCACGTCACCGAATAACTCAATCCGCACGGACACCGCGTCATTCGAAGCTGGAAAAATCTCAATGACGTCGCCGCGGGCACGAAAGGTTCCACGGTGGAAATCCATATCGTTGCGGGCATATTGAATCTCGACCAGTTTAGCCAGGATCTTCTCCCGCCTGATCTCCATTCCCTCTTCGAGGAATACCACCATCTCGTGATAGACCTCAGGCGACCCCAAGCCGTAAATACAGGAGACCGACGAAACGATCAGCACATCATCACGTTGAAGCAACGCGGCCGTTGCCGCATGCCGCATCTGATCGATCGCATCGTTGACGGATGCGTCCTTGGCAATGTACGTGTTGCTTTGGGGAATATAGGCTTCCGGCTGGTAGTAATCGTAGTAACTGACGAAATACTCCACCGCATTGCGGGGGAAGAACTGCTTGAACTCTTGATAAAGCTGACCGGCCAGCGTCTTGTTATGGACCAGCACCAACGTAGGCTTCTGCACCTGCACAACCACATTGGCCATGGTAAAGGTCTTGCCGGACCCGGTCACACCGAGCAACGCTTGGTGCCTCCGGCCAGCAGCAATCCCGGCCACCAACTTATCGATGGCCTGGACTTGATCTCCGCAGGGCTTGAATGGGGCTTCAAGTTGAAACAGCGGCATGGGGCGACCTTTCGGCCGTTATCTTAACATCGGAAACAGCACTGAGCACAACTGCGGGTGCAGGTCACACTCTGACAGGCGGGTGGGACGCCACCGGTCCATTTCCAGGCCCGGTGGCGTCAAGGCCCTTTAATATCGTGAGTGCCTGGCCCCACCGACCGATGCTCCCGGCCTATGAGCCGGTCCACGGTTTTCGCCCTCGCGAAATCGCCGGCCGGATGGCTCGGCACTTCGGCGGGCTCGGTGGTGGCGAGGTTGTTCTTCGGTGACCTGCATAGGGGCCGGGGACGGGAGCGCGACAAATACAGGAAGCGCGAGCTTTTTCGTCTCGATTCGCAATTGTCTCACCATTCGAAGATACTCTCGCTCTTCTGACTGAGACAGAATCAGAAACGTTGCCCCCTCCTTTTCTGCTCGACCCGTTCGCCCCGTCCGATGGACGTAAGAATTTGGATTGGTCGGCAACTCGTAGTGAATCACTTGAGTCACATCCTGAATATCGAGACCTCTTGCTGCCACATCGGTCGCCACCAGCGAGCGGAGTCGGCCGGCCCGAAAAGCCCCAAGTGTCCGTTCCCGCTGCACTTGACTGTGGTTGCCGGTCAACGCGCCGACCGAAGCCGGTTCTCCGCCCAAATGGGCCGCCAACCGTCGCACCTTATACTTTTGATCGCAAAACACCATCGACCGTCCCCCGCCAGTCACGCTCTGGAGCAACGTATGCACCAGTTGCGTACGAGCCTGATCTCCCGGCACGACATAGTATGCATGCACGATCGTAGTCGGGGTGCTGATGCCCGGATCGACCGAGATACGAGCGGGATTGCGTTGCATGGTCTGCGCGAGCGTTTGAATCTCCCCGGAAAACGTCGCGGAGAACAACAGCGTCTGGCGTTCAACCGGCAGAAGACGGATAATCCGTTGGATGTCCCGAAGAAACCCTCGATCCAACATCTGATCGGCCTCGTCCATCACAAGAAACGTCACGCCACCCAACTTCAAGTGGCCAGAACCGGCCAAGTCGAGCAACCGCCCTGGCGTACCGACCACCACCATCGGGGGTCGTTGCAGTGCACGGTAATGGCGCTCGATCGGCGTCCCGCCGTACACCGACAGCGAGGTCACGGATATCGGGGCATACTTGCGCAACTCCATTTCGATCTGAAGCGCCAACTCCCGTGTGGGCGCCAGCACCAAAAACTTCGGTCCAGACGCGTGGCTCGGTCCAGACCTGGTATAGGGACCAGGCGCGGGCGCAGAGGCCTCCCGTCGCATAACCTGCTCAATAATCGGCAGCAAAAACGCCAGTGTTTTTCCACTCCCGGTTTTGGCTTGCGCCATAATGTCCTGGCCTTTCAGCGCTAGTGGAATGGCAGCCTGTTGCACCGGCGTGGGTGTCGTTAGGCCTGCCTGTATCAGGCGCTGGGCAAGGGACTGGGGCAGATTCATATCAGCAAACGTAGACATAAGACTCCTTGTAAGGAAACACTTCCTGGGACTGCACGGTCCGGCCTGGTAGAGGGCCGAGAAACGCATCACGTTGATGGGCAATTCTAGGAAGGAAATAGCGGGGCTGCCGGATAGGCAGCCCCGACGTGTAAACCACTCGTTACGGCTTAGTACCGGTCTCCACCGCCGCCGCGACCGCCGCGACCACCACCACCGCCGCCGCCAGTTCGTGGCTCCTGGGGACGCGCTTCGTTGACGGTCAACGTGCGACCGCCCAACTCAGTGCCGTTCAGCGCGGTAATCGCCGCCTGCGCTTCTGAATCCCCGGACATCTCCACGAATCCAAACCCGCGGGATTGGCCAGTGAACTTATCTGTGATAATCCGGGATGATGTTACCGCTCCATGCACAGCAAACAGATCGCTCAGTTGCTGCTCAGTTGTGGAATACGGCAAACCACCGACATAAATCTTCGAACCCATTGGGCTCCTCCTTTGAGAATATGTGTTGTCTTGGACTCGAGAACGAAGTGAGGAAGGAGTGGGCCGAAGATGCAAACACCATGGCGGCTCAAGGCTGGCTTCCGATCAAATTCCCGTGCAGAACCAAAACAACAACTGTCTTAGGCCTTGTCTCTCTCTGTGGTATCACCACCAGGCCTTTCGCGATGACACACGAGCCGTACTCTACTCCTCAGCCCCTCCAAATGCAAGCAACAACGCAAACACGCATGATGCCGTGCGTCCTGCTAATAGGCAGCAGGAGCAGAAAGCGGGCGATGAGAAAAAAGTGGAACGGCGTGCAAGCTATCGAAATCCAGCGTAATTGGTCCACGAACCAGGAGCCCGACTTGACCGATCGCCAGAGATTGATCCTCAACCGTCACGGCAAGCTGCCCGTCGAAGAATGTTTCGATAAAGTCCTTGCTGATGATGGTGTTCCGCTGAATCCGCAGCATATGCCAGGGAAGCGCCTTGGGCGTGATCGACGACCGATCGAGCCGTGTCTCGGTTCCATCCACCACCCGAATCACTTCCAGCGTCTTCGCCGCAAGATCGACCACCACCGCATAGAAGTGCCTGGCATCTTTTAGCCCAAACACTACGCCACCCACTCCCGCCGCAGCATCGATGGGAAACCGCATCCTGACCGAGAGATCCGGATATTCATACTGAAACCCGTCGGCAACGATCACACGGTAACAACTTATGGCCTGGCACGATGAACTCACGGCCAGAATGTTCGACGCTGACGGGGCATCAGTATCCGCCTTGACCGTCCAGTCCGCAGCCGGCCCCTCGCCAAATCCCAACATTGAAAATCCTGCAGGAGCCTCACCAGATTTTTGTTGGTCGAAGGTCCACCGATTAAACAATCCCCCTTGGGCCTGACCTTTCAGGTTGGCTTCTTTTTCCGTCCGGCTCTCTGCCTGAATCGCATGGGACCGCTCGATACAGACGCTCCACTCACCGGCGATCATGGCCAACACAAGCACAAGAGAAACCCTGCTGATATACCTAGACTTCACGCTGATACCGCGTTTATTCGCAACCATCTTCTGAATCTTTTCTTACCTTGGTGGTCGTTTTTTGATATCGAGAATGTCTTGTTGGAACCGGTCACGGGCAGCCATGATAACCTTTCGACGTTTCCATCGACCCCACGCCCACCATCGAAGACGATCCGGAAATGTGACGCCTGGTGTTGGAGAGCTTCCACCAGGCGCATGCTGAAAATCGTAGCCCTGGTGCGACTCGCGATTCTCGAAGAATCGGCGGTAGAGGTGATCGTATAATCCTTTACCCGAGTTACCTGCGCCCATAGCACCCTCCCTACAATAACAAGTCCAATTGGTGGTGTTCCGTTACCGGAGGCGAACAGGTCTGATGTTGACAGACATATGCCGTTGGCTGCCCATTCACACTCACTTTCCCTACGGCAGGCGCCAATTCGGATTCCCCGGCACGGCGAGAGGCTTCGACCACCAGCACGGTATGATTCGGCAGATAGCGTCGATGGACGGTTGAGAGCAACGATTCAGTCATCGCATCGCCACGCGTCCCGACAACAACAATCTCTTGTGGCGTCGTCAGGTACCAATCCAGCGCGCAGAGCATGGCCGATGAGCCATAGGCGTTGTGCTCCATCCCGCTCCGGAACACCCGGAACAGCTGCTCGGCCCGATCAAGATATCTCTGTTCTCTTGTGAAAGAGAACAACCTCAACAAAACCAAGGCGACAATAGCATTACCGGAAGGAATCGCACTATCGGTCCCGGACTTCATGCGATGGAGGAGGGCTTCGTGATCGCGGCTGGTATAAAAACATCCACCTGCTGCCTCATCCCAATATCGTTCGAGCAGATGGTCCGTCACTTCACGAGCTTGGTCCAGATACCACCGATGCGACGTGGCCTCAAACGCGTCCAGCAACGCGGCGGCGAGACAGGCTGCATCGTCCAGATAGCCATTCAAACGGCCCTTCCCCTCCCTGACCGTACGATAGACTCGTCCGTTCTCGACCGCATAGTCCACTAGAAATGTGAGCGCCCGTTCCGCTGCTGCCAGATAAGCGCGCACCCCGAACGCGTGATAGGCGTCGAGATAGGCGGACACCATCATCCCATTCCAGCTCGTGAGAATGTTGTCATCTCGCTGCGGCTTCATCCGTTGCTCGCGTGCTGCGAGCAACTTCACCCTGGCAGGCCGCAACAAATACTCCACTTCCTCTTGCGCGTCAGGCGCAAGCTGAATCCCACCGAGCCGATTCAACACATTCTTGCCTTCAAAATTGCCGCTCTCCGTCACCGCATAGTGCAGGCAGAACTCCTCAGCCATTTCGGCCCCCAGCACTGCGGCAATCTCTCCCGGCTCCCAGACGAAGTAGCTTCCCTCATGCCCATCGCTGTCGGCATCCTGCGCAGCAAAGAACGCACCGTCAGGATGCGTGAGTTCACGACGGACGTATTCCAACGTCTCTTCCACAACCTCACGAAACCGGTTCTCTTTCGTGAGACGCCATCCATCGAGATAGATCCGCACCAGCTGCGCGTTGTCGTAGAGCATCTTCTCGAAATGGGGAATCAACCACTGGCCGTCCACCGAGTAGCGGTGGAACCCGCCGCCGAGATGATCGTAGATCCCTCCAGCCGCCATAGTTCTCAGCTGTAACAGCACCTGCTCTTGATGGGAGACGTCTTTCGTCCTGGCAGTCTGACGCAGCAACAAACTGAGCGGAGGGACCGTTGGGAATTTCGGTCCCTCACCGAATCCGCCGTGGACCGGATCGAAAAACTGGCCTAAGTTCTTGGCTGCCTCATCGAGCAAACGATCCGTCAAGGGATCGTTCGACGGCTGAGGTGTTCCGACTCGCAGCAATCCGGCTTTCACCTTCTCCACATTCTTGCGGACATCGTCTCGATGATTCCGATAGGCCTCGACGACACCGCGCAAGACCTCGGGAAATCCCGGCAGGTTGTAGCGGGGCGCCGGCGGGAAATATGTTCCCCCGTAAAATGGTTCTTGGTCAGGCGTCAGAAACATCGTCAGGGGCCATCCACCGCCTCGTCCCAAAAACACCTGCGAGGACTTTTGGTAGATATCGTCCAAGTCCGGGCGCTCTTCTCGATCGACCTTCACATTGATGAAGTCTTGGTTCATCAGCCCGGCAATCTCGACATTTTCGAAACATTCATGGGCCATGACATGGCACCAGTGGCAGGCCGAGTAGCCGATCGACAACAGAATCGGCTTGTTCTCTGCTTTCGCCCGCGCCAAGGCTTCCTCGCCCCAGGGATACCACTCCACCGGATTCTTCGCATGCTGCCGAAGATAGGGACTGGCTTCTGTAATGAGCCGGTTCGGAGAACGATCTGCTTGTGTGGTTGAATCTGTCATCGAATCTTCATCCTGATAATTCGACATAGTACCTTGGCCCGCAGCCGCTCTGCAACGAACCTGCCAGTCTATGCTATAGTTCTGCGCTACTTCGAAAGGCTCACTTCATGAACGGCTCGACGCACAGAGGCTCTCCCTCCCTTACTGTAATCACTCTCCTGGGAATCATTCTCGTTCTGCTCCCCCTGGGAATCGAGAGTTTTGCGCAATCGGAAGAAGACCATCGTGCATGGCTTCGAGCGCTCGACAGCCTGTCAAGCGAACGCATGCTCGCCGACGTGCGCACGTTAAGCGGCCCGGCATTCAATGGCAGGCAGGCCGGGTCAGAAGACGATCTGCGATCTGCACAATGGTTCGCACGAGAGTTGACCTCGATAGGGGTAACACTACCGCTTATTTACAACAGCCCTCTCACTTTCCCATTTCCCACAACAAGGAAGGGCGTACCTATCGGCATCATGGCCTCAATGGTCTCCACCTCACTCATCGCACCAGACCCGGTCATTCGCACTGGCACAGCAAACCAGTTTGTCACAGCACAGTTAAGCAAGGACTACCTGCCGGTCTTTGATTCCCCGTCTGCCGACCTTCAAGGCCAGATCGTCTTCGTCGGCTATGGCATTGTCGATCCCGCTCAAGGAATCGACGATTATGCCGACGTTGACGTAAACAACCGCATCGTGTTCTTCCTGCGTGGCAAGCCGGATCACTATCCACACCCCGTCAGCCATGCCGACAAGATCCGCTTCGCGCGAGATCGAGGAGCCTTGGCCTATCTGACTGCAACAGGGCCAATTCTCAATCCCTATGAAACTCGACGCGGTGTCACGGGAAGGCCCAGCGCTTTTTATGGGCAGCTGCCCCCTGACCAAGCTCTCCCTGGCGCATGGATCAGCACGGACTTGGCAGAGACTCTTCTCGTCGGAAGCGGCGAGGAATTCGACGCCGACCGCCTTCGCGCCCTCCAAGAGCAACTCAATAAAACCCCATCAACACGATCGCGTCTAGCCAGCCAATATGCATCTCTCTACTGGAAGACCACGATACGGGAGGGCTTGCTGACGAACGTGGTGGGGCTAATCCCTGGTACAGGGCCGGATACCATCGTCATCGGTGCCCATCGTGATCACTTTGGCCGTCCAGCAGGCCTCTGGTTCCCTGGCGCCGATGACAACGCATCTGGAACAGCCGTGATACTGGAGGTGGCACGGGCTCTTGGAAAAACTGAACTGCGCCCCCAGCGAACGATCCTCTTTGTCTCTTTTAGTGGAGAGGAACGGGACCTGCTCGGGTCACGCCTCTATACATCGAGGCCCGTCGTCCCTCTCGGTTCAACGAAGGCCATGATCAACATCGACCATGCCGGAGTGGGAAGCGGACGGTTAACCGTTGGTGTCACGGGATTTGAAAAAACCACGGCAGAGGAAGCAGGACGGGCAGCGGGTTTGGTGGACAAACTTGACCTGTACGGATTTTTCCCTGGCGGCGATCACGTGCCCTTCAAAGAGGCTGGGGTGCCAACCATCACCATCGTCAGCGGCGGTATCCACCCACATTTTCATCAGCCCACCGATACCGCCGATACGATCAATCCGGAGATTCTGCACACGGTAGCTCGGTATGTCCTTGCCCTCACCTGGCAGCTGGCGAATGCGCAATAGAATACGCGAGGCTAAGGTCGAGGTTCAGGTTGAGCAAAGATCAACTTCTTTTCATCTCAGCCTCGACCTCAACCTTAACCTACTGAAACGCTGGCGGACTTCTTTAACATCCTGTCATGGGATGTCGTCGAGAATAGTCGACTGAATCAATGGCACAGGCGCGGTTTGGCGGGGAGGACCGGGAAGGACAAGCCCTGAACCGCTCTGGTTGGCACCTTGGATGAGTCCGATCGAGAGTTGCGGCCCGAGCGTGGTCAGAGCCCCGCTCCATGCCTGACCGGTCGTGGGATTCCGAAAGCTATAGGATTCGAAATTGTTCCCGGGGGCGTACATAAATCCCTGCGTGCCCTGATTGTCGATATAGAGATTCCCTATGCCGGGCTGATTGAACAGTGGCGTAACCCCTCCATTGAATGAACGAACACTGGAGATCGTTTGGCCCCAAGCCTGCGAGTTCAGCGACGAGAGTGTAAATAGGAGCAGGGCCAGCACAGAGAGCGCCACGGGAAACACCGAGACCGGCAGAATAGTGTGCATGATCCGATGACCCTGAAATCTCATTGCAGTTAGTCCATGACAGGTTCGCATGAAATTCATTATAGTATGGACAAAGATTCGTTGTCGATCAAAGGGGGCGTTATGGAGCACGGTACCGGAACAAATAGATGGTGGCGCACATGCAGCTATGCCGTCGGCATAGGCCTAATCCTGTTGCCTGGGCTTAGTTGGGGGCTGGAGATCGGCACGACGACGCCTACGGAACGACGGGAGACCATCTCCCTCGCCGACGCGGCCATTCGCGCGCTGCAACATAATCTGGATATCAACATCAGCCGCCAGACGAAGGAGAGCCGGCTGGCAGACATTATTGTCGAACAAGCCAGGTTCGACCCGACTCTGAGCGTCAACGGTCAATACAATCGAACGGTCAGCCCGCTCAACCGGCCGGTATTAGGCTTTTCACAATCCACGCTCAATGATTACCAACCTTCGACCAACGGAACGACTCCGTCACGCTCGATGCGACGACGAATTTGCTGACCGGCGGCAACGTCGACCTGAACTATAGCCCCGCTCGAACTAATGTAGCCGGAGCTCAAGCTTGTTTTGGAAAACCGATTACTGCTCCTGGATGCAGTGGAGGAAGTTTTTTGTTCAACCCTTCCTATACAGGCGGCCTCGCACTGACGCTCACGCAACCTCTCCTCCGCAACGCAGGGTTTGACGTCACCAAGACTTTCATCCGCGTCGCGCAGAACAATGCCACCGTGGAAGAACATGTCTTTCGCGATCGCGTCCTCACCGTCCTGGCCACGGTGGAACAGACCTATTGGGAAGTCGTCTTCGCCAATGAGAACCTGAAAGTGGCTGAAGCCGCCTTGAAAGCCGCGCAGGAACTCTTGGCCAGCAACCGAGCGAAGGCAAAGGCCGGCATCATGTCGATCGTCGATGTCTTGCAAGCCGAAGCGGCCGTCGCGTCGCGGGTCGAGCAGGTACTGGTCGCGGATAAAACGATTCGAGACCAGGAAGATCAGTTGCGCCGATTGCTCAATCCTGCGGAAGAGGACCTGCGTCAAGACTTGCGCTTGACCCCACTCGACCAACCGGTCGTGACCCTCGAACCCATCAGCCTGCAGGAAGCCATCGACACGGCCATCGAGCAGCGGCCTGAAATCTTCCAGGCGAAGAAGAATATGGAGACGAGCGATCTCAACACCAAGTTTGCGAAAAATCAGATTCTCCCGACTCTCTCGTTCCAAGGAACTATGGGAATGGCAGGGCTCGGGAGAAGACTACACGGACTCGGTCAACAATAACTTCAGCGGCGATTTCTATAATTATGGAGCGGGCCTCGTCTTGAGCTACCCACTCGGCAACCGCTCAGCCTGGAGCACCTACAACAAACGGCAGCTGGAGGAGAAGAACGCCGAAGCGTCGCTCGTGAGCGTGCGGCAGCAGATCATCGTGGGAGTCCGCGAAGCGGTCCGTCGCGTCCAGACAGATTTCAAGCGGATCGAAACGACCAGATCGGCCAGAATCATGGCAGAGAAGCAGTTGCAGGCGGAGCAAGAGCGCCTGAAGGTGGGACTCAGCACGACTCGCTTTGTGCTCGACTTCCAACGAGATCTCGCGACGGCCCAAGGGAACGAGTTACGCGCCACGGTCGACTACAACAAATCGCTCTCCAACCTCGCGCGGCATAAAGCCACCACCCTCGATCGCTATAATCTCCAACTCAACTGACGGCCCTCCATGCCCGCGCCTGAGCCCGGTCTGCACGCGACACCGACTCAGGCCAAAGAATGGGGAGCAGGCCTCGGGCTGCTCCCCATCGTCGCAACACTTATCTACTATGCCCTTCCCGCCCCGCTCCAAGAACAGCCGCTAGCTCAATTCGCGCCACAGATCGTCGCTTACCTCGCCTTAGGCTTTTGGGCCATGCACAACCACAAGTTCGTATCTCGACTTGGGTTGGTAAAAGAGAATGTGTGGGATGGCCTCCGCTGGGGACTCCTGACCGGCCTGCTGCTCGGCTGCCTGAACACATTCGTGATTCTCTCGGTCTATCCGCATCTGGGCTATGACATCAATTTCCTCAAAACCACGCTGCATGGCAGACTTCCCCTCTTGGTCATGGTCCCCTGGTTCATCTGTGGCATTGCCCTCTTTGTGGAACTGAATTTTCGCGGCTTTCTCCTCGGACGGCTGGCTGCACTTGAATCGAGACTATGGAGATCCGGCTTGGCCCAACGCCTCTCACCTCTCGCCCTCATCGCCAGTGCACTGATATTTGCATTCGATCCATTCATGGTGAATACTTTCCAGCACCTCCACTGGATCGCCGTCTGGGACGGGCTGATCTGGGGGATCATCTACTTGCGCACGCGCAATCTCTATATCACGATCATCGCGCATGCGATCGAAGTCATCGTGATGTACAGCGCAGTGCGAACGGCGATTGGATAACAATTGTTTCATTTTTCATTGGCGATTGATTTGTTGAAATATCTCAATGACCCAATGGTGCAATCTCAATGAATCCCTCCTTCTCCAGTTACCTCGTCAACGATGTCTTCGGTGACCCCGGAGTCTATGTGGAGGTCCGTTGGTCGAAGCGGGCGCTGCTGTTTGACCTAGGCCACAATGACAAGCTGGGACCGACGAGGCTCCTGCGTGCCAACGACATTTTCATTTCCCACACGCACGTGGACCACTTCATCGGCTTCGATGCAGTCCTGCGAGTGGCCTTGGGGCGAGGCAAGACCGTCCGACTATTCGGTCCTCCTGGATTAATCAACAACGTGCAGGGCAAATTGCAGGGTTACACATGGAATCTGGTCGATGGCTATCCACTGACCCTCGACGTCCAGGAATTTCACCCCCAGGAAATCCGTCGGGCACTGTTCCGCGCAACCGACGGGTTCCGCCAGGTTGAACAACCGGTTCGCCCTCTCGTGCCGGAACCAGCCATGGGCCAATTCACGGTCCTCAACGATCCCATGTTCACCGTGAGCGCGGTCTCCTTGAACCATCGCGTTCCCTCGTTTGCCTATTCCCTGGAGGAACAGTTCCACATCAATGTGAACAAGCAGAAGCTCCACGAGGCGAACCTGCCGGTCGGTTCTTGGCTCAAAGACGTGAAACAGTACATCTGGCAGGGCCAACCGGACGAGTTCCGCTTCACGGCCACACTCTATGACGAACACCGCCACGAGGAGCGGGAGTTCATATTGGGTGAGATCAAAGAACGATTCTGCACCATCTCACGTGGGCAAAAGATCGCCTACGTCGTCGATGCTCGGTTCGATGAAGAGAATGAAGCGAAAATTATTTCCCTCGCTCGTGGCGCAGACGTGCTCTACTGCGAATCACCCTACCTGGACGTTGATGCCGAGAAAGCCCGCGACCGCTACCATCTGACCACGAGGCAAGCAGGACTCATGGCACGCAAGGCCCAAGTGCGCGACCTCGTTGTGTTTCATTTCTCGCCACGGTATACAGGTCAGGGCGAGGCGCTGGAGCTGGAAGCGATGAAAGCGTTTCAAGGAATCTAACCCGCATTATTCATGAACACTTCTGCTGCAATCGCCGATCCGCTGCTGCGACGAGCCTTCGGCCGGCGGGCTCGCCCCTCGGACCCTCACCGTACGGTTGGGGACTGGCACCCTTCATTTTGGTGCCTGTCCCCGTCCGAGGAACAGCGAGACAGGCACCGCCGCATACGTCGGAGCCAGTCCCCTGGGCTCCGCGATTTCGCGACGAACTGTCATGAATAATGCAGGTTAAGGAGGAGGCAACGTGAATGATTTCGTGAAGTATGCCGTGTACTTTCTATTGGGCGGGACTATTGTCAGTCTCTCCACCTACCTCGGGTCTCAAGGCAAATCGTTCCTCGCCGCTTTTGCCAGCACCTTCCCCGCCATTACCGGCGCCACGTTCATCCTCATCTATCTGAATGGGGGCAACGACGCGATCGTCAGCTACGCAAAGAACTTGCTGTGGTTCGTCCCGCCCTGGATTGTTTACGTCGTTTTCATGATAGCGGGCATCCCTCGCTTCGGCTTCTGGCCAGCGATGGTCGGCTCACTTGTGTTGTATCTGGGCTGCGTGGGGCTGGTAAAGAAGGTGTTAGATTAAATCATTGTTGGCACTCGCACAGTTTGCTTTTCTAAATGCTCAGACCGCTCCGCTGAAATGGAGCCGATTCATTTCGCCGAGGGCCGACACCATGTGATCGAGGGCTGCGGTGACAGAGCGGCTTGCTGCTTGGGATGAGCCATCGGCCCCGGCCCATATGTTGGGAGGGTTGTCGATCTCTCGCACATTCTGACAGAACCGGACAATAGTCTTTTTCCAGTGGATGTGCCCCGATCCCTCATCGAGAAAATCGACTTGATCCTGCGAGAAAGGCTGGTCGAACTGCACCGCCCGCTGTTGCCACATATGCTCCATCGCCTGCTGCCGCTCTGGACTGAACTCCAGCCCGCTGACCCGTTCGTTGAGCGCTGCAAACAATCCCCCGACAATATGGTCGACCTCCGATTCTGGGAATACGCCGACACAAGCTCGCATGAGCAGATATTTGTGAAAGAGAAACACCTCGGCGCTGATACATGCTTCGTTGGCAGATGGGTCGTAAGCTCGAGCCAGCTCCCGGAGCTCGTCACCCGACGCTCCTTCAAGACATGAACCTAACAGGCTGGCCAACTGGCGGCCGAGCCCGAGATACTCTGCCGGAGGCAGGCGCTGTACGATCCTACTCTGGCTCCACAACCACAGCCGTGCCGGTGGCGCTAACCATCAACATGCTGCCGCTGGCGCCGATCGTTTCATAATCGATATCGATGCCGACAATGGCATTGGCGCCCAGATGCCGAGCCTGCTCGCGCATTTCGCCAAGTGCAATGTCTTTGGCCTTCCGCAGCTCGGCTTCATATGCCGCCGATCGACCGCCTACAATATCCCGAATCGACGCGAAGAAATCCCGAAAAATGTTCGCGCCGAGGATGGCATCCCCGGAGACCAATCCCAAATACTTGACTGCTTTCTTTCCGTCGATACTCGGTGTTGTCGATAGAATCATACTCCCCTCCCGTTGGACGCCTCATCTTCTCACCATCGAAAGGTATCGCCAAGCCTTTCGCCGAATCCCTCGATCCCGAGCGGCAGACCCCGTTTCACGTTTCACGCCTCACGTTTCACGGTTCCTGGGAGAGCATCGGACACCGCAGTAGATATTCATGAATGTTCCGCGCTACGATCATGCATTTGTCTCGTCTGGAGCGCGCGCCGTGGAACCCACCCCTCTACCTCCAGAACCAGTCTGCAGACCTCATCGTCGAGGGTGCGCGGCAGAACAATCTGAAAAATATTTCGCTCCGCATCCCGCACAATCAGGTCACAGCTATCACAGGCGTATCAGGATCGGGGAAATCCTCGCTCGCGTTCGACACGCTGTTCGCCGAAGGTCAATGGCGCTATGTGGAATCGCTCTCCACCTATGCCCGCATGTTTCTCGATAAGGTCAATCGGCCCGATGTCGACCGGCTGATTAACGTCCGCCCCGCCATTGCGATCGAGCAGAAGAACCCCATCCGCACCGCCCGCTCGACAGTTGGAACCACGACTGAAATCGCCGACCTTCTAAGACTTCTGTTCGCCAAAGTGGGCCACCCGGTCTGCCCAGATTGCGCCATCGATGCGCGCAGCTTTCACCCCGGCAGCGTTGCCGATGATCTCCTGAACCATTGCGGCGATGCACGGGCAATGATCCTCTTTCCTGTCGCAGCACCAACGCCGAAACAAGATCAAGCTTTTCTCCAATCGCTGTTGCTGCGCGGGTTCACCAGAGTGCAGTGCGGCGAGGAAATCCTCGATCTCCATGAGACTCACACTCTTCCCAAAACCAGGCCAGATCATCTTCATGTGATTCTCGATCGGCTGGTGATCCGAGAAGACAACCGATCTCGTCTCGTCGAAGCGATCGAAACCGCATTCCGCGAGGGCGAGGGCCTGTGCCGCGTGGAGGTTATCGACCAGAGCCTCCGAACCTACAGCACAAACTTTCGCTGCCAACAATGTGGCAGAACGTTCGAACCGATTCGCCCGGTCCTCTTTTCCTTCAACCATCCGCTCGGCGCCTGCCCGGAATGCAAAGGATTCGGCAATATTCTCCGTTACGATCCCGACCTCGTCATTCCCGACCACAGCAAGTCGCTCGCCCAAGGCGCGATTGAACCTTGGAGCAAGCCCAGCGGCGATTGGTGGCAGAAGCAAATGTTGCTCTCCATGAAACGGCGTGGGATCGACCTCACGATCCCCTACAAAGACCTGCCACAGAATATCAAGCAGATGCTCTGGCAGGGAGAAGGCAAGATGGAGGGCGTGCAGCAATTTTTCGAATACTTGGAAGGAAAGCGCTACAAGTTGCATGTGCGCGTGATGCTCAGCCGCTACCGGACACCGGTCCCCTGCCCAACATGTGAGGGGACTCGACTCCGACCGGATGCCCGCTACGTGAAGATTGCGGGCACAGATATTCATGAGCTGTCTACACTCACGATAGAAGAGGCTGCTGCTTGGATCGCATCTCTCTCCCTCTCTCCCTATGAAGAACAGGTCGCCCGCGACATTCTCCGACAACTGACGGCCAAGCTTGGCTTTCTCCTCCGCGTGGGCCTCAGCTATCTCACCCTCTCCCGCCAGACCCGCACGCTGTCGGGCGGAGAAGCCCAGCGGGCAGCCTTGGCCAATCAACTCGGTGCCCGTCTGGTCGGCACGCTCTACGTCCTCGACGAACCGACCATCGGTCTCCACCCGCGCGATACCGCAACGCTCGCCGGCATTCTGCGAGAGCTGGCAGCCCAGGGCAATACGGTGGTCGTCGTCGAACACGACCGCCAGATGATGCAGGCAGCCGACTACCTTGTCGAGCTGGGCCCTTTGTCGGGCGAGAAAGGCGGTGAGGTGATCTGCGCTGCGCCACGACAGGAATTCATTGCAGACCGGCGGTCGATCACAGCGCGCTACCTGCGCGGCGAAGACGAAATTGCCACGCCCAGGTCTCGGCGCAGAGGAAGCGGAAAATTTCTTGTCATAGCCGGCGCCTGCGAACACAACCTCAAAGATCTGTGTGTCCGTATTCCACTCGGCATGTTGGTCTGTATTACCGGCGTTTCAGGGTCCGGCAAGAGCACATTGGTCGAAGACACACTCTACCGAGCCCTCGCCCGCGCCTTTCGTGTCGAGTCGCTGCCAATGGGAAAGTTTCGCGCGATTAAGGGAATTGAACATCTCACCGGCATTAAGCTCATCGATCAGGAACCGATCGGCCGAACGCCACGCTCGAATCCGATCACTTACCTGAAAGCGTTCGATGAAGTTCGCGCGCTCTTCGCCTCTGAGCGCGATGCGCTCCGGCGCGGGCTCACACCAGGCCATTTCTCCTTCAATACCACCGGGGGTCGGTGCGACAGATGCGAAGGGAGCGGCGTCGAAAAGCTGGAAATGTATTTTTTCGAAGACATCTATGCCACCTGCGAAGCCTGTGACGGAAAGCGATTCAAACCGGATGTCCTCTCCATCCGCTATCGCGGGAAAACGATCCATGATGTGTTGCAGATGACGGCGGAAGAAGCGCTGGGGTTTTTTAGCGGCTCACCCAAGCTCACTGAAAAGCTCCACCTCCTCTCGACCATCGGGCTCGGCTATCTTAGGCTCGGCCAATCCGCGACGACCCTCTCGGGCGGCGAGGCCCAACGGTTGAAAATCGCCGCCGAACTCAAAGATTCGTCCGCGAAGAATGGGCTCTATATAATGGATGAGCCGACCACTGGACTACACGTCGAAGACATCAAAAAGCTCCTGGCGATGCTGCAGAAGCTAGTGAACAGCGGCAATACCGTGGTGGTGGTGGAACACAATCTCGACGTCATCAAGTCCGCAGATTGGATTATCGACCTAGGCCCAGAAGGCGGCGCAGCAGGCGGACAGATTGTTGCGGAAGGACGACCGGAGCAAGTGGCGAAAGTGGCAGCTTCTTACACGGGACGATTCCTAGCGGGCGCTCTCATGCCAGCTACTGACAACAATGGTTCCTGACACCTTTGTTTCCCCCTAGATGGATTGCTCGACAACTTTATCATGGATTACAAGTATGCCAATCAGGGCAAGAAGTAGGAAGGGTTGATTGGTTCGTTCTGGCTCCGATTCCTTATTCCCAAGTTTCTTTTCCCCTCGTCTTTCTCATGTGCTGGATGAACCGGCGTTGCGAATGTGAGTGTGGGCGAGAGTATCGCTCTTTCTGCTTAGGTGCGATCCGATCCATCGATCTCTCACTAAGGGTGTGACAGGGCCTTGGCGCGGACTTCTGCCGGAGGAGCGAAATTCGCAAGCTTGCTCTGTGGGGAAGGAAAGCTGGAACTGACCGAGTCCGCGAGGGAATTCCAGAAGGTTTCCGCCCCACAGAGCAGGCTTGCGCGCTCTGGAGGCGAGGAAGCGACAGGCCCTGTCACACCCGACCTACTTTTTTTGCGGCTCCAGCAACTTTTCCCCCTTCTTGAACACGGCGAAGATCGCCTGCGAGGGACAGGCATCCAGGCAGAGACGGCAACTTTCCAGGCAGCGAGACGGAGTCGAATTTGTAGGGAGGAGTCGAGAGCCAGGCGCCGGTCGGGCAGATCGGAACGCAGATGGCTTGATGCGTGCAGCGGTCGGGATGGCGGATGAGGTGATCGCGAATGACCATCATAGGTTTGACTCCTTCAAAGAGACCTTGGGAAAAGATCTCGAACATGTTTCTATCCGGAAGGCTGTCACTCACTTCCACTCCTTCACGAGTTCTTTCAACCGATCTTTCAGTTCCGGATGCTGCTCCAGATTGTTGTGAATCGCTCCGAGAATCTTCTCGACCCTGGCCGACTTGAGCGCGTCTTTGTCCTTCTTGACCAGTCGATCATACTCCACGTAGGCCGTCTGATGCGTCGGCTCAAGGAGCGCTCGTGCTACCGCCAAGGCCTCGCCCAACTCGTACGGTTCCGACGCCATCGGTGGCAAGATGGTAAAGGTGCCATCGGTGCACACCAGCACAGCGGTTCCCTGTTTCCCCTTGAGCGGGATGACGGCCTTGATGGTTTTTCCCGCCAGGGCCTCCCAGTTGCCGAGTAGCCCAGGAAACTGTTTCATGAAGGCCACCTTTTCCAGGTTGGCTTTCCACTTTTCTTCAACGGCCATGAGGATCCTTGTGGTGCGACGCTACGATGTGAGCGGAGGGAGTATCGTGGGAACTGGGTGATCGGGCATGATGAGACGGGTCACGACCTCGCCCTTGACGACGTGGCGTTCCATGATTTCCGTCACGTCGGCTTCGGATTTAACTTGATACCACACGCCTTCTGGATAGATCACCACGCTCGGCCCTTCCGCACAATGGTCCAGGCACCCGGCCTTATTGGCACGGACGACGTCTTTTAAGTCCAACCGCTTCGCTTCCTGCTTGAAACAGGCGTGGAGCGCTTCAGATCCAAGCTTGGAACAGCTCCCACGGGGATCGTCAGGGCTCCGTTGATTCGTACAGACGAAGATGTGGCGTTTATAACCAGACATGATCGATTGTGGGTTAGACTGGAACGGTGATGGTATTGAGTCGTTCGAGTAAACGGTTGACCTCGCCTCTCGCGAGCAGAGGTGACGGGTTCTGAGCAGCATCGAGCAACGCGACAATTTCTCTCACACGCAATGCGGCACGCTGGAACTCATCGGATTTCGACAGTTGAGAGGCCTGTCCAGCCGCAAGCTTGTCGATCTCGGCGGTGATGTCTCGGAAGTCTCGTTGGAGATTTTTCTGCATCGAACAGCCTTCGCAGTACCATTTAGGGCTTTGATCGGTCGAGGGGGAGAGTCGGTCGTACGTCCGACCGAAAAAGTCCTTCCCGAGCGATAACTTCATGAGCGCGGCGCCGGTGGCGCCGCAAGCATTGCAGGACCCAGCTGCGGAATCCATAGAGCCTCCCTCTGTCGATCGTGAACTGAAGAGGGAGCGAATCTTACACCAGGCCTGCGCGCACTGTCCACTTGGTAGAGAAGCCCCTGCGAGTCTGACCGTGCATTTCCACAGCTGTTGTATATAATGGGTGAACCATTTCCGGAATGGATTGCGCAAGGAGGGAGCGGCCATGGTCATCGGAGTCCCAAAAGAGATCAAGGATCATGAGTATCGTGTCAGTGTCACGCCCGATGGGGCACGGGCATTGCGTCAGACTGGCCACGACGTCTGGATCGAACGATCAGCCGGAGTCGGCAGCGGATACTCGGATGAGGACTACCGAAGTGCCGGCGCTACCATGGCAGAATCCAAGGAGCAGCTGTTTCAGCGGGCGACGCTCATTGTGAAGGTCAAGGAGCCGCTGCTTTCTGAATGCCGCTACTTCCGTCCGGGCCAGACCCTCTTTACCTATCTACACTTGGCTTCCTTGCCGGATCTCACGAAGGCCCTCCTGGATACTTCGATCACCGCAATTGCCTATGAGACGATCGAGGCAAAAGACGGCACGTTGCCGATGCTCAAGCCGATGAGCGAAATCGCAGGGCGGATGTCAGTACAGATCGGCGCGCGCTATCTGGAAAAGACGCAAGGCGGGCGAGGGCTTCTTTTGGGCGGTGTGCCTGGCGTGGAGCCAGGCAAGGTCGTCGTGCTGGGAGCTGGGGTGGTGGGTAGCGCAGCGACTCGGATTGCTGTCGGGATGGGGGCTCAGGTAACGGTGATCAATCTCGACCTTGAACGGCTCCGTACGCTCGACGAATTGTATCGTGGTCGAATTGTGACGCGTGCCTCCACGCAGGCTGCGATTGACGAAACCGTGATGACCGCAGACCTTGTCATCGGGGCGGTCCTCGTTCCTGGGGCTCGAGCGCCCAAGTTGGTCTCGCGGGAACTGGTCGCGCGCATGAAGCCAGGAGCGGTAGTGGTGGATGTCGCCGTCGATCAAGGCGGCTGCTTCGAGACCACGAAGACCACAACTCATTCGGATCCGGTCTATGTGGTGGACGGAGTGCTCCATTATTGTGTGTCCAATATGCCGGGGATTGTTCCGCGTACATCGACTGTCGCGTTGACGAATGCCACGCTTCCATATCTGCTGCGTCTGGCCTCGCAGGGAGTGGAGGAAGCCGTGCAGGCAGACGCTGGACTGGCGAAAGGGGTGAACCTGTCCGGTGGCAAGATCACCTGTCGAGCGGTGGCCGATGCCCATGGCTTGCGTTTCGACCCCTTGATGTAAGACAATCCCCGCTCGCGTTGTGGTTCTGTTGATTTTGTCGGGGCGTAGCGCAGCCCGGTAGCGCACTGCGTTCGGGACGCAGGGGTCGGAGGTTCGAATCCTCTCGCCCCGACCATACAGAGCTTGCTCATTCCGCGACACGGAACAATCTCTCCAGCCACTATTCGTGACGTTCCCGCACACGCGTATTGGAATAATTCCGCCAGCAGGACACGCATCGAATCTCTTCCAGCATTTCCTTTCCCCGTTTCAGAATAGTTGTGCGACATTCACTCGCGCGGAATCGCAAATCGCGTGACGCCTCTGCGGAGGTGTGAGAGTATCCGTTCGTTGGATAGGCATCGTTGGTAATGCGCAGTCTGTTGAATGTATGGCCGAACCAATTGAACCGGCAGCCCTCCGGGCGAAGCTGTTTGTGAAGGGAAGGGTCCAAGGAGTCGGGTATCGAGCATTCGCGGCTCGCGTCGCATCACAACGAGGACTCTGCGGAGGTGTCAGAAATCTCGATGATGGACGAGTCGAACTTGAAGTTGAAGGCTCCAAAGACCAGATTCTGATCCTGATCGAAGACGTAAAGACTGGGCCGCCGGCGTCGCGAGTGACAGCCGTTGAAGTGGAGTGGAGTCCGGCGACGGGGCGATTTTCAGATTTTCGGATATGGTACTGATCGAACCGGCTAGGAGCAACTGAACATTATGGCGCGAGGCGGCGAGGAGTTACACGATCTGGGCGAAGCGCGCAGACACGTCGTCGACCATGACGACGAGGACACGACCGCGTCGTCTGGTGCGAGCGAGTCGCCTGTCGACGAGGAAAGGCCGAGTCGCCGCTCCGAAGGATTGGATACCCTCAAGTGCTACTTGCGCGAAATCCGTCACTCGACCTTGCTGACGTTTAAGCAAGAGCAACTGCTGGGCAAGCGGGTCATGGCGGGGGACGAGCAGGCGCGCCAAGAGATGATCGAGTCGAATCTCCGTCTGGTGATCAGTATCGGTAAGCGGTATATGCATCGAGGGTTCCCCTTCTCCGATGTCATCGAGGAGGGCAATCTTGGGCTGATTAAGGCCGTCGAAAAATTCAACTATAAGCGCGGCTTTCGCTTCAGTACCTACGCGTCCTGGTGGATCCGGCAATACATCGAACGAGCGATTATCAATCAAGGAAAGCTTGTGCGATTGCCGGTGCATGTGGTGGAGCGGCTGAATCGTTATCTTGCCAAGTCGGAGCAGCTCGTTCAGGAACTCGGACGAGAACCGACTGCGTCGGAAGTCGCGGCACGGATGAAGACGACCGACGAAACGGTGTTGGATCTCAAGCAAGTGGTCCGTACGACCTGTTCGTTGGACAGTCCGATCAATGAGGGCGAGGATACATTCTTGCGCGATGTGATTGAGGACCCTTCGTCTGTCTCGCCTGCCGATACGGCCGAGGGGGTGATGCGTCGGGCGGAAATGATGGAATGGGTGCAGGAGTTGCCTGAGAAAGAACAATCGGTTATTATGTCGCGCTTCGGGCTCGATGGGAGTGAGGCCAAGACCTTGGAAGAAATCGGCCGGGAAATGGGGTTGACCCGTGAGCGTGTCCGGCAGATTGAAATGGCCGCCTTGGCGCGTTTGCGCCATACCATTGAGCGTAGAACCATGACACAAGCCGACTTGCTCTGATCGATGCCCCCCGTCAACTATCATGCCCTCATTCGTGAGGTTCCCGATTTCCCCAAGCCCGGTATTCTCTTCTACGATATCACCACGCTGCTCAAAGATGCCCGCGCCCTGTCGTCGATTGCCGATGAATTGACTGCCTCCTATCAGGGACAGCGGATCGCCAAAGTCATCGGCATCGAGTCGCGCGGGTTTATTTTCGGCGGGATGCTGGCAAACCGGTTGAACGCCGGGTTCGTTCCAGTCCGGAAGCCCGGCAAGCTTCCCGCCGACAGTTTTGAAGTCAAATACAGCCTCGAATACGGTTCGAACTCTCTTGCCATTCATCGCGATGCGATTGCTGTGGGAGAACGGGTGCTGATCGTGGACGACTTGCTGGCCACCGGGGGCACGGCAGCCGCGACGGTGTCTCTCGTTCGACAGTTGGGAGGCGAGATTGCCGGGCTCGACTTTCTCGTGGAGCTCCAGGGCCTTAAGGGTCGAGACAAACTGGTCGGCTATCCTATCCATTCAACAATCCTCTATCCTTAGCAGGGTTCTTCTGTTGTCCTACACATGTAGACCGTTGAGTTACCTCGTGCCATGCTAGTTTTTTCCTCCGCAGCCTGCTAGAGGCTCCCAACCTCTTCTTCCCCGCAACCGCTTGTAAATGGCGGGAGTGCCGTGCTATGAATGCCGAACTTTTTTCGGTTATTCGACGTTCACCAGAGGAGTAGTATCTGCCATGGCAACAAAAACCCCCGCCAAGAAGAAACCGGCAGCGAAAGCCAAGATACGGGCGAAGATCGAGAAACCAGCGAGCAAACCAAAGCGCACTCCAGTTGTGGTCCCCGAAAAATCTATCAGCATGACCGTCTCTCCCCTGGCTGCCAAACCGAAAGAATCGGCTAAGGAACGAGAAGACCGAGAGCGCCGGCGCCAAGTCCTCCATCAGATGTTGATGCGGAAGCGCCAGGAAATTATCAAAGAGATTGAGGGGAGTCTGGGCCAATCCCTTATCGAAGATAAACAGCGGCGGCTTGAATCTGCACGCGACGTCGGCGATCAAGCCCTCATGGATCTCGATCGCGAGCTGGGCATTTCCTTGATGGAAATGCGCAATCGCCGTCGGCAGGCCATCGATGAAGCGTTGACGAGGCTCAACGAGGGCACCTATGGTATCTGCGCGGAATGTGGCGTAGAGATCAGTGAGCGGAGATTGGAAGCCGTCCCATTCGCAAAGCTCTGCGTCGAGTGTCAGTCGAAAGAAGAGCTGCTGGAAAAGATCGAGCGAGAAGAAGATCGCGACTAGCTATTTCTCTCGCGCGATCAGTCCTGTCCCTAGTCCGCATCCCGTCAATCGTGCCCCTGTCTCTTCCCTCGTTAGGCGAGGCTCGTGTTCTGTGACCACGCTTGATACCCTGCATGCCAGTCTGTGGGAGTGGGATCTGATGAAGCCAGACGAGTAACGTCGAGCGGTCGTCTTGGCGAGTGGAGGGCTGGATTCCACCGTCACGGCGGCCATTGCCAAGCGGGATGGTTGCGAGCTCTTCTTCCTCACGATGGCCTACGGACAGCGCCATGCGGTGGAGGTGGAGCGGGCTCGGCAGGTCGCAGCTGCCTTGGGGGTAGCAAATCATCTGGTGATGAATCTGGATCTTCGTGCCATCGGCGGGTCGGCGCTTACCGGCCCGGCGGCAGTCCCCAAGGACCGCCCAAGCAACGAGCGTAGCCGAACCATTCCTGCCACCTATGTGCCAGGGCGGAATCTCATCTTTCTCTCGATTGCGGCAGCGCATGCGGAGGTCGTGGGAGCGTCTCTCATCTATTTTGGCGCGAACGTGCTCGACTATTCAGGCTATCCAGACTGCCGGCCTGAATTCATTCGCGCGTTTGAATCGGCGGTAAAGGAAGGCACGAAAGCCGGCATGGAAGGAAACCCCCTCCATGTCAAAGCCCCCTTGCTGATGCTGACGAAAGCGGAAATCATCCGACAAGGAATCGACCTGCACGTCCCGTTTCATCTGACCCATAGTTGTTACGATCCGGCGGGAGATGTGGCATGTGGACGATGCGATAGTTGCGTGATTCGGCGCGAAGGATTTGCGAAGGTGGGGGTTGTAGATCCCATCGCATATGCGATAACCTCAGGATGTTGAAACAGGCGGCCAGCGTCGTTCTCGGCTCATCGAAATCCTCAACGTACCAATTGAGATTTTCAGAGCTCGGAAACACTGGAGGGGTTTTTCCGTTCGCCAAGATCCATTATACGGACGAACGGCCCCACGGAGTGCGGTCGGTACCTCCTCTGGTTTCGATTCCCCTGCGGCCTTGCTGGCCATCCTGTTTGAACATCCTGTTCGGTGCCCGGCTCTAGTAGGCTGGGGAAAAACTAATCCGACATTCAGGAACTTCGAAGGTTCGCCGTGAGGACAAGTCTAGTCCGTCTGGTTCATCGATTAGTCCAGTTCAACCAAACAAACCAGACAGACCAAATGAACAAGATCAGAGGTGCTGATTCCATGAAGATTAGGATGACATCAAAGCTTCAGATCGGAGTGTGTTTGCTAGGCTTGGGTCTCCTCGCGGCCTGCGATTCCTCGGAACCCCCCAAGCCAACAGCCGCAAGCGGTCCTGTGCCTGCCGAATTCCAAACGGGCGAAACCACATTCAACGCGAACTGTTCGGCCTGCCATGGAAAACAAGCGGCGGGAACCGACCACGGACCTCCGTTAGTACATAAGGTCTATGAGCCGAACCACCACGGGGATGAGGCCTTCAAACGGGCTGCGGCCAACGGCGTCAAGGCACACCACTGGGAATTCGGCAACATGCCGAAGATCGACGCCGTCACTCCGGCGGATGTCGATCAGATCGTGAAGTATGTGCGGTGGCTGCAGCGCCAGGCAGGCATTCAATAACGGCAGGATGTCTGAAAAGCCCGCCAGCTTTCTGGAAGGTTAAGGCTCAGGTTAAGGCTGAGAATAAGAATCTGATCGTTGCTCAACCTTGACCTCGACCTCAACCTGCTTCAGAAGCTGCGGCCTTGCTGGACGGACCTTTTTGAGCAGCCTGCTAAGTCCTCCCGTTCTACCTTTTCCCGTAATATCCTCGCGAGGGAACTCGATGCAAGCCTCGGACTGACCATACACCCGAAGAAACTGTTGGAAACCTAGAATGTCCCCGTCTTCCTAACCTCAGCCTGGGCGCACATTGCGATCATCAATACGTGTGACAGCCTCGCTCATCGTGTAGTGGACAAATTGCTTTCCGAGCTCGGTGAGAACATAGGGTTTCGTATCCTCGAAAGCAGACTCCATTGTCGTAGGAGCTAAACCGCGGCGTGGACGTTGTGGGCTTTTCCTAATGAACTGGCCAAGTTCATTCACATCGCGCTCCTGCCTGATTACCCCCCCTGTGCTCAGATCTCTGACCATTAGCTTGAACAAATCAGCTTCCGCAGAATCCTCGCGTGGAATTTGTCCATACAGATCGGACCAAACATCAAATCGCGTAGCCCCAGGATTCTTGAAAATCTCTCGGATCACAGCGAAGTGAACCTCATGGTAAAGATCTAGCCAATCCAGAAATAGCCGAACAACGTCGTCAGAACATACACGCGTACCAGCTGCATTGGTAACGATGTTCACGATATACCGCCGCTTCTCCTGTGTGTCTGTCTCATCCCAGATGCGGAAGGCCTTTCGCACAAGTGCAAGATACTCTTCGCTTTGTATCCGCTCTTCAATCCCCGCTCCCAGGCTTTCAAAGCGCTGCTGCATCTCTTGCAAGGTATCTCGAAGCATGGTGATCTTATTTTGATGTTCTTCAAGCCACTGAGTCTGCAGCGAGTCTTGCCTTAGTGTTTCTTCCTCTGCCTTGTAGCTTGCAGCCGCACTTAGAAATCCGCCAACCCACGGGATGCTACCGAGGACTGCCAGAACAAATTTTTCAATAATGCGCCTGCGTCGAGTTGGTTCTGACTTCGCTAATTCTAAGCGCAGTTTATCGACTATGTTCTTGTCGTCTAATGATGGTGGATTGTCAGGCATGGTCATTTAGGCCTAATCGCGAAAGCCCGGAAGTTATTCGTCATATCAACTGCACATCCTGTTCTCGAAAGAAAAGCAGAGGCTAAGACCGCCGCGTCCGGACAAGGCGAAATGGTTCCACGGCATTCTTGCTTATTTTGGCTCTGTCCATCCTTCCGAAGTACGTTCTCCTTGGGCTACCCGACCAACAATGGAGTGGTCGTTGATGGAGTACACCATACCAGCATGCCGAACCCGGAAACCGAGTAGTGTACGGACCTCGACGCAGATTGCGAGATGCAACCTGTCGGGCGAAAGAATTGCAGCTACCACCCGGCACCGCCCCTTTCCGAGAATTGCTGCGACTTTTGTCGCCACGGCATCCCAAAGCTGTGGCTCGTCCGTGGTTCTCTTGACGTCGTTGAGTAGGTCGACGAGCGCTTGGATGCGTGGATTGCTGTTGGCCGTGGCGAATTCAAAGTGGATAGGCAGACGGGTTAGCCCACAGACGCGAAGATCGTCTGGATGGCAGTTCCGGCCACTCCAAAGACAGGGCCTGGCTTCGACTGGGGCGCATAATTTCCCAGTAGCTGACCTCACGGCAGCATCTTCTAGAATGCGCGCTTCCGATAGGCTACTTGTAACGAAGAGCCTTCTTAACGCTCGCTTCCCGGTTGCAGCGCAGCGCTCAAGTTCTAAAGGCAAGACCCGTTTCTTTGTAATCGCGCATTCTTCCAGAATTCCCGGCCTGACGTAGTTGCTGGTTACCTCACATTGTTCGGCCTCCGAGATCAGGAGAGGCTGTCTGGTTTCGTGGCAGATTAGGAATTCAGACTTGTGTCCAGTTTTTCCAGACACAACCGAGCGCATCTGCTCATCGATCTTATATCGTTTACCAGATACCTCACTCGTGGCAAGCTCGGTATCAAGAACATCGGCCCTCGTGAATTCGCACTGGCCAAAGTGATCAGGCTCCGCCCGCTTCCCACTTAGAGCTGAAGTTTTAAGGAACACGCTCGCAACCATATGTCCACTCACCGCTGACAGTTCGGCCTCGTCCTTGAGAACCCGCTTGCCGCTCAGACTGCACAGAACGGTATTCTCGGGCAGCGCGAACCTTGAGCTTATCTCGGATCGGACGAGGAGATGTTGCAACACCTTCTCCCCTGTGATCTGGCATTGGTTGAGGCACGTCTTAGGGACAGTTCTCCCTGATCGGGCGCAGAGGCCTAATTCGGGAGCGTCGAGCAACTCTCCCGTATGCGGTGCAACGGTTAGCGTGCTGCTATATTCGGAGTCAGCATCAAGCCTATATTGCGCTTTTACTTTAAGCTGTCGATATAGACGTCCTTCGAGTGCGACCAGCGTCATTTCAAGGCGGGGCGTGAACTCATCCTCCAACTTCTTCTTTTTTCGCTCATCGCCGCCTGCGGCCTGCACCTCCTGCGCCCGTCTTTCCAAGTAGAAGCGGGAGAATTCGGAGATCGCCGTGTCCAGTTTAGCCGCGTCGGCCAGACTTTCGATGTTGAGGCCAAAGGTAATGGGATTCTCAATTGTGGGAGGCAAGGGTCCCAGCCCTGATCGGTCTGTCTGAGCATGGTGCTCGGTCGGTGAGCAGGAAACCTCGACGAGGCGCTCGTAGCTGTCGTGCGCCACAGTGGCGCGTACCCGGACAAGGGCCGCTCCTTCGAAACAACGACTAACCTCTTCGACCTCTACTGCCTTGGGCGTTCCGCCGAAGGTGAGGACCCATCGGCGGGTGATTTCCTCGGTTTCTTTGGCAGGATTCTGGTCGAGATCCTCTACCTCATGAATACCGGTGGCGATGACCCGGCCGACTAGGCGAAGGAAGGCGGCAGTGCCAGGAGCGTAGAGCGTGCTTCTTGCGCCCGCACCGGCGTTTTCCTCGAAACGGATGTGTTCACGTCCGCCGTTTTCTTCCGCAAGATATAGGTCCGGCGGTTGTGGCGTTACGCGTGCGCCCAAACTCTTGAAGGCCGCCAGAGTGAAATCTCGTGGCTTCATGGATCGCACGACGCCGGGTAGGGTCGGGGCACGAGGTCCGACGAACTCGGCTCCTTCCATTCCACCGAGCATCGCGTTGATGCTCTCTTCCTCGCGCTCCATGGTGCTCTTCGCATTGGCAATACTTTGCTCCGCCTGGCGTGTGGCTGCCTCCACGTCCATGCCTGCGAGCGCCGCGATGACGAGCTGGCGGATTCTCTCGTCAAAGCCGGTTGCCCCGTTCTCATCCTCTCCGCTGATTCCTGATGCTTCGAGCAGCGCTTCAATATCGCCGATCGCGTGGGACGCCATCTGAAGCTTTTCCATCAGGCGTCCAACGATGTACTCCTCAAAGGTGCCGCGCAGCATGATATTGAAAATGCCGACGCTCGCATGCTCGGACGCCAAGCGTTGTATGCGTCCGATGCGCTGCTCGACGATCATTGGGTTCCAGGGCAGGTCGTAGTTGACTAACACATTAGCGACTTGAAGGTTGATGCCCTCAGATCCAGCTTCGGTAGACACGATGACGTGACAATCAGGCGGATTCTTGCGAAAGCGAGCGATGGTCTCCTGATTGCGCGCGCCAGAAGATGCCGTTGATGATGCCGACCTTCAGTCCATGCTTTTCCAGGAAAGCCTGGATGGTCGTCTGCGTCTCCAGTCCGCCCGGTGAAGACCACCAGACGCCAGCGCTCCGGGTTTTCCCCCTTTAGTCGATCGATGAGCCCGCCGTAGGCCCTGAAGCTTGGCGCTCGTGGGCATTGCGGTGACGATGGCCCGAACTGTGGCGGCAAGCTCCTGAGGAACGGTGCCGTTCCTTGCCATGTTGTTCAACTGCGCCATCAAGGCATCTGGGCTACTGGTTAGAGCCTGCAGGATCGAAATTTGCGCGAGTCGATTCAGCTTCTGGATCGGCTTGGCAATAGCGCTGATCAGCTGCAAGCTCCGCCGGCGTCGGATCAACCTTGTGCATTTGCACGACCCGGTCCGGGAAAGAGAGTTTGGCATCGCCGCGCCGGACCCTTGACATGTAGCCGTAGACGATCGACCGGAACTCGTCGCGCGCTTCCGCTTTCAACTGCCGGGCCTGCTCTCGGTTATCGGCGATGAACTTGCGGGCAAACATGCCCTCGCTGCCGAAGGGATTCTGATGTCCTCGCGCAACGGTGAGAAGGTCGACCAGTGAATAGAGATCCCAAAGACGGTTTTGAATTGGCGTCGCAGTGAGCATGAGCACGAACCGAAACCGGCGCTCCTCCAGGGCCTTCCGGAAGCGTGTGGCGACCTGGGGGGGATTTTCGACGCCGTAGAGGTTTCGCAGCTTGTGCGCCTCATCCAGCACCAGCATCTGGAAACGATCCTGCGGGATTGAATCGAGATGCAACCGCGCAGAATTATAGGTCGTGATGATGGCGCCGGTCTCCTCGAGATCAGCCTCGATCAGGTCGTTCCCGATCGCAATCTTAGAGGGGATGTTGAATTTCGTGAGCAGTTCCTCCTGCCACTGTGGGCCAAGCAGCTTGGGGCAGACAATGAGAATTTTGGAAAGACGCGAGCGGGAGATCAGCTCGCTGATGATCAGCCCGGCGCTGATCGTCTTGCCGAGGCCGACGTCGTCGGCGAGCAGCGTGACCGGCAGACGGCGGCAGAAGGTGATGAGATTGGTGACCTGGTGATGGTAGGGTTCTACCCGGTCACGCCATCGATACTCAGATTTTAGATCCTCACGCTTCTCGATAACTATGGGATCGGTCAAGTCCCATTCGAGGCCTGCCCGATACACCCGGTACTCCTCCGGCGTGGTCTTACGGCGAAGTATTCTTGTTTGAAAGTTTAGAGAAGACACTACTATGTCAGCTCCAAGATACGACCCACCCTATTCTCAAGGGAAATAGGGACTAGGGAAGGTCTGAATAATTCCCGATTTTGGTCAGTCGGCGCTCAAAATACTGGGAATCCGTCTGATTGCTGTCTAGAAACTTTGAATTAATCAGACCTTCCCTAAGTCTTTCAGGCTTCGGATGAAGGCTGCTTGCCTTTCAACCACTGCAAGACAGCCCATGTAGCTGCGAGATCTTCCTCGTTATATATCTTAATTTCATCTAATAGCGCAGTCCTCTGTGTGTCGTCATTGGATTCAGTGGCCTCGATGTACTTTGCCATGGACCACTCACCCCCATATTCTGTTTGAGTCCTGGAAAATCCAATATACTTCTCAATAACCTTGAGGCTATAACTGGGTAACGGTAGGGCCACAGACCGTTGCGTGATTGGAAGTAAATCCAGGAGATTCTGCTTTACCCTTGCCGCAACGCCATCTCGATCCCCAAACCTTTCAATGTACTTGTCTATATGGGTCTTCTCGTAGTGGTGCCAGTGTACCCATCGAATATTCTCGTGCTCATCGAAGATGGTCTTTGCTTCGTTCAAAAAACTCTCCCAGCCCTGGCGGTCGCCGGCGTCACCAAATCCTGCAGAGGCAGATCTGTATACTCCGGGCTTTTCTCCGAACACCTGCATCCCCCAGAGATAGATTTTTTCCAACTCATCGAGATGTGGCGGTAGCCCCTCCAAGTCGAACATCACATAATTCGGATGCATGGGGATATCGGGAGATTGGATAAGCTCTTCTTGCCCTGTCGCCATCGACTTGGCCATCCGCAGATCGAGGCTGCTCTTGATCCAACTTTCTGAGTGGACTTGCCCCACGGCCGTTTCAATTCAGCTAATGAAGCATGCATTGTAATGTGATAGCAATTGGTCGATATTTTCTATACCTTGTTGCCGTAAACCGATGGCGAGTCCTTGGTCGACCCCGTACACGAGAGCAACATCTCGGGACTTTTTCAGCCATAGGCCAGCATCGCTTTATGGAAACCGCACCCTCCACATTTCGACCAACCCACCGGGCTGTACGGCTCTTGGCTGAGCTGTTTTAATGAAACGGTTTCTTCTAAAATTT
>CAWAKW010000007.1:0-104516 GCA_963782735.1 Nitrospirota bacterium
TGAGCCTGCGAACAAACGTTTTCGACGATGGCACCGAAAGAACGCGTGCGGGTGCGTCCTGGGTTGACAGCACCCAGGGACCATCAACCACACCATGGTCGTTGAACAGGGTGGGAAATCCTAGCAGGCTGCGAAAATATTTCCGCACAGCAGAACTTCGATAGCCGGCAGGTCTAGGAGAAGAGGAGAACACCCCCACGGGATAGCCAGGTGAGACAGGCGCGACTCATGGAGATAAAATTTCAGACCAGTCAGGCTTTTCTCGCCAGTCCCGCACGCAACCGGGATACGTTTCACGCCTCACGTTTCATGTTTCCTGGAGGAGGCTCAAACAGCCGAGCTGCCTTTTACCTCTTACGTTTAACGTTTCACGCCTCACGTCTTCCTACTGCCAGCTCGCGGCGATGATGCCTTGGAACTGCGTTTGTTGTTGTGCGGTCCCAGCACCCCCACTAGCATCATCCCAGCTCAGGCTGGTATCTGTCGTGAATTGAGCCATGGCTTGGACGAGCTGATCCACTTGCGTGCCGAGCAGCACTTCGCCATTGCCAGCCTGCAACGTCTCGACTCGATTGGTCGTGCCGACATACCAGTTCTGCACGGTGATTTGATCGGGTGCGCCATGAATCGCCAACCGCAGATCGTTGGCCTGGCGGCTGATCACGAGGTCCAGTGGATTGATGCCAGCGTCGAACGATATCTGGTCGGCCGTGCCACTGCTGTCCTTGACCACATCTTGTCCATCGCCGCTGCCAAAGAGGAAGGTATCTTGGCCGCTACCACCGTTTACGGTATCGTTCCCCAGACCGCCACGCAGGATGTCGTTGCCGGCAAGTCCAGAGAGTGCGTTGTCGCCGCTGTTGCCGGTGATGATATTATTGAGTGTGTTGCCGGTGCCATTCAGGTTCTCCAACCCGGTCAGCGTCAGGTGCTCGACATTAGCCCCCAGCGTATAGTTGATCGAGGATTGCACCATGTCGTCGGTGCCGGCGTTCAGCGCTTCTGTAACGACGTCGGTGGTCACATTCACAACATAGGTATCGTCGCCCAGGCCTCCGGCCATCTTGTCCGCGCCGGTTCCACCATCGAGGGTATCGTTGCCCGCCCCGCCGAGGAGCTGGTCGTTGCCGTCCAGGCCCATGAGCTGGTTGTCCCCGCTGTTGCCGGTGAGGATGTTGGCGAGTTCGTTGCCGGTGCCGTTAATGTTATCGATGCCAAGCAGGGTCAGGTTCTCAATATTGTCCTCCAGCGTGAAGTTCGCCGCAAAGCTTTGCACGAGATCCTTGCCCCCGGCGGCGCCGACCCCTGTTTCGGTAACGCTATCATCGGGGCTGTCCACCACGTAGGTATCGTTGCCCGCGCCGCCATCCATGACATCGTCGCCCACCCCGCCGTTGAGGGTGTCATTGCCCAAGCCGCCATTCATCGTGTCGCCGCCGTACGAGCCAATGAGGATATTGGCGCCGGCGCTCCCAGTGACGTGCACTGAACTGCCAGCCCCAGCCCCGAAGCATCGAGGTTCTCGAAGCCATCCTGCAGCAGCGTGTCGTCAGGCGTGCCGCCGATCGACACCACCTGGTCGAGCGCTGATAGATCGACCTCCACCACACCGGTGAGGGGAGCTCCCCCACTGAGCACGAGCGTGTCGGTGCCCACCCCGCCGTGGGCCACATCCACGTCGCCGGTCGTGACCTCCATGACGACGACGTCGTTCCCCACACTCCCGTCGACGGTGTCTTGACCCGCGCCGCCCACCAAAAAGTCGTTCCCCGTGCCGCCATTCAGGGTATCCGCATCCCCATTGCCGAACAACAAGTCGTTCCCGTCCAACCCGTTCAACGTCTCGTTCGTACTCGATCCGGCGATCAGATCTTGTTGGGCGCCGCCGGTATGGTTGGGTCTGTGTTGAGCAGATACGACCCAGTCCCTGGTCCATAACCGGCAAACGATGCACCCCCCTCGAATCGGAGACTCTCGACTTTGCTGTCAGGCCCGCGTATTGGCCCACCGTGGTCACTGAGCCCCCGGAGTCCGAGCCGACAAGATCATTCCCACTGTGCTCGAAGTTCAGCCCGGGCAGGTCAGCGCGGTTCGCCACAATGACAATCGTGTCGGTCCCACCGCTCTCCGTGATCGTGTCGTTGCCTTCAAACACGTTGAAACGATACGTATCATCCCCCTCCCCGCCGTTGAGCGCGTTGCTGCCTGCTGGCCCCCCGTTGAGAATATCATTGCCCAAGCCGCCATTTATCGTGTCGTCGCCGAGCGAGCCGGTGAGGATATTGGCGCCGTCGCTCCCAGTGACGTTCACGGAACTGATGTAGATCAGCCCTGAGGCATCGAGGTTCTCAAAGCCATCCTGCACCAGCGGGTCTGCCACGCCGCCGATGGACACCACCTGATCGGCCACCGACAGATCGACCTCCATGACGCCGGTGGTGACGAAATCTCCCCCACTGAGCACGAGCGTGTCGGTGCCCGTCCCGCCGTGGGCCTCATCCATGTCGCTGGTCGTGCCCTCCATGACAATGAAGTCGTTCCCCACACTCCCGTCGACGGTGTCGTGACCTGTGCCGCCCACCAAGAAGTCGTTCCCCGCGCCGCCATTCAGGGTATCTGTATTCCCATTGCCGAACAACAAGTCGTTCCCGCCCAACCCATTCAACGTCTCGTTCGTATTGTCCCCGGCGATCAGATCTTGTTGGGCGCCGCCAGTATCGTTGGGGTCTGTGTTGAGCAGATACGACGCCGTCCCTGCTCCATACCCGGCAAACGAGGCACCCCCCTCAATTCGGAGACTCTCGACCTTGCCGCCGGGCCCAGCATATTGGCCCACCATAGTCGTTGTGGTTCCGAGTAGCGAGGCGACCAGATCAGTTCCGGTTTGCTCGAAGTTCAGCCCGCGCAGGTCCACGCCGTTCGCCACAATAACACTCGTGTCGGTCCCACCGCTCTCCGTGATCGTGTCGTCGCCTCCACCCGGGAAGATCAGGTTGAGACGATACGTATCATTCCCTTCCCCGCCGTTGAGCGCGTCGTTGCCTGCCCCCCCGTTGAGAATATCATTGCCGGCATTGCCCGTGAGCGTGTCATTGCCACCGCCCCCGTTGAGGATATTGGCCGCGCTGTTGCCGGTGAGAAGATTGTTGCCATCATCCCCGGTCGCGTTGATTGCTGCAACGCCGGTCAGCACCACATTCTCGATCGCCGTAAAGGGCTCGACGTTCAGATCGACCGTGCGGTTGATCTGAATCGTGTCGGTGCCTTCATCGGCCTGCTCCCTGATGCCGTCGCCGAGGTTGTCAATCACGTACGTATCGTCGCCCAGCCCGCCGATCATGTAGTCGGCCCCGGGTCCGCCATCGAGCTGGTCGTCACCCGCGCGGCCTGTGAAGGTGTCGTTACCGGCCAGGCCAGAGAGTGCGTTGTTGCCGCTGTTGCCGGTGAGGACATTGGCGAGCGTGTTACCCGTGCCATTGAGGTCGGCGCTGCCGAGAAGGGTCAAGTTCTCCACATTGGCAGCCAGCGTGAAGTTCGCAGCCGTACTCTGCACGAGGTCGGTGCCGGCGTTGAGCGCTTCCGTGACCACATCTCCGACACTGTCCACCGTATAAGTGTCGTTGCCCGCGCCACCGCGCATGTCGTCGATACCGGCTCCGCCATCGATGCTGTCATTGCCCTTCGAGCCGATGATCCTATTGGCGCCTGCGCTGCCGGTGACAATCACTGAACTGCCTATTCCCGAGGCATCCAGGTTTTCGAAATTAGTCTGCGTGAGGGCATCGAGCGCGCCACCGATCTTGACCACCTGGTCGGTCGCCGAGGACAAATCGACCTCCACAACGTGGTTGTCGGGGACTACTCCACTGAGTACCAGTGTATCGGTGCCATCCCCGGCATCGATAGTATCCACGTTGCCGGCCGTGACCAGCATGGTGATCTGGTCATCGCCTGCACCTCCAGTGACGGTATCCCGACCCAGGCCGCCGAGCAGCGTATCGTTGCCATCGCCGCCGTTCAGCGTATCGGCGTTGGGTCCGCTGATGGTGATCGTATCGTTGCCGGCGCCGCCGAAGAACGTCATCCCGACGCTGGAGTTGTTGGTATAGGTGATGGTGTCATTGCCCGGCATCTGGTTACCGACGAAGGAGAAGAGGTCATCGACAGTATCCAGGTCACGGGGACCCGAGCGCGGCTTGGAGCACATCGAGCGACAGCGACAGGCCGGTCATTGTGATCGTATCGGCCCCCGAAATGACCGAGATCCCCGTTACCGTGCCTGTCAGGCTCGCGCTGACAAGGTCACCTGTCAGGTGGAAGTTGCCGCTGAGGGTTTCCGTGAGCAGAGCCAGTCTTCACGACCAGCGATGTCAACGTGCCCCTAAAGTTCCCGACCGTGGAGCGAGATGACAATGATGTTGCCGTTGATCGTTTCTGAGAAGCCTGTGGATCCGAAGGTGGCGGAGGTTATGCAAATCATTGCCGATTCGCCATCGAGGGTGCCGGTGAACCGGATCACCTCGCCGGTGCCTCTGGGGGTTCTTAAAGTTGAACGAGTTGATTATTGGGGAATTAGTGTCGAACCCCGAACCCCCGAGACTCAGCCTTCCCCCGACATAAGGTCTACGACAATGAACGTCGGACTTGACAGAGACAACAGATGCGTTGTTCATTCGTAAGTATCTGATCGACTCGATTGGAGAATTTGACGAAAATCGGTCCCAAAATCAACCTGGGCTAACGATACACCGGACCAATCGATCGTGGATGAGCCAGTGATTGTTGCCATAACGCACCTTCCTCGATATCACGCCATGAAAATACTACGCCGGGCCTCCTTCAAATGGATATCCCCCCATATGGATGCCCCCCTCAGAATGGTGGTATCTGCCCATACATAACGATGTTTCATGCCCCTCTCCTCCGGATGACCTGATCGAAATGCTCAGACAGTACGGCGTCATGCTACAGATTTCTCGTCTCATGACCAAGACTCGTGCCAGAACTTCCGCAGAAGGCGCTGGTATTTTCAAACAGGCGGAAATCGTGCAGCAGTCGGTGATATGGCGCGGTTCACGGCGACGGTGGCGCGCAGAGTTGCGAAGGGGAAGAGCAGTTTGTTATGAACGGTGAGTCATAGCGATGGAACCGTTGTTCCTATCTTTTGCTTCACCGTTGAGGGTCAACGTCTCCTCGAGGCTTTCGTCCAGACTGGCGACGGCCGAGACGTTGAGGCCCCGCCGCTGTCCATATGCTCTTATCCCCAACAAGATACGTTTCACGCCAACCGTTTCAGGGTTAACTACTGCCAGCTCGCGGCCAAGACGGTCTGCACATCCTGTTGGCTTTTGATCGATCGCCTGATCCCACGTGAGGTTAGTTTGTGCGGAGAACCCCGCCATCGCCTGGATCAACTGATCAACCTGCGTGCTGCGCAACGTTTGCCCGTTACCCGCTTGGATCGTCTCGATCTGATTGTTCGTGCCGAGATACCAGTTCTGCACCGTGATTTGATCGGATGAGCCGTGAATCGTGAGTCTCAGATCATTGGCTTGGCGGCTGATCACCAGATCCAAGGGATTGATAGTGAGGCCAAAGAGCGCTCGGTCTTGGTTCCCCGAGAACGAATCGGTATCACAGATCGTGTCTTGGCCATCGCCTCGCGCGAAGTTATAGAGATCGTTGCCAGACCCGCCCGTTAGCTGGTCGTTACCAGTGCCGCCCGTATATTGGTCGGCCCCGCTGCCGCCAGTGAGCGCATCGTTGCCCGCTCCGCCGAGCAGTTGGTCATCGCCTGAGCCACCGTCGAGAGAATCGGTCCCGTCACCGCCATTGAGCACATCGTTCCCGCTGCCGGCGTTCAGCGAATCGTTGCCGAGGCCACCGAGCAGTGTATCGTTGCCGCTGCCACCAAAGAGGCTGTCATTGCCGTCGCCGCCATTCACCGTGTCGTTGCCTGAACCGCCATCGAGGCTGTTATTCCCGCTGTTGCCGATGAGGACATTGTTGGTCGAACTCCCTGTACCGTTGATGTTCGCCGTGCCCGTCAGGGTGAGGTTTTCCACGTTACTCCCCAATGTCCAGGTCACCGAGCTTTGGACCGTATCGGTTCCGCCATTGAGATTCTCCACGACCGTGTCTCCAGCCCCAACGACATAAGTATCGTTGCCAGCGCCGCCGGTCAGCACATTGGTCCCACGATTGCCTGTGAGGATGTTGTCCAACGCGTTGCCTGTCCCATTCAGATTGGCTGTGCCGGTGAGGGTGAGATTCTCCATATTGGCGCCAAGGGTATAAGTGATGCTGCTCTGCACTGTATCTGTGCCTCCGTTGGCCAATTCAGTCACGACATCGCCGGCCAGGTTGACGACATAGGTGTCGTCACCGGTGCCGCCCTGCATCGTATCGGTCCCGGTGCCGCCGTCGAGCAGGTCGTTGCCGCCGCCTCCTTGCATCGTGTCATTGCCGGCCAACCCGAACAGTTGATCGTTGCCGGCCCCGCCTGTCAGTACATCATTGCCGGCCGTCCCCGTCAGAACCTGGTCTTGAATCGTCACGGTCAAGTCGAAGAGATCGGACACGCTCAGGCTCCCGGCATCGGTTGCGGTGACCTTGATATTCAGCAATCCTGCGTCTCCGCTGCTTGGTGTCCCACTAAACGTATGGGTCGTATTGTTGAAGCTCAGCCAGGCCGGCAAGGCGCTGCCATTGGCCAAGGTGGCACTGTAGGTCAGCATGTCGCCCAGATCGACGTCAGCAAAAGTGTTCGTCGACACCGTGAAGGTGAAGGCCGCTCCTGTGGGTGCGGACCGGTCCACGATCGGATTCGCCACCGTGGGCGCATCGTTCACGTTTTGGACGGCCAGGGTGAAGCCGGTCGAGGCGCTCAAGTTGCCTTGGTCGGTCACCGCCACCGTGAGGGCGAGTGTGCCGACGTGTGTATTGCCAGGCATGCCGCTGAACGTACGGGTGATTGAATCAAAACTGAGCCACGACGGGAGGGGCGCACCACCGGCGAGCGTGGCGCTGTACGTCAGCGCATCCCCAGGATCCACATCCGTAAAGGTGCCGGCCGGTACGACAAAGCTAACCGGCGCATCTTCCACTGCAGTTTGATTGGCCAACGGAACAGCTACCGTCGGCGCTTCATTTACATTCGTCACGGTGAGATGGAATACATCGGACGCACTCAGGTTCTCGCGATCCCTCGCCGTCACACGCAGATCGAGCGTGCCGACCTGGGCGTCGTCAGGCGTGCCGCTGAAGGTGGCTGTCGTCGCATTGAAGTTCAGCCAGGCAGGCAGCAACGGTACCGTCAGCCAGACTGGCGCTCAGCGCGAGCACATCGTCGGCATCCTGATCGGCAAAGGTGGCGGCGGGTATCAACACGCTGAACGATGCATCCTCCTGGACTGTCTGATCTGCTAAGGGATTAGCGAGGGACGGCGCATGGTTGACGGCAGTCGGAAACAGATCGGCTAGGTTCATGGAACTGCCATCGGCAAAGGCCAGCATTCCCACCACCAGCGAACCATTCGCACCGGTCGGATCGAAGTTGTTCAGCCGTAGCTGGTCTGTTCCGCTGCTACCGACTTGGATTGTGAGCGTCCGTGCGGCTTCATCGCGTGTGAACGTCAGATTGCTTTGACCGATCCCCGCGCCAAAGAGAATGCGATTGCCTTCTCCTACACCTGCCTCATCCTGAATCGTGTCGTTGCCGTCGCCCGTATTGAACACATAGGTGTCATTGCCCAGGCCACCACTCAGAAGATCGTTTCCTTGCCCTCCTTCGAGCACATCCGCTCCAAGGCCGCTCTGAAGAGTATCGTTTCCGCCGAGCCCTTTGATTCGGTCCGTCGCGCTGCTGCCGGTTAACACGTTGAGTTCGTTGTTCCCTGAAATATCAAATCCCAGATCGATCAACTGTTGATACGTCAATGTCCGGTCGGTGAATTGGAACGTACCAATGCCAGGATTTGCATACGCATCATTCGGATCGAACCCTTCAATATGGAGTTCGCCTCCCTCCGACCCATAGCGGATCAAGAGTGAGCCAAATCCTAAATTAGGAATGAACGAGTTGTAGTCTCCGGCAAAGACAACCGTATTTGAAGCAGGTGCGCCTAGAGCGTGGACGGTATTACTGCTCGACCCTCCTGGGATCACAAGCGTATTCGAACCAGAGCCGAAAAAGACCAGGTTGTTGGCTGCCGATTGGCTGTAGAAGGTGGTATGGCCGGTTCCCCCAATCAGCGTGTTGTTGCCCCCACCACCAATCAGGACACTGTTCCCTGCTCCACCATGTAGGGTATCGTTCCCGACTCCACCGATGAGCGTGTCATTACCAGGACCGGCAAAGAGATTCTGATCGGCCTGGACAAGACTTGCGGCGTAATAATTGAAGAGGTCGAGGGTGAGGCCGTCGGCGAACGAGATAGTGCGGAGACCCGCTGGAGCATTGGCGACGAATTGGGTAAAATAATTTGTTCATCAGTCGCCTCAACTGAATCCAGACGATATTTATGCGTATGGACCATGGTTGAGTACAAATCAACCGCGGACGAAAGAAAGGTCTGATGGAGTGATCCCAGGCCCAAAGAGCAGACGATTGCTCTCTCCACTCTCGGCACGGTCATGGATCATATCGTTGCCATCTCCCCGATTGAAGACATACACATCGGTACCGGCACCTCCATCCAAGATATCGTCGCCGAGTCCTCCAGTGAGCGTATCGTTGCCATACCCTCCGCCCAGCTCATCCGCGCCGATCCCTCCGTCCAGTTGATCATTGCCGGAGCCTCCAAATAGCTGATCGTCTCCCGCGTCTCCCTTCAGGATATCCTGACCAGATCCACCCAACAGCAGATCATTACCGCCCCCGCCTGTGACCACATCGTTGCCGCCCTTCGCGTTATACCGGTCAGGTCCATCAGTCCCGACGAACGTGTCGTCTCCGTCTGTCCCTCCAGGGAAATTCAGCAACTCGTCCAGGCTCAGATGAATGCCATTCGTAAAGGTGACGCTACCGATGACCGAAGATCCAGCCTGCCCTGTCGGATCATAGTTGGACAGCACAATAGCATCGCCGTTCGATCCAACCTGGAGGGTCAAGGAATTCGTGCCCTGTACCACCTCAAGGTCTCCGAGATTCAGACCGCCGCCGAACCGGATTTCATTCATGGCACCGGCCACGGCAGTATCCACAATCGTGTCCACGCCATCGCCACGATCATAGAAATAGATATCGTTACGCGCGCCACCAATCAACGTGTCGTTACCCGCACCGCCATGAAACCGGTTCGTGGCATTCGTCCCGAGGATGTCGTCTTGACTCGTTCCCTGAACATCAATGCCTAGATCGATAATCTGCTGATAAGTCAGAGTCGTGATGCCGTCGCCGAAATCGAATAAACAGATCGATAGCGTGCCGGCCATACGCATCGTTTGGATCGAAGTCGGGAATCGAACCTCTCGCGTATGTTCCACAACCGAGTCGAATGGGATAGTCAGTTGAATCACGAGCGTGGTCCCATCCAGCCAAGGATGAAAACCAGCCGATGGATTCGAGCCGGACATCTGAAGATGCTTAATTTGAGGGTATCACTTTCACCGGCCAAGGACTCGTCGATGATCGTATCGACCCCTCCAAGATTTGCATGTAGTAATAGGTATCGTTTCCTGATCCGCCAATGAGGGTATCGTCATTGAGAGGCTGGATCGAAGTCGAGTAGAAGAGGTTTCCACCATCAAGTGTATCGTCTCCGGCGCCACCGGTGAGGATGTTGTGGAAGGAGTTACCGCGTAGGAAGTTATCAAGAGCGTTTCCCGTGGCAGATACCGCAGCAGGATCGACGTGGAGAACCTGGCCGAAGAAATCATACAGAGTGTAGGGGTCACTTAAGTAGAGATCTTCAACATTGTCTGGCAGAGTAAAGTCGACAGAACTATAGACAGTATCGTGGCCTTCGTCGGGCGCTTCCACCACCACATCTCCGAGATCGTTCACGACATAGACGTCGTCGCCAGCTAATCCAATGAGCTCATCGGGAAATCCGTTATACCCGGGCAAGTAATCCGCTCCACTGGTCCCCACCTGCCGGCTATCCCCGGCTTGATTGTGAATCGTATTCGCGTCCCACACCGTTCCATCGGCAAATTGCACTTGGAGCGAATGATTCACATAGAACGAGGGAAGCGTGAGGGTATCCAGGCCGCCACTAAGATTGAGCGTGATGGTTTGGTCAACACGCCCGACAATCACGTCGCTTGGCAAGACACCAGCAGACATCTGGATGGTATAGCTTCCGCCCTGACTGCTATCGATGATGTCTTGCCCGCTTCCAGTTCCAAACGCGTAGGTGTAGGTGCCGGGCGCGCCGACGAACCGATCATTCCCTGTCCCGCCATCGACGACGTCGGTGCCGCCTTGCCCATAGATCGTGTCATCACCGGCGCCACCGGCGACGGTGTCATTCCCGGTCCCCGCAAAGATGGTATCGTTTCCCTCGCCGCCCAATACGCTATCGTTCCCTTCACCGGCGTTGATAAAATCGTCCCCCACTCCTGCGTCAATGGTATCGTCGCCGGCATCGCCGGTGAGTGCATCGTTGCCGGCCCTGCCAATCAACGTGTCGGCCCCCGCTCCACCATCGAGTTGATCGTTGCCGGCCCCACCATCAAGGATGTTGTTCCCTGTCCCTCCGAGCAGCACATCGTTCCCACCCAGCCCAACAACCTTCTGATAGGTTTCACCCCCATTCAGAAAGTCATCGCCGTCCGTCCCCACCAGATCGAATCCGCGGGCCACGAGTGCCGCATGCGTGAGTGTCGTGCCATCGGCAAACTCAAAGACATCGATTCCCGCCGACTGGACGGGATCAGCTGGATTGAATCCCTGAATATGGATGGCATCACCATTCGACCCCACGCGCACCAAGAGCGAGCCGAGACCAAGACTGATGTCCTGGCCAGAAATTCCAGACCCGAATACCAGTTTGTTCCCTTCTCCCGGCGTATCCACAATTGTGTCGACGCCATCCCCAAGATTAAAGACGTAGGTATCGACACCAGCTCCACCGACCAGGGTATCGGCGCCAGAACCGCCGGTCAGGACATCATCACCGGCATCACCGCTTAGGTAGTCATTCCCCTCGTCACCGAGTAACGTATCGGCACTATCCTGACCAAAGAGCTGATCCTCGCCCGTTCCGCCCCACAAGACATCGACACCAGTCACCGCCCTGCAATACATCGTTGCCGCTGCCCCCATCCAATATATCCTGGCCCTCATTGCCAACGAGCAGATCCTGGTCGGCTCCGCCGAAAAGAACATCGTCGCCCTGTCCCCCCGCCAACGTATCGTTCCCAGCCCCGCCATCCAGCCAATCCTTGCCGCCGAATCGGATCGTCGGTGAAATCCCCGTACAGCTTATCGTCGCCCGCACCGCCAAGCAGGGTATCCACTCCCCCACCGCCATACAGGAGATCGTCCCCCGCCCCGCCATCGAGCAGATCATTACCGGGCGTCACCTCATCCAATGCCAGATCATCGCCATACAACGTATCGTTCTCCGAGCCGCCGAGGAGCACGTCATTTCCCGCATCGCCTTGGAGATAGTCATCGCCTGCACCCCCCTCCAAGTAATCCGATCCACCCGTCATGGAAACGAATCCAGAATATCCCCCAGGGACGATACTGAATGTGAATCCTTGGAAGAAGAAGTCTCCGCCGCCTCCGTTGGAACGCGGGAGTTCCGTCCAGAGATAGGTATCGGCTACAGGCGCATTATCACCGTACAGTCGATCCTTGCCCATTCCTCCCAGAAGCACATCATCCCCGAGCCCGCCACTGACCCAATCATCGCCCGCGCCCCCGTCAGCATAGTCGCGCCCCTCAGGGCGTGTCGCATAGCTTGCAAGATCGTCCGCATAGAGATAATCGTTTCCGTCCCCACCCAGCAGGATATCGTCCCCGGCTCCACCGAGAAGGGCATCGGCGTCTGCACCGCCATCAAGATAGTCATCCGCTCCGGCAGTATCGGAATAGTCCCCGGCCAGATAATCGCGGCCCTCACCTCCGTCAAGCACGTCCTGCCCGCGTCCACCAAGAATGACATCGTCACCGGCTTCTCCAAATAGCCGGTCCTTCGCCTCTCCTCTGATCCAGTCTGACCCATCCCCTCCATACACGACCTGATTAGCAACATGGATGACTCCCGCATCGGCGAAAATCTCATCAGCCCCGCCTGCCCCATAGACCACATAGTTTTTCAAAGGGGTTTGGGCGTAAAACCGTCCTGCATCATTAGGGCCGAATGGCAGCGTAATCGTATACACTTCTGTCGCCAATCCGTTGTTGTAATCAATGACCGGTGGCGTATCGGTGGGCAATGCGGAGAGATCACGTAAGGTCACTCCAAATTCGCCCGGTTGCCAATCCTGAATGGTGACGTGCCCATTGATTGTGAGCGTGCTGCCACTTTGCACAAATGTATATTGACCATCCGAACTCTTGTACGTGTTGGCCGCTTCACCCGCGCGTCGGATACCACCGACCATCATCTGCCCATTGACCAGCAGCCGGCCCAAATCGTCACCATCATCGATCGTATCGGTGCCATCGCCTGTGTTGTACACATACGTATCGAACCCCGCGCCACCGAGCAACGTATCATTGCCCCCGCCGCCAGTCAGTGTGTCGGTTCCGGCATTGCCCACCAGCAGGTCGGTCTGGCTACCGCCGGTCAGGTTATCGGCTCCACTGCCGCCCAGCATGAAGGCGCCACGGTTTTGGGCATCGGCCACGTTCATGCCACCCGGCCCTGCCTGCACGTACCAGTCGCGGAGTGTCGGTAGCAACGGTTGAATCAGCTGAAGTTCGGCATTGGAAAAGGCGGCTGAGTCGAGGTAGTTCTGAAAATAGAGGGTATAGCCCTTGGCGTCGTTCAGCGTGGCGGCGACATCAGCACGATCGAATTGAACGCCGCCGCTGCCGAGGCTCGCCGTGGCAAGGTCGGTAAACAGTTCTTTGTTGTAGCCTGCGCTCATTGGCGTTTCGTCGTAATACTTCTGCATGTCGAAGGCGATCAGGGTTTTGCTGACGTTGTTCAGACTGTTACCGAAGAAGGAAGTGCCCTCGCTCATGGTCAGCCCGCCATTCTGTGCGAGTTTCCATAGGTCATCGGTGAAACGGGTCACCATCGCATCAGCGGCAGTGGTGGTTGCACCGGTAATGGGATCTCGCACTCCGGCTTCGTGACGGACGAGGTGTTCGAGGAAGTTTTCGTCTGATCTAGTGATCACTCGTTGTGATGCGCAAACAAGTTTCTATCAAAAATCATCCCCAGCAGGTCGGTGAGTTTGTAGGTGACGTCGTTCAGCGCTCTTGCCTGCCGCAGCCGTCTGTATGCTCTGCACGAAGGCGGTGAGCAGGGACTTGCGAGTGCAGGTCGACGCCGGAGACGCCAGTATGCGCTGTGTTGAATGTCGATGCAGGTGTGCCGATGGGGTCGAAGGATGTCCAGGGTAGGCGATGACAGGAATTCGCCTTGCACGTTGATGTTGGTCACCAAATTGGAATTGGGAATGCCGCCATTGGTTGCACGCAGTTGCAAGAAGTTGGTCAGGCCGGAGAGTTCAGCTTCGGTGTGGCCGCTGGCCAGCAGGTCTGCTTTGAGATTGGCTGCGACATCCGGGGTGAGCAAATTCAATTCCGCCGAGTTCGCAAACGGGGCTTGATCGAACGTCACCGCCTGTTGACCGAAGAACACGCCCATCAAAGCCGCCAGCCCGCCGCCTAAGCTGTGACCAGTGAAGGTGATGCTAGTCGCATTGGGATTGGCAGCCTTGACTTGCAGGTAGTATTCGGCAGCTTGCAATAGTTGGTCTGATCCAAAGCCTGTTGCGAGCCCAATATTCGCCGCGAAATATGTCCCGTCGAGTAGGCTGTTGGGGTTGGTGCCGGCATAGGAGATGACGATGTCGGTGCCTTTTCTGAAGAGCAATGGCTTCAAAGCCGGCTGCGCCTAGGATACTGAAAATGTGGATTGAATTTGGAACATGTGCAGCTCCAACCATCCTGCGGAACTGGAAATTGATTTATGTCAGGTCACGGGTGGAAATATAGGAAGCACCCAGCCATCAATGCGTATTCAATTGTTGGTGGCCATGATTATCTCTCCCTTGAGAAATCTCGATTTGTAAATAGATGTTATTTGCACTTTCCATACGTGCATCTCGAGCCTTGGCGCTATGGAATCGCTATTGTAGAGAGCCATCCCGTGACTCCTGGAGCTGTAAGCTTTCCAGTCACTTCTCGCAATTGGGCAGCTGAAGACTCCCGAGCCCGGTTTCACCGCCTCCCGCAGGATGGTTTTGTATTCGGGTTGTTCGTAACTCACCGTTCAATTTCTTGACTATCTCCGCCGTGACAATGGACTGCGCCGTGACCGGATTTTTCACCTCGCGTTTAGGAATTGACGACCAAATTGATGTTCTTGAATTCTGTCGGGAATTCTTCCAGCGGGATGCGCTTCCATTCCTTGCCGTCGTATTGGAAGAACACGTACGGCGGGTTGGGTCGCCCCCATTTGTTGTAGGACAGGCATAAGTTTGGAGAGGCCACGATGTACGGCGTGCCGTTGCAGCACATGCAGCGCCAGCAGGTAGAAAGTTGGCACGCCCGATGTCTTCGCCGTATTCGCTCTTCCAACTAATGGTCGTGCTGGTGTTGGGCAGGGTGAAACGTAATGTTTTGTTCTTTTATCGGTGGACGATTGCCCGATTTCATGCCGCCCACCATAACTTTGCGACCGCTCGACAATAATCTTGCTACCGTCATGCAACAGCACTTCTTCTTTCCAGCTATCCCCGCCAAATCCATACGCGTTCATGCTCACCCCCAAGGTCCATACCAGGCAGATTGCACTTGAATAGCTGTAATAGCCCATGTCGGTTGTTCATGCTGCTCTCCTCTCGAATGAATTTCTGTCCACGTCGGGAACCTAAACGGTGTCAGGAACAGTTTTCCATGAGTACTTTCCGGGGACGGCCTTCATTGCGTATCGTGGAGACGAGACCGAACCGCTCGATCGTCGCGGCCACCCATTCCAGTTCGCCGAATGGCTGACTGCGGACCACACTCTGCCGCAGACGCCTCAGCTCCTCTCCCGCTTCGTCCGCATTCACCCAGCCCACCCAATCGGTCGGTCGCGCGATTGGCCACTCACTCACCAAGGTGTGCTGCTGGGCGCCTCCGTTGGTCTTTCGCCACAGGCTACTCCACTGCCACGCTTCCGCTCGCTCAACCAGTCCAGCTCGGAGTGCGTTGCGCTCCACGTAGCGACACACTGTCACCAGATGCTCGTCCGTCTGGACTAGGAAGGATTTAAACCGGCCTTGATAGAGATGTCCTGTTCCCACCGTCTGCCGATGGGTATGCCACCGCTGCGTATGGGTGAGCGTGAGCCAGTTCATGAATCGAGACAGGTCGCCATCCTGTTGTGGCCAGACGACGAGATGCCAGTGGTTGGGCATGACACAGTAGGCCAACAGTCGCATCGACACGCGTTCACAGGCCTGCATCAATACCCGTTCAAATGCGCTAAAGTCGCCGTCGTCGTCGAACAGACGTTGTCGCCCATTCGCGCGATTCAGCACGTGATAGACCAGCCCGCCAGGTGCAACTCGTAAGGGGCGTCCCATTGTTATCGCTACGCCATCTTCCTTAGGCAGTTAGAAAACTGTTCCTGACACCGTTTCTTTGCTCACGCGAGCGTGATCGCGTAATGTCGACCCTTGCAGGGGATCAGTCGCCTGTCCATCCCAGTATCGTGCTCCCTGACAGTCTTCTAGTGTGTCCGTTGCTGGAGTCTGCTGCAATTGTTCCATCACCTCATACATTCGTGCCTTCCACGTTCGGTAGGCTTGTGCCTGATGGTCTGCTCTCGTCCTTGTGTCCAGCACACGGCCATCGTAGAGGTCTCGTAAGAGTGCCGTGGTGATCGGACCAAACGCAGGAGAGGCCATCGCGGTTGGCATGACCGCTTGTCGTGCGGCGATCAACTCGTCTTGTGCGGCTTTGAGTTCGCTGGCTGTGACAGTCGGCTGATGACAGAGCGATGCGAGATGCTCCGCGTGCTGCACCACTCGGTCCAGCTCCGGAGCTAATTGACGGAAATGTTCCTGTTGCTCGGCGAGATCGGGTGGTGCGAGACTCGATGCGTGACACGACTGCTGTGGCCAGTGAACTGTTCGTACCAGAATCGACGCCAGAAGGTGCCATACCACTCCGTCATGGCATCGAATGTCCGGCGCGCTGTTGGTAGCAGACGAGTCCATCGGCATCGATGGCGGATTGATAGACGCGTACTCCGGTCCAGCATTCGGGAAATGGGGCCAATCCGAGCACATGCCGGGCCAGCTCAGCTACCTGCTCTGGCACAATGAGATCCTTGCATCGATGGTGCGCACAGGCTTCCGCCATGTCACAGGGCGCGCAGTCGAGGACTGGTTGCACGACCCAATGCCCTGGTCCATACGGGCCGGTCTCGCGAAAATCGACATGCCCCACGGAGATGTTGATCACGGCGGTGCCCACGCCGACCGCCAGATGCATCGGCCCGGTATCGCTCGCCAGCACTAATTGGCATTCCTTCAGTAATGCCGCGAGTTGTTGCACGTCGGTCTGTCCGACCATGTCGCAGAGTTCGCTGGTCCCACCGGCTGCTTGGTACGCCGTCACAGCTACGGCGACATCGGCGGCGTCATTCGCTGTTCCGGTGAGCACAAAGACACAGGGAGTCTGTCGACTCAATGCCGCCATGGTCTGACCAAAATATTCCGGTCGCCAGGTTTTCTTGGCTTTGCTCGCGCTGACCTGTACAGCAACCAACGGCAGGCCGAGCGTGCGATAGGCTGCGACGCGCGCTCGTGCCCACTCCGACGCTTGACTGGGAATGTTGAAACGAATGGGCTGATGCGAACCAAGACCGCTTCCCCCAAGCGCAAAGAGATCGGCCACATTGAAGCGGTTGAATCGGCGAAACTGATGCATGTCTACACAATAGGCCAGCCAGGGATTCTTGAGAATTGAGATCCCATTTGTGGTGACGGCGCCGCGTGTGTCCGGTGCGCCGATCGCCGCGGCGAACAGCCCGCTCCAACGGGTGAAGGTGAGATTGATGACGCGATCGTAGCCGACGGCAGCGAGGGATTGAGCCCATGCTGCGATGTCGGGGGAGAGTGGCTCGTCTCCTTGTGGCCCACTCTGAGAGTTCTTAGAGACAGTCTTGAAGTGATAGGTGTGGATCTGTCGGAGGCCTGGAAGGAGTGCCGCCATTGGGGCGAGGCGAGTATCGATGACAAGATCAATCGCGACACCGGGCCATTCTTCTTCAAGACGCCTCAGCAGGGGAACGGTCTGCGCCAGATCGCCCATCCGGGTAATGTTGATGATGAGAACTTGCTTCCTCATCGACTCTCCACTCACATGACTTAGACTTTGCTGGGCTGCCGCGCATCACGCAGCCCGACTAAGCACTTGCTGAATCTGCTGATGCAATCGCGCCAGCACATCCACACTCATCGCCACGCGGGTAACGAGGGTACCGTCTAATCCTTTGGGCGCAGCTTGGCCATCCTTCGCCGTCTTGGCGATGGCGGCGAGCAACGTCGGCTCGATGAAGCCAAAATCGACATAGGCGATCCCCTGCGCCACGCCGACGTTTGTATAGTTCGTCGCGCGCGGATGCGCAGACGACTCGCTGGGCTTCAAGCGGACATTCAAGGCGATGGTCTTGTCTTTGGCTTCACTCATGCTGGTTGGCTCCTTGTGTGGTTGACGAGCGGGCGGGAGCGCTGCTGATGCGATGGCGGGCGAACAGGAAATACATGTATTTACTCTGTCTTCCTAAGTTAAAGGCAGGCGAATGTAACGAGGCATATGACCCTTGTCAAGAATTATTTCATGAGGTTTTTCCGCTCACAGTAGCTAGCGATTTCGATGAGCTGGAAAGAGTGGGGGGATGAAGAGAGTAACTGTATTTCGCACCCATGCTAAAACCTTGTTGGCAATCGTGCTGTAGTGTCGTAAGATTTGTTCACCGTCAGACATCGCCTATTGTTCCCGTCTCCCCCATGATGCCACCTGATCCAATAACACTTGTATGCCTTGCGCGAAAATACATCTGCTCGGTGACACCAGAGGTCGCAGTCACCATGGCGGAGCGCGTTGATGGCACACATGCCGAACATCGGTAATTACGAAGATATGTAGTCCCTGGCTAGTGAACGTGCATGATGCTTTTAAAGGCAATGGTGGAGGTGGTTTAAACGGCAAAGCCGGCTCAACAAATTTATCATCGTTGGTTTTTCTGCCTCGTTGGTGCTGTTTCTCATTCCATTGGTTGTGTCCTGGTTCAAGCCAACCCCTATCCATGTCGGTGTCGCCTTCTACACATACGAGCGTGCTTTTGTCCTGGAGGGGAACAACAAGGTCTATTTTTATGAAAATCGTAACCTGGTGTCCGATTGCAGTCTCCGGCGAATCGAGCAGACATTGCCGAAAGGCCGGGCCAAGACCCCTGATCCTCAGTCCTGGGTCTTGATCAAGTTTCTCGTTGAAAATGTGACGGATCATTCCCTCACGAACCTCCGCATGGCCATCCGGTCTCCTCTCCTGCGCCCCACCACAACACTGTTCGCGACATCGAATCTGGAAGCGGCTGGGGCATGGGACAGCACGGCGAAGGATGCCCCAGGCTCGTATGTCATGTCTATACCAGCCATCGAATCAATGACCTCAGCGGTCATCAGTTTGAAGACTCCAATCGACGAGACATTGCGTCAATTTATTTATACGGATCGTGGTCGAATGACAATCCAGGTGCCCTATTGGTCAGCTGACCAGATCGGAACCTATCCACTCAAAGTCTCTCGCCTCAATGCCATGAAGATTCTGAACCGGGAGAGTGTGTTACGAGCCGGCGACGAAACGTTCGCAAATGAAAAGATTGAAGTTTGCGATGCTCCGCGCAGACGAACCCGATCTGAAGGATGAAGCCGTGTCGTATCAACTTCTCTCGAAGGCGCACGACTGCCCAGAGGGAACGGCGGGCGACTGGTAGGTGTCGGCTATATATACACGAGGAAGCGTAGGTGTTAATTGGGAACGCACTCGCGAAAGCACACAACTAAGCTGGAGAGGGAGGATGTTCTCTACGCAGAATTGTCCCCTCTTGATGAAACTCGCCGCTCGCCAATTCCGAGTTGAAGCGCCTCCACATCCAATTCGTGCTCTAGACGATGCAGCACGTCATCGCTAATGACACCGTCGTTCCGTAGGCGGATCACCGCAAGACGTTCCGCCGTCAACGTCTCATGCCGCAAACGCTGGAATATCTCGATGGCTTCTGCCGTACACTCAGGAGCAGTTCCATCCTTGGTGTAGCGCTGTACACGGTCGCCATAGTGCAGCACGCATTTGATCGAGGTGTTCAGGAATAGGCCACCCTTCGCTCGCGACTTCATCCAGGCGTACAAGTGCGGCCGTCGCCGCATGTTCCCGTGCCTGCATTTCCTCATGTTCCAAAGTCTGCTCCTCCCGTAAGTTCAAAACACGGATCAGAGGAGGAAGCGAGAGGCCCTGTAACACCAACGTGGAGAAAATCACAGTGAAGGTGATCAGGATAATCTCCGCTCGAAAGGGAAACGGCGCTCCGGCAGCAGTGGTCAGCGGCAGCGCTAATGCCGCTGCGAGAGACACGATTCCGCGCATGCCGGTCCAGCCGATAATAAATAGACTCGGCCAAGCCGGCATCGGATCGCGCCCCCGCAATGAGGGGCTGAGTGCTCTTGGGATCCACGCGGCCAGCGGCACCCATATCAGGCGCACCACGATCGCGGTGACGCTCACGAGTGCCCCGCTGAGCATGAGCGGTACAAACATCTCAGATGGGATGGCCTCACGGAGCGCGCCGAGTTGCAGGCCGATCAGAATAAAAATGACTCCGTTGAGCACGAACACAAGGAAGTCCCACACAGCCCTCGCTTGAATCCTTGTCGTAGGCGCAACGGCCGCACTGAAATGTTGGCGAAGATAGAGACCTCCGGCCACGCAGGCCAGTACGCCGGACGCGTGAGCCTGTTCGGCCAAGACCCAGGCAATATATGGGGATAAGAGTGTGACTGCGATTTCACTGAAACTGTCTTTCATCAATTTCAGCGCCCAGCGGGCCACCACGCCGACCAAGAGTCCGACCACAACACCCACTCCCGCCGCCACGAAAAAGTCCAGCACGGTGTCGCTCCAGATGAATGTCCCACTGATCGCCGCCATGACCGCGGCGCGGTACAGAATGAGCGCCGTCGCATCGTTGACGAGACTCTCCCCTTCCAGGATCGTCACAGCACGACGTGGAAGGCCTAATCGCTTCCCGACCGCAGTGGCTGACACGGCGTCGGGCGGTGAAACAATTGCTCCCAGCGCAATGGCTCCAGCCCAACCCAATCCCGGAAGCCAGATGTGTGCGACCACCGCTACGGCGGCGGCGGTTGCCAACACGAGGCCAACAGCCAGCAGGGTAATTGGGCGAAGGTTTGAACGAAAATCGCGCCACGAGGTGAAGTAGGCTGCTGACCAGAGAATAGGAGGAAGGAAGACCAGGAACACGACGTCAGGATCGAGTCGCAGCGTGGGCACGCCGGGAATGAGACCTAAGACCAACCCTCCGATCACCAGCAAGATGGGGTAAGGAATCACGAGTTTGCGCGCGAACGCCGCAAGGGCGAGCACGGCTATCAACAGCAAAATTACCGTTTCGAGTTGATGAAGGCTTTCCATGTCGTGTCAATGGTACGCGAATCGCACGTGCAAATAACAGGGATCTTCGTCACTGACCGTGGCGCGTGAAGCGCGAGATCCGGATGGTTTCTTTGGTTGAAGTAGATTAACCAGATGAACAAAACAAACCAGATAAACCAGATCAACCCGTTTCGGCAATCTCGCTGGGCTATCTTGCAGGTGATGTAGAAGAATGAGTGACGAAACGGAACTTACTTGGAACGAGGAGAGATCGCAATCCGTCGAAAGACTTCCGCGTACATACCTGCCGGAGCGCTGGCCTTGGGATCGGCGAATACGGCTCGCCAGCGGTTCAATCCCAGAACTCCTTCCCCATAGGGTATCGTGGCTACCTGACTTTGATGCTGCGCGATGGCGGCCATCTTCTTGGCCACATAGCGGTCGATGTACTCAAGGCGGTCCCAGGTCGTGAAGGGGCCCCAGACTTCGTACGCCCACATGCCACCGCTTAGATCGATGTTGGCTTCAAGGACGCTTTCTCTCGCCAGCTTGCCGGCAAGGCGATGGGCCGGATGCCGGTCGAGTTCCTCATCCAGCGTATAGACCTCAGTTGGCCGAAGGCGGACGAGTATCTCAACCAGTCTCCGTTTGACAGCCGTAGTATTGATCTCGTCCGCCGCGTCCGGTTCGTCACAAAAGATCACGTCTTTCACTCCCAAGACGCCGGCGGCACGGAGCGCCTCCTCTCTTCTCACTTCAGCCATCCGCTGTTCCGTCAATGCAAATGGATTCGATGACCGGCCACCGTTCGTCACAACGACGGACGTAATCGCCGCCATGGACTCCACCAGTTGGGCAACGGTCCCGCCCATGCCGATTTCCATGTCATCCGGATGAGCGCTGATGATCACGACGTTGTGGCTCATGGCCGAGAGTTGCCCATTAGACTTCGGAGGCTACCTGCTGTTCTGCATGGTAGGAACTGCGGACGAGTGGACCTGATTCGACGTGGGTGAATCCGAGGGCCCTCCCCTCCTCCTTTAACATGGCAAACTCGCTGGGATCGTAGAAGCGTGCAACCGGCAGATGCTCTCTCGTCGGTTGGAGATATTGCCCGATGGTCATGATGTCGCAGCCGACGGAGCGGAGGTCGCGCATGACTTCGCGCGCCTCGTCCATGGTTTCTCCCATCCCGAGGATCAACCCGGATTTGGTGCGCATGCCCAATTGCTTTGCCTTGCCGAGTAATTCGATCGACCGCTGATACTTTCCTTGTGGTCTGATGGCAGGAAACAGCCGCCGGACCGTTTCGATGTTGTGATTCAGAATTTCCGGCTTTTCGGCACAGACCAGTGCAAGGGCTTTTTCGTTCCCTTCGAAATCCGGAATCAAGACTTCAATCGTGCAGTCAGGGCTGAGCTGTCTGGTCTGCCGGATCGTTTCGGCAAAGATTGCGGCGCCTCCATCTTCCAGTTCATCCCGGTTCACCGATGTGATCACGGCATGTCGAAGGCCCAAAGCCTGGATTGCCTCCGCGACTCGCCTCGGTTCCTCAAGGTCAATCGCCAACGGTCGGCCTGTCTCGACTGAACAGTAGTGGCAACGTCTGGTGCAGATGTCGCCAAGGATGAGGAACGTCGCGGTGCGTGCATTCCAACATTCCCATCGGTTCGGGCAGCGCGCTTCTTCGCAAATGGTATGGAGCTTGAGCCGGTCCATCGTCTGCTTGATGTCGAGATAGTCTGGACCGGTTTTCGCTTGGACTTTGAACCAGGGCGGAAGACGCTTGGAAGAACTGATGGCCGACGGCTGAAGGCTGATAGCCTTGGATGAATCAGATGACGAAGACCGGAGCTGGTCGAGTGGAATAAAGCTCATGGAGCTTCCTTCGACGGGAGTAACTCCGAGGGGTGTTCAAGGATACGTTTGAACTCTTTCAGGAAGACGGCCCCCTGCACACCATCCAGAGCCCGGTGGTCGCAGGACAACGTGACTTTCATGCGCCGGCCCGCCTTGACCGTGCCGTCTATGACGACAGGCGCGTCGCGGATGGCGCCTACAGCGATGGATGCTGCTTGAGGGGGTATGAGGACTGCAATGAAGTTTTCCACGTCAAACATTCCCAAGTTTGAGATCGAAAACGTAGCGTCGGTGTATTCCTGCGGCTGTAAGCGTTTGTCCCTGGCCCGGTCGATCAGTGACCGCGATTCGACCGCGATATCGCTCCAGCGACTTCGCGCCGCAATTGCGAATGACCGGCGTGATCAAGCCGTCATCGATGCCGACGGCGATGCCGATATCAATGCGCGCATGCCGCCTGATGGCTTGGCCGGTGAATGACACATTGATTTCCGGATGGCGGATGAGCGCGATCGCTGCAGCTTTGATCAGCAAGTCGGTGACGGAGGGATGCGTGGTTCGGTTCTGTTTGAACTGATCGCGGAACCGCTCTGCCTGCTCCATATCGATCTCGCTCGTCAGATAAAAATGCGGCACCGGCCCTTTGCTCTGGGTCGTCGTTCGGGCGATGGCTTTCCGCATCTGGCTCAGCGGTTGGTCTGTTCCAGCCGGCAGCATCGGTGTCGGCAGCGCCTTGGCGTTCACGACATCCTCTTCCACAATTCGCCCGCCGGGACCGGTTCCAGTGATGGTGGAGAGATCGATTCCCCGGTCCGCAGCAAGCGCTTTTGCGCGGGGCGAGGCGATGAAACGAGTTCCCTCTGGACTCGTGGATATGGCAGGTGCCGGACCGGCAGCAGGCGGCTCACTTGTCTTGGTTCTACCATCGGCCGACGGCCCAGCAGTGATCTGGTCGGTCAACGCCGAGGTAATATCCTCATCCGCTCCGCCGATGACGCCGATTAACGTTCCGGACATCACTGTAGCGCCGTCCTGCACCAGGATCTTGCGCAGGATACCGGAGGCGAAGGCTTCGAGATCCATGATGGCCTTGTCGGTTTCGATTTCAGCGAGTGCATCCCCTGCCTGTACCAAATCCCCTTCGTGTTTCTTCCACGCAAGGAGGACACCCTCTTCCATCGTGTCGGTTAATTTTGGCATCACGACGCGACTAGCCATAAAACTCCCTCACGGATGCTGAAAAAGTCCCCCAACTTCGTTCTCGGGTCGACACAATCCTCAACGTAGCTGTGAAGCTACGCCTCCGGTTGTGTCATCCCTGCGGCCTCGCTGGATGGCCTTTTTGAGCATCCTTAAGATTTTGAGTTGTCTGTCAATCATCATCACTATTTAACTACTAGTAGTAGAACGGCTAAACCATGAGAAAAACTTGCCGATCAATCCATCTGGCGATTCAGGCTGCCTCGCGGGGTCAGGATACTCAATCCATGGCTCCTGAGAACCCAGATAGATGCCCTGTCGGACGCTCAGTTGGCTTCGGAGTTGCGAGTAGCCCTGTCCTTGGAGCATGCGAATAATTTCCTCCAGCGCGGCCCCTGGCGTGACTTGCGTTGTGGTCACCACGCGCGTCGTTTCATATCGCAGAATAGCATGGTATCCTCCGTCGACTTGCTCGAACACGATTGGCCTGCTGAAGCCACGTTCGCGTGCATCGAAGCCTGCTAATTGATGTTTCTCTTGTACTTCGTCCGACATAGCAAATTCCGGATAGAAAGCCGTGCGAGACGGGCGAGATGAGCAAACGAGGTGGAAATCTAATCTGTCCACGTCGCGCCTTTCTCGCATGTCTCGCGCTTCACGCGCCATGGTCTGTCAGAGAGCCCGGAACACGGCCAAAAGATCGCTCAAGGCAATGGTCTTGTTCCGCAGGATGGCGCGTTGCGCCTGCATCGGCTCCATCGCGGAGGCTCGCTCATGGCCACCTTTCAAGATCGCGGCTCCGAGGGCGAGTACGTCCTGGCATTCCTTCTCGACTTTGCTCTTGACCACGGGATTTACCGCCAGGATGTCCGCCATCGTTGCACGCGTCTTGGAGAGATGTGCGTGCAGTTCCTCGTCCGGGTATGACTTCCTGGCTGCCTCATCGAGGCAGCGATCAAGATACTGCGTGAGGAACACATAGAGCCGAACGAGCGTCTCCGTGATTTCGATATGACCGGGGGCCTGGGCTTGTGATGACATGGTATACGTGCCTCCTTTGTTCGTTTACTGTGCGCCGCACAGTGCTTTGACAGCTTTGATGACCCGCGCCTTGTCCGGAATGGCGGCATCTTCCAAGGGACGACTATAGGGCATCGGAACATCCTCGCCGGTCACGCGCTGGATGGGAGCGTCCAGATAGTCGAACGCCGCCGTATACACGCTCTCGGCAATCTGCGCGCCCAGCCCACAGAAACGCCAGCCTTCTTCGAGGATCACGAGACGCCCGGTCTTTTTGACCGAAGCCACGATCGTTGGGATGTCCAACGGTTTGAGGGTGCGGGGGTCGATGACCTCGACCTCGATGCCCTCTCGACTCAATTGATCGGCTGCTTCCAGCGCCAGCAGAAGCATCTTCGAATAGGCGACGATCGTCGCGTTGTGTCCGGCACGCTTCACCTCGGCAACACCGATGGGGATCGTGTACTCACCGTCTTCGACATCCCCCTTCGTTCCGTACAACAATTGCGCTTCGATGAAAATGACAGGATTCTGGTCCCGGATCGCGCTCTTCAGTAGGCCCTTCGCATCGTGCGGCGTAGCTGGAGCGATCACTTTCAATCCCGGCACGTGGCAGAACCAGGCCTCCAGACTTTGCGAATGCTGCGCGCCTAACTGGTGCGCGGCGCTGCCCGGTCCGCGAATCACCAGCGACACCGACAGCTGCCCCCCCGACATGTAACGAATTTTTGCGGCGTTGTTGACGATTTGATCCAAGGCCAGAATGCCGAAATTCATCGTCATGAGTTCAACGATGGGATGCAGTCCCGCCATGGCGGCGCCGATTGCCAGACCAGTGAATCCGGCCTCCGTAATTGGAGTATCCACCACCCGCTGCGGGCCGAATTCTTCCACAAAACCTTTGCTGACCTTAAAGGCGCCCTGGTAGTAGCCCACTTCTTCGCCGATCAGAAAAATGCGCGAGTCTCGACGCATCTCCTCCCGCATGGCCTGATTAAGCGCTTCCCGATAGGACATCAGCATGTGACAACCTGACGGCTGCTGAAACAGGGGGCGGGGTAGCCGGGACGATCCCTTTGCTCGCGCACCCCGCACGATGAAGCAGTGCTCGGTGGACGCGCGCAGTTGGGATCATCCCAGCCACCCCTTATTAGACGATAGTAAGCTGCGGCCTTGCCTGAGGAAAGGCGCGTCTTGGCGCGCTGGGTTGGGCGGGTGAGAACAGTAAGCTGTTTGAGCAGCCGGTTACTCAGCCAGAACGTCATTGTAAAGCTCCGACGGGGTTGGGAACGGGCTCTCATCTGCGAACTTGACGGCAGCCGTCACGACTTCGCCGATTTCCCGCTCAAGCTGTATGAAATCGGTCTCGGCGCCTAGGTTGTTGCTCTGGATCGTCTGCTTCAGCAATAGCAGAGGGTCGCGTTTGCGGTGCTCCTCCACTTCTTCTTTGGTTCGGTAGTGCCCATGTGCCGGGTCGGACATTGAGTGCCCCATGAACCGATAGGTCATCGCCTCGATGAAAAATGGTCCCTGCCCCGCGCGTACCTGCTCGACGACGTGGCGCATCACATCGCGCACGGCCAGCACATCCATGCCATCTACGCGCTCAGCCTTGATGCCATAGGAGCGGGCCGTTTCTGCCACGTCCGCATAGAGTGCGATGGCCCGTTCAGCCGGTGTCCCCATACCGTAGCGGTTGTTCTCGCAGACGAAGATCACAGGAAGTTTCCACAAGGCTGCCAAGTTGAGCGCCTCGTGTGCCTGGCCGCTCGGAATCGCTCCTTCGCCGAAGAAGCAGACGGTCACGAGGTCGAGTGATTGATACTTTGTGGCGAACGCGAGGCCTGTGGCAAGGGGAATATGGCCACCGACAATAGCGTAGCCGCCCATGAACCGGCGCGGGGCATCCACCAGGTGCATGGAGCCCCCTTTGCCGTGGCACAGGCCCGTCGCTTTGCCGAACATCTCGGCCATCACGTGGCCGGGGTCGGAGCCTCGTGCAAGACAATGTCCGTGATCGCGGTACGCGCTGATCGCGTAGTCATCCGGTCGAAGCGCGGCGATGGCCCCGACCGCAATGGCCTCTTCGCCGATATAGAGATGCAGGAATCCGGCAATTTTTGCGAGGGCGTACATCTCCGCCGATTTTTCTTCGAAACGGCGGATCAGCAGCATTTGACGATAGAGGAATAAGACGTCGCTCCGGTCCATACTTGGCATCATAAAGAGCCTAGAAACCGGACTCAACCCCGACCACCAGAGATCAGACAAGCACCTTCACGTCCGTGCCCTCGACCTTCACTTCATACCGTTCCACTTTCGCCGCGGGATTCGCCACGCAGACGCCCGTGGTGACATCGTATTGCCAGCCATGCCAGGGACAGGTCACGACGGATCCTTCGAGTTCCCCTTCGCCGAGCGGGCCGCCTCGATGAATACAGGTGTTGCCGATTGCGTGGAAGGTGCCATCCACATTGAAGACTGCGAAGGTTTTTCCGTTCACTTCTGCGACGATCCCCTGGCCCGGTTTCACGTCGGTTGTGCCTGTCACCCGCACGAATGCTCCCATCGCCAATCCCGTCCTTTCGTCCGTCAGTTATGCTTTCGCAAATGGATTCTTGATTTTGCTCAGCAGGCTTTCGATCGGCGGAACTCCCTTTGTGGCGCCGGTGACTCCCGCGATAATTTTCTGTGCGATCTCTCGGAACGCGGCCGATTGTGGGGACGCCGGATCGGCTACGACGATCGGATTGCCAGAATCGCCGCCGTCGCGAATGGCCGGGTCGATCGGCACGCGGCCGAGGAATGGGATCCCGAGTGTGGCGGCGGCCCGCTCCCCTCCCCCATGCGAAAATATTTCGGTCCGCTCGCCGCAGTGGCCGCAGAGGAAGTAACTCATGTTCTCCACAATGCCAAGGAGCGGCACATTCACCTTCTGGAACATCATCATGCCTTTGCGGACATCGTGCAGGGCGACTTCTTGTGGTGTCGTGACGGTGACGGCGCCAGTCAGTGGGACCAACTGGGTCAGTGTAAGCTGCGCGTCTCCGGTGCCGGGCGGCAGATCGATCAGCAAATAATCCAGTTCGCCCCACAACACGTCCCGAAAAAGCTGTTGAATAGCAGTATGGACCATCGGACCTCGCCAGACTACGGCGGTGTCTTCCGGGACAAAAAATCCCATGGAAATGAGTTTGACGCCGTGGCTTTCAGCTGGAACTATCTTGCCGTCTTGCTGTTCCGGGGGCTTGCTCACGCCCATCATCATGGGAATGTTCGGACCATAGATATCCGCATCAAGCAGTCCGACCTTGGCGCCGGTTAAGGCCATAGCCACGGCAAGATTGACGGAGACTGTGGATTTGCCGACCCCGCCTTTGCCGCTGCTGACGGCAATGACATATTTGACGCCGGGAATAAGATTGTCTTTCCCGTGACCAGCCTGGGGTTCAGCGGGACGTTGATCTGCCATAACGTGCTCCTCTCTACGTGCATAATCGAATTGGACTGGCTCTCAAGCCAGTCACTCCATCATAAGCGAATGAATGGGTGAAAGAAAATGGGGCTAATGCGCTATAGGCGATAGCGCAATGGGGGAATGTAACCAGGATGGTGAAACTGGCAGTCGAGCAGGTTCTTACAGGTCCATTACCCGACGGTGGGGTCGTTGCGGCGGAGATTACTTGCGAGGCCGATCAGCGAAAGACTGAATATGATCCATTTCGAGGGGTCGAAATTGTACCACTGCGGTCCGTTGCGAAAGTCGCGCGCATAGGCGTGATGAAAATTGTGATACCCCTCGCCAAAACTGACGAAGGAGACCAGCCAGCTATCGCGGCTGCTGTCCTTCTTGCTGTAGGGCTGTGACCCAACCATGTGACAGAGTGAATTGATGGTGAAGGTTGAGTTCAGCACCATGAACATCCGGAAGAGACCACCCAAGAGAAAGGCGCTGATGCCGCCCTGCAGGCCGCCGTGCCAAATACCAAGGACGAAAGGGAGCAGCAGTCCCGTGACCACAATCGGCCAGTAGTAGCGATCTTGCCACATGACGACAGGGTCGCGGCGCAGACGGATCTCGTACTTATCCTTGCGATGGATGCTATTGTAAAAGAGCCAGCCACAGTGGCTGTGCCAGAATCCCTTGCTCGCATTGTAGGGATCTTCTTCTTCGTCCGTCTTGGCATGATGGCGGATATGGTCGCTGCCCCACTTGAGGGCAGAATTTTGCAGCGCCCAACCTCCGGCGACGAGAATACAGGCCTTGACCCAGTTCGGGCATTCGAAGCTCTGATGCGACACCAGCCGATGATAGCCGACGGTGATACCCATGCCTGTGACGATGTACATGACGAAGAACAGTATCCAATCGAAGCGGCTGAATCCGTAGTAGTACCCGTAGAGTGGGAGACCGATAGTCGTAGCGACCACGATGGCACAGAATAGAGCAAAGTTTCCCACAGAAAACGGAGACCTGATCGGTATGGCTTCATTTGTTGTCGCGAGCATGACCTCTCCTTAAAATACACACAACTTTCGTATCATTAGGCCGAGCTATGGGAAGGCTGTACTAGGCGTACTACAGCATACCGAAATCTTGAGCATGTTTCAAGCGAATGCTCACAGTGTATACTGACGGTACCCCGCCGCCTTATTGCCAGTGAGGTGCAGATGCCGGAAATTTCCTCATCCCTCGAACCTAACGTGTACCGTATCGGTGAACAGCTCGCCCGGCTCTCTGCCGGTCGAACTCCGACTCTCTTTGAGGGCCGCTGGTGGTCGCACACTGCGCTCAACCTGGCCATGCAAGACAGCCTCTTCAAGGCACAGCTGTTTCGATTCATCGATGTCCTGCCTTCGATCACAGAAGACGAACAGGTGGTCACGCTGGCTCGCGAGTACTTGGGGGATGGAGCTCCACCGCTCTTCGGCGGCCAATGGGGCCTCAAGGCCATTTCCGCTACCAGCCTGGGGTCTCGGCTCACCGGAAAAGCGATCAGAAGCCAGGTCGAGCACATGGCGCGCACCTTCATTGCCGGAGCGACAGTCGAGGAAGCAGCGCCGCGATTGACCGATCTGTGGCACCATGGACGAGCCTGGTCGGTTGATTTGCTGGGCGAGGCCACCATCAGCGATCGTGAAGCTGATCAGTACCGCGACCGCTGTATGGATGCCCTCACTCTGCTTGCGCGAGAGGCGGCCTTGTGGCCGCCTATTCCTTTACTGGAGCGGGACCATCTCGGATCGGTACCGCGAGTCCAGCTCTCCATCAAAATCTCCGCCCTCTCTCCGCATCTCGACCCGATCGACCCGGAAGGAAGTTACCGTTCGGTGGGGATGAGGCTTCGACCTATCCTCGATCTGGCAATGCGCCTCCCCGCTTCATTGATCTTCGATATGGAACAAGCCGATACGAAAACCTTGCTGGTGGAGATTTTTACCAGGCTCTTCACGGAGCCTTCCTACAAGGACTATCCCTATGCGGGGCTCGCGTTGCAGGCCTACCATCTTGACACAAAACGCGATATCGAAAAACTCCTGGGTTGGGTTCGCCGGCGTGGGGCGCCCATTACCATTCGATTGGTGAAAGGGGCCTACTGGGACTCGGACACGATCCGCTATCGGCAACGAGGCTGGACTGCTCCTCTCTTTGAACATAAAGTGGAGACGGATGCCAACTATGAGTCGCTCACATATCTCATGTTATCCCAGTCATCGCTCATTCGACCGGCCTTCGGGACGCATAATCTTCGTACTCTGGCATATATAGAGGCGGTTGCGGAATCGCTCAAGCTCCCTCCAGAGACGTGGGAATATCAGATGATCTTCGGCATGGCCGAACCCTTTCAGCATGCCGTCATGCAGTATGGGAGGAGATTGCGGCTCTATACCCCGGTGGGCGAGCTGCTTCCAGGCATGGCCTATCTCGTACGGCGATTACTGGAAAATACCTCGAACGAATCATTCCTACGCAAGGAGTATGTAGAATCTCACCCGTTGAGCGCGTTGCTGGCTCCGCCCGTTCTTGCGGAGCCGAGTCAGAAGCAGCCACTCGTGTCTCATTGCGCCGAGATGCAGGAGTTTCGAAATGAACCGCAGCGGAATTTTGCGCAGGCCGATAGCCGCGCAGCGATGCATCAAGCCCTGGCGACCGTGCGGTCGCAGCTGGGCCGACAGTGGACTTCGTCTTCCCAGGGGCTGAGCCTGACGGGGCCTCTCATCGAGTCGCGCAACCCGGGACGTCCAGATGAAGTCGTGGGCCGGTTGTCTAGTGCGAGTTCTGTGGATGTCGAACAGGCAATCCACCGAGCGGTTCAAGCAAGGGAATCCTGGCGTGACGCCACAACGGAACGACGAGTGGACATCCTGCGTGCCGCAGCTACGCTCATGCGGACACGGCGCGATGAATTGGCGGCATGGGAAATAATGGAATGTGGGAAGCCGTGGCGGGAGGCAGATGCGGATGTCGCGGAAGCGATCGATTTTCTGGAATTTTATGCCGCGGACTGGCGCAGGCTCGCTTCCCCAAGGCGGTTGGGACAAGAGCCTGGTGAGCTGAACCAGCGTCTTTATAGCCCTCGCGGGGTGACGGCTGTTATCGCTCCGTGGAATTTCCCGCTGGCGATTCCCACCGGCATGGTGTCGGCGGCGCTCGTGACCGGGAATCCCGTCATCTTCAAACCCTCCGAGCGCTCGCCAATGATGGGGCATTGGCTCACGGAGATCTTGCAAGAGGCCGGTCTGCCTGAGGGCGTACTCATGTGTCTGCAGGGCGGACCGGATATCGGGCGCGCGCTACTTCACCATCTCGATATAGCCACAATTGCCTTTACCGGTTCGAAAGATGTGGGACTCGGCATCCTAAAAGACGCTGGTACTGTTATGCCAGGGCAGCACATAGTCAAACGGGTGCTGGCCGAGATGGGAGGGAAAAATGCGATCATTGTGGATGAGACGGCGGATCTCGATGACGCGATCACAGGAGTGGTCTCATCGTTCACCGGCTATTCAGGACAGAAATGTTCCGCCTGCTCGCGGGCGATCGTGCACACTGCAATCTACGATAGTTTTCTGGATCGTCTCAAAGAGGCGGTGTTGAGCCTAAAGGTTGGAAACCCTGAAGAGCCTGGGACGCAAGTCGGACCGGTGATCGACCGTCGAGCGCAATCGAAGATTCAGGACTATATCGAGATTGGGAAAAAGGAAGCCTGTCTGCTGATAGAAGGAGCGGTGACGAAACCCGGCTGGTATATCGGGCCGACGGTGTTCGCGGATGTGGCGCCGACACATCGAATAGCCCAGGAGGAAATATTTGGGCCGATTCTTTCAGTCATGAAAGCCGCTTCCTTTGAGGAGGCGCTGGCTCTGGCGAATTCGACAGCCTATGCCCTCACAGGCGGAGTCTATTCACGAAGCCCGGCCAATCTGGAACAAGCACGGCGGCAATTCGATGTCGGGAATCTCTACCTGAATCGTCCAATCACCGGCGCGTTAGTCGGCCGGCAACCGTTTGGGGGCCATCGGCTCTCCGGAGTCGGAGCGAAGGCCGGAGGTGAAGAGTACCTGACGCAATTCGTGGTCACCCGTGTGGTCAGCGAGCAGACCCTCCGTCGAGGATTCGCGCCGCCCGAGTGAAGCCTTCGGCGGCTTGATTTCATACGATTCCAATTCCTCCGTGATGTCCGTCACCACACCCCGGTCTTCCATCTGCGAAAGTTCCTGCCGCTCGACATACTTGACCAAGCCCACGCCCTTGGCGAACCAGGCGGTCATCACATCGGTCCCGATGGCTGTCTTCTTCTCGCCGGAGAGATGAATCTGCATCTGCATGCGCGCTTCCACCTTCACGGCGTCCTTGAACGTGCCGGCCGGCACGGTGACCGATTCCAGCCCTAGTACTGTCGCGTCGCCCTGCGCTTCGGCCTTTTCGTTGATGCCGTCTCGATCCAGATCTGTGCCGAAGTCCAGATCCTTCCGGTTGAATTGTGGGAAGGACGACGAGACCGTCAGCGGGAAGCGCACGATCTGATAGGGGACAAGCTGTTTCTCAAAAGGCGTACCCGGTTCCGAGCCATAATAGACGATGCCGACGATATCGCGCCGGTAGAAACTATCCGAAGGGCCATGGTTGCCTGGATTAGTATCGTGGAACACGGTGACTGTCATGCCCTTGATGGTTTTTGTGCCGGTGACCGAGGATACGTTGGAGAAAAACTTATGCTCGATCGTTTGTAGAGGCCCTTCAGTAATCTGGCCACGATAATGCCATTCGTTTCCGATTTGATCGGGGAAATAGTCGGCGGATTGGGCAATGACGCCGGCGTCTTCCGTTGCAAGGGATGCTGACAAGGGAGCACAACTGAGCAGCAGCGCTGTGCCCATGAGAACAGCCCATCGGTATCCCTGTTTCTTCAGCGGCATGTGCGAGACCCTCCACTGGTTACACTCTAGGAGCCTGTCCGACATTGACCGTTCTACTGCGGCGAACGACCCGCAACCATCTGCGTCGTTCTCGGCCCTGAAAAACTCTCAACGTATTCCAGTGAATACGCCTCCGGTTTTTTCTGGCCTTGCGCCGCTCATCTGGCCACATCTCCTTCGCCTTGTCACGGAGGCAATGTCGGACAGGCTCCTTGGTGACCGTACCATAGCAATCCTGGAGGCGGCAAGGGAATGAGTCGCCCTGTAGTGGGTCAGTATGAAATCTGTTCAAGAATTGGCCGCCTTGTGTTCCTCACGCGCTGCGCTCCAGACTTCCCGTGCGGCATCGGCGTTCATCGCCGCGATGCCGAGCCCAACGATCAGATCGGGCCATCCCGAAAGCGTATAGGCCGTGACAAACCCCGTCGCGATGATTGCGACGTTTGCCAGGGCATCATTTCGAGCTGACAGGAACGCCGCTCGTGTCAAACTGCCGCTATGTGCCCGGAAATGCACCAGCATGAACGCGCACGACAGATTGATAGCCAGGGCACCGGCACCAGCCAGCGACAGGGGAAGCGCGGCAGGCGGCAACGGCGCCAAGAACTTCTCCCACGCCATCCAGAATGTAGCAATGCCGGGTATCAACAGGATGCCGGCGAGGGCCATTCCCACACGAGCCCGGTTGGTTGCACTCCAGCCAAGCGCTAGGGCAATCAAGAAATTAACTGAGGCATCTTCTAAAAAATCGACGCTATCCGCAAACAGTGCGACCGAGCTGATGGCGAGGGCCACGGCGAACTCGACTCCAAAATAGGCCAGGTTCAGGATAGCAACAATAATGACAGCTTTGCGTAGATTCGCGATCATTCCCCAGCTCCAGCTACGTCCTTCGTATAGAAGGTCGACAATACCGTCGAGGTCGCCAGATATCAAACTGACCCACTATCAATCGTCCCTGCAGACTTGCCTTCACGCGATATCCCACCCATAATCTGATGGCAGATGTTGAAAAAGTCCGCCAGCCGCGTTCTCGCATCGTTCAGACCCTCAACGTACCCAGAGGGTACGCCTCGGTCCTTCACTCGCTGCGGCCTTGCTGGACGAACTTTTTGAACATCTGCAAGGCAGTGCGCTCTTCGTCGGAGGAGGCGAGATGGCGAGACCGGATAGCGAATTCAAGCATACAGTGCTAGTGACCGGCGCGTCCGGAGGGATTGGTCGAGCGATTTGCCTGGCTTTTGCGGCGGCCGGCTGGTCTGTCGGGGTCCACTATCATCGAAACAAGGCAGCAGCTGAGAGAACACTCACACAGGTGATGGCCATCGGTGCAACCGGAGCGCTCTACGAAGCCGATATTCGCGAATGGCATGCGGTGGAACAGATGGTGGGAACTTCTTGCCGCCAGGTGCCTATGCCATCGGTGTTTATCTGCAATGCCGGAATTGGAGGGAGCCATCTCCTGCTTCGACAACGGGAAGAAGATTGGGCTGAGGTGATCGCCACGAATCTGACCGGAACATTTCACTGCCTTCGCGCGATGGCCCCTCCCCTCCTCGCTCGCGGCGGTGGATCGATCGTCGTGATTGGATCGCATGCCGGATTCCATGGTTCGATTGGACAGTCCGCCTACGCTGCATCAAAAGCCGGTCTCATTGGTCTGATACACACCGCCGCCCAAGAGTGGGGAGCAGGCAACATCCGTGTGAATCTCCTCTTGCCTGGCTGGCAGAAGACGGAGCTGTCTGAAGGCGCCATACCGACAGACAAGAGCTGGAGCGGCCATGCGTTACGCAGGCCACCGTCACGAGAAGAAGTGGCCAAAACGGTGTTGCATCTGGCTCAGCTTAACGATGTGTCGGGACAGGTATGGAACTGTGATAGCCGAACCCTCTAGGCGGATGCTGAAAAAGTCCGCCGTGCAAAAGGGAAGGTTAAGGCTGAGGCCAAGGCTGAGATGAGGAATGTTAGATCTTCGCTCAACCTTGACCTCGACCTCAGCCTTCCTCACGCTATGCAACGAGTCAAACAGCTAGCTACCGATTCCAGGCCGCGAGGGATATTCGTCACCGCGACCGATACTGGTGTCGGGAAAACGCTCGTCACCTCTGCCCTCGTAATGTGTCTGACTCGACGGGGGATCGATGTCGGGGTCATGAAGCCGATTGAGACAGGGGTCTCGCGATCGGCCAAGGCTCAGTCTGATGGAGCGCTGTTGCGAAGTGCGGCTGGAAGCCATGATCCGATGGCAGAAGTCAGTCCCTATGTTTTCAGACTTCCAGTGGCTCCACTCTCTGCCGCACGAGCGGAAGGGAAAACCGTGCGGGTGGCGACCATCATGCGGGCCTTCCATGCCCTGCGTCAGAAACATACATTTGTGGCTGTAGAGGGAGTTGGCGGCATAGAGGTACCTATCACACAGTCACTTAACGTATTAGACCTCATCTATCAAATGAAGTTGTCTGCCATAGTGGTTGGACAATCTGGCTCGGGGGGAATCAATCACGCGTTGTTGACGCTTCACGCGCTTCGCCGACGAAAAGATTCCGATCGTGGCGTTGGTGTTGAGTCAACGCCAACCAGTGCGTACGAAGACCGCTCGCATGCAAGAACAGTCGACCGTGAGTCTCCTTCGACTACTTGCTGGGATTCCAGTGGTGGGTCCGCTCCCTTACATCCAGCACGTGAATCGCAATTGGAACGATGGGCTTGGTCCGCCTTGCGGGGACCGCTCCGATTACTAGGCTGGCGAGGCTAGTCCTAGCCCGCATTATTCATGAAGGCTCGTCGCGAAAGCGTGCAGACGCGAAGCGAAACGGGCACTTGGAGGCGTAAAGCCCTGAGGCATACTTGTGCAGTATATCGAAGGGCTGAACGGCGAAACTACCCGTCACAGCCGCGTATCCGCACTTGCAGCAGAAGCGTCATGAATCATGCGGGCTCACATCTGGGCGAGGAACGTTTTCACAGCGTGGCTGATATCCGGGGCCTTGAGAATTGCCGAGATAACCGCAACGCCATTTGCGCCAGCTAGCACCACCTCCCCCAACCGGTCGATCTGAATGCCACCAATCGCAAAAACGGGTAGTGATGTGAGCGAGCGCATCGCACGTAATCCCTCAAGCCCAACCACCGGGTCGTGATCCTGTTTGGAGCCGGGTGTGAAGATGGGGCCAAAGCCAAGATAGTCCGGTTTCCCGGCGGTGGCTTCCCGCACCTGATCGGAATTGTGTGTGGAGATCCCGATCAGCTTGTCCGGGCCCATCACCTTCCTCGCCAAGTCGAGAGGCAAGTCTCCCTGACCCAGGTGTACGCCATCGGCATCCACGGCCAGAGCCAAGTCACAGCGATCATTGACGATGAAGAGTGCGCCTGCCTTCGCAGCAGCTTGCCGGAGCGCCAAAGCCTCCGTATAGGCTTCCTTCATCGATGCGGACTTGTTGCGATATTGAAAGAGGGAGGCGCCAGCCTCAGCTGCAGTTCTCAGCACCTCGACCAAGGGACGCGAAGGATAGACCGACGGATCGAGAATGATATAGAGGCCAGAGAGGGAATGAGAACGGGCGGCATTCATGAAGATCGTTATTTGATTTATCTCGTTTGTTTGGTTTGTCTAGTTTCTCTGGGTCAAGTAACAGACCAAACCCGATAGACCAGAGGAACTGGATAAACCAAACTAACCCATCTCGCACGAGCGTAAAAAGCAGGATCACTTCTTACTGCAGGCCACTTTCCAGAGAGATCGATTGATGGTACGTGGCACAACCGGTTCCCACGGCAATTGTTCAGTGGTACTGTACACCACATTACCGTTTCCCATGTTGCCCGAGAACCACGTATACCCAAGCATGCGTGTGCGCTCTTCTGTGCAATCGTATTCATTAAATCGCTTGATAGACAAGAACGAATCGCCCGCCACCGTTTGAACGGTTTTGTAGTCGTATAATTGCCACATCTTCGCCAGATTCCCATTGCGGCGAAGGGTAGAGGGATCGACGTATACGGCCAATCCGGCTTCGTCGTCGCCACTCGTCAACACCCACCCCGCATACACTGGTCCACTACTCAGCGCCAGGAGCGCGATCAGGAACCAGAAACTCAACAAGTAGGCCTGTGACAACTTGAGGAATAGGCTCGCGCTGTAGATTGCAGAGCAGAGAACAGGGACGCGACGGTAGGTGCCAATCGTAAAAGGCATAGAGGCCTCGTAGGGTGGCGTATTCTAAGAGGGCCGAGATCGAGGATGCAAGGATCAATAAATAATTCTACGCAACTTGGCAGGGCTGCTGGTATAGTAAGAGCAGAAACTCGGTCGTTGAAGGAGGGAGCCCATGAAGACCAAACATCCTGATGCTCAGCATGTGGTAGAGCGAAGCCTGTCGCCTGAGCCTGAGTCCATGCAGAAGTATTCGGACAAGGTGAGGGAGTTGATTGCGAAGAAAGCCTACGAACTCTATGAGCAACGAGGGCGGCAGGGGGAACGCGACCTGGAAGACTGGTTACAAGCTGAGGAACTAGTCCGCAAGGAGATGAACACCCGCCGTACTACTCCCTAGCCCCCTGACTGGAGAGTAGGACGGAGCCTTTTGGATGATGTCCTATGCTCACGCAACGCGCATAACTCATGGCAGATTGAGTGATGATCACCAGGCGTAGGCTTCTGGTGCAGACCCGCCTGGGCCGGGAAAGATCTCGTCAAGCCGTTTCAGTGTTTCCTGACTCAATGTAAGACTCAGAACCGACATCGTGCCGTTCAATTGCTCCATTGTGCGCGGTCCGATAATCGGCGCTGTCACGGCCTTTTGGTGTAACAGCCAGGCGAGCGCCACATCGGCCGGGCGCTCGCCGAGTTGTGTGCAGAGGGCCTCATAGGCTTCCAGCTTGGGGCGATATGTCTCGATATCTTTCTTCAGATCTTCGTTCGCGCGTCGACCGATCGTCACCGGTTCCAAGGCCCCGGCCAATAGTCCGCGTGCAAGCGGACTCCAGGGGATCAGACCGATGCCATAGGCTTCACAGGCAGGAATCACTTCTAACTCGATCGTCCGCTCGTTCAAATTATAGAGACTCTGCTCCGACACGAGGCCGACAAAGTGGCGGCTTCGCGCCAGCTCTTGCGCCTGAGCCACGTGCCAGCCGGCAAAATTGCTGCTGCCGACGTACAGAACCTTGCCTTCCCTGACCAACTGTTCCATTGCCTGCCAGATTTCCTCCCACGGCGTTTCCCGATCGACGTGATGCATCTGATACAAGTCGATGCAGTCAGTCTGAAGGCGCCGCAGACTCGCCTCGCAAGCCCGCTTGATGTGCAGAGCCGACAAGCGAGACTGATTCGGCCATGCGCCCATCCGTCCGAACACCTTCGTTGCCAGCACGACTTTCTCACGCCGTCCCCCGCCCTGGGCGAACCAACGCCCCACAATCTGCTCCGTCCACCCCTCCCCCACCTTCCATCCATAGACGTCCGCCGTGTCAAAAAAGTTAAGGCCCAGCTCCAGCGCCCGGTCCATGATGGCAAAACTATCCGCCTCGTTCGTCTCCGGCCCGAAGTTCATCGTGCCAAGGCAGAGGCGGCTGACTTTCACTCCTGACCGACCAAGATGAACGTATTGCATAAGCAAGATTCCTTCTCACAGAGGCGAATGAGATATCGTACACAGATGGAACGGACGGAGAACACTCACGGCTCTTCCTCTTCAATGTCCTCGATCGACTGTTTGAGCGCCGCAACAAAGGCCACCGGTTGAGCCAGGGCGTTCTCCGTCAGTTGGAATTCAGAGACCAGCACACCGGCCTTGTCGACAATGATCAACCGATAGCCTGGTTTCACAGACGACGCCCTCTCTTGATGTGATGCAATGCGCCACGAACCTAGCATAGCGGGAAAGAGACTTCACGCCGGGACATTGAGCATGGAAGGATCCTTTGTGAGACCTGTGGAAAAGAATCCAGATATAGTTTCATGTTTCTCGTTGATTCACTTAGTCACACCACTGGCCTGAAGCCGAATCTTCTCTTCTATGCTCGCCATGAGTTCAGCAAATCGTTCAGGTTCTGGGGCCGTTCTCGGATCGAAACAGCCGGCATCCCGTAACATGTGCAAGTATTCGAACTCGGTGAGCCACTTACTCTTGTTGGTTCTCTCTTCCGCGAGAGCATAGTAAATATCATGGAGCGCGGTTTCAGGCGCTGAATGTTGAATGGCGTGAACATCGTTGAGTATGGTTGACACCGTCTTGTTGCGAACGAGTTGCATTCCCCTTGATGAACTCAGGAAATAGACCACGGCCGCACCAGCAGCGATGACCGTGAGAATGATCAAGAGGAATTCCATTGGATGTAGCCTACTCCCGGCAAGTAGAACGGCACAAGTAGCTGCAGACGCTAGAAGGGCATCCTCAGCCATTCCTTTTAAGAAACGCTTAAGAGATTGGAAGGGCCTCGCTCAGGCTAATCGCAATACTCGGATAATCGATTGCGAAGCAATCGGAAGTAGGGCGGATGAAAAATATCTGCCAGTAGATGGGCGGGTAAGAAGATCGCACGGAGTGAGGCCCGGCATGAGAGGCTCTGTCGGCAGGCTGGAGCAAGGATAGCTGGCAATTTTCTGTCCAAACTCTTAGTGTGGTAGTACAATTGGGGCAGTCAAGCAGGCTGCGAAAAAACTCAGTTAATACGAAACGCACGGTTGAAATATTCCATATGGTGCTGGAGGCCTGAATTGCCTCATGATGCTCAAAAAGGCCATCCAGCAAGGCCGCAGCAACTTATCACTTTATAAGGGGTGGCTGGGATGATTCCAACTGCGCGCGTCCAACGAGGGCCTTCTGAGGCCGCGCGTTGCGCGAGCACGGGGATCGTTCCAGCCATCCCGCCCATTTTTCAGCATCCTGCTAGAGGCCGCAGAGGATAGGCTCCTACGCATGCGTCGTTAGGACTGAGCAGGCGAACGAATTGGTCGCGACCATCTGAGGATTTCTTGGTACGCAAGACTCATCGATAGAGAGAAGGAGACAGCATGGCCGAGTTCATCTTGCGAAAGGGTCAACGGCTCAAGACATTCGCGACGATGCGCTACTTTGGGGACGGGGTTGCTGGTGAAGGAATCATCAAAGATCTTTCGCTGAACGGGAGTTACATTACCGGGAATAGGCCGGTCTCTATCGGGATGGTGCTCGCCCTGCATATTTTTGTGCCGGGAGAGGCCACACTGTTGCTGATTGAACGCGCCACCGTGAAATGGGTCAAGAGGGCTGATTTCGGGGTGGACTTCGACACTCACGAGCCGAAGGTGGCTGAGCATATCACACGGGTCATCTCCAAGCTGGTCAAGACACAACATGGCTCATCCCATGATGAATAAGAAAACCTGGAAGATGTATTGCCCCACTTGAATGTGGAAAGGATGAGGAGGGAGCGGCAAGGTGCCCTCCTTGCTCGCAGAAACGCGCACGCTAAAACGGTGCTCGTCCGATGCGCGCAGTCGAGGGCAGCCTTGGTCGCTCCCTTAGAGTGAGTAGCGAGAATTGGAAGACGTTCGCTCGATGCGCGTAGTGGAAGATGAATCGGGCCACTCCTACATCGCAGTGATTATTTCGCCTTGCGAACCGGGAATAGCCGGCGCACCGGGCCTGTGGGTTTGTTCTGATACCGTGCGATAAACATCTCTCCCGCGGTGAGTGCATGATCCTCGGCATTCTCTCGCGTCGAAAAGCGCGCCTCCCCTACCTGCCACCACTGGCTCGCACTCACGCTCTCCCCTAACAACTCCGTGACCGACACCCTCAGCGTCTTCGCCAATCGCACCAACGTGCTAAGCGTCGGGTCGTGCTCCCCCTGCTCCAGCTTGCTCACATAGAATGGAACTAGCCCTGCTTTCACCGCGAGCTGTTCGGGCGTCAGACCACGGCGGGTTCGCAGTCGTTGGAGCTGTTTACCAAAACGTTGGATCGCACGCATGACACCTCCGGTACGAAGGCAGGAGACAACGGGGTGAGTCTACACCGTCAGCAGAGAAAAAGGGATGGAGCCTGATGATCTTCTGTGCTCGTGCAACGCGCGGCGTACCACAGAGGAAGGTTAAGGTTGCGGCTCAGGTTGAGCACTGACCACTTCGACTCGGCGTTTGTTCAACCCTCAACCTCAACCTAAGCCTTGGCCTTCCAATAAGACACGCGCAGTGGAAGATCAATCAGCCCCCATCCCTAGAGAGGGAACGAGCGAGCTTGGCGGGAGCATATGTAAGCTCGTTCGACTGAACCCTCAAGGACCGTCAGACCAGAGAGACCAGCGGGATTCGCGCTCAGCTCGCCGAGATTTTCCGCGTGGACGGTACGAGGAAGGGTCTGCAACAGAAGCAGAAAGGAGAAGACAACCTACATGGTGAGTCTCTGACAAACGGAACAATCAGTGGGTACAGCTACTCCCTGCTTCACGATGAGCGCAAAGGGTCAGAAAAGGTTCCTGACACCGTACTCTCTTCCGAGCAGGATCGTAGGGGCGAAATGGCCTCATTGGACGGGAAATGAAATGATAATCCCTCCCATCACATCGTAGAGCTTGTAGTCCCGCTTTGTGCTCAGCTCATGGTTGTTATGGCACGCGACACAGGACATGGAGACGGCCCGGTCCGCAAATATCGCCTTGAAAAAATGTCTGTCACCTTCGGTAATGATTCCCGTATAGGGCTGCCGGGGATCTTTTGCCACTGATTCCAGGCCCGCTCGTTCGAACTGATCAGCAGGTCCGTTTTTTTTGTAAATTGGCCCCAGGCTGGCCAACCGGATACGAAGCCCGAGTCCGAGCCCTTGAACCTCTTGACCGGCCATCTGTAGCATTTGCGCCGGAAGAGGCAACGTCTTCTTCGCTTTCCATTCTTCCGCCGCCACAGCGACCTTGAGATCCTGCAGCCGCTCCACGACATGGGCGGAATAGATGGTCCGATCAGCCTGAATGATCGCATGAATGTACTCTGCGACCACTTCCGGTGGAACTCCCACCGTCTCTCCGGCCTGCGCGACATCTACTGCAACACCGGCGAGCATGATGGCGCAGAGTCCGCCAAGGATCCGTCCCGCTATTCTCTCGATCATGGCAATCCTCTTAATCAGCTTTCTGAGGCAGAACCTGCTTCAGAGAGAGTACATCGTCATCGGGGTCATGGCATCCCTCACCGCCCATCTCCATCACATCTCCTGACTTCTTCGATTCTGCCAATCGGCCCTCACAAGTCTCGAAGTTCGGTTACTGGGATGACGGTTTCGTATGCAGCATAAAGATCTCCCCTCGCATGCTGTCATCAGCAAACTTCCCATGGATATTGCACCAGAAATGAAATTGATCAAAGCCGGCGTCAGGGATGTCAAAGCGAAGCGTCACGCTGTCTCTCGGCTCAACCCGAACCCCGACCGCGGTGTGGGTATACACGAGGGTAGCCCGGCCTGAAATCTGAAGGTCCTCCGCCTTTAGGAGCAGGGGCGAGACGAACTCATGCGCCACATCGTCCTCATTGCGGAGCTCGATGACGATGTCCCTCCCGACTGGTAACGAGAAGGCTGGATTCGGCAGAGGGTTCCCTGGTTGTGCCCCTTTGATCACGTGAAAGTATTTGTCCTTCATCACAAGGACCACATCGGGGTCATACAGCGACTCCTCGGCCGAACTGATTCCGCCAATCCCTAGCGCGAGCGCGAGTGGGAAAACGAATGCTGTCAATGACAATCGTGACAGCACTATTTCTCCTCTCCATTGTTTTTCACGAACGCACTCCGTGGTGAAGAGTCCGCCTCTGGTGTGTCTGAGCCACTGCATTGTACCGGCCCCTCCCTCTCAGAGACCAGATCGATCAGAGTGCACGATGTTTCCCTCAGAGGTTGACCGAGGGATCGACCAGGCAATAGGAAGCGTGAAGGAAATCGGGTCGCTCGAATCGATCGGACGACCCGCGTCAGGTGACCTGAGCCTGCATCACATTATCCGCCGCCGATCTCACCTCTGGTCTCTATGATCAGCAATTCCCCGCGCATTTTTTGTCCATGTTCCTTCCCATGGACGTTACACCAGAAGACATCATAGCTGGATTCCGTGCCGCCATATTGGTCCGCCTTTGCCACGGGGGCGTTAAACTCAAGGGTCACCGTTTGCCCTGGATCGACGCGAACCCCGGTGGCTCGTGCTGTCTTGACCAAGGTGGCGTTGCCCGAAATGCGGAACGGGACATCGCGGAACAGTGTGGACATAAACTCATGCGCCACGAGATCCCGGTTGCGAAGTTGAATGACCGTCGGCGCCCCTGCTATGAGAGTAAAACCACGCTCTGTCCCACCTTTTGTGACGTGAAAGGCTTTCTCGCTGATATCAATGGCCACGTCAACTTGTCCTGATTCGGCCCCACCACCCGTCCCTTGCGCCTTGTCTTCAACCGGCCCAGCACTCGCTGTCGCAGCGAAGACGAGCGCGGCAACGACTCCACTTATGACACTGATGTAGCGCATAGTTGATCCCCCCTTGCTAAAGATGGCCTTGCCCGATCTGCTTGCCCCATTCTTTCTACCGCCGCTTGCACGTCTAGGCTGACCGCCGTGCCGATGCGACCCTATACAAATCGCGTACAGTATACAACGTACGTGTCAACATGCGCGCATCCAAATTTTCTCAGGCTGGCACGGGCATACCCCGTGCCAGCCTTACACAGACTCCGGCGCAGATTGAAGCAAAGACAGGATGTGACCGAAAACCCAAAAGCTGGACCACAATTTACTTGAGAAAAGAACGTGTTTTCTTCTTCACTCACATTGCAAGAACTGAGTCTCCCTGCAGCGCCGCGCCATCTCCTGCGCTTGCTCAATCTGTTCGGCGGTCATGTCTGAGGCCAGAGTGGTTTGATTCCTGATAGCAGTCTTCACATCATCGCCTCTCGACCCTGGGATCGCGACGGTGAGCCACATGTACGCGCGAATCACGTCCTTCGGCAGGCCCTGCCCATTGGCATACAACACGCCGAGATTGCTCTGCGCCCGTGCATGTCCCTGTTGTGCCGCCCGACGATACCACAGCGCGGCCTCTTTATAGCTCTGCGGCACCCCCTGCCCGTTGTCATACCTCACACCCAGATTGAACTGCGCCACCGCGTCTCCCTGATCAGCCGCCCGCCGGTACCACAGGACGGCCTCCTCATAGTTCCGCGCCACGCCTTGTCCATTGGCATACAGCACACCCAGCTGAAACTGTGCCAGCGTATCTCCCTGGTCAGCCGCCCGCCGGTACCATTGTATGGCCAGGCGATAGTCCTTCGGTAGGCCCTGCCCACGGGCATACAACAAGCCCAAATGGCTCTGCGCCCGCGCATGTCCCTGGTCAGCCGCCTGCTGGTACCACTGGATTGCCTCCTCGTAGCTCTGCGGCACGCCTTGTCCATTGGCATACAGCACACCCAGCTGAAACTGCGCTGGCGCATGTCTTTGATCAGCTGCCCGACGATACCACCGCGCGGCCTCTTCATAACTCTGCGACACCCCCTGCCCGCCGACATACAGCATACCCAGCTGGAACTGTGCCGCAGCGACTCTCTGGTCAGCCGCCCGCCGGTACCACTGCCCAGCCTCTTCATAACTCTGCGACACCCCCTGCCCGCCGACATACAGCATACCCAGCTGGAACTGTGCCGCAGCGTCTCCCTGTTCCGCTGCCCGCCGATACCACCGCCCGGCCATCTCATAATTCTGCAGAACGCCCTGCCCGTTGGCATAGAGCACACCCAGAAAGCTCTGTGACCCGGCATGTCCCTGTTCAGCCAGAGGACGGAAGAGTCGCGCCGCGAGGTCATAGTTATCACGATGAACCGCAGAGACGGCATCCGTATAGGAATCGGCCGCCGAGACGGTCGCAGAAGCCGCAACCAAGAACACCGCGAAGAGGACTCCCCGCATCAATGCGTGGCCTTTCAACATACCCACCGCATCGAGAACCGGAGCGCCGCACAGGCCGAGTTCGTCGTCTCGGAAGATCGCCATCTCTTGGCACTCAAGCACCATGCAGACATCACCATGATCTCCTTAGCTGACTTTCTCGCAAAGCTGCGCAGGTAGCACCGGCTCCGCTAGCGTACTTCAATTCGTAAACCGCGGCCGTAGGGATTCGTGGGACTACTGGGGCTGTAGGGACTCCCGGCGCCGAAGGGATTCTTGATCGAGTCCGGCGAATATGGAGAGCCGTAGCGGCCATAGGGGTTACTGGTCGAATCATGGTCATATGGATTCACGCTGAGCTTGCCGCGATAGTTCCCTTGCTGGTCGTAGAGTCGAGGCGCATCTGTGGCGATCGGATTCGTCGCCGATTGATTGCTGAAGGGACTGCCGTAGGAACTGAATGGATTGTTCAGGCCGTTCGACTTGAAGGGGCTTCCAGCTCCGAAGGGATTGGACGTGGAATTAGGATTGAACGGGTTCGCGCTCAGCTCGCCGACATCTTCCGCATGGACGGAGAAAAGCAGCGGCAGCAGCAGGAGCAAAAGGACGACGACAACAACCATGGCGAGCCTCGCATCGAGCACAGAGCCAGTGGGTTTAGCCTACTCCCCGCCTGGAGATCCGCGCAAGCGAACCGAAGGCAAATAGGTATGAGCGCAGACGCAGGGAACAGACCATGCTATTCTGCGCCCATGCTCAAACGTTCTCTTAACAGAACCAATCCCTACCTTGTCGATCCGGCAAAACGTCATGCCATGTTTCAGATGATCGTCTATACTTCCACAGACATTGAGGGCGTCAAACTCACCCGATCCGACTTGCTCGCTGAAACGAGAACTGTTCGCCGCATTACTTCCCGTGAATCTCAAAGTGCTCTCGATCACCGCAATAGATAGTTTCGTCATCGGTTCGTAATTGCGGGCCAGGCCAGCGCGCACTGCGGAAAAATACTCCTGCCGTTTTCGACCTGATAGTTTGTCAAAGTACAGGGTCGTGGGACAGAACAAGGTGTCAGGAGCCATGATCGGTACCCACACATACGCGTGACTCAGCACGCGGTGCATCAGACTTCCTGACAGGGTTCGCGCCGGTCGGTCCATTCGTGCACCTCAGCTCGCGACCGTCCATTTAGGAAATGGTTCCTGACACCTTGTTCTGATCCCCCAGCACACACGAGACGGCGGCCTACCGTCTCGCGTACCTTTCCGGCCAACCTGTCGACGCTTCCCTCCAGTCGAGCCGCGAGTGGAGCAGGTAACTACTTGATTTGTAGGTCCAGCGTGGATCGACCGCGGGGTGTTGTTCTTGCTCCCCTCCCCATCGACCAGAATTTGTCTCCTGTGCCCGCGTGACGAATGGGAGGATTAAAGCATGGAACAACCGAAGTCCGCACTCAGCCACTATGAACGCGGTCGTGTGCTCAAGCACGCCCAAATGTTCGACCAAGCGCGCGAAGAGTTCCAACACGTGGCCAGCGACCCGCAGTATGCCGGGAACGCCCATCTGCAGATCGCTCTGTGCTTGCGGGCGATGGGGCGCTACGACGAAGCCGTCGAGGCATTCCGCCAAGCCCTGGAGGTGGGCACGTTCTCCTCCAAAGAAAATGCGCACATTTTGTATGTCCTGGGACAGACGTTGGAGTCACTCGGCCGATATGCCGAAGCGCTGGAGGCCTATGGCTGGACCAGAAAAGAGATCCCCGGGTTCCAGGACGTGGCGCAGCGGATTAAGCATCTGCTCGCCGGGGGACGCGGCTTCCTCCCCCGGCGTCGACCGGCCTCCCGGTCCGTGGTCGGAGACATGCTCAAACTTGGGGGGCAACTCACGCCTCAGGTGCTAAGTCTGCTGGGACAGGCCTGGACATCATTCGGCCAGTATGCGGACAGACTGGGGCACCAGCGAGGGGACCAAAAACAGAGTCCCAGTTTCCGAGACATTGGCCACCCGAGTGGAGAGCGAGCGCTCACGCCGACGCGATGCAGTCCACCGGCGTCCAGGGATCGGAAGAGAGACACACGTCGGCACGTTCGCGTCGCAGTCCGATTGCAGAGCCACTTTTCATCAAAGGGTCGGAGAGTGGCCGGTGAAGGAGAGCTGCGAGACCTCTCCCCTGGGGGCTGCCGCGTCACGAGTCCAGTGGCCGTTCCCGTGGGAGCAGAGTTGGAGTGTTGTATCTTCTCGCAGGATGCAGGCAACCCGTTCACCATCGAAGGTGCAACGGTGCGCTGGAGCCGTCCTCAGGAATTCGGCCTGGCTTTCACCAAAGTACGTCCGGACGTGCAGCGGCAGATCTCACAGCTGTGCCGAACACGGACATCGCTAGGGGTGGATGTTTAGGACCGTGCGCAGTGTTCGGCCTAGAGATGGTCTCTGAGGACAGAAAAAGGTGTCAGGAGCCATGATCGGCACCCACGTATACGCGTGACTAAGCACGCGGTACATCAGACTTCCGGACTGGGTTTCGCGCCGGTCGGTCCATTCGTGCCCCTCAGCTCGCGACCGTTCATTCAAGAAATGGTTTCTGACACCTGTATTACTTCACGCGGCGCGATACGTGCGGACTCCACCATGGCGGTGGATTTCACGGCTGATAGTCGAGGGTGCTCGACCGAGCGTAGTCGCGATCTGCCGGATCGAACGCGCCATGGCCAGGCCACGCGAAATCTCCTCTCGCTCCGCCAGTGTCAGCGCCCAGCGCGATCGCTTGCGAACAGGAGGAATGATCCCGCCACTCGAGGACAGCACGCCATGAATCGATCCGGCGTGCTTGCCGAGGGCCCGACCGATCTCGCTCAACGACTGCCCCTGTTTCCATCACTGCCAGAGTTCCGCTTTCTCGGCCGCAGATAAGCCCGGACGCCCCATGTGTGCCATGACGATCACCCTCCAACTCCACTGTATCCCAGTTGGTGTTGCGTTGATCGCTTGAACCTACCGGTCTGGTCTATCTAGTCTGTCTCGTCTCTCCGGTCTATCTTGTTGGCCAGGTCGGCAAATCACTCAGAGAAACCAAATAAACCAGACAGACCAGATAGACCTATTGAACAAGACAGACAAGTCCATGCTTGTTCGAAGTACAATCGTGGCTCTGTCAGAGCTCTCACAGTGGAGACGAGACGATGATTGTGACGGCGGAGGCCAATGGTCGGAATCGGCTGCAGGCGCTCGTGGTCGCTGGCCTGGTGGCCTGGGCGGCGGGATTATTGGTCTGGCTTTCCCATCCTCTCTGGTTCCTGTTGGGGCTGAGTCCATTTAGTTACTGGTGGGTGCGACGACGCTGTCACCGGCGGATGGCAGTGATGCAGCAGCCGTTTCCCGACCAGTGGGAGCGGATTCTTTGCGCGCACGTGGCGTTCTTCAAGGCGCTCGACGAGGTGGGGAAGGCGCGGTTCCGGCAGCTGGTGCAGATCTTTCTCGACGAGGTCCGGATCACGGGCATTCGCACGGAGGTGGACGAGACGATTCGGGTGCTGGTGGCGGCGAGTGCAGCGATCCCGATCTTCGGGTTTCACGACTGGGAATACCATCGGCTGCGTGAGGTGCTGATCTATCCGGATGCGTTCGACGACGCCTATCAGAGCCGTGGAGGTTCCAATGAAACGATTCTTGGGATGGTCGGGCTGCACCATCTGAGCGGGGTGATGATTCTCTCCAAGCCGGCCCTTTTGGCGGGATTCGACCATCACGCAGGCCACCATAATGTGGGGGTGCATGAGTTTGCGCACCTGGTCGAGAAGGAAGCGAGCGAATATGGGCTCCCCCCGGAAGTCCCCTGGATGGCGGTCCGGCAGTGGGTGCGGTATGTGGCCCGGGAACTGGCCCGGCCGTCGAAACATGGCGCCCACATCAGCGCCTATGCCTACACGAACGAACACGAATTCTTCGCGGTGCTGGCCGAGTATTTCTTCACGTCGCCCGAGCTGTTGAAACGTCGCGACCCCGTCTTGTACGCCATGCTGCGGGACATGTTTCACCAAGACACGGAGTCGCTGCTCCCCTTGCTGCCCAAACTCAGCCAGGGGATCGGCCGAAACGCGACCTGTCCCTGCGGCAGCGGCAAGAAATACAAGCACTGTTGCTTCGCAGGGAACGCAAAGAGCGTGAAACCTTAGGCGTAGGGGCAGGGAGGAGGTTTATCTGGTCTATTTGGTTTGTTTGGTTAATCTGATCTGTCTTGTTGGCCGGAATGGAAAACCAACCAGATGAACCAAAGAGACCAGACAGACCAGAAAGACCATCCATCTCCTCAGGATGGCTGGGGCTCTGTGGGATTGGTGATTTCGGATTGGGACTGAAGCGCGATTGGTTCAGTCTCGGGTGTGATACGCCCTACATCGAGGAGGATGGCGACCAGCATGTCGCTCAGGACGTTTACGCCAGAGCGGGCTCGGGCGATGATCCAATCCACGGTCATGATGAGTGGAATGGCCGCACCGATGACATGAGCCGGCAAGCCAGCGGCTGAGAGGACGAGCGGCAACACGATCATCCCGGCTTCCGGAATGCCGGCCACGCCGGCCCCCGCGATCATCGACGCGGCGACGATCAATAGCTGACTGCCCATCGATAGGTCGAATCCCAGCGCTTGCGCGAGAAAGAGTGCGGCCATCGCTTCATAAAGTGTGATGCCGTCGTTGTTGAGGTTCGTGCCGACACAGGCCGCGAGGCGCGCCGATTGAGGCGAGACCTGCATCCGATCGAGGCACCGGAGGGTGACTGGCACGGCGGCGAGACTGCTGTTACACGACATGCCGGTCATGATCGCGTCGGCCCCTTGTCCCAGGTAGATCTTCGGCGACTTCTTCCCGATCAGCCAGGCGACGAGTGGGTAGTAGCCAAGCGCGTGGATGGCGAGTCCCACGAGCATAGTGACGAGAAAGATCCAGAGAACGGCGAAGACGCCGATGCCCGCTTTGCCGACGACCTGCGCGACGACGCCAAAGACGGCGAGCGGTACCGCGAGAATGATCCATCCGAGGATCTGCACGAGCCAGGAATAGATGCGATCAATGACCCGCACAAGGGTATGAATGACTCCACGACCCTGGTCTGTCTTGCCATGCAAGCGGCGAAGCATAGCGCCGATGCATAGGGCGAGGAGGACGACTCCGATGATGTTGCCGCTCGAAAACGGAGCCATGATGGTGCGGGGAATATAGGACGCGAGGTATTCGATCGGACTCTGCGCCCCGGTCTGCACTGTTGCGGGAGTGCCCGCCGATGGCTTGGGGCTTGGTACGACGTTCAGCAATTCGTCGACGTGACCAAGCCAGGCTAAGCCCGGCTGCCAGGTGTTCATGATCACGAGACCGATCGTCATGGCCACGGAGACGTTGATGAGGCAGATGAGGAGCAGCTTGGTCCCCTGACGTAGCGGGAGGCTGGTGCGGATGAGTGCATCGAGGATCGCAAAGAAGATGAGCGGGATGGCGAGGGTCTTGAGCAGCGTGACGAGCAGCAGACCGAGCCAGCCCAGATGCTCGTTGCGCAGGCCGCCCAGATAAGTCTCTTGACCAAAGACCACTCCAAGCAACGCGCCACAGGCCACGGCGATGAGCACTTGTGTGTAGAGCGGCAGCGGGATTAAGCGTGGTGTGGCCTGCATAGTGTTGTTGTGGGGGCCGCGGAAGAATACCCCTTTCGCCGCGAGAAAGCACGCTGGCTGTCAGAGGATGTGACGGGTAAGGTTGAGCGTCAGGGCTAAACAGGTTGTCTGGTTTATCCGGTTAAGCTGGATTCTTTTCGGCCATCGAACCACACAAACCAAAGAAACGAGATGAACCAGACGAACCAGAGCGGCGGGACTGTTGCTCAGCTCGACAATTCCGTCTATTGCCTTGCTTCTAAAGGGACAACGCTTGCGTACCTTCGTGGTATAGTTTCTCCAACAGCGAGGTGTTTCATGCATAACAGAACGGTCATCATCATCGCGGCCTTATTGGCCGTAGGACTCACACAGGCAGCAGCCTCATCGACCGCTGCCGACAATCCTAAGACAGGGAATAGCAAAGGCCTCACCGTAGACGATCTTGGACGAGGGCTGAAGAGCGCGGCCAACAATGTCGAGAAAGAGATTCCCAAGATCGGGTCTGCGATTGGAAATGCGGTCAAGAAGATCACGGAGAAGGGATCTGAAAAGACGGCGAAGTAGCGTACGTCAATCCCCTCTCACAGGATACTGCCCACGTTCCCTGCAGAAGAAGACAGGTACTTGGTTTGTCTCGTTTGTTTGGTTAAACAAAATCAAGAAGATAGATAATAAACCAGATCGATTAGATGAATCCGTCCCGTGTATTTCAATCGTCTATCCTTTGACAGAGGTTCTCTTCCACAGCTTCTGTGGGTAACTCTGTGGATGGGAGGGTTGTCTTGATGAAAATGACCTACTCTGAGAGACCTCGCAGCTGTTTGCCTAAGAAGTAGGCATTGTGTCCTGCCCAATTGAGCCCCCATATTTTGTGGCTTGACGAATCGATTTTTCATTTCTCCCACCATCGATGGTTCCGCCGTGCTTCTGCACTGAGTTCTTACTTGAATCAGGCCTCTTGATGTGGGGTGCTGTAAAAAATTCCACATATGTAAAAATCACTCAGCGGCTGTCCGTCCATGAGACGAGCGCACGCGGATTCGTACATGGTTATCTGATGGCGTCGGGGGCAGCGCTAACTGGCGAGGAAGCGTTCGAGGAAGGTGGTCGAAACGTGGCCCTTTTGGAAATCGGGGTCGTTGAGGATGCGTTTGTGCAGCGGAATGGTCGTCTTGATGCCTTCGATCACAAATTCGTCGAGGGCTCGGCGCATGCGGGCGATGGATTCCTGCCTGTCTCGGCCATGTGTGATGATCTTGGCGATCATCGAATCGTAGAAGGGCACGACCGTCATGTTCGATTCCATCGCCGAGTCGACGCGCACACCGAATCCGCCTGGTGCGCTGTATCTGGTGATCGTGCCAGGACAGGGTGTAAATTTTTCCGGGTCTTCGGCGTTGATGCGGCATTCGATGCTGTGTCCGCTGAGCTTGATGTCTTGCTGTTTGAACGAGAGGGACTGCCCGTCGGCGAGTCTGATTTGTTCCTTGATGAGATCGATGCCGGTCACCATTTCGGTGATGGCGTGCTCCACCTGGATGCGGGTGTTCACTTCCATGAAAAAGAAGTTGCGGTCCTTGTCGAGCAGGAACTCGACGGTACCGACATTTCGGTAATGCACGGCTTTGACGGCTTCGACGGCAACGCGGCAGATTTCCCGGCGGAGTTTTTCATCGACGGCGGGCGACGGCGTCTCTTCGAGCAGTTTCTGATGCCGGCGCTGGATCGAGCAGTCACGCTCGCCGAGATGCACGACATGCCCACGATGGTCGGCGATGATCTGCACTTCGATATGGCGGGGCTCAAGAAAATATCGTTCAAGATAGACGGCATCGTTGCCGAACGTGGTCTTCGCCTCCGCTTGTGCGGCTTGAAACGCACGAGCGAGGTCTTCAGCTTTGTTGACGACGCGCATGCCGCGTCCTCCCCCACCGGCTGAAGCTTTGATGATGACAGGATAGCCGATCTTGCCTGCGGCATCGAAGGCTGCTTGTTCGCTCTTCAGCTCACCGGGACTGCCTGGCGTGACGGGTAAGCCACGGCGGGCGACGATTTCTCGCGCTTTGGCTTTGTCTCCCAGAAGAGCGATATGTTCGGATGTGGGGCCGATGAATTTGACGCCGATGGACTCGCAAACTTCAGCGAAGTGGGCGTTCTCGGAGAGGAATCCATAGCCGGGATGGATGGCGTCCGCCCCGGTGATCTCCGCCGCGCTCAAGACGTTGGGAATATTTCTGTAGCTGAGAGCCGCGTCGGGAGGTCCGACGCAGATCTTTTCGTCAGCGGCGCGCACATGCAGGCTCGCTGCATCGGCCTCGGAAAAGATCGCCACGGTCTTAATGCCGAGTTCCTTGCAGGCTCGAATGACGCGGAGCGCGATCTCACCGCGATTAGCTATTAATACTTTCTTGAACACGCAAATGCTCCGATGTGGGTCATGGGAAGAGGATTACGATGTGGCTGTCGGATCGACAAGGAAGAGCGCCTGTCCATATTCCACCGGCTTGGTGCTTTCGGCCAGAATTTTCATGACCCGACCATTCACCTCCGACTCGATTTCATTCATCAACTTCATCGCTTCGACAATACACAGGACCTGGCCCTTTTTCACATAATCGCCTTCGTCAACATAGGGGTCGGCGTCCGGCGAGGGAGACCGATAGAACGTCCCGACGATTGGGGACGCGATGGTGATCATGCCTGTCGTATCTTCGGTCTTTGTACCTGTTGCGGCAGACAGTTGCGCTGTGGAGGTTGAGCCGGCCGTCCCCTGCTCAGAAACCGCAGCCGTAATCGTTCTGAGCCCGGTTTCATGCCGCACGCGAACTCTGAGGCCTTCCCACTCCAGCTCCATTTCTGTCAGGTTATTTTTTTTAAGCAAATCGATCAGTTCTTGAATCTGCTTGGTCTGTTGTCCTGAGAGCAAGGACGCCCCCTGCCCGCTTTGGGTTGCGGTAACGGCCTGTGGGAGGATGATCGGTCTCCTACCCTTCTTCGAGTTGCTGGAGACCTGCTTGCTCACCGAACACGCTCCACATATTCTCGTGTACGGGTATCGATCCTAATTACGGTCCCGGTTTCCAAATAGAGCGGCACCTTAATGGTAGCACCGGTTTCAAGAGTCGCAAGCTTGGTGCCGCCCGTGGCAGTGTCGCCACGAAAACCTGGCTCGGTATCGCTGACTTTCAGTTCGATGAAGTTCGGCAGCTCGACGTCGATTGGGCGATGCTCATACACAAGGATTTTCACCGTCATGTCTTCTTTTAGGAGGTCCGCATTTCCGCCGAGCTTGCCTTTTTCGAACGTCAGTTGCTCAAAAGTCTCCGTGTCCATAAAAGTATAGGCATCGTCAGTTGCATAGAGGAATTGCATGGTCCGTTCTTCGAGATCTGGCTCCTCGAACCGTTCTCCGGATCGGAAGGTACGATCCAGGACATTACCTGAAAGATAGCTCTTGAGCTTGGTACGTACGAAGGCTCCACCCTTACCGGGTTTTACATGTTGAAACTCAACGATATAAAAGGGCTGGTTATCCACCATAAGGCGCACTCCACCGCGAAAATCGGTTGTGGAAATCACTCGATACTCCCTTCAAACTGTAAGCCGGTCGTTGGACCGGCGCTGCAATTATCTCGTTCCTTTTGCCACCCGTCGCGATGGCGCCGGTGTGGAAATCTTCTTCTGGCGTCGGGATGTGGTCAGATAGTCGTGCAGCCCACGGAGCGCAAGAAGATAGCCGGTCGGGCCTAATCCTGAAATTTGTCCGATTGCGACTCCTGCGATGTAGGACCGGTGGCGAAATTCTTCCCGCTGATAAATATTGGACAGATGCACTTCAACAGTCGGCAGACCGACCGCCGCAATGGCATCCCGGATTGCGACGCTGGTGTGTGTATAGGCGGCAGGGTTAATGATGATCCCATCGTATCCCGTCCGAGTCTCTTGAATCCAGGTGACAAGTTCGCCCTCGCTATTCGACTGGCGCAGGTCCACCTTCACGGCCAGCCCCTCCGCCAACTTCGTGATGGCTGAATTCATGGCGTCGAGGGACAGGGTGCCGTATATGGACTGCTCCCTGGTCCCGAGAAGATTGAGATTGGGGCCGTGTAAGACTCGTATTCGTAGCATGTCTTTCTATCGCATACTGGATATGCGAGGACGATTCCACGCAACAGGGTCCAGCAGGGCGGCATTGTAGCAGTCCGCCTCAGACCGGTCAAACGTGTGAAAAATATTATGAAACCTTGGAGTGTGGTTCGTTCGTTGTGTCACGATCGTGACGACGTGATTCGATGCTGCGAAGCCATGATTCCAGCTGTACTACAGCTTTAGCATGAGGCGATGGAGGAAGCATCTCCACAGTGTCAGCAGCTCGGGAATCCTGCTCCGCGACCATAGGGTGTTCCTCTGTCCGATCCTGTGGGGAGAGGCCTGTCTCCATAAGAAACGTTTCCACACTCATGGGCTCGACAGAAGCGATTGCCGATTCGTCCACTGTGGAGGCAGTCGAGTCTGGCACTGCAATCGTCTTTGTGGCAGAGACTGGGAGTTCGGCAGGATCGGGCGGTGCATTTGCCGTTTTGGCGGAGAGATCATCGATTACTGGAGCCGTCGGTTTTGGCCGCTCTTGTTCCTTCTTGTGTTTCAACGGTCCGCCTAAAGCAGCTTGAACTGAGCGCGCTTCTTCATCACGTGGGTTGACTGTGAGGATGACGGCACAGGATTGCAGTGCTGATTCGTTCAGCCCCTGGCTCTGGTAGATCTTGATCAAGGTTCGGTGCGCGCGCAGGTTTTCAGGACTCAACTTGATGGATTCTTCCAGAATGGCTCTGGCCTTCGTGGCCTGACCCATGTGGTCGTATGCACGCCCGAGCGCGACCATGGCGGTAATGAACCCGGGATACAGTTTCAGGCCATCTTCAAGGACACCTGCGGCTTCCTGCCACATACCGACTTTCCCATACTCTTCGGCCAAGGGCATAAAGACCTTCGAGTGTGGATCTTTGGCCAACTGGGTAGCCAGTCGATCGATTTGCAAGGCACTCTCGGCGGCTTGCTGATCCTGAGCCATGGGCTGCTAGCGTCCTCCTGCAACTGGCTTCGGAGCATGGATAGATTGTCTGGTGTGGATTAATGTTTGCGCCCGGTTCAAGATCGCGTCGGCGAGTGCTCGTTTTGGCATCAAAGGCAGTTCTGTCATGCCCCCCTGCCGGTCAATCAATACGGCTGCGTTCTGATCGCTGCCGAATCCCGCTCCTTCTATCGTGACATCGTTGGCAACAATAAGGTCGAGCCCTTTCGCCTTCAGTTTGTCTTTCGCATGGGCGATCAGATCGTCGGTCTCAGCAGCAAAGCCAACCATGAGTTGCGTGGTCCGTTGGGCAGATAAGGATGCCAGAATGTCAGTAGTTCGTTCAAGATCGAGCGTCTGGGCGGTTCGCCCCTGTTTCTTTATCTTTTGCGAGGCAGGATGTGTGGGACGAAAATCCCCCACGGCGGCGGCCATAATGACGGTGGTCGACCATGCCAGATGCGCGGACAGGGCCTTCAACATTTCTTCAGCCGTAACTACCGAAACAACCTCGACGCCTCTCGGAGCCGGTAGCGCTGTTGGACCAGTGACGAGAACCACCTGGGCTCCCCTTGCTTGGGCAGCTTCAGCGATGGCATAGCCCATCTTGCCGGAGGAGCGATTCGAAATAAAGCGTACCGGATCGATCGGCTCTTGTGTCGGACCCGCCGAAACCAGCATACGCTGCCCTTGCCAATCGCGCTGTGGTGCCAGCGCCGCCTGAATCGCCTCCAGAATTGTGCCTTCCTCTGCCAAGCGGCCTTGGCCGACCTGTCCGGAAGCAAGCGGACCTACTTCTGGATTCACCACGATTGCTCCCCTCGCACGCAGCGTCCCAATATGTTCTTGGACAGATGGATGCATCCACATCCCCCCGTCCATGGCGGGAACCACAATCAACGGGCACTCTGCTGAAAGGAGCATCGTCGAGAGGAGATCGTCGCCCAGCCCCAGCGCAGCCTTTGCAAGACAATTGGCCGTGGCTGGCGCAATGACGATGGCATCTGCCTGTGCGGGCAACGACAAGTGCTTCATCTCCTGATGCGCCTCGAACACATCCGTCGAGACTGGATAGCCGGAGAGCACTTCAAACGTCAGCGGGGTGACGAACTTCGTGGCCGATTGCGTCATCACGACGTGCACCACCGCTCCTTCACGGAGCAAGGTCCGGAGCAATGCGACCGCCTTATAGGCCGCGATGCTGCCGGTCACGCCGAGCACGATCTGCTTCCCGATCAACGTCGGCTCAGTGGAATCGGAGATCTTCACCAATGACTCCTTTTACTCCTCGCTCTCAGCCACCACCGGCTTCGGGGAATCGTCAACATAGACGCTCAATTCTTTCTTGATCTCCTTTGCATCGTCGCCGGTCATCAAGGCGATGCGTTCCATTTCGCCTTCCTTGCCTCGCTTCGCCTCCTTCATGGCATCCCGCGCTTCCTGGCCAACGAGGTATGTGATTTTCCCCTGGAGGACCTCATCAAGAGCAATAGTCGTTTCTTTAGTGAAGCGTGAAGCGGCATGGCGCGATCCCTGGACAATATGCTTCGCTCGCTGGGCTGTGATGATCGCCAGCCGGTGGCGCGAGTCAAATTCGCCTGCTGTGTATTGGGGCAAGAGTCTCAACATGTCGATCATGGACGCGGTACTCCTTTAGGTTAGGGAAGATCTTTGCGATCTTCGGGTTTCTGTTCATCCTCAAGAATGAAATTGTTCTCAAGCCACGACATATTCAATCGTTTTGTCTTCAAACGTTCCGACCAGAAGATGCTTTCGAGATCGCGAAGGGATCGTTCGAGATCTTCGTTTCTGACAATATAGGCGTATTCCCGGTAGCTCCACACCTCTTCTTTCACTTTGTGCAGTCGCCGTTGAATCTCTTCCGCAGTATCTGATGCCCTGGTTTGGAGCCTAGCCCGGAGCACAGTCATCGAGGGAGGGAGAATAAAGATCGACACCGAATCCTCGAATCGTTTCTTGACCTGCATCGCCCCTTGCACATCGATCTCCAGTAACACATCGATCCCCTGGTCGATCTTTTCGTTCAGCGATTTCCACGGAGTTCCGTAGAGATGTCCATAGACATGAGCCCACTCGACAAATTCATTTCGCGCGATCATCTCACGGAATGTCTCTTCGCCAATGAAGAAATAATCGTGTCCATGCGCTTCGCCTGGCCGCGGCTTCCTTGTGGTATAGGAAACTGAATGCCACAGTCCGGGGAGGTTCGCGGTGAGTTGCTTGCAGAGCGTGGTTTTCCCCGTCCCGGAAGGCGCGGAAATAATGAAAAGAATTCCCCGCCGATCCGTCGAGGGCCGTGAGGGGCTGGATGCCGGTGCCGTGGAGCTGGTCGTGGTGGCTGAGTTCATTCGACGTTCTGGACCTGTTCGCGAATGCGTTCCAATTCGGCCTTCATTTGGACCACATGACCGGCAATTTCCGCGTCGTTGGCTTTCGAGCCGATTGTGTTGACTTCCCGCCCGATTTCCTGAAGCAGAAAATCGAGTGTTTTGCCTACAGAGTCTGCACGGTTGAGCGTCTGCTCAAACTGTACCATATGCGAGTCCAACCTGACTATTTCTTCCGTAATATCACTACGGTCAGCGTACACCGCCAGCTCCTGATACAGCCGGGGAGGATCGGGGATTTCCGACCCTAGCAGTTTTTCTACACGACCCTTCATTTTGTCAAAGATCTCCTTGGCCAGTAGCGGGGTCCGTGCGGCGACATGAGTCTTATGTCCCCGGATTGTCTGAATCCGTGTGCTCATATCCTCTGCCAGGGCTTTCCCTTCGCGCGTTCGCATGCCCTCAAGATCCGTCAGTGCCTGGGTCGTCAGTTGTTGAGCGATCTTCGCTAGTTTCGGGTCTTCCGTCGGTTGATCCGATACCGACAGCACATCACGGAGCCCAGCCATAAGCGCAAGATCGATTGAGCCGCTCAGCTTCAGGGATTTCTTGAGGGTCCGGAGGGCCTGATGGTACTGTTTCGCCAGGGATTGGTCAAGAATGACGTTTTCGGCGCGGCCTTTGCCCGCCTGGACCGTCACCGTGATGTCGATGCGCCCACGGGTACAGCGCTGCTGAACGGCTTTCTTGAAGGAGTCTTCCAGAGGGCTTAACGGCCTGGGCAGGCGGCAGGCAATTTCTAGAAAGCGATGGTTGACGGAGCGCATTTCCACCGTCACAAATCCATCCTGCCAGGGGGCCTGTCGTCGTCCGAAACCGGTCATGCTACGAATCATTGGAGACCTTTCTCTTTCCATGGGCAATGCCGGTAGACCGGACATGTGGCGCACTGGGGTTTTCTGGCAAGGCAGACATAGCGGCCATGCAGTAACAATCGTTGCGAGACAGCAGTCCATTGGGATTTCGGCAGGAGCTGCTGCAGGTCTTGTTCGACCAAGTCTGGATTGTCGGATCTGGTCAATCCAAGTCGCTTCGCCACGCGCTTCACATGGGTATCGACGACGATACTGGGCTGGCTGAAAGCAGTCCCGAGAATAACATTTGCCGTCTTTCTGCCAACCCCCGGCAAAGTGATCAATTCTTCCATCGTGTGCGGGACTTGTTCACTGAAGCGCTCGGTCACAGCTTTGCCGCAGGCGACGAGATGTTTCGCCTTATTCTTAAAGAAACCAGTGGAACGAATGAGCTGTTCGAGTTCAGGAAGATGCGCCGCAGCCAACTCTGCTGGTCTCCGATAATGCCGAAAGAGCGATGGAGTGACCTGGTTGACTCGCTGGTCGGTGCATTGGGCGGAGAGGATCGTAGCCACAAGCAATTCCCACGGCGAACGATGGTCGAGCTCCATCTTCGGGCTTGGCATGGTGTGCTGGAGCGTCTTTGCAATCTCTCGGAGGCGCTTCCGATAATCCGATGATGGCAAAGATTTCGTTGTCATGGATGGTACCAGAATGGGCCAATTGTGCAGCGGGTTACGGACGAGATGCAAGTGTGGGCACCGAGGCTGCCGATTTTTCGGAAGAACCGTCCGGTGGGACAAGTACGGCCAGCCGTTCTTCAAGGTGCTGAATCAGTGGGGACAAGGTCTCTGGGTTCAGAGCCGAGATCCCGATCGCACCGTAGCGTCGACAGAGGGATTCCGCTTGTGCGGACGGAAGTCGGTCGCACTTATTGAACACCAGAACTCGCGGAACCTGGTCGAGGGCAAGGCTTTGTAGCACGATGTCGACTGCTGCGATATGAGTGTCCAGATCTTTTGCCCCTGCATCGACCACATGCATGAGGAGGTCGGCATCGCGCAATTCTTCCAGCGTCGTTCTGAAGGCTGCGAGAAGATCTTTGGGCAGGTCGCGAATAAATCCCACCGTGTCAGTGATGATGACTTCCCTGCCATGCGGGAAACGCAGTCTGCGGCTGGTGGTGTCGAGCGTTTCAAAGACGCGTGCGGCTGCGCTTACCTGACTGTTCGTTAAGACATTAAGCAATGTTGACTTGCCGGCGTTCGTGTAGCCCACAATTGACAAGACTGGGAAGGGCTGTCGGCCGCGGCGTGATCGCCGTTGGTCTTGGTGACGAGCAAAGCCCTCGATTTCCCGATCCAAATGGTCGATGCGCTCTCTGATGCGACGGCGATCCGTTTCGAGCTTTGTTTCACCGGGACCTCTGCTGCCGATGCCACCGCCCAAGCGTGAGAGGCTCGTGCCCTGACCGGAGAGACGAGGGAGCAAATAACGAAGTTGCGCCAATTCGACCTGCACCTTGCCTTCTCGGCTATGCGCTCGCTGTGCAAAGATATCAAGAATCAGTTGGGTCCGATCGATGACCGTGAGGTCCGTGATCTCCTCAATGGCGCGCAGCTGCGCGGGAGCTAAATCTTGATCGAAGATAAGCAGGTCCGCGCCTTTTTGCATGGCTTGCATCAGCACGTCCTTGAGTTTGCCGCTTCCTAATTGGAACCGATGATGGCCGCTCTGTGTACGTTGGACCAAACGGTCGATCACCGTGAGATCTGCCGAGGAGGCCAGTTCTGCCAATTCGGCGAGGCGCTCTTCTTGGTCGGCCTTGCTCTTGGGGGAGGCGCTCACGAGGATGGCGGTCTGCCCCTGAGCCATCGTGTGAGAACCGCTCTGGCGCTGAAGGTCTGCCTCCAATTCACGAATGAATGTCTCGAAGCTCACAGGACATTGATGAACCAGAGTGGGCTTCAGGAGCGTATACAGCTGTCCATGAGGACTGGGTGGGTTCAGATGAGCCAGGGAGAGTAACCCTGGTTCCCCCTTGGGCGTAACGGACATCGTTCCGATCATATCGAGTCGGAGTAGACCCAGTAGCGTGAGGTCTTCTTGAGTAAGGGGCAGTTCCTTTAGATGGGCGCGTATGAGGCGAAGGCCCCGCAGAGATCGTGGACTTGCACGAAAGTTGGCCAACGTCGTTGGCGATGGCTCGGTGCCGGCGCCGACCAGAACGTCTTGAACAGCTCCGCGCCTGGTGATGACCAAGCCAATGGGGCGCCGAATTTCGTGGGTAAATTGCGCGAGAGTTTTTGCCGCTTCAGCCGAAAGGACTTCATCTACGGGCATACGCCGGCGGTAGAGCCGCTCAAGCATTGTGAGCTGGCCGGCGCGGAGACCGAGAACCTGTCCGTGAATTTCTGGAATGGGCGTCGTTTCCTTATAGGCGTCGGTTAGATCGTCGTCGCGAAGGATGAAGCCAGTGAAGCTTGGGCATCGATGTCCAGGGATGCGTGGAGCCCTGCGAAAAGAGCCTGTCTCCCTGCGGCTGCAATCATTGCCGCATTGTCGGTACAGTAGGCCAGCGGGGGGAGACTTAACTGCAGGCTCTCGGATGCAGCTCGTTGCTGAAGCAGTGTGCGTAATCGAGAATTGGCTGACACTCCTCCGACAACTGCTAACGCATGCGCACCGGATGACCGAACTGCAGCAAAGGATTTTTCCACCAAGACAGTCACGATGGCCTCCTGATAGCCAGCCGCCAAGTCAGCAATTTTCTCCTTGTGAGACTGCTCATCTATCCCTTGAAGTCTATAGAGCAATGCTGTCTTTAAACCGCTGAAACTAAAATCAAGACTCCCGTTTTTTAGATAGGAACGGGGAAAGGCAATGGCCTCCGGATTACCCAGGCGAGCCAGACGATCAATAGCTGGCCCGCCTGGAAATTCTAGCCCAAGCAACTGAGCCCCTTTGTCAAATGCCTCCCCTGCCGCATCGTCTCTGGTAGCGCCAAGGAGCCTGCAATGACCGCTTAGCTCCTTATAATAAAGATGGGTATGGCCACCCGAAACAACCAGGACCACGCAGGGTAAGGGGAACGCTGGATCCTTCAGCCAAGCGGAAGCGATGTGGCCTTCAAGATGGCTCACGCCGACCACCGGAATATTCAAGGCATAGGCCAGTGCCTTTGCATAATTGACTCCGACGAGCAGAGCACCCGCCAAGCCTGGTCCTTGGGTGACGGCGATTCCAGTGAGATCCGCCCATGCGAGACCAGCTTGTTGCAGTGCCTCAGAGGATACGTCTTCAATCGATTCAATGTGAGCACGAGAAGCGAGTTCGGGAACGACGCCACCGAATCGCCGATGAACGTCATGCTGTGACGTAATAATATTCGAAAGGACAGAGCCGTCTGCGGCAAGCACCGATGCGGCCGTTTCATCACATGATGTCTCGATACCAAGGATGGGCCCCGGTATCCAGGCTGCGATGGGCTGTTCAACGGTCGTCATCATAAAATGCTTCCCGATCGTACGTACTGGACCAGCGACAACTGCGTTATTCAGAAGAGGAAAAATGACACGGCCCTTGTGGCCGTTGGCGCCACAAGGGCCGTACTCTATGCAATGGCGTCACGCAGGTGCAGGGCTAAGATACTAGACGCCAGCCATCGCCTCTTGCTCGATGAATGCCGGAGCGCCGTCGCGAAGCACCACGCGGATCTTTCGGCATTCCTTGAATCGCCCTCTAATCATCTCTTCGGAGAGTGGATCGCCAATCGCGCGCTGAATCGTCCGGCGCATCGGTCTGGCTCCGTAAAGTGGTTCGTAGCCTTCTTTGATTAACCACTGTTTGACATCATCCTCGACCTCAATCTCTACCCCCTTGTCGAGGAGACGAAGGTTGAGTTCACCCAAGAGGATATCGAGGATGTTGTAGAGATGCGTCTTGTCCAGCTGATGGAAGACCACGATCTCGTCAATCCGATTCAAAAACTCCGGGCTGAACGAGCGGCGTAATTCTCCCAACACTTCTTCCTTCTTATGGCGCTCCTGATCACCTTCTGTGCTCTGAAACCCGAGCGAGACCCCCTTCTGGATCATCTTGGTCCCGATATTAGAGGTCATGATGATGACGCAATTCTTGAAGTCCACTTTGCGGCCGAGACTGTCGGTCAGCACCCCGTCGTCCAATACTTGCAGCAAAATATTGAACACATCAGGATGGGCCTTTTCGATTTCGTCGAACAGGACCACTGAATAGGGCCGGCGCCGAACCCGTTCAGTCAATTGGCCACCCTCTTCATATCCCACATACCCAGGAGGGGCGCCGAAGAGTCGTGAACTGGTGAACTTTTCCTGATATTCGGACATATCGATCCGAATAAGCGAGTCTTCGCTATTGAAGAGGAACTCCGCGAGCGTCCTTGCCAGCTCGGTTTTCCCGACCCCGGTGGGTCCCAGGAAAATAAAGGAACCGATGGGCTTTTTCGCTTCTTTCAGGCCGGCACGTGACCGCCGAATGGCTCGGGCCACAGCGGAGATCGCTTCGTTCTGCCCGACCACGCGTTTATGGAGGAATTCCTCCATGCGAAGCAGCTTGTTCGATTCTTCTTCCTCAAGCTTGAAGAGTGGAATGCCTGTCATCTTGGAGACGACATAGGCGACCTCTTCTTTCCCAATCGTCGGTTTATTTTTTTCCTGGTTTTTCTTCCACTCACGCTTGGATTCATCGAGGAGTTTTCGCAGACGTTCTTCTTCCTCGCGATGGCGGACAGCCTCTTCGAAGTTCTGCATCGAGATGGCCAGTTCCTTATCTCGAGAGACTTTTTTCAGCTCTTGCTCCATGGCCTTCAGGTCCGACGGCAGCGCATAGGTCTGCAATTTGGCCCGTGATCCAGTCTCGTCGATCAAATCGATGGCCTTGTCCGGCAGGAAGCGATCACTAATGTATCGATCGGACAGCTTGACCGCTTCGAGGATGGCCTCTTCTGAAATCTCGACCCCGTGATGTTCTTCATACCGATCGCGAAGCCCTTGGATGATCAGCACTGTTTCATCGATGCTTGGCGGCTGGACGTGGATCGGCTGGAACCGTCGCTTGAGGGCTCCATCCTTCTCAATATGCTTTCGATACTCATCGAGAGTCGTGGCGCCGATACATTGAATTTCTCCGCGCGACAGTGCGGGCTTGAGCATGTTGGAGGCATCGATCGATCCTTCCGCCGCCCCTGCACCCACCAAAGTATGGAGTTCATCGATGAAAATGATGATGTTCCCGGCCTGGACGATTTCTTTCATCACGACCTTCAGCCGTTCTTCGAATTGGCCCCGATATTTCGTCCCTGCGACCAATGAGCCGAGGTCGAGTGCAATGACACGTCGCGAGAGAAGGTTATCCGGCACTTCGGACTGGATAATTCGTTGGGCAAGACCTTCAACAATGGCGGTCTTGCCGACGCCGGCCTCTCCGATGAGCACGGGATTATTTTTCGAACGGCGACTCAGGATCTGAAGCACCCGCTCGATTTCGTCGGCTCGACCAATGACGGGATCGAGTTGCCCTGCCTGGGCAAGCTGGGTCAGATCGCGACCGAACTCATCAAGTGCCGGGGTGTTGCTCTTCCGGTCTCGCTCACGCGGGGCGGACTTCCGCAAGAATGTCACGGTCAATTGTCGGGCAGTCAGGAGATTGGCGCCTAAGCTACGGAGAATCTTTCCGCCAATTCCCTCTTCTTCTCGGAGGAGGCCCAATAAGAGGTGCTCACTACCGATATGATTGTGTCCAAGGAGACGGGCTTCTTCGACCCCGTATTCGATGACCTTCTTGACCCGAGGGCTGAAAGGAATCTCACCAAAGGTCATGGTGGTTCCCCCGCCAGGCAAATTCCGTTCAATTTCCAAACGGACTTGTTCGGTCGAGAGTCCCATCTTTTTCAAGATCATCAGGGCAATCCCGTCGGATTCTCGGAGAATGGCCAAGACAAGATGCTCGGTTCCGAGGTAGTCGTTTTGATGACGCTCAGCCTCTTCCCGTGCGAGGATGATGATCTTCCGGCCCTTATCCGTAAATCTTTCGAACATCCTGCCTCCTTTTAGAGTGGACCTGATAGCCAGCTCCACACACGCAAAGTTCTCGAAAAATCTGACCTAATTCTAACTAGAAGGATTTTAAGTGTCAAGACTACGAGACAATCGCACAAGCCAAGCATTAGAGTGGACGAAATACATGCGGTGAAGGTCTTCCGCCTTCTGATTCGTTGACTTCAAAATAACCCACCCGATACAATCGCGCACATTTTCTCTGACCTCTCGATGGCATTACCATAGGGCTTCACCACATGAAAAGCAAAAGTATCGGGATTCTGGCAAAACCTAAGTTTCCTGAGATCAAGGGTACGCTGCAAGATGTGATCGCCTGGCTCCGGGCTCGAAATATTGATGTGATTTTAGACACGACATCGGCAGCGCTTCTCGGTGAACAGGGGGGGTATCAGAACACTCAGCTGGCGAGCAAAGCGGACGTACTTCTGGTCTTGGGCGGCGACGGAACCATGCTCAATGCCGCTCGACTTGCCGGGGAACGAGGCATTCCCATCCTCGGCGTCAACATGGGCGGACTCGGTTTTTTAACCGAGGTTCGCTTGGAGAATCTATACCCCTCGCTCGAACGGGTATTCGCGAATGACTTTGTCCTCGATGAGCGGCTCATGCTACGGACGAATATACATCGGCATGGAGAAACGGTGGCGCAAGGGGTGGTGTTGAACGATGTCGTCATCAGCAAGGGCACGCTGGCCCACATGATCGAACTCAAGATTGCGATTCATGGGCGATTCGTGACCAACATGCGCGGCGACGGGCTGATTGTCAGCAGCCCGACGGGATCCACCGCCTATTCCCTTTCAGCCGGAGGTCCCATTATTGATCCGGCAGTCCAATCGTTGATCCTGACGCCGATTTGTCCTCATACGTTGACGCACCGGCCATTGATCGTGCCGGGCAACGCAGAGATCGATGTAACACTCACGAGTAAAGACGACGGCGCTATGGCGACACTCGATGGACAGATGGGAGTGGCAATCATGCAGGGAGATACGGTCGCGATCCAGACCTCGGAACACAGGTCCAGATTGATCCGGTTTCCAGAGAGTAATTACTATGACGTGCTGAGAGAGAAACTCAAATGGGGGGACGGATAGAAACTAAAGACGTGCGGACTAGGCCTTCCCACTCTCGATCAATTTGAGCATTTCCTGGTTGCTTGTAAATTTGAACTCCCCGATACAGTCCTCGCCCCAGTGACTTTTTTCATTCGACTCGAGTATGCGGAGCCCCGCCACATCGACCGGGTGGCTCTCGTGCTTCGTGAGAATTGCGGCGAGCTTACCGAGGACGACTTTTACGTCAGGGTGGTTGCCCGATGTTTTCGTCGAGAGGTATTTGGTGACAACTTCCGCGCACCAATCCCCGTCCCGTTTGGCGATGCCGACTAAACCCTCGCTCGCTTTTCGTGCCCATCCAGCGAGAAATACACCGTCGACGACGTTGTCTGTGGTTTCGTCATAGGCTTGGAAGAGCGCATCATCCGGCTCGTTACCGGTCTTGTTGGGATTCGTGATGAACATGCCGCTCTTGTATGGCAGCCCAACAGTCTCGTCGACTTTATCGCCGACGGCAAAGATCACGGCGTCACACGGAAACTCATAATACTGTTCCAGCCCGACCGCGACCGTATCCTCGCCTTTTAGATCGAGCTTGTTGTCTTCCATCTCCAGGCCGCGCACGCGGTTGTTTCCATCGACAAGAATGCGCTTGGGAGACGCGAGGAACTTGAAGCCCATTTTCGTCTCGCTGACTTTCGGCTCGCATTTCGTAAACTCGTCCGTCAGGCCCTTGAGTACCTCGTCTGCATTCTGGCCGACTGCGGCAAGGCGATCCTTGATCCGAGCCATCTCTTTGGTAATCCCGTCCACATCCATGTTGGAGCACACCGCACGAATCTCTTTCGGATTGTACTTTCGCTCAGCAGGCCCACGCCGCACGATCGCGGTGACTCGCTCGACTTTCTTATAGCGAACCAGCCAATGCGAGATGTCGACCATCACGTCGCCTGCTCCGATTATTGCCACGTGCTTGCCCATGTCGAACGGCCGGTCGCCGAAACCGGGCAGTCGATTGAAATGGTAGACCACATCTTTCGCGTGAAAGACCCCTTTAGCCGAACCCCCTTCCACCCCGATTCCCTTGGTCCCTTGCGCGCCGATAGAAAACACGACTGCGCTGGCGCCAAGGTTTCGGATCTCTTCGACAGTAAGATCTTTGCCATTGCCGATTGAGACATTGCCGAAATAGTGGACGTTCGGTCGCTCGAGCAATTCCCAGTACTGCTTCTTAAGACCGCCGCGCAGCTTGAGTTTTGCAGGGAAGATCCCATACTCAGCCAACCCACCGAACTTGATGTCGCGATTCAAGATAATCACTTCATGGCCTGCCTTCGAGAGCGAACCAGCCACGGCCATTCCGGCTGGTCCGGCTCCGGCCACAATAATCACATGCGATGTCGTCGTGCTCATGCCATGTTCCATGGATAAGTCGATAGGAAAAGCCTAGAACCCCAACAGTTCCGCGGACTTTAACATAGGTGGTTTTGTGGTGTCAAAGATGAAAGGACGGATCAGATCGAGAACTCGCGCAACCAATCGTGACTGCTCGGGATAGAGAGTGCCTGGTTCGATTTTACATGGGCATAGACATATGTCATCGCTCCTGTAGACTCGCCATCGGTTACTGACAAGTTGTTGGTATGCGCGAGGTAAGCTCTTTGCGGAGTTCCGCCTTGGCCTCTTGTGATTGGTGCTCAGTCATCTCCTCGAAGGAGGATTGCCAGATTACTTATGATCAGACCCTACTCTCTTCTCCCCCGCATGATAGAAGGCGCCAAGGAACTCGATGCGCGAGTGGCGGGCCTTCGGCCAAGCCATCAGTCAATACACATGGCCTGACTGCATATTTGTAAGCTTGGTTGGAACTGAGTGATGGCGAAACCGAGAGGCCCGGCGAGATGGTATTACACCATCTCGCCGGGCCCTGACTCAGCGTTGAGCCGGAAAGACCGGTCTACCGAGGATCCTCTCCGATTGGATGTCTCTGCTGGTGAGTCAATTTCTCCTTCCACTCCTCAGGCAGATTCTGGACCCAGCCGTTGTAGACCAACGGAATGGGCAACACGCCCTGTCCGCCCATCCCCGCATAGGCTCGTTACTGTATGGAGATGTGTCCGTCCATTCGAAGTGGAGGACGCTATTCGCTGTCGTCAAGAGCACACTTCCAACGATGGCAGCATCGCTCCCATGCTTCGGGTCAACGACGATCATTCGGTTCGAGAATTTGCTGGAGACATAGGCGTAGTATCCGCCATCTTTCTTTGCGCCAAATTGGACCCCATGGCATCCGGCGTCACAATGCCAAGCTTGCCACAACCTTGTCAGTCTTCGTATCGATGACAAGGATCTTTGCGGTCAAGGTGTTCGCGACGATCACATATTTGCCGTCCGGACTCACCGGTGTTTGAATGGGCAATCCGCCGATTCGGATGGCCATTCGCCGGCGTGCAATCGACCCCAGGCGCAAGGCCGCATTTACCGCTAATCGGATGCGTAGCTGCCCAGGAGGTTGATGTCATATGACTTTTTGTATTGTCGGACGTGCCCATGATCTGCCAATATGTCAATGACGCTTGATGCTGCTGTCAAGAAAGTTGGCGACATAGTACTTGCTCGAATCGGGCATCATGCCAGTGGCAATGGGAAAATGTCCCACTGGCTGCTGTATTCGCCATGTGTGGGTGAAGTCATACACGGTTGAATTCTCTGTATCTGGGTTGGGCGTCACCATCATGTGTCCGTCAGCGCTCATCCAATGCGCGTGAGGATGGGCGCTTTCATTCGGATCCAGTTTGCATCGGAATGTCCTTAAGAAAGCGGATTCCCGTGCGCCAGGGAGTCGAAACTCCCGTACGTTATTGTCGCCATTCTGCTGACACATGCACTTGGTCGTTGTTGGTTCTCGTCATGACGTGTGCGGGAGCGAGACCCACCTCAAGATTCGCGTCACAAATGCTCCAGTCTTTCTATCAAACACCGCCAGGTAATGATCGAACCATTCGGTCTGATAGATCACCGTCTGATTTTTATCGGTCCACATATTGTGCGGATTGTTCATGCCTTGACTGATGCGTGCCATAGCCCGGTAACCCGACTTTTCTTTCCACTTTGAACGTCGTCGCGTTCACGGCTGTCGCTGTGCCGGGCTTGATCTTTTCAGTCATCATTTCGAACTGGGTGTCCACCCAGACCTGTCCCACTCCTGGGTGCGTCGGTGCGTATGGGGCGTTAGCGTCTTGTATGGATGCGCGATACTGTCGTTGACCGCCTTCGCCAAAGTATGTACGCAGAGTTCGTCGAGATTGACGTGCCATCGGTGTGAGCGACGCCTTACGTAGGCCGTACGGAACTCTTGGATACGCTGGCTTCCAAGTGTATCTGCTGTGGCAGTACTGTTGCCAGTTATCGGGATTGGTGATGATGAAGAAGGTGTGCACGAGTCGTAAGGCCAAGTCCGACGCTGTTGGGAGCCCTGGGAAGTCGTCTCTGCCACGATTTTGTGGAGATCCACCGTCTTCCCAAGATCGAAGTGGATTCCCAGATCTACTGGCGCGTAGGGTCCTTGTTGAATGGTAGGATCGACCACGATGACGGCCGCGAACATGTAGGGATGGATATCGCAGAAGAAGACGTGCAGTCCTGGATCATTCAGTGATTGGGTCAGACGTTCTCCGACCTCATGACGTCAGTGATCGAATGGCATCTGCGGTCAAATTGTCCCGTTGGGACGTTGTGGAGTGGGATACATCAAGCTCACAACCGTATGGATCGTGTTGGCCTGTGCCCGTTGAGGTGAAACCTAATGCTCTCTCCGGTTGTAATGATTGCGAGTGATTTGCCCTGCCGTGCCCTGCGAGTCGGCCTGAGGAACACACCCTAGTACTCTGTCTTCGAGGTGCTCGCAGCAACATTCGAACCAGCTTCCAGGATTGTCTGTGGCTTCGAATGTCACTGCTTGCGAGCAGGCCTGGGCCATGCCAGCCCCACCCCATCCCACAGAATAGACCGAGTAACGCCAACAAAATGCGTCGCTTCATTTTCATAAAAGATTTCCTTCTAGATTGGGCCACCTCACGTGGCCACAGTGTTGCGAATGTTACCAACAAAAACGCACGGTCAGAACCAAGCCTCCTTTGTTTGGTTGTGTTGTTATGGCGCCAACCGGCCTTGGCTCCCTGTTTGTCAGTCGTCGCTCGTGACGAGTCCTCTTATCGGCTATGAACAGTGGCCTCGACTGCCCCGCAATTACCCCGTTCTCCCCTTACCACGCTATCCCGTTTGTGTATCCCACTCCCCCGTGTTACTTCCCTGCCTCTGCCTTCCGCGCCCAGTCTTGCTCGAGCAATTGCTGCGCCCGCGCCCGGACTCGTTCGTCCTTATCTTCGAAGGCCAGGATTAACGGATCGACCGCTCCCGGGGGCGCTGACTGCGCCCAGGTTTCGAGGGCCTGGAGACGGACGCGCACTTTCGGCGAGTTGAGTTTTTGGACCATCCACTCAGGCACGACCAGGCCTTCTATTGGGTGTCCTGGCTCAGAAGAAAGGACAGGTACAGCGTGGAGATCGTCCCCTCCTGGGACTGTCCCCGTTCCTGACGCAGAGCCTGTCCCATTCACCGAAGGGAGGGACACTGGGCTTGCCGCCGTGGTGAATGAGTCGTTGCGTGATGACTGACCCTGCTTGGACAGGGACGACCCGTCCACGCTCTCACGCGACCCAAGGTTCGGTGCGTTGTCGGACGAAGCCGGCCCGCAGCCGGCCAGCCCCGCGAGGAACATCAGGCTTAGGAACATTGCCAGACTCGATCGTGATGGAGGCGCAGTGAGGTGTCGAGTTGTGAGTGAGTACAACGAGAAGGTCTCGTGTGCGGAGGTGATTTGTCGACCTAGTCCAATCTGCAACGCGTTTCCCCTCTGTACCCCTGATTGGCTGAATATCCGCGGGACATATTCCTTTTGGACATCGAGTTGACGGTACCTATGCCGCACGCCGCGATAGAGTGGCTACTCAATCCCCTCTACGGTATGGAAAATTTCTCGCTAAACGTTGCGTCTGATCAGGTCAAAGTGGCCGGGCGAGCCGCTTTAGACCCCACGAACAATCTGTGCGTCAATGGAATTTTAAGGGAAACAAATAATTACACGACGGAAAATATTATGCCGAAACAGAACGGTGACTCGCTGGAAACGGCCTGCCACATGGGTTGTCAGCCATGAAGCGTAGTTCAGTCCCGCATCTGAGCAAGATATAGGCCAGAGGGTTGGCGTGATGACGCGGGATTACTTGAAATTTAAAACGATGGGACTGGAGTGGTGTTTGTCAGATGCGCATCACAGCGCTTACGGACAGTGGCAGGCCAACTGGATCATTCTGGCTGAATCTAAAACGATTCTGGCTGAATCTGATTTGATTCTCAGAACATAACGACTCAGGTGTTTGGGTCAGGAGTTTAGGCTGAAGGGGGGACGGCAACTTTTCCTTGGATCCATGTTTCCAGTCGGCGACAGGGTTTGGGTTGGCCGAGACCATGATGGCGTGAGGATGACCGAAGGAAGCACGGCATGGTCTTGAAAAGCCGCCAGAACCCTTCCCACTTGGGTAGAGGACCTGGCTGATCCTCACACTGCGCGCGTCCAATCGGAAGGTTAAGACCCAGGTTGAGGTTGAGGGTTGGGAATAGGCGGGTCGGATTGATCGTTACTCAACCTGAACCTCAACCTTAACCTTCATCTTATGGATAAAGCCGCGCGTTCCGCGAGCAAGGAGGATAGCCAGGACTCCCTGCCCCCTACCCCCCAGCGCTTCCCACGGGTCCGCCTGGTTCAGTCATGCGCCAAGGGTCGAGCAGTTCGGTGAGCCGCTTTTCTGATAGGACTTTTTGCTCTTTGGCCATCTGGCGTACCGTCTTGCCTGACTTGTAGGCGTCCTTGGCGAGTTTCGCGGCAGCTTCGTACCCGATCTCCGGCGCCAAGGCGGTGCACATGGCCAAACTTTCCTCTATCAAGCTTCTGCACCGCTCCTCATTGGCTTTGATGCCATCAATACATTTAACGGCAAAGTTGGCTGAGGCTGTGGAGAGAAGTTCAATGGACTGTAAAAGGTTATAGGCCATGACAGGCAGCATGACGATCAATTCGAAATTGGCCGCCTGCCCTCCCACTGTCACGGTCACATCGTTGCCGATCACCTGCGCACAGACCATCGTCACAGACTCGGCAATGACCGGATTTACTTTGCCCGGCATGATGGAGGAGCCTGGTTGTGTCTCCGGGAGATTGATCTCTCCGAGCCCACAGCGTGGGCCGGAGCCAAGCCAGCGAATGTCGTTGGCGATCTTCATGAGGCTCACGGCGATGGTCTTTAACTCCCCGCTCGCTTCGACCAGCGAATCCTGAGTGGACTGCGCTTCAAAGTGGTTCTTCGCTTCTGTAAACGTGCAGCCGGTCTCTTTCGAAATGATGGCCATCACCTTGGCGGAGAACTTCGGGTGGCAATTGAGCCCTGTGCCGACTGCTGTACCGCCTAACGCGACCTCGCTGAGGGCTTCTTGCGCCCGCCTGACTCGTTGAATACCGAGTTCGATCTGCCTCGCGTAGCCGCCGAATTCCTGACCTAACCGTACCGGTGTCGCATCCTGTAAATGGGTGCGACCGATCTTGACGATCTTGTCGAACTCCTTGGCTTTGCGGGCGAGCGCTTTCTGCAAGCCAGTGAGTGCCGGAATGAGCTGCTGTTGCATCATCTCCCCGGCGGCAATGTGGATCGCCGTGGGAATCACGTCGTTGCTGGATTGGCCAAGATTGACGTGGTCGTTTGGATGCACCAGCTTGCTGCCTCGTGCTCCGCCTAACAGCTCGGTGGCACGATTGGAGATCACCTCGTTGGTATTCATGTTCGTCGAAGTGCCGGAGCCGGTTTGAAAAATGTCCACGGGGAACTCGGCGTCGAGCGCTCCCTCGACCACTTCGGTCGCTGCCTGCTTGATCGCATCCGCCGGCTTCTTGTCGAGGAGGCCCAGTGACTGATTGACCGTCGCGGCAGCACGTTTGATCAGCCCCATCGCCCGGATCATGGCGCGGGGGAATCGCAACGAGCTGATCGGAAAGTTCTCGATGGCGCGGGCGGTTTGCACACCATAATAGGCTGTGGCCGGTACGGCCAGCTCGCCCATCGTATCCCGTTCAACTCTGGTCGCAGGTGATGACTGAGTCGCTGTCTTCTTCATGGATACTACTCCGGTGTAAGGGTTCTAGGTGGTGCGGGCGTCATAATAAACGTTGGCACCTGCTTGCACAAGGGTGTTGGTCGATCTAAAGCGCGTAATGCCAGGCATACTTTGATGGTGGGTAGTAGAGGAAAAAAGAAGAGGCCCGCCGGAGCGGGCCTCTTTTCAGACTGGATGCGGCGGTTTGCGATTAGCCGACCTTGACTTCGATCGCTTTCGGCTTTGCCTTCTCGGACTTGGGAAGCTGGAGATTCAAGACACCATCCTTGAATTCCGCTTTCACCTTCTCCTCATCGACGAGATCGGGCAATGTGAAGCTCCGAACAAAACTCCCATAGGAGCGCTCGACCCGATGGTACTTCTTGCCGGTCACTTCCTTTTCCTGTTTGCGCTCACCCTGGATCGTGAGGACGCCGTCTTCTACCGTCACCTTCACATCCTCTTTTTTCACATCAGGAATCTCCGCCTTGATCTGGTACTCCCCGTCCGTTTCGCTGACGTCCACGGATGGCACCCAGTCGGCGACGACCATGGTCTCCTTGCCGTTCGTCCGAGGCGGCGCAGGACGGCTAATCATCCGATTCAACCGATCCGACATGTCTTCGAGTTCACGAAACGGATCCCACCGTACGAGTGTCATGATCGACCTCCTTCTTGTTCTTATTCACAGTTTCAGAATGTGGATTCGCGGCGCGCGCCAACTTCTCTGTATGAAACACCAGATAACTCTTGCTGCCGCGGAGTCAAGGGGGATTAAGATTGTTGGAGGTTCGAGGTTGGAGGGTAGAGGCAGCGGGGGAAGGTTGAGGTTAAGGCTAAGGTCAGCCTCAACCTTCTTGTTCCTGCCTCCAACCTCTAACCTCACGCCTCAAGCTCTTCAACCTCATCCTGTTAGCGTTGCTCGATGGGCACGTACGACCGGCCATGCTCACCGGAATAGATCTGATCAGGACGGAACAGTTTATTCTCGCGAAGCTGCTCCAAGCCAGTGGGCCAGCCACCCCGACACCCGCGCCATCGCGAATAACGGAGTGAACAGATCGGTCTCGATGCCCATCTTGTCGTAGACGATCCCGGAGTAAAAGTCGACGTTGGGATAAATCCCCTTTCCCTTTAGCAGCTCTTCTGCAACCCGTTCGACCTCTAGGGCGACCTCATATAACGGTGAACTGCCATTTTCCTTGAAGAGTCTCTCGCAGAGACCTTGTAAGATCGTCGCACGGGGATCTTTGACTTTATACACCCGGTGACCGAAGCCCATCAGCCTCTGTTTTGCGCGGACCTGTTCTTCGAGATACAGCCTGGCCTTTCCTGGCTCACCGATCTCTTTCAGCATTTGCACAACTTCTTCGTTGGCCCCGCCGTGCAGCGGGCCCTTCAGGGCCCCGATTGAAGAGGCGACGACAGTATAGGGATCGGCCAGCGTCGATGCGGTGACCATGCCGGTGAAGGTTGAGGCATTCATCGTGTGCTCGGCATGGAGGATCAGGCAGTCGTCGAAAATGCTGCTCCACAAGGGAAGCGGCTCCGTCTCAGTCAGCATGTAGAGAAAGTTTTCCGAAAATCCAAGATCGTCGCGCGGTGGAATATACTCATTCCCATGCCGCAGACGCGCCCAGGCCGCGACGATCGTGGGCAGCTTGGCAACGAGACGGACGGCAGACCAATAGTTATTTTCGATGTCCTGGACATTCCGGCCTGGATAAAACATACCCAACGCAGCGACTGCAGCCTGCAAGGCGTCCATGGGATGGCCCTGCTCCGGAAGGCATTTCAATAAATCGACAATCCTGAATTTGATCCGGCGGTGATGGATGATATCCTCGTTCCATCGAGCGAGCTGCAACTCAGTGGGAAGGTGTCCAAATAGCAACAGATAGGCGGTTTCGAGATAGGTCGACCGCAGGCAGAGTTCTTCAACACGAATACCACGATATTCCAGCACACCACGCTGCCCGTCTACATCGCTGATCGCAGATTTGGCTGCGGGAACCCCAGCGAGTCCCGGCATAAAGTCATGTGGCATGATCGTGCTCCTTAGCCCATAGCGCGTGAAACGCGGGACAGGCGCGAAACGTTTTCCGCAGCCTGTTAGAATCGAGACAGTCTATCATGTTCGGAGAGCAGGATCTTGAAATGGCTCTGATCGGTTGGCATACTAAATTTTCCGGCTGTTCATTCGAGAAATGATGCGCAAAGGAGGTAAGCGATGACGTTGCATCTGTCCCTCCTGCTGTTGCTATTCAGTCTCATCACGATGGGAACAGCCTCCTTGGTCCAGGCCGACAGCGAGATCCTCGGTTTTGCCGTCGTGAGCGAGGTACCAAAAGATAAGGCGCGGGTGTCAGCAAAAGTCTCAGTGAATGACGCAGTGTCGGATATGAAGCTGCTCGCGTCGGAAACAATCCTGAATAATCTCATTTGGAAAAAGCTGGAAATCTGTCATGCCATGAGGGTGGAAGGGTACAAAGTCGCCGAAGGTTTTCAAATTATCACTGTGCATGTGATCGACGCCGGCATGCTGCCGATGTCATTACAATCTTTTGCGGGCGATTGCTTGATTAAGAAAGCCGTCGAGATCGCGCCACTGGTGGATTGACAGGAGAGGTTGAGGTCTAGGCTCAGGTTAAGCGAGCAAGCATTCCGACCTCAGCCTCAACCTTATCCTCAGCCTATTTCAACCCCGGCATTCCGGACAAGAACTGGGCTCTTCTGCTGCCTCACACTCTTCTGCAGTCAAGGGGAAGAGTTGTTCGCACTGCCGACAGGGACGAATTTCAAAATAGCTGGTTCCCTTGTCGTCAATATCGGTGGGTAAGAGCAATTCGAACGGGTCATACCCGATTGCGCCGCCGTCGGAAAATTTGACGATGGCGAGGCGGTCATTAAAGACCTCGAAGGTTCCTTCTTGCCCTTTTCGGGCCAAGACATGCCCGAGGACGAACACCGGCTGCCCCTTGCGCTTGGTACGGAGGTCTCGTAAGGTGTGCTGCGTGTCTGTGGTGCAGGAAAACTGCCCACTGGAGCTAGTTCCGAAGATTGGCGTCGGCATAATGGACCTTCACGTGAATGAGATGAGTCCCGTGTATCACACGGGTAAAAACGGCGTCAAGGCAGACGAGACGCTGAGATAGGAGTTTGAACATGGCTGAGGTAACGATTTACCAGAAACCAACCTGTAGCACATGCCGTCAGGCGGTGCAGTTGTTACAAGAGAGCGGCAAGCCCTTTAAGGCCGTCAACTACTATGAGAAGCCCTTCACAAAGGCGCAGCTCAAGAATCTTTTGAAGAAAGCGGGACTTTCGCCGAAGGATATCCTAAGAACCAAAGAAGACATCTACAAGGAGCTCGGTTTAGCAAAAAAGACTCTGTCGGATGACGAATGGCTCGATGTGCTCGTGGCCCATCCAGATCTCATTCAGCGTCCGATTGTCGAAAAGGGCGAGAAGGTGATTTTGGCTAGACCGGCGGAGTCTGTGAAAGAACTTCTCTAGCAGGCCTATGTTTCGTATTCTCCACTCGCGACAATTCTTCCTGATCCAGATTGAGACCGTCGTGCAGGGACAACCGCCTCCAATCCTCGCTTTACGACGTTCCCTCCTATTCCCTTGGCATCATAGAGGCCGCGATAGGCCGACTTGATCACCAGAGTCAGGGTCGCGCTGTCGGTCAGTTTTTCCCCCACACCGATACTCAGGGTGATCGGGAGTGCTCGGTCGCGTGATCCGGCTTCTTTGGTTCCTCGCTGTTCCCATACATGATCTCGCCCTCGAAGGAACAGACTGATGGCTTCGACCGATTTCCTGACGATATCCAGCGTACCCATAGTGTCTGTGGCTGATTTTCCAGGAAACAGCACGGTGAACTCTTCTCCGGTTGTACGAAAAATCTGCCCATCAGAACACGCGGCCTGAATTCGTGGTGCCGCCAGTTTCAGAATCTGCTCACTGACAGATTTCCCATGAATATTGGCGTACTGAGTCAACTGATCGATGCCGATGATTGCAATAGAGAATCGTTTCCCGAGTTGCCCTATCGCTTCGTCATAGGCCAGACGGCCCGGAATACCTGTGAGTTCGTCGCGGTAGGTCTGCTGATAAAAAGATTGGAGCAATGTGACGAAAAGGATCAGCTCTGCAGCCATAAAAAAATTTGTTGGTTGCCAGCCGTAGCGACTCGTATGATAGGCCACGAAAATGGCACACAACGCCCAGATTGCCCCTCCCTCCAGTGGGTTACGATGCAGAGTGAATCGTATGACATGCAACAGACCTGCTATCGCAAATGCCACCAACGCTGGCTGTGGAACCGGCGTCCATTCCATGTACCGCGAGGGTATGTACTCCCGGGTGAAAGAGGAGGCCAGGACTTGCTGGTCCGGAAGGCAGAGCCAGAGCAGCAGAAAGGGTTGGACCAACACGAGCAGCACACGCGTCACGCCGCGGAGTGTCGAAAGGGAATCTTCTTTGAGTATGGAAAATGCCAAGAGGTTGAGAGGGACGAGAAAGGCGGTGACGGCGACAATTGTCTGACTTGCGGCTTCCTGATCGCCCCCGTTGGTGGGAAGTAAAACCAGTGCTCGATCGGCGAGTGCCAGCACAAGCAGGGAAAGAATCATGCGGCTGCTGGAAAAGTACCAGCCAAAGAAGAGCCCAAACGCAAGGACGATATACGGTAAGGCTGCAATCGGCTGTTGCAGCCACATTGGATGTCCCAGGGGGCGGAGAAATCCTATCGCAATGAGAAAAATCAGCCCTCCGGGGAAAAGAATAGTAAGAAAAGATTTCCAGAGCAGACTCATCAAAATTACCCGCACCTGTATAGAGTTGTCTAGCAGTTTGTTGACAAACTAGATGACGACACCGGAAGCGATACCACTTCTGAGATCACTGACGGAAACTGAATAGCCTGCAGGCTGTTCAGAAAGGCCGTCCAGCAAGGCCGCAGCAAATGAAGAAGGCTTAGGTCGAGGTTAAGGTTAAGCATCGAACAGGTTCTTGTTTGCTCAACCTTAGCCTCAGCCTTAACCTTCCAATAACGCTGGCGGACTTTGTCAACAGCCTGCTAGCATGGTGCCAGATCCATACCAGCCGGCCTAACCTAGGAAGCAGGCAATGGGTGGCAAAGAAGCCTCTCCCCCGCATAACTCATAGTTTTTCTGGGAAAATCAGGCGCCCGACGGTTCCCCTATTAGGGAGCCACCAGTGTACAGGCTAAGTCAGGGCCGTTTTTGAACAGTCTGATGAGGTTAGCAGGCAGGGCTAGTGAGAGATGACGCGTCAGTTTTCAGTGTTCGAGGGACGTCCCGAGGTCATCCGGAGGGCGCCAGAAGTCCGGTCTACGCCGATGGTGATCTCTCCATCTAATACTTGTAAGAGCAGATCACCGGCCAATTGTCGTCGCCAGCCATGAAGGATGGGCACATTGAGAGCTGTCCGATTCTTCTTCGCTTCCACAAGTGTTTGTAGATCTGCACTGGTGGCAAGCATCGTGGGGGCAATCCCTTCTTCTGCAGCACGGGCCTTCAGCACAGCTTGCAGGAGTTCGACGATACCGGTCGACTCAGGGTCCGGTTTCCGTTCGGAAGGGACTTCCGGCCATGCCGACGGCGGAAGCGCCAATGCCGAGTTAATGGCGGCCAGCAGTTGTCCACCGTGTCGATCAACCTCGGAGGAATGGACGCCACGGAGACCACGGAGATCGTTGATCGATTTGGGTGGATGGCGCGCGAGTTGAAGAAGCACCTCGTCTCGCATAACGCGTCCGCGTGGCACATTCCGGCGGCGAGCTTCCGCTTCTCGCCAGGCAGCCAATTCACGAAGCACCGCAGCTCCTTTGGGCTTGAGCGTGTCCCATCCACGAATTCGTTGGTAGCGTTCCTGCGGCTCTCGGCTTTTTTCTCCCACCGCCGTTTCGAGGCGTGCAAACTCCTCATTGACCCACTCTGAACGGCCGAGCGTGTTCAGGCGATCCTGTAAATGCGTATGGATCGACAGGAGAAATTCGACATCTTCCAAGGCGTACGCGATTTGGTCATCCGAAAGCGGTCGCGCACTCCAGTTGGTAAAGGTATGGGCTTTCGCCAGCTTCGTGCCGTGGAGTCGCTGAACCAAGTTCGCGTACGCAACTTGGGCGCCATACCCGACCATGGCGGCAGCGATCTGGGTATCGAAAAACGGTTTCGGGATCTGTCCTGCATGTATGGCAAACAGATCCAGATCTTGCCGCCCGGCATGAATGATTTTTTCAATCTTGGCATCACAGATGAGTTCCCAGAAGACATCGAGCGATCCGCCGGCCTGCACGGCAGGAAAATCGATAACGGCTGCGGTGGTGGCGGTGGCGACTTGGATCAATTCGAGCCGTGGAATAAAGGTGTCTTCTCCGACGAATTCTGTATCCAACGCCAGCCGAGGACTCTGTCGCAACGTGCGACAGAGGGATTCAAGCGCAGGCTGGTCGGTCACATACGGCAGAGGTGGATTGGGTGTCATCGGTATCTCATTCTGTTGGACGGTAGGTGGCGTCCGGTGATCGCGGAGGCTCAACATTGCTGAGGCTCAAGTACTCCTTCAGATACTGATAGGCCTCTAACATGCGGCGCAGTTCTGGTTCGGCGCTGCGATCACCGTTATTCGAATCAGGATGGAGTTGCTTGGCTTTGTGACGAAATGAGGCTGTGACATCAGCGAGCGAACTTCCGAACTCTACGCCCATCGCGGCATAGGCGTCCATCGCATTGTTGATACCGCTCGACCCTTGCGACAGGTCGCCGCCTCCCCCGCCGGCGGCTTTCAACATATCGGCCAGGCTGATCTTCTTGCGCCGGCGCCGGGGGCGCTCTCGAATTTCGCTGTCGAAATCATCCCATCGATCTTCGACAAACTCAAGACGGGATTCCAAGCGCATGGCGCCGGAGAGATCACGGATCTCTGCTATCTCCTCTTCAATTTGAGCCAGCGACTTGATGACCTCCTCCAACCCCTGTTCAACCCGAAAGAAGCTGTCGACCCGCTCCTGCATCATCGTATCGACGGCGAGTTCCAGACTCTCTTCGGCTTTCGGACGCAACGAGTCGATGCGCCGTCTCATCCCGTTCTGAAACTTGATGAATTTGCTTTGTGAAAACGGCATATCAACCAGGCTCTCTCCCAGCAGGCTGCGGAAAAACCAGGAAAATATTTACGCAGGATGCTCAAAAAGGCTGTTCAGCAAGGCCGCAGCTTCTGAGATAGGCTGAGGTTAAGGTCAAGGTTTAGCGAAAATCAGACTCTCTTTTTCTCAACCTTAGCCTGAACCTCAACCTTCTTTGTGCTGGCGGACTTTTTCAGCATCCTGCTAGGGCGCGCATTGTAGCACAGCTCGGTCGCGTGCCAGAAGGGCAATGGAAACGGCTGGATCATGTGGGTTGAATGGTCAGCGTGACGCAAAATCGTCGCTGAGTTTAGTGCGGCGTCGGGCCACACCCGTTTCACGTGCGGCTGCCGCCACGGCTTTTGCCACGCGCGGGACGACTTCCTTGTCGAACACGCTCGGAACAATGTAGTCCTCGCTGAGAGCCGCAGGGGGAATGGTCTCAGCCAGGGCCTTGGCCGCAGCCAGTTTCATGGCTTCGTTGATATCGCGCGCCTGTACATCCAGCGCACCCCGAAAGATGCCGGGGAAAGCGAGCGCGTTGTTGATCTGATTCGGATAATCTGAACGCCCGGTCGCAAAAATCCGGCAGTGGGAAGCGGCTAATTCACGAGGGACTTCAGGGTCGGGATTGGCCATGGCAAAAACGATGCGATCAGGCGCCATCAGATCCAAATCTTCCGCCGTGAGGATATTGCCGACGGATAATCCGATAAAGACATCAGCCCCCTTGAGCGCGTCTTGGAGTGTCCCTTGTGGACGGTCTGGGGTCATGCAGGAGGTGAGATCCGTTCGGCAGGCCCGCAACTGCTGCCCATCTCCCCGTAAGACGATACCGTGCGGTTCGCATCCGATCAGGTGAGAGAGGCCGGCGGCGAGCAGCATCCTGCAGCAGGCAGTTCCAGCTGCGCCGAGACCATTGACGACCACACGGATCTCCTCTATCCGTTTCCCTGTGACGGTGAGCGCATTCGTCAAGGCAGCGAGGATGACCACCGCTGTGCCATGCTGATCATCATGCATGACCGGAATATCCAGGGTGCTTTTTAAGCGGCGTTCGATCTCGAAACAGCGCGGCGAACTGATGTCTTCCAAATTGACGGCACCGAATCCCGGAGCAATGGCCTGAACCGTACGAACAATATCGTCAGGATCTTGCGTGTTGAGGCAAATCGGCCATGCATCGATTCCCGCTAATTCTTTGAACAACATGGCTTTGCCTTCCATCACAGGCAAGGCAGCTTCCGGGCCAAGATTACCGAGGCCCAGCACCGCAGATCCGTCGGTGACCACGGCGACCGTGTTGCCCTTGCCGGTAAAGGCATAGGCTTTAGTTTTGTCTTTCGCGATCGCTTGCGAAACCCGGCCAACTCCCGGCGTATAGACCATCGACAGTACATTTCTTGTCGTGATGGGGAACTTGCTTTGGACGTGAATCTTTCCACCGAGATGCAGAAGAAAAATCCGGTCGGAAGCCGAGAGTACTTTCACGTCCGGCAGCGCCCTGATCCGAGCGAGCACCTTTTCTCCATGCGCTTCGCTCTGGACGTCGAAGGTCACGTCCGGCACCATACTGTCGGCAGTTGCAGAGACGACATCCACCGCGCCCAAGTTGGCGCCTTCCTCGGCCAGGACGGCTGCCACCTTTGCGAACATGCCCGGTGTGTTGGCAAGTTGGAGTCGAACAGTTAGGCGGTAGTTGGAGTAGGGTTCAATCTCAGTCATGGTCGGCCTTTCATCTCGTTCAAGACTACCACAAACCTGGTCACGGACCAGAGCGGATTGACTATTAGGTATGGGTTAGTTTGAATTCACCTGTGCTTCGCATGTAAATTTCATGATGGATTTTCCGGATCACGAACTCAATTGAAAAGTGGTCACTAGTGACCACTTTCTGTTTGGCGAAAATGCTACTGTGCTATATCAAATCGACTCCCTGCCGTGCATGACAATTCTATTCAGGCAGAGGAAAACGAAAAATGAACGTTTGACAGCAGGACACTATGTTCGCTAGCGTACTTCCCGTCAGTGCTGCGTGAATGGGCAAACGCCAACTTAACAATCACAGTATAAGTAAAGGGGGTGACACATTATGAAGAGCATCTTGATGGCAATCATGGCAGTGGCAGTGGCAGTGACGTTCAGCGCTCCTTCCTTCGCCGGTGAAGAGAAGAAGGAGAAGAAGGACGAGAAGAAGGGCGGCCACGTCCTCGTGTACGGTGACGAGAAGAAGGACGAGAAGAAGGACGAGAAGAAGGGCGGCTACGTCGGTACGTTCGGCGATGAGAAGAAGGGCGAGAAGAAGGACGAGAAGGGCAAGTAAGCGCGACGGAAGTCGTTTGTCTGATCAGGCAAGCCTAACTTGAATGATTCTGAAGAGGTCTGCGATCGTGAGATCGCAGACCTCTTTCCTTATCTGCTCATTGACCCCTCTCCGGCCTCGATGCTACCGTGAGCCATGGGCACACCACCAGACGCAGCAAGATCCAATCGCCTCATCCACGAAACCAGTCCCTATCTCCTCCAACATGCCGCAAACCCAGTCGACTGGTACCCTTGGGGACCGGAAGCTTTGCAAGCGGCAAAAACGCAGAACCGCCCCATCCTGCTTTCGATCGGCTATTCCGCCTGTCACTGGTGTCATGTGATGGAGCGAGAGTCGTTCGAGAACGAGACCATTGCGGCTATCATGAACCGGCATTTTGTCTGTATCAAAGTCGATCGGGAAGAGCGCCCCGATCTTGACGAGATCTATATGCAGGCCACGGTCACCCTCAATCAAGGCCAGGGTGGATGGCCGATGACGGTCTTTCTGACGCCGGATCAGGAGCCGTTCTTTGCCGGTACCTATTTTCCTCCTGATGATCGATGGGGCCGTCCCGGGTTCCCCAGCCTACTCACGAAAATCGCAGATGCGTGGGAACAGGATGCCGCCGGTCTCACGAGTCAAGCGCGTCAATTGACTGAACGGTTGAAGAACGAACTCAAAACGGTGTCCCCCGTTTCAGTTAGTGCCTCCGTGCTTGATGAGGCCGTGATCCAGTTTCGCGAAAATTTTGATGAACGCCACGGTGGATTCGGCACTGCGCCGAAATTTCCCCCCTCCGCAGGACTTTCATTGCTTCTCCGTTGTTACCGTCGAACAGGAGAGAACCGAACCTTGCAGATGGTCACCCGCACGCTCGATGCGATGGCGGCCGGGGGGATCTATGATCATATCGGTGGCGGGTTTGCGCGGTACTCTACCGACGAGCGTTGGCTGGTTCCCCATTTCGAGAAGATGCTGTACGACAATGCCCTCTTGGCCCGGACCTACCTGGAAGCCTATCAGGTGACCAAGCAGACCTCCTATCGCCAGGTCACGACGGAAGTGATTGACTATATTCTCCGGGAGATGACCGATCCTGCAGGAGGATTTTATTCTGCGACGGATGCGGACTCGGAAGGGGTCGAAGGAAAGTTTTTCGTCTGGACGCCGGCGGAGGTCCAGGCCGTACTCCAGAATGCCGAAGATACCCGCCGGTTCTGTGCCTGCTACGATATTTCCGACCCAGGAAATTGGGAGCATCGGAGTATCCCCAATCGACTGCGTCCCATCGAGGCCGTGATCAAGGAATTGAACCTCACCATCGATGAGCTCAGCGAAACGGTTCAACGCGTGCGCCCCCTCCTCTATCGCGCCCGCCAAGAGCGAGTTCCGCCAGGACTCGACGACAAAATCATCACGGCCTGGAACGGCATGATGATCTCGACGATGGCCGAGTCAGGCCGTGTATTAGGAGTCAGCCGCTACATCGACGGGGCCATGAAAGCGGCAGATTTTCTCTTGCTGGTGCACAGAACTGCCGATGGAACATTGCTCCGTACCTCACGGCAGGGCCGAGCCCATCTCGACGGGGTATTGGAGGATTATGCCTATCTGGCAGAAGGATTGATCGACCTCTATGAAGCCTGTGGACAGGAACGATATCTCACCACCGCGCTTCAATTGGGAGAGCGGATGATGGATTCGTTCCAGGACAAGGATCAGGGAGGATTCTATACGACTGCGACGGCACACGAAACGCTGATTATGCGAGCGCGTGAGGGGGCGGATGGCGCGACACCTAGTGGGAACGCCGTGGCGGTCTCAGCCCTGGCCAGGCTCTCCTTCCATTACGATCGCCAGGATCTGCGCGAGGCGGCGATCGGCGGGATTCGCGCCTATGGCCGCCAGATAGCCAGGTATCCGAGAGCCTTTGCCAAGAGTCTTACCGTGGTGGATCTCCTGGCGGAAGGGCCGATTGAATTGGCTTTCGTCGGTGCGCCCAACGACCCAGGGTTGGAGGCCCTGCAGCTCGCGGTGCGCGAGGTCTTCCTCCCGCATCGTGTGATTGCCTCCGGAGATGGAACAGGTACGCCATCCGGCCATCCTTTGCTGGCTGGCAAGGGGTTGGTTGAGGGGAAGGCGGCACTCTATATCTGTCGAGACTTTTCCTGTCAGCGCCCCATCACTGATCCACAGGAAGTCACCGAGGCATTGCAGTCGGCGTCTCAACGAACGAATCAGCCGACTCAACAGACACTCTTGCAAGGATCGGCGCTCCCTGGGTCGGCCAGTCCCGAAGGGACAGCCAGGTATGCCGCGCGTATTATGAGTCAGTCATCCCATGACAGCCACATGGAACGTGGGTATGGCAGATTCGGCAACAGGGGGCTGACAACGTCCCGATTGGGGTTCGGTACCTATCGGGTCGATACGAGGGAGCCGGAGCATCGAGACGCATTCAAGAAGGCTTTGCGAGAAGGTGTGAATCTCATCGACACGTCCACGAATTATATGGAGGGGGACAGTGAACGTCTGGTCGGCTCTGTGTTACGCGAGTTGATCAAGGGCGGTGATCTGGCTCGTGAAGAGGTGATCGTTGTTTCGAAGATCGGCTATGTGCAAGGGGAGAACTTGAAACAAGCGGAGGCACGGGAGCAGGCCGGGCGCCCCTATCCCGACATGGTCAAATATGGTGAGGGCATCTGGCATTGTATTCACCCGGAGTACCTGGCTGATCAACTCTCACTGTCACTGGATCGACTTGGATTGGCCACACTCGATGTCTGTTTGCTGCACAATCCTGAATACTTTCTGTCCGAGGCAGCGCATCATTCAGATGGAAATCTTGAGGTGGCGCGAGACGCTTTTTATCGCCGAATTGAACAGGCATTTACGTTTTTCGAATCGCAAGTGTCGGCAGGACGAATTCGTTACTATGGCGTGTCGTCGAATACGGTCACGGCAGCTCCATCGGATGCCGAGGCGACCTCGCTCTCTCGGATGTGCGACGCAGCTCGAATCGCCGCTGCGTCACAAGGCATGGAGCAGCACCACTTTGCGGTGCTGCAATGCCCCATGAATCTGTATGAGACAGGTGCGCTGGTGATGCCCAATACCGGCGCGGATCAGCACGAGACGGTGTTGGAGGTGGCGCAACGAGAAGGGATTGCCGTACTGGTCAATCGTCCGCTCAATGCCATGCCGACGAAAAAAAGCGGCGTGGTTCGATTGGCGGATTTTCCGCTCGAAGGCGATCCGGTGGACTTCGATCGACAGTGTCAAATAGTCGCGGCACTTGAGGAAGAGTATCGCAAGGCCATCGCTCCGGCCCTTCAACATAGTGGTCAAGGGATGGCCCCGGCTGACTTCTTCACCTGGGCCGTTGAGTTGACGCGCGTGAGGCCTCAGATCCAAGGCCTGGAACATTGGGAACAGATCGAGCATCAGATGATCGCGCCGCATGTCAATCAAGTGATGCAGGCGCTGACACGGCATTTGACTGGAAAGGCCGCCGAGCAGTGGGAGGCCTGGCGCGATCGCTATGTGCCGCAGTTACTCACTCTATTAGGCGGGCTCCGTAGAGAGGCCACTGAACGGAGTCGTGCCAAAACCGCCGCGGTATCGGCAATTCTCGACCCCCTGTTGCCCGAAGCAAGACGCAGAGAGTCGCTGTCACGAAAGGCCTTATGGGTGCTGGCGAGCACCCCGGGGGTGACCTGTGTGTTGAATGGCATGCGTTCTCCGGCCTATGCCGACGATTCGCTTGCCGTCATGGGATGGGAACCGCTGACGGGAGTCAGGCAGATCTTCAAAGGCATGGCACAGGCAAGGTAGGGTGAGGTCGAGGTTGGAGGCAGGAAGGTTAGAGGTTGAGGCTGGAGGGAAGGCTGAGGTTGAGGCTGGAGGCTGAGGCGAAAGCTGGAGGAATGGAAGGTGAGGTTGGAGGAGCAAGTTAGAGGTTTGAGGGCAGTCGCTAACAGCTGATTTCTAATCCGGCCTCAAGCCTCTCACCTCAAACCTCGAGGCCTTTTCCTGGGCCTCGCGACCTCGAACCTCAAACCTTCATAGCATGAGCCTCGAACCGCACTCATTCTGCCACTCGACCTTAACCTGCAGCCTCAACCTTCCAATCCGCTACTTGCGCCCGCCGATAAGCTGGTTGAAACTCTCGATGGCACTGCCGAACCAGGATCGGTTGCTCGCGCCCTCCCGTTTGCCATTGGTCGAATGTTTCCGCTTCGACGAAAGCTCTTTGGCTCGATAGGCAGCATCTTTAAAACGCGGATTCATTTGAGCGATACGGAGATACAGGGATGCCGCTTCTTCTATCTGCTCCACCGATTCGAGGGTCCGTGCGAGAAAATACTGGACATCGATCACCTCAGTCCGAGATGCCGACTCATCAGTCAAGGCAGCGCGGAACGCCTGAATTGCGGGCCCATTGTCTCCCATAGACTTGTGGCAGAGTCCAATCTGCGCCTGGGCTTTCAGCAAATAGGACGGATGCTTCCCCGCCAGCGTGAGCATTTCAATAGCCTCTTTCAATCGGCCTTCCTTCCTCATCGCCATTCCCTGTGTATAGAGGGATTCGGGAGTGGCGACCGAACGCGTGGCTGTGAGTTCCGGAGATCGACTTGCCGGCTTCAACTGCGGTGAGGTGCGTTCCGGAGATGGACTTGCCGGCCTCGGTTGCGGTGAGCTGGGTTGCTGGAGGGACAGCATCGATCTCGGTGGTATCTTCCGGAGCGCTGGCTAAAGCATTCAGTTCTTCTCGTGCCGCAAGCGGCAGAATCCCCCCTTTACTTCGGTCGAAAGCGGCCTGAGCGACCATCTTGGAGGAGATCACCCTCGCTTGCTCGGCAAAGCCATAGGTCAACGCAACATCGCACACCTGATTGATAAGACGAGGATTGCCTCTCGTCAAACGATGCACCAACGCACAGGCTTTATTCGTAAACAATGAAGGATGTCCGCCGGCAATCTTCAACCGGTGACGAATGCAATACCCCGTCTCCGCCTCCGAGAGCGGTTCCAAGTGATAGTCGACGACAATCCGTTGGGCAAACTGGGTCATGTCGATCCGCTGCAGTAATGAGTGGAGGTCCGGTTGGCCGGAAAGGATGATCTGCAGCTTCAACGTTTTCCCGTCATTCAAATTGGACAGCAGCCGCAGTTCTTCGAGCAGCTCGGCGCCAAGACTCTGGGCTTCATCGATAATAAGAATGACCCGTCGGTGCTGTTTGGATTCCTGAATCAGAAACTCCGAGAAGAGGTGGTAGGCCTCGACCGGGTCAAGTTGCTTTTTGCTCAACCCGAGGGAAAGCAGAATCCAGGGCAGGAGATGTTCAATGTCGTAGCGCGCGTTCGTGACGAGACCGATCGAATGCTTCGCCCCGTGCTCTGCAATAAGCTTCTGTAGGAGCGACGTCTTGCCCATCCCCGGATCGCCGGTGAGCACCATAAACGGCGCCTCGTTGATAAGGCCGTATTCCAGGAGGCTGTAGGCCGTGCGATGCGTCGAGCCGGGATACAGAAAGTCGCTATCCGGCAGGAGCTCGAAAGGTTTGGTCCGAAGATTGTAAAACGACTCGTACATTCAGCGTTCGCCTTCCGACAGGAGGCATGGGAATCTAGTGAGCAAGCAGCTTTCGCATACTAGCAGGAGTCGCAGCTAATTGCCCGGCCTTGTTCAGCACCGTCCCCAACACGGGACGGGAACTCTTGACCAGCGACAAGGCGCGCTGCACCTCCTCGGCCGTCGTTTTCCCCTCCTCCACGACAAGGAGCAGCGCGTCTGTGTAGGGTGAAAACGCAAGTACATCTGCCGTGTGAAGCAACGGCGGAAGATCGAAAATGACGATCCGCGCGGGATAACGATGCTTGAATTCTTCAACCAATGCCACCATTCTAGGCGACGTGAGAATCTCAGTCGAGTTCGAAATCGCCCGTCCTCCAGGCAGTAAGACAAAACGGCCGATCCCGGGATGCACCAACAAGTCTTCGACGGGCTGATTGTCTAACAAGTAGTCCGCGAGGCCGGGGCAATCATCGAGGCCAAAGACTTCATGGACGCTGGGATTGCGGAGATTCGCATCAACGAGCAGCACTGTCTGGGTGGTCTCCATGGCGAGACTCACTGCCAGATTCACGGCAGTCAACGTTTTGCCCTCGCCGTGCCCCGGACTCGTGACTCCCAACACATTCCAGTTATTTTCTCGAAGGCGATGCATAACCTGGGTCCGCAAAATCTTAAAGGCGTCGACAAACGGCCCCCTATCATAGGCAGCCATGACTCGCCGCTGACGAAGCACCGACAGTGGAATATCCAGCGACCTCGTCCTGGTATACACGATGGGGGGAGGCAAGGCTTGGCCGCCGGCAGACTTGCCGGCTTGTGACCTGGTATCAGGCTGACCCTGTTGGTCTTTATACAGCTGCAGCGCAGTCCGAAATCGGTCCATGTGGGTCTCCTGAAATGTAGAAGCTGGAGGCTAGAGGTTGAGGTTGAGGCTAAGGTTGAGGGGCGAGGTCCGGCTTATTGCTTCCGAGCTTAACCTAAACCTGACCTTAACCTTCCCCTTGAGTCCGGATCAAACTCAGCTGTTAGCAACGCTAAAGTCTAACTTGTTCCTCCACTCAACCTAAACCTTGACCTCAACCTCTCCCCTTCCCCCTTAGCCTCAACCTTAACCTTAACCTTCCCAACTACTCTATGCCAAATCGCCTCAACGCGGCAAACCACAGCACATCTAACGGCATCACGAACGCATGCAGCAACGCGAGGATCGTCACGAATGCGCCAACTCCGGCTCCCTGAAGGAGGCGCCGGCGCTTCACGGCGCGGGAGAGATCCTGTTCGTTCGGCATGAAGGGAATCACCGCCAGCGGGGACAACTGGGTGAGTCGCACAAGCTGTTGCGGCGTGCGTATCGAATGGTCGAGCGATTCCGCGGCGGCGCCGGAACCGATTCCGCCGGCGAGGGCCAGAATAAAGCCCAGAAGCACAATGGCGGACCGGTTGGGCTTGTCCGGCTTCTCCGGCAAGCTGGGCGGATCGATGAGAGAAAACCGCTCGCCTTTTCGCTGAACCTCTAAACCTTCCGAGACCTTGGCTTCCAGCAGCCTGGACCGGATGTCCTGATACTTCTGTCCTGAGGTGTCGCGATCGCGCGTCAGGAAGAGATAGTCGGGCTCCATCTCCGGAGTCCGTTCGAGGCGGGTGGCATAGTTCTCGAGCCGCCGCTTCACAGCCGTGCGAGTCGTCCGCAGGGCGTTCAAGGAAGAGGTCGCGGAATTGAGCTGTGCCTGGAGATTGATATAGGCAGGGTTTTCCGGTCTGAGCATAGGCTTTCGCAGAGGGACAGTTTTGAGCTGTCGAACTTCCCGTTCCAAGGCTTCAATCGTGCGACGGGCCTGAATGACGTCGGGGTGTTCACTGCCTAAACGCTTCGAGGTGGTAGCCAGCGAGGCGCGGGCGTCGAGGAGTTGTTTGGAGGCTTCCTCGATCTCGGGAGGCTGTCCGGTCTCCTTTTCCAAGGCCTCGATCTCCTCCTTCATCTTCATAATGTCAGGGTGGTCGGGAGACCGATTGGCAGAGGCTCCGGCATATTCCGCGCGCAGGCTGCGTAAGCGCTCGGCTGAGTCCAGGATGCGTTCTCCCGTCACGGACATGATCGGGGTATTCGGCTTGATCGTGGCGAGTTCACCCTCAAGGTAGTTCTTGCGTTCCTCGAGGGTTCGAATCTGCTGGTCGATGTCCATCAGTTCTCGATCAGACTGACTCAAGAGCTGCAAATTCAGGGGCATCAGTTCCGGCAAGGCGCCGCTCGCCCGTTGCTTGAACGTGGCAATCTTTTCATCCACCTCGCCGATGTGCTTGGAAAGATTCTCCGCCTCCTGTTGGAGGAAAGACGTGGCCTCCTGCGCCTGCCGCTCCCGACTCTTCAGATTCTCGCCCAGGAACAGGCTGGTCAGCTCGTTGGCGACCTTTTGGGCCAAGTCGGGCGAGGTGCTCTGGTACGCCACGGTGAACGCAATGGTGGCCTTCGTCGGATGTTGGGTGCGCTTGTCCACGACGTCGGCGCTGATCACGTCGACCGCGATGTCTTTGGTGAACCGCTTCACGACTTCTTCGGCGGGGTTGGTTCGACGCAGGTCCGGGTAGAGATTGTATTGTTCCACGACCTTCCACAAGGTCGTCCGGCTCATGACTTGTTGCTTGATCGTTTCGATGCGCTGATCGGCATAACTGGTAATCGTCGAATGCACGAGTTCGGATGGAATTTCCTGTTCCTCGATCAGAATGGTCGCCATGGATTTGTAGGTCGCAGGCCAGAGGAATGCGGCAGCGAGGCTGAGGCCCAACAGAACGCCACCAACCAGGACAACCAGCGTCCGTCTCCGATGAAACATCGCCACGTAGTCCTGAAGACTCTGGACCGGTTCGGATTCTTGTGAGTGCAGCTGGGTAGTCATAGATTGAAATGCCTAGTTGGAAAATGCAAGTTTCGGAGGATAGTACGTTAGCATAAACATCGTGGCATTGGACATGGCTGGATCTGAGAAGCCGTCCACTTCACGACGTCGATAGGTATAGGACAGTTCAAGCTTCCACCACTCCAAAAACTTCCAGGCGATCGTAGGTGTGGCAGAATAGTAGCGGCTGCTCCGGGAAGGTGCCGCCTGTTGCGCGCTGCGTGATCCCTGAGACGATATAACCTGATCCGTCGAAAGAAGCAGTCAGGGTTTCGGTAAGGTCATGAGAAATTGTGAGACCAGCACGATCCGTTTGAATCAGCAGGCCGAATCCGCTCGGCATAATATTCCGAGAGCCTGAGACTTGTACGGTCGTGCGCTCAAACTTTTTGGTGAGATTGCCGCCGAACAGCCAGACGGTGCTCTGAGCCTTGATGCTGTCGCCGGCTGTCTGGGTCGTTGAACTCACAAAACTGGGTCCACCGTATGCCGTTCCCGTCAGAGTTTCTGTGAAGGCATGGGTCAGGCTCAGGTTCGCACCAGGGAAACTGGCGCGGAATGGCAAGGGTGCGTTGGTCGTATAAAAAGTAGCATATGAGCCGGACAATTGGATTTGGTCCTGTTCGGTCAATTGATAGAGCAGCCCGCCGGAGCCCCCAAGGAGTTGATAGTCTACCAGGCCAAGACTCAAGCCATTCTCATAGGTGGTGTCGTTCAATTGAAAACTGGATTGGACCGACAGTTTCTCAGTGATGCTCCTGGTCCAGGACGGATTGGCCGTCCATTGGTTCCGTTGTGTAAAGCGCAGAACAACGCCGGTCGTCAGCAGTTCCGCCATCAAGGTGTTGTCGCGAGTAAATCCGCCAGTGAAGCCAAGTAGATCGGTCTCAGTCTTGTAGCGCAAGGTCAACGGCAAGAAAATGTTGGTAAAACGACTGCTCTTGTCCGCCGTAGTAGGACACGAAATCGGCTGCGACCCGGCTACTGACTTCAAGGCGCTCTGTCTTGCCGGCAAACTCGGCCGCCGGCGACACCCAATAGCCATAGGTCGCATCGTGCGGCAGTGGCGTTAAAAGCAAGTTATCGTTGTACACGCCCTTGACTCCGATCGACGGCAAGAGCGACCACTCAGCCGCCCAAATCGCTGACAGTTGACGCACAGAACATCCCAGATCAGAACGACAACTGCTAGAAAAACCATCGTCATGCGAAGCCATGCAAGCTGCCCCTAATCTGACTTCCACTCCAAGCCTCAACGAGACTCAAGAAGGCCGAGGCTGAGCCTAAGGCTAACCTCATGACCATCCCGAATCTTGTATCCTTAGCCTCAACCTGAACCTCAACAGTCCGCTACGGAACCATGACGACGTCGCCACGCTGCAAGAGAATATTCTGCTCCAGATCCTGTCCCTTTCGGAGATCGCCATAGCGGAAGGGAAATGTTTGTTGTTGTCCCTTACTCCGCCTGATGACCTTGATGTCATTTTCCGCAGCAAAGGGCGTCAACCCTCCGGCTAAACTTAAGGCCTGGAGCACATCGGTGTAGTGGCCGATCAAGTACTCTCCCGGCTTGGTAACGCGCCCCACGACATACACTTTGTAGCTGAGCACCTTCATGACCGCGACTGACACATTCGGATTGGGAATGTATTTTATCAGCCGTTTCACAAGATCGGCACGAATCTCCTCGACCGTTCGATCTTCGGCCTGGATATCCCCCACAAGGGGAAACGAAAACATTCCGTCCGGACGAACCACAACCTCCCTGGTGAGCTGTTCGTCCTTCCACACGGAAACCAGCATGACATCTTCAGCTCCGAGGCGATAGCCTGGATCGACCGCTGGCGGGGTTTCCTGGGCTCCCAGGGCAACGGAATCGTGAGACAACGCGCCGCCCACCAGCACCACGAGAAACAGAATCAGCAGCACGCGCGATAGGCTGAGGTTAAGGTTGAGCGAAGACAGGCCGGATTGGTTCAGACGGTCAACCTTAGCCTTAGCCTCAACCTTCACGAAACCCTCAACCTTAGCCTTAACCTTCTTCAACATCCTGCTAGTCATAACTTCTTTCTTACCCCCTCATTTGTAACAAGATCTGTTCCGCCTCCTGACGCCCCTGAAACGCTTCAGCACTCTTCAGAGCCTTCGAGAGGTAGGCACGGGCTTCAGCGGTCTTTCCAGACTGGTGGTAGGCCATCCCGAGATGATAATTCAGCGTGGGGACTTCTGGCGATTTGGCGACCGCATCCTTCATGAGACGAAGCGCCTCTTCCTGTTGCCCCATTTTGAATCGCACCCATCCCAACGTATCCAGAAACAGCGGATGAGGCGCATTTTTCTCGAAATCACGGCTGAGCGCAAACGCTTTCTGTAAACTCTGGGGATCGCCTTTGTAATCGACCAGCAAGACGGCCAGGTTGTTCGCAACCAGCACGTTACGAGGATTCAGTCGCAACGCTCCCTCATACGCGGTGATGGCATGATCGATCTGGCCTTGAGTGGAATAGGCCGATGCCAGCAGCATGTGCAACTCTTCGCTGTCCGGGTTGGCCTTCAGACCGGCTTGAATCACCTGAATCGCCTGGTCCGGCTGTTTCTGCGCCAGCCACAACCCTCCCCAATCGAGCCAGGGCGTGATCCATTTGGGGTTCAGGCGGGAAGCCTCTCGAAACTGGACGTCGGCTTCCTGGGGATGGCCGGTGAGGGCCAGCACCTCGCCTAGTAGCCCATGGCCAAACAGATGATCGGGCCGTGCGGCGAGCAACGCATCGAGGCGAGTCCGTGCGCGATCGGCATGGCCTTGCGCGACATCCAGTTTCACCAGAGCCAGCAGCGGCTCCGGATCGTTCGGGGCGAGAGCCGTCGCACGCTCATACGCCGCGCTGGCTTTGTCGAATTGTCCCTGCGCCTGACGCAACCGTCCTTCTGCCATGATGGCGACGGCACTATCTTTCGATGCGGCGCGGAGGCGCTCGAGCGTGCGTTCCGCTTCAACCCAGTTTTTCGTGACGAGATCAACCATCATCAACATGTCGAGCGCGGCCAGATCATCCGGCCGTTGCTTCAACAAGTCGTCGAGTCGAGCACGGGCCTGTTGGTGACGACCACTCTGGCTCTCTAACGCCGCAAGTGATCGTCTGGCATCGACCTGCCCGGGATAGAGCGCCACGGCGTGCTCGAAGCTTTCCTTCGCAAGATTGTTCTCTCCGGTCAGCAGATAGGCCTGGCCGAGCAGGAAATGCACCGTCGCCAACTCCGGCTGGTCATGCAACACGGTTCGAAACGCCTGCACGGCATCGTTTCCATTCCTCCTGGCTAGGGCCATCCGACCCGAGAGAATCAGCCCATCTGACGAACGGGGATTCTCCTTCAAGACCTCTTGCACCTGTCGTTCTGCCTCCGTCTGTTTGCCTGCAATAAGATCCATCTCCGCTAGTTTAACCTTGGCTTCGAAGCCGGCCGGCTTCTCCTTGTAGTCCTTGACCAGTGCGGCATACTGCTCACGCGCCTTGGCATCCTGCCCGCTCTTGAGGTACAGCGATGCAAGGCCGAATTGGATCTTCGTCGAATGAGGCAACTGGGTCGCAGCCTCCAGGAGTGCCTGCTCTGCAGCACGAGGGTCCTTCCTGGTACTGAGAAAATCTGCCAATAGGAGACGGCGTTCTTCGCTATTCGGATCGAGGGCGATGGCCTCGCGCAAGACCCCCTCCGCCTTCTCATGTGCACCTTGCGCGTCGAAGAACCGGGCCAGCCTGAGCCGGTGATCGAACAGCGTGGGTTCCGCCTCGATCATGCGGCGAGCCACCATCTCCGCACCGGCCATATCTTTCGCCTGAACCAGGATCGTATTCAGATTGTTCAGGAGATCCATGTCTTTCGGATGAGCATCCAGCGCCCGCTGCAACGTGGCCTCCGCATCGCGATAGCGCTGCTGTTGGCCATAGAGCGTGGCCAGCAAGATCGCCACGTCGGGCTCGGTTGGAAATTGCGACCGCAGAGCCTCGGCTTTGGTCATCGCGTCAGGGAGTTGTCCCTCCACAGCCAACACCGCAATCTTCAGGGCCTTCGCTTGAGGATGCTGCGGATCTTTCGCCAGCACCTTGTCGGCCGTTGAGACGACTTCCCCGGTCAGACGGGCTTCGAGATAGTACTTGGCAAGGGTAATCAATCCCGCGGTATGGTCAGGAACCAGCTCGTACCAACTTTTGATACAGCCAGACGGCGTTGCGCCAGTTTTTTTCCTTCTCCTCGACTTGCGCAAATAGAAAATAGGCATCGGCATCCTTCGGATCGATTTTGAGGACATTGCGAAGGGCCACGCGAGCTTTTGGATAGTTGCCGGCTTCAAGGTATTCTTGCGCGCGCGCACGGTACTTGGCCTTCCGCTCCTCCGGCCCGCCACAAGCGACAAGCGCGACCGCCATAACCACGATGATGATGTTCCGGTAGTTCATGGTGTTACCTCTGTCCTGAAGGTCTGAGGTCTGAGGCTAAGGTTCAGGCTCGGAAGTCAAGCTAGATCGAGCAATTCTCCGCTCAACCTCACCTTCCAACCTGCCTCATCCCCTTCTCCCCTCAACCTCAACCTCTAACCTCTTCCCTCCCTCCAACCTCAACCTCAGCCTCAACCTTCTCCGCCTCAACCTTCCCCTACAGCCACATCCGAATCCCCAACCCGAACAAGACCCAGAGGGATACCAGTCCGAGTTGCTTCACACGATCCGAGAAGGCGTGCAACAGCAACTCGAACGAGAAGAACAACACGATCAGTTTGGCCGCAAAGAGACCGAACGCCGACATATCCGTGCTGCACTTCCGGAAGGAACGGAAAGATCACGGCCAGACACACCATCAGATAATCCAGCGGCGTCGTCTGAAACCGACTCTGACTGTCGAATCGCATGCAAAGCAAGACCATGACAGCCATCGCGCCAAACAAGATGTGGTAGGTCATTGGGATCGGAGCAACTGCCTTCATCCATGATGCATCACTGACATACAATAAGAACGTACTACCCATGTAGAGCCCCCCGCGTACGAAATATGGAGCCAGCCGTGGCAGGAGGAAGAGGCCAAGTAAAACAATGCCAAACAGGGCGATGGAGATGTAGCCGACATCATCGGGTACGTGCGCAGGAAGAAAGACCGAGGCAATGAGAAACAGAGGGACCACCGCGGCCAAGAATCGAATCGGCAGATCACGCAACCAAGGACCACTGAGAACATCCGAAAGCCACTTGTCTGAACGAACGCGCGCACTCTTGCGGGGCCGGGGTGGGAATCAGTCCATGCCCTGCGGCGATAAAGAGGGTCAGGACGGCGCCGGCCAGGATGAGATAGAGCGGCACAATCAGGGTATCCGACTGCCATCGAAGCAGGTAGGCCAACCCCACCATCCCTGCTTGAATAGCGTAAATCGCCGTGACGGCTTCATAGTGGGACAAGCCGAGCCGTCATCAGCTTGTGGTGAACATGTTTGCGATCGCCAATAAATGGGGAACGTCCTTCGGCCAGTCGTTGTCCGGCCACGCCAAGCGTATCCAGAAATGGCAACCCTAAGAGAAAGAGTGCCAAGACCGGGCTGAACGGCCCTCTGGTCGAATTGGTCAGGAGGATGGCCAGCACGCCCATGATAAAGCCAAGCAACTGACTGCCACCGTCTCCCATGAAAATCCGAGCCGGATAGGTGTTGTAGCGCAGAAACCCCAACAGGCCTCCTAGGAACGGGACCGTCAGCAACAAGACGGTCGAATCGTTGGAGAGGTACGCCAGGTAAGCAATCCCGCAAAGAGTCAAGAAGGAAAGCCCCCCGGCCAGTCCGTCGAGGCCGTCCGTGAGATTCACCGCGTTCGAGACGGCGACAAGGAAGAACACCGTGACGGGTATCCCGATCCACATCGGCAGTTCAGCATCGAAGCAGGAACGGGATGCTTTCGAATCGGATCCCTCCAATAATAATGACCGCAAGCGCCGCCGCCACCTGCCCCAGTAACTTGATCCGGTAGTTGAGATTCGCACGATCGTCCCACACGCCGAATCCCAGGATAATCAATCCGCCAAGGAGTATCGACAACGTGGTGCTGTCTTTGGGTCCCCACCACAGAATGCAGGCAAAAGCTCCAAGCGCAAACGCAATGCCACCGACCCTTGGGACAGGATTCTGGTGGACTTTGCGTTCCCCTGGTTGCGTCCATGATATGAAGCGCTCCGCCAGGAGACGCAAGGGCGGAATCAACGCCATGCAAATGAGCAGCGAAGTCATGAAACTGAAAAAAAGCTCGCTATTCATCGGTTTGCTCGTGTCTCAAATCCCTATCGCTTTCATTAGCCACACCGCTTCCCATAAGTTCTCTATCCTGCGCCTCTCTACACACTCGCCGTTTGAGGTGCGAGGTTGGAGGGTTGAGGCAAAAGGCCTGAGGATGATCTGAGGTTGAGGTTTGAGGCCAAGACGGCTTGAGGCCGGATCAAACACCGGAGCCTCTTCCGTCGTGCCTCAAACTTCCAACCTCCAACGTTTCCAACACTCCACCGACCTCCCAGCCTCTAACCTGCCTCCATCCTCCTTCAACCTCCAACCTCAAACCTCTAACCTCTCCAACCTCCAACACTCTTCCCCCTCCAACCTCTAACCTCCAACCTCTAACCTCCCCTGCTTCAGTCCGGCACATAGCGACTCAACTCAGGCTCCATGGTCGAAACGAACCGGAGCAGCCGTTGATCGACGATGTCCTCGGTTTCGCCGGGGCCGACGAGCGAGGCGATTCGCACGAGCGCCCCGTCGGTCCGCCCTCGCGACAAGCCATCCCAGAACAAATAGAATTTGACGAGATACTCATTGGTCAGACTCCGTTCACGCTGCTTGAACCAGTACAACACGATTTGCTTTCTGGTCGTCCTTTTGGATCAACGCTCGATTCACATGCAGCGACCGAACCATCCCGGAGTTCGCCGGCAAGTCCATACTATTCAATGAGGAGATTTCCCAACCACCGCCTGGAAGACAACTCTGAGGAGAGTGCGCCGATTGGCCTTTTCTCTGCGACCGATAGTAGGCGGCATACAGATTGACTGGCTGCCCGTCACCGAATCGATAATCGGCCAACACATAGTCGTCGAAACGAAGCGCGTCGATGTACTGTTTTTCTAATGTGAGTGAGGTACCAAGCCACCCATCGAGCTTCATGGGAAAATCGATAAACATGGCTCGGGGCGGCGGAACCTCTTCGCGCTCCACCATGAGTGTCGAGGCGAAGGCAACAGGAACAAGAAGAGCCACGCTGCAGAGAAAGGCGGGACCGGGGAAGAGCTGTTGGAGGCGTGAGGTTGGAGGCGAGAGGAAGTTGGAGGGTGAGGATTGAGGTTGGAGGCTCCGGGTTTCGATCCGGCCTCAACCTCGGCCTCAACCTCGGCCTTGGCCTCAGGCCTCGGACCTCTAACCTCTAGCCTCGTGCCGTCTTGGAGGTTGGAGTCGGTCCAGGTGAATCGATTGAGAAAGGACGATCGATCCCCCCTCGTCCCGATCCTGGCCAACACCCACATCTCCAGAATCAGCAGGCCCAAACTCGCCATAAACAGCACCCAGCCCTCGAATAGATGGTAGAACCCTTCGGCGGCACCCTGCCCGTACCATTCGATCAGCACTCCGATCATCCCGATGCGGAAACCGTTCACGAGAATGGAGATCGGAATCGACGAGAGGACGAGCAGCACTCGCTTCCACATCCGATCCTTGAAGAGATAGGCGCAGAGCAGCGCAAGGGAGGTAAGCGGAAGCAAATACCGAATGCCGCTGCAGGCTTCGACTACTTGAAGTTGGATTGGCCCTAGATCGATCACATTGCCCTCGCGAAAGGCCGTCACGCCAACAAGCTGCAAGCAGCCCACTCCGAGAGCCGAGGACCACAGTTGAAGTTGACTCGACAAACTTGCATACAAGAAAACCGGCAACGGGATGCTGGTCAACAGATAAGAGAGAGGAAAGGCAATCGCCCTCGCCCCACGAACTCCGATTAACGCAATGACCAGCCCCACAATGACCATCCAGAGCGAGACATGCTGCAGGACATACAACGTGGCAAATTCGCCGATCACGTAGAGAAGGAGCCCCGCAGCAATCACCGCAAGGCCCCACCACGAGTTTTCAATACCGGCTACAGCAATACGATGCCGTGCCTGCCAGATCAAGAACAGACTGATCAGAGGGACAAACATCCCGTGACTATAGTCTTCGCTCGCCGTCCAGTAGCGAAACAGAAAGGCCAGGCTGTCGGCATACAGGTACCCCAGTAAGACGGGGGCCAATATCGCGCTGAAGCCAATAAAGAGCTTGCTGCTCATAAGGAAATGCTCAAATGTAATGGATCTACAGCAGGATGACGGTGTAGAGGGTCCGTATTGGGATACCAGATTGAACGTTGTAAGGCAACATTCTTAGGCGATCGTATGAAGATCATGCTGATCACGACTTTGTCGGAATCGAACCCTGTACCCTGCGCGTCGAGTAAATGGATGAATGTCTATCATCAACTGGGAAGCTGGTCAGAGGCAGCGAGGAGAAAAAGACCGAGGCATTGACGAGTTCTCCATAAGTAAGAGGCTTGGTACCCCCATGCAAGAGGGTACCAAGCCCTGGTAGAAACGAACGTGCTCCTCGTCTATGCCTGTAGGCCGGCGGAGGTTTCGCAACCCTCCGGCGCCAAGACCGACCAGCGAGATGAGACCAGCGCCGAACAAGATGACGGCTGCCGGCAACGGCACCGCGGTCAAGTGAGCCAGTGAGCCCACGACGTAGTTCCCAGCACCACCAAAGTCCAGCCGCCACTGATTCATGGCAAATGAACTCAGGCTCGGTGGGGTGGTTGCGAGACTCAAGTTACTGAAAACAGTCCCCGCTCGGATCGGTGAGCGACACTTGAAAGCTAGTGGGCAACACTCCATTGATCGCCACCACCTGTCACGCTGGAGAATGCAGTGACACTGTCGAGGCCACCCATTGGTGGGCTGTTCAGAATAAAGATGCCATTGGCACCTGGGACGTACGAGGCAAGGTAGCCACCGATATTCAGGTTGAGTCCTGTAATCGAGTTCAAGTAGATTCCCGTTCCGGGAACAGTCGGAACGGCAGCTGAATCGAACGTGACATTTCCTGACATGGGACCAGTACCCAAGGTCGGGAAGAGTACACCTGCGACCCCGCTAATCGATCCATCAAACGAGAAGGTCACAGAGGCAGCCTCTGACGGTCCGGCGAATACAAGAAGCAGGGAACACAGCGCGATCGCCGGCAGGAATAACCCTTTGATCGACAACTGCTTCATGATCTGCATACAAACACTCCTTCGTAAAGGTGGTACATGCGCACAGCCTGGTGATGGAGCAAATCCCAGACCGCCGGGCCCACCTGCTATCTCATTGTAAAATTACGAGGAGCGAAAAATTGTCGGAGGGTACCGTCTGGACAGCCCTACGAGGCGGTTCAATTCTGAATCAGGCACAGGATGGCACGAAAGGTGCCAGGCATTGCACGTTATTGCATAAAACGACGCAGCCGGTGCCTTATGGCACCGGCTGCGTCATGAAGACTATCTCGTACTGCCTACGCGAAACTGTTTTTTCTCTTCCGCCAACTCCCAGCACCAAGACCGACCAGCGCCACAAGCCCGGCGCCGAACAGAATCACCGCCGCCGGCAGACGGAACTGCTGTGACGATGGACGCCACTGTTCCCTGAAATCTGCTTTACCGCATTCCCTAAATACCATGCGCCACGATATCTGGGTGTCAAAAGAACTGATACTCGGGGAGGTGTAGGATTGGCAGTCCAATCGCTGTTAAATACAGTTCCAGACGAATAATTAAGATGAAGCGTAAAAGTACCTCGGGGACCAAAGCGCAGTCACGCTAGTGGATGACGACACTGTCACATGAAAATAATCTTGACCGTTGACCATTTCTGATTTCTAATTGACCCTGCAGTTAGCACCGATCGTGGTAATAACCGGGCCAATATTCAGGTGGAAGTTTGTCGATTGTTATAGTCGCCAATGTGGGCTGTAGGTAGTCGCAGTCCAGTCGTGGTGACTGTTATGGAGCCTGACATCAGTTGAGCCGGATAGTTAGAGTGGTGGTGACAATACAGTTCTGTACCATTGCCTACCATCTCCGGTGAAGTTATAGGTCACAGACGCAGCCGTGGCCGTGGTGACCGCCAAGCCACTTGACAGCAAGCCCCACATGATGATTCCAAGTCCAACCCGTATATTGAATTGCTTCATGTTGTTCCTCCTACTTCCTGATGGTTCACTGACAACAACTGGCTATGTATATTCAGTACTATGGAACTATGGAGAGGAAGTAGTTGAAGACCCTACGCGACCGGCCTCGGCTGGAAGGGAATCAGCTCACTTCATACCGATGGAGCGTACCATGGACTGCGGATGACCTCGTGTCAAGAACTATTTTTACTTATGTAGATAGCACATCATCTGTCCGGTTTAGGGTGCGTCCTCAAGGAGGGCCACCATGACACGGGCACGCGTACTACAGGAGGTGAGACAGATGCGGTTTGAGGAGCGGTATGAGCGGCGACAACGACGGACACTCACGATGGCGGAGGCCACGGAGATGCTGGGGATCACCGAGAGGACGTTTCGCCGCTGGAGTGGGCGCTATGACGCCGAGGGGGAATTGTTTTTGCTTGCCGAATCGAAAACGGTGTGACCCTCCCCCCTCTACAAGGTTCAGGTTGAGGTTAAGGTTGAGGGACAGATCGTTTGAGGTATGAGGTTTGAAGCCAAGACGGCTTGAGGCCGGACTATGAAAGTCAGGAGCCGCTTCCACTCCTCATTCGCTCTGAGCTTTCAGCGATCGACCTCTACCCTCCAACCTTCCCAGAAGGTTCAGGTCAAGGTTAAGGTCAAGCTCGGAAATGACGAGTCGGCCTTCCCCAACATCTCTTCAGCCCCCTCAACCTCTCTTCCCGCCTCCAACCTCTAACCTCTCCTCCTCAGCCTCAACCTCTCTTCCCGCCTCCAGCCTCTCCCCCCTCAACCTCTTTTCAGGCCGGGGTCATTCTCAGAAAATCTGCTAGCCGCACGAGCGGAATTCCTTCGAACTCTTTGAGCGCCAAGAGGTGGTGGTCGCCTGTGACGACCAGATCGGCCTGGGCCGACAGCGCGCACTCAAGAATTCGGTTATCGGGCACATCCTCAAGCACGCGTACTGTGCGAACCGGGCGTACGATGGTTGCCGCGCGGCTTATCTGCTTCAGTGCCGCCAAGACATCTCGTTCAGGCTGGTCGAATTTGGTTCGGAGGATGCGTGTGGTCTCGGTCAAAATAGGAACTGAGGTGTACAGATCAACCTTGCGGCGATGGGCGAGCAGGAGAGCCTCTTCCCCCTTACTACCAGGAACGATGAATGCCGACACAAACACATTCGTATCGAAGACCACCTTCATCAGCGGTCCTCAAACACGATCCGCTCGACCTCCGCCTCGGTCAGCACGCCGGTCTTGCGAACACGGCCAGCCATCTTACGCTGGAGCGCAATAAACTCCTGCTCATCACGCTCCGCCTTATAGGTGCTCACCATGCGACGGAACAAGTCGCTTTTGGTGGTTCCCTCGCGCTCCGCGAGTTGCTCGTACTCCCTCGCAAGCGCTGGACTCACCGAAAATCCCAGTACCGCCGTCTTGCGCGCCATGGCATCCTCCTAGTTGTACTGCGTTAAACGCTACCATACCCCCAAGAGAACGGCAACCAGGAGGTTTGAGGCCGAGCGGAAGGTTGAGGTTGAGGGGCAGATCGTTGAGGTTGGAGGTGAGAGGCCAAGAGGCTTGAGGTTGGAGGTATGAGGCCGAGCGGAAGGTTGAGGTTGAGGTTTAGGCTGAGAAACAGATCGTTGGAGGTTGGAGGTGAGAGGTTTGAGGCCGGTCGAAATTCAGAAACCTCTAACTTCCAACCTCAAACCTTTCTCCCCTCTACCCTCCAACCTTAACCTCTAACCTCTCTTCTCGCCTCCAACCTCTAACCTTCCCCCTCCAGCCTCATCCCCCTCAGCCTCAGCCTTCTCCACTTGCCGCAACCTTATCTAGCGTGAAGTCGCTGTCGCGTCCTTGCACCATCGGTCGAATCATGATAGGTGTGGCCCAGCGCTGGTTAGACGGAAGAAGTCCAGAGGTTTCGTTCATGCGAGACACAACCGCCCGAGACTCCGCCAGTGTCCAACAGAAGCTCCTCAAGGTCGTCGCCGGTCATCCTGTTGTGACTGTGGCGATCCTTTTTGGCTCCCTGGCCGAAGGCGCCGCCCGATTCGAGAGTGACCTCGATCTTGCTGTAGCCGGGACAGCGCCGCTTGACGGGCAGGCTCGGATCCACCTGGTCGAAGATCTGGCGTCGACGTTCGGCAGGCCGGTTGACCTGATCGACCTCAACCGCCTCCATGGCCCCCTCCTGCACCGGGTCCTGACGAAAGGACAACTCATCCTTTGCAAAGACCGCACGCAGTATGCCGAACTCATCCAGCGCATGCTGGCTGAGGAGGCCGATGTCATGCCGTACTATCGAAGAATCCTTGCCGCCAGAAGGAACGCATGGATCGGGACATAGTCGAGAGCAAGCTCGAGTCGCTGCGGCGATGCATCGAACGGATCGCAGCCAAAACACCCTCCTCGGTTGAACCACTCAGCCAAGAACCAGATTTACAGGACATCATCGCGCTGAATCTCCAGCGCGCCATTCAGTTGTGCGTCGACCTGGCTGCCCATGTCATCGCAGACACCGCAGCCAGGGCGCCCTCGACCATGGCGGAGAACTTCGAAATATTGAAAGACCTCAACGTGATCGACTCCGAGTTAGCCACACGCCTGACCAAAGCGGTGGGGTTCCGTAATATCGCCGTGCATAGCTACCAAGACATCGACTGGAAGATCGTATTCCACATTTGCAGAGACAACCTCGGTGATTTCCGCGCCTTTGCGAAGGCCGTGGCCACCCGGCTCAAACCCAGCAGGCAGTGACAAGGAGGTTCGAGGTTGGAGGTGAGGGGCTGAGCGGAAGATTCAGAAGGTTCAGGTTGAGGTTAAGG
>CAWAKW010000008.1:0-140894 GCA_963782735.1 Nitrospirota bacterium
GTAGAGGGTTGTCCGCACACGGTCACGGAGCCGCCTGGGGGCACTTCAGAAATCGCGTTGTTGATCAAATTATAGAAGGCACTATAGAGCCGTCGCTGGTCTGCCACGATTAACGGGAGTAACTCTAAGTTCTCGGTGAGCAGGCGAACATGTTTTTCCTGGGCAAGAATCCCCAGAGAGCGAAACACATTGCTAACGACGTCGGCCACTTTGCATGCGGAAAAGTCAAGCGGGGTGCTGAGTTCTTTGACCGCGTCCGATATTTCCGCCACGCGATCGTGAATCCGGTGCGCGTCGTCCTTCAGCATCTCAATCACTTCATGGCAGAGTTCGCGCGTGGCCTTCGCCCGTTTGGTTTCGATAGGCGGTAAACTATCCAGCAACTCGTTGATTTCGGTCTGTAAGATTCCTGCGCCACAGACAATCGGCATGAGAAGATTTTTGATGTCGTGGGTAATGTCGCCCATCAATTTCGCCACCTCGGCAAGCTTGGCAGCCTCCACCAAACGAGTATGCTCAATCGCGACAGCGATAAGTGAAGCAATAATGGTGAGAATAGCCATGTCGTCTCGGTCGAGGGCTTTCCCCCCGCGCTTATTCATGACCTGAATGACACCGATGGGGTCACCCTCCCATCGCTTGAGGGGAAGCGTGATCATGTCATGGGTAATGGCGCCGGTCGCTTCATCGACTTTCGTAAAATGGCGGGCATCGGTCTGTGCGTCAGGGACGATTTCAGGCACTCCCGTCCTATAGACTGTTCCGGCAATGCCCTCATACCAGGGCACTTCAGTACCCGGTGGCACGGGTATTTGACCGATGGAGTGATAAAACACGAGGGTGCGCCTGTCGGTGTCGGCCAGCAGCACGGAGCCATTCTCCGCATTTACGACATCCAGCGCGATGTGAAGCCCCTGTTCCAGCAGGTCTTGGAGTTTGATGTGTTGAGAGAAGACCTCCGACATTCGCCGCGCAGCGACAAGCTCCAATTCTTTTCTGGCAAGAAGCTGCGTAAGCGCTTCATGCGATTCGGGTTGGAGTAATTGATGGGATGCGGTGTCAGAAAGTCGTGGAGCCGTCATGTCGATCCGCTTCCCGGGCGAGTTTGAGCCGCTAGTAAGCTGTGAGCCAACGGGCGAGAAATCTCGAACATACTGAACCAAGATGTTCTGTGCCGGGGTTGCTCCATGCGTATTGGCATTAATCGTGAGACAAACTGGTTTATCTGGTTAGTTTCCTTCAACCAAACAAACCAAATAAACGAGACAGACCAGATGAACCAGACAGACCGTATGGCGCTCTATAGCCAGGGCGATTATCTCCCATCAGGAGCACCAAGCAATCCCCCCAACTAGGTACTCCCCTCATTTGAGGGGATAGGCATTTATCTTGATTCCATGATACCCGATAGCCGACAAATGGGAGTGGGTTGGGGGACAAGGGCCTAGCCTAAAAAAGGAGACGGATACTATGGGTAAAGGGAGAGTGCTGGTCGTGGATGATGAGGCGGACGTGAGAAAATCCGTGCGGCTCATCTTAACGAAGGCAGGGTTCGACGTGGACGAAGCCGAAGATCCGGAAGCCGGAGTCGCCCTGGTAAAATCAGGAGCTAATAAGCTGCCCTTGAACGCGATTGTTACCGATCTCAATATGCCGAAGATAAACGAGGTAATCGTGATCCCTTATTTTCGGTCTCAGTTCCCGTCTTGTCCGATCGTTGTGCTGAGCGGATCAAAAATGATGGAGAGATCCGCTAAACTGTTTAAGGATGCCGGCATAGAATTCCTCGCGAAACCGATTAATCAGGAGCAGTTATTGGGCGCTGTGAACAAGGCCGCCAGCAAGGGCTGATCGAGAGACGAGGGTTTAGGCTGAGGCGGGCAAAGAAGTTCTGAGTTCTGAGCACTGTGAAGTTTTGAGTTGTCCGGAACTAACTCAGAATTCAAAACTCAGAACTCAAAACGTCAAGTTCCGCTTGTCGTGTACGTCTTGCTTCACGAATGGCGTCTCACGCGAACTAAGAATGCTTGGTTGTGGGGTCGAGGGGAAACCGAAGGTGGAATGTCGTGCCCACCCCAGGCTCACTTTCCACCCAGATCTTCCCTTTGTGCGCATCCACCACGTCCTTTACGATCTTTGTTCCCAAGCCAGTGCCGCCCTTCTTGGTGCTGATCGCCTTCGCTGAGAAGAGGCGGTCTCGAATCTCAGGAGGCATTCCGCGTCCGGTGTCTGCCACAGTGATCGCAATACCCCCAGTGTCCTGATCGAGATGTCCCCGCACTGTGATCGAGCCTCCTGGCGGCGTTTCCGGAATGGCGTTATTGATGAGATTGTAAAACGCGTTGTAGAGCCTCCGCTCGTCGGCGTGGAATTTCGGCAGCGATTCAAGGCCGTCAGTCCGCAAGGTAATCTGCCTTTCCCGAACGAGGCCCTGCAGCGTTTGAAACACTTCGAGGATGACCTGCCCGACCGAGCAGAGCGCAAAGTTGGGAGGCGCACTCAACCCTTTGACGCAGTCGGCCATTTCTTGGACGCGATCATGCAGGCGCCTGATGCCATTCTGCGCGATCTCGACTGACTCATCGCAGATCTTCTTGTTGGTCCTATTGCGAGTCAGCTCCGCGCTGTTCATAGCGCCGAAGAGGTCCTTCACGACATCGCGCAATAATTCAACACCCGTCTTCACCGGTGTCAGCAGATTCTTCAAGTCATGGCCGATATCACCGAGCAGCGTCACCACCTCGGCCTTCTTGGCGTCCTCGAATTGCTTGGCCTGCTGAATGGCCAGCGCGGCGAACGCGGAGATGATCGTGAGGAGTCCCAGGTCGTGGTTCGTGAACGGCCCCTCCCGCTTGTTCAGCACATCTAATACCCCGATCGGTTCTCCTCTCCAGCGGCGAAGGGGAACGGCGATCATGTCGTGGGTGACGAAGCCGGTAGCCTGGTCAATCTGGTGCAGATGGCCGGCGTCGTGGTTGACTTGGTTCGTAATCCTGGCCTCCCCTGATTGAAAGACGGCGCCGGAAATACCTTTATCCCAGGGAATGGCCGTGCCGCGAGGAACGGGCTTGTCGCCGATCGAATACTGAAAGATAAGCTCTTCCTTTTCCGGATCTGCAAGCAGGATGGATCCCGCTTCGGCGCCCACCTCTTCAAGCGCGATGCGGAGGGTCGTTTCTACGAGTTCGTCCAGATCGATCGACTGAAACAAAGCCTGGCTGATGCGTTCGACCGCCTCGAGCTGCGTCTTGTAGTGGAGAAGTGCCGAAGCATCAGCCTGGCTCAATCGCGCGAAGTCGGCGCCTAGCTGGTTCTGCGTATCAGGGGAGGGTGGTTGCGTCATCAAAGAGGTCCTTGGGAGAAGGCTGAGATTAAGGTTGAGGCTGAGCGATGATCTGACTGTCCTCATCTGAGCCTCGAGCCTTAGCCTCGACCTCAGTCTACTGAGGCTCACCTATAAAGACTTTGCAGGCATTGCGGTATCCCCTCATTTGAGGGGGCCTCATCTGTGGGGATTGTCAAAAAAGAGCCACTGGCATACAAAAGGCGCAAAAAACAGAATGGCTTTGTACATGGCAATGATTTATTAATTGGGAGGTGCCATATGAGATATCTACGGTGGGTTGGGCTCATGTCGAGTTTGCTGTTCGTCGGAGTCCTGGGAGGACTGATGGCTCCGCTTCCTTCGGAGGCGATGACACTTGAAATAGCTGGGCAGCAGAATGTTACGGTGTTTCCATATACCTGTGAAACGGGCTTTACTTCCTGCTGGTATCTCATCGATCCCAGCACTGGCACTGCCCCCCGTACTCGTACAATCGGCGGCTGGGTAGTGGGGGACTTAACTTCCTCGAACAGGGCCAGAGTGCGGATTAAGGATCTCAGCGGCGCTGCTCTCACCAATGTCGATACGATAAATTTAACCGGAGCAACATTCAGGCCGGTGACTCCCAATGCAGCCACCGCGGTGTCAATGCATGTCAAAATCAGACATACTTTCACAAGCGGGCAAAATCCGGGCGACTATTATTGGAGCATGGGGGTGACCGGGCAATTCAATCCCCCTGATGCTGAGAACGTCGTAGATGATCATTTTATTCTCACCGGCACGGGGACCTTCAATAACGCTAATGACAGTGCATCTGTGGGGAAGCTTGATATAGGTGCGTTTCGAACCCCCCAAATCATTGGTAGAAATGGAGTCATCTCTTCGCCTACGCCTGTGGTGGCAACTACTGGTCAAGACCGGTTGCAATACTCAAATCAATGGTCAGGCCTCCGGCGTTTGCACCCCGTCGATCCTCTACGACGTCCAAATCGACATTAAAGGAAGCGACGTGTTGGAACTGGTCGACAGTTTGGTTTTTGGCGGTAGAACTTGTACGGCAGATACGCTGGATCCACTAATTCCGACGACCTGGATCCCTAAAATGACCTGGATTGACAACTTTGCTGCGCCGCATATTCCTTTGCCGATCCATGTTAGTGGAATGCACGATTGGTTTGCCGCGGAGAACCTGAAGTATATCCGTAATCCACTCCTACGGCAGGCAATAACGGATTTTGAGACTAATCTTGTAAATAAGTGGCTCGCGAACAACACCTGTACTGGGAAGATCATCCAGGTAGTAGCAACCGACCAAGCAGCGGGCGCAGCGGCGAATGGCCCACCAAACGTGACGACATGTAAAGACACGAATACGTGCGGCACCATCGTGATCAAGAAGACGATCGCGTCATGTTTAACAGGTTATGATGAAAACTGCATTACAACTGGCCATTGGCCCATACCCCAAGACACCCAAACCTTCGACTTCGACGGGGACGGGCTCGGGTATCTACCCCTTCAGCATCACCACTGACGGCCAAACCTGTAACGACGGATGCAAACCCAATGGGACGGGGAGCTATTCCATCAACTTCCTCGCCACTGGGGGGGACGGCGGCTCGCGGACTATTGCGGAAACCGGTTTTCCGACAACCGTACTAGACCCCGACCGTACTAACGAACCTAGCTGCGGAAGTGAAGGAAGTTTATGCTACCCTGAAGCGGCTTGGTACACAAAGAGTGTGAGTTGCACGTCTCTTAATCCCGGCACCTTAATCACCCCATCCCTTGGTGCGCGGGATGAGAATGGCGTTCCACTTCTGGTAGTCATGGCGTTCCACCTTCTGACAGTATAAGGGGAGGATCTGTTACCGTAAGCAACCTGGCAACCTGACGACACCGTCACCTGCATCTTTGAGAACGGGATATACGAGTTTGATGAGTCCCACACTCTCAAATAAATCCCTGACAGGCCGGCGGTAACCAAAGCAGGCTGGGGGATTAAGCGGGTATCGAAGAAGACTGTCTCGTGGTAGGACCTAGAGGTCACGCAGCCCACCAGGGCCCTTCGCTCTCGAGCGAAGGGCCCTGGCTCGGTCCCACAGGGGGTGCTCCGGTTCCGTCGCGGGGCTGACGGCGAGATCGTCGTGAAACACCTTCATCTCCGCGGACTCTATCAGGTAAGAACAGGAGTCGGTTTCGTCAGCAGTGGGGAGCAGCACTGCTGCTCCCCTCTGTCACGAACGAGAGGTAGAAAATGGATGAGAGCACACGCGCGGTCGCGCCATCCTGATTCCATAGGGCAGTCCTTCCTGTCGGCGCTCCTCCCGACGCTCGTCCTGTTCCTGATTGCGCCGTCTGTCGGGGACGCGCAGGTGCCGGTGGTGACGAACATCACCTCAAGCGGTCTTGGCACAGAAGTCCCGCATCAGCTGCCTCCTGATGGGGTGTACAACATCACCGGAGGGTTCAGACCGGGAGGTGGCCTCAACCTCTTTCATAGTTTCGGAGATTTTAGTGTCGGAAGCGGTGATATTGCCAACTTCCTCAACGACACCCATCTACAGACTTCGAATATCATCGGTCGCATCACAGAACTAGGCGTCGCACACACCTCCTACATCTATGGGACCATTCAAACCACCGGCTTCGACGTTGATGGTTTGCCTACGAATTTGTTTCTGGTGAATCCGAACGGCTTCGTCTTTGGGCCACACGGCTCGTTTGATGTGGGCGGGTCGGTGAGTTTTAGCACCGCGCAGTACCTTCGGTTGTTCGACGGGGTAAACAGCGCGAATTTCTATGCCAATCCCGCCAGCGACGGCTTGGCCAATAGTATCCTTGCCGTGGCGCCTGTGGTCGACTTTGGATTTCTGTCGCCAGCCGCCTACGGGTTTTTGACCGCGCCGGATTCGAGTGCCACGATTACGGTCCAGGGAAGCGCACTGTCCGTGCTTCCGGGTCAGTCGATCTCGCTCGTCGGCGGAAATATCTCGATCCAGCCGGCACGCTCGAGCGGCACATCCCGCTAGCCTTCTGGCACCGGGCGGCCAGATTAATCTGGTGTCTGTGGCTTCGCCTGGCGAGGTGCTCGTCCCGAGCTTCCAAACCGGTCCGAATATCAATGGGGCATCCTTCACCACGATGGGAACGGTGACGCTCACAGAAGGCGCGACGCTGGACGTGAGCGGCCAGCTCGACGTTGATGGGAATCTTATTGGCAATGGGAATAGCGGGACCGTGTTTGTGCGTGGAGGGCAGTTGGTCATGGAAGCTTCGGCGATCCAGGCATATACCTGGGGGCAGGTGGATGGTGCGAGTAAGGCCGTCGACATTCAGGTCTCGCAAGACGTCGCACTTACCCAAGGTTCCGCCATCTCCACGCTCACATTTGGACCAGGAAGAGGGGGAGATGTGCAGCTTACCGCTCGCACCATGACGATGGAGGATCGCGCGTTGATCTTCACGGGAGCTTTTAATGATAATGGGAATGGCATTGCAGGGGATGTGGTCCTGTCCGTGGGGAAGGTAAGCCTCATGGGTGGCTCCTCAATCGCGAGCCAAAATTCGAGCTTCACCCCTGGGTTAGGTCACGGGAATGTGACCATCCAAGGGCTGCCGGAGGCGGAATCCGGTGCGGCGGAGTTGGTTGCCCTCTCCGGTGGCAGTAGCCTGTCGAGTCAATCGTTTGGAAGGGGAGATGGGGGACAAGTGGCCGTCACTGCCACGTCTTTGACGATGAATGGGGGTGCCTTCATTGAAGCGTCAACGAATGGTGTGGGCCATGGCGGAGACATCGTGGTAAGCGTCCAGCACGCCAGTCTCTTAGAAGGGGCGACCATCAGAACTATCACCGGCAGCGCCGATCCTAATGCTCCAGCGGCCGCCACGGTCACGGTGCAAGGGTTGAATGGCCGCATGGCGAGTTCTGTCGCCCTTTCAGGAATTGGTTCCGGCATCATCTCCGAAACCCCGGCTCAGCTCGTTCTGGCCACGTTACGGTGGAATCCAACACGGTCAGCCTGACGGATGGGGCCGTGATCCAAACCGGTGCTCTGGGCACCACCGTAGGGGCCGGGAGGGGATGTGACCATCAATGCCGGCTCGGTCGATATTTCCGGTGGGAGTCACATCTCGAGTCTGTCGGCCGCTGAGAACGCGGGGCAGGTGACCATCACGGCGAATTCGTTGACCCTGAACAATGTTTCCATCGAGACCTTCACCACCAGTAGCGGCCGAGCGGGGAACGTGGTGCTGAACGTGGGGACCGTGAGCCTTTCGAACGGCGCCAAGATCAACAGTGCCAGCACCGGGACGGAGGCAGTACCCAACCCGGACGGTACCGGTACCACCACGGCGCCGGGTGCGGCAGGGAATATCACCATCACGGCTACGGGCAGTTTCACGAGCGACGCGAGCACGCGTCGCCACGTCGGCAGAGGCGAACCATGGTGGAGATATCTCCATCACCGCTCACAGCGTGCAACTTTCCAACGGCACCGTTGATTACGGCGAACAGCAATGCCCCGCTCGTGGTGACCAAGGTCGTACTGAAGCTGGACGCGAATGGCAACCCGGTGCTGGACGAGAATGGCCAGCCGGTGCTGGACACGGTACGGGTGGGGGACGGCAATGCGGGCAACATCACGATCACCAGCGCCTCGAATGTCGTCATGCAGAACAGCTCGGTGACGACGGAAGCCAGTGCACGCGAGCGGTGGTGAGATCGAGATCACCGCTCCGGATGTAGGGGGGCTGGTCCGGCTAATCAATAGCCAAATCAGCACGTCCGTCGGGGGTCTTGCGAATGATGAGTGACGGCGGCAATATTAATATCGACCCGCAGTTCGTGGTGCTGACGAACAGCCAGATCCTGGCCCAGGCCGTTGCCGGAGCGGGGGGGAACATCACGATCACCTCGAATGTGTTTATCGCGGACCCCTTCAGCCAGGAGCATATCAGCGCCTCCTCCCAACTCGGCATCAGCGGGACCATCAATATCCTGTCGCCGATCCAGAATGTCGGTGGAGAGCTGACGGCTTTGACCCAGGAATTCTCCAGCGCGGCCGCTCTGCTTGCCCAACAGTGCGCGGCGCGGGCCGCGGACGGCAAGTTCAGCACCTTCGTGGTCGCAGCCCGTGAAGGTTTGCCGGTGGAGCCTGGTGGATTCTTAGCCAGTCCATCGTTGACGACGGCCGAGCTGCTTGGATCACGCCTCTCTGGACGGGACCCTCACTCACCGATCGCTGCTGTCACGGGCGCGTTCCAGGAGTACGACGCCAGGCCCATCCAACTGGCCAGGTTTGGGGACGCATGTCACCGCCGTGACCGGGGGAATATTTCAGGCTGAGGTCGAGGTCAAGGTTGAGCGAAGACCTGACTTTCTTTCATCTCAGCCTTGGCCTCAGCCTTAACCTTCCGATAACGCTGAGGTGACTCTTGGGACTCTTGATGCGCCTACGCACGGGACTGGTTGTTACGACGCTGGTCCTGTTGGCCGTCTGGATCCTATCTGACGTAGTGTCGGCGCAGATTGTCCCGACTCCTCCTCCTCCTCCGATCATGCCTCTTCCCACTCCGCTGCCCAAGGAACTCCCGAAGCCCGAGCCGCCCCTGCCCAGTATCCTGCCCCCCGCTCCCGTTCCGGAACGGCGCGGGCCCATGCCCACGGTGAAAGTATACGTCCGAGAGATCCTTGTCTTGGGGAGCACGGTCTTCACGCCGCAAGAGTTGGCTCAGGTCACTGATCCCTACCGGAATCGAGAGATCACGTCGGAAGACATCGAATCGCTGCGCGTGGCCATGACGTTGCTGTACGTGAAACGTGGCTACAGCACGTCCGGCACGGTGGTCCCGGATCAAGCGATCGTGGACGGACTGCTTACGCTCCAGGTTATTGAAGGGACATTGAGCCGGATTAACGTGGAGGGTAATTTTTGGTTCAGGTCCGGCTATTTCACCAGCCGGCTCCAGCGTGACGCCGGTCCGCCGGTCAACGTGAATGCGCTTCAGCAGCGGTTGCAGCTTTTTCAAACCGACCCGCGCATCGAACGGATCAACGCAGAGCTTGCGACCAGGCGAGACACGCGGGGAAAGTGTGTTGAACGTCCGGGTGGCCGAGCGCCGGCCGATCAAGGCCTGGCTTGAATACAACAACTTCTCGACACCGGCGGTTGGTTCCAACCGGCTGCTGGGGACCATCGTGGATGAAAATCTGTTGGGGTTCGGGGACAGGGTCAGCGTCCAGTACGGTCAATCGTTCGGCACCGATGTGAATGCGCATGGCAGCGGGATCAATCCGAACTTGAACGTGAACTATGTCATCCCGTTCACCCCCTACGACACGACTTTTGCCGTCGACTACCGGCGGACTGATTTCACGGTCATTAACAGCGATGTCAAGGCCTTGGACATCAACGGCAAGTTCGAATCCCTCGGGTTTACCTTCCGGCAGCCTGTCTTTCGCACGTTGTCTCAGGAGTTCGCCTTGGCGTTGACCGGCCTGTCGGAATCGTTCAGGACGTCTCTACTTGGAAACCCGCAGGAATTCCAGACGTGGATCCACCAACGGACTGTCCCAGGTGTCGGCGCTGCGCTTTGCGCAGGAGTACGTGCATCGCACGCAGGACCAGGTCATCTCGGGGCTGTCCCGGATGAGTTTCGGTCTCCCCGTTCTGGGGGCGACCGTCAATAGCGGGCCTGACCAGGCCACCGGAGAATTTTTTTCCTGGTTGGGCCAGACGCAATTGGTCAGGCGGTTGAACCCCACGCGCGTCACATTGCTGGCGCGAGCCGATCTGCAGCTGGCGAACAAGCACCTGTTCCTTATGGAGCAGATGGCGGTCGGCGGGCGGTACAGCGTGAGAGGCTATCGGGAGTTCACCCAGCTGGGGGACAATGTCTTTCTGGGATCCCTTGAGACTCGTATTCCAGTCTACACATCGGCGATCGGGGAAGAACTTTTGTATCTGGTGCCATTTTTCGATTACGGCCGGGCTTGGAACACCAATACGGCCATCAGTCACCCCTTCTCCGGCGTGGTTGGGAAGCGTGGGAGTGGGAACGATCTGGAATTTCTGGCGGGGGAGCCGATTTGAGTTGTACTGGGGGCAGCGTCTGAATCCTCCTGCCCAGTCTCACCACACCAACCTGCAGGATTATGGTGTGCATATGCAGTTGGTGGTCCAGGCGTTTTAGCAGGATGCTGAAAAAGCCCGCCAGCGTTATTGGAAGGTTAAGGCTTAGGTTGAGGCTGAGAAAAAAAAGAGTCTGATCTTCACTCAACCTTAACCTCGACCTCAGCCTATTTGCTCGCTGCGGCCTTGCTGAACGGCCTTTTTGAGCATCCTGCGGAAAAACTATTGTGGCCCGCGACACTCGTGAAGCTGAAACGTGAAACGCCCGAATCCGGAAACGAACGACGCTTCACGAGATACGCTTCACACCCCAGGGTCAGTGGCAAGGAGTTCTGTCATGAAATACATTATTCTCGTGAGTCTTTCCCTGTGTCTCTCGGTGGGACTTTGGGCTGACATCCATGCGCAGGAAGCGCCTCCGGTCGATCAGCTGATGAAGGACGGCAGCCAGGCGTTTCAGCATGGCGATTTCGAGCAGGCGGTCGAGCGCTGGACACAAGCGGCGGCGGCCTACGAGCAGTCCGCGGCGCGCGCCGGAGCAGATCGACGCGTTGATCCGGCTGTCCGAGGCCTATCAGTCCCTTGGCCGTTATCAGACGGCGGCAATTCGCCTTGATCAAGCTAAGGCCCTCGCAGCGGGCACCGACAATGCTCTCTTGTCGATCCGGATTCTTTGGAGGACAGGCAACCTGTATCAGGCCGGCGGTCAGTACGCGGAGGCTGAGCAGTCGCTACAAGAATCCCTTCGGCGGGCCAAGACGCTTTCCCAGGCTGCGTTGACTGCCGCCATCTTGAACGATCTGGGGAATGTGGCCGCAGCGCAGGGAAAGTTTGCCGCCGCGCTGGCTTCCTACACCGAAAGTTTCCAAACGGCTCAAGCGGTTCCGGCGAAGCTTCTGGCAGCCACGAGCCAGGTCAATGCCGCCCGCGTCTTGTTGTCCTCCAAACAGTATCGGGAAAGTAAGACGCGGCTCGATCAGGCCGCCGGCATCTTACGCGGACTTGAGCCCTCGCACGAACAGGCCAGCGTGTTCATCACGATAGGGCTGACGTATGCCAAGCTGCGTGCCGGCCTCGTTGAGCTGAACACAGACCTCACACTCGCAGCGTTTCAGGCGCTTCATGATGCGGCGAAAGCTGCTGATCAACTTGGCGACCGTCGGGCCTCCTCCTTCGCCTGGGGGTACATGGGGAAGCTGTATGAGGAGGAGCATCGGTATGCGGAAGCGCTTAATGTGACGCAACACGCGATTCTGATGGGCCGGCAAGCGGCCGCGCCCGAAGCGCTCTACCGATGGCAATGGCAGGCAGGCCGGCTACTCAAAGCGCTTGGACGGTCCGGTGCGGCGATCGACGCGTATCGGCAGGCGATCATTGCAGTTCAGTCCATCCGTCCGGAAGTTTCCGCAGTGACCGCCGAAGAACAGGCGGGCGCTTCCTTTCGTGAGACGGTTGGAGCCGTGTACTTTGAGCTGGCCGATCTTCTGCTTCGGGGTGCTGATCGGGATACCGACCCACGGCATCGTGAGGCCGTCTTGCGCGAAGCCCGCGACACGGTTGAACTGTTCAAAGTGGCGGAGCTGCAAGACTACTTTCATGATGAGTGCGTACAGGCTGCGCGCTCCCAGGCCACGGGTCTGGAGAAGGTGTCAAAGACCGCCGCGGTGATTTATCCCATCATGCTGCAGGATCGTTTGGAGATTCTGGTGAGTCTGCCTTCGGGCATGGTGAGAAAGACCGTTCCCGTCGGTGCTGAGGCCTTGACGGAGGAAATCCGCGCATTTCGAAACTTCCTGGAGAAACGCAGTACTCGGGAATATCTTTCCCATGCGAAGAAGTTGTACGGGTGGCTGATCCAGCCGATTGAGCCGCTGTGGGCAGATGCCGGGATCGACACTCTGGTCATTGTGCCTGACGGTGCGCTTCGGACAATCCCATTGGCCGCGTTGCATGACGGCACGCAATTTCTCATCAAGAAGTATGCTGTGGCGACAACCCCCGGCGTCACGCTCACGGATCCTCGCCCGCTGGATCGCAAAAGTATCAAACTTCTCTCCGTGGGCATCACCGAGGCCGTGCAGGATTTTCCGGCGCTGCCTCATGTCTCGCGCGAGTTGGAGACCATCCATGGACTGTATGGCGGCACCAGCCTTCTGAACAAACAATTTATGATGTCTCGGGTGGAGGAAGAACTGAAAGCGCATCCCTACTCGGTCATGCATATCGCATCTCATGGGCAGTTCCAGAGCGACAGCAACGAGACGTTTCTGCTGGCCTATGATGGGAAGATGACGATGGACCGGCTGGAAGAGTTCGTGGGCATGCTTCGTTTTCGAGAAGAACCGTTGGCTCTTATTACGCTGAGTGCTTGTGAGACCGCTGCGGGGGACGACCGGGCCGCACTCGGTTTGGCCGGTGTGGCGATCAAGGCAGGGGCACGGAGCGCGTTGGCTTCGCTGTGGTTCCTTGATGACCAGGCTTCTTCCCAGCTGGTCACCGAGTTTTATCAGCAACTGCATGACGATTCCGTGGCTTCCACGGCGATAGCTCTCCAGCGCGCACAAATCAAATTTCTTGAAAACCCCGAGTACAATCATCCCGCCTACTGGGCGGCATTCTTGTTGCTCAATAATTGGCTTTAGTCTACGCTTTGCCCGTGAGCATTCTTCAAAAATGTGGGCCAATCGATTGTTGTCGTGAGCATCCTTGCGGGAATATTGGGTGCACTCTCCATCCTCGGCATCCGGAGCACCTCGATCCTTGAGCCCCTTGAATTAACTGTCTACGACTGGTTGATCCAATCCCATCGTGGGGTGGAGGGGGCTGATCCCCGCATTGTTCTGATCACGGTCACCGAACAGGATATTTTACGCCAAGGACGCTGGCCGATAACCGATGCGATCCTGGCTGAAGCGTTGACGCGGCTCATGCAATTCAAGCCGCGTGCAATCGGGCTTGATATCTATCGTGATATTCCTGTCGATCCCGGTCACACAGAGCTGAACAGGGTTCTCGTCGAACATCCCCAGATCATTACCGTGACAAAGCTCGGCGGTGGCATGGTGGCCAGTATTCCTCCGCCTCCGGTGCTGGCCGGGACCGAGCAAGTTGCGTTCAATGACATCCTCATCGATTCCGACGGAATTGTTCGTCGTGGCTTGCTCTTCCAGGAGGCCGGAGACCAAACAGCATATGGCTTCGCGCTTCGACTGGCGCTGCTGTTTCTTGCTGAGGAGGGGATTGTCCCGCAGCCTGACCCTGAAAACCCTGAGCAGCTCCGCGTGGGACCCACCACCCTCAGACGGTTTGGGCCCTACGACGGTGGATATGTCCGCGCTGACGCCGGCGGGTATCAGATATTAGTGGATTTTCACCGTGGGCACAGCCCGCCACGCTCATTCTCATTGACCGCGCTGCTCACTGGTCAGGTCGATGCGGACGCGATTCGGAACAAGATTGTCCTTTTTGGTGTTACGGCTGAGAGTGTTCCCGATCTATTCCATACACCGTTCAGTTCGGGGAATGACACCGGCCGTATGATTCCCGGGGTCGCGGTCCATGCCCATATCATCAGTCAGTTACTCGGGGCTGGTTTAGAAGGGCGGCGCCCCATTGACACGACCAGTGAATCACAGGAGTGGCTGTGGACTATCCTGTGGGGTGTGTTAGGCGCCGTCGTTGGCGCGTGGACTCGTTCTCCCTGGCGGCTTGCGTTGGGTTCGGCGGGCGGGCTGTTCGTCCTTGGCATCATGGCGGTTGTTGCGTTTGATCAGGGATGGTGGATCCCGCTCGTGCCACCATCTCTGGCTTGGGTTCTCTCTGGGTCCGTCGTCACGATCTGGGTGTTGAGCCGGGAGCGGAAGGAGCGCGCCCTTCTGATGCACCTGTTTTCCAAGCACGTGTCCGGGGAAGTGGCTGAAGCAGTCTGGCAACAGCGCGAGCAGTTTCTGCAAAATGGACGTCCTCGGTCGCAACAATTAGTTGCGACTGTCTTTTTCTCAGACTTTAAGGGTTATACGGCCGCTTCAGAAAAAATGACCCCGGAGGCTCTGATGGACTGGGTCAATGCGTATCTGGATGTCATGGCGGGGCTGGTGATCAAACATGGAGGTGTCATTGATGATTACGCAGGGGATGCGATCAAAGCAAACTTCGGTGTGCCGCTCCCACGCAACTCAGAGGAGGAAATCGCCCAGGATGCGGTGAATGCCGTGACTTGTGCTCTCGCCATGGAGGGGCAGATGCATCGGCTCAACTTCCAACATGAACGAGATGGTCTCGCGACGATCGGGATGCGGATTGGGATTCACACCGGACTGGTTGTTGCCGGGAGTGTGGGCACTTCGGATCGGCTCAAATATACGACGGTCGGTGATGCAGTGAATACGGCGGCGAGATTAGAGAGCTTGGATCGAGATATCGTTCAAGAGACGCCGGGTCGGCGCTTGTGCCGGATCTTGATCGACGAGAGCACGAAGCGCTATCTTGGGGATCGCTTCCTGCTCGATCAGATTGGAGAGGTCAGCGTTAAAGGCAAAGAACACACTCTTATGGTCTACAGGGTCATCGGTCATGCACAAGAAGAAACAACTGCTCAGCAGTGAAGCTTCCTGTGCTCCCGCTTCCGGATCTTACCCAGCCTTTACACCCTGAATCGTGAGGTCAAAGTTTCCGACCTCGGGTAAGTCGACCTGATCCAACAATTCGCTCCGCTGCTTTCGTAAAGCCATATCGGTCGGCGTCGATTCGATCAGCTCCGAAATGACCATCACGGCGTCGTACCATAACCCATCAGCCGCAAATCGATAAAACGCATCGGTCGTGGGAGCCGCTGCCAGATTTATGTCGGCGCGTTCGACTCGCTCGATAGTACCCACTGCAATGACATCTTTGGATCGACGCTTAGGGTCGAGGACGAGAGTGATGGACCAGCTATAGCGCTCACCAGGAATCAATTTTACTCCATAGTCTGAGAGGCGTACCCGCTGTATTCCGGCCTTCAATGGCGCCGGCAATGGCTTTTCCAGTAGGGGGGTATCGCCTTTTTCAAGCGTCAGGGTCAATTCTACAGGGTGGGTCACTACATCGGAGGCAAACCAATAGAGATCCGGTTGTTCACGCACGGTTAAGCCGGTGTGACCGGGAGCAAGTACGGACAGAATCGGGACAGATTTGTTTGCCCCTCGAGTCCCTCCTCCCACCCGCCGTCCGGCTGAAGGGGCGCCGAGACCGCGAGGCGGCTGATACAGGAGAGCTTTCGTAACTTGTCCGGCCTGTGCCTTCTGCTCTTTGACCTCCTTCGCAAGCGCTGAAGGGGCAGTTGTGTTGTCCTCTGCGGTCGCCATAAGCGGCAGGGTGATGAGAAACCCGATTAGGACACTCCATCTCGCTAGTGTTGTTCGCTTCATAGAGGCACCTCCTACTTTCCGATAGCGTTGCTATCCAGAACAACGCATTGAATAGACCTCGCAAGCTCGATAATAAGATGATCGCGAGTCAAGTGATGGTGACACGATAACACTTTGATTGCCCATCGGTTGTATGATGAATCCGGCGCGAGGCGATGCTAGCAGGACGCTAAAATCACGTTAGCGGCGTTCTCGCGTCGGACTCAGGAACCGTGAAATGTCAAAGCGACTGCTATACGACCGCATTGACCGATTTCAGTGCGCAATGTGTGGCAGAGGAGGATGGACCCCTATTATTCCAGAATGGACGCCAGGGACGGCCCCTTCAGGTGTCGGAAAAATCATGCGAGCCAAGAGGCCTGTCCTGGTAGTGGTCTGGGTTTTGTGCATGATCCGTTTGAGATGCTCTTTGACGGTGTATTCGCTTAGGTTGATCCGATTCGCGATTTCTTTATTGGTAAATCCGAGCATGAGATAAATGATGACCATTTGTTCGCGTTCGGTTAGGTGATAGCGCTGCTGCATGTTGGCGTCTGGGCATTCGAGCTTTTGTTGATTCAGCTCTTCCACGATGACGAGGAATCGGCTGTTCCGGGGGAGGGGCTCTTCGGGAATACAGAAACCACGGAGAAGGAGCCGTTGATCGTTAGTAAAACAGAGTCGTTCCAATTGGATAGACTCGCAATCCTTGGGATGATCGCAGTGCATTAAACGGCTGATGAGGTCGCGGACTACGGCATGGATCTCTTCTGGAATAAGACAGGCGCCGTTCTCTCTGGTCGATAGGGGTTTTAGTCGTTGGGTAATTGTCTGGGCTTCGCTGTTCATGAACAACAGCTGCCCCGTGCTCGTGAAGAGAATGATGCCGGTAGCACCTTGTTGTCTCAGGCTTTGGGCCTGCTTTTGCCCATTGAGTGGCCGGGCTACTTTTTCTGCCGAGATGATCGACATATGCCCACCCATCTTTAATATGTGTTGCTAATATTGCACGTAATGTTTTGTGGAGTCAATTCGCTTGGTTCAGCTCTTTCTGCCTAGGTTCTACCCTGCAGTTGAGCAAGTAGTAGGCCAGAGTGTTGCCGCGCTGACGATGGATTGCAAAATAATCTAAACGATAGGACTGCATTGATGTTTGGCAGGTTCGCGTTACAGTTCTTCCGCATAGCGGGTGGTCTGATCGACATTCTGTCTGAATCTAAAGTGATTCCGGCTGAATCTGATTTGATTCTCAGGTGCTCGTGCGAGGGCTGAAGGCTGAAGTGTTCGGATCTTCGAACTCCGACCTTCAGCCTAGAGTCTTCAGCCGTGAGCCTGCCTCTTGGTTCTACTGCTGCGGGGGTTGTTCGCGCATGGTGCGGCAGAAGAGTTCGGTCAGCGTGGGATCGAAGGCGATGCCGGCTTGCTGCTCGATCTGTTGCAGGGCTTCGTTGATGGGGAGGGACGTACGTTCAGGTTTTTCGGCGGTCAGGTCGTCAAACACTTGGGCGATGCCGACAATGCGAGCGAGCAAGGGCGTGAGTTCATCTCGTAAGCCAAATGGATAGCCCGTTCCGTCCCATCGCTCGTGATGGAGGGCGATAATCTGCACGGCGTCGGCTGGTAATCCCATCGCTCGGCCCATCCTCGCGCCGAGGTCGGGACGATGTATCTGCTGGTTGGATTCCATGTTGAGGATGTTAACGTCCACGGTGCTGATCAAATCGAGATCGTGCACGAGTGCGCCGAGCGCGAGCGACTGCTGTTCGGCGAGAGGGAGGCTGAGTCGATTGGCAACCAGCGTCGCATAAAAACTGACGCGATTTCCATGATTGAGCAGATGACGATCCTTGGCTTCTAAGAGGTCGGAGATCAAGGGAACCAAGGGCGACGTCTCATTGGATTGCGACGCGGAGAGCGATCCCTTGTGGTTCATGGTGGTGTAGTCGTTGATGAGAACCTGCCAAGCTTTGCTGCAGGCTGGTTCCGGATCCCAGAGTGTCGTTGAGTTGGTGAGGACCGGACGCAGTTGATCGAGGCGCAGTTTCTTCTGAGCGGTTTGCAAGGAAATGGCCAGCAATTCTGAGGCATTGAATGGTTTCAGGAGGAAGCCGGCCGCACCGCCGCGAATACAGTCCATCGCTGACTGAAGACTGCCATAGGCCGTGACCATGATGACTTCGGTCTCTGCATGCGCGCGTTTGATGTCGTGCAAGAGGTCCGATCCTGAACGATCGGGCAATTTCAAATCCAACGTGACGAGATCGACGCCGTGATCATTGAGGATGGCCAGGGCTGCATGAGCATTTTCCGCGGTGAGAATGTGGAAGTCCTGCCTGAGGATCTGTGTGAGGGCCGCGCGGGGGGCGGCTTCATCGTCGACGATCAGGACGGTTGGTTTATGGTCGCTTGCGTTAGGGACGAGAGTCGAAGGCATAGTGGTACTTGTAGCTCTATCCCCTCTGCCGGTCAATGAAATCGCATGAATAGGCCAGCTGGTTTCTCAGGTTTGTTTGGTTTGTCTCGTTTATCTGGTTGAATCAGACAGACCAGATAGACCAGATGAACCAGATCAACCCTCGCGCGTCTTCGCGCGGTGTTTTGCGGGCTAGGTTTCTTTCTCTCAACTTGGGTATAATCGCCCCCGATTGCTCTATCACAAGAGGAGTACCCATGACTGAAAAAGACGACAAGAAGCGTGCATTGGATCTGGCTTTGTCCCAAATTGAGAAGCAATATGGAAAGGGGGCCATCATGAAGCTGGGGGGGGCCGATGCCCCCGTGGATATTCCGGCGATATCGACCGGATCCCTTGGACTCGATATTGCCTTGGGCGTCGGCGGGGTTCCCCGCGGCCGAGTGATCGAGGTCTTTGGCCCCGAGTCCTCCGGCAAGACGACGCTAACCCTGCATGTGATTGCCGAAGCACAGAAAGCCGGTGGCACTGCCGCGTTCATCGATGCAGAACATGCGCTGGATTTGGGCTATGCCAAGAAGTTGGGCGTGCAGGTGGATGATCTGTTGGTGTCGCAGCCCGATACTGGTGAACAGGCGCTGGAAATTGCCGAAACGCTTGTTCGGAGCGGAGCGATCGATGTGATCGTGGTGGACTCTGTCGCGGCGCTTGTGCCAAGAGCCGAAATCGAAGGTGAAATGGGCGATGCGCATATGGGGCTGCAAGCGCGGCTCATGTCGCAGGCCCTTCGCAAATTGACGGCGGCTATTTCCAAGTCGCAGACGACCCTGATTTTCATTAATCAGATCAGGATGAAGATCGGCGTAATGTTCGGCAACCCGGAGACGACGACCGGCGGCAACGCACTCAAGTTCTATTCGTCCGTGCGGTTGGATATCCGCCGCATTGAGTCGATCAAGGAAGGGCAGGAGGTGACCGGCAGCCGTGTACGTGTGAAGGTGGTGAAGAACAAAATGGCGCCTCCATTCAAGCAGGCGGAGTTCGACATCATGTTCGCGCAGGGTATTTCGAAAACCGGCGAGTTGGTCGATCTCGGGGTCGAAAAGAAAGTAGTGGAGAAGTCCGGGGCCTGGTATTCCTATCAGGGCGAGCGGCTCGGGCAGGGACGCGACGCGGTGCGAGATATTCTTTTGAGTAACCAGCCGTTAGCGCGTGAGATTGAAGGAAAGCTTCGTGACTTGGCCGGTCTGCCTGGACGTACGCTTGAGAAGCCCTCTGCTGTGCCGGTGAAAGACGAAAAAAAGACTGAGGAGAAACGCGAGGAACGGCGACCGCACAAGGTGGGTGTCTAAACAGGTCTATTTGGTTTGTTTTGTTTATTTGGTTCATCTGGTTAGTTTCGTTCAACCAAAAAAACCAAACAGACCAGACAAACCAAACAACGATTTTGCTCAAGGCTGGTGAGTAAGCGAGTCACAAGCAAAGCAGCGCCGTCTCCTGATCGGTGGTTGCAACTGGCCATACGCGCGCTGGCCCGCAGCGATCGTACGACGGCGCAGGTCGAACGTTTGCTTGCAGTGAAGGGGGCGCCTCCTGCGCAGATACGAACCGCAGTTCGACGGCTGATAGCGTTGCGATACCTCGACGATGAGGCCTTTGCTACGCGGTGGGCCGATCGGCGACTTGCACGTATGCCGATGGGGCGTGCACGGCTGCAAGATGAGCTGCTCGCCACCGGTTGTCCGGACCACATCGTGCAGGCGACGCTGCGGGCTACCTACCGCAAGATGAGTGAACGGGACCTGGCCATGCAGGTGGTCACGACGGCTGGGCGGGCCAGTTCGACACAGACGCTTGGCCGACTGGCGAGACTCTTGAACCAACGAGGATTTGACGAAGACACCATTGAGACAGTGATGGCGCCGCTGATGCGGATGGATGTTAGGACGGTATGAAGAACAGCACTCAAGAATTACGACAAGCCTTCATTCGATATTTCGAACAGCATGGCCATCAGGCCGTGCCGAGTTCCGCCTTGATTCCTCAGGCCGATCCCACCTTGCTCTTCACTAACGCCGGGATGAACCAATTTAAGCGGGTGTTCCTCGGCGAGGACCAGCGCGCCTATAAGCGGGCGGTTACTGTGCAGAAGTGTCTCCGTGCAGGGGGCAAGCACAACGATCTGGAGAATGTCGGCTATACCAGACGCCACCATACGTTCTTTGAAATGTTGGGGAACTTTTCCTTCGGCGACTACTTCAAGGAAGATGCCATCCGGTTTGGCTGGGAATTTCTGACTCAGACGGTCGGCTTGGCGAAGGATCGGATGTGGGTGACGATCTTCCGCGATGACGATGACGCGGACCAGTTATGGAAGAAGGTCGGAGTTCCTGCCTCTCGGATCGTGCGGTGCGGCGAGAAGGACAACTTCTGGCAGATGGGAGATACCGGACCCTGTGGGCCCTGCTCGGAATTGCATTTCGACCAGGGACCGTCGGTGCCGGGCGAAGATCGGCCGAACGGCGCGGGCGATCGCGTCATCGAGATCTGGAATCTCGTCTTCATGCAGTTCAATCGGGATGCCGCGGGGACTCTGCATCCCTTACCTAAACCCAGCATCGATACGGGCATGGGATTGGAACGGCTGGCGGCAGTGGCACAAGGCGTTTACAGCAACTATGACAGCGATGTGTTCACGCCTTTGCTGATCGCCGTGGCGGCCAGGGCCGGAGTCCGGTATGGGGAACAAGAGCAGACTGATCGGTCGATGCGCGTGGTGGCGGACCATCTTCGCGCGATCACGTTTTTGATGGCCGATGGCGTGTTGCCGTCGAACGAAGGGCGCGGCTATGTGTTGCGCCGGATTCTGCGCCGGGCTGCGCGTCATGGACGGCTGTTGGGCATTGTCGAGCCCTTCCTTCATGAATTGACGGCGGCGGTCGTGAGCCAGATGAGCCCGGTCTATTCAGAAGTTCGAAGCGCTGCTGCGACGATTGCCGAAGCAACGAGAGGCGAAGAGGAGCGGTTCATTGCCACGCTCGATCAAGGCTTGCCGATCCTGAACGAGATGCTTGCGAGCGCACGTTCGGCCGGGAGTCAGATTCTCACGGGCCCTGACGTGTTCAAGCTCTACGATACCTATGGGTTTCCGATGGACTTGATGGGGGAGGCCTGTCGAGAGCAGGGGATGATACTGGATGAGGCGGGGTTCGACCTGGCAATTGAGGAACAGAGGAATCGTGCGCGCAAGACCGGCGGGTTTGAACAGGAAACGGCTCGGCCTGCGGTTGCGGAACTAGCCGGTCGTATTGGGAAGACGAATTTTATCGGCTACGATCGCCTGGAGAGCGAGAGTCTCGTGCAGGCGATTTTGAAAGGCGACCGGTTGGTCAAAGAAGCGGCAGAAGGCGATGAGGTTGAAATAGTCCTGGATGTGACGCCGTTCTATGCGGAAGGCGGTGGACAGGTCGGCGACCGGGGCGTATTAACGGGCCATGATGGGCAGGTCGAGATCACGGAAACCACGAGGCCGGCGCCGACCGTGATTTTGCACAAGGGGACTGTCACGAAAGGGCGGATTCGCGAGGGCGAGCAGCTGCGCATGACTGTCAATGCCACGATACGGCAGGACGCCCAGCGAAACCATACCGCTACCCATTTGCTCCATGCCGCGTTACGAGACATGCTGGGCCCTCACGTAAAACAGTATGGCTCGCTCGTCGGGCCGAATCGCTTGCGATTCGACTTTGCCCATTTCAGACCCCTGTCTTCCCGCGATGTGGATGAGATTGAAACGGTCGTGAATAACGAGGTGCGGAAGAATGAGCGGGTCGAGACCGAGGTCATGAGCATTCAAGATGCAGTGGCTAAGGGCGCGCTGGCCTTCTTCGGAGATAAATATGGCGAGCAGGTGCGGGTGGTGACCGTCGAATCCTTCAGCAAAGAACTCTGCGGTGGCACGCATTGCCGGCAGACGGGGGACATCGGTCTGTTCAGAATTGTGTCGGAGACCGGCGTCGCGGCTGGTGTGCGCCGTATCGAAGCTCAGACCGGCAGCGGGGCGCTCGCGCATATGAAGCAATTGGAAACTGATATTCGGGAACTCTCGAGCTTGCTCAAGGTCAGCCAGTCTGAGCTGGTGGCCAAAACACGCAAGGTTATGACGCAGCTGAAAGATAAGGAACGTGAGCTGGAAGAGGTGAAATTGAAAATGGCTGGCGGTTCAGCCGCCGAGGCCATGGCGAAAACTATCGCCGGCGTCCAGGTGCATGTGCAGCGAACCGATGGCCTGGATGTGAACGGCATGCGGGCGCTGGCCGATCAGTTGCGGGACAAGTTGAAGAGTGGTGTCGTGGCCCTCGGGGCCGCCAACGATGGCAAGGTCTCATTACTGGTCGTTGTCACAAAGGATCTGATTGCCCGATTGAAAGCGGGAGACCTCATCAAGGAGATGGCGGCGGAGGTCGGAGGCACCGGTGGTGGTCGGCCCGAGATGGCGCAGGCCGGAGGGAAGGAGCCGGCCAAGTTAAATGCGGCGTTGGAAAAGGTTTTTGGACTGGTCGAACGGATGTTGGAGCGGTACACTCATGGAGGGTAAACGGATTCTCGCGCTCGATTACGGGACCAAGCGGATTGGGGTGGCCCTGAGCGATGAACTGGGGTGGACAGCTCAACCGCTTGAGACGCTCAATCGGCGCACGTTGGACCGTGACATCGCTCATATTGCGTCCCTCGTCGGGACTCATGAGGTTGGGCAAGTTCTGTTGGGCTTCCCACTTCAATTGGATGGGCGCGAAGGTCCAGCGATTCAAGCGATGCGCGAGTTCCAGGCTCGGTTGGAGCAGGGCGTCACGGTTCCCGTTATTCTGTGGGACGAACGGTTGACGACGAAGGCGGCGGAAGACCTGTTGATCGCGGCCGATGTCAGCCGGAAAAAGCGGAAGGGTGTGGTGGATCGCATCGCCGCGTCGATTCTCCTCCAGAGTTATCTGGCGAGCCTTGAGCCGGTGGTGAAGAGAGCGCCGGAATCATGGGCGGATGAGTATGCGGACGGAGAAACGGTAGAACCACCTCATGAACCTACGAATTATTCTCGGATGTCTGCTGGTCGCAACGGTCGCACTTGGCGTCGCGGCCTATCAGACGATTCGCTGGGCTGAAGGCCCGGCCATTCCCGCCCAACAGCACCCTCCCTCGAAAGTCGTCCTGGTCAACGATGGCTCGACGTTTCAACAAGTTGCGATGCTGCTTGAGCGCGAAGGTTTGATCAAGAGCAGTACCTTCTTTGTCTATTTTGGAAAATCCCAATCTGCCGATCGGAAAGTTCATGCAGGCGAGTATGAGTTGAGTCCCGGTATGACTCCGGCAGAAATTCTCGCGATGTTGCTCAATGGCCACGTGCTGCTTCATCCGCTGACTATTCCCGAAGGGCTTACCTTTGTCCAAGTCGCTGAGCTGGCTTCTCAAGACGGTTTTACGGATCGCGTGGAGTTCCTCCGGCTTGTAAAAGATCGGGATTTCATCGCCTCGCTAGGAATTAAGGCGGAGACGCTGGAAGGGTACCTCTATCCCGACACGTATAAATTTCCCCGAGGGGTCAAGACGCGAGAGGTGTTGGTGACCATGGTCGAGCAGTTGCGGCAGGTGGTCGGACCGGATCTTCTCGCTCGGATGCAGGAACTCAAGATGACCATGCACGAAGTGCTGACCCTCGCCTCCGTGATCGAAAAGGAGACTGGGTCGGGCGGCGAGCGGCCGGAGATTTCAGCGGTGTTTCACAATCGCCTTAAGAAGCACATTCCATTACAGAGCGATCCAACCGTCATTTATGGCTTGCCGGCATTCGATGGAAACTTGCACAAGAAAGACCTGTCGAGTCCCAGTCCCTACAATACCTATCGGGTTCAGGGGCTGCCGCCTGGACCGATCGCTAATCCAGGCATTCAAGCGATTCGCGCAGCACTCTATCCGTCTGATTCGCGCTCCTTGTATTTTGTCTCCCGAAACGATGGAACACATCAGTTTTCTGCGACGCTTATCGAGCACAATAAGGCGGTGGAGAAATATCAGAAGCGGCCTTTTCGTCGAGGATCCCATTCCCAGACGTCAATTGCCCCCCGAGAGGGAGCTCTTGTCCAGAAGGAAGGAGTGTCGTGAGTGATGTCTGAATGGAAGGTGCCGGGTCTCATAGACCACACAGTGCTTCGGCCTGATGCAACAAAGATGGATGTTCTGCGACTGTGCCAGGAAGCGAAGGAGTTCCGATTCACCGTGATTTTCGTCCCGCCTTGCTATGTGGATGAAGCAGTGGCCGCTGTCGCGGGCACAGCGATTCGAGTCGGCATTCCTATCGGGTTTCCTCTGGGTGGTCACACGACGAAGACCAAAGTTGCCGAAGCCATTGAAGCGGTCGTGCGCGGCGCTCGAGTGCTGGATATGGTGATGAATGTGAGCCGGCTAAAGTCGGGAGATCGTGAGTATGTGCGAAAGGACATTGCTGAAGTGGTGAACGCGACACCGGGCATTGAGCACAAGGTTATACTCGAAACCTGTTACCTGACCCAGCACGAGAAGCATACGGCCTGTCAGTTGGTGGTGGAGGCGGGGGCCGACTACGTGAAGACATCGACCGGTTTCGGCCCTGCCGGTGCGACGGTTGAAGATGTAAGACTGATGAAAGCGGCTGTGGCTGGTCGCGTCAAGGTGAAGGCCTCCGGCGGAATTAGAGACTGGAAGACCATGCTGGCTATGCTGGAGGCCGGTGCGGATCGGATCGGTACCAGCGCGAGTCTCGCAATCATGGCCGAGTGGACCAGCAGGGAACGGCTGCTGCATAGCACGAAGTCCAAAGGTCGGAGTTTCGAGCACTTCAGTCTTCAGCCTTGAGACCACCTCACCCGTCCCGCTTTTCTCGCTAGTCCGCTCCTCGCACTTGTCGCGCGCTATTCCGGCATATCCGATGTGTCTTGCTTCTGCTATAGTGCGCCCATGATTACTCGTGTCATTGTGCTGGTGATTGATGGACTCGGCGTCGGGGCTATGCCTGATGCGGAGGAGTACGGTGATGCTGGTTCTAATACCTTGTCTCATCTGGCCGATGCCGTTGGGGGACTCAACCTCCCCACGCTGGAAGCGCTTGGGCTTGGCCACATCGCGGAGATCAAAGGTGTGAGGACGATGGGGCAGCCGGAAGGGTGCTTCGGTCGTCTTGGGTTTTGCTCGAAAGGTGTGGATTCTATAGCCGGTTATTGGGAAATGGCCGGTCATCTGATGGATGTTGCCGGGCCGTTGTATCCCAACGGCTTTCCTCCCGATATGGTTAGAGTTCTTGAACAGGCATTTGGCCGCAAGATCATTGGCAATCGCCGCGCCTTAGGAACGGCCATGCTGAATGAGTGTGCAGCCGAACATCTGTCGTCGGGCTCGCTGATCGTTTGGACGGATGGACGGCGAACCTGTCATGTGGCGGTGCATGAGAGCGCGATGCGCCGGGACGAGTTCTTTCAGCGCTGCCGTGACGCGAGAAAATTACTCAAGGATCCCTGGGGAATCTGGCGTGTTTCAGCCCATCCGCTTTTGGGTGATGCCGGTGTGATACGGTTTGCTCCGCAACCCCGTGAGTTTGTACTTGAACCGCCAGGGCCAACCATGTTCGATGTGCTCAATCGTGCCAGCCAGATTCTGATCGGGGTGGGAAAAGTCGGTGATCTCTTCAGCGGTCGTGGGCTCACTCGTTCCGTTCCCGTTGCGCACTGGACCTCATTATTTTCTGAGGTCACAAGGATGTTCAAAACGGTTCCCCGCGGATTGATTTTCGCTGGACTCGATGTACTGGAATCGGATGCAACACAGTCGGCCACAGCCCTCCATGATTTCGATCGACGGCTCCCTGTGTTGCTGGAACAGCTTCGCCCAGGCGACCTGCTCATTCTGACGGGCGATCATGGACGGGATATGACGAGGGCTGACCTGCTCCCGACGCGAGAATATGTCCCTCTCTTGGCCACTGGGCCGAAATTGGCCCATGGGGTCAATCTCGGCATCAGAGCGTCCGCTGCCGATCTGGGACATACCATTGTGGAGGCGCTGCTAGGGGATCAACTTCCTTTGGGTGAAAGTTTTCTCGATGCTCTCCGCGCAGGGTAGTGCGCAGGATGTATGACGTGAAGCGTGAAACGTAAGAAATGAAGGGAGCACGCGAGTCATCGGGATGTCCTACGAACGTAAACTGAAAGAACTGCACATCGAGTTGCCTCCTCCGCCGCAACCGTTGGCGATCTACGTTCCGGCGGTCCTGGCCGGAAATATCTTATATTTGTCCGGTGTCCTTCCCATGCGAGACGGGCAGTTGGTGTTCTCCGGTAAGCTTGGACGTGATCTGACGGTCGCGCAGGGGATGGAGGCGGCCAGGCTCGCTCTCCTGAATGCACTGGCGATTGCCAAGCAGGCACTCGGAACGTTGGACCGAGTTACGCGCGTCGTGAAGGTCGTCGGGCATGTGGCGTCGGCGGAAGGTTTTGTGCAGCAGTCCCAAGTCCTTAACGGGGCCTCGGACCTCCTGGTTGAGATCTTTGGAGAGGCTGGTCGTCATGCACGTGTAGCTGTGGGGGCTGCTGAGTTGCCTCGCGGGGCTCCCGTCGAAATTGAAGTGATTTTCTCCGTCTCTTGATGGGCCTTTTTATCCTGCCCTGAACGCTGACCGGGTGCGCGCTCACCGGATTGACTCTCGAAAAAACCGGTTGCTATAGTTCGATAGGTCTGGTTTATTTGGTTGAACCGACCAAATCAACTAAACAAACCGGATGAACCAGACAGACCAGAGAAGCCAGATGAGCCAAATCAACCAGATAAACAAAAAAACCAGATGAACCAGATGATGAATGCGTTTGTAATCGGCGTGGGTACGTTGACATTGTGGGCCAGCCTGAGTGTTGCCGTCTTTGCGGCCACTCCTTCCGTGCTTGAGTTACACCCATCAACGGCGGTCGCTGGTGCCACCCTGTCGATCGGCGGGAAAGGGTTCGGCGCATTTCGATCCGTGCAAGTGAATCGCGTGACTGTCGGTGGGTTCCCTGCGTTGATTCAGCGATGGGAGCCTGACCTGATCGAGGTAAAGGTTCCCTTCCAGGCTCAATCCGGCCCCGTTGAAATCATGGTTGGAAAGAAGAAGATGGCTGGTGGGACATTGACGGTTGTGCAACCGACGATTACCGCAGTGACGCCGGCAGAAATCGAACCAGGCCATACCGTGCAGATTACCGGCACACATTTCGGTCCCACAGCCGGCCCGCGAGATCCCAATACAATGTTCGGAGTCAACGATGTGATGATCGGGAGCGTGGTCGTCAGGCCGCGTCGCTGGAAGGACGACATCATCGAAGTTGAGGTTCCCACGAATGCTGCGTCTGGCGATGTACTGATTCGATTGGCCTCGTCCGACCCCTTGCCGGACGGGTCTTGTTGTGCGCCGGTCCAGTATACAGTGAGCAATGCTGTTCCACTAAAACTGATTCCGAGCATTCGTGTCGATCCCGTGAGTGGACCGGTCGGAACAAAGGTAGTCTTCTTCGGCCAGGGTTTTGGCACTGCAAAGGGAGCCGATGATACGGTGACATTCGGCGGACACCCTGCCACCATCGCCCAGTGGTCCGATAGCGCTATCGTTGTACATCTCCCGATGGATGCGGAGACTGGACCCATTGCTCTGACTATGCAGGGGCAGGAGCGAATGGTCGGGACATTTACGGTTCACGTATCGAAGGTGACAGCAATGATCCCCTCTGCCGCCCCCATCGGTACTCTGCTCAGAATCAGCGGGGAACATTTTGGATTCTATTCGGAAAGTGGAGCGACCCCCTACGCTTTTACCGATTTCAATACAGGAGAGAATCGAGTCGATATCGGTGGGGTCCGTGCCATCATCTATCGTTGGCAAGATGATCGCATCGATGTGTGGGTACCCTTCAGTGCGAAGAGCGGACCGGTTGTGATATCTCGAGGCGCGACCAAGCCCAATCCAGACGGTTCTTGCTGCGCGACGAAGGAGGTTCTAAAAACTGAGGCGGGAGTCTTTACATTGGTAACGCCGAAGATCGATTCCTATAGCCCGCAATCGGGGGGACTCGATGAATTGATCACGATCAAAGGGTCCGGGTTCGGCACGTTCTTAAAAACGGCTGAGCATGCCTACTTAGGTCTCAACCAGGGGGCCTACAAGCGACGCGACATCGAGTTGGACGAGAACGTCTCGCGTACGGAAGTGCTGTTCAGCAACGTTGCGGCGCAGGTGATGTCTTGGACGGACACGGAGATTGTCGTGCGAGTGCCTCATCGGAATCTTTATGGTGTGGGCAAGCGCAATGAGTTCTTCAATGAGCTTGCGACTGGGCCGCTGATAGTGCGGCGCGGCTCATGGGATGTGCAGCCCAATGACACTTGTTGTACTCCGAAGAAGTGGCTCACGTTAGAAGTGGGAAGCTTCACCATTCTCGCCAAGGGCTTGCCGGATCCAAGCTACTTCAATAACAGTCGCCCTGACGCCGACACCACTCAGTGAGATACAGATTGCCCGGATCATGGTGGAGGTTCCCTCTGTCTCGGACTGGATGCCTCACGCTCGTGGTGCTGGTGACGCTGTCGTGCGCGTCTCCCTCGTGGACTGCGGACTCTCCTCTGACGATCACTCCTCAAGTGAGCCATACGGAAGCCCTCCTGATGGGGCTTTACTTTCGCAACCCACAGCTGGGTTGGGCAGTCGGGTCCGGCGGCACCATTCTGAAGACGGTCGATGGCGGAATGAAGTGGAAAAAGGTCGCCAGCGGCACTACGGCGAGTCTCTCGGCAGTCTTCTTTCTCGACGAGAAGCAGGGCTGGGTTGTCGGGGCCAATGGGACGATTCGCCGGAGCCAGGATGGGGGAAATACCTGGCATCAGCAAATCGTCGATACCCAAGTACCGTTCTATGGGCTCTCGTTTGTGTCGGCCAGCGAGGGGTGGGTGGTCGGTGGCAACGGCACCATTTTACATACCAAGGACGGCGGCACTCATTGGGTTGAGCAACCAAGCAAGATAAGTGCGGCCCTCTATGGCGTACAATTTCTTACCGCACAACATGGGACGGCGGTGGGGGCAGTGGGGAGCGTTTTGATGACGGACGATGGTGGCATCACCTGGACTCCGCAAGAAATGCAGGGGGCTGTCACGCTGTTCGACGTGTATTTCTCCGATATGTCGACCGGGTGGACGGTCGGGAACGCCGGCGCCATCTTCCAAACAACCGATGGCGGCCATCAATGGATCGATCGCACGCTACCCTGCACCAGCACCTGCACGAAGCTCACCGACCTTTTGAGAGTGCGTTTTACCGACCCTCAGACAGGATGGATTGTCGGCGAACGCGGCATGGTCTACCGGACCACCGATAGCGGTTTTAGCTGGATTGAGCAGGGGACGATTGCGAAGGTCTCGCTGTTTGGCCTCTCGTTTCCTGATGGAATACAGGGCTGGGCCAGTGGAGAAAACGGCACGATCGTTCGCCTGACCGTGGGCCGCTGACGAGCGGTGCGAATCCGTGAAGCGTATCCGTGAAGCGTCGTTCGTTTCCTGACTCGGACGTTTCACGTTTCACGAACGACGAGTGCGATTTCATCGAGTCTTGATTGGAGAATGCTGAGTGCGGCGATCGCTGCGGTCTCGGCCCGCAGGATTCTAGGTCCAAGGGTGAGCGGAAGGAAACCTTGCTTCTGGGCATGGCGCTGTTCCTCCGGCGCCCATCCCCCTTCCGGTCCTATCAATAAGACAATCGGATGTTGAGGGTTCGACGGCAACGGTATGGTTGCAAGGGACGGGGCGCTGGAGCGTTCCACGAGCATGCCTTTCAGCGGTGCTGAGGCATAGTGTCGGCAGATCCCTGCTAGGTCTACCGGGTCTGCGATAGTGGGAATGGTCCATCGTTCAGATTGTTGTGCCGCGTCCCGCGCAATGCGTTCCCATCTGGACCGTTGATGTTCCAGGCGCTCAGGGTTGGGCTTGATGACACTGTGCGTGCTGTGAGTGGGGACGATGGTTGCAACTCCAAGTTCTGTGGCCTTTTGAATAACCCAATCCATCTTGTCGCCTTTGATCAACGCCTGTCCGAGCACAATCGGTGAGATCGTACGCGCCGGCTCGGTCTGTCGGTCGATGATGCGGCTGTCGATGGCCTGTGAGGTCACGTGGGTCACTTCCACGCGATAGCGGGTTCCGTCTCCGTCGTTCAGGACGAGGGAGTCGCCTGGGTGTAAGCGAAGACTATCGCGAAGATGATGGAGCAGGTCGCCGGCGATGCGAATGGTAGGGGGAGTGATGGCGTCAGGGTCGACGAAGAAAGTGGACATAATGCGGGTGTCTCGCAGCATGCTGAAAAAGTCTGCCAGCGTCGTTCTCGCATCGCTCAGAAGCTCAACGTACCGAAGCGTACGCCTCGCCTCTTTGCTCGCTGCGGCCTTGCTGGACAGACTTTTTGAGCATCCTGCGTGAAAGCTCTTTTCTTGCCCTAGACGTACAGATTATCGAAGTCTTGCTATGCCGAATGGTTTTTCCGCAGACTGGTGGGCGATGGCCGCCGTGCTATTCGAAGAAAGTCTTCATCTTGTCGAAGAAGCCGTCGCTGTCTTCTTCCATCGTCATGCCGCTCTCTTTGGCAAATTCTTTGAGCAATTCCTTCTGACGAGCGGTCAGTTTGGTGGGAATCTGAATCTTGATGATAAATAATTGGTCGCCGGTACTCTGGTTCTTGAGGCTGGGAACGCCCAGGCCTTTGATGCGCAGGGTCTTATCTTGCTGCGTGCCAGCAGGTATCTTGATGACCGTGTTGCCTTTCAGCGTGGGAACTTCAATTTTTCCTCCGAGTACGGCGGTGACAAACTGGATCGGGACGTCACAGATGATATCGTGCCCCTCTCGCCGGAAGATCGGGTGTGGCTTGACGGTAATCGCCACATAGAGATCGCCTGGCGGGCCTGCGTTGACTCCGTGCTCCCCTTCGTTCGAGAGGCGCAGGCGCATGCCTGACTCAATGCCGGCCGGGATATGTACGGCAATGGTTCGCTCTCGATAGGTACGTTGACGGCCCTGGCAGGCAGGACAGGGCTCTGTGACGATTCGTCCTGCCCCCTCGCATTGGCCGCAGGGACGGGTGATGCTGAAGAACCCTTGCTGGAACCGTATCTGTCCCGCCCCTTTGCAACTGGGGCACGTCTTGACCGATGCCGAGCTTTTGGCGCCGCTCCCTTTGCAGTCGGTGCACATTTCCCATCGCGGGATTTTGAGTTTGGCCTCTTTCCCGTAGACGGCTTCTTCGAAGGTCAGTTCCAGATTGTATTGGAGGTCGTTGCCACGCTCCGCCCGATTGCCGCCGCGCTGGCCCCCGAAAAAATCCTCGAAGATGTCGTTAAAGGCGTCGCCGAAGCCGCTTCCACCAAACCCGAAGCCCTCTGGGCCAGCACCCTGCTGGGCTCCAGCGTGACCAAACATGTCGTAGCGTTTGCGTTTCTCCTGGTCGCTCAGCGTCTCGTAGGCTTCATTGACTTCTTTGAATTTTTCTTCTGACGTTTTCTTTTGGGCATCTCCCGTCTGAAGATCGGGATGGTGTTGGCGGGCCATCTTCCGATAGGCCTTCTTAAGATCGTCGTCGGACGCGGTTCGTTCGACGCCCAAGGTTTCGTAGTAATCACGTTTAGACACGGACGCTATCTCTCAGGGTGACAGTGCAGCAAGACCGAGCCCGCTGTATCGGCGAAGCTCGGTCTCACTGACGGTATTCTAACTTACTTCTTATCTTTGTCTACTTCTTCGAATTCTGCATCGACGACCTTTTCATCCGTCTTGGTCTCACCGGCCCCGGCTCCGCCTGTTGTGTCGGCGCCATTGCCGGCTGCAGTCGATGCCGAAGCCTTCTTATACATTTCCTCAGCCAACTTGTGGGACGCGGTCGTCAACGTTTGGGTCGCGGACTCGATCGCTCCAGGGTCCGTTCCCTCCATCGCTTTTTTCAGCGCGGCCACCGCTTCTTCGATCTTGGTCTTGTCTTCCGCTGCGATCTTGTCTCCGTGCTCGCTCAGGTTTTTTTCCGTCTGGTAGATCAGAGAGTCAGCCTGATTTTTGGCTTCGGCGGTCTTCCGGCGCTTTTTATCTTCGTCGGTATGGGCCTGTGCATCCTTCACCAGCTTTTCGACTTCTTCCTTGCTCAAGCCGCTGGACGCCGTGATCTTGATGGACTGTTCCTTTTGTGTTGCTAAGTCTTTGGCCGAGACATGGACGATGCCGTTGGCGTCGATGTCGAACGTCACTTCTACTTGTGGCATCCCGCGTGGAGCGGGAGGGATCCCGACCAAGTCGAACTGGCCGAGCAGTTTATTATCGTTGGCCATCTCGCGTTCGCCCTGGAAGACTCGAATGGTCACTGCCGTTTGATTGTCGGCAGCCGTCGAAAAGACCTGGCTCTTTTTTGTCGGGACGGTCGTGTTCCGCTCGATCAACTTCGTAAAGACACCGCCGAGGGTTTCGATGCCCAGCGAGAGGGGCGTGACGTCGAGGAGCAGTACGTCCTTTACTTCTCCCTTGAGCACGCCACCTTGAATGGCGGCGCCGATCGCCACGACTTCGTCGGGATTCACACCCCGGTGCGGCTCTTTTCCGAAGAACTCTTTGACGGCCTGAATGACTCTCGGCATGCGGGTCATGCCGCCGACCAGGACGACTTCCTTGATGTCGCCCGCGGATACGCCGGCGTCGGCGAGCGCCTTCTTGCAGGGCTCGATCGATCGTTTAATCAGGTCGTCGACCATTTGTTCAAGTTTCGCACGGGTCAGTTTGACAACTAAATGCTTCGGTCCGTTGGCGTCTGCGGTGACGAAGGGCAGGTTGATCTCGGTTTCCTGCGACGAAGAGAGCTCGATTTTGGCGCGTTCCGCTGCTTCTTTCAGGCGTTGGAGGGCCATTCGATCTTTCCGAAGATCGATGCCTTGATCCTTCTTGAACTCATCGACCAACCAGTCCATGACGCGCTGGTCGAAGTCGTCGCCGCCGAGATAGGTGTCGCCGTTGGTTGACTTGACCTCAAAGACGCCGTCGCCGATCTCAAGGATGGAGACATCGAACGTACCGCCGCCCAAGTCATAGACGGCAACCCGTTCGTCCTTTTTCTTGTCCAGGCCGTAGGCCAGAGCGGCAGCGGTCGGCTCGTTGATGATCCTGAGCACGTTCAAGCCTGCGATCTGGCCTGCATCTTTGGTAGCCTGTCGTTGGCTGTCGTCGAAGTAAGCTGGAACGGTCACGACCGCTTCAGTGACTTTCTCGCCGAGATAGTCCTCCGCCGTCTGCCGCATCTTTTGCAGAATCATGGCGGAGATTTCCGGCGGGCTGTAGCGTTTGCCGCGTAATTCGACGTGCGCATCGCCGTTGTCCCCCTCAGACACTTTGTAGGGGAGCCGCTTCGCGGCATCGGTTACTTGCTGGCTGTGGAATTTGCGGCCCATGAGGCGCTTCACGGAGAAAATCGTATTCTCGGGATTGGTAATCGCCTGGCGCTTTGCGATTTGTCCGACAAGGCGCTCGCCCTTCTCTGTGATGGCGACGACGGACGGTGTTGTGCGGGCTCCTTCTGCGTTGGCGATCACGACCGGTTCGCCACCACTCATGATGGAAACGCAGGAGTTCGTGGTTCCAAGGTCGATGCCGATCACTTTGCCCATGTGCCTACTCCTTCCTGACTAGGTCTATCTTTGATGATGTTGTTACGTCGAACTGATTCTGTCTTCTGTTCTCGATGCTCCGTCTGGCCGCCCCGCTGATACGCTCACCATGGCTGCCCGCAAGATACGGTCATGCAGGAGATATCCTCGCTGGAGCTCGTCGACCACATGCTGCTTTGGGACTTTCTCAGACTCGATAGAGGTGACGGCTTGATGGGTGGCGGGATCGAACGGCCGGCCGACCGTCTCGACAGGTACGACATGAAATCTCGCCAAGGCTCCCGTCAACTGCTTGAGGGTGAGATCCACGCCCTGGATAAGGACATCGCTGCCTCCCCCCTCTCGTGAAGACTTGATGGCCCGTTCGAGATTGTCGACGACCGGCAACAGTTCTTTGAGTAAGTGTTCATTGCCGAACCGGATCTGATCGCGCTGGTCCCGCTGGATCAATCGTTTATAGTTGTCAAACTCGGCGGCGAGCCGGAGATATTTATCGTTCAAGCCCGTTACCTCTTCAGCCTTTGCCGCGAGAGCCAGTTGAAGCTCTGTGACCAAGCTGGCTTCTTCTGTGGCCGAGGAAGTGCTTTGCGCTGGAGCATCCAAGTTCTCGATTGTATTCGCGTTCTGCTGTTCTTCTGCCATTCAAGACTCCTCTACCCGGCTGAAGATAGCCACAAGCCCAATAAAGTCAACGGGGCCTAGAAAAATTAATTACTTGTGGAGGGAATGCCAGTGGTTAAACTTGCATGCTGGGAGGGAGGCTGCCTTGGGCTCGTCGGTAGAGAAGCTCAAGGCCTTCTAACGTGAGGAAGGGGTCAATCTTTTGAATAGAAGCGGTTTCGGTTGCCAGAATGGAACTGAGTCCTCCGGTGCCGATGACGTAGGCGGAGCGTCCGAGTTCCTGTTCCATTCGCCTGACGACAGTATCGACCAGTCCTGCATACCCGAATAACAGGCCGGATTGAATACTGCCGGCGGTGTCGGTGCCGATCACGGTCTTCGGACGGATCAATTCCACCTTGGCTAGTTTGGCGGCGCGGGCGAACAGAGCTTCCGCCGAGATCCCGAGGCCGGGGGCAATGACGCCTCCGAGGTAGTGGCCCTCTGCCGTGATGGCGCAAAAGGTTGTGGCGGTGCCAAAGTCGACGACGATGAGATCGCGGCGGTATTTATGATATGCGGCTGCAGCATTCACCAGCCGGTCGCTCCCGATTTCTTTTGGGTTGGCATAACGGAGTGTGAGCCCCGTGTCCGTATCTGAGGTGACGATCAGGGGATGCTGATGAAAGTATTGGCCGATCATGTCCTCGACAGTCCCGGTCAGTGCAGGCACGACGCTGGAGATGATGGCGCCGGAAAGGCGTTGAGAGGGAATCCCCGCTGCGGTGAGAAGATTGGAGAAGAGGATGCCGTATTCGTCCGAGGTTTTTTTTACATCCGTAGCCAATCGCCAATGGGCCGCCAGGGTGATGTCGTCGTAGACTCCCCAAACAATGTTCGTGTTGCCGATATCAATGACGATGAGCATGGGAACTATTGTACGTTTCGGTTAGGTGGTTTGGCCAGTAGGTTAGGGTAGGCTGAGGTCGAGGTCAAGGTTGAGCGAAAATCAGACGCTTTCTCGGCCTTGACCTTAGCCTCAACCTTCCAGAAAGCTGGAGGACTTTTTCAGCATCCTGCTAGATTCTCACATGGATGATGTCGGCCACGCGCAGAAGGACGACCTCCGGCGTTCCCGATCCAGGTTGAGTCGCCTGCGTCCGCACGCGCAAGGATCCATCCTGGCCGATTCCCTCGGCAAGCCCCACAACGGGGCTTCCATTTCCCAACGTTGCTCGTACCGTGTGGCCGATGGTCGTGCATCGTTGGCAATAGGCCAATGCGAGCTGGCTTGTTCCGTGAGTCACTAATTCATCGAGGCATTGTTCGAGTTCGTGGAGCAGCTGCGCGAGGAGTCGGTTGCGGTCGATGACAACCTTCCGTTCCTGCCATATCGACGTGGCTGAGTCGCGCAAGTCAGCAGGCCAATCATCATGGTCAAGGTTGACGTTGATGCCGATTCCGATAATCTGGAAAGGGCCTGACCGCGCGCCTGTGCCGCTTTCACAGAGAATTCCACCGACTTTTTTTTCCGAGATCAGGAGATCGTTAGGCCATTTCACGGAGACATGGATGGACGAGACCTGTTCGATTGCTTCAGCTGCGGCCAGCGCAGAGATCAGCGGCAACCAGGAGAGCCATTCCGTGAGACGCTCAATTGGACGTGCTGTTCTGAGAATGATGGAACAATAGAGATTGGCGCCAGGCGGAGAAAACCAGGTTCTGGAGAGACGTCCGCGTCCGGCGGTCTGGCTATCGGCGGCGACGACGGTGCCATGCTCCACTTCTGCCTGTGCGAGCTGAACGGCTTCCCTGTTTGTTGAAGGGAGGCCGTCGAACAGTTCAATGCGACGGCCCAGCCACGTGGTCGACAGGGTGCTGTGAATCGTGTCTCGTGTAAGTGGCGGCGAAGGTTGCATGAATTACTTAGGAGGCTGTTGATAAAGTCTCTGTTCTCACCCGCCCAACCCTGGCGCGCCGAGACGCGCCTTTCGCCAAGCTTCGTTCTCGACTCATCGAAATCCTCAACGTACCCCATCTGGGAAAAGAGCTGTTACGACAGCTCGGGGTCGGGCGGGTGGGAATGCTACGCCTCCGGTTTCGATTCGCCTGCGGCCTTGCTGGACGGCCTTTCTGAACAGCCTGCAGGCCATTGGAATGTCGAGCGCTCATCATTCGAAACCTTTCACGTACGACAGTGGCGGCGTGGTTCGAGGACTAGGCTGAGTGTTGCGGCGGGAGCTGAATGGGTGAGGGCTCCGATGGAAATGCGGTTTGGGCCGGCCGCAGCCATTGCGCGTACGTTTTTCAGGGTGATGCCTCCCGAGACTTCCACCAGTGCGTGGCCGTCGATGAGTTTCACTGCTCGCTTGACTGTGGCGGGAGTCATATTGTCCAGGAGAATGATGTCGGCCTTGGCATGAAGGGCGTCGTGAACCTCCGATAACGATTCCACTTCGACAATCACAGGCTTGTCTTTGGACGCCATGGCGTGTGCTATCCGGCAGGCTGTCACGACAGGGGTTTTCTTGTTTTTCATCAGTGCCAGATGATTATCCTTGATCAAGATGCCAGTGCCGAGCGAAGCACGATGATTCGTTCCCCCACCAAGCGACACCGCCCATTTCTGCAGAGCTCTCCATCCGGGGAGAGTCTTTCTTGTATCCATAATGCTGACTGGATAGCCATGGACGGCACGGCAGAAGCGACTAGTGAGTGTGGCGATCCCGGAGAGATGTTGGAGAAAGTTCAGGGCGACTCGTTCAGCCATTAAGATGGATCGTCCATCACCTTCGATTTGCAATAGGACATCTCCATTTTTGGCATGCGACCCATCTCGTCGGGATGGAGTCAGCTTGAGAGAGGAATCTACTGCGATAAATGTTTGAATGGCCGCTGCCATCCCTGCAACGACGAGGGGTTGTTGGGCGATGATTCTGGCGCGAGCAGGAATTGGTTCGGAAAAGAGTGCCGCTGTCGTGATGTCTCCTTGGGCGAGATCTTCTTCGAGTCCCATCCGGACCGCACGTCGAATGTCAACAGCCGGCAGCGCCACCATGCTTAGGTTCCCAGCATCGCGCGCAGCTGCTGTTCGCTGCTGCTCAGCATGGCGCGGTCACGAGAGAGTGCGCGGAGGCGATCTTGATGGTCAGTGATCACTTCTGGCGGGGCCTTTGAGACAAAGTCCGTATTTTTCAGCTTGCCGTCGAGCCGTTGGGATTCCTTGTCGGTTTCTGTGATCTGTTTCACGAGACGGTCGAGCGCTTTTTTGAGGTCCACGTCTCCCTCGACGGATACACCCACTGTGACGCCGCCTGTGACGAGGCGGAGTATATTCAATGTCGGCCACTGGGAGATAGGAATAGGCGAGATCCGTCCTCGTCCGAGATGCGAGAGATTTTGTTCAAGCGTAGCTAGTGTCGCGCTCGCTGCCGGCTCCTCATGGGTCACAAAGACGCGTACCTCTTGTCCCGGTGGATAGTTGAGGAGCACGCGAGCGGCCCGGATCAGACCGATGCTCTGCTCAAAAATTCGAAATGTTTCTTCTGCCAACGGTTCGTGCCAGTCCTTCTGAGGGGCTGGATAGGGTCGGGTCACAATGGTCTCACCCTCGTGAGGTAAGGTCTGCCAAATCTCTTCGGAAATAAAGGGCATGAAAGGATGAAGTAGTCGCAAAAACACTTCGAGCGTATCCTGAAGCGTCCGTCTGGTTGCAGAACCTTGAGGATGCAGAGGATCCTGCAGGACAGGCTTGATCAATTCAAGGTACCAATCGCAGTACTCGTGCCAAAAGAATTGGTAGAGAGCGTTCGTCGCTCGATCGAACCGATAGGCTTCTAGCTCCATAGTCACAATCCGGATGGTGTCGTTCAGCCTGCTTCGTATCCATAGACCTGGAAAGGATCGATCGTCCTGAGGGTGTGATTCTTTTACGTTGGCAATGTGCATGTGAGTGAAGCGGGCGGCATTCCAGATCTTGTTTGCAAAGTTTCTGTAGCCCTCAATCCGTTCCTCTGCGAGTTTGATATCGCGCCCTGGCGAGGCCATCGATGCGAGCGTGAAGCGGAGCGCGTCGGTGCCGAACTGCTCCATCACATGCAGCGGATCGATGACGTTGCCTTTCGATTTACTCATTTTCTGCCCTTCGGCATCGCGCACGAGGGCATGGATATAGACATCTCGGAAGGGGACATCGCCCATGAATTTCAGGCCCATCATGATCATACGGGCGACCCAGAAAAACAGAATGTCGAGCCCGGTGACGAGCGTCGAGGTCGGATAGTAGGTTCTCAACTCAGGCGTTTGATCAGGCCATCCGAGCGTAGAGAAAGGCCAGAGGGCAGATGAGAACCAGGTGTCCAGGACGTCTGGGTCGCGGATGAACTTGGTCTCGTGGCAGTCTGGACAATGAGTCGGCGCGGTTCGAGCCACTAGGGGTTTTGCGCCCTGCAGAATTGTGAATACTGTATGTGCCGTCGCAGGGTCACCGGTTCGCATCTTTTTGACAAAGAGTCCAGCATTGCAGTTCTCGCAGTACCACGCAGGAATCTGATGTCCCCACCATATTTGCCGTGAGATACACCAGTCTTTGATGTCTCGCATCCAGCCGAGATAGTTGTTGGTCCAGCCTTCTGGAATAATGCGGATACGGCCGTCTTCGACCGCTTTGATGGCCGGTTCAGCCAGCGGCTTGATCTTGACGAACCATTGCGGAGACAGGTACGGCTCGACGACTGTCTTGCAGCGATAGCATTTTCCAATCGCCATCTTGTGGTCGTCGACTTTCGTGAGCCATCCACGGTCTTTCAGGACCTGCTCGATCTTCGGGCGTGCTTTCATGACTGGAAGTGTCGCGACGGCATCATGATGGCCTGTTCGACGTCGGCCGCTTCTAGACCCGGCTCGATCAAGTAGCGCTTGATGGTCCAAGATCGGCAGTCGCTGCAGCTTGTGCCGTTCGCCCGCTTCAAAGTCGTTGAAGTCATGCGCGGGGGTGATCTTCACGGCGCCGGTGCCGAACGCGAGGTCCACCAGGATCGAATCGCCCACGATTGGAATCTCACGCGTGGTCAGCGGCAAGCGGACCTTTTTGCCGATGAGATGGCGATAACGCGGGTCGTCGGGATGGACCGCCACTGCCGTATCGCCCAGCATCGTTTCAGGTCTGGTTGTCGCAACGATAAGTGCAGTACTGGGGATCGTCTGCAAGAGGGTAACGGATATGGTAGAGTTTTCCTTTGATATCTTCGTGTTCGACTTCGATGTCCGACAGGGCGGTCAGGCAGCGGGGGCACCAGTTGATTAATCGTTCACCTCGATAGATCAGCCCGTCTTCATGCAGCCGCACGAAGACTTCGAGGACGGCTTTCGATAGTCCTTCGTCCATCGTGAAACGAAGGCGTTCCCAGTCGCAGGACTCACCTAGCTGTTTCTGTTGACGGATAATGGTATCTCCGGAGGTGGCCTTCCATTGCCAGACGCGCTCAATGAAGCGTTCGCGTCCTAGGGATTCCCGAGAAGCGCCTTCGGCCATGAGCTGCTTTTCCACGACGTTCTGCGTGGCAATCCCGGCATGGTCGGTGCCGGGCAGCCAGAGCACATTGCGGCCCTGCATGCGCCGCCAGCGTATCAGGATGTCTTGGATCGAATGATTCAGCGCGTGGCCGACATGGAGTGAGCCTGTGACATTCGGCGGGGGAATCACGATGCTGTAGGGTTGGCCGGGATGAGTCGGCGAGGCGTGGAAGTAGCCTTTCCGGCTCCATACCTCATACCAACGTGCTTCGACCGCCTTTGGATCGTAGGTTTTATCGAGTTGGGGTGTGGTCAAGAACGCTTCCCCAGTATAGCCGAGCAAGACAGGCTGAGGTCAAGGTTGAGCGAAGACCTGACTTTTCTCATCTCAGCCTTCACCTCAGCCTTAACCTTCCGATAACGGTGGCGAACTATTTCAACATCTTGTTAGAAGTGCGGGCATCTTAGCATGCGGGTGTGTGCCTCTCAAGGCGACGTGGGCACATAGATAGCTTGAGGGGTGTAGCGCCGTGTGTTATACAGACTCGCACAAGGCGAGGGCGAGGGGTTCGTTCCGCTTTCACTTTTTACAATTGGGAGAGACTATGGCCACAGGGCGTGAAAAAGACCGCAAGACGAGAAAGAAACACCGGAAGAGTGTCGCACGGGTGAAGGCACTGGCGACAGCTAGGCGGAGTAAGGGTAAGAAGAGCAAGAAGGGATAAGTCGGAGCGGAGGCGAAAGTCTACGCAGCTCGTGTAAGGCGAACGATCTCTGCTTTGATCTGCTCTTCGGCCAGATTTGGCACGAGACGCAGAACAGCCTGTTCGACTTGCTCGCGAGCTGTCGCTTGGACGAGTGCTTCGGCCATTTCAGCGGTCTGTTTGGCAGCAGCCTGTTGGATCTCCTCCTTGATGAGTCCCTCAAGCGAACCCAGTTGCTCCCGAACCATATCGGACAGTGCGGTGCGAACGGCAGTGATTTCTTCACGGACGAATTGATCGATTCGTTCTTTGATCAGGGGGCTCGCGGTTTCGAACACGCTCTGTCGAATGATGGGTTGGAGGAGGGACATTTCCCGTGAGAGCACCTTTGGAAGTGTCGTCATGAGCAACGGTTCAAGTACCTGAGCCAGCCGCTCTTCCGTGAGGGCCGCACCCATGTGTGTGTGCACCTCTGTTTCCACGGCTTTGGCCACAAGAGCTGCCAGATCTTTTCCCACCATCTTGGGGAGCAGGTCGGCAATCTTTTTTTCTGTCCGTTCTGACATGGACTGAAGGAGTTGACCGAAGAGGCCCTTCATCGCTTCTTCCGGTTCGGCTGCAGAGGCCTGCGCTGCTGTGGTGTTCACGGGGGAGTCTTTCGGTTGGGGGTGGGGTGCAATGGCCTGTTCATCTTCTTCCTCGGTCAGGTTGTCAACGTCGCAGGCATCATCATCGGAGTCCGTCGTGCTTGAGACTGGGGGCCATGAGCGAGATTTCTTCTTTGCTCCGTTCGTCCTGGATGCCTGTTGCGCTTCCAAATCCTTGATCACATCGGTGAGGTCTTCGGACTGAAATGGTTTGTTGAGAAAGGCCTTTACCCCCAGCGAACGCAAGTGGGTTTCATCCACACGATCCGCAGGGCTGGTTAGGGAGACAATATAGGTTTCTGCCAGGTTATCCAGCTTGTGGACTTCTTTACAGAATCCCGAAAAGGTCATATTCTCCAAATGATAATCTGCGATGATGAGATTTGGGCTCATCCGGCGTGCCGCTTCCAAGGCTGCGGGGCCATCCTGGAACCCCTGTACCTCGCACCCTTCTTGCTTTGAAATATGCTCGACCAACCGGCGGACGGCGGGGCTACTATCAACGACAAAGATGGTTGAAGACACCTAACCCTCCAATGTTATTGAACTATATCGAAGCTAGCAGTGAGGTTATTCTTTGTCAAGAAATCGCACGATCGGTACACGTTTTGACTTCGGATTTTTGAACTGACTACAATTCGGCAGTAGTAGGGCTCGCACGCCATGAAGACTCCCATCCACGTCGTTTTTTTTGATGCAGCTGAAACGCTGTTTCATGTGAACGGTTCGGTGGCGGACATCTACCTCACACATGCAGTTCAGCACGGGTTTCGGCAGACTCCAGGCTCGCAGGCATCGATTGCACAAGCCTTTCAGCGTGCCTTTCACGACGCGTCGCCGCCGGTCTTTGCCGCAACGAATCCTATCGAGTTAAAACGATGTGAACGGCTCTGGTGGTTCGACATCGTACACAACGTGTTTTATCGCGTCGGGATGTTCGAACGGTTTGATGAATTCTTCGAGCAGGTCTTTCAGGTGTTTGAAGATCCTCGCTCCTGGGTATTGTTTCCTGAAACTCTTGCCGTGCTGACCAGGTTACGCGAAGAGGGGGTCGAGCTGGGGATCGTGTCCAACTTCGATTCTCGACTCTTTCCTGTGATGCGGGGACTCGGCATCGACCGGCTCTTCGATACCGTGACGATTGCAAGTCTTGCCAGGGCCGCCAAGCCGGCGCCGAAGATTTTCGAGCTTGCCCTGGAGAAACATGCAGCCGATCCAGATGAAGCGATGCATGTGGGTGATAGTGTCAGGGACGATCTGGAGGGTGCGACGAAGGCTGGGCTGACCGGCGTGTTGCTGGATCGAGCAGGGCGCAATCAGGTGTCGGGCGGGACCGTGATTCGGACATTAGAAGAAATTCTTCCGCTGGTGATGGCCTCAAAGAAGTAACGGAACCAGATCTTTTGCGCGGCCCTGCAGTGAGAGATCAACCAGGTTCGATTGCGGAGTGCTTTCGAGATTGATCTCGATGACCAGTGCGCCGACTTCCTTCGCCACTGACGCAAATCCTGCTGCTGGATAGACGACTCCCGATGTGCCGATCACAAGGAGGAGATCGCAGGCCCGCAGGGCCTCGTCACAGCGGTGCAGGTCTTCCTCCCAGAGCGATTCCCCAAACCAGACGATATGAGGCCGGAGCAATGCCTGGCATAGCCGACACGTCGGCAGGGCGGGAAGAGGGATCTCCCGGTTTTCCGAGATGACGCCACAGCCGGTACAGCGAACCTTCCAGATGTTCCCGTGAATTTCAGAGAGTCGCTGTGAGCCGGCGGTTCGATGGAGTCCATCGACATTTTGCGTGATCAGCCAGAATGAATCGTGTGTACGACGTTCAAGCTCTACAAGGGCGATGTGGGCAGGATTTGGCTGTTTGGTGGCAATCAATTCACGCCGCCAGCTGTACCATTCCCAGACCAGCCGCGGGTCCCGCTCAAAAGCCTCCGGAGTGGCGAGATCTTCTGCGCGATAGTTGCGCCACAAACCGTCTGCCCCGCGAAAGGTCGGCACGCCGCTATCGGCTGAAATGCCGGCTCCCGTGAGGATAGTTACGTACCGAGCGGACGCAAGGTGTTTGCGGGCGAGGAGGATCTGATCGTCGGTGGCCATAGGCGGATTGGTAGCTACTCAGGTGTGTCGGCTGAAGGCTGAAAAACATCTCGCAAGGCATGAGCCAACCCAAGAAGCCCGACCCCTAAAAGCCTTCAGCCTATCTACCTGCGGTTCCGCGAATTGTACCGTATTTCGAGCCTACGAATCAGCGTGATATAGTACGCGTTCGCTATTCTTGTGAGGTGCATGATGAAACAGATTCTCATGGTGGGTGCCGGATCGGTCGGTGGGTTCTTCGGGGCACATTTCGCGAAAGCGAAGCTCTCTGTGTCGTTCCTGCTTCGGCCCAAAACGCTCGCAGCCGTGAAGCAGAATGGTCTCACGATCCGTAGTCCCAATGGCTCTTTCACCGTACATCCGCCGGCCGCGTCCGATCCGCGAGATCTCCCGAAGCCAGACCTGATTATTCTCTCCGTGAAAGCCTACGATCTGGATGAGGTGCTGACCCAGATCGAGCCGGTCCTGACCGATCGGACCGTCATCTTGACCCTGCAGAATGGAGTCGATACGGAGGATCGCATCCTGGCGCGTGTTCAACGGGACTGTGTCGTTGGTGGTATCGCGTACATTTATACCAAGATCGCGGAGCCCGGCGTCATCGACCATTATAAGAAAGGGGCTGTGGCGATCGGGGAGCTGATGGGGAATCAGAGCGCTCGTCTGCTGGCCATCGCGGATCTGTTCAAACAGGCGGGGATTCCTTGTCAGCTAGTCGACGATATCCGGCGCAGTAAGTGGGAGAAGCTCTGTTGGAATTGCGTCTTCAATCCCTTGACCGTGATGATCGACGACAAGGTCGCCAAGGCGCTCGATCATCCCGAGATGCTGGGAGTGATCCACCAGATCGTGGGTGAAATCGTGGCGGTGGCAGCCAGCGCGAAAGTGCCGTTAGCTGCCGGATATGGCAGAGAAGGTGGTCCGCTGGACACAAGAGATTCGGGATATCCATACTTCGATGTATGACGATTGGAAGGCCGGTCGACCGACCGAGATCGACTTTCTGAATGGGTATGTCGCGAAGCTCGGGCGGAAATTCGGCATTCCGACACCATTGAACGACCTGCTGACGGCGGTGATCAAGACCATCACCGAGCGGGAACGAACCGGTCCAGGCATCGTGCGGATCGACGGAGCGGTGGTCCAACCTATTTCGCTTGATCGTGCCGCGATCGTATCGTTGCCGGCAGAACATCAGCTCGATATTTCGACGGTGATGCCCGGCATGAAGGGAAAAGGGATTCGCGTGAAGGGTCTGCTCGATATTCCGGCGCTGGCTATCGGGGCGGACCATGTCACCTTTCATGCCTCAGACGGGAAGTATTCTGCCTGCCTCACGCTTCAACAGGCGAGAGAGTACGGGGTTCTCGTCTATGAACTCGATGGAGCATCGTTGCCCGATGCGAAAGGTGGTCCGTTCCGGTTAGTGACACCCGGTCTCGGTGATCTGTGCGCCAACGTGAAGGGGGTCGCAAGAATCGAGGTGACCATCGGAACGGGAAAAGACACGCGGCCAACGAATTGTTAATCCGCGTTATTCGTGAAGTCGTGAATCGTGAAACGTCCGGGTCGGAAACGAACGACGCTTCACGCGTTCGGCTTCACGTGCCATGGCCTGTCACATTGCGTCCGTATATCCTGCCAGTCCGGCTATGGTGGATATCGTATGAGGATGCTTTGAACCGACACGACAATCACAGAGGAATTTCTGGTCGGTTTCACGTACTATGCCGGTCAGTATGCTCAATAGTTAGCCATCAATCCGTATCGCGCCATGAGCTTCTGTCGCCTGTGCCAGCAGGATCGTCCTCTTCGAGACAGCCATATCATTCCGCGGTTCGTGTCGAAATGGTTACTGGATTCTTCTCCGACTCGCGGGCTCCGGGATTTGGTGACGCCCAACCGCCGCCGCCAAGACACCCCCACTGTGCCTCTCATGTGTTCCGACTGTGAACAGATTTCTTCCCGGTGGGAAAGCACATTCGCTGCGCGACTCTTTCTCCCACTCCACCGAAATGAAGCTAACTCTATCACGTACGACTCGTGGGGGCTGAAGTTTGCTTCCTCGATTGTGTGGCGGGTGCTGACCGAATCTCTTGAACGCGGCCCTGGTCGGCTTACTTTGGAACAATCTCGTTCCGCGAGTGTCGCTGAGCAGACGTGGCGAGCCTTCATCCTCGGGACGGTTCGGCATCCGGGTCGATTCGAGGTGCATGCCATACCTCTTGATATCGTTTCCGGAAACGTTGGTTCTGACGTCTCGCCGTTTCTGAACCGGTACCTCCTTCGCTCAGCTGACGCTGAAGTGATAGTAGGGGCAAAGAATGTATTAGTCTACTCCAAGCTATGTCGCATTCTGCTCGTGGGGCATGTGGTCGTTGAGAATCAAACACGTTGGCGCGCGTCCAGGCTGTCTGTTCTTCAAGGCACATTCGGTAGAGATCCCGACCACTACCTTCCCTATGGCCTTCAGCAGTACATGAATCAGCGCGCGATGCGCTGCGCCGAGGCGTTGGCATCCCAGTCGGCCAACCAGAAAGCCAAGCTGCGAACTCGGCTGGAGGCGGAGCTGCCACGCCTCGCGGGCTCTGAGGTGTTTCGCGCAATGCGAGCCGATGTGGCACGAAACGGCTCAGATGCCTTTGCTGTAACAGGCGATCTCAGTGATAGTGCTGCAGGCACAGTCGACAACGATATTGTTGAACCGCATGATGCCTAATTCTTGCTTTAGACTCATGGCCAGAGACGACGGCTGGACTCTAGCGTTCGGCAGAAAAAAGGGGGCGTGCCGTTAGGCACGCCCCCTGATCTCAGTGCCAGTCAGCAGACTGAATCGGTTACTTCAATGCGTCAATGCCGGCGCCGAAGTTAATGTGAAACGCCGCTCCATTCATCACCAGAGCCGGCACCGACTTGACACCGGCTGCTTCGGCTTCCTTCACCCGCGCTTTGTTCGTGCCGAGATGGACGTGTTCCACATCATATTTCGCCGGATCCAGAGCGTTGGCGACGCTGTTCTCGGCTGCGACGCACACGGGGCATCCTGCGTGATAGAAAGTTGCTTTGGTTTTCATGACGTTCCCCCTTAAAAGATGATGGTTTTAGTGATACTTGCGTTTCCACAATAGCGCAGAAACAACTCCACACTCATGGTAGTAGGAACTTTTTAGTTCCCCGTCTACCTGGTGGGCTAGCGTACTGACAATCTGACAATGAAATCAATAAAAAAATTACCGCCTAGGGGCGTGAAGCGCGAGAGCCGGATGGTTTCTCTTCTTGATCTAATCTATTTGGGTTGTTTGTTTGAACGAAACTAATCAGATAAACCAAATCAACCAGATAAACAAAACAAACCAGATGAACCAGACAGACCGGGCTAGCGAATGACTTGAATTGCTTTCCACCGTTCCGATCGGTAACGCCAGAGTAGCAGCCCCATTCGGACTGTCCAATCCGCGATCATGGCGCTCCACACGAAGAGCACGTCGAGTGCGAGCCAGGGACCTGCGATGACCGCGAGAGGTAGGCGAACACCCCACATGCCGATCGTCGTCGCCACCATGATGAACCGAGTGTCGCCGGCTCCACGTAACGATCCGGCCAGGACCATGGTGAGGGCGAGTGGAACTTGGAGGATGGCGACGATGCGCAGGAACAGCGTCCCGAGTTCGACGACGGCTTCGTCGTTGGTAAAGGCACGGAGCAGGGCATAGGGAAAGAAAAAGAACAGCACGCCCATCGATGCCATCGCGATACCGGCCAGGCGATTCGCCTCCCAGTTTTCCAATTTGGCCCGGACATATTTCCCTGCGCCGATACTCTGCCCCACCATCGTGGCTGCGGCGATCGCGAAGCCATATCCAGGCAGGAACGAGAGGGATTCGATCGACAGGCCGACTTGATGGGCGGCGTAGGTCACAGTGCCGTATAGCAGGACGATCTTGGTGTAGAGAATAATCCCTGCCTGTTGAAATATTCGCTCGCCGGAGACCGATGCGCCAATCTGCCAGGTGGAGCGCAAGAGATCACGTCGCATGTGGAGTGACTTCCTGAAGAGCTTTCGGCAGGCCCAGAGGAGGTAGGCCATGCCCGTCCCTTCCGCGAGACCGGCTGCCACGGCCGCTCCGGTAATACCCAAGGCAGGGAAACCCCAGAGTCCGTAGATCAGCGGATAGGCGATCGTCAGATACAACAGATTCACCGCGATCAAGGCGTACATGGGAGTTTTGGTGTCTCCGGTGCCTTGTATGATCGAAGAGAGGACTTGCAAGAAGATCGTGCAGGGAATGACCGTGAAGATGATGTTCGAGTAGGGAAGGGCCAGCGCGATGACGTCGTGCTCTGCGCCCAACAGCTCCATGGTGACACGATTTAGGGACAATCCGAGTACGACAATTGAGCAGGACACGATGGCGGCCAATCCGAGGAGATGCGTGGCGGCTTCTCCAACGTCTTTGGTGCGGCGGGCGCCCCATAGCTGGGCAATGAGGACGTTGGCTCCTACCGATAATCCGGAAACAAGCGTAGTGGCAATGAAGGCCAGCAACTGGCCAAGTCCCACGGCCGCAATGGATGTCGCGCCGAGACCACCGACAAGGAAGACAGCGGCAATGCCTTCGGTGCGTTGAAGCAGGGTGCTGACCGTGACCGGTAAGGCAAGGGTCAGGACGGACTTTCTGATCTGTGAAATGCTGGATGCCATGGCGGGCCATCCTAACAGGATGAAGAAGACCGTTATTTGGTTTATTTCGTTTGTTTGGTTTGTCTGGTTTTTTAGTTGAACGAAACTAACCAGATAAACCAAATCAACCAAACAAACCAGATCAACCAGTTTCGCCTGTCTCGCGGCTATTCTGCTAGACAACCGTGTGTCTGTCCGTTTAGGGTCATCTTGCCATGACTGAACTTAGCGAGCTCTCACCAGTCCTACTTCCGAAGGCCCCGCGTCTGTCAAAGTCAAAATTCCTGTCCGGTCTTCAATGTCACAAGCGTCTGTATCTTGAAGTCCATCATCCTTCTCTCGCGACTAAGCCGGATGCGGCGACTCAGGCGATGTTCGATATGGGAACAGAAGTCGGGGAGTTGGCTCGAACTCGTTTTCCAGGCGGGTTATTGGTGACAGCAGGCTATCGTCAGACAGAAGCCGCGCTTGCGCAGACCGCCGCACTGATCCAGGATCTTACCGTTCCGGCAATTTTCGAAGCGGCATTATTGCACGGTGGGGTGTTGATTCGTGCGGATGTGTTGGAGCGTGTTCAAGTCGCGGAGGGACAACCCTCTGGCTGGCGTCTGATCGAGGTCAAGTCTTCAACCAAGGTCAAAGACGTACATCTCGAAGATCTTGCCGTGCAAAGCGAAGTGATACAGGGCGCAGGGCTGACGCTCGTTTCTGTCGGTCTCATGCATATCAACACCGGGTATCTGTATCGAGATGGAGCAATCGATCTGACTGAACTGTTTGTAATTCAGGATCTGTCAGACGTGGTAGCCCTACGACGGGCTGCCGTGCCCGAGCGGTTGGCCACGATGAATCACATGTTGCTCCAGCCGCAAACGCCTGCGATTGAGCCGGACCAGCATTGCCATACACCCTACGATTGCCCCTTCTGGGAACATTGCACCAAAGACAAGCCGGCGCGGTGGATTCATTACTTGCCGGGATCGAAGCAGGTGGTCAGTCAGTTGATTCAGCAGGGCGTGACGACGATCGACGAGATTCCAGTTGGTACGAAACTGTCGCCAGTTCAGCGCCGTGTGAAAGAGAATGTCGAGTGGGTGTCGGAGAAATTGGGCGCTACGCTCAAGACTGTGCGGTTTCCCGTCCATCATCTGGATTTCGAAACGGTGATGCTGGCAGTTCCACGATTTCCGGAGACGCGTCCGTATCAAGCGTTACCGGTGCAATGGTCGAACCACATCGAACAAGACCACGGTGACATCGTGCATCACGAGTACTTGCACGGAGAGGGGACTGATCCGCGCAAGCAGCTGGCCGAATCCTTGCTGGAGTCGCTGGGAAGCAAAGGAAGTATTTGTGTCTACTCGCCCTATGAAAAGTCTGTGATCGAGCAACTAGCCGAGGCGCTTCCTTTGTTGCGTACCGCTCTTCGAGCATTAGTAAAGCGCATCTGGGATCTGCATCCAATTGTGCGCGATCACTACTATCATCCACGCTTTGACGGTTCTTATTCACTAAAAGAAATTCTTCCTGCGCTCGTCCCTTCGATGGGGTACGATGACCTGGCCATCAAAGAAGGTGGGCATGCCGCCAGTCAGTATTACCGCATGGTCTTTGTCGAAACAGATTGGATTGAACGGGCAAAAATCCAAGAAGCGTTGCTGGCCTACTGCAAGCGCGACACGCTTGCAATGGTCGAACTCAGGCGCGCGTTACAGGAAAAGGCACAGATGAAAGGCGAGACGGGTTGATCTGGTCTATCTGGTTCGTTTGGTTTCTTTCGTTCTTCGAACCAAACAAACAAGACAAACCAAATGAACAAGACAGACGCGCCCGGGACGTCGGCGGCATATGCGTCCTTGGTTTTGGCGGAGAGGGTGGGGATCGAACCCACGGTCCCGTTGCCAGGACAGCAGTTTTCGAGACTGCCCGATTCGGCCACTCTCGCACCTCTCCGTGGGCCGTAAAACCTTCGCATAATTACATGCTTACCCGTCGTTCCGCAAGTTCCACGACTGCCCTCGATTCTGGCGTTGGCGGAAATTTGGCTGGGAATTCTTCGACGATCCGCTCGATGGCCTGCTGACAATGCCCTGGGTTCAGGTGGGAATACCGCCAAACCCCGCCTGACAGCGGACATTGTGACCGACGCGCTGACGATGGCGTGGTTTCGACGAAAACCGGCAGGGGGGCTGATGCATCACTCGGATCGGGGTAGCCCGTACGCCAGCCAACCCTTTCAGGACAAGCTGAAGGCCTACGGCGTTTCCTTTTGGTCAAACGAGGATGTCCCCTAGAGCTGGTGCTGATTATGTTCCTAGGATAAAGGGCGCGGGCAACGTCCCCGCCTTGTGGTTTGATCGGTACCCTTCAAGAATGGGCCACCCTGCGAGGCCTCGATGCCGACGCCCCGGATTCGCTATTATGGCGCATGATCTAGTCGAACAGTTTCGGGACAGACTTCATATATTGGGGTTCAGGCTTGAGCCAGAAAGATATGACAGCAGCTTTAAGGTCTTTGGAGCGGAAAAAGATGGGCGCTCAATCGTAATCCTCGCTCACGAATCAGAGGATGTAGGATTTTGGGGAGTCGGCAGGCACCATGTTCAGAGGTTAAAGGCAGCAGCAGAGAAGCACGCTTTAGTATGCTGGGGTACTGTTCTGATTGATCAATCTCCAGGACGTGGATTTTGGATCGAAGGGTCCAACATTGAGAGCTTGGCAGATAGTCTAAATCGAAACGGAAATTTCTTGTTCCACGGTGCAAAGCTGGAACGCAATAGGGAGATAGCACACAACTTTTTCTCCGTTGAGGAATTCTTACGAATCACAGGTTTCGTTGGACCTGAAAGAATAGAAATCTAACGCGGCGCGGGCGGCCTCGTAAAGGTGCGCTGGTAATTAGTCGGTTGGCGTCCTGGGCCATTTATGCAGACAGGTCGGATGCTGACAGTCCCACATCGGCCTAGGTGTTGGGTTCACTATGCGGGCTGAGGAAGTGGGCCAACGCTCGAAACGTTTGACATTGGTGCTCTGACATTGTGGGCAAGTGGGCATTGTTACCATTCATTCAGTATGACCCCTTCGCAGCGCTAGTGCGAGTCTTTTAATGTGGGCCTCGTGGAGGAGCGGTGGTGAGGCCGACACCGGGATCATGGTCCCGGTGCCGGACGCGGAAGGAGGTTCCGCGCCGAGGAAACGTTCAGAGGCTACGCCAGCTCCGCTCCCTCGCGCTGTTCTCTTTTATACACTTTTGCTCCCGCCCCATACTCTTTGAACGGACTGCCCAATGGTGCGGATGACGTGGTGGGAGTGCGCTGGCGGCGGTGTCCCGGCGCGCGAATCCTGAAGCCGTGGGAGGCGTGAGGAAGAATGTGCGTTAGCGACCACGCAAGCCGTCCACTGACCTAGCCAGCCGTTGCGTCGCCCTTCATCAGATCGCTGATCACCTGTCCCAAACGCTGGTGCTCCGTCTCCGTGATCCGAAAGAAGGCCAACCCGAAGGTCTGGCCGCTCACCCACTGCACGCTGGCCGCCTCTACCATGAGCGGCCATTCGACATCTGGCGCATAGATGCGCAGCTCCAACGACACACCTGGCTCCACGGTGACTGGACTCTCGATGCGGCATCCGCCCGTCGACAGATCGAGCATGATGCCCGTCCCTTCCAGTCTCGATGACGCCGAAAAGGTGGTGCGGAATTGCACACGGAGACGCGGCGTCGTCCGGCGATCCGTCGTTTTCATATCCATGACGGACTGGCCGTCCACCTTCCCATCAATGAGGCGTTGGCCAAAGGCAATCCCATGGATATCGGCCTCCTGCTCCGTCGCATACACGACGTCGGCTGAGAATTCGCGCGTGCGGACGCCTCGGTGATCTTCCACGGAAATGAAGATGCGCAGCTGCCATTTCTCACCGCCGACCAGGTGCTGTGGGGCGGACTCAACCTTGTATCCCTGATACTCGACAATCTTTTCCATAGGCGAAAACGTATCACACTACATGAAAGGAGGCGATCATTCAGCGCGATATCGACAAGCTGGAATGGCCGCCAAGCAGACAAAATGCTCAGGAAAAAGTTGGCGGAAATCTGGCGGAGAATTCGCGGGGAAATGGGGGAAAAGCTGGGGAAACTGAGGGAACAGCAGAAATGCTATTCCCCCAGTATTCATGCTATGTTATGCATGTTTTCAAGCTTTTGCGAGAGAGGCTTGATACAGATTTCGAGACTGCCCGATTCGGCCACTCTCGCACCTCTCCGCAGGGTAGAACTTGCCTCACGCCACGGTAGGGTCGGTGGATGTGTCGTCGCTGTGATCGGCTCCGGGGGGAGCTTACTCTGGGAAGTGTGATTTTTCAATTGGTTTTCTTTCTGCTCGAAGACCGATAGGGGCTGGTAGGCCGACGATGCTGCTGGAGTCTACAGGAGAGTACAGGTGAATCCTGGTGTCGGTGAGTCGGTTATAGCCTTTCCTTCGACTGAGTTGATTGCAACGGCCTGTTGGTTGGCGCCGATCGCAATGGAAGATTGGGCCATTCATGTCTGGGGCTTCTCGCTCGACGGAAGCCCGTCTTTCGTGGAGCAGTGCCGTTCCTGGTTGAGTGAAGAGGAACGAGGGAGGGCGGCACGGTTTATCCGCCAACAAGATCAACTCCGATACGTCCTCGCACATGGCAGCTGCAGGGCCGTGCTTGCCCGTTACACCGGCCTTGATCCTTCGTCCGTGACGTTTCAAATGGGAGCGACGGGAAAGCCTGTGATTGCAGAGATGAGTACTGGCCGGCACCGCATCCATTTTAATCTTTCCCACTCCCATGGACGCATGCTCATTGCGGTGGCCCGCGATCGGGACGTCGGCGCCGATCTCGAACAGATTCGAGACAAAGTCGAAGTGGTCAAGCTGGCGGAACGCTTCTATGCGCCATCGGAGCATGGCAGAGTGGCAGGTGTGACTGGCTTGGATCAGACGAAACGGTTCTACCGGTATTGGGTCGCGAAAGAAGCGGTGCTGAAAGGCCAGGCGGTTGGGTTACTGTCATTGCAGCAATGCGAAATTCTCGATTCAAGTGATGCTCCGAGGGCCGAGGTCCACCTGTTAGAAGGGGCAACCATGAAGCCTGGATGGACCGTTCACTGGCTCGAATGTGGGCCTGAATGGGCAGGAGCCGTGTCGGCTTACGGCAGTGATTGGACCATTCGCGCTATGACGAGAGGATAGCCGCGGAGTTCTTCCTCCCTCTTTATCCAGTTCGTAATTGTCTAAAAAACTGCTGGAGTAGTGTCTGGCTCTCTTCTTCGAGCAATCCGCCGACAATCTCAACGCGGTGATTCAAGTGCGGTTCGTTTGTAAGATCAAACACCGACCCGCAAGCGCCGCCTTTCGGGTCCCATGCTCCAAAGACGACTCGGGGAATCCTTGCTAAGATGATGGCGCCGATACACATCGCGCAGGGCTCGACGGTTACATAGAGAGTCGTGTCGGTCAATCGCCATGTGCCCAATGCGGTCGCTGCAGCACGGATCGCAATGACCTCCGCATGGGCCGTAGGATCTTGCCAGAGTTCGCGATAGTTGTGTGTTTGTACCAGAACCTGGTCGTCTTGAACGATCAAGGCGGCGATCGGTACTTCGCCGACGACCGGCGCCCGGGCTGCTTCTTCCAGGGCCATCCGCATAAACGTAAGGTCTTGTGTGCGCTCGTCTCCGGGCACGGTTCTCTCCTCAACAGAAGACCGTTGCTGGTCTGTCTGGTTTATCTGGTTTATCTGGTTTTTTTGGTTGAATGAAACTAACCAGATAAACCAAATAAACAAAACAAACCAAACAGACCAGATTAGGACCGGCTCAAAAGATAGACCGGTCCGGTTGGTTCTGGGCGGCCGCCTGAGGGCTCAAGGCTGACGGCAAAGGTCTTTGCATCCGGGAAGCGCGGCACCTTTCTGGCCAGCAGATGAGCGGTTTCGCCGAAACCAATATGAAAGGATCCGATGCTCACGGGTTTGTCATGAATGGCCCATAGCTGATAGGTCTTGCCGGTGGGACATTCCGGCAGGTTCATGGAGTAGAGCCAGACGTTTTGGGTTCGAGCATCGTACAGCAGGAACCCCGCTGCCCGTTGTGCTATGTCCGATCCGGTGAGAGACACGGCTTTGACGTTGGGAATTCGAAGGAGCGTGGCCAATTCATCTTGCGGAGTCCTGCCGGTACGATCGGTGCCTTGCTGGTTTAATTGAACACGCGTCTCCTCCAGTTCAGCCTCGCGCTGGGCCAGTTGCTCCTTGGCTTCCGTGGCTTCGTTCGATCGTTGCTGTAAGTTGTTGCGCAATTCGGCGAGAGCTTTGGCTTGGTCGCCGACCTCACGCTGCACATCGGCAAGTTTCGTCGACTTTTGCTGAAGCGATGCTTCGAGCTGCTGAATCTTCGATGTGTCGGTGGATCGTTGCGTCGATACGTTCCATGCGAAATATCCACCGACCACCACGATCAGGAGTGCAGCCAAGCCTAGGGCCCAGGGTAGTGACGACGATCGGGCAGGGGCGACGGGAGGAAAGAGATGGTTCATCCATTCACCAGCTTCCAGACTTTGCCGGGCCGGTTCGTTTGGCGGCATTTCCGATGGAATAGGCGTGGGGTTCCTCTCAGCCATGATCGTGGCTTTGAGGGAGCGTGGAGGTGCGATTGGACTGAGACTGAGCGGGAGGAGCGCGGCGATGGACTGATAGTTCTTCAGCGCACTGTGACAGGAGGCGCAGCCGGAGAGTAAGTGGGCTTCCAGCGCCTGTCGCTCGATTTTTTCTAGCGCGCCTGCGGCATACAAAGAAACCGATTCTTCGAGTTCTTCATGCGTCATTGAAGATCACCATGGTTCCCCCACTGTTGGAGACCATCCCGGAGTTTTGACATTCCCAGTTTAATCCGTGTCTTGACGGTTCCCAGCGGCTGGTTCAGCCGCGCGGCGATCTCGGCATGGGAGAGTCCTTCGTAATAGGCGAGTTCGATCGCTTGTTGCTGCGCCTGGGGTAATCCAGCCACAGCTGCTCCGACCGCAATACGTAGTTCCTGATCGGACTGCGTTTCAAACGGGCTCGGACCAGGATCAGCTATCTGTATAGCGGTTTCGACCTCCAGCGAGTTCGTTGCCCGATAGCCTCGTGCAGTTCTGGCCCGCAGCCGATCGATGGCCCGGCTCTTGGTGAGGGTGATCAACCATGCGACCGGGGTTCCACGCCCGACGTCATAGCGGGAGACTTTCCGCCAGACTTCCAAATAGACATCCTGCAAGAGTTCTGCTGCTTCCTCGCGATTCCCCAATATTTTGACTGCCAACGTGAATAAAAGGGTACTTGAATGGTCATAGAGCTGACTGAATGCTTGTTGATCGCCTTTGACCACAAGGGCCAGCAGGTTTGGGTCGATCATCGAGGTGGTGTGTTGAGAGGGTTTGTCCATAACGCGAGCGAGGTGTGCGAGAAAAACCGATTCTACCTCATGCCCGCCACGACTATAGCACTCTACGGAAGCAACGGGCAAAAGGATGTATGTTTTAGCATCCTGCTATGTTGTGTGACGCTCACTGCAGATTTGCCGACATAGCGACTCTCGACCGGCGTCTCGGAGAGATTGGCGGAACAGAAGTGTGATGATCCGGTTGCTCACGCTGTCAAAGATTCTGATAAAGAGTATGAAGATGTGTCCGCTTCAGCCTCTCGAATCGAGAAGGTACGGGGCAAGAATAGCTGCTGCCTGTGCTGCCCCCGTAGGTGGAGGCGGAGCGGCTGAAGGTATGGTAGTTTCGTTAGCCTTTCTGATCGCCGCTTCCCAACGTCCCGCCTTGAATTCACTCATAGACAATTCCACGCCGCGACCATGCCGCTGCAGATAGTCCACCAGCGGCTGTTCGTCGACAAAGTTGTATCGCCGTACATACACGAGGGGTGTTTGCAACGCCACCGCTTCGACGATAGTGGCATAGCCCGGTTTGGTCATGATGACATCAACGGACGCCATCAAGGTCTTAAATGAAAGTGGCAGCGACTGCGTGGAGACGAATTGTGCGCGGTTGGTGGGAATGGGTCCGTCGAAGAGGAAACGATAGCCCGCGAGTTGCTCCAGATCGGCGAACGGAAGGGATGTCAGAGGAATACCACCGAACCCTACCAAGACGGTTCGTTCTTTGGGCATCAGGGCGAGGAATGAAGCAAGTCGGCCTCGCTCAGGGGAGTTGGGGCTGGCTATCGGGCCAATATCGATCATGTTGGAGAAGGCATCGATTCTTGGAGCAGGGGTGATGCGAAGGGCTATGTCGGCTTTTGCATAGGATTCGCGGATGCGTTGAATCAACTGTTGCTGTGAATGGTCTGATGCGTGGCAATATTCCTTGAGTACGAGGTCCCAGGTAAAATTTGCCAAGGCGACGGTCAGTATCTGCGCGCGGGAACTGGCCTCGATGGCGAGATAAGACGTGTCGGCGATAACCAGCGTGGGGGAGGCCGCCTGCATGGCAGCGACTTCATGGGACAGACGTGCTCCCCAGGTGTTGTGGAAGAGTTGGTGAGCCGCCCACGTCGCATCGATATCGATCGTGAGGGGGCCGTCTTGGATACAGCCGACGTCCTGTTGTGCGGGACTGAGTGTCCACGGGATTGTCAGGCGGTCTTGGAAAAACGAGGCTGGGACTGTGGTGCGGATGATGGCGGTCACTCCGGGTACGAGAGCGCCCAGTGCATTGAGCACGGGCACCACTTGCGCCGCGTGACCGTAGCCATGTCCGGAGATGGCACACCAAATTAGCGGCATAGTAGGGTGCTGAAAAAGCTCCTCAACATCGTTCTCGGCTCATCGAAATCCTCAACGTACCCCAGAGGGTACGCCTCTGGTTTCGACTCGCCTGCGGCCTTGTTGAAGAAGCTTTTTGAGCACCCTGAATGAGATGCGTTAGGCCGTATGCCCATGGCTTAGCTGCTGGAGAATCCCGGTTCTATCGGGGCGATGTTGTATTGTAATTCGAGGTCAAACTCGTCGATCAATTCATTGGCTGTGGCAGTGCCGAGATCGGACTTCACCTCGCTGATCACAAGATCGATCGCCACCCCGGCGTGTGCTCCGTACTGTGTCATCGCCGATTCGATTCGCTGTCTGGCCTCTTCAATCTTCATGGGGCGCTCCTCGCTCGATCTAGATCCGATTCGTTATCCCAAGGTTTGTAGCAACGCTTCCATCTCAGGGACCAGGTCTCCCCCTCCATTCGATCGACCCGAGCGTGCCGCGTCGATGCCGGCTTGCAAGATGGGCTTCGCATGGTCCTTCCGCCCCAAAGAGATTAAGGCGCGTCCGAGGCCTAGGTGTGACGCGACGTGGGTCGGATCCAGCTGTGTGGCGACGATCAGGTGTTCAACCGCCTCTTCGAGATTGCCGCCTTCTTGAATGAGTTTATTTCCGAGCCCATAACGGCCGAGAAATCCCTTTGGATTTTTGGCGACCATTTGTCTAAATGCATCGAGATCCATACTGCCTCCTCCTGCGTGCTGGGCGAATGATACCACTGCAGGGGAGGAGAGAGCCAGCCCGGTCTGTCTGGTTCATCTGGTCTATGGGGGTAGTTTCGTCAGTGACCCGATAGCCGATGCTGTGAGGACCCGTGCAAGAAAGTGCATGCGATATCCACGTCAGTATCCTGTGGGATATTTCATGGTGAAACTTAAAGCAACAGGGTGACGCTCCAAAGATAGAGAGGGTCAGGTTCTGTCCAGAAATATGCAGGATTCGTCTGGGTGGAAAGTGAAAGATTGCTAGCAGGCTGTTGACAAAGTCCGCCAGCGGCGTTCTCGCGTCGCCTCTTCGCTCGCTGCGGCCTTGCTGGACGGCCTTTCTGAACAGCCTGCAGGCCATTCAGTTTCCGTCAGTGATCTCAGAAGTGGTATCGCTTCCGGTGTCGTCATCTAGTTTGTCAACAAACTGCTAGACAGTTGGTGGAGATTGCTCGGGTACACAGAAGTGCACATGAGAGGCTAACCCGACTGCTTCAACATCTCAAGAGAGGTCGAGTCGGTTTGAAGCTCAGGCAGTGCGTATCGCTGGTCGAGTGCCACCACGCGTTCAAGACATCGCCGTGCCGAAACAAGATCATGGCGAGTGTCATACACCGTGGCAAGGAGCCGGAGCACTGCAGCTTCGGCTGGCTCGTTGCCGAGCTTGATGTAATGTTCCGAGGCGTTGTTTAAACAGCGCTCGGCTCTGATTAGATCGTTCTGGTCGAGAAAACACTTGCCGAGTTGGCTATAGGTCACTGCGAGTCCTTCTTCATTCCCGACCACCCGGTGATAGTCGAGGGCCTGTTTGAACGAGGCGACGGCCCGTTCCCACAGTCCCTCACGAGCCTCTTGCAACGCCAGATTGTTGTGGAGAATGCCGAGCGCGCGATTGTCTTGTAGATCGCGAAGCAGATCCAACGCTTCGAGATAGTAGGGGCGGGCTTTCTCAGGATGATCAGCGCCGCTGTGGAGATTGCCGAGGTTGACCAGCGTGTGGGCGATGGCCTGTTGATCCTGCTCCGTGCGTTGGATTGTGAGTACTTCTCGGTAGCAGGCTTCTGCGTGATCCAGATCGCCAGAGAGGGCGTATACGTTGCCCAGATTGCCGAGCGAATCGGAGAGTGCGCGCGGGTCATTGGCCAGGCGATCATCCGCGACGGCTCGTTCATACGCGCCTTTGGCCTGCGCCAGTTGGCCTCGGTGGAGAAAAATTCGCGCGCGATGTTTATGGTCGTCCGACATGATGCCTTGTGAGAGGCGGGAAGTTTGCTACGGTGCGCTCATAGATGGCTCACACGAACTGCACACGTTGCGGCGCGAATACATCTACCATTGTTGCGATGGGCCGGTGTGCATGCCATGTCCCCATTGTGGGCACGATGAGTCCGATCCAGAGCCCGTAGCTGCCAGCGAACAGCGCTCTGCTTCTAATAATCCCTAACTCAGCACTCAGAACTGTGAACTCAGTACTTTTGAAGGCTAGTCTCCTCCCTTAGGCGTGTCCCGTCGAAACTCGACTTGAATCTCATCCTCTTCATTAAGCCCCAATCCGTCACGAAATGATCCGTAGAGTTCCGTGATCTGTTCGACGTCTGCTGGATGCTTGCCATCAGGAGAAGCAAGAAAGGTTTCACAAAGTCGGAGGCCGGTCTGGAAATGACGCGCAATGGTCTCTTCCGTCACCTGCTGCCAAGTGATGTAGATGCAGAAGGCCTGGAAGGAGTGGGCTAAGGGATAATGTTGTGCAATGGCAAGAAGACCCTCATAGGCCTCCCGCGCCGTCGCTCCGGCGTTTGACGAAAAGGTCAATTCGGCCTCGGCGGCGGCGTCCCAGTCAGCACCCAGTTCGTTATTGGTGTCTGCTCGGCTGAATGCCTGCTGAGCGGCAAGAGCTGGATCGAATTGCATGAGGCTCTCCGTGACTATGCTGACTGCAGCATACGCGCGTGGAGAAATGGAGGTCAATGCAATGCGTGCGTTTACTTTCCTTCTTGCTGCTCTGTAGACTGTGACTGAGTAATACGATGGCCACCGAAATCCCCTTGTACCGAGAACCAGTCGAGACCTTACCGACCGATCCTATCGATCGCGTGATCCACTATCACACCCAGACGAAGCATCATTTCAATCGCTATGCTCGTGCGCTTGGTTATCTGGATTGGGCGAATCAGCCTGATCCGTTTCGGCGGTTTGATGGAACACCTCTTATCGCTCTGCCGCTGCTGACGCCTGATGAAGACCCGGTATCGCCGGCCTATGACGCCATCTACCAGCCTGGGGCGGTCGCCTGCCAGCCTGTCAACATCCGTACGCTTTCTCGGTTCTTCGAGTTCGCCCTCGCACTGTCTGCGTGGAAGAAGGCAGGGGAGTCGGAGTGGCCACTGCGGAGTAACCCATCCTCAGGCAACCTACATCCGACAGAAGGCTATGTGGTCATGCCGCAGATCGAGGGGCTCGATCTGAATCCGGGTCTCTATCACTATGCACCCAAAGAACATGGATTGGAGTTACGCGCTGAATTTCCCGCTGAACAGATTGTTCGACTGCTGGCTCCCTTTCCTTCCAGTGCATTTCTTTTTGGCCTGACCTCGGTCCATTGGCGAGAAGCCTGGAAGTATGGAGAGCGAGCGTTTCGTTACTGCAACCATGATGTCGGCCATGCGATCGGTTCAGCGCGAATTGCCGCTGCGACGCTAGGCTGGAACATGGCGCTGCTGGATAGTGTGGGACAAGACACTGTTGCGCATCTGTTGGGGACCAATCGGTTGGGCGACTTTCAAGATGTTGAACCAGAGCATCCGGACTGTCTCGCAGTGGTCTGGCCATCGGGGGATGTAAAAGGTGAATCGTTAAACGTGAAACGCAGGGAGCTGATAGAGATTCCGCTGTTTCTCGATCCAGCGGTGGTCAAGGGCCTCACTTCAGGAAAGTGGAATGGAAAGGCTAATCGGTTGAGCGGCGAGCATGGAGTGCATTGGGATATTATTGATGAGGCAGCAGCCGCGAGTTGGAAGTGTACGGCTGAGCAGCGCTCGGTGGCCCTTCCAATGCCCCTCACGAATGACGTTTCACGTTTCACGCTTAACGAGAGCCCATCCGCGGGACAGATTATTCGCCAGCGGCGGAGTGCCGTGTCGTTCGATGGCAAGACTGCGATCTCCGCTACGACGTTCTTTAGAATGATGCGATTGGTGACGCCTCGTGTGGATCGGCCTCAGTTGGATCGACCGATGCCGTGGGATACTTGGCCCTACGAGCCCGCGATTCATTTAGTGCTCTTTGTCCATCGCGTTGACGGTCTCACGCCGGGGCTCTATTTTCTGGTCCGTGATCCACAGAAGCTATCGTTCATCCAGCAATCGATGAATCCAGAGCTGACATGGACTCCGGCCCCAGGTTGTCCGGAGGATCTGTCTCTCTACTGGTTGCTTGAAGGCGATGCGAAGAAACTGGCCATTCAAGTAAGTTGCCATCAAGACATTGCCGGTGACAGCGCATTCTCGTTTGGTATGCTGGCTGAGTTCGAGGGGCGCATGCGGGAAGGGGGAGCCTGGCAGTATCCACGTCTCTTCTGGGAGTCGGGGTTGCTGGGACAGATCCTGTATTTGGAAGCAGAAGCTGCAGGGGTCAGGGCCACTGGGATCGGATGTTTCTTCGACGACCCGGTGCATGAGATCGTGGCGGTGAAGGAGCGAAGCTTCCAATCGTTGTATCACTTCACGATAGGCGGCCCGGTCGAAGATGGACGACTGATGACATTGCCGCCCTATGAGCATCTGAGGCGTAAGGGGAGTAAAGTGCTGAGTGCGGAGAGCTGAGAACCAGTCATCTAGATGATATACGAGAGTTGAGCTGAGGAATGTTCAAGATCAAGAAGAAAGCCGGGAAGCAGAAACCTACAGTCCTTTATAACATCGTCGAAGACTATTCTGAGTTCGATGCGCCGGGGAATGTGACGGTCTGTGCCATGACGCTCCAGGAAGATTTGGTCGCGCATGCGAAGGTCTTATCGGAAAGCTATGAGGTTCCACTGTCGGTGATGACCAAGCTGCTGACCGAAGGCGGCGTCTATGTGTATCCCCAAGCTGGCGGGATCCTGACACGAGGGTTGTTTACCTGTCGAATCGATCCGACTGGGGAGTTTCCCAAGCAAACCTGGACCTTGGACCTTCTGCAATTTGCCGAGGCGGAACAGTTGGCGCACGCGCGCGGCATTTCACTCGATGAAGTAGCGGCGTTAGTCTTTCACCGGACTTTGCCGGAGGAGTTGCAGACGAAACTCTACCAGAAGAACCTTGGGATCGATTACCGCACGTTGGATCGCGCGGTTGCGAAGGGCGGAGACATCAAGTACATCGACTTCCGCAAGGATTGGTCTCCGCATTTCAAGCGACTCTGTATCATGCCGGATGGGCGTTTAGTTGAGACGGGAGGACTCGAGGAGTTTGCGCAGCTCCATGGCATTACGTCGGCGCAGGCGAAGACGCTGGTCGAGCAGGGAGGCACGTTGGAAGTGAATGGCGAGATCTTGGCTTGTCAGATTGTGAACGGTCAGCCAGCCGTGGCGCGATTTACTGCGAAGAACTATGCGAAAGCCAAGGAGTTGGTTGGGACAAAAGGGCTCCATATTATAGATGCCTTGAGCGAAGTGGCATACAGCGATCCGGTAATGATGCGTTCGTTGGCCAGGAAAGAACTCTCTGAAGGCCGATGAGGCTTCCTGTGACATTGCTGACCACGTCAGTGGGTGAGGGGTGTCGGTTGTGACAATAGACTTGGAACCATTCGACGCTCATCGAGAGCAGAAATGCAACACCAGCAGCGAAGAATAGTGCGCGCTGATCCGTTGTGGTAGAGCAGGACCGGTTGAGAAGATACCCCAGTGGAAGAAAGAGTCCCACATTCGCGACGACATCAAACAGGAAACGCCGCGAGTTGAAATTATCAGCGGTCGGAAGCCATTGAATGTATTCCCAATGGGAATGTCCGACAAAGTTTGTGAACGGGAATGTGCCGCCAGTGCAATGAGTAGAGCCCAGAACGGGAGCAGCGCTCGCTCGATTTTCCCCGCGTGATTGGCCACACCTTCCATGTCTGTTCATCTTCCTGCCTGCCGCAGAGAGTGAGCGCCCCGAGGTTGCAGTCCTAGGGGTTTTCTGTTTCCTGCCGTCCCGCGCTTGTGATCGGTTGAAGCAGGAACCTGTTTTTTCGCTGGCGCTGGGCACCCGTGAGTCGAATAAAAAGCGAACGAATCAGAAAATAGTGAAGCTGCTTGTGAAGCTGAAGAGGGCTGCGCTACTTGGCGAGTTCTTCGTTGACGGCTTGAACGAGTTTGTCGAGGTCGAAGGGTTTCTCGAAGACGCGACGGGCTCCAAAGAGCTTCGCAACATCGAGAAAGTTGCGGTCGCCTTGCGCGCCGGTCATAGCAATGACTTTCGCATCGAGATAATCGCGCGTCAGTTGCAATGTGGTTTCGAGACCGTCGGTTCCCGGCATCAGAATGTCCATGAGGACCAGGTCGACTTTGTTTTGTTGGTAGAGAGTCAAGCCCTCCTGACCATCGCGGGCTTCGAGCACACGGTGGTTGGCTCTTTCAAGGACCTCCTTCAGGAGGTTCCGGATCGATTCTTCGTCGTCGATGATAAGGATCGTAGCCATCGTGTAAGAGGTGCTCCTATTGTTTTGAATCTTACCTATATTGGATTCTCCTGTCTAGGAAGAAGTTAATAGGAGGTGCGGGGAATAAGCATGACGGTGAGGCTGGATCGAGCAACTGCATGCCAACAAAGCGGACACTGAGAGAAACGATTCTCTGAATGGATTCTCATGCACCGATCGAGACTAGGCCGATAGAGATCGAGTCGGACGAGACGGGGTGGTGCTGATTGCATCTACGGGAGGGGTTGACTGACCCTGAGACTTTTGATACAAGCACCAGCGTTGTCCTGACAGACTGCTGTGCACCTTTTCCGGAGTGGTTCTTTGCAGCATCCAGATTCCTGGTCTTGGACTCGCCGAGATTTCTTGAAAACGTCCGTTGTCGGACTTCTATTGCTCGGTAGTAAATTTCTGTGCCCCTCGGTCGCGCGCGCAACCGAGCTTCCTGACGCCGAACTCACCTTCTTCAATGTGCACACGAACGAACGACTGCGAGTCCGCTATCGTGATGACGCAGGGAATTATGACCTGACGGCGCTGGATGAGGTGAATCATATTCTGCGTTGCCATCACACAGGAGAAGTTGCCGCCATCGATGTGCAATTGCTCGAACACGTTAATCTCGTGCATAAAGCGGTTAGTGGCGCCGGCGATATCCATGTGATTTCCGGCTATCGGTCGCCTGAATACAATGCGCAGCTCGTGAAGCGGAGCCGGCGAGTCGCGCAGCACAGCCTGCACGTCCAGGGACAGGCGCTCGACTTTTATGTTCCCGGTGTCAAGATCCGCGAGATCCGCCATGCCGCGTTGAAGCTGAAGTACGGTGGGGTAGGGTTTTATCCGCGCGCGCAGTTCATTCATCTCGATTGCGGTCCTTTCAGGACCTGGTAGTTACCTCCTAGTAGTCTGAGGAAAAGCTATTGTGGCATGCTAGGCCTTCGATGGTCTGCATGTGTGCCACAACAGGAAAACATTCCCGCAGAATGCTCAAAAAGTTTGTCCAGCAAGGCCGCAGCCAGTGAAGATCCGAGGAGGTACAAACCGCCCTTCATGTGGGCGGTTCGCTCCTAGTATGGATCTTGGCGAATGGAAGAGCCCTTCCAGTGCTTCCGATATCTGAGGAACTCCTCTTCAACGTTGAGGGTCTGAACGATGCGAGAGCGCTGCCTGGGAAAAGCGCGTCTTGGCGCGCCGGGGTCGGGCGGGTGAGAAAAGCGGCTTTTTCAGCGTCCTGCGCATCAGATTCGCTTGAGGAATAAGACCGACAGAGGCGGGAGTGTGACGGCGAGAGAATAGGGCATCCCGTGGGAGGGGACAGCGCTTGTGTGAAGTCCTCCTGTATTACCCATGTTGCTTCCCCCGTAGGCCGAGGCATCACTGTTCAACAGTTCACGATAGTAGCCTTCGTGTGGTACGCCGATTCGATAGTCGTAGCGGGGAACAGGGGTAAAGTTACACAAGCATAATATTTGATTCTCCTGGTCTTTGGCCTTTCGGAGGAAGGCGATCACCGAATGGGCTGCATCGCAAAAGTCGATCCACTGGAAGCCGGTCCAGTCGTGATCGAGTTCGTGAAGCGCCGGCTCCTGGCGGTAGAGCCAGTTAAGGTCTCGTATGAGCCGCTGGAGTCCCACATGCCGATCGAAATCGCAGAGATGCCATTCCAGGCTGGTGTCATGGTCCCACTCGCGCCACTGCCCGAATTCTCCGCCCATGAACAGCATTTTCTTGCCGGGATGCCCGTACATCAAGCCATAGAGGGAACGGAGATTGGCGAAACGTTGCCACTCGTCGCCGGGCATTTTGTCGAGCAGCGACCGCTTTCCGTGCACCACTTCATCATGCGACAGCACCAGGACGAAGTTTTCATTGAAGGCATAGAGGAGCCCAAACGTAATCTGATTCTGGTGAAAGGGGCGGTGGATGGGCTCGTGGCCGAAGTATCCCAGCATGTCGTGCATCCAGCCCATGTTCCACTTGAACGTGAAGCCCAGTCCTCCGGCATAGGTGGGGCGTGAGACACCCGGCCAGTGCGTGGATTCCTCGGCAATGGTCATGGCGCCAGGGAAGTCACGATGGACCAGGACATTCAAGTCTTTCAGCAGCGTGACGGCTCCGATGTTTTCGCGCCCGCCGAACTGATTGGGAATCCACTCTCCCTCCTTCCGGCCGTAATCAAGATAGAGCATCGAGGCGACGGCATCCACCCGCAAGCCGTCGATATGGTATCGATCCAGCCAAAAGAGCCCGCTGTTCAGAAGGAAGTTCCGGACCTCGACGCGATCGTAATTGAAGATGCGGCTGTGCCAGTCCGGATGGTAGCCGAGCCGTGGGTCGGCATGGTCATACAGATGTGTGCCGTCAAACTGGGCGAGCCCATGCGGATCGTCTGGAAAGTGCGCGGGGGTCCAGTCCATCAGCACACCAATTCCGGCCTGATGTGCCGTATCGACAAAGGCCATGAAGTCTTCAGGAGATCCGTGCCGGCAGGTGACGGCGAAATAGCCGGTGGTCTGATAGCCCCAGGATCCGTCGAATGGGTGCTCGGTTATCGGTAGCAGTTCAACATGGGTATAGCCCATATTCTTCACGTATGGGATGAGCTTTTCGGCAAGCTCTGAATAGGTTAGCCAGCGATCCCCTTCTTCAGGGATACGCATCCAGGAGCCGAGATGGACCTCGTAAATTGAGAGGGGCGAGGCGAGCGGGTTTTGCTGTGCCCGCGCCGTCATCCAGGACTGATCCTTCCAGCGGTAGGGAGAGACTACGCGAACGATCGAGGCGGTCTTGGGGCGCAGCTCCGATGCGACTGCATAGGGGTCGGCTTTCAGGAGCGGTGCCTCATGATGGCGCGACAGAATTTCATATTTGTAGCGGGTGCCGTCTGTGAGTTCGGGAATGAAGAGTTCCCAGAGGCCGGTTGCGCCGCGGCTCGTCATGGGATGGCGGCGGCCATCCCATTGGTTGAAGTCGCCCACAATACTCACTCGCGCAGCGTTCGGCGCCCAGACGACAAAATGGACTCCAACGATATTCTGCACTGTTCGGAAATGGGCGCCCATGGTTTCGTAGGCTTTGAAGAAGGTTCCCTCGGCGAAGAGATGAAGCTCAAAGTCGGTGAGGAGGGGCGGGAAGGTATAGGGATCGTACCTCTCCGAGACTTGTCCTGCCTGGTTGGTTACGCGGAGACGATAGGGGCCGGTTTCGAGTGGCCCTGGCACGATGGCTTCGAACAGACCGGCCTCATGGAGGCGCGTCATGGGAATGGGCTGTTGACCTCGCTTACTGAGGAGTAGGGCAACGTCGGCGGCCTCCGGCAAGAAACAACGAATCGCAACAAATGGGGAACCACCCTGGACCATCGGATGGGGACCAAGAATCGCGAGGGGATCCCAATGGTGACCCTGGACGAGTTGTTTGAGTTGATCGAGCGGCAAATCTGACATGTAAAGAGCCCCCGCAGTGTATAGGCCGTATCGTAAGGGGGGCGAGTGAAGAATGGAAGAGGAAAACGTCTTGTAATTTCAGATTTCAGAACTCACCGTCGCATGCCTTGTCCACGACCGCCTATTGCAGTTCGGTTGAAGGTCGCCCATCGTGAAGTGGAAATGTCCTGATGCAAAAAAAAGAATCAAATGGGCCTGATCAGCGGCATTTTCACCAGGCGTCCGTACAATGTTTGAGGGTAGATCAACGCTTCATGTCGCGAATGAGGCGTGGCTTGACTCAATATCAAAGGGGTAGACATTCTAGACGGCGATGGATCTTCGCATATGCGCAGATCTGATCACACCACTCTTGAGGACAATCTCGCAAATGTGATCGAGGCGCTCGATATGTTCATAGGCGGCCCATGGATCCGTTGCGACTGCACAGACGCCATGGTTGGCTTGTCCCACGATATCGAAGGCCAGCGACCCGTCCTTGCCGACGCCGAAACATTCAGCCGTTGCATCCGCCAGTTCACGTGACAAAGCCGGCAACGCCGACACAGTCGGTCCTACTCGGGTATAGCGAGAAATTTCAGGGAACTCTGCGCTAATAGACTGCAAGTCGATGCCGGCATAGATGGCAGCCACGATATGGGTGGAGTGAACATGCACGACCGTTCTGGTTTTACTCCCATCGCGCTGCAAGTTCCAGTGCATCCAGAGCTCTCCGGACGGTTGCTGGCCCTCGCGAACCTTAGGCATCAGTTCACCCGTCAGAGGCTCTTTCACAATCTCTACCCGCACGACATGCTCCGGATGCACAATGGTCTTTCGCCAGCCAGAGGGGGTAATGTAGAGATACTTCCCCTCGCGCTTCCGCATGCTAATGTTCCCGTCTCTCGTCGTAATCCAGCCGCGCTCATATACGCGCCGCATCACATCGCCGATCGCTGTCAACATGCTTCCTCCTTAGGCACTTGTGCGGCAGGGTGGGGAATGATGTCTATTCCGTTCCTGCCGTGACTTTTGACACGATACAGAGCGTAGTCAGCCATCTTGCGCAAAAGATCCGAGTTCAATGGGTGTTCGGATGACCAGACCGTTGCTCCAATGCTCACTGTAATGGCAAGCGGCCCGTTCGGTGTAGCAAATGGCAGGTCGCTGATGGACGACCGAAAGCGTTCAGCACACTCACGTAATGCGTCCTGGTCACAATTGGGAACAACAATCAAAAACTCTTCTCCACCTATGCGCCCGACGTGATCGTAGCGACGTGCGGTTTCGCGGAGGCGCGTTGCGGCTTCTTGAAGGACGACATCGCCTACGAGATGTCCATAGGTATCGTTGACCTGCTTGAAATGGTCGAGATCGGCGATAAGAACCGCAAATGGTTGCTGGCTTCGTTCAGCCCGCGATAGCTCCTGCATTAAAACCGTGAGCGTCGTCGAATGATTCAGAAGCCCCGTCAAGGAATCACGGGTGGCCTGCTCCTTGGAATCGTGGAGGAGTTGCAGATTCTGAATAGCCGTACCAGCCTGAGAGGCAAGGGTTAGCACAACCAGTTCGTCCAGTTCGCTGAAGTTGTCCGCGAGGCCGTGCGGCGTTATTTTGTTGGCGAGAGAAAGGTGGCCGAAGAATTGGTCGTGGCATCGAATCGGCACGCCGAGAAACGACTTCATGGGGGCCTGATCTAGGGGAAGCCTGAGGGCGGCCCAGTGCGCTGTGAGATGAGCCAGGCGAAGGATGCCGTCTCCTTGTCCAAGGGATTCCCGCGACGCCTGATCGAATGGAAGCAGCCGAATGGCGCGGCCCGCTGCCTCATCGATTCCGGCAGTCAAGAACTGTATCGCTGCGTGCGTAGTGCCTTCGTAGACCACTAAGGCCGCATAGCGCGCGCCGGTATTCTCCTTCGCGAGATGAAGGAGCTGGCGCAGCAATCCGTCGATGTTTTGCTGGGTAGCTAAGCTCTGTGCGGACACGACCAATGCATGAAGGGTCTCCGTCCTTTTTCTAAGCGCCGTTTCTGCGTCGGCCGCTCGTTGGTACTCATGTTTCGTGGTGTGCCATTCTTCGTGAAGGGTCTTGATCATTCCCAGCACAAGACCGAGCAAGGGAAGGAGAATCAGAATGGCCAGAACCAGCAATTTCCAGAGAAACGACTGAATGGGGGCAAGGATATTGTTTTGGTCTACACGAATAAAGATGGCCCAATGCTGAGTCGGGTCGGCAGGGGGGAGGGTGACTTGCGCATAGGCGGTAATGACTGAGACCCTGCGGCGAAGATGCGTTTCTTCGATGAACCCTCGCGTGTGCATGCCCGAAAGTTCTGCAGAATGAAGGCCGAGTTGTTTGAGGTTCTCTTCCCTTTGTAACGTTGAGTCGGCGATCAGTTCCCCTTTCTCGTTGATGACTTGATATTCGACATGCGAGAGTTCTGTCCATTCGGAGTTCTTGAGCATTTGTATCGTGTCGTCAAGGATGCTCATCAAGGAGGGGACACTCACAACCGCCGCAATTGCGCCGAGAAATTGTCCGTCAGGACTGTGCAGGGGAGCAATCACAGTGATTGCCAAGGTCCCTCCGGATTTCTCACTCACCTGTACATCAAGAATCCTGGCGTCCGTGAGTGTGCGCGCCTGTTGAAACCAAAGACGCTGACTGTGATCGGGAGAGGTGTCCAACGGCTCTGTTGCCGCGATCACCCTTCCCTGTGAGTCAGTGACGCCAATCCATTGATAGGCCGGATAGATCTGCGCAAGCTCGCGGAGATATCCCGACAGTGCCTTAGGGTTTTGACCTTGGGCCATCGGAGTCGTGGAGAGCAGCTGGATGTCGCGGTAACGCTCCAGGATCATCGTTTCTAATTTTCCAGCGGCATTCGTAGTTGTTTCTACCAGGCGCTGGCCGGTGGATTTGATTAATCCCTGCTGCACGGTGTATGCGGTCCATCCCAGGCAAAGGATCGTCACCAGTGCAATGACGGTAGCCACGGAAATAATCCACCTGGTAGGATGACGGCTCATCCACATAGGGAATCGATCTGTGGTGATCGAAATGCGAGACGACATACTCACAGGAGTGGGTGGAACCTTGGCAGGGTCAGGGGTGGCGGCGATGTCGATCTGATTTTTCATTCAAGCTAAACGACGGCGTTTTATTGCGAGACGTTCTCCGTATGGCTGCGATAATCATAAAGTAATGAATAGGCAAAGCAAGAATAGTGCTGATTGTCACTGCGGTTAATTTACCCACATTGCTTGACCGCAAGATGAAGCGAGAGAGTATTGTAGAGACTCTGAGGCGCGAAACACTCGATGGTCAGGACATCATAATAGGTTGCATGTAAAATGAACTGTTGGACGTATACAGCAGGGGATCGACCGGACCCCCATTCTGTGAGAAAAGCATCAATGCATGTGGAGAGTAGTGAGTGTTGAGAATGAATCAGAGTCCTTCCTTGTCGTTTCCATATCCATTCAACAGTGACCATTAAGAAGAGGCTGTAGTGACTTTATCCCCCTGGACGGCAAAGCTGCGTGAGTGGCAGGCTCGCGCGGTGTCCGGCGTTCTCACCCATGCGCGTCCTGATTTCCTTGCTACAGCAACACCCGCTTCAGGGAAAACGCGCTTTGCCCTGCGGATTGCCCATCAGTATCTGGCCGATCGAGTGGCCAGTCGTGTTCTGGTTATCTGTCCGACCAACCACCTGCGTACACAGTGGGCGGCCGCCGCCGGATTGGTAGGAATTCACCTGGATCCTGCGCTGACAAACGAGCAGGCCATCGAAGCCCGCGACTACCATGGCGCAGTCGTGACCTATCAACAAGTCTGTCTCGCTCCGGAGGTGTTTCAGCGCGCCTGCCGGAGCCGGCCCACGTTGCTCATCTTCGACGAGTTGCACCATGCAGGCGAGGGCAAGGATTGGGGTAACGCGCTACGGGAAGCGTTTGAAGAGGCGGTCTTTCGCCTGGCCTTATCGGGTACCCCCTTTCGCTCCGATAACAATCCGATTCCCTACGTGCGGTATGAGCAGGGCGAGAGCCAGGCCGACTTCACCTATGGGTATGCCGAAGCGATTCGCGAAAACGTCTGCCGCCCGATTCTCTTTCCGAGTTATGAGGGAGAACTGACGTGGCTCTCGGAGGGTCGCGAACATCGGGCGACGTTCGAGGATGGACTCACCTTCGAGCTACAGCGGGAGCGGCTCAAGACCGCGCTATTGCAAGATAGTTGGCTGGGCCCGGTCATTACGGATGCCCACGACGAGTTACGCCGGCTCCGCAAGCAGGAACAGCCGGATGCCGGCGGGCTTATCGTCGCGATGAATCAGGACCATGCTCGGCAAGTGGCGGAGTTGGTGGGGCGTATCACGGGCAGCCGCGCGCACATAGCCGTTTCCGATGATCCGTCTGCTTCGAAGACGATCTCCACGTTCGCGAAGCATAAGACCCAGCAATGGCTTGTTGCAGTGAACATGGTGAGCGAAGGCGTCGATATTCCGAGGCTCCGTGTCGGCGTCTACGCCACGAACGTTCTGACCGAGATGTATTTCCGCCAGGTCGTCGGGCGATTCATCCGGATGCAGGATGGACTGCCGAAACCGCAGCGTGCCTGGCTGTATCTGCCGAAGGACGCCACCCTCGTCCACTATGCCAAACAGATCAAGGCGGAACGCGACCATGTCCTGGAAGAGATCATGCCCTCTGCGCAGCGAACGCTCTTTGGTACGGTTGCCACCTCGCTGAAAGAGTACATGCCTTTGCACGGGGTAGCTCGGATGGATGCACTGATTGGGGGAGAGGATGTGGAATCAGGTGGCCAGGGCAAGGGCGTGTCAGAGCCGGTAGTGGCGCTCCATGACAAGAAGAACGAATTGCGAGACCAGCATCGTACCCTCGTCGGTACCGTGGCGCGAAAGGCCGGAATCGATCATCGCCAACTCAATGCAGAACTCATTAAGCGAACCGGCGGCCGGGTCGATCAGGCGACCGTCGCGCAACTGGAACGCCGAATTGCACTTCTAGAAAAATGGCGGGATTCAGGTTTTGAGAGAGGGTGATCACGAGACATGCGAGAAAAGCGCGATCCGAAGTTTAGGGTTCGAAGTTCCAAAAACCTCGAACCCTCGCTCGTCCCGCCTGTCCCGTTCGGCTATCCTGTCAGCAACACGTTCTAGGTTCCAATATCCAAGAGGTTTTACTGAACGGTACTGATGTGCAGGCCTCCTGGAGGGGTTGGCGGTGGAGGAAACCCGGCTGGTGGGAAGGACGCGAGGTTGCTACTGCCCGACTCATTATTGGCCGAATCATAGGCCGTAATGTAGTAGTACTGAGTCGCTGCTGGCGTCCCGATATTGAAACTCGTCACCGTTCCCAACGTGGCGAGAAGAGACGCCGTGGCAGACGTACGCCCGCAGGGTAGCTGACTGCAATGATAGACGCGATATCCCGCTAGATCCGGTTCACTGTTGGCATTCCACGTCAACGTGGCGCCCCACGCAGTACTCGACCATAACACAAGAACACCGACGAAGGTTTTTACCAGTTCATGCAGATTACTCCCTTGTTTTCTCCTCGGCAGCAGGCACACCTTTCCCGGAGAAGCAAACTTCTCACGTACAAGAGTCTATGTCGGATTGCTCAACTGACTTGGCCACCCAGAGAAAGATTGAAGAGGGCAACCATTCACTTCTTTACTGTGGCCACTACGCAAGGTGCGTGCCGTTGCAGGAGAAAGCTGATAGGAAGAAAAACCTGAAAAAATAGTGATGGAAAGAAAAAGTCGACGGTGGATGCAGGGAGACTGTAGGAAATTGCGGCAAATCGCTAGGCAAATCTTAGTGTTTCTAGAAGGATAGATGATGCAGTTAGTTGCCTACAGGTACAACAGTGAAAAGAGCAGCGTGACCATAATGGAAAAGAACGATCCCGCTCCTAGATGGTCGTCGGCTTGCTAGATCTTCTCTTTTCCGACTTCTTCCCGTAACTGAAACTTGAGGGAGGTGTATTCTTTCATGCAGTAGGCAAGCAGCCGTTCGGAGCCGAAGAGCATGACCATGTGGCCGTCCTTGTCCACGAGACGGCGCGTATCCTGCGGCCAATAGATCCGGGCGATCACGTCGGGATCGCCCGTCACCCAGCGAGCCAGGGCAAAGGGCATCCGCTCGACGAGGGTCTTAACCCCATACTCGGTCTCGAGGCGTGAGGCGACGACATCGAATTGGAGTTCTCCCACGGCTGCCAAGACCGGCTCCCGCCGCACATGATCGGGTGAATAGAACACCTGCATCACTCCTTCTTCTTCGAGCTGCTGGAGTCCTTTCTGAAACTGTTTCTGCTTCGTCAGATCCTGGCTCCGAAGCACGCCGAAGCATTCAGGGGGAAATTGTGGAATCGCATCGAAGGAACGTGGAGTGCCGGAGCAGAGAGTATCGCCGATAGCAAAGAGGCCAGGATTCACAAGCCCCACGACGTCGCCAGGGTAGGCCTCCTCAATCGTCTCTCGATCACGACCGAAGAGCCGGTGCGGTCGCGTCATTCTGATCTTCCGGTCCAGCCGCGCATGATGGACCATCATGTCCTTCTCGAAGCGGCCAGATACGATACGTAAAAATGCCATCCGATCACGATGTTGTGGATCCATATTCGCCTGAATCTTGAACACAAAGCCGGCGAACTTGTCGTCTGTCGGCAGCACCAACCCTTCCGAACTCATGCGCGGTCCTGGCGGAGGCGCGAGCTGGAGGAAGGCGTTCAGGAACGGTTCGACGCCGAAGTTCGTCAGCGCGCTCCCGAAGAAGACTGGCGTGAGTTGTCCGGCGAGAAAGCGGCTGCGATCGAACTTCGTGCCCGCGCCGGTCAGCAGAGCGATCTCTTCTTGCAGCGGACCATAGGCATCTCCGAGCGTTTCCGCGAGACTCGGATGGGGAAAGGTCTCCACTCTCATCGGCGCCCGGCGCTGGTTATGCAGCGTCCGCTGGAAGAACAGGACTTGAGGGTCCTGAAGGTCGTAGAGTCCCTGAAAGCTAGCCCCCTCCCCAATGGGCCAATTGAAAGGAACCGCCGTCATGCCCAAAGTCTGTTCGATCTCCTCAAGGAGTTCGTACGGATGGCGCCCAGGTAGATCCATCTTATTGATGAAGGTCATGATGGGGATATTGCGTTTGCGACAGACGGCGAACAGTTTCTTCGTCTGCGGCTCTATGCCCTTGGCGCTGTCGAGCACCATGACCGCGCTATCCACCGCCATGAGGGTGCGGTAGGTGTCTTCGCTGAAGTCTTGGTGGCCCGGCGTGTCGAGCAGGTTCACACGCACACCCTCATAATCGAACTGGAGCGCGGTGGAGGTGATGGAAATTCCGCGCGCCTGTTCCAGCTCCATCCAGTCCGACTTCGACGCACGCTGATGCGACCGCGCATGCACCGCCCCGGCCAGGTGCACTGCACCGGCATAGAGGAGGAGCTTCTCGGTCAGCGTGGTTTTCCCCGCATCCGGGTGCGAAATAATGGCAAACGTACGCCGCCTGGCAACTTCTCGCGCCAATTCATCGGACGACGACTTCTCAATCGGCAAAGACATAGACGTTCCTTATCCTGCGCAAGATATCAGATGAGGTATCTGAGATATGTTTTAGCACCTGGCAGAGGAGAAAACTAGAAGAAGGGAGCGGCCCGCCCATCCTTCTTGCTCGCAGAGGCCGCACGCTCAAAAGGTGCTTCCTGGATGCGCACAGTGGAGATGAATTTCTGCTCCTCATTTGAAGTCCATCTCTCGACGAGTTGACGCCATCTGTAGAACGACGTAGCCTGTCACTGTCCCTTGAACCACAGAAGGAGGAATCACCATGAAATTTCAACCGTTACAGGATTGGACACTGATCGAACCGTCGGAGGCCAAGGGAAAGACCACTGGGGGGTTGTTCATCCCGGATACGGCCAAGGAGAAACCGGTTGAAGGAAAGGTCCTGGCCGTGGGGAAGGGGCGCTGGGAAACACCGGAAAAGAAGCCGGGTAATACACCCAAAAAGAAAGAGAAAAAGCTCTTCACGCACACGGTTCTCAAACCGGGCGATCAGGTCCTCTATGAAAAATACGGAACGACCGAAATCGATCTGGACGGTAAGGAGCTTGTTCTGGTCCGCGAGTCCGACGTTCTGGGCTTGATGGGATAAGAAGGGGCGGTGAGGCTCCACCTGATCGAGTACCCCGTAAGAGGTGTTGTTCTGGGGAAAGGGGCTGATTCGCTGCGAGGGTGCCGAGTGCTTCTCGGTGGTCTTTGGATGCGGCTCTCGTCTGGTCTAACCAGTTGTCGTTGATCCGGCCCCGTAGGCCAGTCTCCTTTCCGGGCGACCTCATTGCGTAACTGTGCACTGCCGCTGGATAGAATCCAAGGCTATGGCTCGCTAACTTCACGCGTGTCACTTCGCGCAATGGGCCTTTTATTGCATATTGCATTGACGATCTGTTGACAGGTTTGCTGGCAAGACAGTAGCCTGTCATCGTTTCCCGCTCCATTGTTCACCTCACAGGGTCATCGCATGATTAAGCCTGAGACTACCACTCCGGATGCCGGCGAGCTTATCCGGAAACTGCATGAGCGGCCACAGATGCTCTGGGCCGATTGGCTGCACGCCCCCGCGCACGTGCACTACAAAACATTTCGCATGAGCGACCCACCGGTGCAGCGGCCGGCGAGTCGTGACGAGTTCAGGTCTCTCTTGGAGGCCTTGAAGATTTCTGCAGACACAACGGTGATTCGAGATGCGTTTGGCTATGGCATGAAGAAGGCGGCGAACGGCGATCGCCTGATCGTAATCTGGCAAACGCACACGGAGTATTACAGTTATCAAATCTGGCATATTCCTTCCGACCACGCTGGGGGGGTGGTCTTTGGCCCGATGACCTTTCCGGACTATCGGTTTGCGGTTACACCGCTCGGTGCAGAAGTCTGCCATCTGGATATCGTGCTGCTGGTTGAGCCGTTGCCAGATAGTGAGGCGTTGCGCCCACAATTTCCCGGCCCGGTCATGTATGGCAGCCGGATTCTCGATGAAGAGACTTCTCTGGTCACTAGCTTTACACCGGACGAGCATGGACGTGAGCGCTATTGGGTTAGTGTAGGGTCTGGCAGGTCCAGCAAGTCTCATCTGAAAGACATCGTCGATGCTATTGTCCGGATCGAAACCTACTACCACTTGTTACTCATGCAAAAGCCGTTGTTTTCGGCTGCGATCGATCAGGCCTACAAGTTCGAGCAGGTGCACTTGAAACAACGTGAAATCATCAGCGAGCATATCGGCCACGCCGACGCCCAGGCCCTGCAGCGGTGGCTCAATGGGCTGACACAAGATTGGTTAAAAACCACTCGGCTGTCCAGTAAGTTGCACTTCGAGCTGTCCGCCTCTGTTCCCTACGACAAGATTGTGCACCGGACGCTGGCATCACTTGACGAACGTACGCTCCCCCTCTACCGCCCGATGTCCGAGTTTGTCCTCAGCGGGATCACTGGGGTGGCGGAGGGCTATCAGCAACTCCTGAAGCGAATGGACACTCTTCGTAGCGGTTTTGAAGGGACGATCTCTATTATTCGCGCACGCGTCGACCTCATGCTGCAATCTCAGAACCTGACGCTCTTGATGAGCGTCGACAAGACGACGAAGAGCCAGGCTATCCTCCAGTACACGGTCGAAGGTTTGTCGGTTATCGTGATTGCCTACTATCTCAGCGGGCTCATGGCCTATATCTTCAAGGCTTTTCAGGAAATGGGGTGGCTCCGCAGTGCGGATATTGCCGCAGCATTGTTCGTCCCGCTCTCGCTTGGTCTCGCATTGGGGATTACGATCCTCGGACGAAAACTTCTCCACAAGAAATTCTCCGGCGAATCCACGCCTGCAGCATCAGAGAAGCCTCAAGCCTAATAAGAAGAACGTTATTGGGTTTGTCTCGTTTATTTGGTTGAACGAAACTAACCAGATAAACCAAATTAAGTAGATAAATCAAACAAACAATTCCCGTTCATTTCTTGACGTTGTTCACTCGCATGGATACGCTGCATTGATTTCTCAATGAGGTAGGTGCCTATGATTTTTGTTACTGGTGGTGCCGGCTATATCGGTTCGCATACCTGCGTGGAGCTGCTCGATGCGGGCTGTGATGTCACGGTGTTCGACAACTTCTGCAATAGCCATGCTGAGGCATTGCCGCGGATGGAGCGCATCACGGGAAAAAAGGTGCGCCTGGTGCGAGGCGACATTCGCGACCGCGCGGCGTTAGTGACGGCCTTGCGCGAGAGCGGGGCCAGTGCGGTGATTCACTTCGCCGGTCTCAAGGCCGTGGGGGAGTCAGTCACTCAGCCGCTGGCCTACTACGACAACAACGTGGTCGGAACCTTGCGTCTGCTGGAGGCGATGGGGGAGTGCGGGGTGAAAACCCTGGTGTTCAGCTCTTCCGCCACCGTGTATGGCGATCCGATTCGGCTGCCACTGACTGAAGACCACCCGCTCTCCGCCACGAATCCCTATGGCCGCTCGAAGCTGATGATTGAGGAGATCTTGCGCGATCTGCACCGCAGCGATGTGTCTTGGCAGATCGGCATTCTACGTTATTTCAACCCGGCTGGGTGCGCATGCCAGCGGTCTTGATTGGGGAAGATCCTCAGGGCATCCCGAATAATTTGCTTGCCTATTCGTGGCCCAGGTGGCAGTGGGGCGACGAGCCTGTCTCAACGTGTGGGGCAACGATTACCCCACTCCGGATGGGACCGGGGTGCGGGATTATATCCATGTGGTGGATTTGGCTGTGGGGCACCTCAAGGCATTGAAGGCCCTGGAGGGATTACACAATCGGGCCGAGTGTCTGACCGTGAATCTTGGTACGGGCACAGGGTACAGCGTGTTGGATATTGTGCGGGCGTTTGAGCAGGCAAGCGGGCGATCAGTGCCGTACAAGATTGCCTCCAGACGTCCCGGCGACATTGCCTCTTGCTATGCCGATCCGAAACAGGCGTTTGAGATATTGGGCTGGCGGGCGGAGCGCGGTATTGGCGCGATGTGCGCCGATGCCTGGCGCTGGCAGAGTGGCAATCCTAACGGGTATGCAGGCTGATTCAGTTTCAATACGTTTTACGGCCAGTGCTGCCAACTCCGCATAGGGGCTAAGCCAAACCGGTCTGGAGATGAGAAGAGCAAGACTTGGGGCAAGGCGTGCTAGGGTGAGCGATGTCCATCATGACATTCATTCCTTGTCCCGCCACCGGAGCAACGTTCATTGGTCGTGAAGGGCTCGTCAGGAGTCTGCGTGCGCGCATTGCCAAGGGCGAATCGCCGGCAATAATCGGCGGGCCGAAGCTTGGAAAGACCTCGCTGGTTCGCACCGCCCTAAACAAACTGTCGGACCGGACGGTGATCGAGATAGATCTTGGCACCGACCCGTCACCTGAGTTCGAGATGGTTCCCGAATCGATCGTGGTTCTGGACAATCTGGACGCCATTGCAGATTCGGCGATCGAATCCCTACTCGCACGTGTATCGGCGGCGGGAGTGTTCAACACCGTGGTCACCGGTGGGCGCCGCCTGCGGACGTTGCTGGGCCACTCCGGGACAGGGGCCGGCGTGAGTTTTCGTCTGTATCCGCTTTCAGTGCTTCTCGATGGAGAGCTGCGACGGTTGATCGGTTCGCACCCGCATGTTCCGCTGGCCACGTGGACGGGGAACCATCCTTACCTGACGAAGCTGTTTCTCCACTATGGAGACTGCGCCCTTGATGCAGGGCGATCCCAGTGGGAGCCATTTGTCCGGCATCTGGTTGCCGAAGTTGGGGAGGGCCCAGAGCGGCGGCTACTGTGCTACCTGATCGAGCGAGGAACACCGGTGAATCCCACTCTGGCCGGGTCCGACACGGGCATCCGAGACATCAAGGCGGTTTCGGACACGCTCGTCTACCTGGGTGTCATCAGTCGCTGGATTCGGAACGAGGAGGCCACACTCTTCGCTGGTTGTCGTCTTCTCAATGACTTCATCACCGACGGTATCGCAGGAAAGGTTGCTTGACCACTCACCTCACGGTCTGACCGCTGGGCTGCGTTCTCTTTTCGATGGGCATGGACCTGTCAGGGATGAGGGGCGAGCTTCCAGATCTGAACGATGGGTACCGCGTCAGCGCTTACACCGGCATGGGGAAGGCCGTAGAGGTATTCAATCGTGCGCAAGACATTGTAGTGGGTGATTCGCTGCTCGTACCGGCCGGCTTGGACCATAGGCCCGACGAAGAGCGTACGATCCGGTTGTTCTCTTTCTTATTGTCCTCATCCCAAGTCAAGACCAACAGACTGTTGTGCTCCTGTGCCCACTGAACTTAGGCATCCAGGTGTTCCCGGAGCCAATGATCGCCGATCTGAATCGCCTCGGGATTATTTCCGTGGTGCATGTCGTTGACCTGGTTCGGCACAATCATGCTTATAGTAGGAAGTGTGCTGTACTCGGTGAGAAAACCCGTCAAAGGTACATTGACCACGCTATCCTGCCAATTCACCCAGGGATTATGTTTGCGTGCATGCAGCCCCACGTTGCAGATGAGAGAGCCGACCGGGGGCATGTCTTCCGAATATCCGACGAAGGTCAGCCCGGCCTCCAGCAACGCGTGTCCAAGATTGGGTGTTGTGAAGGTGCGCGGGCACGAGTTGCCGGTAATGCCTTGCGTCGATCCGGAAAACAGTGCGAGATAGTTCGGTTGGCTGGGGTAGGCAACGTCAAAGGACTATGTGAAGACTGCGCCTTGGGCTGCCAATTTATTGATGTATGGCGCATCGGGCAAATCAATAAGCTGACTATAGGAGTGTTTCTCTTCAATCACTATCACCACGTGATCGGGTCTGGGGAGGGGATGCGCGCTGTCGCCTAGCGTTGGCGTTGCAGAGAGGGCGTGTGTGCCCATCACCAGCGCTATGGCCATCGTTCCGAGAATGAGTTTCTCCTGCATGTGATTTTGTACCATTCCTGCTTGCTGATTCCCCATAGCAGGATCTGAAAAAGTCTGTCAGTCTGTCTTGGTGATTCGGTCTGTCTCGTGCGTTTGGTTGAACGAAACTAACCAGACAAGCCAGATAGACCAGAGAAACTAGACATACCAGATACTTACGACTCTGTTGGCTGTTCAGGACAATCGATAAGATAGCGAGGCCGTGCGGGAAGATCGGTGGCGATCTGTTGGGCGTTGCAGGGGGGAATATCTTCCTTAAGTCGCCTCAGAAGCCTGAGGACCTTCATGTTGGGAGGCACTTCACATATCCATAGATAGGTACCCGACTCCAGTTCTTCCATGTATCGTTGCACGCGAAACCCCGGATACTCCATAAAATAGGCCGATAAGAATCCTCCGATGGCCTGGATTACCCAGGGGTGTGCGATGGCATAGCGGTAGCTGATTCGAAGCTCAACCACTTGTACGGGCTCTTGCTCATCCATCATTGAGAGTATAGCCTGTTTAACCCGGACTATTCATGAATAGTCCGGGTTAGGCGGTGATACCCTCAGAATCTCTTGTGGCTGCTACACCGGTGCTTGACCCATTTCAGTTCTGCGTGTAGGGTCCCGCAATGTGTCGGCCTGCGTGCGGGACTGACGAATCGCGCAAGAAAAGCAAGAAACTCGAGATGCGACGAACAGATTATTGGTTCGAGTCACGCATTTCTCGCTCGTCCACCTGTTTAACCTACATTCATGAGAAGACCCATGAAGATTGCCATTATCGGTGGAGGCCCGGCTGGGCTGATGGCCGCAGAGGCGGCGACCTCCACCGGCGCGCAGGTCAATCTCTATGACGCCATGGCGTCGGTCAGTCGCAAGTTTCTCTTGGCAGGGAAAGGCGGCCTGAATCTTACGCACTCGGAGACGTCCGAAAAGTTTCTCTCGCGTTATGGAGCACGGCGTGCACAGATTGCGCCGCTGCTCACGTCGTTCGGGCCTCATGCACTCCGAACATGGGCCCGTGGACTTGGTATCGAGACATTTGAAGGATCTTCCGGGCGCGTGTTCCCCACCGATCTGAAAGCCGCGCCGCTGCTGCGTTCGTGGCTGCGACGGTTGCGCAAGTCCGGCGTCCAATTTCATGTTCGACATCGGTGGATCGGCTGGAACGAGCAGGGGGCGCTGCGTTTTAGCACGCCGGAGGGAAACCTCTCTGTCCAGGCCGATGCGGTAGTGCTGGCTCTTGGTGGCGGCAGTTGGCCAAAACTCGGCTCCGATGCTTCGTGGGTGCCACTGCTGGTGGGACGAGGGGTTCACATTGCTCCGCTACAGCCGGCGAATTGTGGCTTCGATGTGGGTTGGAGCGATCATTTCAGGGTAAAGTTTGCCGGGCATCCGATCAAGTCGGTGGCCATTGTGATGAAGAGTAAGTCCGGTACCGAATCCTGGCATCCCGGCGAATTTATCATCACGGAGACTGGCGTAGAAGGCGGCATCATATACGCAGTATCCGCCTCTCTTCGCGACGAGATTTTGGCGAAGGGAGCGGCGACCCTGCTCCTCGACCTGACGCCTGATCGAGATATGCCGCGCCTAACTCACGATCTGTCGAGGCCGCGCGGCAAACGTACGATGGCAACGCATCTTCAGCGGCAGGCCCATATTGAAGGCGTGAAGGCGGGGCTGCTTCGTGAAGTGCTTTCGAAAGAGGACTTCGCGGACCCGGCTCGTCTGGCTGCTGCGATTAAATCGTTACCGTTACGACTCGTTGCGCCGCGCCCGTTGGAGGAAGCGATCAGTACGGCCGGTGGAGTTCCCTTTGAAGCACTCGACGAACGGTTGATGATCCGTACCCTGCCAGGCCTATTTTGTGCTGGAGAAATGTTGGATTGGGAAGCCCCGACCGGAGGCTATCTGCTCACGGCGTGTTTGGCCAGTGGCCGTGCCGCCGGCTTTGGAGCGGCAGCTTGGTTCCTAGAGGGAGAAAAAAGTGAGACGTGAGCCGCTAGGTGCGCGAGACTTGTGGGAAGAACCGGACGCGCGGGAATAGGAAAGTTCGTGGTACTCGGAATTGCAAGTCGCGCCTATCTCGCTCAGCTTATTGAGGAGAAACGGCCAGCCCGTTGACGGCTCCGATGGATCGGTATTTCTGATCGCGTTGGGCTAGCAATTGAGGAATAGAGAGGTCGTTGAGCTGGGAGAGTTGGTTGCTGAGGGATTTGGCGACTCGATCGGTGATGGCATTGAGGTCCCGATGGGCGCCACCGAGCGGTTCGGGAATCACTTCGTCTACGATGTGGAGGTCAACCAGGTCTTTCGCCGTCATTTTCAAGGCGGAGGCCGCATCGGGAACTTTAGTCGGATCGTCCCACAGGATGGCAGCGCAACCTTCCGGTGAAATCACCGAATAGACTCCATGCTCCAACATGAGGACGCGGTCTGAGACGCCCAAGGCAAGTGCTCCTCCGCTGCCACCTTCACCGATAACGATGGAAATAATTGGGACCGCGAGCCGGGACATGACAATCAGATTGCGGGCGATCGCTTCAGCCTGGCCGCGCTCTTCCGCACCGATGCCGGGGTAGGCGCCCGGCGTGTCGATAAAGGTCACGATCGGGCGTCCAAACTTCTCGGCCATCCTCATGAGACGCAGGGCTTTTCGGTAACCTTCTGGATTCGGCATGCCAAAGTTTCGTTGCATCCGTTCTTTGAGAGTCTTTCCTTTTTGATGACCGATAACCATGATCGAGCGGTCATTGAATCGAGCAAAGCCTCCGACAATGGCACGATCGTCGCCGAACGTACGGTCCCCATGGAACTCAAAAAAATCTCTAAATAGATAGCTGATGTAATCGAGGGTGCTGGGTCTTTGGGGATGCCGGGCGAGTTGTGTTCTCTGCCAAGGAGTCAGTTTGCTATAGAGCGTATGCTCGACCTGGGCCAGCTTCATCCGCAGCTTACGGATCTCATCCTGGGGAGCAGATTTCCCGGCAGGAACGGCCGCGAGCTTTTCTATCTTTTCTTCAATCTCGCGGACCGGTTTTTCAAACTCAAGGTAATCGCGCATAAAGTGTCTGATGGATATCAATATTGAGGGAGGGGAGTACAGATACCCTACCCTGATTTAGAGCCTACGATAGCAGAAAAATGGCCCCTTTGCCTAGCACTTCTTCAACATCTGCGACAAAATGTTCGTTGGGGGTCACAGTTAGCTGAGGAAGCGGAGCCGTCTCAGCTTCTAGCGCTTCATCCATTCGCAATGTGAGTGAGACAGTCGTGCCTCCTGGGTGACGCAGAAAGACCTCACGGAGACGAGGCAACTGTTCCGTCATGCCGGAGCGATCCGACAGTCGAATGCAGACCCGCTTGATCGTCTGCGCTTGCACTTCGGCGAGCGGTTCGATTTTGCTCCCTCGAATCTTCGTACCTTTATCCCCTCGGTCCACTGTGCCTGTGATGCGCACAAGGCCTTCCGGTACAACCAAGTCGGCGGCGGTTTTGTAGAGATCTGGAAAGACGATGATTTCGACCACACCCTGGAGGTCTTCCAGTGTGAGATAGGCCATTCGGTCGCCCTTCTTGGTCAGCATGCTCTTGACGGTCGTGATGATTCCGCAGAGTTTCACCTCCCGGCCATCCGACAATTCCGGCAGGCCGATGGTCGAGGCCGTGGCAAGCGCCTGGATGGTGGCCTCATAGCGTGCCAGCGGATGAGAGGAGATATAGAAGCCGGTCAGCTCCCGCTCCTGCTTCAACCGCTCGCTTTGGTCCCATTCAGGTATGTTGGGCAGCGGCATGGCCGGATGTTCCGCCAAGTCTTGTCCGTGCAGTTCATCACCGAAAATATTGGTCTGCCCCAGATCCCGTTCGCGCTGCGCGGCCGCCCCGTCTTCGACGGCTTGATCCAAAACCGCAGCCAATTGAGAACGTTTCGCACCTGTTGAGTCGAACGCGCCGGTCTTGATCAGCCCTTCGAGCATGCGCTTGTTCACTTTGCGGAGATCGACGCGGCGGCAGAACTCAAAGAAAGACTTGAAGGGGCCGGTTTCATTTCGAATCTCGATGATCGATTCGACGGCGCCTTCGCCGACATTCTTGATGGCGGCCAGGCCGAACCGGATGGCGTGGTCCACCACGGTGAAGTTCTTGTGGCTTTCGTTGACGTCGGGGGGCAAGACCTTGATGTTAAGGTCGCGGCATTCCGTGAAGTAGCCAACGATCTTGTCGGCGTTGCCCATGTCGGTGGTCATCAGTGCGGCCATGAACTCAGTCGGATAGTGCGCTTTCAGATAGCCGGTCTGATAGCAGACGACGGCATAGGCCGCGGCGTGCGATTTGTTGAACCCGTAGCCGGCAAACTTCTGGATCAGTTCGTAGAGCTTTTCCGCTTTCTTGTCGGGAATCTTATTGATCTTGGCCCCGGCCAGGAACTGCATGCGCAGCTTCTCCATCTCCTCCGGTTTCTTTTTGCCCATCGCGCGCCGGAGAATGTCGGCTTGGCCGAGCGAAAAGCCCGCCACCTTGTTGGCAATGGCCATTACCTGTTCCTGATAGACAATGACCCCGTAGGTGTCCTTCAGAATCGGTTCAAGTTCAGGTACTTCATAGGCGATCGGAATCTTGCCCTGTTTGCGTTTGATGAAGTCGGGAATCAGATCCATTGGGCCGGGGCGATAAAGCGCGATGATGGCGATGATGTCCTCGAAACGGTCCGGTTTCAGGCCGGTCAGGAGATCGCGCATCCCGGAGCTTTCCAACTGGAAGAGGCCAATGGTCTTTCCTGAGGAGAGAAGGGCGAAGGTTTTGAGATCGTCGAACGGCATCTGCTCCATGACCAATGGCGGATTGTCGGGATACCGCTCATTGATCAGAGTCTCTGCGCGTTTGATCATCGTGAGAGTTTTGAGGCCCAGGAAATCGAATTTGACGAGCCCGATCTTTTCGACGTCTCCCATCGAATATTGAGTGACGATTTCGTCGTTGGCTCCTTTGTAGAGCGGCACGTGGTCCGTGAGCGGCCCTTCGGAAATTACTACGCCGGCGGCGTGAGTCGAGGCGTGCCGGGCCAGTCCTTCGAGGGAACGGGCGATGCCCATTAGCTCTTTGACCCGCGTATCGGTCTCGACGAGATCGCGCAGTTTCGGTTCTTGATCGAGTGCCTGTTGGAGCGTGATATTCAATTGATTCGGGACGAGCTTGGCCACGCGATCGACTTCTGCATAGGGAATCTCCAGCACGCGTCCTACGTCCCGGATAGCAGCTTTCGCCCCAAGCGTCCCGAACGTAATGATCTGGGCCACATGATCTTTGCCGTACTTGTCGACCACATAGTTGATGACCTCGCCCCGGCGTTCCATGCAGAAGTCCATGTCGATATCGGGAAGGGACACGCGCTCGGGATTCAGAAACCGTTCGAATAAGAGTGTGTAGACGAGGGGGTCGAGGTCCGTGATGCGCAGTGCATAGGCGACGAGACTTCCGGCGGCGGAGCCTCGGCCCGGTCCGACTGGAATATTGCGCGACCGGGCAAACTTGATGATATCCCACACGATAAGAAAATAGCCGGCGAACCCCATCGAGCAGATAATCGTCAGCTCTTCACGCAGGCGCAGTTCATAGGCAGTCGGCAGAATCTGACTGGGCCTTTCTCGTAGCCTGGATGCCAATCCCTCCAGCGCTAGACGCTCCAGATAGGTTTCCCGCGTGAACTCTTCAGGAACTTTGTATTGCGGAAGGTGCGTCTTATTCAGCGCCAGTTGGAGGTCGCAATTCTCCGCAATCCGACAGGTATTGGCGACGGCATGAGGGAACTCGATAAAAGCCGCTGAGACTTCTTCTGTCGATTTCACATAGAGCTGATCCGTATCGAACTTCATGCGATTCGGGTCGCTGATCGTCTTGCCGGTTTGCAGGCAGAGCATCAGCTCGTGCGGGCGGAAATCTTCTTTCTTGAGGTAGTGGCAATCGTTGGTGCCGGCCAGAGGGATATCCATTTTCTTGGCAATCTCGAGCAGGCCACTGTTCGCGACTCGCTGGTGGTCCAGTCCGTTCGCCTGCACCTCAAGGTAGAAGTGTTCCTTCCCGAAAATTTCCTGAAACTCGCCTGCCACAGCCATCGCACCGGCCATGTCTTTCTGGCCGATGAGGTAAGGGATCTCTCCGCTCAAGCAGCCGGACAGGGCGATCAATCCCTCATGATGCTCTTTTAAAATTTCCTTATCCATCCGTGGTTTATAATAGAATCCTTCAAGGTATGCTTTACTCACAAGATTGATCAGATTCTGATAGCCGGTCAAATTTCGAGCCAGGAGGATCAGGTGATAATAGTCGTTGTTGGCGAGGCCGCTGTCTTTAGCCGCGCGGCGGCTGCCAGGGGCCATGTAGGCTTCGCAGCCGATGATGGGTTTGATACCGGCGTCTTTGGCTTTGCGGTAAAACTCGATGGCCCCGAACATGTTGCCATGGTCGGTCATCGCCACAGCCGGCTGGCCAAAGGCTTTGATCTGCTGGACGAGCGGCTCGATTTGATTGGCACCGTCGAGCAGACTGAATTGGGTATGGAGGTGGAGATGAACAAAGGACGACGCCATGGCGGGATTCTAGGAGGGCAGAGAAGGCGAAGTCAAACGAGAGAGGGGAGGAGGGAGCGGCCAGGTGCCCTTCTTGCTCGCAGAACGCGCACGATAAGAATGTGCTCGTTCGATGCGCGCAGTAAAGGGCGGCCTTGGCCACTCCTCCATAGAGAGGTACGGCGGAACAGAAGGCCCTCCTTTCGGACCAATGGCACATATCGGCGTGCCATTGGTTGGGCAGGTGAGAAAGTTGCGCACAATGGAGATCAATCAGCCGCTATCACTGGAGAGAAGGCAGGTAAGTTCAGAAGAATGGGATGGGCTGCCAACCGTCCTGCTGCTCGTGCAACGCGCATGTCCAGCTTGTCTCGCTCACGTTTGCGTGGGAGTGACCGGCCAATTAAGAGCTGTCATAATGTCAGGCTCAAGGAACGAGCTAGATTGGAGTAAGGAATCTCATGCGAATATTGTTGGTTGAAGACGATCTGAATCTCGCGCAGTTCATCCGTAAAGGGTTGAAGGAAGAACAGTACGCGGTGGACTTTGCCGCCGATGGTGAAGAAGGGTTGGCGTTAGCGTTGGCAAATCCGTACGATCTGTTGATCCTCGACATCATGCTACCCAAGCTCGATGGCCTCACACTCTGCCGCCGTGTTCGGGCGACGGGAAAGGGAACTCCGGTATTGTTGTTGACCGCGCGCAACACATTGGAGGCCAAAATCTCAGGTTTCGATACAGGCGCCGACCAATTTCTACCGAAGCCGTTTGCTTTCGTAGAGCTACTGGCTCGAGTCCGAGCCTTGCTGCGCCGAGGAGGGCCGCAACAATTGATCCGTCTTAAAGCAGCCGATCTAGAGTTGGATCCGGCTTCTCACCGAGTGTGGCGGGCAGGGCAAGAAATCCCACTGACGAATAAAGAGTATGCCTTGCTTGAGTTCCTCTTACGAAATAAGAATCGGGTGTTGACACGAACGGCCATCATCGAACACGTATGGGACATCAGCTATGACCCGATGACCAACATTGTGGATGCGCATATTCGGGCCCTGCGTGCGAAGATCGACCGAGATTTTTCACCCCAGTTGATTGCCACAGTACGCGGCGCGGGGTACATGTTAGAAGAGGCAGAATCGGTCACATGAAGTCCCTGCATACCTTAATCCGCCAGTCTGCGCTCATTCTGATGGCAGCGCTTCTCCTGGTCTTTTCTGTGCTGACATACGCCGGAGGCGATGCCTTGTTGCGCCGCTTTGTGGATGGCCGGCTGTTCGGGTTGGTGGAGACGATGGCCAAGATCATTGAGCAACACCCCAACATTATCGAGAGTTCCAGTGAGGAATATGCGCGTGCAGCCGAGTTGATTCGAGACAAAAATGAAGAGCGCGAGGTTACCCATTCTCTTCGGATCTTCTCCCCGGATGGCCGACTGGTCTGGAATAGTCCCAACGCAGTGGCACAGACGCCGGTTCCCGATCACGTCTTCGAACAAGTCCGCCTTGGGAACAGCCTATATAAAACCGTCGAGACATTGGATGGCAGGTGGTCTGTGCGACAGCTATTCGTTCCGATTCCCCGGCAGGGCCCGGTACGGCACGTTCTGCAGGCCGAGGCATCAATGCTCCTCTACCGGGAGACACTTATCGGTCTCGTGATCCTGCTGACCCTTGGATCCGGGACCATCCTTTTCGTTGCCTGGATAGGTAGTGGGTGGCTGGCCAAGAAAGTGATGACTCCGATCGAGGTGTTGAGTACCGGTGCAGAAACGATGTCGGAATCCGACCTGGGGAAACGACTCACTCTGGATTCACCCTACCAGGAATTCCGTCGACTCACCCAGGCGTTCAATTCCGTAATGGACCGGTTCCAACGGAGTGGTGAAACTCAGCGGAGATTTTGCGACATTGCCGCCCATGAAATGAAAACCCCCTTGACCATCCTGCAGGGCAACCTGGATGTCGCCCTCATGAAAGCCAGGACCACGGAGGAATATCGCGAAGCCCTCATCAATAATCTTGAGCAAGTCGGGCGGCTCATTGCTCTGACCCGTTCCCTGTTGACCCTCGCGAATTTCACAAGCGGTAAGCCTCCCGTTCACCTCATACCACTCGCCCTGGAACCCTTGATTCAAGATCTGGTAGATGAACTGACCCCGCTTGCCGATGATCGCCGAATCACATTGACGTTTGAATTCCAATCGGTCCCACCCATTCTCGGCGATGCACAGTGGATCAAGCAGGCGCTGATCAATCTGCTCGACAACGCGCTTCACTACACGCCGTCCGGTGGAGCTGTGACAGTCCGCTTACAGGCTGTCAGGGACGAGGTTGCTGTGGCTGTCGAGGATACGGGCCATGGGATCGAGCCGGAACATCTTCCTCATCTCTTCGAACGGTTTTATCGGACCGATTGGGCAAGGGCGAAGGATGCAGGCGGTACCGGACTTGGGCTGCCTATCGTCAAGGAAATCGCGGAGGCCCATGGCGGAACAATTTCGGTCACAAGCCAAGTCGACAAGGGTTCAGTCTTTACCCTGAGATTACCGGTGCTCTCTCGTCCAGCAATTCCTGTCTAGCTTGTCAAGTCTCTGAATTCCCTTCCATCTTTTATTTTCCCCTGATATCAATGCCTTTCATGTATATTACAAGGTGGATCACACACCGCGTGTCTATGCCAACATGCTTCGGATGATGAAGGTTTCCTCATGATCCGTTCGCGATTCTTTCATATACGACTGTTATAGTCGTACTGTGCCACGCAGGATATCAAATTATTCTCGGGGATTTTGAACATCCGGGATTCATCTGTGACTTGAGACCAGTTTCAACGGAGGCCGTTATGAGCAAGATATTTCAAGCTATGCCAGGGTTGGTACTCTCGCTCGCTGGCTTGGTGGGCTGTGACTTTGAATCTCATGCAGCCGGGGCTGCAAATCCAGCCCGTGTGGCGGAGATGAAACAGGCCTATCGCGATCTCTGGCTTGGTCACATCTATTGGGTGCAGCATTCTGTATTGGACAAGGCGTCGAGCAGTTCGGCGGAGCGCGATGCCGTCAAGAAGGAAGTCGACGCCAATACGAAACAGATCGCGAGTATGCTTACACCATTCTACGGTGAAGCCCGGTCGCAGAAATTTCTGAGCCTGCTGGATATCAACATCGGCGCAGTGAGGGAATACTCGGAAGCCACCATTGCTGAGGATAAGAGTAAGCAGGATGCTGCGCTTGCACGCTTAGCGAGCAATGCCGACGACTTCGGCGCATTCTTTAGCGGAATCAACCCCTATTTGTCGGAATCCACCGCTCGGGGATTGATCGCGGCGCATGGCGCTCACCATGTCCTCCAAATCAACCAGTACAAGAAAAAGGATTATGCGCATCTAGATGAAACCTGGAAGATGATGCGCGAGCACGTCTATGTCATTGCCGATACAATCATGGCGGCATTGGCGAAGCAGTTTCCTGAAAAGTTCTCATGACTGGAGAGTGAAGTCGTTGCCCGAGACGATTCCAAGAGAAGAACAGAGAGCGGTAGCGGCTTCGCGTGAGATCACTGCACCTAGGACCCGCGGTTCTGAACGAGCCGCGGGTCTTCCTGTCTTCAATCCAAGAAAACCCGCCTGACTCACAGTATTCATGAATCCTATACCGCAAGCATGCCTCCACCCTTCTGCCTTCATGTTTCCCGTGCAGGCGCAAGGGATGCGCGATTTCAGGAGAAGCGCTCCTGAGTAATGCAGGACGGTACGATCATACTCCGCGCACATCAATGCCAAGACACTTCAGAATGATGAAGAAATCTTCATGATCCTTTCATCAAATGATCATGTGATTGGGCTAGAGTCGCCACCATCTGCGTAGATTTGAGCAGATTCATGGCATTGCGTCAGATTCGCAAGAGGTAAGAGGGCGCAAAGCTTTCCCTGCTAAGAGTTTAGCGACCTTGTAAGGGCTTGAGAGAAGCCCTCAACTCATACGGAGGTGAGACCTATGTTTTTATCACGGAGGCAGTTCTTAAAAGTCACGGCCGGGACGGTGGCGGCGGTAGCGGTGGCGGACAACGTGCTGGCCTTGACGGCGCTCCAGCCGGTCATCGAAGTCGGCAACCCGTTGGGGGACTACCCGGATCGGTCCTGGGAACGGGTCTATCACGACCAGTATCGGTACGATTCGTCCTTTACCTGGGTCTGTTCTCCGAACGACACGCATGCCTGCCGCGTGCGGGCCTTCGTCCGCAACGGTGTGGTGATGCGGGTCGAACAGAATTACGACCACCAGACCTATGAAGATCTCTATGGCAACCGCGGCACCTTTGCCCACAACCCACGCATGTGTTTGAAGGGGTTTACCTTCCACCGCCGGGTCTATGGCCCCTATCGGTTGAAAGGGCCCTTGATGCGGAAGGGCTGGAAGGAGTGGATGGACGCCGGCTCCCCGGAGCTCACGTCGGATGTGAAGCGCAAGTATAAGTTCGATAGCCGCTATTTAGACGATATGCTCAGGGTGTCGTGGGACACGGCCTTCACCTATGCGGCCAAGGCCATGATTGTGATTGCCACGCGGTACAGCGGCGAGGCCGGCGCTCGTCGGCTGCGCGAGCAGGGCTATGCGCCGGAAATGATCGAGATGATGAAGGGCGCGGGCACCCGCACGTTCAAGCATCGTGCTGGGATGCCGGTCCTTGGGATCCTCGGCAAGATGGGCAATACCCGAATAAACGGGGGGGTCAATGCATTGCTGGACACCTGGATCCGGAAGGTCGGCCCGGAGCAGGCGCAGGGCGGTCGCTATTGGTCGAACTATACCTGGCACGGCGACCAGAACCCGGCGCATCCGTGGATATTCGGCGCCCAGGGGTCCGATATCGATCTCTCCGACATGCGCTTCTCCAAGCTGAACACGAGCTGGGGCAAGAACTTCGTCGAGAACAAGATGCCGGAGGCCCACTGGAAGTTGGAGTGTATTGAACGGGGCGCCCGGATCGTGGTCATCACGCCGGAATATAATCCCACCGCCTATCGGGCGGACTACTGGATGCCGTTACGGCCTGCGTCGGACGGGGCGATTTTCTTGGGCGCCCTGAAGATCATCGTCGATGAGAATATGCATGACACCGACTTCCTGAAGGGCTTTACCGATTCGCCCATGCTCGTCCGCACCGATACCTTGCAGTTCTTGGATCCGCGCGATGTGGTTGCCGACTACCAGTTCCCGGACTTTTCTAAGAGCTACTCAGGCCGGGTGCAGTCCCTCAAGCCGCCGCAGGTGGAGCGGCTGGGCGGGATGATGGTCTGGGACCTCAACAAGAAACAGGCCGTTCCGCTCCACCGGGAGCAGGTCGGCTGGCACTATCAGAACAGCGGGATTGACGCCGCGCTGAACGGCACCTACCGCGTGAAGCTGCTCAATGGCCGCGAAGTCGATGCGATGCCGGTCTGGCAGATGTACTTGGTGCATTTCCAGGACTACGACCTGGACACCGTCCATCAGATCTGCCGGACGCCGAAGGATCTATTGGTCCGGTGGGCGCGGGATTCCGGTTCGATCAAGCCCGCCGCCATTCATAATGGCGAAGGCACAAACCACTATTTCCATCAGACGATTAACTCTCGCGGCGCCGCGATGGTGCTCATCGCCACCGGCAACGTGGGCAAGTTCGGCACCGGGCAACATACGTGGTCCGGTAACTACAAAGCAGGCGTCTGGACGGCGACGCCTTGGTCCGGAGCGGGGCTCGCGGTGCATACCGGAGAGGATCCCTTCAACATCACCCTGGATCCGAACGCCCACGGCAAGGAAATTAAGACCGCCTCCTATTATTACGGTGAAGAGGTCGGCTATTGGAATCATGGCGATACCGCCTTGATCGTCAATACCCCGAAGTACGGGCGCAAGGTCTTCACGGGCAAAACGCACATGCCGACCCCGAGCAAGTTCCGCTGGGTGGTCAACGTGAACGTGCTGAACAACGCCAAGCACCACTATGACATGGTCAAGAACGTCGATCCGAACATCGAGACCCTGATCTGTCAGGACATCGAGATGACCTCGGACGTGAATCATAACGATATCGCCTTCGCCGCAAACTCCTGGATGGAGTTCACCTATCCCGAAATGACGGTGACGGTGTCGAATCCCTGGATTCAGATCTGGAAGGGCGGAATCCGGCCGCTCTACGACACCCGGAACGACCTCGACACCTTTGCCGGCGTCGCGGCCAAGTTGTCGGACATCACCGGCGACAAGCGGATGCGCGACTACTTCAAGTTCGTCTACGAAAACCGCGTCGACGTCTATGCCCAGCGGATGCTCGATGCCTCCAGCACCTTCTACGGCTACAGCGCCGATGTCATGCTGAAGTCCGAAAAAGGCTGGATGGTCATGACCCGCACCTATCCGCGGATTGCGTTCTGGGAAGAGACGAACGAGTCGAAACCCATGTGGACCAGAACCGGCCGGTATGAAAATTACAGAACAGAACCAGAGGCGATCGAATACGGCGAAAACTTCATTTCGCACCGGGAAGGGACGGAAGCGACCCCCTATCTGCCGAACGCGATCATGACCACCAACCCCTATGTCCGGCCGGATGACTACGGGATTCCGATCACGGCGCAGCACCATGACGATAAAACGGTGCGCAACATCAAGCTGCCGTGGCAGGAGATCAAGCGGCATACCAATCCCTTGTGGGAGAAGGGCTACCAGTTCTACTGCGTCACGCCCAAGACCCGCCATCGGGTGCACAGTCAATGGTCGGTGAACGACTGGGTGCAGATTTATGAGTCGAACTTCGGCGATCCGTACCGCATGGACAAACGGACGCCGGGGGTCGGCGAACACCAATTACACATCAACCCGCAGGCGGCGAAAGACCGCGGGATCAACGACGGCGACTATGTCTATGTGGACGGCAACCCGGTGGACCGGCCCTATCGCGGCTGGAAGCCCTCGGATCCGTACTATAAGGTGGCGCGCCTGATGATCCGCGCGAAATACAATCCGGCCTATCCCTACCACGTGACCATGGCGAAGCACGCCCCGTACGTGGCCACGCCGAAGTCGGTCAAGGGCCATGAGACGCGGCCGGACGGCCGCGCCATCGCGGTGGATACCGGCTATCAGTCGAACTTCCGATACGGAGCCCAACAGTCCTTTACCCGGAGCTGGTTGATGCCGATGCACCAGACCGACTCCTTGCCAGGCAAGCATGCCATCGCCTGGAAGTTCAAGTGGGGCTACCAAGTCGATCACCATGCGATCAATACGGTGCCGAAGGAATGCTTGATCCGGATCACCAAGGCCGAAGACGGCGGGATCGGGGCCCGTGGGCCCTGGGAACCGGTGCGGACGGGGTTCACGCCGGGCCAAGAGAATGAGTTCATGCTCAAGTGGCTCAAAGGCGAACACATCAAGATTAAAGTCTGAGGACGTGACATCGTGACACGTGAATCGCATGCAATGAGTAGCGGTGAAGGATTAACGAGGAGGAACCACCATGCCTGAAGTGTATAACTGGCACCTGGGACGGAAGATGCTGTATCCCTACGAGGAGCGGCATCCGAAGTGGCAGTTTGCCTTTGTCTTCAATATCAACCGGTGTTTGGCCTGTCAGACCTGTTCGATGGCGGACAAGTCCACCTGGCTCTTCTCCAAGGGGCAGGAATACATGTGGTGGAACAATGTGGAAACCAAGCCGTACGGCGGGTACCCCCAGTTCTACGATGTGAAGATCACCCAGCTCATCGAGCAGGTGAACCCGGGGGGCCAGGTGTGGAACGTCCGGGTGGGCCGCAAGCACCATGCCCCCTACGGGGTGTTTGAAGGCATGACCATTTTCGACGCCGGGGCCAAGGTCGGCCAGGCGGCGATCGGCTACATTCCGACGGACCAAGAGTGGCGGTTCGTGAATATCTACGAAGACACGGCCACCTCGATGCGCGCCCTCGTGGAAGGCATCGACAAGACGGGGTTCTCCCGGGATGAACCGTGGAAGATGACGGGCAGCAGTCTGCCGGAGCACGAGACCTTCTTCTTCTATCTCCAGCGGATCTGCAACCACTGCACGTATCCCGGGTGTTTGGCCGCCTGCCCCCGCAAGGCGATCTACAAGCGGCCGGAAGATGGGATTGTGTTGATCGACCAGAATCGGTGCCGGGGGTACAAGAAGTGTGTCGAACAATGTCCCTACAAGAAACCGATGTATCGCGGCACCACGCGCGTCTCGGAGAAGTGCATTGCCTGCTATCCGCGCATTGAAGGCAAGGACCCGCTGACCGGGGGCGAGCCGATGGAAACCCGCTGTATGGCGGCCTGTGTCGGCAAGATCCGCATGCAGAGCTTGATGCGCATCGGCGACGATGGCCTGTGGGCGGAAGATCGCTGGCATCCGCTCTATTACACCATTCGCGTCGAGCAGGTGGCCCTGCCCCTCTACCCGCAGTGGGGCACGGAGCCCAATGGCTACTACATCCCGCCCCGGCATAGCCCCCGCGGCTATGCGCGGCAGATGTTCGGGCCCGGGGGTGGATAATGCCATTGAAAAGTATCTGGTGCCCAGCCGGGAACTCTTGGCCGTGCTCCAGCTCTGGCGCGCCAGCCAGCAGATCGTCTTCCGCTACGACGTCATTCCGGGGCCGAAAGTGTTTGAGACCCAGATCCACGGGAAACGCTTCGAGATGTACAACGATACCGTGCTGGGCTTCAACAAGTCGGGGAAGGAAGTGGCGCGGATTCAGGTCGAAGAACCGATCTACATTCGACCCGCCGAACGGGTCAACTGGTTGTAGGGTTCCTCGCGACCAGCGCGTGACAGGGGGCGGAGTTCCTCGGGGACTCCGCCTCGTGTGTTTAATCCTCGGCATTGGAGAGACTGCTCTGCCACCCCATTTCTAGACCGCATTACTCATGAAGAGTCGTTGCAAAAGCGTGCAGACGCAAAGCGAAACGGGCGCTCGGAAGCCGGGGACTGTCCCGCTCCTCAGAACGGGGACAGGCACCAAAAAGAAGGGTGCCAGCCCCCAACAGTATAGCGAAGGGCTGAACGGTGAGACTGCCCGTCATAGCCGCGTATCCGCGCTTGCAGCAGAAGCTTCATGAATAATGCGGGCGAGGTCAATCCGCGCTATCCCATCGCTGCCCATATTTTCTGTGCGTTCTCGCCTGTAAATGTCATGTCATCCTGTGTGTTGGAGCTGCGCTCGAAATAGAGATGCAGCAATCCTCCTCCAAAGTGCGCTTCTCGGACTAGGTCGAGATTGATCGCAACGTCACCTGTGCGTTCTTCATCCTTCACTTTGACAAACCGCATAACTGCCTCCTTTGTAGATATAACGATTATCTTTTCACATGAGAGCATTGGATCTCATGTCTGTGAAAGGTCGTCGTAAACTATGCGGCCAGGGAGAATGAGTCAAGCTAGGAGGGGGTAAGTTACTTTTTCGACTTGGCCTCCTCCACACCCTGTCGCGAATTGAACGACCCCTGCTTGCTTATGTGAGCTTATTGTAAGGGATAAGCTCACTCAAAACCGATCTATCTGGATCACAAGCCTGTGTTGTCTCTCTCGTTCGTCGAACTAAGCAAACGAGATAGATCAGACCCACCACAATCCATGAAATGGGCTCTAGCCCCTTCGTCTCTTTCTGTGCCACTAGCCCCATATTCCTAAAGATTCATTATTCGGCGAAAACCCCTTACAGCAACCTCATCTTGAAAGATCGTCATAGACAGGAGCGCAGGCCGTGTGATTCAATTTACACTTACAGACAGTGTTGACACGCCTATGGATCGGATTGAAATAAACTATCGAGCCCTCTTGGCTGTCGCTGTTGTGCTCAACTCTCGGCGAGATATGCAGAGCCTATGGGAAGCGATTACCGCCGAGATCACCAAGGTCATTCCGTGGGCACGGGCGTCTGTCACCCTGTACGATCGTGAAGCCGACGGGTTCAGGTTTTATGTCATTTCAACAACGTTTGCGAAACTGGTGCTCCGACGTAATGCTGTTGTCCCACGTGTGGGAAGCGGGATGGGTTGGGCTTACGACCATAAAGCTCTCCACATCCGTCCTGACCTGCAGCGGGAGCAAGTCTTCCTGGAAGACAAATGGTACGTTCAAGAAAGCCTGGGACGAATGATCAATCTGCCACTTCTCGTGGGAGACAGGTGTCTCGGCGTTCTCAATATTGCCAGTAGAGAGTCGGGCGCTCCCGATCCAGCCGACCTCGAGTTCTTGACGCAAGTGGCCATGCAGATCGCCTATGCGATCGATCATGTCCAAGCGTACGAACAGATCAATCGACTGCGAGACCAGCTTGCCAAGGAAAACGTCTACCTCACCGAAGAACTGAGACTCATGAAGAATGTAGGCTCATTGGTGGGGAAGAGCCTTGCCTTTCAGCATGTGTTAGACCTTGCACGCGAGGTGGCGCCCACACCGGCGACCGTGCTCATTACGGGTGAAACGGGGACTGGCAAGGAGCTGATTGCTCAAGCGATCCATGATTGGAGCCCTAGGCGCCAGAAACCCATGATTCGGGTCAATTGCGCCGCCTTTCCAGCAGGGTTGGTCGAAAGTGAATTGTTTGGCCATGAACGAGGTGCGTTCACCGGAGCCGACCGCGCACGCGAAGGCCGGTTTGAACTGGCCCATGGTGGAACCCTCTTCTTGGATGAAATCGGTGAGATGCCTTTGGACACCCAGGCCAAGTTGTTACGAGTCCTACAAGACGGCATGGTTGATCGTCTGGGTGGGACACAGCCCGTTCGGGTTGATGTTCGCGTGATAGCCGCCACCAATAGCGACTTGCCCGCCGCCGTCAAAGCCGGCAAATTTCGCGCCGATCTCTTTTATCGTCTGAATGTCTTTCCTATCGCCGTGCCTCCACTCAAGAATCGCCCGGAGGATATCCCCATATTGGCTAGGCATTTTCTTGAAATATACAGCGTCAAACTCCTCCGTTCGTGCAAGGATATTGATCAGGAATCGCTAGAACGGTTGATTCGCTATACCTGGCCCGGCAATGTCCGTGAACTGGAAAATGTGATTGAGCGAGCGTTGATTCTCTCGCATGAACCGATCTTGCGAGTCGATGAACATGTCCTGGGTTCGCAGGACTCCTCCGTCACTGCGGCGCGACCATCTGGCCTCAACGATCTCGAACGATGGCACATTCTACAGACCCTCACCCTGACGAATTGGCATATCGAAGGTCCCGATGGCGCGGCTGTGCGCTTGGGGATCCCGCCCAGCACGTTGCGCAGCCGGATGAAACAGTTTGGGATGAAACGTCCACCTTCTAGCTGAAGCAACAGCCTATTCTTCCCGAACTCATTCTCTCTACACCCTCTCAGAGGAGCAACCCACGATCAGTCGTGGGCTGAGCCCGAGACTAGCCGCGATCCATCGTGGAATACCTCCGGCCCTCATCGGTTGCTCCTCACGGTAATCGCGATCAGGCCCAGCATTCTATAATGGGTTGCGGTCGCGCCATTGATGAGAGTTAGCGCGGCACAGCCTATGCTTCACTGAGTGCACACAATCCACCTCATCACTCGAGGTGAGTCAGGAGTGTAAAACTTCCGACACAATGAGGGCTGTCACCTTCATTGGAAGATGACCATTCCAAGCTTATTGCAGATGGCCATCGCAGAGTATGCCGCTCTACGCATACACACCGTCAAAAGGAGCCGGCCACTTGCTCACCCCGCAAGCACCCTCAGCCGACCCTCTTCTCATTCTGTCTACAGTACCAGCGCATCATGATGATCATTGGAGGTTGGGGAACTACCAACGAATGAGATTTCAGTATATTATGGCATTGCGTCAGATTCGCAAGAGGTAAGAGGGCGCAAAGCTTTCCCTGCTAAGAGTTTAGCGACCTTGTAAGGGCTTGAGAGAAGCCCTCAACTCATACGGAGGTGTGTCCCATGTTTTTATCACGGAGGCAGTTCTTAAAAGTCACGGCCGGGACGGTGGCGGCGGTGGCGGTGGCGGACAACGTGCTGGCCTTGACGGCGCTCCAGCCGGTCATCGAAGTCGGCAACCCGTTGGGAGACTACCCGGATCGGTCCTGGGAACGGGTCTATCACGACCAGTATCGGTACGATTCGTCCTTTACCTGGGTCTGTTCTCCGAACGACACGCATGCCTGCCGCGTGCGGGCCTTCGTCCGCAACGGTGTGGTGATGCGGGTCGAACAGAATTACGACCACCAGACCTATGAAGATCTCTATGGCAACCGCGGCACCTTTGCCCACAACCCACGCATGTGTTTGAAGGGGTTTACCTTCCACCGCCGGGTCTATGGCCCCTATCGGTTGAAAGGGCCCTTGATGCGGAAGGGCTGGAAGGAGTGGATGGACGCCGGCTCCCCGGAGCTCACGTCGGATGTGAAGCGCAAGTATAAGTTCGACAGCCGCTTCCTCGATGATATGTTGCGCGTGTCGTGGGACACGGCCTTCACCTATGCGGCCAAGGCCATGATTGTGATTGCCACGCGGTACAGCGGCGAAGCCGGCGCTCGTCGGCTGCGCGAGCAGGGCTATGCGCCGGAAATGATCGAGATGATGAAGGGCGCGGGCACCCGCACGTTCAAGCATCGCGCCGGCATGCCGGTTCTCGGCATCATCGGCAAGATGGGCAACACCCGAATAAACGGGGGGGTTAATGCGTTGCTGGACACCTGGATCCGGAAGGTCGGCCCGGAGCAGGCGCAGGGCGGTCGCTATTGGTCGAACTATACCTGGCACGGGGACCAGAACCCGGCGCATCCGTGGATATTCGGCGTCCAGGGGTCCGATATCGATCTCTCCGACATGCGCTTCTCCAAGCTGAACACGAGCTGGGGCAAGAACTTCGTCGAGAACAAGATGCCGGAGGCCCACTGGAAGTTGGAGTGTATTGAACGGGGCGCCCGGATCGTGGTCATCACGCCGGAATATAATCCCACCGCCTATCGGGCGGACTACTGGATGCCGTTACGGCCTGCGTCGGACGGGGCGATTTTCTTGGGCGCCCTGAAGATCATCGTCGATGAGAACATGCATGACACCGACTTCCTGAAGGGCTTTACCGATTCGCCCATGCTCGTCCGCACCGATACCTTGCAGTTCTTGGATCCGCGCGATGTGGTTGCCGACTACCAGTTCCCGGACTTTTCTAAGAGCTACTCAGGCCGGGTGCAGTCCCTCAAGCCGCCGCAGGTGGAGCGGCTGGGCGGGATGATGGTCTGGGACCTCAACAAGAAACAGGCCGTTCCGCTCCACCGGGAGCAGGTCGGCTGGCACTATCAGAACAGCGGGATTGACGCCGCGTTGAACGGCACCTATCGCGTGAAGCTGCTCAATGGACGCGAAGTCGATGCGATGCCGGTCTGGCAGATGTACTTGGTGCACTTCCAGGACTACGACCTGGACACCGTCCATCAGATCTGCCGGACGCCGAAGGATCTATTGGTCCGGTGGGCGCGGGATTCCGGTTCGATCAAGCCCGCCGCCATTCATAATGGCGAAGGCACAAACCACTATTTCCACATGACCGTCAACTCCCGCGGCGCCGCGATGGTGCTCATCGCCACCGGGAACGTGGGCAAGTTCGGCACCGGGCAGCATACCTGGGCCGGCAACTACAAAGCGGGAACATGGACGGCGACGCCCTGGTCCGGGGCGGGGATCGCCGTGCATACCGGGGAGGATCCCTTCAACATCACCCTGGATCCGAACGCCCACGGCAAGGAAATCAAGACCGCCTCGTATTACTACGGCGAAGAGGTCGGCTATTGGAATCATGGCGATACCGCCTTGATCGTCAATACCCCGAAGTACGGGCGCAAGGTCTTCACGGGCAAAACGCACATGCCGACCCCGAGCAAGTTCCGCTGGGTGGTCAACGTGAACGTGCTGAACAACGCCAAGCACCACTATGACATGGTCAAGAACGTCGATCCGAACATCGAGACCCTGATCACGCAGGATGTCGAAATGACGTCGGACGTGAATCATAACGATATCGCCTTCGCCGCGAACACCTGGATGGAGTTCACCTATCCCGAAATGACGGTGACGGTCTCCAATCCCTGGGTACAGATCTGGAAGGGCGGGATCCGGCCGCTCTACGACACCCGGAACGACCTCGACACCTTTGCCGGCGTCGCGGCCAAGTTGTCGGACATCACCGGCGACAAGCGGATGCGCGACTACTTCAAGTTCGTCTACGAAAACCGCGTCGACGTCTATGCCCAGCGGATGCTCGATGCCTCCAGCACCTTCTACGGCTACAGCGCCGATGTCATGCTGAAGTCCGAAAAAGGCTGGATGGTCATGGTGCGAACCTATCCGCGGACGCCGTTTTGGGAAGAGACCAACGAGTCGAAACCCATGTGGACCAGGACCGGCCGGTATGAAAACTACAGAACAGAACCAGAGGCGATCGAATACGGCGAAAACTTCATTTCGCACCGGGAAGGGACGGAAGCGACCCCCTATCTGCCGAACGCGATCATGACCACCAACCCCTATGTCCGGCCGGATGACTACGGGATTCCGATCACGGCGCAGCACCATGACGATAAAACGGTGCGCAACATCAAGCTGCCGTGGCAGGAAATTAAGCGGCATGCGAACCCCTTGTGGGAGAAGGGCTACCAGTTCTACTGCGTCACGCCCAAGACCCGCCATCGGGTGCACAGTCAATGGTCGGTGAACGACTGGGTGCAGATTTATGAGTCGAACTTCGGCGATCCGTACCGCATGGACAAACGGACGCCGGGGGTCGGCGAACACCAATTACACATCAACCCGCAGGCGGCGAAAGACCGCGGGATCAACGACGGCGACTATGTCTATGTGGACGGCAACCCGGTGGACCGGCCCTATCGCGGCTGGAAGCCCTCGGATCCGTACTATAAGGTGGCGCGCCTGATGATCCGCGCGAAGTACAATCCGGCCTATCCCTACCACGTGACCATGGCGAAGCATGCTCCATTCGTGGCCACGCCGAAGTCGGTCAAGGGCCATGAGACGCGGCCGGACGGCCGCGCCATCGCGGTGGATACCGGCTATCAGTCGAACTTCCGATACGGAGCCCAACAGTCCTTTACCCGGAACTGGTTGATGCCGATGCACCAGACCGACTCCTTGCCGGGCAAGCATGCCATCGCCTGGAAGTTCAAGTGGGGCTATCAAGTCGACCACCATGCGATCAATACGGTGCCGAAGGAATGCTTGATCCGGATCACCAAGGCCGAAGACGGCGGGATCGGGGCCCGTGGGCCCTGGGAACCGGTGCGGACGGGGTTCACGCCGGGCCAAGAGAATGAGTTCATGCTCAAGTGGCTCAAAGGCGAACACATCAAGATTAAAGTCTGAGGACGTGACTCGTGACACGTGAATCGCATGCAATGAGTAGCGGTGAAGGATTAACGAGGAGGAACCACCATGCCTGAAGTGTATAACTGGCACCTGGGACGGAAGATGCTGTATCCCTACGAGGAGCGGCATCCGAAGTGGCAGTTTGCCTTTGTCTTCAATATCAACCGGTGTTTGGCCTGTCAGACCTGTTCGATGGCGGACAAGTCCACCTGGCTCTTCTCCAAGGGGCAGGAATACATGTGGTGGAACAATGTGGAAACCAAGCCGTACGGCGGGTACCCCCAGTTCTACGATGTGAAGATCACCCAGCTCATCGAGCAGGTGAACCCGGGGGGCCAGGTGTGGAACGTCCGGGTGGGCCGCAAGCACCATGCCCCCTACGGGGTGTTTGAAGGCATGACCATTTTCGACGCCGGGGCCAAGGTCGGCCAGGCGGCGATCGGCTACATTCCGACGGACCAAGAGTGGCGGTTCGTGAATATCTACGAAGACACGGCCACCTCGATGCGCGCCCTCGTGGAAGGCATCGACAAGACGGGGTTCTCCCGGGATGAACCGTGGAAGATGACGGGCAGCAGTCTGCCGGAGCACGAGACCTTCTTCTTCTATCTCCAGCGGATCTGCAACCACTGCACGTATCCCGGGTGTTTGGCCGCCTGCCCCCGCAAGGCGATCTACAAGCGGCCGGAGGACGGGATTGTGTTGATCGACCAGAATCGGTGCCGGGGGTACAAGAAGTGTGTCGAACAATGTCCCTACAAGAAACCGATGTATCGCGGCACCACGCGCGTCTCGGAGAAGTGCATTGCCTGCTATCCGCGCATTGAAGGCAAGGACCCGCTGACCGGGGGCGAGCCGATGGAAACCCGCTGTATGGCGGCCTGTGTCGGCAAGATCCGCATGCAGAGCTTGATGCGCATCGGCGACGATGGCCTGTGGGCGGAAGATCGCTGGCATCCGCTCTATTACACCATTCGCGTCGAGCAGGTGGCCCTGCCCCTCTACCCGCAGTGGGGCACGGAGCCCAATGGCTACTACATCCCGCCCCGGCATAGCCCCCGCGGCTATGCGCGGCAGATGTTCGGCCCGGGGGTGGATAATGCCATCGAAAAGTATCTGGTGCCCAGCCGGGAACTCTTGGCCGTGCTCCAGCTCTGGCGCGCCAGCCAGCAGATCGTCTTCCGCTACGACGTCATTCCGGGGCCGAAAGTGTTCGAGACCCAGATCCACGGGAAACGCTTCGAGATGTACAACGATACCGTGCTGGGCTTCAACAAGTCGGGGAAGGAAGTGGCGCGGATTCAGGTCGAAGAACCGATCTACATTCGACCCGCCGAACGGGTCAACTGGTTGTAATGTTCAGCTAGGTGGTCGCTTCAACAAAGGGCAGAGAGCTCAAAAGAGTTTTCTGCTCTTTGTGTGTAATTCACCGGTGAAATTCGTTCCGCACCCGTCATGCCGAAAGGTGACCCAAAGCCTGAAAAGTAAACCGCAGACTTCTGGAGATCCTACGATGTCACTCACGTGTCATCTGCCTGCGTTTTCTATTCAGGGGGCCTTATTCAATGGCAAATGATTTTTGGCGCGGACAGGCGTCCTTATTCTCGCTGACGTTACGCGACATCCTTGCCGCCAACCCCTCCGAACTCATGCGGCGATTCACTGAGGGAGTGGATCGGCTTTTCGAAGGCACAAGCATCTCACCTATGACGGTGTGGTCTCCATCGATCGCGATTTCTGAAAAGGACGGGCAGATCAAGATCCTCGCGGAGTTGCCTGGCTTGAGCAAAAACGACGTACTGGTAGAACTCACTCAAGACAAGTTGATTATCAGCGGTGAGCGAAAGCGAGCGCAGAACGATCGGCACGAAGGGATGGACTGGTCCGAACGATTCTGCGGCTCGTTCACGCGGACGATTCCGATTCCTGACGAGGCGCATGTGGAGAAGTTGAAGGCGACGTTTGAGAATGAAATCCTTACTGTGTTGATGCCGGTCCCCAGCAGCGGACCATCACATCACCTGTCGGCCAGGGTGTGGGCTGATCTGGAAAGGGCGGAGGCGCTGAACTAATTTCATCAGAAAGCGAAAGGCTTATTCGATGAATACAAAGCGGATAGGCATTCACTCACCGGCGCTCTATTTTTCCTTTACACCTGAATTTATCGACGCCGTTTAGTATGAAGGGCGCAGTCATGAGATTCAGATAGTCCATCATCCCGATAGTCACCCTACTGGTCCTAATCAGGGGACTCTTCTGCGGAGCCGAGGCAAAAACCCGTCGAAGCGGGCCATGCGACACTACGCTGGATGGGGACAGAGTCTTGCGCGGCACTATTACCTGGACCATTCCCGTTAAGCATCTTCCCGAAGGATCGGGACCTCCGCAGATCCATGCTGGCAAAATAGCAAGCTGTTGATAAGGTCCACCTGCAGCGTTCTCGCCTGCGACTTATTGTGAGGCCATCCGTAACTTGCGCCAGTCTTGTATCCAGTGAGGATCACGAGAGTTTGTTAACACCCTCCTAGAATATAACCGACTGATTACATCTGAGACCGTAATGCCAGAACTGATCCGGAGAGCGTCATGAGGACTGCTCCGACTCCGTTTCAACCAGATGCAGACAACCTGATTCTTATTCGTGGCATGCCCATAAAAGAACGGATTACCTGGTTGATGCATCGTGCTTACTCCCACTCCACGGCATTCCAGAGTCCGGAATCAGTTCTGGCGCGTAACCTCTACACCGCACAGCACCAAACTGCCATCGTCACACTTAAGTGCATGGATGGACGCCTCGACCTGTCTGTGGCTACCAGCACGCCGGCCGGCATCGTCCAGCCATTCCGCAATCTCGGCGGGCGCTTCAAGCTGGGTTGGCTGTATTTTGGGGAAGTCCTGGCCGATCACGTACGGGACATGGTCGAACAAGGACGACGCACGCTGGCGTTGATCACGTACCATTATTATTCCAAAGGCGACCCGCATCGCGGTTGTGCCGGTTTTAATTACAATACCGACGCCGCTCGCAATCACACGTTCGAGATCAAACGACAGATGGAGGCGGTCTTTGGTAAGGTGCACAGCGGCGTCGGGCGACGGCTCGAAGCCAATTCGTGGGGACCGACAAATCCCACTACTGGCGCGCAGCCCAGTCTGAGTAGTCAGACCTATGTGACCGGATGGGGCGTGTCCACCAGTCTCTTTCTCCCAGTCCTACCGTCAAAGAATGGGGAGATCGGCAATACGGCCCATGTGGTTATGGAAGGCGTCACGGGCGCCGGTATTGCGGACTTCTTTAACGGGCTCAGCTGGGGGGTGTGCAACCCTACATGTGGATTTGCCAACACCAGCAGTGGATTTGGCGGTTCCACCTTTGGCCAAACCAACATCGACTATGGTCTGGGAGCCGTGAGCAGTCAAACCGGCAAGTTCGAAGCGATTCGGACCGTCTCGATGATGGTGCACGGCACCTACTATCTTCCCGACAACGGCAAGACCTGGGTCGGTGGCGGCTACGGAACGGTCTACTCCTCCAACGCCAGTCAAATGACCTGTACGGGTACGGGGGCGACTGCGGCGTCCTGTGGCGGGGCGACGCGATCGTTGAATAGTATCTATGACCGCGAATCCACCTACTATGGGTATCTGTACCACGATTTTACGCAGGAAATTCGGATGGGGCTGGAGACGAACTTTACTCGCACCAGCTATGCGAATAATTCCTACGCCGAAAACCGCCGGGTCATGCTGTCGTTATACTGGCGATTCTAGGAGGTTACAGATGAACCCTCGTTCACATTGTGAGTCATGACCATGCCGTGGCTGTGTGTCTCCCAATCATTCAGAGTTCGATGAAGAATTCTTCATGATCTATTCATGGTTCGATCATGTGACTGAACTACAGTGACACCAAGGACTGAGGATACCGTGACGCTCTGAAGCCACCTACACATCGCATCGAACTAACAACTGGGAGGCTGAATCGTGGAACGGAGGATGGCACCAATAGAGCCAGAATGCGGTCGAACAATGACACCGGACGATAATGAAGAGGTTATTCACTCCCTTCCTGCGAGCGAGCAGCTCTCGACGAGATGCTGCGCTCGTTGCGAGGGGCTGCTCGTGACCGAGTGGTACTACGATTTGGATAACACCGGTGAACCCAATATCGAGACATTTCGTTGCGTGCAATGCGGGCATCGTGTTGATCCCGTGATCTTGCAGAACCGAATCCAACCACCGGTCAAAAGCCGACCAGAACAGCAGGCGCGGCCAAGGTACCCCACAAGGACTGGCGTATTGAGCAAATTCGCATGAGCCTCAACAACGGGCATAGGAGGAATAGGTACGGGGCGTCGTGAAAAGGGGATGAAATGAAGAACGGAGCTGGAGGAGGAAACGTGTGGTCGATTGTCCTGGCCGGCGGTGACGAGGTGCGGACCAAGGAAGTCATCCGGCGATGGCTGGGCTATGAGAAGCCAAAGCAATACTGTACTTTCATGGGCTCTCGCTCCATGTTCCAGCACACGCTCGACCGCGCGGCCAGACTGACCCCCTGGGAGCGCATGGTCGTGGTAGCCGCCCGGCGCCATCAATATGAAGTCTGGCCCCAGCTCGCTGGAAGACCCGCAGGCATGGTGATGTTGCAGCCAAAGAACGTGGATACAGCGGCCGGCGTTTTTCTGCCCCTTACCTTCATTCTTGTACGCGATCCAGAGGCGACTGTCGTGATCTATCCATCGGATCATTTCATCTCCCCGGAAGATTCGTTTCTGTCGGCCGTGAAACAGGCGGTGGAGGGAAGCATTGGACTGGGGGGCCAACCGGTCTTGCTTGCGGCCAAGCCGGATAGTCTGGAGCTGGAGTATGAGTGGATCAAGCCGGGGCGAGTGCTGCGTCGCGTAGGGAAGGATGCCATCCATGCTGTGCAAGCATTCTTGGTAAAACCAAAAGAGGGCACGGTTCGGGAAGCGAGGGCCACCGGCAGTCTGTGGAATACGATGGTCCTGGCAGCTAAAGGAAGAGAACTCTGGAGATTGGGATGGCAGTGCTTTCCCGAGATGATGTCTCTCTTCGAACGGCTGAAAAAGGCGATCAATACCGCCGAAGTACTGAGAGTCCTTGACGCAATCTATGAAGCCGTACCTCGTCGGAACTTCTCCTCGCACATGCTCCAGTACATGCCGGAGCGGCTTGCGGTGATGGAGATGCGAGATGTCCTCTGGAGTGACTGGGGAAATCCGGAGCGGCTGCTGTCGGGCCTCGAAAAGTTCGGGAAACAACCGGCGACTGCAGAAGACCCACTCCCATTCCTGTATATGGGGTGATCGACTGATCGGTACGTTCCGATATCGAAGTAGACATAAAAAATGAGCATTCTCGTAATTGGCGGGACCGGAATGGTTGGCAGTCACGTGGTACGCGGTCTCCTCGCAAAGGGAGAAGCGGTGCGTGTCTTGACCCGCTCAGCCGACAAGGCTGATATCCTCCCACTTGGGGCCAGCGGCATCATTGGAGATCTGCGCAAGCCGGAGACGCTGCGATGGGCGATGAAAGAGATCGATTGCGTGTGTCTGATTACACCGCTCAGCCCGACGGAAACAGAAGAGGGGTTTGCGGTTGTGGCGGCAGCGAATCGCGCCGGCGTTCGGCACCTCGTCTATCTGTCGATGTACCATGCAGAACGGGCTCCGCAGATTCCCCATTTCAAGTCCAAGATGGAGATCCAGAAGGCGCTCAGAGATTCAGGGATGGCGTTCACGTTGATTATGGCCAATAACTTTTTCCAGAACGATCTGGTATATCGCGAGTCGATTCTCGAGGAAGGGATCTATCCGCAGCCGATCGGAGACATCGGCCTGAATCGTGTCGACGTGCGCGATATCGCGGATGCGGTGGTCGCGACCCTTACTCAAACGGGACATGAGTTCCACTGTTATCCGTTGATCGGCCTGGAAGTATTGACCGGACAGGACGTGGCGGAGACTTACACTCGCGCCCTCGAACGCAAAGTCCGGTACGGCGGAAATAATCTCGATGTCTGGGGGAATAAGGCTAGGCACACGCTGCTGGGTTGGTTGGTCCCGGATCTGAAACTCATGTACGAATTCATTCAACGCCAGGGGCTCCGGGCAAGTGAAGCAGACTTTGCGCTGCAAGCGAAGGTGCTCGGTCATCTTCCGCGGAGCTTCCGTACATTTGTCGAAGAGACGGTTGCGGCCTGGGAACGAGATGTGCCTCGCGAACACGCGGCAGGTGATTCTTGTCCGTCCCAATCGCTTCCATCTCGATCGGAAACAGTTCCGCGATCTCGGCAGCCGTCTCCTGGATAATCGTCGTCACCACCTCATCCAGCAGCGCCTTCCGGTATGTCACGGGAAAGACAATGTGGTAGTGGAGTTGCCACGCACAGGGCGCTCCCTTTCTGACTGCCTCATCCCTCTGGTCCGCCGTACTCCAGAGGGTACCAGAAAAGATTGTCCCCGTAGCAAGCTACGGGGAATCACAAGTTGATATATACGAAGTGACAGTGAGGCAGTATGCGGCCTTTCTGCAAGTGAACGGGATCGATCAGCCTTCGGACTGGAAGACAGTGAATCAACCGAGACATCAGAAGCGTCCGATCGCCAATGTGGATTGGGCGGATGCGGCCGCCCATTGCAAATGGGTTAGCAAGCGACTGCCGACTGAGGCGGAGTGGGAAAAGGCGGCACGGGGGACGGATGGCCGCCTCTATCCGTGGGGCAACGATCCTCCGACGCCACGCCACGCAAACTATGGGGAAACGGGGTCGCACAACCATGGAGCATTGGCACCGGTGGGGACGTTGGAAAACGGCAAGAGTCCCTAGGCATCTATGACATGGCCGAAATGTCTGGGAATGGCTCAGCGATTGGTATGACAACGACTATTACAAGAGCAGCCCATCGCAAAACCCGGCCGGCCCAGCATTAAGCGAGTCCAAAGTGCTGCGGGGTGGATCATGGAACAGCGATCCTCAGCACCTGCGATCCACGCTCCGGTATTTCCACCGGTCGGCACATCGGCACAAGGACTATGACACGGCAATCATTGGGCGGCTGCTGAAAGCAGAAACCGATCTCCATGAGCCAGATGCGCAAGGGAGCACGGCGTTACTTGCGGCCACAGTCCACAATCTTGAAGGATGGGATTCTTCACTCACCGGCGTTCTATTTCTCTCTCATAACTGGGACTGAAGGCGCCGTATATGAAAGGAATAATCATGCGATTCAGACAATCCATCATCCTGACCCTCACTTTCCTCGCCATGAGCCTAGGGCTCTTCTGGGAAGCCGAGGCAAAGACCATTGAAGCAGGTCATGCGACCGTGAGCTGGAAAGGACAAGGTGTGATCGATGATCTGGGGGATGGGTACAGAGTCTTTAGCGGCACAATTATCGGGACTCTGATCGTGAAGCATCTCTCAGAAGGCTCAGCACCGGCTCAGATTCATGCGGGAAAAATAGATTGTCAGGCGATTTTCCGTATTAGTGAGAACAACGAGGAACAGCATAATGCCCTCTGCATTGTGAGGGCCCATGAAGGCAAAGACCTTGCGTACGGAGAAATGCGATGTGCTGGAAAGAAAAACGAGTGCAAGGGCGAGTTTACGTGGGTCTGGGGAAGGGGTGGATTCAAGGGTATTACAGGGACGACGCCGTACGTCGGCGGGATCTTTATTGAGGACCAGAAAGAGGGACGGATCTACGGAAGCGCCCATTGGCCGGAGATGACCTATTCACTGCCGTGATGGAATTTGAGGGCGGCAGGCGTTGACGGAAGTGCGACGGGTTCGACGTGGACAAGTAACGTGGATTTACGCTTGGAGACGCCTGCCGAGTGGAAGCGCCCCAACGATGAAGACGGCATCTATTTCTTACAGAACGGTCGTCTACGCGGTGCCTAGTTATAGAGTGTGTGGGAGTCGGTAGAGGCCGCTCGCCAATTGATTGGCGCGCCAGGTCCCTAAACACCCAAGGAACATAATAGATGCTTGCCAGCTAAAACCCCGCCTCCGAAACATGGCTCATGCCTCGAAATTCGGTTTTGCCGAAGCATCGCAGCGACAGGCAGGTCACGCTAACCACCTTGCCCCTCCTGGTTTGGTAATCTCTTAACCCAACGTTGACTAGTTCGCCCGAGCAGTGTGTATAGAAGTAATTGGTTGATTCAGTGGCGTGCGAACCAGGAATTTAATCCGCTAGACAAAAGAGACTTCGTGATACATTCTCGCTCCATGTTTCTTTCCCGTATCGGACCAGACTGACGTGCTGCTAGGTTAAAAAGGAAGGTCATGTCAACCACAGAAAGTATGGACGCTTTTCCCCCTGCAACCGCCACGGCTGCTGCCGATAAACTCAACCGCAGCCTGACTCTCTGGAATAGCCTGACCATTGGCTTCGCGACTGTTTCACCTGTGGCGGGGCTCTATGCCATCATTGGTGTGCAGACGGTGGTGACGGGAGGCGGGTGGTTTGCCGCGCTGGCGCTCTGTCTGGTGATGCAGCTGCTGGTGGCTACTGTCTACGCTGAGCTGTCCTCGCAGATTCCGATTGCGGGGGGAGCGTACAAGTGGGCGCGGCAGCTCGGTGGGGTCACCACCGGAAAGTATGCCGGAGTCATCTACGTCAGCTCCACGATCGCGATGCTCACCACAACCGCATACACTGGCGGTGTCTGGCTTGCGATTTTTTTCGGATCAGGGAGTGGAGGAGGGGTGACGTTAGTGATATGGGGCGCAGTATTTTTGTTGGTCTGTATGCTCCTCAACCTGGTTCACGTCAATGTGTTTAAGCTGGTTATTACCCTGGGTGTCTATGCGGAAATAGTCGGGTCGTTCGGTGTGGCGCTGCTGCTGTTTCTCTTTTTCCGACAGCATTCATTTTCCGAATTGTTCGAGCATCTAGGCACGGGAACCGCACCCAGCCAAACAGCTGCGTTTCTGGCGGCGCTCGCCATTTCTGGTTGGGCCTTCATCGGTTTCGATGCCTGCTCCACCATCGCCGAAGAAACCCATAACCCCAAAAGGATGGTCCCGCGCGCAATCTTTTTGTCCCTCTGCATGGTGGGAAGTGTCGTGCTCTTCAACTCCGCCGCCCTGACGTTAAGCTTTAACCGTGACACACTGGTGCATACGAGTGCCTCGTCAGATCCCGTCACACCTGTGATAGCCAGTAGCTTTGGGGCCTGGGCTGAGGAGCCTTTTCTGGCGATCGTCATGATTGCGTTCCTGGCCTGCGGGGCATCCATGGTGCAATACACGTCGCGTATTGTGTACTCCATGGCCCGCGAGGGCAATATGCCTTTGATGTTCAGCCGAGTGACGGCCTCTAAGATTCCGCGCAATGCGGTGATCTGCGTCGTACTATTGGCGGGACTCGGTTTGCTGTTCGGGCTGAACGATGGGGCCGTGGCTACGGTGATCGCCTTCGGCACAGGCGGGTTGTACGCTATGTTTGCCATGACCACCGGAGTCGGACTCTATACTCGTCTCACGGGCCGCTGGAACCCGGCACTCGGTGAGCTGAAGCTGGGAGGCTGGGGGTTGGCGATCAATGTGGCGGCCTTCCTCTGGTCGCTGTTCGAATTCGTCAACATTGCCTGGCCTCGTGTCTACGCTGTATCGCCCAATGCACCCTGGTGGCAGCTCTGGGCTGTACCGCTTGTATTGGGCAGTATTTTAGGCGTCACGACACTGTATATACTGACCAACAACATCCGACGGAATTAATTGGAGAAGATGGCGATGAAATACTGGCAAACCGCGGCTATCGGAATAGGTTGCTTCCTTCTAGTGTCCTGGTATTCCACATCGATTGTACTGAGCGATGATGGCCAGGTGCTTATCCTCAACGCTGCCACAGAATCGATAAAAAATGGCCAACTCGAAGTGTGCGGTTAGACATTCATGTTTGGGGAAATAGAACAGGGGAAAACTAAGGCCATTCAGTACAAAGTGAGATCAGACTCACAGTATAAGCTTGAGGTGGAGTTTCACTCAGGAAGGAAACTGGAACAGAAACTTGGCGATGTCAGAAGTGGCCTAGACTTTGAGGATATCTTGACATTGAGTGATCATGAAATGTCGTTAACTCGCTAGCAGGAAGCTAGAAATTTCGCTAGCGCAAAAAGATCGTTATTTAGTCTGTTTGGTTTGTCAGGCTTTTTGGTTGAACGAAACTAACCGGATAAAAAAACAAACCAGATGAATCAGACAAACCACGCACGACGAGGATGGCCTTTTTGAGCATCCTGCTGAAGTCTTCATCCCTAGCCTCTAGCCCCGTACGTCGGGCCAGAAAGCTCGCGATTGCAGCAGACATGTTCATGAATAATTCTGTTAGGGCTTTCTCCGATTCGGCAGATGGCCTGAGCGCACCTGGCAGGCCAATACATCCATGATTACGCGAGTGGAGATCAGGGCGGTGATCTCGGCTGCGTCGTAGGGAGGAGAACACTCCACGATCTCTATTCCGGCGATAGGTTTGCTGTCCGCGATGACTTGAAGAAACTTCAGCACTTCACGCGGCAAAAACCCGCCTGGTTCAGGCCAGCCTGTTCCAGGCACAAAGGCAGCGTCCAGACAATCTACATCGAAACTCAGCCAGACCGCGTCGACACCGTCCCAAGCCACTTCAAGTGCTCGTTTAGCGGCATTCTCAATCCCCATCTCCACGCAATCGGTGACGGTCATGATGGTGGTTTGGCGTTCACGTCCAGACTTCACACCGGGCCGTGGCGCCTGCCAGCCGCCGATCCCGATCTGCACGAGGTTTTTTGCCGGCACATTGGGCATGTTGGTCGCGTGAAACCAGGGTGTAGTGTGCATGCGTTCGTCGAGATCGGTCTCTTGTGTGTCCACATGCCGGTCGAAGTGAATGATGCCGAGCTTGCCCCCTTTAAGATTCTCCGCGATCCCCCGCACAGTCGCGAAGCCAAGGGAATGATCGCCGCCGAGCACCACGGGAAACGCCCCACTGGCGTAAACGTGTGAAACGCCCTTGCTCACCTGATCGAACGTCTTTTCAATGTTGCCAGGAATGGTAAATACGTCACCGAGATCGCACATGGAAATGGACTCTCGCAGATCCACACCAAGCTCGAAGCTGTAGGATCCATACAGAGCAGAAATCTTGCGAATGCCCTGAGGGCCAAACCGCGTACCGGATCGATAGGTCGTGCCGCCGTCGAACGGCGCCCCGAGAATGGCCACGTCGTACTGGCCGCACTTGCGTACGTCTTCGATGTAGGGTGCTTTGACAAACGTGTTGATGCCGGCGAAGTGGGGGAGTTCTCCCCGACTGAACGTGGGAATTCGGCGATCCTTAATGGAATCGGCGCCTGGCAGTCCCAATTCAAGGCCACGAGCTACTTCTTCTTCATACTTCGTGGTCGGAAGCAACGCTTCCGCCTCAACGGCATATTTCGCCTCTGGGCCATAGTTGTTATGCAGGGGAACCTCGCCTCTGTATTTCCGTTCTTCAGCCAAAATATCACCTCCTTACTGCCCGCATGTTAAATAGTCTTAGGAGCCTATCTTGCTCATTTGGTCTGTTCGGTCTGTCTGGCTTGTTTGGTTGCATCAGCAGGATGCTGAAACAGTCCGCCAGCGGCGTTCACGATGCCCATGAAGCTTCGTTTGTTTCCAGATTCATTCCGCCGTTTCATCTTTCACGAACGACAAGATGGCCTCTTGAGCGGAAGATTTTAGGAGTGAAGGGAAGGGGAAGTCAAACGAAACTGAGTGCCTGGTATGTACAATAAACGTGAGTGACCACACTCTCATACCTCAGGATGATGAATCCGTAGAAGTTTATTTGGGACTCGTCCTCAGTTTCTCGAAGTACTGGTATATGCAAGGCGATTCGGCATGTCGATGCTTGACGGAATGAGTGAATCGGCTGAAAATGCAAGATGTGTTTTCTCCGATATGAATATCAAAAAACAGACTGTTCATCGGTGTCCGTCTACATCCTGAAAGGAATGTCACATGGTGAGGAAAAAGATCACAGCAGGAAGAGAGAATACGTTTGGCCCTGCGGCCTCTCCAATACGCAATGTGATTCCTGATCGCCTCGATCTGCGCGACAGGGTCTATCTGCCACCGGTGGCAGTGGTGCCAGGCTTGACGCTTGTTCCGAAGACTCAACATCCCTGTGCTCAATCAGAAACAGACCAACGCCTGTACAGGTTTCGCGCTGGCAAGCGTCGTGTATCAGTTGCAGCACACAGCGAAACGCAAGCAGATCGACTGTTGCGTGGCCCCATTTATGTTGTATTCGATGGCACGGCGCTATGACGAATTTCCCGGCGACCCAGACATCGACACCGGATCGAGTCTGCGCGGTGCAATGAAGGGTTGGTACAAACACGAGTGCCTGCTCGGACCGGCTGTGGACTACTGAAAAAATGCCGACAGGCCCAAGTAACGAAGTCTGCAGACGACTGGTGGCTCGATGCCGTACGGCGTCCGCTCGGGGCCTATTACCGCGTCGACATGCGGTCGGTCACCGATATGCACGTGGCACTCAACGAGATCGGCATTCTCTATGCCAGCGCAGTCTGTCACTCCGGCTGGGATGAAGGATTGTCAAGCACATCTCACACGAAAGGCGGGTATTGGATGATTCCATGTCGGAAGGCAGACCCCAGCGACGGTGGCCATGCCTTTGCGATTGTCGGCTATAACCAAGACGGGTTCATCGTTCATAACTCGTGGGGGACGGGCTGGGGTACAAAAGGCCGCGCAGTGTTACAGTATGAAGACTGGCTCGACAATGCGATGGACTGTTGGGTGGCACAACTGGGCGTGGTCACCGAACTACATCTGGAGATCGCACGGTCGACGACGTTGCGTCTGGATGCCGGCAAAGTGCAGCTCGCCAGCGAGTCTTCGTTGCGCACGCGAGAGATCAGCCCGTTCATCATCGACATGGAGAACAACGGTCGGCTCAGCAACACCGGCGATTTCCGCACACAGGAGTCCGACATCGAGGCACTGGTTACGTACCATCTTGGCAAGGCGCGGACAGCATGGGGTTTGGGCAAGAATGACCCCGTGGATATCGCAATCTACGCGCATGGCGGTCTCACGTCCGAGGATACTGCGGGAGAGACGGCAGCGAGGTGGATTCCGGCGTTGTATGAACACAAGATATTTCCTATCTTCCTGATGTGGGAAACCGACCTCTGGTCCACGCTCAAGGGGCGCCTTGAGGATGTCTTAGAGGGCCAGCCGCGTCCGACCGGCGGGTTCTTCGATAGAGTCATGGATTGGTGGGACGAACGGCTTGAAAAACTACTGGCCAAGCCAGGGACGGCGATCTGGAGCGAAATGAAACAGAATGCGGACGCGATCTCCAATACGGCCGAGAGTGGAGGCATGAAACTCTACAAGGCGTGCCGACAATCGCCGTATTTTGCCGATCTGTCCAAGGTGCGCCTGCATCTAGTCGGCCATTCGGCCGGGGCGATTCTGCACAGTCATGTCGTCGATCGCCTGGGAGGACAGGGCTGGAATTTCGAAAGCGTGAATTTCATGGCGCCGGCAGTACGCGTCGATCTCTTCACAAAGACCGTCGTCCCCGCCATCACAAGCGGCAAGGTCAAGCGCTTCAATCAGTTCCATCTATCCGACGACATGGAACAGAAAGATCCGACGTGCAAACCGATTCTAGGCTACAGCCGCTCTCTGCTCTATCTGGTGTCGCAGTCGCTCGAGCAAGGACAGAAGACACCGATACTCGGCATGGAGAAGTATTTCAACGACGAGATTGCATCGAAGAATTTGCCAAACGTCTATACGTGGGCTGCACCAGGTAGGGAATCGAAAAGTACGACGCATGGCGGATTCGACGACGACCAGGTCACAATGGCGAGCGTGATTGCGCTGATGAAGGGGATGGAATGACACCCACGTTGGTCCTGTGCTCCCGGAACAGAGGAGGGGATGGAGGCTGATGATCTTTTGTGCTCGCGCAACGCGCGGCTTCAGAAGGACTTCGTTGGACACACGCAGTGAGAGAGCCTCTAGCCCGCCTTCAAGAGGGGAAAAAGCGGTGAGTCGCACGATGCAGCCAAGGCAAGATGTCGAAAACCATTATGCGGCGCAGGACAGTAACAGATGCAATAACCGTTTTAGGAGTTCCCCACGAGTTGAGTCTGCTGGGGAGCTGACCGATAAATTCTATTTCCGGCAAACATCAATCACTTTCGATGCGTCAGCAGATTATAGAACAGGGCGAAGGCTTATGGGATGGGCTTCTAAGCACTTCTACGATTCCCTCTGGGGCGGCCAAGGCTGCCCTTTATTGCGCGCATCTAACGACCACCGTTTTATCGTGGGGCTCTGTGAGCAAGAAGGGCAACTGGCCCCTCCCTCCATCCTTCCGCGACTACACGTTGCGTGAGCAACGGGAGTAATCAGGCCGCCACAGAATTCGAAAGGGCCGTTCCGGGATACGCTGGAGCAAAGGGCTCTGCCACCCCGTTCCCAGCCTGCCCCCCTTCGGAGGTACCTCCTTTAGGTCTTTTGCAGAGGGTACGCGGTGGATAGGCTTTCTCATAAGACGAGGGTCGTGCGCAGTATCGCATTCTGTGTTGTCGCCACCAATCGTGCGGGTATCCACGAGAGATCGAAGGAGGGCCATGCCATGGTTTCTCGCCAGAAAAAGATCGGAGACTCTCGGGCTAGTGAGCGCTTCGCGTTCCAGTGTTTCATCATCCTTGCGAGCGGCATGCAGGTGGGTGAGGGACGGACTCTTAATATGTCGGAGTGTGGCTGTTTAGCAGAAAGCTCCCTGCCAGTCAAAGTAGGAGATAATCTTCAGTTGCGTCTCTCCTTTCAGGAATCCGAGCCGTCCATGCGTGTGTCTCGGGCCACTGTATGCTGGGTCAGGGGCCTCCGATTCGGCATCGAGTTTATTGGGATCGAAAACAAGGATCGCGTTCGCCTCAACCGCTATGTCACCCTACTTGGAGGGGATCCATGGGCAAGAACTTACGACTAGCTCAAGGCTGGGGAAAGTGTAAATAACCGTTTTCGTAAATCACCCGCAAGTAGAGTCTGCAGGGAAGCTAGCGGATATAATCTCCCTCTACCACACAACGATCACTTAGCAGGATGCTGGAATAGTCCGCCAGTAGAAGAAAATCGTCCTAGTATCCCATGAAGCTTGTCTCATTTCCGGATAGAATCTGATGGCTAAAAGCTGATTGCTGATAGCATTAATCGTGAGATAGGATCGACGATTCACGCGCCAGTATAGCGTGTTGACGGTTGCAATAGAAGTCTTTGTGAGTGATACAGGTTAAGATCAGGCTGCTTTGTCAGCTGGAAGGGCCTCATTGTCCTCTGCTTGCATCTTCAGCTGCATAGTGAATTGTTCGAGTTCACTGATACGCCGATCTCGTTCGGCGAGCTGGAGCTCGACTTCATGGAGTGCGACTCGATGCTGCTCATCCCGTTTAGTAAGTTGTACGTCTAGCCACTCAACCAATCCCCCTGCCGACTCCGATTCCTGGAGTTGCATGTGAAGTCGATCGGTATCGACACACTGATTTCCCACGATCATGGTGCGCTCTTGCAACGAGGGTAATTCTTCTTCCTTGATCGGATGCATCTTCGAGGCGGAGTCTCTCAACTGATACCTCGCCTTCTCCAACATCTGCTCTTTGAGGTGCATCATGGCGGTGACGTCCGCGAGCTGTTGTGTGAGTTTGCCTGCGGATACGTTTCTCAGCAACCATCCGACTGCGCCGCCGATGCATGCCGCGATGATGAGACATCCCAACATTTGGTTGATGAACATGCTCATAACTCGGGCTGTCCTTTCACTCGTAGTTCGATGCGCCGGTTGCGCTGGAGGCCGGCACGTTTCTCCGACACCGACAACGGTTGTGAGGCGCCGTAGCCGACGGCAGTGAACTGGTTGGTCAAGCCATGTTTGTTAAAGTAGCGCCGCACGGCTTCAGCACGGCGGTGGCTGAGTTGAAGGTTATACTCCGGCTCACCGTACTTGTCCGTATGGCCGCCGATCTCAATGGCCGTGCGAGGGGCATGCCGTAATTGGTCAATCAGTCGGTCCAGTGTGGCAAGACTGCTGGGAGTCATCGTGGTGCTGTTCGATTCAAACTCGATAGATGTGCGCGCGAGGATCTCATTCAATGTCTTCTGGAGCGAGGAGGGGGTGATCTCAATCCGTGATGGAGCAGCCGGGGATGGGGCTACCGGCAGAGATGGAGCCTGCGGGGCTATGGCCACCAACAAGGATGGAGTCTTCGTGGCAGGAGCTTTGGGGGATGGGGCCGCTACCAGGAATGGCGCCTTTGTAGATGGAACTTTGGAAGAGGAAGTTTTCATGGACCTACCCGCCGAGGATGAACCAGCCAGAATACGATCTTCCAACTCCAGCCCTGCCTGCGTTAGAGGAGCAATATCTTGTAGCATGGTGGCCTTGATACGATTGTCGCCGACCCGGCCGCTGACGACAATCGTGCGGCCGTCGATGATGATGGCGCCTCGTTCCGCCATATATCCTAAGACGGGGAGGACTTGGGAAAGGTTGTCGGCCCAGGCGACAGGCCCCACCCTCGGATCTACCGCCAACTCATCAACGACGTTGCCTGGCGTGGCTCCATAGAGTTCGTGGGCCCTTTGAAGAATTGCGGCCTTGCTGGTCTCATTGGGAAGCGAGCCACGGAGGATCAGTGTCCCATACTCCACACGCGCATGAAAGTTGGCAGGGATAGGGGCGCCTAATGCTGTTGATAGGGGAGCGTGGCGTGGAAGGCATATGGCGGCAAGAATGACAAGTGCAACAATGCCTGCGGCAAGAATCGCTGCACTCTTCATGGTTACCTCTTAGACCAACAGGCTCCTACATGTCTCAGTAAAACCTACCAGAAAAGTAAAAAAATGGTGGCAGGAACCACCCTTACTAATAATAACTTTCTATATCTATGTCTTGGACAGGGTGTGGTCTGAATGCCTGGTCTGAACTCATGCCCTTCGCAGCAGCACAGTCGTCTAAGGATGTTCTGGCTGGGTTTTAACTGAAGCAGCACGGCCAGAATGTATTGATCCAAAACAAGGACATATTGTCATAACTTTCAGATGGTTAGAGGAAAAAAGACTCTGGTTGCATCCTGTCTCAGGAGGCAGGGGTCAGAAAGCATTCTCTGAGTGAATGATCTGAATTGGCTTAGGCCTGTGCCGTAACCATTTGGAAGATGTCCACGATTTGAGTTTGCCTGGAATCAAGCTTAGTCCGCGATGGCGTTTTCTAAGAGGTTTTCGCCTGGGTAGTCAGAAAGGACGGCTCCGGAAGGCGCTGGAGTGACCGCCGATACTTGGAACGGTGTCTCACGAGAAATGCGTCACGATGGGAGTGTGCCGCGTCAGAGTTGCTGGCCGTACTTCTGCTCATGGAGCCTTTTAGCTTCGGCAATCCACTTGTCTCTCTTGATCCGCTCGGGGGCGGTGTACAACTTCTTCGCGACCTTGTTGATATCCTCCGGCGTCCAACGTGCAATCTGACCAAAGCTGTATAAGCCCATTTTGTTTAGGGTCCGCGCAAAGGCGGGACCGATCCCATGAATCTTACTCAGGTCGTCTTTTGGTCTGTCTTTTACCGCTTTCGCCTGTTCCATCTCCAGGCTCAGTTGACTTCCACTCTGACGGGTTTTCTGGCGAGGAGGCACAACCCCTCCATCGGTCTTGATGCGGAGTGCGGCCTGCACCTCGACCAAGCGTTTTCGGAGGCGGTCGATCTCCTCCTGCTTGTCTCCCACGGTCTTCATCTGATCCGCCAGGCCTTGCTGTTGCGCTTCGAGTTCTTGAATCCGGTGCTGCAGGACGTCGATCTGTTCGGCTTGGTCATGGAGGAGTTGTTTATCAAGCAAGAGCTGGGCTCGGAGTTGATCTTGCGCCGCGAGCCGTTGATGTAATATGGCGATCTGCGCTTCGTGTTGATTGAGGGTGTGGGCATATTTCGTTTCCCACTGTGCCAATGCCGTCTGTTGCTCTTGAAGCCGTTGGATGAGCGGCTCCTGTTCGTCGATGCGCCGGTCTCGTTCGGCCAGTTGGTTGTTGAGTTGGTGTAGCGCAGCTCGATGCTCGGCGTCTCGATCGCTGAGTTGTACTTCCAACCAATGGACCCGTCCTTGGGCCGGTTCGAGTTCCTCCACGCGCGCGCGTAGCCGATCGGCTTCTGCGATGGCGGTATCCAACTCGACGACGCGGTGCTGAAGATCGCGCTGTTCTTGCTCGTTCGACTCGAGTGTCTGTTGAGCCTCCTGGCGTGCGAGCTGAAGTTGCTGGGCCACTTCCGACTGCGCGGCCTCCGCCGCATCATATTCACTCGCGCGCCGTCGAACCGAGGCTTCTTCCGCTTCCAGGATCGTCAGCCGTTGCGTGCGAATGGCCAATTCTTCTTGAAGCGCCTGGAGACGGTCGTTTCGTGCAGAGAGTTCCTGCCGGATAGATTGGTTAAGCTCCTCCGATTCGACAATCTTGCTTTCGAGCATCTGCATCGCAGCGGTTTGAGTATTCAGTTCAAACTGTGCCTTCCCCAGCATCTGTTCTTTGAGGCGCAAGGTAGCGGTGACGTCCATGAGCTGCTGCGTGAGTGGGCCGGCGGATACGTTTCTCAGCAGCCATCCGACTGCGCCGCCGATTCCGGCTGCGACAATGAGACATCCCAGCATTTGGCCAATGAGCGTGATCATAGGTCGGTCTTTCCTTTCACTCGTAGTTCGATGCGTCGGTTGTGTTGGAATCCGGCCCGCGTCTGTGCCGCCGATAGTGGTCGCGAGGCGCCATAGCCAACGGCGGTGAACTGGTTGGTCAGGCCATGGCTGGTGAAGTATTGCTGCACGGCTTCAGCGCGACGGCGGCTCAGTTGGAGGTTATAGTCCGCTTCGCCGTACTTGTCCGTATGACCGCCGATCTCAATGGCCGTGTGAGGGGCATAACGTAATTGGGCGATCAGCTGCTCCAGTGTGGCGCGACTGCGGGGAGTCATCGTAGTGGCGTTGGAATCAAATTCTATGGAGGAATGCGAAAGAATCTCATTTAACTTCTTCTGTAGCGAGGGGGAGGAAATCGCAAGCTGAGCTGCGCGAATATGATCTTCTAGTTCGAGTCCAGTCTGCAGCAGAGGAGCAATATCTCGTAGCACCGTGGCTTTGGCACGATCGCTGTCGACCAGGCCACTGAGAACAATCGTGTGCCCATCGATGATGATGGAGCCGCGTTCTCTCATGTGCCCTAAAATGGAGAGAACTTGGGGAACATTGCCGGTCCAGGCGGCAGATCCCACTCTAGGATCTACAGCCAACTCATCGACGACGTGGCCTGGCGTTTTTCCATAAAGCTCTTGGGCTCGCTGAAGAATTGCTGATTTGCTGATTTCACTGGGAAGTGAACCACGGAGGGTCAGAGTCCCCTGTTCTAAGCGCGCATGAAAGGAGGCAGGGGTGAGGGCGCTTGATGCTGTCGATGTCGAAAGATGGCGTGGAATGCAAACCACGGCAAGAAGAGTAAGTGCGACAGCGCCTGCGCCTAGAATCGCTCTGCGCATGATGAACCAATTCTCGGAGGAAGGTGGCTGATCGGCCTCTGACCCTACCATACTGCGCAGGCTCATACCAGACAGGATTTGTGGGTTATCTAGGCAGTGCCGGAAGACTCCACATCCCTCTTGTAAGGCATGTATTCATTTGCTATTCTTCTCCACGCCTTCCAACTTACGTAATATCAATCGATAGTTTTCCAAGGAGCACACCTATGGCCGGCATCAAGCGGGCATTAATCAGCGTGTCAGAGAAAACCGGCGTCGTGGAGATGGCGAAAGGGCTTGAGGCTCTGGGCGCCGAGATCCTTTCGACCGGAGGTACGGCGAAAACCTTGCGAGAGGCCGGTGTGAAGGTGACCGATGTCGCAGCCTACACTGGCTCACCGGAAATTCTGGACGGTCGAGTCAAGACACTGCACCCCAAGATTCATGGCGGCTTGCTTGGACGTCGTTCGGTGCCTGCCCATGTCGAGCAGATGAAGCAGCAGGGGATCGGACCCATCGACATGGTCGTGGTCAATCTCTACCCCTTCGAGGCAACGATTGCGAAGCCCCATTGTCCCTTCGAAGAGGCCATTGAAAATATCGATATCGGCGGGCCATCGATGCTGCGTTCCGCAGCCAAAAACCACGAAGATGTCTTGGTGGTCGTAGACCCAACCGATTATCAGCGCGTGCTCGATGCAACAAAGGCAGGGACAGTGTCGCGTGAGTTGCGTCGTGAGTTGGCGATGAAGGTCTTTCAACATACGGCGCGCTATGACAGTTTGATTGCCGGGTATCTTGAACAGCAGGTGCAGAGCAACGATGCCAAGTTCCCGAAAATATTGTCTTTGCAGTACGAACGGGCGGAGATACTCCGCTATGGAGAGAATCCTCATCAGCAAGGGGCCTTCTATCGAGAGCTGCATTCGACTGAGCCATCGGTGTCCCGCGGAAAGATCCTGCACGGCAAGGCGATGTCGTATAACAATTTTCTCGACGCCAATTCGGCGCTCGAGCTGGCGAAAGAGTTCGACGAGATTGCCGTAGCCATTATCAAGCACAACAATCCCTGCGGTGTAGCATTGGGTGCGACGCCTGTCGAGGCCTATATGAAGGCTCGGGAGACTGATCCCATTTCGGCATTCGGTGGCGTGATTGCCTTCAATCGACCCGTGGATTTGGCCGCGGCGAAGGAAATTACCGCCACCTTTGTTGAAGTGGTGATTGCGCCAGGATTTGCAGACGATGCCCTGGCAGAGTTGAAGCGCAAGAAGGATCTGCGTTTGCTCGACGTCGGGCCGCTCGCGAATGTAAAACAAGAGGGCTTCGATCTCAAGAAATTGGTCGGCGGTTTGATTGTGCAGGACCGGGATCTCGGTACGTTAACCGACCTGAGGGCACTTAACGTACCGACCATGCGCAAACCGACGGACGAGGAGTACGCGGCCTGTGCCTTTGCTTGGAAGGTCTGCAAACATGTGAAGTCGAATGCGATAATCTATGCGAAGCCGGGGCAGACCGTGGGTATCGGCGCCGGCCAGATGAGCCGGGTCGATTCCGTAAAGCTTGCGGCGATGAAAGCCCAGATGCCAATCAAGGGATGCGTGATGGCATCGGATGCGTTTTTTCCGTTCCGGGACGGGTTGGATGCCGCCATTCAGGCTGGAATCACCACGGTCATTCAACCGGGAGGTTCGATTCGCGATGCCGAAATCATCAAAGCCGCAGATGAACAAGGCGTGGCGATGATTCTCACCGGCATGCGCCACTTCCGCCACTAGTCGGATGCTGAAACAGGTTCACCAACTTCGTTCTCAGTCGTTCGAGACCCTCAACGTACCTCCGCTCAGTGCGCTTCGGGCCTCTCACTCCTTGCGGCCTTGTTGGATGACCTGTTTGAGCATCCGCAAGAGGGGCATGCTGCAATTCAGAGAGGTTCTTCTGTGAAAATCCTTATTGTTGGCAGTGGAGGACGCGAGCATGCCATGGTATGGAAGCTTGCGCAAAGCCCCCGCAAGCCGACGCTGTATTGTGCGCCGGGTAATGCAGGGATCGAGTCGCTCGCAACCTGTGTTCCGGTCAAAGCCGACGATGTTGCCAGGCTGAAAGCTTTCGTACAGTCGGAGAAGATCGATCTGACGGTCGTGGGGCCGGAAGCTCCGCTGGCATTGGGCATTGTCGACGAGTTTCGAAAATCGGAGCTCAAAATATTTGGACCGACGAAGGGCGCCGCACGCATCGAAGCCAGCAAAGTCTTTTCTAAAGAGATCATGAGCCGTGCGAACATTCTCACGGCGAAGGCGCAAAGTTTTGACCGAGTTGCTCCAGCCTTGGCCTATCTCGATCAGCATCAGATTCCCGTAGTCGTAAAGGCTGATGGGCTGGCGCAAGGAAAGGGTGTAGTGGTCGCGACGACGCGTGAGGAAGCGAAACAGGCCGTTCGCGATTCGATGGAGCATGCGGTGTTCGGTCAAGCTGGTCAGCGCGTATTGATCGAAGAGTTTCTTGATGGCGAGGAACTGACGATCATGGCCTTCACGGATGGCCTGACGGTGGTGCCAATGCTGCCTGCGCAAGATCACAAACGAGTTGGGGATGGCGATACGGGACCCAACACCGGGGGCATGGGCGCCTATTGTCCTGCGCCGATCGGTACCACTGCGCTACGCGAGCAGGTGACCAGTCAGGTTCTCTATCCCACCGTCGATGCCTTGTCACGCATGGGCTGTCCGTTTCAAGGGGTTCTGTATGCCGGACTCATGATTGTGAACGGGATGCCGTATGTATTGGAGTTCAATGCTAGGATGGGGGATCCGGAAACGCAGGTTGTGCTTCCGTTGCTCAAGACTGATTTACTGGATGTTATATTGGCAGTGGTCGAACATCGGCTCGATCAACTTACCGTAGACTGGCATGATGAGACCGCGGTCTGTGTCGTTATGACGTCGGGAGGCTATCCCGGAGCCTATCAGACCGGCCGCGCAATTCACGGATTGCCGGCCATGACCGATGCGGCGACCGTGGTGTTTCATGCGGGCACGACACGAATTGGTACCGAGGTGGTAACAGCCGGGGGTCGGGTGTTGGGCATTATGGGACGCGGAAAGACCCTGCAAGTCGCGCAAGCGGAAGCCTATCGCGTGACTAAGTCGATTGCATTTGAAGGCGCTCACTATCGGACAGATATTGCGCATCGGGCGTTTTCACGCCACGTGTAGCACTGAAGGGGCGGATGATTCCTGCTATGGCATTGATCGAGCGCTATATGGCGCCCACCATCCCGGCGCTTGCTGATCTGGTGCGTCGTGTGCTCCGAGAAAACGGGTTGATCGCCCTGCCGACAGAAAGTTCCTATGGGCTTGCCGTGGCTCCGTTCGACGAGCAGGCACTCGCCAGATTATGGCAGGTCAAAGGGCGGTCGGAGGGGAAACCGATTCTCATACTGATCGGAGACGAATCTCAGTTGGGGCCGTTCGTTCAAAGCATTCCCCATGCAGCACACGTACTCATGAATGCGTTCTGGCCCGGGCCTCTTACCATCGTCTTTCCTGCGGCGGTTGGACTTTCCGATGCGGTGACTGCTAGGACTGGCTCAGTCGGCATCCGTCTCAGCGCCTGGCAGCCGCTGCGTGATCTTTTGCTTCGAGTCGGGCCCGTGACCGGCACCAGTGCAAACCGTGAAGGCATGCCGCCGCCCACGACGGCCGAAGAGGTCCAGCACAGCCTCGGCGACGCGCTCGATCTGATCATTGATGCTGGACCGACTCCCGGCGGGAGGCCGTCCACCGTTATCGACGTACGCGGTCCGATCCAAATTATTCGCGAAGGAGCGATCGAACGAGGCGCCATCGTGGCACAGTTGGCCGCTCATGGCCTGCATTTCGACGCATATAGTCGGTGAAGTCGATTGTATCGTTCACACTGAAAGGAGAATACCGATGACTCGAACAGTGATGGTGCGTAACCTTGTCGCGGTGGCGGCCATAACGCTCGTCTCTGTGGGGCTGTCCGGGTGCGATTACTGGCCCCCGGCGCTCCAAACACAAATTGAACAGCTCCGTTCCGAACTCCAGACTGCGACAATGGAAAAGGCTCAGCTACAGAATCAACTCACCTCCATTTCGAAGGTGAAAGACGATTTGCAGGCGCAAGTGAATGATCTTTCCAAGGCAAATCAAGATAAGTCGACCATGATAGCCAGTTTGCAAAATGGTCTGACGGCAGCACAGGGACGATTGGCAAAGTCGGCGAAAGTTGCAGCGCCGAAGACCAGCGCAGTCAAGCCGTCCACAAAGGTTACGCAGAAGGCCCCAGCCAAGAAGAAAACACCGGCCAAGGCCACAACAAGTAAGCGCTAGCACGCCGCACTCCGCTATCTACTTAGTGCTGGATGATGATGGTACGGGCGTCGTTGTGCTTGGGGTCGTGCTCGGCGGGGTGCTTGCCGGCACCGAGGAGGGGGGAGAAGCTGGAGTAGAGGGGGTGGAGGGAGTTGTGGATGTCGTCTGGCTGGACGTGCTTGGCGCGGTCTCTTTCTTCTCCCCAGTCGCGGGTGCAGATGCTTCACTCTCTGAGGAAGGCTTCATTTTGTCGGAGTAGTCCGTCACATACCACCCACTGCCTTTGAACATGATGGCGGGCGACGAAATCAGGCGCTGTACGCGCTTCCCGCATCGCGGGCAGGCGGTAAGGGGATCGTCCTTCATACTTTGTTTGATTTCAAACTTATCTGTGCAGCTTTCACACTGGTACTCATAGATAGGCACGATTCACTTCCTCCTACTAGCCCGGTCTGTCTGGTTGATCTGGTTTGTTTTGTTGATCCGGTTGGTCTTTTCTAACTAACCAAACAAACGAGACACACCAAATAACGGTCTCTTCTGTTAGCTAAGCTGCTTGAATGCTGCGTCCAGGCGATCCATTCCGCGAACTATCGTCTCCATGCTGGTCGCATAGGACAGTCGAATATGCTGAGTGCTTCCAAATGGCTCACCGGGAACCACGGCAACCTTGAATTCCTGTAACAAATAGTTTGCAAGATCGGTCGGAGTTGTGATTTTCCCACTTGGGCTCTGCTGTCCGAGTAGTCCACTCACATTCGGGAACGCATAAAATGCTCCGGTGGGCATTCTGCAGCGAACGCCGGGCATCGCATTCAGGCGCTCGACCATGATGCGCCGCCGCCGATCGAACTCCGTCACCATCTTTTCCGTGAAGGCGCCACCTTCGCGCAAGGCCACGACGGCAGCCTTTTGCGAAATAGAACAAGGATTGGACGTACTCTGGCTTTGAATATTTGCCATGGCCGTCAACAGGTCTTTGGGACCGGCTGCATAGCCGATTCGCCAACCGGTCATCGCATAGGCTTTGGAGACACCGTTGATCACAACGGTACGGGCTGCGACATCCGGTCCTAATGAGGCAATGCTCGTGTGCGTCGCCCCATCGTAGAGAATTTTTTCATAAATCTCGTCGGAAATCAGAAGGAGATCCCGACGGAGAGCCAGCTCAGCAAGGCGTTCGAGCGTTCCTCGGTCGTAGGTTGCTCCAGTTGGATTGCCGGGACTATTGATGATAATCGCCTTGGTACGTGTGGTGATGAGCCGCTCCAATTCGTGGGCATCAATGGCATACCCATCCTCTTCACGGGTGGGCAAGAACACCGGCGTAGCGTCATTGAGCAGGATTTGGTCGGCATACGAGACCCAAAAGGGAACAGGAATGATGACTTCATCACCGGCTTCAAGGAGAGCTTCGGCAAGGTTATAGAGCGAATGCTTAGCGCCGCATGAGACCAGCACTTGGGATTTTTCGTATCGGAGCCCTTGCTCTCTTTGAAGTTTGTCGATAATCAATTGGCGCAGTTCATCGATGCCGGATGAGGGAGTGTACTTTGTAAACCCTGCACGAATTGCAGCTTCTGCGGCTGCTTTGATCGGTTCGGGGGTATCGAAGTCCGGTTCTCCTGACGAAAAGTCGGCAACGTCGATTCCGCGTGCCGCCATTGCTTTTGCAGTTGCGGCCATGGCCAAGGTGGGGGAGGGAGCAATTCGCCCCGCTCGTGCAGCCAGCTTCATGTTTTTAAACTCCTGATCCGTTCCTGTAGCTGGCGCGCAACCTCGGGGTGTAGAAATTCCGTGAGCGCTCCGCCGTGGGTAGCCACGTCTTTAATAATGGTTGAGGATAAATAGGAATATTCTTCGCTGGGCATCAGGAACACGGTCTCAACCTGTTTGGCCATTTTGCGATTGATGAGGGCCATTTGAAATTCATGTTCGAAGTCCGAGATCGCACGCAGGCCACGGATAATCGCATGGGCGCCGTATCGTTGGACATAGTCCACGAGTAACCCATCGAAGTGGGTCACCTCGACCTGTTTCATCTCCTTCATCACGATCCGGATCATCTCCAGCCGCTCGGTCAGGGTGAAGAGTGGATGTTTGGATGGATTGGGTGCGACAGCAACGACCACTTTGTCGAACACGCGCAGACTTCTGGTGATGATGTCGGTGTGTCCGTGGGTGATGGGATCGAAGGTTCCTGGATAGATGCCAATCTTCATGATGTGATCGACTCTGTGGTAGACACACCGTATAGATAGAGTGCCGTATCGCCATACACGTATCGCCGCACAAGCTCGGCATGGTCGATCGATGCAGGCAATTCGGTACGCGAGTTTTGTTCGATAATCATGGTGGCATGCTCCGACAACAGTCCCGGCCTCCAGGCATGGATCAGGATGGCTAACTCATCTAGAGCGACATAGGGCGGATCCGCAAAGAGTATATCGTAGGGGCCGCCCCACCAATCTTTCCGGTCAAGAAAGGTGGCTGCCTGTCCTATGCGAACCTGCGCTCGGTCAAGCAGCTGACAGGTCCGTAGATTTTCCTGTAACACTTGCAAGACCTTGGGGTTTGACTCGACAAAGGTGGCGGTTGCGGCTCCACGGCTCAGCGCTTCAATCCCGACGGCTCCCGTGCCTGCATACAAATCAAGAAAATGAGATCCCGATACCTTGCTCCCGAGAATCGAAAAAAGTGCCCCTCGAACCTTGTCTGATGTGGGACGCAGCACAGTCCCTTGTGGCCCACTCAAGCGGCGACCTCGGTGGGATCCGGCAATGACACGCATAGGTTACGGTGAGAGATAACTCTGGAGCACCTGACTCTAACACAGCGTTTTTGAAGGGGTCAAGATAAGTGCGGCTGAAGCAAGGTGTGACACTCTGATGTCGAGGCGACATGGGAGAGGGGAAGGTTAGAACGAGAGCAATGGAAGTATTTTGACGACCTTGGAAGCTATGGCTATAATGCCGTTGGGTGATCTGGCAGCGTAAGACGTGAGTGAGGAGGGATCAGTGCAAGAATGTCGGCCATCCGTGGCGATCGAGAGGGTCGACCAGTATCCAATATATAGCGACAAATCTCAATTGTTTGTTCTAAGGGGTCGCCACTGTTTGGGGTTTACGAGCGGCCAAGCTCTTTCGCCGATTATTTGAAATGGTACGATCGATGATCGCGCCGCAGTTGATACATTTCCAGGCGTAGAAAATTAAGAAGAAGTCGGAGAACCGCTCAAGCATCATGAGGCCTTTGCACTTCGGACATTCCATCGAATCCTCCCAAGGTTACGGTGTGCTGCTGCAGGCGGTTCAAAGCAATTACTGAACCAATATGTCGCTGTACGTAATTTCAACAGTTTAGACGGTACGTATTTGTTAGGAAGTGGCAAAGAGGGGGGCTATTGCTAGTACAAAAACGTTCAGCGTGACGTATTTTTGTTCAGGGAGGATGGATGGCCAGCAAGAAAGAAAGTCAAGGCATCGCGCAATGGCCTGAAACAGAGCGGCCGCGCGAACGACTGCTGACTCAGGGGCCACAGGCGCTCACCAATGCCCAACTCCTGGCCATTCTTCTTCGAGTTGGTCGTCACGGATCTTCAGCTGTGCAAGTCGGAATAGAAATTCTGGATCGACTCGGGGATGTGGCCGGACTGGCTCAATGCGGAATCGAAGAACTCTGTGCGGTTCCAGGTGTGGGGGAAGCCAAAGCAGCCCAACTGAAGGCTGCCCTTGAATTAGGGAAGCGTGCCCTTGCTGGTCCGCTAACCAAGGGAACTAAAATCACATCCAGCAGTGACCTCTTCACCCATTACCATCCGATCTTGCGTGACCTGCGTCACGAAGTCTTCAAAGTTGTTTTACTGGATGCCAAACATGCCATCATGCGTGACACGACAGTATCGGAAGGCAGCTTGACGCTCAGCATTGTCCATCCACGCGAAGTCTTCACACTCGCGGTAAAAGAATCCGCGGCGGCCGTAATCTTTCTGCACAACCATCCCAGTGGCGACCCCACGCCGAGCCAGGAAGATCGTGTTTTGACGGCGCGATTGGTGTCGGCAGGAGAGGTGCTAGGCATTCGAGTCCTTGACCATCTCGTCATCGGCGATGGACGTTATGTCAGCTTTGCCGATCAAGGTTGGCTGACAAACCATGGTGCCGACGCATGAGCAAAGGGGGAATTGCAGCGATGTAACCATATTATCGCAGGATGCTCAAAAAGGCCGTCCTCGTCGTGCGTGGTTTGTCTGGCTCATCTGGTTTGTTTTGTTTATCTGGTTAGTTTAGTTCAACCAAAAAACCAGACAAACCAAACAGACTAAATAACGATCTTTTTACGCTGGCGGACTTTTTCAGCATCCTGCAACAGGAGGGTCCCATGAGCGAGCCACACAGGGAGTCACTCAGAAATGTGGTCTTGATCTCCAGTGCCGGTGCCGGGAAGACTTCGCTGGCTGAGGCCATACTCTTTGCCGCCGGCACTGTTCCCCACCTCGGGTCAATCGCACAAGGCACGACTGTCTCGGACTTCGAGCCGGAAGAATTGCACCGGCGCAGTTCTATCAGTACCAGTCTCCTCCGTTGTTCATGGAATCACACCACCATCAATCTCGTCGATCCCCCCGGGGCGCTGAGTTTGCTCGGGGAGACGGTTATGGCATTGCGAGCAGTGGACGCTGTGATTCTGGTGGTGAGCGCCTCGTCGGGAATTCGGAGCGAACTTATCAGAATCTGGGCTCGCGTTACAGCGCTTGGGTTGCCCTGTCTGCTGTTCCTCAACGAAATGGATAAAGACGGCGTCTCCCTCGATGAGGTTGCCGCGATGTGTCAACGCGATCTTGGAATCATGCCATTGCCGATGTCGTTGCCCTATGGCAGTGGCGCCCAGCTTAAAGGGGTGCTGGATCTCGCTCAACAACGTGTGATCACTTCGCGCACGGAGAGTCCCACAATTCAGCAGTTGTCAATACCGGAACATGAGCGGACCCTGGTCACTGATGCACGGAAGCGCATTCAAGAGGGAGTGGCTGAGCGTGATGATCGATTATTGGAACAATATCTCACTATGGGGGAGTTGACGAAGGAGGACCTGACCGATGGCCTTCGTCTTGGCGTCCAGGCAGGCCTGATCGTCCCGCTCTACAGCGGGTCCGCTATCAGGAATATCGGGATCGTTCCGCTCCTCAATGCGATCGTCGATTTGTTGCCATCGCCGATGGACCAGGCAGTGAAAATCCCGCTGGAAGGCCTGCGTCCAGATACGGGAGAGGCGGTGAGCCGACGTGCCGTTCAAGAGGATCCATTTTCAGGGATCGTCTTCAAGACCCTGATTGACCCGTTTGTCGGGCGACTATCTTATATGCGGGTCTTGTCAGGGGCTCTTCACGCAGACTCCATGGTCTTCAACAGTTCTCGGGGCAGCAAAGAGAAAAGCGGACATCTTTATACGCTGTTAGGGAAGAAACACACGTCCGTGCCTTCGGCTAGCGCAGGGGATATCGTAGCCATTGGGAAACTCAAAGATACGCAAACTGGCGACACGCTCTGTGATGAACAAGCTCCCATTTGCTATCCGAAGACGGTGCTTCCGCGGCCTGTGCTGTCCTTTGCGATCGAGCCAAAGTCCAACGCCGATATCGAGAAAATCAGTCTTGGCCTGCATAAATTGATCGAAGAAGATCCGACGCTTGAATTTTCGCGGCATGCCGATACGAAGGAAATAGTGTTAAGCGGGATGGGCCAGTTGCACATCGATCTTGCGCTCGAAAAATTGCACCGCAAATACGGTGCGGACGTGGTGCTTCAAATGCCGAAAATTCCGTATCATGAAACCATTCGCACCACGGCGCAGGCGCAGGGGAAATATAAGAAGCAAACCGGCGGGCATGGCCAATACGGTGATTGCTGGCTGGAGCTCGCGCCTCTGCCGCGCGGGGAGGGCTTCAAGTTTGAGAACAAGGTGGTCGGCGGGGCCATTCCACGCAACTTTATTGCGGCAGTGGAGAAGGGAGTGGTCGAAGCCATGCACCACGGAGGTTTGGCTGGGTTTCCTGTCGTCGATTGCCGGGTGATTGTCTATGATGGGTCGTACCATGCTGTGGATTCTTCTGAGATGGCATTTAAGATCGCCGCATCGATGGGGTTCAAGAAGGCGTTGGAAGCAGCCAATTCCGTCTTGCTAGAGCCGATTATGACCGTGGAAATCGAGGCGCCGGCGGATTACATCGGAGGTGTGATCGGAGACTTGAATGCGCGCCGTGGACGGATTCTCCATGTGGAGGCGAAAGACCAGACGGAGCAGATCACGGCCCTTGTGCCCATGGCAGAGATGCTCACGTATGCCACGATGCTGAATTCGCTCACGGCAGGACGTGGCAGTTATGCAATGGAATTCGCGCGGTATGATGAAGTGCCGCGCGAGCTTGCGGTTCGAATCATTGAAACGCACAAGGTGGAGACACATGCGGCGGCACATTGAACAATTGGTTGGTTTGTTTTGTCTATCTGGTTGATTTGACTCATCTGGTTAGTTCCGTTCAACCAAAAAACCAGACAAACCAGATAGACCAGAGAAACCAGACAGACCGGGCTAATCGGTCGGTTTAAGCACCACGTAGAAGGCGCGGCTTTCTCTCAGCACACGGAGCAGAACGGTTTCGTCTCGTCGGACCTTCGAGAGTGCGTTGCTAAATTCTCCGACCGATCCCACATCGACACGGTTCACTTCCTTGATGAGATCGCCTTCGTGAAGGCCTTCCGATTGGGCGAGGCTTCCGGGCTCCACTTTGCTAATGAGCACGCCCCGGCTTTCTCGCAGTTTGAATTTATCGGCGAGCCCCTGCGTCAGATCTTGCACATCGAAACCTAGTTTGACTTCAGTGCGGGCCTGGGGGAGCGAGGTGATAATCGCGTGATCCCGACGTTCGATAAGGGCAACGTCCAGCACCAGACGCTGTTGATCGCGAACGATCTCGACTTTTGCCGTCGACCCGGGAAGTAATCCCGCCACGACGCGAGAGAGCCGGTTCGGCGTGTCAATCACGGTGCCGTCGATACGAGTCAGGATGTCGCCGGGTTTGATGCCGGCTGCCGCAGCAGGGTCCGTCTCGAAGACTTCGTTGACCAGGACCCCTTCGCCTTCGTTGACACCGAACTTGCGTGCTAACTCCACCGTAAGCGGTTGAATGCCGACACCCAGCCAGCCTCGTGTCACTCGTCCCTGCCTCAGCAATTGCTGAATCACCTGCTTAGCCATGTTGGAGGGAATTGCGAACCCGATCCCTTGGGCAAAGTTAATGATGGCGGTATTGATGCCGATGATTTCGCCGCGAAGATTAAAGAGCGGGCCGCCTGAGTTGCCGGGATTGATCGACGCATCTGTCTGAATAAAATTTTCGTAGCGCGAAAGATTGATGTTTTCCCGTCCGATCCCGCTGACTACACCGAGCGTGACCGTTCGATCGAGGCCGAATGGATTTCCCACGGCAAGCACCCATTGGCCAACGCGGACGGCCGACGAATCCCCGAATTTCGCGCTTGTGAGTGGATGGTTGGCGGTCACCTTAAGGACGGCTAAGTCTGTATCCAGATCCTTACCGACGACCTGCGCAATTAGCTTGGACTTGTCGGAAAATCTGACCTCAATTTCCATCGCATCGCCGATGACATGGTTGTTCGTGACGATATGTCCCTCAGAATCGATGATGACGCCGGATCCTGATCCAGTGGCATTGGGAGCCCGCTCTTGAGAATGCTCTTTCCCTCTTCCTGGTCCGGACAAGGGAAAGAGATTTACGACGGAGGGTTTTGCAGACTCAGCTAAATCGGTGATGACAGTTTGAATCTCTTCCAGCAGGCGAAGACCTGGAGAGTCCACGGATTTTGGCGCGGCGGACTCAGCCATGGCGAACGAGTGAATATTGAACGAGACCATGAATACAAGGCTGATGAAGACTTTTAGCGTGCGAGCCATCTTGTACCCCCTCACGTAATTGTACATCGTGGGAAGCGAGATCGACTAGGCTGTCTGACGACTAATGTGTTTGGAACTTCGAACTCCGACCTTCAGCCTGCGTCCTTTGGGCCGCGCCTGTCGCGCACGTCTTGCTTGTCTCGCTCATGATTCACGCCGACTTGGCATTCCGAGCTTGAGTGAATTCAGCGGCGACCTGCGCAAGATCTGCCTGTAGACCGACCATGACCAAGACATCGTCGATGCGAAGTACCAGGGCATCGTCGGGCGGCACGAGAAACGGCCCCCGAAGAACAGTGATAAGACGAACCGACGTAGGCAGCATCACCTCACCGAGTCTCCTCCCGATGACCGGTGACCCCTGCGCGATAGGGAGCCGTTCGATGGCTGCCGCACGGAGACTTAGATCCTGTTGCAGGGTCAGGAGCTCGTGGTGAATCGTTTCCAGCTTAAGCTCCCGGATTTGGCTGTCGACGCTGAGCAGCATCTGTTTCAGCTGCTGAATGCGGTCGCCGGCCTGGCCGAGGAAACCTTCCAATTGATCAGATGGAGGAATTGACTCGTGGCTGAACGGTGGACGCTTGGCACAGAGCGCGGCAATTTGACGTCCAAGGTCGCCGTGTCCCTGTTCGATCTGGCTTAACAAATTCGAGGCCTGACTGTGCAAACGGAGAACCTGGACTTTGCGGTTGGTACGTTCGGCAACCGCAAGGATAGTTTCATAGATCGCGCTGCCGGTGATCGAGAGTTCCTGCTGAATACGACCAAGTAGTTCAAGGGACATAAATCAAAAATCCATTGGGTCCGATAATATATATTATGTTAACTTGTTACCATATATACATGTTCTCCGTAATTGAACCTTTATCCTACTCCTCCACCCCGGTCAATAGGTGCAGGGCTTCTGTGAAGTCGGCACTGCCAATGCCTTCCCAGCCTAGCCTGTTGACATATTGGGGGCCAAACGGTACATGACGGTACATGCAGGATTTTCTTGCTGCTGGCTCTCGTACTCCCTGATCCACACGAAAACTAATGAAGCCCTGTACTAAATGCGGAACGCTCAGTTCCCCCCTTTATGGTGAACAGCACTGCCGAGATTGCTTTCGCATAGAAACTGGGCAAAGTCCTCACTCGTATACGCGGAGAAGCATGAAGCTGAGTGACTCTATGTCAAAGGACGACTTGGAACGTGAATATGTCAACGAAGGGATGTCGCTAGAGGACATTGCGACAAGATGTAAGTGCTCCCGTCAGTACATCCTCAAATTACTTAGAAGGTACAGGATTCCTCGAAGAAACAAGTCGGCGGCTCGAATACTTGCCACCTCCAAAGGAAAAATAACGGTTGTGAGGACGGATGCATCCGGAAGCCGCGTGATAGTTCCTCATGTGAGACGGATTGTTGACGAAGATTTCTTCAAGCAGTGGACACTGAAGATGGCCTGGGTATTAGGCGTTATCTATACTGACGGCTGTCTTGTGTTGCCACATGGATCAGTCAAAGGTCGGCTCACTCTTTCCCAGAAGGAACCGGAACTGATTGAAAAGGTGCTGACATTACTGAATAGCAATGCAAAGTTGCTATTCACCCCAAAGAGGGGAATTACCGGTGCCGTACATCGCGTTTCTATTAGCAACGCTGAAATATACCAAGATCTTCAGAAGTTGGGTGTTACTCCCAAGAAAAGTCTCAGCCTCACCTTCCCTGAAGTACCTGCTCCCCTTGTCAGACATTTTATTCGAGGCTGCTGGGATGGCGACGGATCCGTCTATTGGGAGGGAGGAGACGTACGAAAACCGTGTGCGAGTTTTGTGAGTGGTTCCAAGGAATTCATAGAACAAATTGTGAACCGCTTAGTATCTCTCGGATTACCAGACCGAACTATTCATAAAACAATGCGCAGCAGAAATGTCTCTTATTACTTTCGCTACACGGGTTCTTCTTGCGCCAAGCTATATCGCTTATTTTATGACGGTATTGATGAGAACATGTATCTGTCAAGAAAACATGATCGGTTTCGAAAAATTGATGAGTGTTTTGAAGTAACGTAGAAGAAAGATTCTGATCTGGTCCGCATCCTCTCCTCGCCAGCATTCTACGTGCAGGCCAACCGGAATATATTGTTGCAAGGTGCTATCAATTCAATGAATTTAGGCTGCCAGTAGCTCTCGCAAGATTCACACGTGCTGCGTTCAATTGAAACAACGCTTCGACAAGGTTTTCTCTAGCACGGGCCACAGCCGTGAGCCCATTGGTCAACTCGAAATGGCTTGACGCTGTAATGATCGTGTAGCGTTCTCGTGCCAATTCAAGTTCCTTCAAGGCCGACCTCATGCCAGTCTGCGCAATACTCACTTGGCCCTTTGCGGCAGTCAAGCCGGCCATTGCGTCATGCACTTCCATTTTCACATGGTTCAAGATCGATTGGAGTCGAAGCGCTTCCTGCCGCAATTGGCTGCGGGACTCGGCAATCCGGCCTTCTCGTTGCCCGCCATCAAAAATCGGAATCTGTAGCAGCAGCGCCATATTATAGGTGTCGAGGGTGTTACCCCACCGATTCCCGATCTGACCGTAATCCCCCTGTGCCACAAGTGACGGCAGGCGCTCCCCTGTGATGGAGGAATAGGTCAGTTCGGTAGCCCGCACGCGTGTCGCCTGAGCCACAACCTCCGGCCGCTGTTTTAAGGCATCTTCAACCGCGGCCTGAACAGCCGGCTGGTCGAGCACGTCAGGGCGAAATTCATCTGTCAAGACCACCGGTGTTTCATAGGGGAGCGCCAGCAGATTGAGAAGATTCAGCTTGGCGCGCTCGACAGCATATTGCGAGACAGATGTTTGCTGTCGCTCGCCGGCGAGTTGCGCGTCGAGCCGTGCGAGGTCAAGGCCGGTCGCGGCGCCTAGGCGTTGGCGCTGTTTAATGAGCCCCAGCAGATCAATCATGACCTGCTGGTTAGCCTCATGCATCTTTACCATGCCCATGGCTTTCAAACCTTCCATATAGCTGAGTGCCACGCTGGCCATCGTGTCAAACTTTTGACTCTCGGACTCCGACTCGCTGACATGGAGCATTTCACGTGAGGCACGCCAGCGCTGAATCAAGCTGACGCTCAGAAGATTTTGTGTCGCGTTGATCCGCGCATCGAAAATGCTAAAAGGGTCGCTCACGTTAGGATTGAGCCCGAAGGAGCCTCGAAATACCGTCTGTCTGCTTTGCCGGACGCTAGAGGAGAGGTTAGGCAACATTGCTCCCAATTGCGTTTGCATTTGTCCGCGGGCTGCTTCGATCCGCTCCCTATAGAGGAGCACATCGGGGTTGTTATCAACCGCCGCAGCCAATGCACCGCGCAAGGTCAAACTCAATGGTTGAAGCGGCGCCGATGGCGATGGGGAATCCAGCCTGCTCTCTCCTCCTCCAACTGCGCCCTCAGCTTGGGAAAACAACCCAAGGAATGCGGGGACAAGAGCAGTAACTAAAATGACAGGATAAATATTATAAATCAGTAACTTGATCATCGTTCCCTGAGGCTTTCCTTCACAGATTTTAGTAAGGGGCTCAGAAGATATTCAATCACGCGGCGCTGGCCAGTCTTGATCTCGACGGTAACCGCCATGCCTGGTGTCAGATTGACCTCCCTCCCCTCCACATGGATGGTGAAGCGGTCCATGCTGACCCTGGTGGGATAGACCAGCCCGACCTTCTCAATCGGCGCGGCATCGTCCGACACACTCAACACTTTCCCTGGAATTGTGCCGTAAAGGGTGAAGGGAAAAGTCTCGACCTTGATCTCGACAATCTGGCCGTTCTTCACAAACCCCACATCCTTATTCTCGACCTGAGCAGCCACTTCCACGGGATGGTCCTGCGGAACCACGATCAGAAGTTCCTGTGCCGGAGTGACGACTCCACCCACCGTGTGGACAGCCAACTGCTGCACGACGCCATCGATCGGAGTGGTCAATCGTTGGAGATCAACCTTCTGTCCGGCCTTCGTGACGTCTTGCGTGAGCGACGAGGCCTTAATTTCCAGAGTAGACAGTTCCGCCTGTTTCGACTGCTGAAACTCCGAAACGAGCGCGTGGTAGTTGGTCTCCGCTTCCGAGAGCGCCGACTGGTCTTGATGCAGCCTCTTGCGCTGCCCGGCAAGTTCTTGAGTTTTGTCGATCCGTTGTTGTTCTGCTTGAAGAAAGTCCAGCTTGGTCGCAGCATCGTGCTCCAACAGTTTCTTGAAGGCGTCGGCACGCTCTGCCTCCATAGGGACCGTCGCTTCAAGTCGTTGGATATTTTCCTTCGTTTGGTCGAGCGCGGCCTTTCGCTGACCGATTAAATGTTGCGCGGTGCCGACTCTGGCCTGATACTCCGCAAGTTGATCGCGAAGGAGCTGGCGTTGCAGCAGGACATGTTGGGGATCGCTATCGGCAGGGGCGTCGAATGTGGAGTGGCCGGCAATCAGCGCGCGCAAACGAGCCGCGTCAACTTTCGCAGCGCGATATTCATTGAGCGCGCGGTTCTGATCGGCGCGGTTTTGGGTTGAGTCAAGCTCAATCAGCAGCTCTCCCCGTTTGACGAGCTGCCCATCCTGCACATGAATGGCGGTGATCACGCCAGTCTCATAGGGCTGAATCACCTTAGAGTAACCGCTGGGAATAATCTTGCCTTGTGCGGTGGCCACGATGTCGATCCAACCGAGCGAGGCCCACAGTACCGCACTTGCGAACACGGCGATGATGGTCCACAGGATGGCGCGGCCGATCGGCGAGGGTGGTGCCTGCTGAATTTCCAGTACAGCGGGAAGAAACTCCGTCGAGCGCCCGCCCGGGATTGCACCGAGGGCTTGGCCACGCTCAGCCTGCCAGGCTGCCTTCCAGACTGTCCAATGACGTGAAAGAACTCCAAATGCCATGTGACCTCAGTTCATCGATCGTCTGTCTGGTCTCTCTGGTTTGTCTGGTATCGGACAAGATAGACAAGACAGACCCTTATCCCTCACGAGGTACCGCCGCAGAGCCATCCTGATGTGACTGCAGCCTGGCATAGAACCCCTTCATGCGCAGCAACTCCTCGTGCGAGCCCTGTTCGACAATCTCTCCCTTTTCCACCACGTAAATGCGATGCGCCGGCCGCACCGTGCTCAGCCGATGGGCAATGATGAAGACTGTGCGCCCCCGACTGATCTGCGCCATGTTTTGCTGAATGATGGCTTCCGATTCATAGTCCAATGCGCTCGTGGCTTCATCGAAGATCAGGATGCGCGGGTTCGCGACCAAGGCCCTGGCAATCGCAATTCGCTGGCGTTGTCCCCCGGAGAGTGAGCAGCCATGCTCTCCCACCATCATGTCATAGCCCTGTGGCAATTCCAGAATGAATTCGTGTGCCCCGGCCAGCTTGGCTGCCTGGATCACCTGCTCCATCGCCAACCCCGGATCGGTCAATGCAATGTTGTCGCGCACAGAGCAATTGAAGAGAAAGTTTTCTTGGAGTACTACTCCCACCTGCCGGCGGAGCCAGGCCGGGTCCACCTGCGCGAGATCCACTCCATCCACGAGAATACGCCCACGCTCCGGCACATAGAGCCGTTGAACCAGCTTGGCCAGGGTACTCTTGCCGGACCCGGACCGCCCGACAAGCCCGATCACCTGACCTGGTGTCACCGAGAAGGACACCTTGCGTAAGACTTCCGAGCCATCTGGGCGATAGCGAAAGGTCACATCGTCGAACACGACATGTCCCTTGACTTGGGGGAGCGTGGTTCGATTCGGGTTGTAGGAAGGCTCCGGTTGGGTGTTGAGCACGTCACCCAGCCGCTGCACCGAGATGCCGACCTGCTGAAACTCCTGCCACAGATTGACGAGACGCAACAGGGGCCCGGTCACTTGTGCCGAGAGCATGGTGAAGGCAATCAATTGCCCGATGGTGAGATCCCCTCCGATGACCCGATAGGCCCCTACCCACAGGACCGCCACCGTGGTGATTTTTTGAATGCCGGAGCCCACCTGCCCGGCCACGGTCATCAAGCTGGTGGCACGAAAACTCGCCCGCACATAACCCGCCAGTTGTTCTTCCCACTTGCGTAGGAGGGGCGGCTCGACGGCCAACGCCTTCACTGTTTGGATGCCGTTGATCGCCTCCACGAGGAAGGACTGATTGTCTGCGCCACGGTTGAATTTCTCATTCAGCCTGGCGCGGATGGCCGGGGTAATGAACACAGACAAGAGGGCATAGAGGGGCAATGAAGCCGTCACGACCAGCGTAAGAATTGGGCTGTAGAACCACATGACGGCGAGGAATACGACGGTAAACAGCAGGTCGAGCACCACCGTGACCGAATGGCTCGTCAAAAACTGGCGAATATGCTCCAGTTCACGCACCCGGGCCACCGTGTCCCCTACCCGTCGCGCCTCGAAATAGGCCAGCGGGAGGGCCAGGACATGGCGGAACAACTGCGCGCCGAGACCGACATCGATCCGGTTCGACGTATGCGTAAAGAGATAGGTGCGCAACCCACCCAAGACTGCATCGAAGAGCGCGAGGGCAATCATGCCGATGGCCAACACATGGAGTGTCGTGAACCCCTTGTGGACGAGCACCTTATCGATCACAACTTGAGTGAAGAGCGGCGTCAGCAGGGCAAAGAGTTGTAAGAAGAACGATGCGACAAACACCTCGCCGAGAAGCCTGCGGTATTTGACGATGGCAGGGATGAACCAGGTGAAATCGAACTTCAGATCTTGAAGCCGCAGATTGGCCCGTTTGGCGAACAATAATAATTGTCCCGTCCAGGCCGATTCGAACTGCTCGCGAGAGAGCACGAGCGGACGCGCTTCGGTGGGATCTTGAACGAGGACCTTCTCCCCTTCGAGCTTCGCGAGCACGACATAGCGACCATCGGTTCGCTTCGCCAGAGCTGGAAGCGGAATCCCGCCGAGCTTGTTCCAGTCGGCGGACCTCTGGCCGGCCTTGAGCCCGAGGTGCTTGGCAGCACGGAGCAGATCGGTATCGGAGAGCGGTTGCCCGGACTGGGCGAACTGATGGCGCAGCTGCGATCCATCAGCCGGCAAATCATAGAAACGGGCCAAGATCAACAGGCAGATCAGGCCCGTGTCCGTGACCCCCGCGATGGCAGATGGCGGTGCTGAATCAGAAGGAGGAGGGACCCTCTCTACATCGGCTGGCATGGCGTCATCTTAAGGCTTTCTGAGCCTGCGAACAAACGTTTTCGACGATGGCA
>CAWAKW010000009.1:0-91473 GCA_963782735.1 Nitrospirota bacterium
CGGTGACAGCCAATGGTCACTCTCGCCCCCCGCACCTAAGAACCGACGTGCCGGTAGTTGCAGCTTTTTCCTCGCCGGTGCTAGAGTTCACGCGGTTCCGCCTACCCATCGAGCCCTGTCACAGGGTGATGCCGATGTCCTTTCCCCATCTCGAAGAAGCCCTTAGGCGCAGCCATTTGTCGCACAGCAGCCAGACCCTTCCAATCTTCCATGTCTTGATCCGGTTTTTCTGCCCGATATTTCGCGTAGAGAGCAATACCTTCTGGATCTTCTAGAATATCGACCCGAACTCCCTTTTGGCGAAGCATTTCTTCGTTGCCCGAAGCACTTGTTACATCACCCACAGCGACCCTGTTAAACTGGCGCATATAAATCAACGTCGCACATACATCACAGGGACTCAATGTCGTAAAAATTGTCGTCAGACTGAAATCGCGGCGCCCTGCATCTCGTATCGCGGATGTTTCACCGTGATTGTACGGGTGGTTCTCCTGGACAAGTGTGTTATGCCCTTTGCCTAAAATCTGGCGGGTTTCATTGCTGATAACCACGCCACCAATCGGACAACCGCCTTCATCATATCCCTTCTGTGCCAACAGAACTGCGATGCGCATGAAGTCCTTGTCCGCTAGTTTCTTGAAAAAACATTCCTCGACTATCCGCGACAAACTTTTGGTTGGAAGGTGGGCAATAGTATTCAACACCTCATTTGTTACAGGCGTGTCTTGAGTAATGAATGCGTTCATGTCAGGTTCTCTCCTATCTTTAAAGATTGAAGTCACTTAAGCCTGAGCCGTTGCTATCCCCTTGACTTCCATTAGATGGCCAGGCCTGCTACGCGCTGCGAAATGTGTCCATTCACCTTGTTCTCGTTCACGCCTGCCTCAAAATCATTTGCCACCACTCAGCTCAAGATTCGTCTATTCTTCTTTCCGCCAGCTTGATTTAGATCGGCGGCGGTGTGCACCAATGCGATAGCGCACCCCCTGATAAGCTTTGCGATGGTTAGAAGCTCTTTGAGATCCCGGTCCTCATTTCGAATCCTGTACAACATTGCCTGGGCTTGACTCATGCGCTTTGGGACACTCCGCGTACCCAATTTCCCCTCGACACCCAGAGCGCACTGGATTGTCTCATATGGATCTTCGTGTGATCTCATTGGAAAGGTACCTCGTTGTAGATAACGGCGCAGTGCAGCGGAAAGCGAGGGCAGGGGCGAATAGAGAAAGGCATAAGGGCCTTGCAGGGTGGCCCAGTCTAAGAGGGTACGGATCAAACCGCAAGGTAGGGGCTACGACGAGGAGCAGGCCGGGGCACACTGCCCGCGCCCTTCATCCTAGGAACATAATCAGCACCAGCGCGCCGATGACCAACGTGCCGACCGCTACCGTCACGAACACATCCCGCACGGCTATGACCTCCCCGTCGTGGCCGTCACCCATCGCCTTGCCATTCTATAGACCTACGGCGGCATCGGCTGTGGATCAGCCCACAAGCCTTTCCTCGCCTCTCGCGCCGACTGCACAAGCTGCTCCAGTCCCGTATCTCCCAGTGAATATTTTCGATACCAGCGAGCCTACGATGCAGGCCGATTCTGTTCGATCCAATGTGTGAAGGAGTAAAGCCCTTATCGCCACACACAATGCCCTTCTTCAGCATGGCGTCAGTCGCTCGACCATCTCACTCCGTATGAGTGTGCTGGACACCGTTAGGTGATCCGCGGCCGCTGAAAAAGCCATCTGTTCTAACCCGTTTTGGAACGGGCCCAATGTCACTGCCAGAAAATTCTCACGCATGCATTCAGAGACTCTTTGTTAACCGGACGACCTTACCCCACACCTTGTCCTGTTTCGATAATAGAAGGTTTTCATACTTTGGGTTCAGGGGATGGAGTATATAGTGGCATTCGATATATTCGATTTGCCTGAAAAGAGTGGTTTCTGGGTGCCCGCCCGGACGATGGACAATGACATAGTCTCCGGGCTTCCACTTACTATCTGGATCCACAAAAATGATCTGCCCCTCCCTAAACATGCTCTCCATCGAGTCATCCTTTACTTTCAAGGCGACGGTGCATTTCCCATAAATGTCCGTCGTATCGAGTGTCGCTTTGGCGTGGATGACATCAGGAAGGTTGTTGCTCGTGATAATCTGATTCATTTGATGCCAGTCCAGCAGTGGAATCTTCCGAATGAGACCACTAGCAGACTGAAGGGTGCGATCTGATAGATTAAGTATCACTGTTGAGTGTATCGATCCACCGGTCTGAAGTACATCCACATCCACCCGAAAATACCTCGTAAATTTGTCCCATACGGCAGAGTCTGTAGGGAATTCATTGGCAATAATATTCGTAATCGTTTGCGGGGAAACCTCAATGGCCGAGGCCAGTTCCTCTTCCGTCAAACCTTCTTCTAACTCTCTAAGGATAAGACTTCTCACGTTCACAGTTAGAACTCCGATCGTTTCCTAACGCAGAATTCGACCACCACTCCACACCAAAGGAAAGGGCTGCATCATGAAAAGATTATTCTGCATTGCGCGACAAAGCAAGAGGAGCGACGGGAGGGGTGAATCGAGAAGGCATAGGGGCCGGGGGGGGCGTATTCTAAGAGGGAAGCGAAGGACGGCGCAAGGGCCACAGGCCGTCAGCGAGGGGAATGCGCCGTTGACGGTGCAGGCACTCTCCGAGCTGCTACGCAGCTAGGAGCCTCTGGGCCACAAATTCACCGCAGAGAATGCAGTTGTAGTGTCCTGCTGAAGGCCCCACATCAGTCCATTCCAATTCCAGGTTTAGATGCTCACATGGTAATCGATCCGTTCGCTGTTTCCATTTCACTCGTAAGGCAGCCGCTTGATTTATGGTCATGGGATTGCCCTCCTTTTGGGTGCAGAGCACAAAAGATTTTATCATGGCTGGCCTGAAGGACTGAAGGTGGTGAGCAAGCGGACAAAACAATCCGATAGTTGAGGGACAATCAGAACCTCCATATCGGTTTGCTCGCTCTGAGGTAGCCTAGGAGGATGTCTCTGCGAGAGACGACGCCGACTAGCTTGCCTTCCGCGTCAACCACGGCAACCCGAATGAGATGTTTGCTCTGCAACAGCTGAATAATCTCCATCGCAGGTGTATCTTGGGTCACAGAGATGATCCCCTTGGTCATCATATCCCCTGCCGTCACCGTCGAGAGTTGTTTGCCCTCCGTGATTGCCTTGAGTAAGTCGAACTCACTCACCAGCCCGACTACCTTGCCGTCACTGGCTACAATGGGAACGCTCCCAAACCCGCCTTCAGTGATCGCCCCAGCAAGCTTATCTCCCGTATCCTCCACATGGTAATACGACACCACATTTTGCATGAACTGCTCTGCCTTGAGCGTTGTAAAATCATGGGGGCCTATCATGTATTCGACGCGTCGCATACTCAGCACCTCCTATTCGGGGGTCTGGTCGGATGAATGACTAGACCGTTATTATACTTGCTTCCTTCTTGCCGATGGGATCTTCCTCATAGTCCGTGCCTCTTCTCGTCTCGGTTACGACAATGCAACCTGCTGTTGCCCAAATTTTGCCCGATCAACACGACCGCGAACCATAAAAAGGTACTATCCACCACTATCTTGACGCATGAACCATACCTGCTTTTTACTGAGCGGTGTACTGGCGTGCTCTTTCATGATTTCAATAACTTGACGCATTCTAGGAAATGAAGCTGAGAGGACAATGTCCAGCTCGGAGAGGCAAGGGTCAACAGTCAACTGAGAGGAGATGTGGCTATTCGCCACGACAGCAACATGCAGCTTCATGCTTGGAGGGAGGAATGGAATCATTAGGAGGACTAGAATCGAACATCGTTCAGGAAAAATCAATTGACCAAAACCAAAAAAGTAGGCAAGCGGCAGCTTGAGGAATGGGCCTGCGTGGTACGTGACGGAGCATTGCACAGGGAAACGACGGTAGGGACGAATCGAGAAGGGCATGGGGGCCTCGCGGGGAGGAGTATTCTAAAAGGGCGGCGACGTACGGTGCACGAGGTAGGGAAACGCTGGTATTTCAGAAGCGCTACGCTATTACGTCATCTTTTTCACTGCGCGTTCGTTGTGGTCTTCACCGAAATGATTGGTTGAGATGCGCAATCGCGACCGACAGCGCATGATCGAGAGCGGAGCGCAGTACGGGTTGTAATTCGTAGTCGCTCGCGTAGTCGCTCCACTCGCCGGACGGAGGCGCTGGCACGGCGGTGACGATATCGTGGTACAACACCTCGCCGCTCTCCACCAATATTATCTTGCTCGATATGACGAGAGGCGGCATCTTCCCATAGAAGCGAGCCAGCAGCCGGTCCCTCCAACTCGGCACGTCGATCCGAAAGAAGAGCATGCTATCCGCGCCGAGCAGCTTCCCGACTCGCATGGCGCTGTCGTCCGCCACGCGCCCGGAGACCTGCAAGCGCTGCTCATCCGTCAATGGCTCGATGTTGCGCCGATCGACGATCTTGATCCACGACCGCTGCGTCTTGAGCTGGAAGGCCGCTTGCTCAAGCCGGCTGTACCCGTACGCCACGTCCTGTTCCCAGGTGCGGGGATACCACACGGCTAAGCACCGGACCTGCTGCGGGACTGGAAAACTACTCATCGCCGAATCTACTGGGGCTTGATCGACGGCGACAGGCGGCATCGGCCGACACGCCGTTTGCGTCCAAAGACCGAACATCACGGCAGTGGCAGCGAAGAACGCCAACCGCTTCTTGCATGGTCTGGCAGTCATAGTACTATCGTACACCTGCAGACAGCGAACAACCACACCCCTGAAGATAGGGGGAAAGTGGCGCTTGGTGCGTGGCGGTCACCGTGATCCACGACATGGAATATGGGTAGTGGAAGCAGTCAACACTGCGGGAACAACCACCCAAGAGCGACCGCTATGTATTCTGAGGCGGTCGGTACGCGCAAGCGAGATTTGGTGGCGGGCAGGGGTTCCAACTGTCGTTACTCGACGCGCTTCGCTTTTAAATTCAATGGATTGCGCTGGTGTCGTGGCCGTACTAGGATCTTAAATGCACCCAGGAACCGATTGTTCCCCGCTTGCGCTGATCTCCATGCAAAGAGTAGGCTGGCAGTGGGAAAGAAAGGTTGAGGCTGAGGTTAAGGCTCAGTAAAGAGGCTGGTCATGTTAGTTGTCTTCCTCCTTTTGTTCCTGCTGCTGCCACTGCCACTCTCCGTCCACGCGGAAAATCTCGGCGAACTGAGCGCGAATCCGTTCAATCCTGCTTCCACATCCAATCCCTTCGGAGCTGGAAGCCCCTTCAAGGCGGACGGCCTGAACAATCCCTTCAGTCCCTACGGCAGCCCCTTCAGTAATCAATCCGCGACAAATCCCTTCGCAACGGACGCGCCGCGGCGTATGACCAGCAGGGGAATTATCGCGGCAAGCTGAGCGCGAACCCGTATGATCCCGATTCGACCAGTAACCCCTACGGACGCTACGGCTCTCCGTTCTCCCCGGACTCGATCAAGAATCCCTACGGCGCCGGGTATCCCTACAACCCCAGCAGCCCCACCAATCCCTACGGCCGCGGCCTGCGAATTGAAGGACGCTGATCCAGCCGCTGAACCACTCCACGTGATCTCATGGCGGCTTGACACCTCCCCATAGACGGCCTAGCCTTCGACGTACAAGAGCATGTGTGGACGTTTTACCCAAACCGCCTCTCCTGAGGTGATTGCCCACCAGTTCAACATTACCAATCCGCCTCTGTTCACACCCCGTTACAACATCGCGCCGTCTCAACCTATCGCTGCCATACGGATCGATCCCGACACCACCACACGCACACTCGTCATGCTCCGGTGGGGGCTGATCCCATCCTGGGCCAAAGACCCCAAGATCGGGCATCAGTGCATCAACGCCAAAGCGGAGACGGTCGCGGAGAAACCGTCCTTTCGAGTCTGCCTTCAAGAAACGTCGGTGCCTGGTGATTGCCACGGGGTTCTATGAATGGCAGATCCAAGGGCGTGCGAAGCAGCCGATGTGGATTGGATTACGAAGTCAGCAACCGTTCGCCTTTGCTGGGCTGTGGGAACATTGGACGCCTGCTGATGGGGAACCCCTTGAGACCTGTACGATCATCACCACAGAGCCGAATGACCTCATGGCCCCGATCCACAATCGGATGCCGGTCATTCTCTCTCCCACGTCGTATGACCAGTGGCTCGACCCCACCTTCCAACAGGTTGCACCCCTTCATGCTCTCCTACGACCCTATCCGAGTAAGGCACTGACGGCCTACCCCGTGAGCACGTTGGTCAATAACCCGCGCCATGATGCGCCACAGTGCCTTGAGCCGGTCTCGGTGCAGGGAGTACACTACCGTCCTTCCTTGTTGTGAGGTGATTCGATGCTTGTTGATGCTCTCTACGCGCCTGATCTTTCGACGCGCTATAAGTTGCCGGTGTTTCTGGGGCGACTGCCGGCTGGATTCCCTTCCCCCGCTGACGACTATATCGAGGGCAAGCTTGATCTCAACCGGCATCTGATCAAACACCCCGCGGCTACGTTCTTTGTCCGGGTGTCTGGCGACTCGATGACCGGCGCGGGAATTCATTCCGGGGACTTGCTCATTGTGGATCGCTCGCTGGAAGCCGTCGACGGGAACGTGGTCGTGGCCGCACTTGATGGTGAGCTGACAGTCAAGCGCCTCTCCAAGCGAGACCAGACCCTGCGTCTCCTTCCGGCCAATACGAGCTACCAGCCGATTGAGATTCAGACCCAGCAGTCCTTTGAAATTTGGGGTGTCGTGACCAACGTCATTCACGCGCTCTGAGCGGTCCCATGCCTCCCATCTTTGCCCTCGTCGATTGCAATAATTTCTACGCCTCCTGTGAGCGGGTCTTCAACCCGATCCTGGAAGACAAGCCTCTTGTCGTCCTGTCCAATAATGACGGCTGCGTGGTCGCTCAATCTAACGAGGCCAAGGCACTTGGCATCGGAATGGGGGTGCCGGAGTTCCAAATTCGCCCCCTGCTTCGTACCCATCATGTACAGGTGTTTTCCTCGAACTACACGCTGTATGGCGATATGTCCCAGCGGGTCATGGAGACCTTGGAACAGTTCTGTCCCGATCTCGAAGTCTATTCGATTGACGAGGCCTTTTTGAGTCTGGTGGGATTGGCACAGCGAAATCTCACTGAGTACGGGCGACAGATCCGCCGCACGGTGAAGCAATGGACGGGCATTCCCGTCTCGATTGGCATCGCAGAGACGAAGACTCTCGCCAAGATTGCGAATCGGATCGCGAAGCGGACACCCGATATTGGGGGAGTGTTTGACCTGCTCAGCTGTCCAGATCGAAACGCCTTGCTTGGTCGGGTGGCTGTTGAAGATGTGTGGGGGATTGGACAGAACCATGCCCGTGTGCTGAATCAGCACGGCATCACCACGGCTCTCCAGTTGCATGGAGTGGATGACCAGTGGATACGGAAGCGCATGGGGATTGTGGGCCTTCGTCTAGTGATGGAGTTACGTGGGGTGTCCTGCCTGGATTTAGAACAGTGTCCCGCCCCCAAGCAGAGCCTCACCTGTTCACGCGCCTTCGGAAAACACATCAGCACCCTTGCGGAAATGGAGGAAGCCGTTTCGACCTATACCTCGCGGGTGGCGGAGAAACTGAGACGTGAACGACTGACCGCCACGGTGTTGGCCGTGTGTCTCACCACGAATACATTCAAAGAGGGGCCACAGTACAGCAATGCGCTGACGCTGAAGTTGCCCATCGCAACCGACAGCACCGCCGACCTCATCAAGTCTGCGCTTCAGGGCATTCGGGTGATTTATCGAGACGGGTATCACTACAAGAAGGCGGGCGTGATGCTCACGGGCTTAGTTTCCGCCAGTCAGATCCAGGCCGATCTGTTCGACTCTCAAGACCGTGGGAGATCGAAGCGGCTCATGTCTGTCCTCGATGCGGTCAATGATCGATGGGGAGCCGGGACCCTTCACTATGCGTCAAGCGGGTTCACCACGGCTTGGAGGACGCAATTTCATCGGCGCTCACCCGCGTACACGACCAATTGGGATGCACTGCCCGTCGTGAACGCCTAACGCATACATACCACCATTTCCCCATACCGCGCATTGCGGTTTGATCGTCCCTCTCCTAGAATACGCCACCCGCGAGGTACATATGTCGCTCCGATTCCCCATCACCCTTGTGTTGTCGATCATCTGTCTCACCGTGCCCGCATGGGCCGATTTTGAAACGGGCATGGATGCCTATGAACGCGGCAACTACGCAACAGCGTTGAGCGAGTGGCGCCCGTTGGCCGAGAAGGGAGATGCCCAGGCCCAGCTCCACCTCGGTATGTTGTATCACCAGGCTCGAGGTGTCCCGCAGGACTCGACGACGGCACGGCAGTGGTATGAGAAAGCCGCCGCGCAGGGCAATGCGTGGGCGCGGGTCCAGCTCGGGCAGCTGTATGCCAACGGAGACGGGGTGCCGCAGGATTACGCGAAAGCACGGCAGTGGTACAAGAAATCCGCTGCGCAGGGGTATGCGATGGCACAGTTCAACCTCGGGCAGCTGTATGCCAACGGAGACGGGGTGCCGCAGGATTACGCGAAAGCACGGCAGTGGTACGAGAAATCCGCTGCGCAAGGGTACGCAAGGGCGCAGTCCAACCTTGGCTCGCTGTACGCCGATGGCAAGGGCATGCCGCAGGATGAAACAAAAGGCGCGGAGTCGATACGCAAAGCGGCCGAGCAGAGAGACGCAAACGGGCAAGCGTCACTCGGCGAGATGTATCGCGATGGACGCGGCGTGCCGCAGGACAACCTGCAGGCCTATATGTGGTTCACCCTGGGGGCAGCGAACGGAGCAACGCGTGGGGCCGCGCTGCGGGATGCGCTCGCCAAACAGATGACGCCAGCCCAGATCGCTGAGGCGCAAACGCTGGCGCGGGAGTGGAAGCCGAAAAATCAATGAGCGAGAACCGCCCCAACGCGAAACCATGTCCATCGAAGAAGCGACCGTCTCCAACATGTGGGAGATTGCGGCCATTGTGGAAGAGCGCGAACGGAGGGGGCTACCGCGCAAAGGAAAGGGATAGGTTGTGATGGGTACACTCTCAAGATTCCTGTTGTGGATCGGGGTGAGCGTGCTGCTTGGGGGGACCGTGGGCTGTCATTACTACGAAGAATTTCGTGTCAAGAAGACCACGGCGGATCTCCAAGAAGAACGGGCTGCGTTGCTCCATGACTATCGGCTCTGCCTGGAAAAATATCAGGACGCGCCCCCCAAGGCGAAGGAGTTCTGTGCCCCATATACCCAACGGCTCAGAGAGATCGAAACCACGCACTAGACAGGCACGTAGATGGAGGGAGCCTACGTCTCCGCACGCATATGCCTAAACAAGCCAGCATCGGCGACACCGCCAATCTGGAAGAAGCGGTCACAGACCGTATCCTGGAATTGATTCATCCATTCAGCTCACTCCGGCCCAACGCAAAGAACTTTTGCAGCGAGTCGCATTACGATTGGAACAGGGAGAAGGGCTGCATCAGTGAGATGGGGCAGCGGGTGGCTGCGGGAGACGATGCACTAACAAGGAGGCGGCATCCCGTCGAGAGCGCCTACGACCTATAAAAGCACACCACACACACAATAAGCCACCGAGCACCATGCTAGCCACAACCACTGAAATGCTAGCAACAATCCAAAACATGAATAATGCGTATAACATGAAGGTTGCCCCTAAAAATATTGTGTCAAATGCTGCGTTTTTTTGTAACGAATGACATGGGACCGCTTTGCCTTTAGAGTCCAGGCATTCAGAACCACGCCCGAGCAGGAAGTTCAGTTCATCATAGGAGAGCTTATCATGAAACGATTCAGTCTCGTTGTTCTTACGCTATGTTGGCTCTGCTCCTGGAGCCTCACGCCTTCCATTCTGGTGGGCCCGTCTCTGGCGATCGCTGCCGAGCAGGCTGACCTCCTCGACATCAACACCGCCACCGCCGAGCAACTCAAGGCCCTCCCTGGTATTGGCGAAGCCTACTCAGAAACAATCATCAAGGGGCGCCCATATTCACGGAAGGATGAACTCGTGCAGAAGAAGATTCTTCCGCGAGCCACGTATGAGGGGATCAAGTACAAGATTGTGGCGAAGCAGAAATGAGTCTTCTGGAAAGGGCGCTCTTGTTGACACTGTTGGGCGTTGACTGTTGAAGCAGGAAAGGGGTCGCGATGAACGCAGATCGGCTGATGGTCCTCCTCTGTGGGCTGATGATCGTGGCTAGCTCATCGGTCCTGGCCGAGACGCGCCCAGGCAATCTCAAAGACGGTCAAAGACTCTACCAGCAGCACTGTCTCAGGTGTCATGGAGCAATGTTGGACGGGAAAGGGCCGGACGCGGCTTCACTGAGCGTTCGGCCAACCGACTTTCACAAATACCTCTCCCGGGTCAAAGGTGAGCTCGAATTGGAGGTCACGATCCGACGAGGCCAACAGTTGACGGCGATGCACAAGTGGGACACCAGCTTAACCGATCAGCAAGTCTATGATCTGATCGCATACATCCGCAGCGCAGTTCCGCACTTAGAGGTGAAACCGTAAACCGTCTACGGCGGTGATGAACACATCGTGATCTCCGATGTGATCAAGGATCAGATTGTGGAGAAGCAGACGTACTCCGTGAGAACCCGCAGCCTCATTCTTCTCGTACTTCTAGTCCCACTCGCCATTCTAGGAGCCTCCTGACTCATGGTACAGCCTTGTCTAGCTGCCGACTTCAACGGAAAAGTAGTCGGAATAATTGACGGCGACACCATCGAGATACTGAACGGCCACCATGCTGAACGCATCCGCCAGCGGCATCGACTGCCCTGAGAAGGGCCAAGCACGCGGCCTCTGATCTTGCCTTCGGGAAAGAAGTCACCATCCAGACGTATGGCCACGCCAAGTACAAGCGCATCATTGGAGATGCGATCCTGCCTGATGGGACCAACATCAATCACACGCTGGTCAAGGAGGATGGGGCTGGATAACCTTAGTGAACCACCCTACCAACCGACACGCGGTACTCACTGGGGTAGACGGGGGTCAACAAGACTTTTCCCGTCCGGCTGAGACGGTCCACTGATAAGAAGACTTGCCCCCACCCGATGCCCATCAGCTTGGTGAGACCTTCTATTGTTTGTGCCCCTTTCCGCCTAAGCAGCAGAAGCATTTTTCGATCGACTGATTGTGAATTGGAAGGTTGTTTGATTGTGGGCTTCATGATCCCCCTCCATAACAGAAAGGTACGAAGCAGCGTGGCAGGCACGTGCAACTAAGTATGCGCTCACCACAAACAGCGTGCAACAAATTCGTGAACATACAACGTGACCATTTCACCCCTCCCATGTGCCAGATGGGAGGGGGATTTTCTTACCGACAAGACCTTGAGATAGTCTGTCCCCAGAGGACGGCTGCGACCAGCAAGAATCCTAATGGGCGCACGCTAGCGACCGTCATGCTCCCTGACGGAAGGAATCTCGACCACGAATTGGTACGTGACGGTTGGTGCTGGTGGTATCGGAAGTATGCGCCTGGAGATACGATGCTGGAAGAGTTAGAGAAGGAAGCACGAGAAGCTAAGAAAGGCTTGTGGGCTGATCCGCAGCCGGTGCCGTCGTGGGAGTGGCGGAAGAGAAAATAGCATCACTCTCGTACGATCAATCATTGTGCTTGCGATACGCTGCAGCGCTCCCTGAGTCGATTCACCATCATGATTTTCTCAGGTGCCACCAGTGGCACCTGCTGCTGCAACTCATTGATTTTCCATGACAGAAAATGTCACTTCTTGCATGGTCTTTTTGCTATAAGTTTTTGTTTTACTTGCTTTGTTTGTTGCACTGAAAAGGCTGGTGTCGACAGTTCAATTCTGTCCCTCGGCACCACTCCACATCTTTCCATTGTAGATTGATGACCAACTGGCCCTGCCCATTCGCACGAGCGAATGGGCTCTGGGTCATTTCCCTTTGGGAAGTCGCGAAAAATAGAACGTGGCGATGGCTACGGTCGCCGCAACATTGAGGGATTCCACGTCGCGGCTGAGGGGGATGGTGAATCGAGTAGTGGCCTGTCTGCGGATCTGAGCCGACAAACCGCGGCTTTCATTGCCTACAGCAAGCACAAGTTTCCGTGGCGCCTGGTGAATCTCATCAATCGAAATGGTCCCGCCTCCTGTCACTTCTGCCGCAAAAATCTGACAGCCTTGCTGAATCAGGCCAAGCACATCTTTGGCCGTAAAGATCGGCAGCGCGAGCAACATACCGCTCGTCGCACGAACCACCTTGGGATGATAGACGTCGGCGGATTCCGGCGTAAGCCACAGGGCACTCGCATTGAGCGCGGCCGCCGTTCGAATGATGGCCCCAACATTGGCAGGGTCTTGTAGCTGCTCTCCAAAAATCCCCAAGACAGTCGGCTGTCTCAGTATCTCTCCTTCATCCCATGTCGGTTGCCGCACCACAGCGAGAATGCCCTGCGGCGCGTCCAGATCAGACAGTTTTGAGAACTGGGGGTCTGGACAGGAGTACTGTTGCGCCGAGGAGGCTAGTCGAACCAGTCGGTCTCCCTGCGCCTCTTTTGGCAAATAGCCGTGGGCGGTGACGATTGTGAGAATCTGCTCAGGATACCGAGTCAGGAGATCTCTAACTGGGTGGGCGCCTTCAACCACGAAGGCACCCTCCCGTGCACGTACGCGTCTATCAAGGAGGAGTTCACGGATATGCGCCCTTTGCGAGCGCGTCAGGAGGGGGAGTGAGGCAGCCACGCTAATGCGTCACAGTGGAGAGAACTGGTTCAGCGACGTTTCCGCCCGGATGCAGCTTCAGCAGCACGAATCCGTTGAGCCCGCGCCTTTGCTCGTTTGAGTGCAGTCAACTTCCCTCTGGTTCGATCCTGCTCGTGCTGAAGCTTATCGAACTGAGACTTGAGATGGAGCTTTTCACGTTTGTGAAGCGTGGCACATTCTTCTTGAGAAAGCTGTATCCAATCTCCACAAGTCCGAGCACGCTTGATCCGCTGTTCCAACGACTCGCGCAGCTGCTTGGAACGCATGGTTAAAAGCGATTTCAAGGCGTCCTTGCGCCGCTGAACTTCCTCTTCTTCTGCGATAATTCCACGAATATCTGTGCCTAACATGATGCGCCTCCTCACTGGATCGAGCATGAACTAAGAGCCTGATTATACCTGATTTCATCGCTCATCTTCCACAGAGGGAAATTACGCATAAGTCATTGTGTTTCAAGGTGTACAAGCCATAGCCCGATACAGGGAGGTTGCGGAGAGGGGCCTCATTTCAGTACCATTGCACCATGGCGCTCGGACAACAGATTCAAGCTTGGCGTATCTCCCGAGGACACTCGGTCGACGATTTGGCAGCCGAATCTCATCTTCCGTCTCATGTGTTAGAGGAAATTGAAGCAGATGTGGTTGACCCCTCTGCCTCGCTACTTGAAGCGCTCGCCTCGGCCATGAAGATCCCTCCTGCCTGGCTCTTTAACCATCCGACCTCGTTTCGTATCTTGTTTAACGATCCTGAGGAAGATGAGAGTTCCTCCCCCACAGGCCCCGATCCTGTCACAGAACGAATCCTCGCCGGATCACGGATGGATCGTTCGCTGTACGTCCTGCTGACTGCTATCATGCAAAGTGGCGAACCGAAGCTGCTCCGTGCAGCGGAAGTCAATTTGCGTAGCCTCGTCAAACAAGCCAAGCAGGCGACGATCCCCTGGCAGAACCGCCCATCTGGCCACTTCGAGCCACCGAACGATTAGCAGGACGCTGAAAAAGTCCGCCAACAGAAGAAGCCCGTTATTTAGTTTATTTGGTTTGTCTTGTTTGTTTGGTTAAACCAGACAGACCAAATGAACCAGATAAACAAAACAAACCAGTTTGAGCATCCTGTTAGAGAACTTGGAGTATGAAACACTTCAGATAGCGCGTTTCCGGCATGGTGGCGAGGATGGGATGGTCGCTGGCCTGTCCACGCTGTTCAAGCAGACGGACCTGCCGCTTGGCATCTCGTGCAGCAAGGCGGATACTCGTCCACAATTGCTGTTCAGTTACGTGATGGGAGCAGGAACTCGTAGCCAGAAATCCCTCCGGCTTGGTAAGCCGCATTCCCAGCAAGTTCACATCTTTGTACCCAGCCAGGGCACGGGGCACGGCCTGCTTACTGCGGGCAAATGCCGGGGGGTCGAGCAATACCAAATCGTAACGGCACCCGGCCCGTTCCAGTTTTCGCATCTCCTCAAACGCATCCGCTGCTCGGTATACGCAACGATCGGCCACCTTGTTTATCACCGCATGGTTGCGCGCCAATGCCAGGGCCTCCTCACTCACATCCAGCCCTTCCACTGACTTCGCTCCCGCGAGCGCCGCATGAATCCCAAACGCTCCAGTATGAGCAAACACCTCCAGCACCTCTGCGCCGGCTGCGAACGCTGCTGTCACCAAGCGATTCTCTCGTTGATCGCAAAACCAACCAGTTTTTTGCCCTCGTTCAATATCGACGAGAAATCGAGCCGGCCCTTCCTGAATCTCAACCGTTGTCGCGCCACCCCCTCGGAAAAATCCTCTCTCCACTGGCAGCCCCTCCAATGTGCGACTTTTAGCATCATTGCGCAGATACACTCGCGTGGCTCCAGACTCCTGACACAGGAGATCGGCCAGCAGATCTTTTCGGCGGTCCATACCGGAGGACAGAGTCTGCATAACCAAGACATCGTCATAACGATCCACAACTAGGCCGGGCAATCGATCCGCTTCTCCATAGATAAGGCGATACGCATTGGTGCCGGTGACAATACGTCGACGCAACCTGACAGCCTGCGCAAGCCGCCCCCTCCAAAACTGTTCTGTAATGGGTTCGTCGTCGAAAGTCAGAATTCGCACGCGAATCTTGGATGCAGGATTGTAGATGCCTCTGGCGTAGAATCGCCCATTCGATGCCATGACATCGACCACATCGCCCGAGACCAGCTCGCCGCTGGCCTCCTCCACATAACCGGCATAGATCCAGAGGTGCCCCAATTCCTCGATCGCACGTGTGCGGGAGAGGCGGACGTGGCCGCGTGGACTGTCATCATGAAGAGTCATTGCGTACTTATCCAATGGCGCGAACCGAACGTCAAGCCCTTCCACATGCATCAAGCCCGCATTATTCATGAACGCTTCTGCTGCAATCGCGGATTCGCCGCTGCGACAAGCCTGGACGCAGTCAGCCCGGCGTCCAGGCAGGCGGGCTCGCCGCTCGGTCGGTCAACATACTATTTCAAGTATGCCTCCCTTCCTCGCGGCTCCGTACGCCTGTCGCGCGTGGCGACTGCGTGATTTCGCGACGAACCGTCATGAATAATGCCGGCTAGTTGCTTGACGGATGACCCAGGCTGTGGTTTGCTGCGCCTACGCAGGAGATACCCCATATTTTCCGTTCCGTAAACCAGGAAAGTCCAATGATGACACGAATACCGACTATCGGTTCCGCCGTGATCGATCGTCTCCACCAATTGGGGGTCCGTCATATCTTTGGAATCCCCGGCGACTATGTCCTCAGCCTTTACCAATTGATCGAGGCCTCACCGATTCAACATGTCGGCACCACGCGCGAGGATTGTGCGGGGTTCGCGGCGGATGCCTATGCGCGTATCAACGGCATCGGGGCGGTCTGTGTGACCTACTGCGTTGGCGGACTCAATACCGTGAACGCGATCGCCTGCGCCTATGCAGAACGGTCGCCGGTGGTGCTACTCACCGGATCGCCAGGACTCTCAGAACGTGTTCGAACACCCTACTTGCACCATATGGTGCGGGATTTTTCCACACAACGCGATGTCTTCGAAAAGATCACGGTGGCCGCCATTTCCCTGGACGATCCTTCAACCGCCGAACGAGAAATGGATCGGGCCTTTGCGGCGCTGTTGCGCTATCGCCGCCCGATCTACATCGAAATCCCTCGCGATCTCGTCCATACGCCACTGGCAAACCCGTTACGGCCCCTGTGCCTCGACGATGAGCCCAGCGATACCGCCGCACTGGACGAAGCCATCGCTGAAGTCCGCGCCATGTTGGCCTCGGCCAGCCGGCCTGCGATCTTAGCCGGTGCAGAGATCGGGCGATTCGGCCTGCAAGACGATCTGATTCGCCTGGTTGAACAGCTCAACGTCCCCATCGCCTCGACCCTGCTGGGCAAATCCATCATTCGTGAAGACCACCCCCTCTACGTCGGAGTCTACGGGGGGCTTATCGCACGTGACGAAGTCCAACAGTTCATCAATGCATCCGACTGCCTGCTGATCCTGGGATCGATCTTATCCGATGTCGAGGATCTCAATGCCGATTCGCCCTTGCTGACGGAAGGCCGCACGATTCACGCGACAGCCGATCGGGTAGCCATCAAACACCACCGCTACGATGCGATCCGGTTTCAAGACTTCGTGAAGGCACTGGTGACCAACCCCCTCCCTTCGTTTCCTTCCCGCCCACTGCCGGCACCGCTCGCCATGGCACAAGGCACGATTGCGCCGAATACCCCCGTAACCTTGAATGGACTCTTCCGCCACCTCGATAGTCTGTTGGACGAACACACCCTTGTCATTGCCGACGTCGGAGAATCGCTCTTTGCAGCAGCCGATCTCCACGTCCACGGGCGATTCGAGTTCATTTCTCCAGCCTATTACACCTCAATGGGATTTGCCGTCCCGGCAGCCGTGGGTGCCTCGTTTGCCGATCCCACGCTCAGACCAATCGTGCTGGTCGGTGATGGCGCGTTTCAAATGACGGGAACGGAACTCTCGACCGCCGTGCGATATGGCCAAACGCCGATTGTCGTCGTGCTGAACAACCGAGGCTACTCAACTGAACGGGAAATTCTCGAAGGCCCATTCAACGATGTCCATGAGTGGCGCTATGAACAGATCTGCGAGATGATCGGCGGCGGAGTCGGCACGCGGGTCGCAACCCAAGGGGAATTCGAGAGAGGGCTCACCGCCGCCTTGGCTGACTCCAGCCGCCTGCATGTCATGAATGTGCTGCTTGATCCAGCCGATCGCTCGGCCGGCATGGTCCGACTAGCCCATCGCCTCGCCAAACGACTCTCCACCGATCGCCCTTAGCCGGTGTGGTTTCTCTGACTCATCCGGTTAGTCTGGTTCAACCAAATAAACAAGACAAACCAAACAAACCAGAGCAACCATTCTGAAAGTGCAGGGTTTTCCCACCATCCTCTTCACCTTCCAGCGATTCGCCCCTCGAACATCCAACATTTAGGACGTTCCCTAGTGGCACATCACGTGCACTATTGGTCAATATACTTAAACGACGCTGTCATGGTGAATACAGCGTTTGTCTCTGACGCCCGCTCCTGATCCCGTTGCATCTCATTGCCAGGCCCTGGAGGCGACTCGCTCATCGGAGGCCCCATGTCGGACTCTACCAAAACGGCGTCGTCACAGTACTTCACCGCCTCTTTGATCTGCTCCTTTGTCCACGTCTGGCTCGAGTTCTCCTGGCCGTCCGTTACGACCACGATAATCACCTTGCCTGGCCGGTCGGCCTCGGACATCGCCCGGAAGCGCGAGTCCGCTTCCGTGATGGCGCGCCCTAGTGCATCGAGCAACGCCGTATTCCCATTCGGCTGATACGTCTCGATTGTGAGATGCGGCGGCGGCGCGATCGGACGCCCGGTGAACACCGGCCTCTCGCTCATGGTTGAACTCCATGAGCGAGAGAGTGCATTGGCCGGGAAGGGCACGCTGGTCCTTGAGAAACCGGTTCACGCCGCCGATGGTGTCCTGCTGAAAGGGCTTCATCGAGCCACTCTCATCCCAACACGATCGTCACGTCACAATAATCGTCGCGCATCGCCCGCCTCTTTCGTTAGACATGACGCACGCCTTCACCCGCGATAGGAGAAACTCAGCGGATGGAGCGAACCCGGCCTCACTTTTATTTCCCCTTCGGCAGCAACCCCTTCTTCTCCAATTGCTGAACATGAGCGTTGCACATTTCCTGGCTGTACTCTTCCTGCGGCTTTGCTCAAGAGCAACATTCCACTGAATCTGCGGCGGGAAGATTCTGCGTTTAGGCTAGAGGGAATGTCGAGCGGCAAAACGCCTTGCCCTGTCAGTAACCGAACCCTCACTGACCACTTTCGCGCTACCAACCGTTGAGATAGACCGTCCTTCCTGAACTCAGGGAAAAGTTGTCCGACGAATGCAGAATGTCAGCGACCACATCCTTCCGGAAAATCAACTCTTTAGGAGAGCGCACTGGACAACATGTTCTTTAACTCCATGACTCCCTCTTACCCTCACCGTGAGTGAAGAAACTCTAAGTCTTTGCAATCTTACCTGTTTTGTCTCTTCACCATCCTTGGCAAACGATTTGCGCATGAGAAAAGCAGCGGCATGCAATGGAGACGTCGCAGAGCAACAGAAAGAAGTCGCGTCAGCATCTTGTCGCACAAGTATGACCTTATTGTTTCAGATCGGAGGTGCACCATGGAGAAAATAAAGATCGCAATCGCAATAATCTGTTTGCTTTGCGCGACAGTCGCAACTGTCCTCGCCAGTGAAGCCACGACGATCTTTACAGGTGCAATCGTCGGTATCGATGAAACCCAGCGGACGATCACATTCCAGACGAGGGACGGACAGATCTGGACCCTCCCGGTGACCGACTCCAACATTTTGAAGCAGGAGCAGGTCGCCAAGGGCGATCTAGTCAATATCGAGATCGACTTGAGCTATAGGGTCACTAAGATCACCAATCTGTCCGAGCTACCTCCCTTTGAACGAACCCAATCTTTCGGTACGGTTCAGCCATGACCCGACAGACGAAAGAATGATCGCTCGCAGCTTCTATCCAGAACGAATGGCTCCGCAGAGCCATGCACCGAAGGATAATGAAGGGGGGAATCATGGGAATCTCATACCGGAAGCAGGCAGCCATCGTTGCCGTGGCGACCTTCTTTACGTGCCTAGGGCTCCTCTGGAAAGAAACCGTCGGCGCAGAGCTGCCACGAATCGTCGATGGCTCGAATGTGACGGCCTTTTACCGGATTACCGCTCCCGGCGAATGCGGGTTCGAAATTCGAGTGCTCGGCCAATTCGTTCAGGGACAACATCAATTAATGCCGGCATTGGAGAGCGCGGTCACCGGCATGAAAACAGGCGACGAGAAAAAAGTCGAAATTTCTGCGGAGGAAGGCTTCGGCCCGTACGACGCGAAGAAGAGAAAGACGGTTCCGACGAGCGAACTTCCTGCCTGGACACAGGAAGGAGACATCCTCCAGGATCGCGCAGGACAGCAGGCAACAGTGACCCAGTTGTCAGATAGGTCCGCGGTGATGGATTACAATCATCCGCTGGCCGGAAAGCCTCTTAACATGAAGATTAAGATCTTGCGCGTGGATAATCCGTCATGACAGTTCATTAAGGAGGTGCGCCATGAACGAACACTATGTTGTAGGAGACGGACTTCGAAAATGCCTGATCGCCCCCGAATCTTATTTCATAGGGAAGTTGAGCAGATTCGTGACCGTAATGCTGATCGTGACCTTCATGGGCTTGACCATAATCCCACCAGGATCGGCCTTGGCTGAAGATCAGGCATCCAGCACGGACAGTTCAGACAGCACCGGGATAAAAGTAGCAAGCTGGCTGCTCACGATCCCCTATTGTGCCGGCAAAAGCGCATTCGCTATCGCAGGTAGCGTCGTCGGTGGCCTGGGATACGCGTTTTCCGGGGGAAACTCTGAAACCGCACAGTCCGTCTGGACCACAACCGTGTACGGGACATACATTCTGAGACCAGCCCATCTTAGAGGGGAGCAACCGATCCACTTCCTCGGCAAGGCTGAGGATGGCCAAGGCGAGCACATGAAGCGGGCCGCAGTGACATCCGACCACGCGAAGAAGTGAGATGTATCTCATGAGTACGATGAGTGGGGCGTTTGTATCGTTTGTTTGGTTGGAGGAGAAAATCAAATTAACGAGACGAATTAGCTCGACAAGGCAAGGCACAAGACCTAAGCCGAAAGAAACGGAAAGGTGATTCCTCAGAACTCGAGCACCGTGAGACCGTGTCTCGAACCCTTGGAGGGATCCGATGAAAGCCATGGCGTCGTGCAGCTGGGCCATCACACTCAGCCTCCTTAGCATATTCGCCGCTGCCGTAGATACCACACCAGCACATTCCCAGTCAGCCGTCGCCCCAGGATCAATGGGGTCGCATCCTGGCGGAGGCCAGGAGACTCCCCTACCGGCAAAGCCGAGGGGTGCCCATCCCGATGGTACCAAGCGAAGCATTCGACCCTCTGATATACCTGATCAGACACCGCCGCCAAATGTGCGGGCACGGGCGCTAGAAGAACGGCTGAGAAGGGGGCAGATGGACCGACCAATTGCTCAAGGTCAGATAAGTGACCGGCTGGAGCAATTGCATAGCGGCTCAGCAGAGAGCACAACTGATGAAACAGTTCCCAGACAGTCCGTTCAGGGAATTGTGCCGAATTAGGTTGTCAGTCCAAACTGGCCTAGACCAATCGAAAGTAACGGACAATATCTTACAGACGCCACCTGGCGGACAGGGGCTAGGTCAAGCGCTTTGCGGCCACCCTAAGACGACCGCGCAAATAAAAAACAGGGTGTCTGCTCACTCCGGACATTTTGCCTTGTCGCGAAAAGAGCAGATCGTGACAGCTAGAAGAACATCTTCGCACCAAACAGAAATCCGAAGGACGATGCGTTCCAGTCGTTGGTGAGGTTTCCATTGACCGTCGCATGTCCGTCGTTACGCTTGTAAAGCCATTTCTGTGTTCAGCGCCCACGCTTTGTCGAGCATGTAGTCAGCCCCCCAGCCGAGTCGCCAGGCGAAGGTGTTGCTGGGGGAAATACTCGTCAAGCTGTTTTCACTGAAACTATTCACATTCACCCCGAAACTCATGTTGGCATAGGAGCTGATCGGACCAAATCTTACTGGCCGAGCTTCGACTGTCGGTAGCACTGAGGCAGTGTCCTGATGGCCCAAGTCTCGGTCGGGCCGTTCTTGATCCACACCATGGCGTTCCCACTCCAGCATCATCCCGCGCAGGAGGAATTTATTGAGACTATACATTCCTTGGAAATTGACCAAGGTGCCCACGTCGGTTGAAGTATTAGCGGTCAACGATTGGGTCAATGGGGCAAATCCTACGCGCATGCCGATCACGACTTTGCCTGGCTCTATTCCGCCTTGTTCCATCTTCCATTCTTCCGCCTTTGCCTGGCTGCCTAGGGCAAGCGCGCCTATCACCATGAAACCCACCAAACCCAAACGAGCTATGATGACACCCATGAAAGTCCTCCGTGGTGTAATGATGCAAAACGTGGATCAGCCCACACCCATTTTCTTCGCCTCTCGTGCCTCAGTCTCTAGCTACTCCAGGGTGACAGTTCACGGCCCATACCTCCGATACCACCAGCATCATCCGTCTTCGGACCTACTCTTTATCGTTTCGGCGATCCGTGGAGAGAATCGACAGCGCGTGATTCTGATCGTTCACCATCGCCTCAATATGCTCACCCGTTTCGATGTTACTCGCCTTCAGGGTGGTGAGGTCGATATGCAACTGCACCTCTTTGCCGTCCTGCCTCTTGATGAAACAGTCATTGCCTTCAATGCGCAACACTTCGCCCTTGATTGTCTTAGTCCCGTTTGACTGGCCGTCCTCCATATTCTTCATTTGTTTTTCCCCAGCTTCTTGACCTCCTTGTCTTCGATCAGATTGGTCAGCTTTCAGTCTGTTCACAGTCGAAGGCGAGTTATCGGCCTGCGCGGCAGTGGACAGACCCAGGCATAGCAGGGCCCCGCACGCTATGACACCGACGAATTTTGGAAGTGAATTCATGGCAGCCTCCTCGGTTAGATGAAAAAGCACGACGAGGGATAGATGGGCTTCCGCGTTCCCGTCATGGTTGAAGATGATTGATCACGGATATTCGACCTTGAGAATCTCCAGTGGTACGACGAGCGGCATTCTGCGAGCGGATGGTTGTAATCCAACCACGCCGTCGAAGACCTCTCGGGGTTGACTCGCTTTTAATAACAGCCGACAAGTGTCCGCAGCCTCTCTCTTACCGGCCGGCTTAACCTGGCCTGGTTTGAGCTCGACACGATGGACGTCAATGAGCCATCGAACTCCAGGGATAGGATCAGGCACTCATCGGAATCGCCGCACGTGTGGCTCGAAGCGACACCACGGTTTCATCCTGGCACGCTCTGCAACAGACCGACTTCAATATCGACATCGCGCAAACAATTCTCGGCCCAGTGATAGATATCATGCGTGCTGAGATGAAGGCGCATCTGCCGCATCCGCTCTCGTCGTTCGTTCTCAGGCATCTCTAGTGCCCGCCTGATTGAATCGGCCATTCCTTCCTGGTCGTACGGATTCACAACCAGTGCCCCGCTGAGTTCTTCTGCAGCTCCGGCCAGGTGGCTCACCACAAGCACACCGGTCTCACCGATCTGAGAAGCCACATACTCCTTAGCCACGAGGTTCATTCCGTCGTACACCGAACTGACAAGTGTCAGGTCAGCCATCCGGTAGTACGCCACAAGTGTGGCTGGGGTTACGCGTCCTTCGATATACTCGATCGGCTTCCATCCCTTGTTTTTTCCTTCCGGCGGCATCTCGAACCGCTCATTGATTTCCGTCACGGTCTTTCTGATGAGATCCCGATATTGGCGATAGACTTCAACATTGTTTCGAGTCGGGATAGCCACCTGAAGGAAGGTGAACCTCCCGCGATACTCGGGGTATCGATCGAAAAAATCCTTCAGTGCCCACAGACGCTTCATCAGGCCCTTGGTGTAATCCAGACGATCGACTCCGAGCCCGATTCTCACCCCGCGTGGAACACCCAGGCGTCGCCGCGTGCGGGCCATGAGATCTTCGACTTCCGCCGACTTTGCAAGATCAGAAAACAGGTTAAAGTGCACGCTGATCGCACGCGCCGTCAGTTTTGTCTTACGCCCGCGGTAGAGGACAAGCGCCTTCAAGGGATCGATGGAAACTGAAGCATCCAGGAACTCCGTCACACAATTTGCAAATGCTGTCGCAAAGGACATCGTCTGGAATGTGAGACAATCGGCTGCCAATAGACCTTCGAGCAACTCTCGGCGTTCCGGCAGGATGCGGAGCACGTCCGGTCCCGGCCAGGGAACATGCCAGAAGTGGCAGATCGTGGTATCTGGAGAGGCTTTCCTGATCAACGCAGGTAGAATCCCAAGGTGATAGTCATGGCTCCACACGGTAGCAGGGTGTTTGTCTAATTCGTCCAACACCGTCTCGGCGAAGGCGCGGTTCAGCGCCTGGTAGCCGGCCCAGAAGGCCTTGCGGTAGGACACCCGATCCAGGGTGACATGACAGAGCGGCCACAATACTTGATTGGCGTAGCCCTGGCCGCCGTTTCTGACCACTGCAGGGTCCAACCAGACTCGCCGCAATCGATAGGCCGGCGAATCAGGAGGCACAAGAAGGCCATCGACTTGGCCTGGCACCTCCTGATCGGCGTCTCCGCTACCCCAGGCAACCCATGTCCCGCCGATACGTTTCAAGACCGGGTCCAACGCCGAAACCAATCCTCCATCAGTATGCTGACAGACCACACCTCCGTCGACTGAGTTATGCTCGTAGGGTTCACGGTTTGAGACCACAATCACATTGGACATCACGTCCTCCTTTCGGAGATGAAGTCACTTGTATCCCTTGTTAGCTATTCCGAACTCTCTGTTGTAAATAAATGAGCAGTCCCAAATACTCCTGAAGATGCCGCGTGATGAGAAACCGGTGCCGCGCGTATTCTTTCCCTTGCTGCCCCAGCACGGCCATCAAATCTGGTTCGTTCAGCAAACGCCTGGTGTAGAACGCCGCGCCTTCGGGTGAATTCACGGTGAATCCGGTCACCCCCCGGATCAGTTGAACGGTGATACCGCCGGTTTCTCCTCCGATCACCGGCTTCCCTTTCCACAATGCTTCTGCCACTGTCAGCCCAAATCCCTCCCTGGTGGATTTTTGATAGATAATCGTTGCGGCGCGCTGGAGCGCATTGATCTCGAGGTTGGCGGTTGGAGGCAACAACAGAATATGCACGTCGGGGTCTGTACCGACGGCTTCCTGAACTTCGGCTAACACCTCCGCCCCTTCCGGATCATCCGTGGCGGTCCCCCCGGCCAGCACCAGGCGGCAATCATGGCTTTTTTTAACCAGTCGATAAGCCGCGACTACGCCCACCGGGTCTTTGAACCGGTCGAACCGCGACACTTGCAGCAGGATCGGTTTATCGCGAGGCACACCCAATCGCTGAAGCACCCTGTCGATCTCGTCACGCTCCAGCTCTCGATTCTTTTCACTGAAGGGATCGATAGAGGGGTAGACCAGAAATTGTGGAAGAGGCAGCCGTTGCGAGAACTTGGGCAGTGAAAAGACTGCGGCGTCGTACCGGACCACGAACGGGCGAAGAAACTGCCAGACCGAGTGCTGAGGAGTCGAGACGTCAATGTGGCACCGCCATATCCACGTGGCCCCATGCGGACGTGCGTCAATTAAGGCGGCTGGTTGAGGATCGTGGATCATCGCAAACTCCGCATCGAGGTTGAGCCGTTTCGCAGTCTCACGATTACACTCGATGTACGCGTCATACATTTCGGGAGTGATTCGTTGTCTGGTCCCTTGGAGGGCGTTGTGAAAACTCTTCGTCGTGCGGTAAAATAGATCGGACCCCGTCATCACTTCCCATCGAGTCTTGACCCCCAGTTCATCGAATAACGGAAGAAGCCGATGGAGTATTTCAGACACCCCGCCACCGTACCGCGTCGAATTGACATGCACCATGCTCTTCCCCTCGACTCGGCGTCCGAGTTGCCGCAACAATTCCACAGTTCCTTGTGGAGCGACGTCTCGATAATTTTCAAGCATCTCAGTCACCTGACTAATGTAGACCGCTGAATCACAGGGTTCCTTGCCTTGCCAGCTCTTGCTCGCAGAGATAAAGGATTTTGTTTCGCATGCCCTCCAAGCTGAGCCCGAGACGTCCCACTCGCTCTATGTTCAGTGCCAATTCTTGTAGCCCCAAACCATCCCCTGAGCAAAGCCAGCGGGCAAAATCAACCGACAGAGGCTTCTTGCGCATGCGCGCTTCGCACACATGGTTGTAGACCGCTCCGACTTCCACTTCAGCCAAAGCATCATGGAACTCGGACAGTGTTCTAGCCTCCAAGGCCAGAGGAATTTCGATGATATGTGAACGGATAAACTCGAATGGCTCACTGACAACGTATCGCGGGACAGTGGAGTGGTTTAAATGCTCAGCTACAATGCGTAAGATCTCGTCGCGAAGTTGTTCAATATCACTGAAGTCGAAGGGGTCGAGCACACCCAGCCGTTCACCCAATAGCCGATCTTGCGCGTACAGCACAACCCAAGTAGCAAAATCATTCGAGTACAGCTGTTGGGTATAGGCATGCCTCAAGAAATAACTATGGGTGTGGTAATAGATGCTGTCGGCCGGAACTTCTTCGATCAGTTCAAGCAAGCGATGCTCGTCCATGGCGCGTTTACCGAGCACTTCTCGCAACTCCATGCATGACGAAAAACGGAATGGTTGCTTGGCACAGTGATTATTCATGGTTTTCAGCGCCCTTCCCCTGTTGTCTCTGATCCGGCTTCAGGACATTGCTCGTCGTGAACAGTCCGGTAGAGTGACCCATACCCCCCTGGTCTCGATCCCATTTACCATTTCCATCGGCCTGGGCCTCGCGATTAAGACCCTAAAAGGCAAACATCGAGCCTTCAGACTCGGAATGTCAAAAGGAAACTAAATGAGACGGAATTTCAATGAGATACGTGCTCAACGCTCATTAGCAACAATGTCATCTCAGTGAAAGAGAAGAAGACTCTTTGTCTTCTGATTCACAGCGTATTGACTCAAACAACCATGATGTCACGGGATATTTGTTGCTGACAGATTGTCCTCGTCATAACAATCTGTCCAGAGGTCAGGACCTTACGAGCAGGTCTTAGCATCGGAGCTTATGGTTGCAGCATCGTACCGTGGGTGCCGAGAAGTTGACGCAATTCTATGCAGACTCATAGGGTGAAAGGGCTCTCGACAGATCACCGGTAAAGCGCTGGCATCGACTCAGGTCCCGCGACTCGCAGGTCGAATAAGCTCCCACGAGGTGTTCGTAATCCCAATATCGGGACCTTCTGATCATGCTTGCCCATGCTCAAGTCACCCGCTCCAGCAGTGCAACCGGGCAGGAGCCCAAGATCTCAGCCAAACGAAGGCTCTGCTTGCCTTCGGTCTCAATCGAGGAAAGGAGTTCCCCGGTAAGTAGGTTTTGATAGCAGGAGGCCTGTTTCCAAGACGGCACGATCACCCGTGTGTCCTCCCATACACTTGGAGCGAAAGGAAACGTTTCAGTCTCTTGACACAGTCCCTTGACCAGAATTGGAACGACCGCGACGACGGCCTGATCCTCGTAAATCCTGGCAAATGCGCATACATGCCTCTTCTTCGTCCCTTCAGCCTTCAGCGGAACATATTCGCCGCTTAGAAAAAGAGGAGCATGAGTGCGACGATACTGTAAGCCGACCATGGTGATGTACAGTTTGATCCGACCCTCTGGGACCGTTGCGAGCAATTCTTGAACGAACTGCCGCCGGTCAAATCCTTGATTTCCGCAGATGGACTGAAAGTCAGCCAAGAAGCCGGTTCGAGTCTCATAGTCGACCGGACGACGGTTATCCGGATCGACCAGGCTGAAATCAAAAAGTTCAGTGCCTTGGTAAAAATCTGGGATGCCGGGTGCCGCGATTTTCACGAGGATCTGGGAAAGTGAGTTATACACGCCATAGCGCGCGACTTCCCCTTGAAATGGAAGGAAATCATCCAAGAACGGATTGGGCCCTGAGCGCCCGAGAATATGTTCGATGAACTCACGCACCGCTTGGTCATACGCCTGATTCGGATTGACCCAGCTCGTGTGGATCTTGGCCTCCTTGAGGGCTTTCGCCATATAGGCTTGGATTCGGTCAATGAAATTTCTATACCCGTCATCGTCCAGCGTACGAAATGGCCAGGCGCCGATCAACGTTTGATACAGCAAGTACTCCTCGTTGCGATCAGGAGCGAGCATGCCGTCCACCTCGGTTTTGTACCCTTTGTTGAATTGACTCCATCGCTGAATGCGAGTTTTCCAGACCTGCGGAATTTCTGACAGGACACTGATTCGAGCTCGCACGTCTTCGCTACGTTTCGTGTCATGGGTCGAGGTGGCGCAGAGGCTTACCGGCCAGTGGGCTCGGCGCTGACGGATACGTTCGTGGAAGGTGTCGACCGAAATCCCGAATTGCAGGGGATCGCCGCCTACCTCGTTCAGTGACACGAGCCGGTTATACACGTAGAAGGCTGTGTCTTCGGACCCCTTCGCCATGACCGTGCCTGTGACCTGCTGAAATTTCATCACGAACAGAAGCTGATACCGGCGCTCCCGTTCGTGATGAAAGCTGGCCTGCTTGAGCAGAATATCCTGAACGAAGTCGAACACAAGACCGCTTAAGGCAGGATTCTTGCGCTTGGCCCTGGCGACTGCCAGCCGGATATAGGACCGATCCCGATCCGTCACGGGTCCCTCGTCCGGAGTCACATAGGTCCGGTAAACAGGAAAACAGGCAATAATTTCACGAATGGCGTGAATCAGGCTGTTCAGCGTGAAGTCCCTGAACCGTCGATTCATTTCCGACAGATGATTAAGCTGATGCCCAAGCACGTTGATCTCACTTGACATGGAAGCCCGCATTATCAATTGTTTGCTTTCATACGCAAGATCTTTAAAAGAAAAGCGGGTACCGATAAAGCGGGCATAGAGCCTATCGAAATGCTGTTCATGTGCGCCATCCACGAACAGCCCATTGACCAGGGTGAGGAAGTTGTACCCGGTCGTACCATAGACAGGCCATTGAGCAGGCAGCGTCTCATCCCTTGTGAGGATTTTTTCCACGACGAGAAAGAGCGGCCGCTCGGCATCCCTGTCGTTGGGGACAAGTTCAGTATTGGCCCAAGTCTGTAGTTGCCCAAGGTAGCTGCTGGGATCGTACAAACCGTCAACATGGTCGATGCGCAGGCCGGTAACCGCTCCTTCCTTCACGAGCTGAAAAATAAGTTGATGCGAGGAACGGAACACGGCAGGATCTTCCATGTGAATGGCTGCCAGCTCGTTGATGTCGAAGAAATCGACGGTAGTTGATTTCTTCGGAGGCGACCCGCCAATGGGCAAGCCGATACACTTGGTAGCTCAGGAGTTCATCCAGCAGATCAAAACTTTTCGGGTCCCCCTTCGTCCCGTTATAGATGGCAACATTTTCTTGGACAAATGTGCGCACGGTTTGGCTCTCGTCTATGATGCGTGCTAGCCGGCGCCTGATGATCTCCTTCTCTCGATAGCGCTCTGCGACCCGGGCAGGATCCAACTCGTTGTGAGCGGGCAGATGCCGAAGAGCGGTCAGAGATACTCTGAAACTCCTGCGCTGCGGATCGTCCGACTGCGTCCGACTGATCAACTCGTCCAGCCGAAGCGCCAGGATCATCGCTGAGGTCTTCGGATCAACGGGAAGTTGGTAATCGAAGTAGCGAATGAAGAATCGTCCTTCGTGGTATTCCAGGATGAATCTCCTGGTTTTCCACGACAGTTCCATACTGCTCGCCCAGAATAGGCAGGAGCACTTTCCCTTCCAGCTCAGTCTTGACGGGGTGCCAATCGATATCGAAGAACGACGCGTAATGGGCACTAGGGCCGTTCTCCAAGACATCCGCCACCACGCGTTGCACGACTTCGAGATGCCCATGTGATTCGGCACCACGTCGAGAATCTGCCCCATCCGTGTTGTGCTAGCGAGTCAGTGAAGAGTCCGAAAGTCATGTTCGGTGCCGAGATCAGGATTCAATGTGGTCGGATCGACAATGTCATAACCGTGCGGACTTCCGGGCACCGCCGTCAAGTATGATGAAACATAACAATCCGAGATACCCAGTGCGTGGAGATACGGTACAATCCGAGCGGCATCGACAAACGTGAAGTCATGGTTGAACTGAAGCCGGTAAGTCGCGGTGGGAATCCTCGGATGAGAGACCGGGAAGTTCATCGGATTCTCAGGCAGGTTCTCGGATCGTTTGGATGCATCGCCTCGAGCGATTTTAGATGGAGTTCCGACGCCCCAGGTCCACCAATATTGTCAGCCATGCCCTAGGTCAGATTCAACCACCTCGAGAAGGACACAGTCAAGCAAGCACATTACCTCGACCCCGACCGTGGGTAAGCCAGAGCCTGCCGGATAGTAAATGGCAGGTAGAGAATGGAAGCAGCGGGGTTATCTTGGGCGACGTGCAACAGTCTGCTGCAATCCCGCAAGGCATGAGCGAAGACCGATTCGTCTTTGCAGATCAATTCACCCCACTCATGCTTCCTGACTGAGTAAGACGTCTCTTCGGCGCCAGGGTTACATTGACGGGATGCTTTCCAGATAGACAGCCACGCCGTATGCGGGTATAGGAATAGGTTGTCCGTTTAGTCCGATGACCACTGTGGAGGGAAAATGTTCGAGACCAGATCCTCCAAATTCTACGTCGAACGCTTCCACCATCAGCTCCCAAGTTCCAATAGGTTTTTGCAATGTGACTGAGCACTGTTCCCGGTTAAAGCCAAGGATCACCAGGGCTGCCGGCGGCCTCAGAACCCGGCGATGGAGAAACAGTACCTGCTTCGTTTCCCCAACCCATACATGATGCTCATGCAGGCCAGGCTGAGCTGATCCTAGCGCCGGCACGGATTTTCGGAGATCGATGAGCCGATGGTACCATCGAAGGAGCTGAACGTGTTCCGCCTGTGTCTGAGGTCCTGGATGAACCCGTGAGCGCTCGAATGTAGAGGGATTCTGTGGGTCTGGCACCTCGCCCTCCCAAGCAAACGACGCAAAGTCGGCTCGTCGCCCCTTCCGGACTGCTTCAACAAGGGCTGGGTCCCCGTGGTCGGTAAAATACTGAAACGGGGCTGTCTCTCCATACTCTTCACCCATGAAAATCAGCGGAAGGTTCGGAGCCAAGAGACAGGCAGCAGCCGCCACTTTCAGCGCTTCGCGCGGAACTAAGCTGCTGAGTCGTTCTCCTCCCGCGCGGTTTCCGACCTGATCGTGGTTTTGAGAAAAGACTATAAATTGGGAAAGAGGGCGGGTGATCGACGAACTCCCGTGGTGCCGACGACGGAAGCAGGATCGCTGTCCAGAATAGACAAAACCTTCCTGCAGTGCCGTCGCCAATTGGTCAAGTCGTCCGAAGTCCTCGTAATAACCTGTCCTCTCTCCTGTTAATACCGCGTGCAGGGCATGGTGGAAGTCGTCGTTCCACTGACCATCCAGGCCAAAGCCTCCTTCGGCAATCGGAGCAATGACTCGTACATCGTTCAGATCGCTCTCAGCAATCACATGAATGACCCTGCCCAACCGATCGGCTTGGGCATGCACGGCTTCTGTCAGTTCACGTAATATGTGGTAGGCGCTACAGTCAAAGATGCCATGGATGGCATCTAACCGGAGAGCGTCAATGTGAAACTCAGTGATCCAATAGAGAGCATTATGGATGACGTACGCGCGGACTTCGTCGCTGTCGGGCCCGTCATAGTTGATCGCGCGTCCCCAGGGAGTTCGGTACCGGTCCGTAAAGTAGGGGCCAAACTCGCCCAGATAATTTCCTTCCGGTCCAAGGTGGTTATACACGACATCCAGTACGACGGCGATGCCCTTTTCATGGCAGGCATTGATGAAGACTTTAAGACCTTCAGGCCCGCCATAAGAGGATTGGACTGCAAAGGGATACACGCCGTCGTATCCCCAGTTTCGCGCGCCGGGAAATTGGGCGACCGGCATGAGTTCGATTGCCGTGACGCCCAGGTCGTTCTGTAAGTAATCGAGCAATGGAATAACAGCTTGAAATGTCCCCTCCCGGGTAAACGTACCGACATGTAGTTCGTAGATGATGAAGCGTTGAAGTGGAATTCCCGACCAGCTGTGATCAGACCACAGGAATGCATCAGGATCGATGACGGCAGAGGGTCCGTGCACGCCGTCCGGTTGGAAACGGGATGCCGGGTCCGGATATGCCTTCTGCCCATCCAACACATAGCGATAACGCACGCCTGGCTCGATTCCCACCGCCGTGGTCTCAAAATATCCACGCTCGCATGGTTTCATCTGAACGGGTAGGGCTAGAGGTAACTGTGATTGTCCAACAAGATCGACCGATACCCGTTTGGCATAAGGAGCCCACACGCGAAAGTGAACCTTGGATGAGCCGACCGGCCATGCTCCCAGATCCAATTGCCACCCTTCTCTTTTCACCATTTCCATTTCAACAGATTTGCCACATCGTCTGAGTGTGCCATAGTGTTCATCTCTATGCCAGGGAGCATCGCCTCCCCCATCGATTCAAGCTTGAACAAGCGCGCGTCCACCATTACGATATAAGAAATACTCTGTTCGCAGAAGCAGGAGGAAGAGAGATGCGGGTCTTGCCGGGTCGTCCTTATCCGCTGGGAGCGGGATGGGATGGCGAGGGCGTCAACTTCGCGCTGTTTTCCGACAACGCCACAGCAGTGGAACTCTGCCTGTTTGATCAGTTGGACCAGACGAAGGAGTCCCACCGGATCAGGATTGTGGAACGGACCGACCAGGTCTGGCACGCCTACCTGCCAGAGGTTCGACCTGGCCAGATGTACGGGTATCGCGTCCACGGCCCCTATGAACCCACTTCCGGACACCGGTTCAACCCGTCGAAGTTGCTAATCGACCCCTATGCTAAGGCCCTGAGTGGCACCGTCAAGCGATCCGATGCCATGTTCGCTTACCCAATTGGAGATCCTAATGCCGATCTGGTTCGTGATGATCGGGACAACGCTGCCAGTATCCCGAAATCGATCGTGATTGAACAGGCCTTCACCTGGGGCGACGATCGATTGTTACGGACGCCATGGGATAGAACCATCATCTATGAGGTGCACGTGAAAGGTTTTACGATGCGCCATCCCGATGTGTCGGAACATCTTCGTGGCACCTATGCCGGATTAGCTTCTCCGGTCGTCGTTGAATATCTCCAGAGCCTGGGGGTGTCTGCGGTCGAGCTGCTCCCGGTGCACCATTTCGTCTCCGATAAGGTCGTGACGGACCGAGGTCTCTCCAACTACTGGGGCTATAACACAATCGGCTTTTTTGCACCTGACGTCCGTTACGCGGTTTCACACGACGGGGGCCGCCACGTCAATGAATTTAAGACGATGGTAAAAACTCTGCACAGTGCAGGGATCGAGGTCATCCTCGATGTGGTCTACAACCATACGGGGGAAGGCAATCACCTGGGTCCTACCCTGTCGTTTCGAGGGATCGACAATGCCACGTACTACCGCCTGGTTCCTGATCAGCCTCGTTACTACATGGACTACACAGGCTGTGGCAACACTCTGAACGTACGGCATCCTCGAACGCTTCAGCTCATCATGGATAGCTTGCGTTATTGGGTGAGAGAAATGCACGTAGATGGGTTTCGATTCGATCTTGCGCCCGCCTTGGCTCGAGAGCTGCATGAAGTTGATCGACTTAGTGCTTTCTTCGATACGATTCAGCAAGACTCGCTCCTCCAGCAAGTCAAACTCATAGCTGAGCCATGGGATCTGGGTGAAGGAGGGTACCAGGTCGGGAACTTTCCTGCCGGTTGGGCTGAGTGGAATGGAAAGTACCGAGATACCATCCGGCGCTACTGGAAGGGGGACGGAGGGCAGGTCGCCGAATTGGCTTTTCGTTTCTCCGGCAGCAGCGATCTCTATGAGATGGGCGGGCGGCGCCCTCATGCGAGCATCAACTTTGTGACCGCGCACGACGGATTCACTCTGCACGACCTGACCGCGTACAACCAGAAACATAACGAGGACAATGGCGAGGACAACCGCGACGGTACGAACGACAACCTCAGTTGGAACTGTGGAGTCGAAGGGCCGACCGACGATCCGACCGTCATCGAACTGCGAGAACGGCAGAAACGCAATATACTGGCGACCCTGGTGCTCTCTCAGGGGGTTCCGATGATCTGTGGGGGCGATGAGTTCAGCCGGACGCAGCGGGGGAACAATAACACGTACTGTCAGGATAATGAGCTGAGTTGGTTTGACTGGAAGTTGGACCATCGGGCTCATGAATTACTTGCCTTCACCCGCCGGCTGATTTCCATCCGGCTGGAGCACTCGGTCCTCCGGCGACGTCAATTCTTCCAGGGCCGACGCATCCGAGGGTCTGAGGTCAAGGACCTCGCCTGGTTCCGTCCCGACGGGAAGGAAATGACGGATGAAGATTGGAATCAAGGCTATGTTCGTTCACTGGGACTACGCTTAGCGGGTGACGCCATTGAAGAGAGGGACGAAAAGGGAAGACCGATCCTGGACGACACGCTCCTTGTGCTCTTGAACGCCCATCATGAATCACTGTCCTTCACTTTGCCAGCCCATAAGCGGAGTGTCCGCTGGCAGATGATCTTGGATACGGCCGCAACGAAGCAAAACAAGAAGCCGTGCACATTGCTGCGAGGTGGAACCCCCTACAACCTCCATGCGCGATCTCTTGCTATTCTGCGCCTGCAGAAGAAACCAACGGACGAGAACCTTTCCTCCATGAAGCCCGTGCATAGCAAGAGCAAGGGGATGACTGTGACACCACTTCGTCATCAGGGAGGGTTTCATTTGGATTAAGAAGCGAGAGGCGCCCCTGTACGAGGATTCGTCGACGGGATTTGTTTGGTCCCTGACATGTTGTACTGATCAGATCCTTGTGTGTCGGAGGCAGGGCTCAAGACAAACCATAGCGTCCTAACTTACGTTGCAGCGTTTTGCGGTGATACCGAGGGCCTCGGCAGTTCGACCGAGATCGTCCTGGTGCATTTGCAGCACGCGCACAATACAGACTTGCTCGAGATTTTCCAGCGTCATCCAGCCGGCTACCCGGCTCCATCAATCGGAACCACTACCACGGATCTCGCCGCCCGGGAAAGGTCATCGGAAAAAATGATGCCATGCGTGGTCAAGGCCATCACGCGCTCAATGGTATATTTCAGTTCCCGCACATTGCCCAGCCATAAGTATTGGCTGAGCGGCTCGACATTCCGGATCTCCTTTGCATATGTGAACGGTATACCATGTGTGATACGTGACGTAGTTCGTCGAACGTGCAGTCATTTCGACGGAAAACCAGTGTGAAATCATCCAACGGTTTGGCGCGGCACTCCTTCTGCTTCTCCACAATCCGGAATGTATGAAGGCTTGAGAGTGATTCCCCACCAGCGCCGCTTCGATTTCGCAGGAGCACTCGGTGCCGCCTGGTGATGGCGCACAATGACGGAGTCGGTGATGTCTCCACAGTTCAGGCAACGCCACCCTTTGAAATCCATCTCGCCGCTCACATTCAGGATGTCCATAAAATGGTCGCTGATCATACAGCCATGACAACGTTGGCATCGCATAGGCTTTTTCTCCGATGATGTACGCACGATCCCTCTCGAGTCGACTCTGTCCGACATTTCCTCCACCCACGGCCATCACATACTGGAGGTCGACTGCCGAACGATCTCATGTCGCAGTCGCGTGGTCGCTTACACCACGAGGCTCTTGCCCTGTTCGATCACCTTGCCGATTGATGTCTTGGCGTCGCCCAGCATGTGGCTCGTATCTTCTTGCAGGTTCTTAGCCAGATTCTCGAGTTGGCGGCGTGTCCGTGCGCCAGACTGAGGCGCCAACAACAAGCCGGCGCCGATTCCAGCCATGAGACCGGCGAAAAAGGTTGTCGTACTCATCCCTGTGCATCGTGTTCCCTCAGTCATGGCTCTATCCTCCCGTTGTTTTTGTTCGTGGTTCTTCAATTCAGGAATGGCATCCCCATTCGATCTCGCCTGTTTTCAACTCTCGGAGGTTGCGACAACGACTACATCGACCCACGAGTATTCCGTTCCGGCCATCTCCGCTAACGCGAAAGACTAGGAAATATCGAAGGCTCCCACAATGAGCACAGATAGGACCCTCCAAATCACGTAGCACAGGCAATCCACCGATGAGCTTCTCCCTCTGCACATCGTGAAACGCCATTGACTGAGAGCGATTGATCTCTTTCATGGACCCTCTCTTTCTGTACACCACTGTCAAATGGGTTCTTCAGTACTACGCAATCCCTCTCATGTGGTGCTCTGACAAATTGCAAGACTCAGACCGCTCCAACAGAACAAAACTTCCGCATCGGAGAACTGTCAATGTTTACAATGCATACAGAATTGCGGCTTCATCGCCGCGACTCAGATCATCGATTAGGGACATCGACAGACAAGCGGACTCGTTGGATACGGCTGCGTGGCGGGAGAAACACAAGTCACGGTCACATCAGGAGATTGTGTGTGGAGGGAACATCTTGTCCATCGAGGACAGGATGTCTCGATGATACAATCATCATGCATCATGAAAAATCGACGCATCTGACTATTTCGTGAGGACAATCCTGACTTTGCCTTCTCGCCGCAGTATGTTGATGCCGACATCCTTCGCATGATGTTCAAGCAGGAGGTCGACTTCGGCGTCTCCAATCCTGAGATTCTTAATTTCAATGTGTTCCAGGAATGGCGGCAACACAGGTTGTGAGAACGACAGGCGGGAACGCGGGGCCTCAATTTGCAAACCGAGGCAGGATTGGAGCAGCAGGAACACGGCAACAGAGGACCATATCTGCGGACTACAGGCTACCGGGTACAGCGTTGGACCTTCACCGGGGCTGCGCTGGAACCCGCACAACAATTCAGGCAACCGATGCCGATCGAGAAACAGGCTGGCGTCGAATAGACCGCAAAGAATCTTCAATGCCCCTTGTTTGAACCCGTAGGCGGCCATACCGGCCGCGATAAGGGCATTATCGTGCGGCCAAACGGATCCGTTGTGGTACGCCATCGGATTAAAGCGGGTCTCAGTCGTGGCGACGGTTCGGACCCCCCATCCGTTAAAAAACTCATCGCCAACAAGGGTCATGGCCGTTCTCATGCCGCGCTTTTGCTCGGCAATCCCAGTCCAGAGACAGTGACCGGCATTCGATGTCCTGACACGACAAGGCTGCTTGAACCCGTCCAAGGCTAAGGCATAGGACGAGAGATCGTTGCACCAGAAGCTTCGTTCGAACTGAGTGCGTAACTTGTCCGCCTCCTTGAGGAGACATCTGGACTGTTCCGTATGACCCAGCATCAAAGCCAATCGCGCCGCGCGCCGCTTGGCGGCAAATACATACCCTTGCACTTCGCAGAGCGCGATGGGCCCTTCCGCTGAGCTACCATCTGCATGAAACACAGCATCCTGCGAATCTTTCCATCCTTGATGGATGAGTCCGCCTTTCGACCGCCGGCTGTACTCCACAAAGCCATCGCCATCAAGGTCCCCTGCGTGATCGATCCACTGCAGTGCAAGATCGATATTCGGCCAGATCTGCTTGATGAAGGCGATATCGCCCGTCCGTTCATAATAGGCTCCAGCCAACATAATGAACAGCGGCGTTGCGTCGATGCTGCCATAGTACCGGCCGTACGGAATCTCCTTGAGTGCCGCCATCTCTCCCTTGCGAGTTTCATGCAAAATTTTGCCAATCTCTGCATCCTGCTCCGGGAGCATCTCGCTCGCTTGAGTAGCAGCCAGATAGGACAACACACCACGCGCGATGCTTGGGTTGACCCACAGAAACTCGAATGCGGTGATGAGGCCATCTCGTCCGAACGGGGTATTGAACCATGGGACACCGGCGTAGGGGTATGGGCCGTCGGGAGTATCTGAGACCATCATGTGGAGGTCAGCCAGCGAGCGATTCAGCCAGACATTGAATTGTTCATTCGATGTCACGATCTGACAATCGTCAGCCCTGGCGGAATGGAACGCCCGGTCTACCTCGACGAGTGCGTGCTCATACGAGAAGTGCGGCCTGTCTTGCCTGCCGACTTCACAAGAGATCGTAAGATCCCACTGAACGACTTTTCCAGCCGGCAAGAGCGTGTCGAAGCGGATCTCATTCGGATGGACTGTCGTCGGAGCCGGCACACAGAGGAGTGTGACCCACCGATCCACACAATCCAACCCCTCATATCCGAGCGAAATTCCATCCTTGGACGTGATCGACTCCAAACGTCGGCCTCGCCGGCTTCGTATCTTCCCACGGACTTCGAAAAGGTCCGCAAAATCCGCATCCACCGAGAAGGAGAGGCGGACTGGAATGGAAACAAGGCTGTAGTTGTGCACTCGAAGGCGCTCGAAGCAGCGGCCTTGCCACAAGAACCGAGCGCGGGACAGGTGCACTGCGCCGCGCGGAATCTCCACCTGTCCGTCATGAGTGATATCGGGATTCGTGAGATCGACGTTGAGCACGACGTTGTTTTCCTTGAGCGTCGAACTGAGCAGTAACGGCCGCTGCTCGTTGAGGCTCAGCTCAAAACGGGACAAAAACCGGGTCCCCTCGTGGTAGAGGCCGTGCGAGCCAGTAGTATGAGAATGGATGTCGCCGTATCGATCGAACAATCCGAACGTGTCGCCCTGATTCAGCACCTCGATGTGGTCATCGGTCAGGGAGGAGGAGGCCACAATGTGACATTGATCATTCCGACAATCGACGCGTTCCATGAGTCCCTCTCATCGGGTTCGGATGGACCAGCTCAACCAAGCGCCAAGGGAGGCAGTGAGAAGAAAGGTCGCGCCAATGCCTGCGACGCCGGTCGATTCACCAAACCGTTCTGTGACCCAACCGAACATACTGATCCCACTGATGGCGGCCGCCATTGCGCCAGTGCTATAGAGACTCATCACCCGTCCGACGAGGTTTCCGGGGGTCAGTTCCTGCACGATACCCCACGCGATCGGGGTGAAGGCCCCCATGCCCCCACCGATGACGACCATGAGCAGACCGACCAACCATAGATTATTCGTCCAGACGAGCACCCCGATCGCTAATGCGCTTGCTACGCTTGCCCCAGCGATAATCCTGGTGCGATCCGACAAGTTCCACTCAGTGAACTGCAATAGCGCCATCGACATGAGCAGCAGCCCCACTCCCAGGGCGGACCAGAGGTAGCCCACCTCGACCGGTCCCAGACCCAACAGCTTTTTCGCAAAGACAGGAAACAGCGTCGTCAGGGCGCTGGCGCCGAATGCGTAGCACCCCGCGGTGACGACCAGCAGCACAATGAGGCGTTGTTTGACCACGACGAATGCCAGCCCCTCCCTCAAATCTTGCAGTGCTGAACCATCGGTCCTTTTCGGCTCTGCAGACGGCTGTAGGGTTCCCAGTCGCACAAACCCAAGGCATAACGCTGACACGAAATACGTGACCGCGTTCAGACAAAGCACTTCTTGCGAACCGAAAAAGGCGATCCCTATTCCGCTCAACGCCGGACCGAAAATGATGCCCAGGCTGGTCGTGCTCTGGATGAGAGCATTGGCTGCCGTGAATTGCGCACGCGGGACAATGAGAGGCACCGACGACGTCAACGCCGGATTGAACATCGCCACCGCCACCGCGTCGAGAAGGACAAGGGCATACAAGAGGTTGACCGTGAAGGTGTCGGCCTGGATGGCGCAGGGAATGATTCCGATCAGCACAGCCCGCAATACGTTCGATCCGATGAGGAAGAATTTTTTCGGCAACCGGTCCACATAGACTCCGATAAGGGGACCGAGCACGATGGGCGGAATCGTATGAAGGAGTCCGATAATGGTGGTTTTCACCGGCGAGCCGGTAATCGAATACACGAACCAGAGGAGGGCAAGGTTCGAGATACCGTCGCCAACTTGGGACACCAGCTGACTGAGCCAGATCAATCCAAAGTTTCGCGTGAAAAGCAGGCGCCAGCGACTCACCGCACAGGCCTCGTTTTGTGTAGTCACGTCCTGCCATGTAGAATCTCGGTTGATCATCAGAGTCTGCCAAGACCTCATCCCTCACTCTCGATCCTGACCTTGTCCGTCCTCACGGCTTTGACCCCCGGGACCTGCCTGGCCGCTTCTGCCGCTTCCAATACAATCACTTGGAATCGGACGGTGCCGCTGAGCGAAACCACTCCCTGTTCCGTCTTCACGTCGAAGTTGGCGGCGGTCACGGTCGCACTTTGGGCAAATCGCTCTTTGACATGACGGGTAATGATGTCATCCTGTTTGTGCGCGATGACGTCCGGCAGTTCTTTGACCACCTCCAGTTTGTTTGACACAGATTTCACGGTCGGAACCGTACTCGCGATTTTCGCTGCGGCGGCCTTCTCCGTCTCGGTGGACACTTTCCCCACAAGTGTGATCTCGTCCGATCCGACCTCCACCTCGATCTCGTACGGAAACAGGCGGGGATCTTCCAGTAAAGCGAGTTTGACCGTCAGAATCAGCGAGGTCACTGCTTTCTTGCCTGTGCCCTCCTTTTCTTTCTCTGTCCGCTCTTCCCCACTGTCTTTCTTCGCCTTCGATTCCTCGCTCTTGGATGTCTGCATCTTCGGTTGTGCCGGCTTCGATTCCTGAGTAGACGACTGGGCGGGAAGCATTTCTTTCTGTGGCTTGGCGGGAGGCTTGGAATCCGTCACTTTGCCCTGATCGGCGGAAGACTGAGCCGGCGTGGTCGGATGCTGATCACTCTCGGCGAGCATCGGATTCGTGAGCAGACCCGTAAGCAGGGCACACACACAGAGTGCCAAGATGGTCGCGCCCTGTCCACACCCGCGGCGCCGGGGCTGGGACCGTTTCACATCTCTCACCTTCATTTCCATCGAGATCAGCCTAGGCGATGAAACACGATGGAACCGTCTCACGCCGGAATGCAATCGGGAGCCGCCGGGTCTGGGTGTCGTCGACTGAAGGCGGCCGCAACGGTCGCAGTTCCCAACAGCAGCACCCCGATACCCACAAGGCTCGCTGCCGGCCCGATGGCATCCGCCACCCAACTGAACCCTGCCATCCCTGCCATGGCGGAGGCCATGGCACCGGTGCTGAAAGTGGTAAAGACGCGGCCTAGGAGAGGTTCGGGTGTCAATTCTTGCAACATCGCCCACACGATCGGCGTGAACACGGCGGTGCTACCGCCGAACACGATGATGAGGGCAGCGGCCATGACCGGCGCCTGGAGCATCCCAAGCGTACACACCGCAACGGCGCCGACGGCCAGAGCAGCAGAGATCAACCGCAGGCGGTTTTGGAAATCTCCCTGATTGATCCAAGCCAGCCAGGCGGACGCTGCCAGCATGCCAATCCCGAGCGATGACCACAGCCACCCGAGTTCGACCGCACTCGCATCGAGAAGTTGCGTCGCAAACACAGGTAGCAAGAACACGAAAGCGCTCGCGCCCAAACTGTAGAGAGCGGCGGTGAGCATGAGAAGGAGTACGGTCCGATGCTGGATGAAGACAAATCGAAATCCGACCAACAGATCTTGCAGGATCGTGGCTCTGTCGGCTAATCGCGCGTGCGTTTGCAATGTCTCATTCAGGCGGATCGGCATGAGGCACAACGCAGACACCAAGAACGTGACCGCATTAAGGTACAGAACATTGGGAGCTCCCATCATTGCAATACTCATCCCGCCGACAGCTGGTCCGATCAGAAGGCCGATATTGTTCGTGCTTTGAATCAACGCATTGGCGGAGGTCAGTCGAGCGCGAGGCACGAGAAGCGGAACGGCCGACGCCAATGCCGGACCGAAAACCGTGGAGACGATCGACGTCACGAAGACGAGCATGTAGAGCCGTTCGAGCGTCAGGGTCTCCATGGCATACAGCAAGGGGACGAGCATGACCAACCCCATACGGATGAGGTCCACCCAGATCATCACCGGCTTTTTCTTCATCCGATCGAGATAAACACCGATGAGCGGACCGAAGACCAACGGCGGAATGGTCTGGAGCAGTCCGATCACCGTCATCTTGAAGGCCGACCCCGTCAGTTCATACACGAACCACAGCAGAGCCACCTTGTTCATGCTGTCGCCGATCTGGGACACGACCTGGCCGGAAAACAGAAGGCCAAAACTCCTCGTCGTCAGCAATTTCCACCCTGATCCTGCCTGGCCTTCAATGGCTTTGTCATTGTCACCCACGGCGAAATCTCCTCTACTCTTTAACCAAAGATGCGACTTTACACGCCGACTGAAAACCGTTCGTGAAGACCGCCCCTCCCGTTCATATCCTCTCCGGTTGTCCGTCATCTCGATACATCGTGCTGAGAACCTGAGCAAACACCTTCCGACTCGCCGCTACCTCAGGATGCTCCGATCCAAGAATTTTCTCGCTGATCGCAAGCGAACGACGAATGAACCGCTCAGCTTCCTCAGAGTGGCCCTGGATGGCCTGAAATACGGCGATCGTTCTCATCGTCACCGCCACAATCGGATGCTCATGCCCCAAATTTCGGTTTGTCAACAAGAGCGATTGCTTCAACAGAAGATCCGCTTCAGCATAGTGTCTCTGGGAAGCCTTCAGTATCCCCAAATTCTTCAGGATGACGGCCACGTCAGGATGATCTGAACCCAGGACGGCCACACATATTCCCAGTGAACGTTGGAACATACGTTCGGCTTGTTTGTATTTATGGTGCTTGGCATACAGAATGCCAAGCTCGTTCAAGCTGCCGGCAAGGCGTGGATTGAGCGATCCGATCCGTTCAGCTTGTTCGATCTCAGCATGAATAAGATTTTCCGCTCCGTCAGCTGGTCCTTGTTCAAAGCCGGGTTTCCCATCAGTCTCGGCGTTCTCCCAACGCATGCGAAGTTCATCACTCCACCAGCCAGGCTTTAGCGCCACACCTGAACCCGCCGGTTGGAGTGACGGTTCGACAGGCTTAGATTCGCGTATGGGCATGATCGTACTCTCCTGGGTCTCGTGAGCTATGGCTCGAGTCGCGTGACCGAGAGGGTATGGCCTTCGGATGAGATCTTGGCTACGACCTTATCCCCCGGGTTGACCCGCTTTTGGACTTTGGTATTGTCGTCGAGTTCAAGACGTACCGCTCCACCGGCTTGACTGGTGATGACATAGGACTTGTCCACGATATCGAGTGTGAGCTCGCCTTGAGAATCCTTGGCCATATGAAATTCCCCTTCGACCTGAGCCACTTCTCCTGTCACAATCTTCGAAGGCGGCGATTTCGGAGGCGACTGGGCTTCCGCCCGCATTCCCAAAGCCGCTACAAGGCCGACACTGACAATTGCCATGGCAAGACTGATTGAGTTTAGGAACTTCATATTGATCTCCTTCTGAAGCTGAAGAGCGGCTTCTTCCTTTCCACCTCCACCCGGAGACTGATTCACATTTAGGCACTGATCGAGAATGCAGGCCAGGGAACGAAACTCCCGGCCTCTGTCTCCCTTTCGCAGCTGCGACCGAGTGCCTGCTCATACACTCTGACATAGTCTTGCGCCATTCGTTCCACAGTGAAGCGCTGTTCGAAGGTCCGGCGACATCGTCGACGGTCGATTTCAGGAATATGTTGGATGGCCGCCGTCATTTCGTCGAGTCCCTCGCAGACGAATCCAGTGGCTCTGTCCTCAATGATTTCAGGGATCGACCCACGCCGATAGGCCAGCACGGGCGTTCCGCAGGCCAGCGCTTCAATCAGCACGAGACCAAACGGCTCCGGCCAGTCGTAGGGACAAACGAGCGCCATTGCATGCCCCAGGAATTCATGCTTTTCAACGTCCGTGATCTCACCGAGATACTCGATTAATGGATCAGCGAGCAGCGGCTCGATTTCGGTGTGAAAGTATTCTTGATCCATCGGATCGACCTTCGCAGCAATCCGCAAAGGAATCCCTGCCCGCTTGGCGATTTCAATTGCATGATCCGGTCGCTTCTCGGGGGCGATTCGCCCCAAGAATGCCAGATAGCCTCCGGGATTCGGATACAAGCCGTACAGATCTCTTGGCAAACCGTGATAGACGGTCGCGTGCCAATTTGCCCAAGAGACCGGTTTCCGCTGGGCATCCGAAATCGACACCATCGGCATCTCCGCATACTCACGAAATACCGGCTGCAGCTCGGGCAGATCGAGCCGACCATGGAACGTGGTCACCGTCGGGGTCGGGTTCCGTCGTGCGAGAGGGAAGCCCATGAAATCGAGATGGGAGTGAATGATGTCGAAATCGCCGGTTTTTCCCAGCGCCTGCTCCATCAGCATCGTCATGGGCGCATCGCGGTTGAAGATCCCTGTGTTCAATCGCAGTGCGCGAGCGCAGATCGCTTCGAGACGAGCGGCAGTGACCGAATCTCCGCTCGCGAACAGGGTTACGTCGTGACCGAGCCGAACCAGTTCTTCGGTGAGGTAGGACACGATCCGCTCCGTTCCTCCATAGAGTCTCGGCGGAACGCTCTCCCACAAGGGTGCAACCTGGGCGATTCTCATCGGACTGCTCCTTTCGTCATATCATCATGGGCCTATTTCGACGGTCGAAGTGCAACGACTCTCTCACCGATAATCACATCTGCCTCGATCCGCTCCCCTGGGACCAACAGGCGCTCGCGCTTTGTATTTTTGTCGACATGGAGGTATACGAACCTCCCAAAAATGTCTTTGATGACATACACGTCGCCCTTGATGGATAACAGATCGCCCTTGATCGTTTGTAGAGACGTTTCAAGCTGAGCCAAGGCGCTGGGACCAACGAGACTTAGCCCGAACAGCAGAACGATCATGCACCTCATTATTTTGGACATGGTTCCACCTCGCTTGACAGGCGAAGGATTCACATTGTTCTCCCCTATCTTGCTGATCTGATTGCTACTCATGGCCGACGGTACCTTGTGCCCGACGCACGACTTTGACGGCCGTGTTTTCTGCCTCCTGCAACACGTCGGATAGCAGGATGCCCTCCTGTTTGCTCGGATAAACCGATCGCACCGCAATTGACACACCGCCATCCGCCATAGGCCCAGCCTCCGATGGAGGTCGCGCCGCCAATAAAGTGATCCACCACCACAAGCCCAGAACAACGTTCGCATCGCATGGTTTTCACCTTTCTCTCGACCCGTCGTGCTCCGATCCCAACGCCCTGCGGTTTATTTTTCGTTCACCTGGCCAGGCAAACTGCTCTCTTGCCCCAGCCGAACGGCAGCAAGCAATTCATCATTCCGAAACGGCTTCTGCACCAAGGTCAGAGTGTCGGTCTTCTGGAGACCGAGCTGTAAGCGCAGACGATTGCGCAGTTCCTGCGATACCTGCAGACCCATCAACACGATCGGCAGCGACTCGTCGTAAGGCCAATGCGCATCGAGCCAGGCCAATTCTTTTTCTGCCGTGGTGGTATCAATATCCAGAATGACCGCGTTCATGGAATGCATGTGCTCAATCTCCCCTTTCATGAGGGTTTTCACGACAATCACCTGATACTCGTTGTGCCGAAGCACTTCAGCTAAGACAGCACCTAACACCGCATCGGCCTCGACCAGAAGTATTCGTCCAGTCACCATGGGTAAATCCCGGGGTAAATCCCGATGTCAAATGTCATATCGTGGAGACTGAGCAAACCGGATGCCCGAAGATGATTCCGCGCGCTGGTTGGTGCAAGACCGCGGAAGATTCGAGGTTTTATCCCGATGACTGTTGCGTCGAGATGTGAAACGTTGCAGATCGCTCACCAAGACGAGAGACAACTTATTCCGCAGTAGACATCTTGTCTCAAATTCCGGTTGAACAAGGAAATATGTGGGATTAACATAAACCTATGCTGAACCGGTGGCACCGGCTGAGCCTTCAAGTCAAGATGACGCTGATGATCATCCTCATCGTCGGCGTCTCCGCGGCCACGACCGAATGGCTCGAATCCCGCTCGATCCAGCACACGGTGGAAGACAACGTCCGAAACGCGGCGCTGGCCGTCGGGCGATCCGTCGACCAGAACGTGACAACGCTAGCTCAATTGTCGAATCGGGAAGCGCGGACCAAAGAACTGGAAAAGATCCTCGCGACTCTGCCGGATCTGCTCAACATTGTGCTGTACGAGTTTCAACCCGGACCAGAAATGAGTCCCCTGGCGATCGCGAGCGCGGGCCCCACGGAGTTACTTCTTCTCACACATCCGCGTCAGGAGAGGGCTCAGGCCCTTGTACAGCGGGTGCGCGAGGAACGACAGCCCCTCATTGATTATGCTGATCGAGCGAATACCCATCGCGTCTTTTTGGCTGCACCAATATCTTTGAGGGGTGTTGTCGTTGGGGCCACCTATGCCGAGTTCTCTACCTTGCAAATGGATGAGGCATTGGAATCGTTGCGGCAAGCTTCTAGAACGAGACGATTGCTGACTGGATTGACGATCGTGGTCGCGATCAATCTGTTTCTGTACTTCAAGGTGCATCGTCCGGTGAAACGATTGCTCACCGCCGTCGAATCGGTATCCCAAGGAAGCATGACCTCAGTCGTACCTGTTGAAGAACAGGATGAACTGGGGGAACTTGCCGGTACATTCAACAACATGGTGAAGAAGATTCGGGAAGCCACTCACGACAACACGCAATTAACAGAATCTCTTCGGGCCATGAACGACAACCTCCAGATGAAAGTCGGCGAAGCCACCGCTGAGGTGCTCCAAAAGAATCGGGCGCTGGCCCACACGAACGAACTCCTCTCGGCGGCGCAGCGGGATGCGGCACGCGCTCAACGCCTATCGGCCATCGGGCAGGTTGCCGCAACCGTGGCGCACAAGATCGGCACACCCTTGACCGCTCTGTCCGGTCATATCCAGCTCATGGCCGAAGATCCGACTCTGAGTGCAGAGTCTCGACAACGGCTGGAGACGGTGGAGGCTCAAATCGAACGCACCTCGAAAATTATTCAAGACATGTTGCTGTATGCCAGGAGACCGGAGCCGGTTCGTTCTCCGCTCGATCTGAACGCGTGTGTCGCCGAGTGTCTCGCGCTCTTTAGGCCGGAATTCGAACGCAGGAAGGTTGCATTGGTGACCGATTGGAGCCCGCAAGTGGAGAAAATCGAGGCTGATGTCCAGCAGATCCAGGAAGTGTTTAACAATTTGATCGAAAACGCGCTCGATGCGATGCCGACCGGTGGAGTCTTGATCACGCGGATCGCTCCCCATGCCAAACTTGAGCAGCCGGACCGTCGATCGTGGGTGCAGGTGGAAATCGCCGATACAGGGTGCGGGATGGAAGCCGAGCAATTGACCCAGATCTTTCAGCCGTTCTTCACGACAAAAAAGGCGCGGCGCGGCACGGGACTGGGGCTGGCGATCGCGCAGGAAACAGTCCGTGCGCACGGAGGCCACATCAAGGTGGATAGCAGTCCGGGAAAAGGGTCTCGATTTACGATCGTGCTTCCGACGGATGGAGGATTGCGCTGATGCTGCGACAGTCTCGCGTGATGGTGGTGGACGACGACGCCGAAACATTGGCCTTGCTGCGCGAAATTGTGGCCAAGGAGGGGTATCAGGTGGAGACCGCCGAGGACGCAGAGACGGCGCTGCGACGAATCAGCGAATGGCAGCCGGATCTGGTCATCACAGACATTCACATGCCCGGGATGGATGGGCTGGCCTTGCTGGCCGCGGTGCGCGAAAAGGCACCGGATGTCCTGGTGATTCTGTTGACCGCCTACGGATCCCTCAAGACGGCAGTGGATGCCATCAAGGCCGGGGCCTTCGATTATCTTAGCAAGCCGTTCGTCGTGGATGACATTCGGTTGGTGGTGCGGCGGGCGCTCGAACACAAGAAGTTAGTACGAGAGAATCGTTCGCTGCGCGACCAATTGCGCGAGCGATACCGATTCGACAACCTCGTGGGAAGCTGTGCCGGCATGGTGGCAGTGTATAAACTCGTCGCGCGCGTTGCGGCGACGGACAGCACGGTTTTGATTCAGGGCGAAAGCGGGACCGGAAAAGAGCTGATCGCGCGCGCCATCCATGCGAACAGTACCAGGAGCAACGGGCCGTTCGTCGCAATTGATACCGGTTCGTTGGCTGAAACGCTGCTCGAATCTGAGCTGTTTGGACATGAACGAGGCGCGTTTACCGGAGCCGTCGCGAGCAAGAAAGGCCTGCTCGAACAAGCGCATCTCGGCACTTGTTTTCTGGACGAGATCGCGGACCTTTCCCCGGTGATGCAGAGCAAGTTGCTCCGATCGCTGCAGGAACGCGAGATCCGGCGGGTCGGGAGCGAGACGCCTCGTGCAATCGACGTCAGAATCATCGCGGCATCAAAAAAGGAGTTGAAATCGCTCGTCGAGGCCGGGACATTTCGCGAGGACCTTTTTTATCGCCTGGAAGTCGTCACCATTGTCCTTCCTCCATTGCGGGATCGGATTGAGGACATTCCCCTTCTGAGCCGATATTTCGTCGACAAATTCGGCCGGACCAAGGAAAAGCCCGTGACTGGTCTCTCGCCGGAGACCATTCCTTTGCTGACAGGCTATTCATGGCCCGGCAACGTTCGCGAACTCGAGCATGTGATCGAGCGAGCCATTGCCTTGACCCCGCATCCCGTCATCACCGCAGAGGATTTGCCGGAGACCATCCGAACAGCGACCCTTCAAGACCAGGCCAAGGCTCGCGGATGGGACACCCTCGAGGATTTGGAAAAGAATTATATTCTGCGCGTACTGGAAGCCCATCATCAGGACCACGGTCAGGCCGCCGCTGTCCTTGGTATCCATCGCAAAACTCTTCTTCGCAAGCTTCGCCAATACGGTCACGTCTGACCCGATCATCAGTCAACCTGTTCCTGCACAAGACAACTTGTCCCTGAGAGTCAGAAGTCCGCATACCATCAAGTATTCCTGCCGTTCTTCTCCGGTCTCTGCGACAAATCGTCCCCTCGAACGCTCGATCTTCAGTGGGTCCGTGCGGTCGCCATTCAACCGTCTATCGGGTTGATTTCCCATTGAATCCCTGTTGATGGGTACCCTGCATGATCTCGCGGTCTACCGTTTGCTCTATTGGTTCATCGACTTTCCAATTTCCATTAGGTCGACGGCTGGCTTTCATAGGTACCAACGATGATGACATTTCCAGTTGGTATCGCGCCGGAAACACTGGACGGACAAGGTCAAACCATCATATTCGTTGGAAGGAGAACGAGGTGATTTGCATTTATGGCATAACGTATTCCTAGCGAGTGCGGAAACCTCCCAAGAATGTTTGTGCCGTCGTCGCCAGGAAGGATAGTGAGAAAGGAGACAAGAGCACTATGGAACGGAACAGCAAACGCGTGTTGGTCGTTGATGATGATCATGACTTACGCTACATCCTTTCCGTGAGACTCGTCAGCGCTGGATATATTGTCTATGGGGCGGAAAACGGGCTGGAAGCCTTGGTGCAAATGGAAAAATACTCCGTGGATGTCGTGCTGACTGACTACCGAATGCCGAAAATGGACGGCTTTGAGTTCTTATCACTCTGCCGTATGAAGTGGCCTGGAACCCCCGTCGTGGTCTTCTCTGCGGAACAGGACGACCTGGCCCATGAGGCGGTTGAGCGGGGAGCGTTTGCGTGGGTTCGCAAGGGCAGTGAATACACGATGCTTTTGGAGATTCTTGCTGCAGCGGTCCAACAGTCAGTCCATGCGTGAGCGAGAGACCGGCCCCTTAGGATTGGGTAGTCGGTATGCCGCCGGAGCATGTCGAGACGGGGAAAGTATTGGGATAATGCCTGAGTGGCTTCATTGGGCGCTCACATGCGCATTCTCCCCTATGCTGGTGCTGCACGCATGAGAGACGATAGATGAGATAGTTGAAAACTTTGAAGTATTTTGCAATTAGCTGTGCTGGCACTCGGCACTCAGCGGCTAGTCCCGTGCCTAGTTAAAGACAAGGAAGGCTGTGGCATAACTGGATCCAGGGCTTGGGGGAAGATTTCTACTTATCTTGAGAGGTGAAGGGTTTTCCCGCCACCCTTTTCACTTCTCATTTGGTTCGCTCCCCGAATGGCCGACATCTAGGGCATTCCCTAGGGGCATTCCTCTGCACATTTGTTGCATTACCACGATTATATAGATTATAAGGAGCCGACGCTGCCAAGGTGAATGCAGCACACGTCTCTGAGACCCGCTCCGGATTCCGCTGCAGCTCATTGCCAGGCCCTGTAGGCAACTCGCTCATCGGAGGCCCCAATGTCGGACTTCTACCAAAACGGTGTCGTTACGGTGCTTCACCGGCTCGGACAGCCGAACGTCGACCAACTGGAGCGAGAGTTGACGCGTTATGGGCGCGTCAATCCCATCGCCCTGGTTCTCCCTTCCCTCTATGCGGAATTGGGACGCCCGGCCTTGAAGGCCATCGTCAACACGCTCAGGAGCGTGTCGTACCTCAACGAAATAGTGATCTCACTGGATCACGCCTCAGCCTTGGAATTTCGCCTGGCTAAGCAATTCTTTTCCGTACTCCCTCAGCGGGTGCGTCTCATCTGGAATGATGGGGCGCGCATCCAAGCCATCCTCAAACTCTTGGTCGATCACAACCTTGATATCGGCCTGCAGGGCAAGGGGCGAGGCTGCTGGACGGCCTTCGGCTATGTGCTGGCCAGAAACGACAGCCAGGTCATCGCACTCCATGACTGCGACATTACAAGCTACAGCCGGGAATATCTGGCACGCCTGTGCTATCCCATCGCCAATCCAAATCTCGGTTATGAGTTCTGCAAAGGCTATTACAGCCGAGTCACCGACCGGCTCCATGGGCGAGTAACCCGCCTCTTCATTACCCCCATGATCCGAAGCCTCCAACAGCTCGTGGGACCTCACGCGCTCCTGACGTTTCTTGACAGCTTTCGCTACCCTCTCGCCGGCGAGTTCGCCATGGTGCGGGACCTGGCCTGGACCAACAGAATTCCGGGTGACTGGGGGCTCGAAATCGGTGTCCTCGCGGAGGTCTATCGGAACTGCGCCTTGCGCCGCATTTGCCAAGCCGATATTGCCGATGCCTATGACCACAAACACCAGGAACTTTCGGATCACAATCCCGATGCCGGCCTCCTCAAGATGTGCGTCGATATCACGAAGTCGCTCTTCAGAAACCTGGCGAGCGAAGGTGTTGTCTTAACTGACGGGGTCCTCAAGACCTTGCGGGCGACCTATTTGCAAGCCGCTCAGGAAGCGATCAGCCGCTACGAAAACGACGCGGCCATCAACAGCCTCACGTTCGACCGGCACCAAGAACGGACGGCCGTCGAAGTCTTCTTGAAAGGCATGAAACTGGCTACCGAAGGGTTTCTTGATGACCCGCTTGGCGTCCCCATGATTTCCAACTGGAGTCGAGTGACCCATGCCGTGCCCGATATTTTCGATCGCCTGGTCGACGCCGTCGAAGCGGATCACGTCTGGGACCCCACGTCTGAACCGGCGGCCACTCCGTCATGAACAACGGTCTCACACCACTCACGACAGCCACGGAAGCACGCATCCAAGATGTTGGCTCAGCGGAGATTCTCGTCGGGATTCCGAGCTATAACAACGCCGACACGGTCGGGCATGTCGTGCGGGCCGTGAGCGTGGGTCTCGCCAAACACTTCCCTGGTCGTCGCGCCGTCCTGGTCAACTCCGACGGCGGCTCTTCAGATGAGACGCCGGCCATCGTCGCCCGCACTGCCATCGACTTCCAACACTTCTTCATCGGCGAGCAACAAAGCGTCCTGCATCGGATCGTCACGCCGTACCATGGTATTCCTGGGAAAGGCAGTGCCTTCCGCACGATCTTCGAGATTGCTCGACGACTGAAAGCCAGGGCCTGCGCAGTCGTCGACGCGGACCTCCGCAGCATTTCACCGGAATGGATCGAACTGTTACTCCGTCCGATCATGGAAGAGGGATACGACTACGTCGCACCCTACTATCTACGCCACAAATACGACGGTACGATCACGAACAGTCTCGCCTACCCGCTCACCAGGGCGCTCTACGGACAACGAATCCGCCAGCCCATCGGTGGGGAGTTCGGTTTCTCCGGCGCCCTTGCGGCCCACTATCTCGACCAACATGTCTGGGAATCGGAAGTGGCGCGCTTCGGCATCGATATCTGGATGACGACGGAGGCTCTTGCCAGCGGTGCACGGGTCTGCCAGAGCTTCCTTGGCGCAAAAATTCATAATCCGAAGGATCCTGCTGCCGACCTCTCGGCCATGTTGATGCAAGTGATGGGCGCTCTCTTTGCCTCGATGGAACAGCATGAAGGCCTCTGGTCCCGGCAGGAGGGGTCGAAACCGGTTCCACTCTTTGGATTTCCCTACGAGGTCGGAGTCGAACCAGTCCATGTCAACGTGGAACGGATGGTGTCGCAGTATCGACAGGGCCTCACTGATCTTGAACCCATCTGGCGGCAGATTCTGACCGACGACACGTTCTCACGGCTGCGCGATCTCCAATGGGGATCCGACACCGACTGCCGTATCCCCGATGAGTTGTGGGTCCAGGTCGTCTACGATGCCGCCATCGCGTACCGCAAACGAATCATGCCGCGCGATCACCTGCTCAAAGCCCTGACCCCTCTGTATTTAGGCCGTACCGCCTCATTCGTCTATGCCACCCAAGGCCTGACGTCCACGGAGGCAGAACAGAAGATCGAAAGCTTGTGCCACACGTTCGAACGCATGAAATCCTATCTGGTGGAACGGTGGCAACCGCTGACGCTGCAACCAGCGACGCCAGCTTTGTTGCACCACACGACGACCGACGCAGGAGGTGATCATGGATAACTTCATTAACCAAGCGCTTCTGAAGCCGTTGGAATTGCTCGGGCTGCAGGTATTGAACGTGCTGCCCAATGTGCTCGCCATGGGCATCATCTTGCTCGGTGGCCTCTTCACCGCGTGGGCGCTAGGCCACTTCGCTGAACGGCTGTTTCGCATGATTGGATTCGACCATCTCTGTGATCGGCTGGGGATGAATGCCGCGCTCCTGCGGGGAGGAGTCAAGACCGATCCCTCTCACATTGTCGGTCGCAGCATCTATTGGACGGTGATGGTGCTGGCGTCGATCGCGGCGTTAGGAGCCCTGAACCTGACTCCGATCAACCAGTTCGCCCAGTCACTGCTGGCCTATGTGCCCCATCTGGTCACGGCAGCGGTGATTCTCCTGGCCGGGTACTTTCTCTCGAACTTTGTCTCGCGGGCTGTTCTGATTGCCGCCGTCAACGCCGGGCTGCCTCCCGCCCGACTCATCGCAACCTGTTCCCGCTGGGGAATCCAAGCCCTCGCCGGCGCCATGGCGCTGGAGCAGCTCGGCATTGCCCAACACATTGTCGTGGTAGGATTCGGCATTACCTGGGGCGGAATCGTGCTGGCCGGAGCCATTGCATTCGGACTCGGCGCAGCCGATCTCGCAAAAGGGTTCTTAGAACGGCGGTTGGTGGCCCGATCCAAATCCAATACGGTCGATGATCTCCATCACTGGTAACGGCGCAACACCATGCCTAATTTAATTGTCTATACAGACTTGGATGGCTCGCTCCTGGACAGCACGACCTATTCCTATAAAGCGGCCATGCCTGCCCTCACTGCACTCCGTGAACTGAGTATTCCCCTCGTCTTAGTGTCGAGTAAAACACGCGCGGAAATGGAGCCGCTTCGACAACATCTCGACCATCGTGATCCGTTCATTGTCGAAAACGGCGGCGCAGTATTTGTCCCTCATGGTCTTTTCGACTTCCCCTTGGAACGCATGCGAACCAAGTCCCCCTACCAAGTCGTCGAATTAGGCCTTCCCTATCACATGCTGCGGGATGTCCTGAAACAAATCGAAGAGGCCATTGACACCCCGTTACAAGGCTTTGGCGACCTCTCGGTCGAAGCCATCATGCAGGTGACCGGGCTCCCACATGCTGACGCCATCCTGGCTAAGCAACGGGAATACGACGAGCCCTATCTCCTGGAAGGTCCTCAGGCACTCGTCGAAGAAGTCTGCCGGCAAATCGTCACCCGAGGCCTTCGATGGACAAAAGGGGGACGACTCTTTCATCTGATGGGGGAGAATGACAAAGGGGAGGCGGCTGCCGTCCTCCTACGCTGCTACCATCGCCAACAACGCATGAGGGGACAAGCGGAACGGATCGAAACGGTTGGGATCGGGGACAGTATCAACGATGCCCCTCTGCTTGCCATGGTGGATTACCCGATTCTCGTCCAGAAACCAGACGGATCCTATGACTCTGATATTCACCTGTCTGGAATGATTCGTGCCCCCGGCATCGGGCCGGTGGGATGGAATGAAGCGGTCCTGGATCTTTTGGCACAGGTACCGTAAGAGACCATCTAAACCTGACGCGCGAATAAAGAAGCCCCGCCCTTCCGGGCGGGGCTTTCAGCATTCTGTTAGATGACCGTCACCGACTCGATGATCACCGATTGTCTATGCCCCCGGCACTTGTCTCTCCTGCGCACTCAGATCTCAGCACTCAGCACTTCCCCAAACTAGTCATCCTCAGGGTTAATGATATGGAGGCCTGCCGAACGACAGGCCTCCAGCAATGGTGTGTCGGCACTGACGACGGTCAGCCGCAAGGGCTTGAGTTCTAACGCCAGCGCCAAATGTAATACTTGTGGTGTTCGGAGCGCAGGATACTCCAACGCGAGTTCTTTCGTCGCTAAGTACGTCTGCATCGTCGGGGCAATGAATTGATAGAGACCCTCCTGCGATTCCTTCTCGAACTTATGGATCACCGAGTAACAATCGTCACGGGTGATTTCTCCATGGTGGGCTCGATTCGCGAAGGCTGTATAAAAATCAGTCACGGAGAGCGTCGGTAATATAGCCACTTTGCTCCGTTTCACCATGAGCCTGCTGATGATGCGAGTGCCGCGCTCCATGCTGTACCGTTTCACCAGCGCGGTTGAGTCGAAATAGTAGTATGGCATGCGATCACACTCTCCCCTTCAGAATAATGGCGGCCAAAGGGCCAGACATTTTTGAGAGCCGATCTTGGAGTTCGTCCAGCGGCAGCTCGTCATACCCCTCCTTACGGAACTTATCGGCTAAGTTGCCCTGATTGAACGACGCCGTGTCGTTCTTGAGCCGCTCACCCAGCCGGCGTTTCGCCAAGCGACTGGGAACCCGCTGTTTTGTGACCGTCAACCCACGGCCACGGCTGCGTGGCGCGCGAGTCGATGTGTGTCCTGCTTCTGATTTTGATTTGGCCATACCCTCCCTCTCTCTGAATTAGTGGGGCGCAGACGCCGGCGTAGATGCCAGCCCGTCCCGCGGACATCCCGCAGGCTGGCTCGCCTGTGCCGGCAATTCCAACTCTCCATACACATGAGCCGCAATGGCCTTCGCCACATCGGTAGAAAACTCTTGCTGCATGACACGCACGACTTTGGCTGTCGCCTCACGATCCGATAGATGGCCTTCCTTGCCACCCTTCGACAAGGCGCCAACCACGCGCTGGCTGGTCAAATCCACGACTTCGAAATCGCTGCACCATCGCACAAACTTGAACTGCGGATCGCGCACGTCGATCGGCCACACCCGCACCACACCCCGTACGAGCAACTCCGGAGATGGACCATTGGAATCGCCGCCCATCGAGCGCTCCCCTCCCCACGGTCGACTCGTGACTTGGAGCCCTTCCTTCAACAACCCCTCCGTCAAAGCACGTTTCACCGGTTCAGCTTGGTCACCAGTCACCGCAACCGCCAGCACCAGATTCGTGGCAAGGAACTCTTCGAGTTCATGCGTGAGTTCGCTCACACGGTAGGGTGCGGCAGTACCCTGCCCACTCGGTCGAATCACGCGAAGGTCGGCATTATAAGTCTCCCGCAACACCAGATTTCTAGCAGCCCGTCTCAGCGCTCTGACTCTTGCCAGCTTATCGGAGGAGTGATGGGCCTCTTCGATATCGTCACTGATCGATCGATCCAGCTCGGTAATCCGTTCCATAAATGATGCCTCTGCCTGAGGCCGATGCATCCCTGCCAAAGCATAATGGAGTCCCTTGTGCACATCGACCCACCGATCGACAATCTGGACGTTCTCCAATACTTTGTCGGTCGACACACGGGTCAGATTGTCGAGCGTCAAACGTCGTTCAGCGCTGCTCTGTCCGCGCTGCTCAATTACCAAATACGACTCCCAGTCTTTCGCTTGAGCATTGACCTCGGCTTTGAAAATACGGGCTACCGCTGCATAGGCGCGATCCTCGGCTGCCGCGCGACTCTCTGCCTGTCCCACGCCGACGAGATATTGACCGGGTGGATAGGCAACACTCACCCCATCGATCCAGTCAGGTTTCGCTTGCCCTCCAAACCATGAACAGCCGGAGAGTGCGACCAGCGCCATAAGCACCATCCCAATTCGGCTCGCAAACCGCAATCCATCTATCATGGCATCACCCGTTGAATGAGCACGGCAGTTTCGCCTGGCCCGATGGACAGTGTCCGCACGGCCTCAGGCTCCAGAGATTCATGAGACCCGCCGGCTACCTGGCTCTGCACCTGGTAGCGGCCCGGTGGAACCCAGACCCGCGCGAGATGGATTTCATCGGGCAACGTCTGCCAGCTCCGTTTGTCGGCTTCTTCCGATGCCACCGCCAGTCCTTTTGTCAGCAGCCCAACGAGAAGACCGACCCACGGCCCCGCATCTTTCCCCGCTAGCTGCTGAGCGCCTCTCGTCGTTGCCTCGGCCGCCGCGAACTTCGTGGCGGCACGGGCGAGAGCCTTGCTAGTTATTACAGCCATTCGTTCCGATAGCGCCTTATCTGCCAAGGCCGTCACGTTGTGTACCAACTCCGTGTTCAGGGTCACCTGTGTGCCATTGTCTGGGATGAGACTCACCGTATCGACAGGGGCTTGGGTCTTCTGCGGAATGAGCCGTGGCAAAGCCACGCGAACAACGTGCCCATTAAGCCCGTACAAGGCCGTGTCCACCGCCCGATTGGAATGTTGGTTCGCCTGCGAAAACCCGCGGTTGAGGAGCACCAACTGGAGTGCATTGAGACTGATCGGCAGGTCAAGAAACAGATCCTCCTTGCGTGGTGCGCGACCATTATAGCTGATCACGACAACTTGAGCGAGTTGTTGCAACGCCTGACTGGTCTCCCACCTGATATCGGGAAACACATGTTTGTAGTCGGCCAATTCTTGAGTGAAATGCAGTGCCTCGGCCGTTCGTAATATATCTGCCCGCAGCTGATGCGGAACGGTCGTGTGTGCCCATGCGCGCGTGGCCTCAAAGGTCTCGTAGGCATTCCGATAGGCAATAAACGCATTGTTCACATCGCCGGTGCTCTCATAGAGGATGCCACTCAGATAGCGAGCAAAGCCGTCATCCCGATAGGCATTCTTCTCCTGGGTTCGATCCGATAAGAGATTAAGCCGGTGGTCGATACGCCGGGCTTCGACCAGTGCATCTTGCCACTGACCCAGCACCGCATAATTGAGTGCCTTCAGCACATTGATTAACACCTGTTCGTAAGGATCACCCTCATAGGGTAACGCAGTATCATTCGTCATGAATGCGAGGGTTTCCGTTCTAATCTTTCGCGTGTAGAGACGATCCAATTCCTCCTCAGCCTGTTCCAATACAAGCGTTGCTCTGCTGATAGTCGCCGGCGAGGTGAAGGGTCATCCCTCGATCCATGCCATAGAGCACCCGGCTTTTTTCGCCATACTCATTTTCAGCCCGCTGGACAATGGCATCGGCGCCTTTGGGGTCGTGGGCGCGAAGACTCGCTTCGATGAGGAGATACCGATTGACCGAGGGGCCGCATCCGGCAAGCAGTATGAACGCCACCAGAGCAAAGAGAGACTGGATGGAAATAAAAAAGCCCCACCGTGCCGGAACAAGGGCGGTGGGGCGTGAGGCAAAATGGCTCAACGGAGGTCGTGGAGCCTAAAAGATGGTACGTTTCTTTTCGACGACTTTTTTGATCTTCTTCTGACCGTACCAGACCTTGGCATTGCTCTCCAAATCCACCATCTGCAGATCGACCTGGTAGAACACCGCCTTCGTCCCCTCGGCCTCGTCGAGGATCGTCGCAATGGTACCCTTCATCATATAATCGGCGCCGATCTCTTTTCCCGGCGCTTTCTGCGTATCCTCTCGGGCATGTATCGCTTGCTCTTTGCGTTCGGTGCGAAGTTCCTCGCGATCTCCCTTTCCTGCCACGAAGGTAACCTTTTGGGAGTTCGTAAGCTCACGTTCAAGATCGGCCACAAATGTGTTGACGTCGATATGTTCGTGGCTGTTGTTCATGATAGCCCCGACAACGACGACCGGTTGGCGCCGCTTCGAACTGGAGAAGTTGTTGAGCCACGGATACTCCAGCGCCTCTTTGATCATGGACTCCGCAACCATCCTGGAATCGGTATCGTTCCAACGCCCGCTCAGATCCGTGACGACATCTGAGTCGATCCTGGTTATTTTGGTCTCCTGCGCACAACCAGCCAGCAACAACAGCGCCATCGCCACGAGCCCGATTCGTCCTCGATTCATCACGATCACGCGATACCTCCTCGCAGATCCAGCAAATGGCGGTCGCTCAGTGGGAACCCTTAGCGCGGCGCCCGTTTCTCTTCTTCTTTCTCAAGCCGATCAAAGAGCTTATCGGCATTCTTTCTGACGTAATCGCGAACCTGCGCGTTGAGTTCCTTCGCCTGCTCAAGATTATTCTTCATCTCCTCGAGATTCAGCTTGGCCAGCACGTAGTACGTGTTCGTTTTCTCATCCTTGTAACGCTCGATGGGGCGCACGCCGCTGAGGGTCGTCGTTGTCACCGTCTTAATGGCCCGCTCGACATTCTGCTCTTCCGTGTTCTTGGTAAAATCTCCGGCCGTCGTGGAGGCCGCATAGTCACGCATCAAGTAGCCTGTATAGGTTTCAAAGGTCTTGGCGATTTCTGCCCTGGCACGATTTTCAGCGGTGTCCCAGGCCAGTGGCTCGTTCCGAACACCGACTACAGACCCAACGCCATAGAAGCCTTTACTGTCGTTCTCATTAAACGCCCCCGACCCTTGTTTCACCCATTTCGGAGGACCGCCGCAGGCAACAAGTCCGATCAGCAGGACAATAGCCACTCCTCCCCCGACCAACTTCGACCTTAACCCCAATACCCTATTCATGTGCATGCCTCCTTGGTGATGATCAGGACGGAGAAAATTCAACATACCAGCCGCCGATGGCGACAACGAAGGTTCGAGAATTCACACAAATTCATGCTAACATGCACCCATACCCCAGTCAACGAAACCGACGGCCGATGGTTAACCGTCTCACTGTTTCCCTAAGGGAGGATGCCCGTGGCAGATGTCCAGATAGATGATGGCATCATTAAGATTCTGAATTTGGAAGTTCAAGATCCCAAAGCAGCCGCGGTCCTCGCCGAATATCCTCAAGTACGCTGGGCAGAAATTACCCGGAAAGCAGTCAAGATTGGGCTGGGGTATCTCAAGGGCGGTGAAAAACCTTAGCAGGAACAGGCTGAGGTCGAGGTCAAGGTTGAGCGAGGATCAGACTCTCTCGATCTCAACCTTAGCCTAAGCCTCAATCTTCTTCGTGTTGCCGGACTTTTTCAGCAGCCTGCTAAGGCTTCGAGGGAGCGGCAGGGATTGGCTGTACAATGGCAGCCCTAGCACGGACATGGTTGCCCCCTAGTTCGAGATAGCGCGTGAATGCCTCGACCGACTTCGGTTGATCCTTCATCTCGTCGGCATAGAGGATTCCCAGCGAGAAATAGACATCGGCATAGGTGGGATTGACCAGCAGCGACTCCCTCATGGCACGCTCAGCTTCGACATACTGCCCTCGCTTTTCGTAAATCAACCCGAGCGTATACTGAGAATCCGGATTCTGCGGGGCATACTGCACCGCCAGCTTTGCTGCAGACAACGCATCGTCAAGGTTCGGCAGCACTTCTAGCCGCACATAGCTCTTGAGCACGTAGGCGTCACCAAACGTAGGGTCGTATGCCAGGGCTTTATCCAGCCGCTCCAACGTTTCCTCCGGCGATTTCCCGGTCTGGAGAAGTGCGAAGGCCTGTTCATATTGCATCTTCGCCGCCTGTCGTCGTTCGAACGGAGACTGGGGCTCTGCCCCCATGATAAAGGCGGCCTTTCGGCCCTCGATCAACACCGTATCCCCTTCCCCCTCAAGCTGCACAAAGAAGGGGTGCTGGGTGTCTTTCGACCGTTCCAGAACTTGTTGTTTGACATAGGCTCCGACTTCCGAAGCCATGAGCCATCCGTTTTTATTACGATCTGCCGTGCCGCTCAACCCGTTCACCAGTGCTTGCACGAACAGACTCCTCCCATTCTCCTGACTCAACGACTCACCCTTATCGCCCGCCGTCAACACTTGCACGGCTCGCCGCTCCGTCTCGTCTTCCGGAGACAACCGACCTTCGAGGAACAGGGGCTGAGCCGTGCTCACCTCCCACCCACGAGCCGCAACATTCAAGAAGAACAGGGTGTGTTTAGACGCGCTCCGACGGCTGAACTCCTTCAGCTGTTCAAACGTCACCGATTTTGACACATTTCCCAGCTGCGCATCCCAAGGAACGAGATAGCCAAGCTCCATGCCATCAAGATCCTGTGTGACACCAGCATGTCCAGCGAAATAGAGCACAAGACGATCATATCGACCGACCTTGCGAGGCAAAAAATCCGAGAGTATCTGCTGCACGCGGCGAGCGCTCGCATCCTTGTCGTAGAGTTCAATAACCTCATCGAAGCCCAGTCGGCGGAATGCCTGGGCCACTGCTTTGGCATCCTCAATCGCGCCGGGAATTTTCGGGGCCAGAAGATAGTTCTCCACCCCGATAACAATGGCCCATGACTTGTAATACAGCCCTTCCGGCTTCCCCATTTGGGCGAACGCCGACGGAAGACAAACCGCTGCTACCAGCGAATAGGCGAGAAACGCGAGAAGGAAGGGCCGCGATTGTCGGAGGATGACCGGCAACATCAATTGGACTGCTCTCAACGTGTGACCTGCAATAAATTTACCCTACTCTCGCCTTTACGCGACTGTCAAGAAACGGCAGACCGAGGTCACGGAGTATTCGAACGACCACAGCGTACCCCTGCACGCCCCCTCTCCTATACCAAGGTATGGTTGAGTTCCCCCACGCCCCTCCAGCATAATGAGCACGATTTGCTTCGCACCTTGACCTGAAGGAGTCCTCGCACTATGGCAGAGAACATCGATACCCTCCTCAAGGAAAGCCGCGTGTATCAACCGACCGCTCAGACCAAAGCCGTTGCCCATATTCAGGACTATGAGAGCGCCTACAAGAAATCGATTGCCGACCCCGAAGGCTTCTGGAGCGACGTCGCCAAGGAGCTTGAGTGGTTCTCCCCCTGGACCAAGGTTCTCGAATGGAATTACCCCTGGGCCAAGTGGTTTGTCGGCGCCACCTGCAACATCACCTATAACTGTCTGGACCGTCACGTTAAAACATGGCGCAGGAACAAAGTCGCCGTCATCTGGGTGGGCGAAAACGACCAAGAACGGATCATCACCTATGGCGAGCTGTACCGTCAGGTCAATCGTTGCGCGAATGCGCTCAAGACACTCGGGATCAAGAAAGGCGACCGAGTCACGATCTACCTTCCGAAAGTTCCCGAACAGATCGTCGCCATGCTCGCCTGTGCACGCATCGGCGCCATTCATAGTGTGGTGTACTCAGGATTCAGCGCCCCGGCCCTTGCGAACCGCATTCAGGATGCCGAGTCTAAACTAGTCATTACAGCCGACGTCGGGTTCGACCGGGGGAAGGTCCTCAACCTCAAGCCAGTGGTCGACCAAGCCGTCGCTAATTCTCCCACCGTAGAACATGTCGTCGTATTACGGCGTCAAACTCCGGGGGTAAGCCTATCAACACCGAAAGAAATCGATTGGCACGATTGGCTGAAAGATGAAAAGGCGATCTGCGAGGCCGAGCCTCTAGATGCAGAACATCCGTTGTACATCCTCTATACGTCCGGCACGACTGGCAAACCCAAAGGCGTAGTCCATGTCCACGGCGGCTACATGGTCGGAACCTACATCACCACGAAATACGTCTTCGACCTCAAAGAAGAAGATGTCTACTTCTGTGTCGCCGACCCAGGCTGGGTCACCGGCCACAGTTACATTGTGTATGGTCCCCTCCTCAACGGCGCCACAATCCTCACTGCTGAAGGCAAACCGGACTATCCGAACCCGGGCCGCTGGTGGGACTTGATCGAACGCTATGGCGTCTCGATTTTCTATACGACCCCCACCGCCATTCGGCTGCTCATGCGCTACGGAGAAGACTGGCCAAAAAAATATGATCTCTCCACCCTGCGCATCCTGGGCAGCGTGGGCGAACCGATCAATCCGGAAGCCTGGGAATGGTTCCATCGCGCAGCCGGTGGGGACAAACCAATCATGGACACCTGGTGGCAGACCGAAACAGGATGCATCCTGATTACCCCCCTGCCGTCCGTTCCCTTGAAGCCAGGCTCCGCAACCAGACCTTTCCTTGGCATCGAAGCCGATGTCGTAGACAGTCAAGGCAACAGCCTCCCCGCCAATGCCGGCGGCCTTGCCGTCATCAAAAAACCCTGGCCCTCGATGATGCGGACCATCTACAAAGATCCGGAACGCTACAAGACCTATTGGAACACGATTCCGAACTGCTACACCGCCGGCGACATCTGCCACAAAGATGAAGACGGCTACATGTGGTTCATGGGCCGCGCTGATGACGTAATTAAAGTAGCCGGCAACCGGCTCGGCACCGCCGAAGTGGAAAGCGCGCTGGTCAGCCACCACTCCGTGGCGGAAGCAGCGGTGATCGGCAAGCCGCACAAGCTCGTCGGCGAATCCATCAAAGCCTTTATCATTTTGAAGCAAGGGGAAGTAAGTAGTCCGGCACTGATCCAATCGATCAAGGATCAAGTGATGAAAGAGTTGGGCAAAATCGCCGTGCCGTCCGAAATCGATATCGTACCCTCACTCCCCAAAACCCGATCTGGGAAAATCATGCGGCGGGTACTCAAAGCGAAAGAGCTCGGACAGGACCTTGGAGATATCTCGACGATCGAAGATTGATTCAACCGGCTTCAAGACCGGTGATCGATGCGACGTCATGATCACAGCAATACAATTGGAGGACGTCATGGATGCAGCAATAGGGACTAGAATCACGGTCGCAATTGGAGTACTGGCACTCAGCCTGGCAGCAATCACCCCGGTCGTCGCCTGGGCCGCCGAACCAGCTAAGCAGGAGAAGCAGGTGAAAAAGCCGTCCCAGGCACGCACGAACGCGCTCGCCAAAAAATCGACCGCTACGAAATCCGCTATGCCAGAGACCGCGGGAAAGTCTACAGCCTGTTTCGGTGAAGCACCGAAGCTCGACAAAGTCACGCCGGACGAAGGAAAAGCCGGAGACAAGATCACCATCACCGGGAGCAGCTTCGGTGAGGCAGCCTGTTTACGAGGCGTCTCCTTTGGCCCGGGCCACCCAGCTCAGTTTCAACAGACTAAAGACAGCATCACGACGACCGTGCCAAACGGCGGAAAGAGGGGCCTGGTCCTCCTCAGCGTTACCACTGCCTCGGGAGAAAACTCAAAACCGTTCCTCGTGAAATAGAGAGGGGAATGAGCGGCCAGGTGCCCTTCTTGCTCGCAGAACGCGCACATTCAGAAAGTGCTCGTTCGATGCGCGCAGTAAAGGGCAACCTTGGCCACTCCTTTAGAGAGAAGTGTAGAGAATTGTGACGTGCTCGCTCCACCCTCAAGGGAGCAGTAGAAGAACGTGGAGGAAATATCTGAGGGAACTCGTCGAACATGAGGCGTAAGCCGGGCGAACCGATCTATCTGAAGCGTCACATGCTGGGCCTCACCCTGGCCGTGGTCTCCCCCATTCTGCTGCCCTTCCTATACCACCACTACATCGCACCGCTGAGCTTTGACACTCTATTTTTTGCTGGCCTGATCATCGCTCTGATAGGAAGCATCGCGCTCTATTTCACCTACCGATCCTCAGCTCAGAGCGAACCGTGAGACGTGAAATGTAAAGACGCCGATGGGCTTTCCTCTGAAACCTCTCACGTCTCACGTTTTACCTTTCACGCTCTTCGTATTAGGATTCTGATGTGTCCAGGCGAAAGGAGCGGCGGCCTCGGCAAGGTAGGCCTGCCCGAATCCCAAAACTAAGTGCGCGTCCTGTAGCCGCAGTTCCCAGAGCGAGAAATCCGCAAAGCCAAACATCATGGCCGATTGGGGAAATCGAGCCAGATAACGCTCTTTCACGTCAGCATAGTCCGGCGCACCAACATTCAACGGTGTTGCTTCACCCTGAAGGTTCATTCGCCGGAGGGCCAAGGGGTTCTTCCCCGGCCGATCCGGCTCCGAGACAAACAGCCCCACGCGAGGGTCGTGCAACAGATGTTCAGTGTGCAACGCCAAACGGCTCACATGAATGTAGGCGCGTGTCCAGTGTTCGCCAAAGACATACGGCACATGCGATCCAAACGGCCGCTCATTTCTGAGCGTCAGCAGAACCCCCGTGCGGACCTCCTCAGCCAATTTGGCCCAAGCAGCCTCAACCTCCTCATTCGACAAAGCCACAGACATCGCCATCGAGACACCCTCCCTCCGTCTAAGTGATGATAGTGATCAGAAACTACCACCCTCTGAGAAGTAGAAACCAGATTCTTACCCCTATATCCTATAGCCTCAAATCAGTCGCAGACCTAGCAACCCTCTGTCCTGGAGGCGCATATGAAACCTACAGCAATCCTGCAAAACACTTAGAGTTTCTGCTCGTAATTTCGCTACTAATGAGTATTGGCTGTGCAACCCCATCGAAGCAACAACCGACAACCATAGGGCCACATTGTAGCATCGCATGGGATAAGACGACCGACCCGAAGGTCACCGAGTATCAGCTCTCAGTGATCGACCAGAGCAAGCAGGCAAAGAAAACGGTACAGTACATCCCCGCAGATACAACGAAACTATCCTGCAAGGACGCGGGCGCCAACCATGAAGGAATGTGAAACGTGACCGTCCAATCCTGTTACGAAAAATCGACGTGTGGCCCCCCTACTGAGACCGTACACATGCGCATCACTGCCAAATAAGAAACCGGGGCGGGGCGGGCCTGTCTGGTTTATTTGGTTCATCTGGACAAACCCACGCACCAGATAATCTAGCCCAGTCTCGCCAATCACGCTCGTTTCACTTTTCACGCCCTTTCAAGGCTGAGTGTTTTCACCACGCAAAAAGAGTATCTTCCGAAACTGAGGGAAGTGTGAAAACCAATCGCCTGTACCAGGAGTAGAGGGAGGTGGTCGAGCCGGCTGAGGAGAGGGATCCACACACCCTCTCGCATGACATCGTGCTCCAATGAAACATCACGCAGAAGGAGAACACCAGATGAAGAACGCATGGATCGCATTAGGACTGTGTTTGTCGGTCATCATTGCAGGCTGTGCTAGTGAGAGGGCCGAAATCAAAGAAGACCGACTGACCGTCGGGAAGGTTCAGGGAGAGATCAAAGTCGGCATGTCTGCCTCCCAGGTCGCGGAATTGCTCGGCAGTCCGAACATCGTCACGACAGATGACACGCGTCGTGAAGTCTGGATCTACGACAAGGTCTCGACCGATCGGGTGGACATGGCCAATTCGTCTATTGGTGGCATCATCTTCATCATGGGCACCAAATCGAGCGAAAGTTCCAGCTCAGCAAGGCAGCGCACCCTCACCATCATCATCAAATACGACGAAGAGAAAAAGGTCCGCGACTTTGCCTACAACTCTACGCAGTTCTAGCAAGAGTGGTAGTACCAGAATGCGGCGAGCCCCCATGGCAGAGACGTGTCTTTTCCTTTCGAGCCAACTCGCCGGCTGTGCCACACATACCCAGCCGGCAGAACTCTTCCGGCTCACTGCAGAGAGTCCTCGCAACAAGGCCATGCAGACCCGCTTCTTCGAGACCAAGGACGAAGTGGAGTTGCTGTCTGCCTCAGCCGCCGTCCTACAGGATCTCGGCTTTCAGGTGGAGAAGAGCGTGCAAGACGTGGGATTCCTTCGAGCCACCAAGGAACGGAGCGCCAGAGAGTAAGGTCAGGACATCGGCCGTTTGTTCGCCTTCGTGCTCTCCTTAGGCGGATTCATCATGCCCGTGGATCTCCACCAGAAAATCGCAGCCACGCTCATCACACGGCCGATCAATCCGGAGGCCACGCGCCAGGAAGTCAGAATCATATTCTATCGGGTCGTCTGGAAGGGGGATGGTCAAGCCGATCGCCAATACATCCCGCCAGGCCAGCAAAAGATGGAAATGCTCCGCGATCCAGTGATGTACCAGCAATTCTTTGCCAAGCTTTCGAAGGCAGTCTTCCCAGAGGCCTTCGCACTCTGATCAAGAAACCATGATGAACATCGTGCGAACAATCTCGGTCATCATTGTCATCGCGGGGGCGTTGCTCCTGCAGGGGTGCGCAGCTCCGGAACCGAGCCAGGACTTACTCGCGCTGACCGAAGCGCAGATGAAGATCCGAAGCGTTCAGACTCGCACCTTCAACATGAAGGACCGCCAGCTGGCCATGCGTGGAGTCATTGCCGCACTGCAGGACTTGGGCTTTATCATCGAACGGGCAAACGAACCCTTGGGCCTGGTGACAGCTGCGCGATCCGCCGAGCCAAACTTTTACGACGTGATCGGCGTCACCGTCACCCTGCGCAAGCGAAAAGAAACACAGCTGGTCGTGCGCGCCAGTGCCCAATACTACCTGCGCGCCGTCGAAGATCCGGCTCCCTATCAAAAGTTCTTCCGCACCCTGGAGCAGGCCCTCTTCCTCCAGGGCCAGGCAGTGAACTAAAACCTTCTACGCCTCTTGCATGCGCACGAACTGGCGTGCGGCGATCAGGTCCTTTCTGGTGCAGAGCTGCTTCTCACGCAACAGATGCTCCAGCGCCGCAATCCGGGCGGTCATCTCCGGCAACACAATATCAACCTGTTCGCGCAAATCCTGAAGTTGGCGGCTCAGCCCAGAATCTCCTCGCTTCATAGCGGATTTCTTCTTCGCCCGACCAACCACTCGACCTTGCACACGCTTCCGTGGAACGATCCTCTTGACTGACATGGTTCCCTCCAGGTTGAGATTCCTCTTCTCCGCGACTGTGCGGGCCTGTCATCGACGACGCCAAGACCCCAATTGACATCGCATGATACACGAGGACCACCGTAGCGGCATCAGTCCCGCTAGTCATCCGCAATACCCTCCCATCTCCTCACGTTTCACCTTTCACGTCTTACGTCTCACGCCCCTTTAAAGGCAAGGTGATTTCTCCAGGGGAAAACGGTATTCTTTACAGCCAGCATGTACGCACCGCCGTACCCGTCCCGAACAGGACTATTATGTGGCGCACCAGGAGATCAATCCAGCAGGATGCTCAAAAAGTCCGTTCAGCAAGGCCGCAACGAGTGAAGACCGGAGGCGTACCCTCTGGGGTACGTTGAGGATCTGAACGATGTGAGAATGATGCTGACGGGCTTTTTCAGCATCCTGCTAAAGGAAGGGAATCCATGAGCTCGACCGCAGGCATCTCTCAATCGCATCAATTTAGGAAGCTCCTCTTGTCAGAACAGTTGGAATTCATCTGTGAAGCCCACAATGGCCTCAGCGCTAAAATCGTTCAAGAAGCCGGCTTTCGAGGCATTTGGGCCAGCGGCCTTTCCATTTCTGCGCAATTCGGCGTCCGTGACAACAACGAAGCCAGCTGGACTCAAGTCCTGGAAAACCTGGAATTCATGTCCGATGCGACCACGATTCCGATTCTCCTTGATGGCGATACGGGCTACGGCAATTTCAATAACATGCAGCGACTGGTCCGTAAACTGGAGCAACGCCGCATTGCCGCGGTCTGCATCGAGGACAAACTCTTTCCCAAGACGAATAGTTTTATCAAGGGGAACGCCCAACCAATGGCGGACATGCAGGAGTTCTGCGGCAAGATCAAGGCAGGCAAGGACGCGCAAACCGATCCGGACTTTTCCATAATCGCCCGAGTCGAAGCCTTCATCTGCGGCTGGGGGTTGGCGGAAGCCTTAAGACGCGCCGAGGCCTATCATCAGGCAGGGGCAGATGGCATCCTCATTCACAGCGCCCTCTCAGTGCCGGATGAAATCCTAGCATTCAAGCAGGAATGGGGCAATCGCTGCCCCGTCGTCATCGTGCCCACAAAATATTACGCCACACCCACCGATGTGTTTCGGCAACATGGATTTTCGATGGTCATATGGGCCAATCACATGCTGCGGACTGCCGTGGCTGCTATGCAAAAAACTGCGCGGACCCTCAAGGAGCAGGAACACCTGCTCTCCATTGAAGACAAAGTCGCGCCGGTCTCCGAAATCTTCCGCCTGCAAAACGCCGCAGAGCTACAAGAGGCTGAAGACCGCTATCTACCCAAAGGCGCCGAAGATACCTACGCCATTGTATTGGCTGCCTCCCGAGGAAAAGAACTGGGAGAACTCACCGAACAGCAACCCAAAACGATGGTCAATATCCAGGGCACACCGATCCTTTCCCACATAGTCGACGCCTACAATGCCGTCGGCATCAAGGATATCGTAGTAGTCAGGGGGTATAAAAAAGAAGCCGTCAATCTGCCTAACCTGACCTATGTCGATAACGACGACTTTGCAGACACAGGCGAACTGGATTCCCTCTTGAAAGCCCTCCGATCCCGGAAAGGACCGGCACAGAGCACGGTCATTTCCTACGGCGACGTACTCTTCAATAAATATATTCCCCAGTCTCTCTGCCAAGAGACGGATGACTGCCTGGTTTTCGTCGACAGCAACTGGCAGGAACAGAGCAGCTATGCCCGCCTCGGCGGATTTACCGAGTGCACCATTCCAAATTCGAGAAAGGCCTTTAACGCCAAAATCTATCTCAAGCAATTGGGTGACAGTCTCCCCAAAGAATCCATCCATGGGGTCTGGATGGGATTCCTCAAAGTCTCACCCAGTGCGGCCACACTCATCACCGACATCATTGTAGAAATGCTGGCCAACCCAACCAACCGCAAAACCGGCATTCCCCAACTGCTCCAAGAACTCTTGAAACGGCAATATCCCATCCGGGTTCTCTATACAGCAGGTCACTGGCTCGACATCAACAGCATCGAGGATGTGGTCCAGGCAGGAAATTTTTAACCGGCCAGGAGCTTTATCCGGTGCCTCTGGTTTCTTTGATGTCGCTCAACTAGACAAACACGATGAACCTGCAAACCAGAGTAACCGGTTCCCCGCTTTCGTACGAGTACTTTCTCGACGCAATAAACGTATGCTTCAGCGCTAGCTAGGAGAGGCTCACGATGTACATACTCGGCATATCAGCCTTTTACCACGATAGCGCGGCGTGCCTGGTGCAGGACGGCGAGATTGTCGCGGCGGCACAAGAAGAGCGGTTTACGCGCAAGAAGCACGACCCGGGATTCCCGCGCCGAGCGGTGGAGTATTGTCTGGGCCAGGCAGGAATCGGCATCAAGGATCTGACATATGTCGTATTTTATGACAAACCGCTCATCAAGTTTGAGCGGTTGTTGGAAACCTACCTGGGATTCGCCCCCCAAGGTATCCAATCGTTCCTGGCCGCGATGCCGGTGTGGTTGAAAGAGAAGCTCTTTCTGCGCACCTTGCTGCAAAAAGAAGTGCTGGCCTGTTCGAACGGCCTCGAGAAGGCGGCCTTACCGGAGTTTCTCTTCGGCGAACATCATGAGTCCCATGCCGCCTCAGCCTTCTACCCCTCCCCCTATGAACGGGCGGGTGTGCTGTGCATGGACGGGGTCGGGGAGTGGGCCACCACCTCGGCGTGGTTGGGGGAGGGCAACACATTAACCCCACTGTGGGACATTCCGTTTCCTCACTCGATCGGTCTCCTGTATTCAGCCTTCACCTATTATACGGGGTTCAAAGTCAACTCCGGTGAATACAAAGTCATGGGGCTGGCTCCGTACGGAGAGCCCACGTATGTCAAAGCGATTTACGAACATCTGATTGATCTCAAACCGGACGGCACGTTCAGAATGAACATGGCGTATTTCAATTACTGCACCGGTTTGACCATGACGAGCCGCAAGTTTGACGACGTGTTCGGGGGCCCCCCTCGCAAGGCCGAGTCGAAGTTCGGGCAGCGCGAGATGGATTTGGCTCGATCGATTCAGGAAGTGACCGAGGAGGTCATGCTGCGGCTGTCGCGAACAATGCACCGGGAAACCGGGGCGGACTATCTCTGCTTGGCCGGCGGGGTGGCGCTCAATTGTGTGGGGAATGGACGGGTGCTCCGCGAGGGACCGTTTAAGGGGATTTGGATTCAGCCGGCCGCCGGCGATGCCGGCGGGGCGGTGGGGGCGGCATTGAGCGCCTGGCACCAGTATGAGAACAAGCCCAGGACCGCAGACAACCTTCACGACACCATGAAGGGGAGCTATCTGGGGCCGGCGTTCAGCAACGAGGAGGTCGAAGCCAGGCTGAAGAACCTGGGAGCGGTCTATCGTCGGCTTGAGGAGACGGAGTTGTATGATCGGGTGGCCGAGGAACTCGCCGCAGGAAAAGTCGTGGGGTGGCATCAGGGACGGATGGAGTTTGGCCCGCGATCGCTTGGGGGGCGCAGTATTCTGGGGGATGCGCGGAATACAACCATGCAGTCCGTGTTGAACCTCAAGATTAAGTACCGGGAGTCGTTCAGACCCTTTGCGCCGTCCGTGTTGAGAGAGCGGGTGTCGGACTACTTCCAGATGAACGGTGATAGCCCCTACATGCTGCTCGTGGCCCCGGTGCTTGAAAAACGACGACTGCCATTCGACCCAGGGCAGAAAGAGCTCTGGGGCATCGATTTGCTCAATGTGCCACGCTCGGATATCCCCTCCGTCACGCACATCGACTACTCGGCCAGAATTCAGACCGTGCACGAGGAGACGAATCCCCGGTACTACAAGTTGCTCAAGGCGTTTGAGGACAAGACCGGGTATGCCACCTGTGTGAATACGTCGTTCAACGTACGGGGCGAGCCCATTGTCTGCACGCCGGAAGATGCCTATCGCTGCTTCATGCGCACGGAGATGGATGTGCTCGTGATCGAGAACTATGTGCTGAGGAAAGAGGATCAGACGCCCCTGGCAGGGGATTCGGATTGGAAGAAAGAATTCGAGCTCGACTAGCTAAACGAGGGAGAGGGACCATGGAACAGGCCGCCACACGCAAAGAGCTCCGTCAATTTGGATTGTTGGTCGGCGCGGTCTTTACCGTGATCGGTCTGTGGCCGCTCGTCTTTCGTGGGGAGCCGCTGCGCCTGTGGGCACTCGGACTCGGAGGCCTGCTCATCGCCTGTGGGGGAATGCTTCCGCACGTATTACGGCCTATCCATACCGGGTGGATGTGGGTCGGGCATATCATGGGGTGGATCAACACCAGGATTCTGCTCGGCATCGTATTTTATGTCCTGGTGACCCCCATTGGCCTGGTGTTCCGTCTGATGGGGAAAGATACGATGCGGCAGGGGTTTGCCGAGTCGAGTACGACCTACCGGGTGATCCGATCTCCACGGCCCCCTTCCCATATGAAACATCAGTTTTAATCCGAAGCGTGTCAACAGGAGGTGCGCATGGGCGAGTTTGTGATGGAACTCTGGGCGTTCATGAAAGAGCGAAAGAAATTCTGGCTCCTTCCCATCATTGTCGTGCTCGTACTCCTTGGAAGCCTGATTGTCCTGACCCAGGGATCGGCAGTGGCGCCGTTTATCTATACCCTGTTTTAACGGTGTCTCACCTGAGTGTCGCAGTCGAACAACGGACTTAGTGACGGACCAGCTCAAGTGGGTTCTGGCATGACCATTGAGTCATTGGAGTCGGTCGCTTCGCTTGAAGAGATTGAGGGCTCGGCAGTCATTCCTTCAAGGTAGCCTTCCTCCCACGCCTTCCGTCACGAACAGCTGACGATAGATGACGGGCGCTCTCGACACTCATGAAGCGTATCTCGCAAAGCAAAGGGGGTCATGTTAGTCGTGACGAATAGCACCTCAACCTCTTTGGGAGTGGTCCATCCATGCGAGCCTCCCTCTCGCATCCATAGGGTTTCGGCAAATTGATTCCCTAACGCATCCTTCCGCCATGTAGCATTGTGTGTGCAGATCTGACATCCTGTTGGCGCAGTGCAGCCGGAGTAACTGGTGCAGGAAGGACGTACAAGGGGCATCCGGTTTCCTGACGGAATGATCAGAGATCTCTCACACAATGGAGTAAAGGGGCTATTATGTCGACGTCACATCTTCCCCGAGACAAGAAAGATCGATCGGTTCGAGCCCAAAAGCACGACCTCTACAAGGCGAAGGGCAAAATCCTGGAACCGTCGGTGTGTCGTGAGTGCAAAGCGGTCTACCACAAAGGCCGGTGGACATGGGCCCCTGCCCCAGCGAAGAGTCACGCGCTCGTGTGCCCTGCCTGCGAACGGATACGGGACGGCGCGCCGAGCGGAGTACTGCTGCTCACCGGTGAGTTTGTCACTTCACATCGGGACCAGGTTCTCGGGCTCGCCCGCAATGAAGAGGCCCGTGTCAAAGCCGAACATCCTCTGGCTCGCATTATCACGATCAAGGACCAAGCCGAAGTTCCAGTCGGGGTAGTCATCACCACAACCGACCCCCATCTCGCGCGACGCATTGGCGAGGCGCTCCATCATGCACATCACGGCACATTCACCTGTCGCTATGAGGAGAACGAAGACCTGCTCCGGGCGAACTGGCAGAGCTAAGCGAAGGGGCAAGACCCAGGAATCTCTGCCGATCGAATACATGCACAATTGACGTCAGGTCGTGCAATCCAACATTGGCATCCTTGCCTTGCTTCAAGCGACAGCTGATGGTTACTCCATGAACACCCACACAAGCCACAATCTTGGCTAACCGACACTCCTCTTGCCCGATAGGCCTGTTGATGAGGCACGGGAACCTTTCCCCCTTACGACGTACGATCCCAAGACCTGCCCCTGTTTCTCCAACCGAGAATTGTATTGAACCTGGTAATTGGACAGCTTGCAGAGCGAAGCGTATGATGATTCGTCACATGGTTCAGTGGTCATGCTGCATCATACTGACAGGGAGAACCGGGCTATGGCTCCGGTATTTTCCTACTACACGGCATCCTTCTACCCATCCAGCGATCGCAAGAACCAGCTGACTCCGTCGCCTCATGCAGATCACCGCTTCCCCTCCCCTCACCATATTTCCGACTCTAGATTGACGGCCAAACTGATCCGCCTGCTCATCGCTACGATTGCGAATCCTCTGATCCGCAATGCCCCTCACCCCTTCATGGACACGTCGGCGAATGTCGCCGACCGGTCCACGAGGAAACCAAGGAGGTTTCTATGACATCCTCCAACAAGTTGCGACAGGGAGTTCTCATGCTGCTGTTCGGGTTGAGCATCACCGGCTTCGTCGGGCCGAGTCGCGCGATGGCGGAAGAGGCATCTGTAAGTCTCCCCGTCGAAAAAGTGGCGGACTATCTGTACGCCGTGATTGAAGCGGACCGTGAGGTGTACACCAAGCACGTCGTTGAACGGATGCAGATCAAAGGGGTGGTCGTGGCCTCGGAGAACTGGGAGGAGAAAAATACGCTGCCGCTCCCGGCTCAATTCCTGATGGAATCTGGCCGCGTCTTGGCAAGAAAAGGCCTCGGCATACAGTATCGATTGATCAGCCTCTGGCCGATCAACAAACGGAATGTCGCCTCAAGCGAGTTCGAGAAGATCGGCATGGGGACGATCCTCACTCATCCGACAAAACCCTATACCGGTTTTGTGAAGGAGAGGGGGAGCCCGTTACTTCCAGGCCGTCTATCCAGATCTTGCCGTGGCCCAGGCATGTATCGGCTGCCATAATTCCCATCCGGACAGCCCAAAACGGGACTTCAAGATCAATGATGTTATGGGAGCGATTGTGATCAGCATTCCAGTGAAATAGATATGTAGGCGACAGGCGAGGACTAGACTGAAGGCTGAAGGTTAGTCTGAAGACTAAAATGTTCAGACTCCGACCTTCAGCCTTCTCAGCTTCAGCCTAAGCCGTACCCTACTGTGGGCTACGGCTTCTTCGCGCACCGAAACCCCGGGAGGTATAAGCTCCGGAACGACGGGGGGTCCCAGTACCGATCCGAGGATCGCAGAGTTCGTGCGCTGGTGTTCAAGGCTCCGCCACGAATCACTTTGAACCCGCCCGTCGGCAGCCCTTCCGGATTCTGCTGCGGACTGTTCTTATAATAGGCACTGTCATACCAGTCACTGACCCACTCCCAGACATTCCCGGCCATATCATAGACGCCATAGGGACTCTTGCCATCTTCAAACGTGCCCACCGGCACCAATGCCGCATAGTCGTTCGAGCCATTTCTCCCATAATTTGCATGACGCGACGTCGGAGGATCGTTGCCCCACGGATAGAGACGGCCATCCGTCCCTCGTGCCGCCTTCTCCCACTCCGCCTCTGTCGGTAAACGTTTCCCTACTGATTTACAAAATGCGGCTGCGTCCGCCCAATCCACACCCATGACCGGATGCTTTTGGTATTTCATCTGGTTCATCTTTTCCCAGTCCGGAGGTAAATGGCCCCCTCCTGACCGCAGAAAATCTGCATACTCCCCCACCGTCACTTCATACACATCGATGGAAAAGCCATCCACGGTGACCTTATGCGCCGGTTGTTCGTCTGCATCGCCATCCTGACTCCCCATGGTAAATTCCCCAGCCGGTATCGACACCATCGAGCCCAGCGGTGGTTTGGGCACTATCGGCTTCTCCTGGCTCTGTTTCTGCCCCGTGACCGATTCTTTACCTCCCTTTCCATCGGGCGCCGCGGCCATCGCCGGGTACGCAGCAAGCCCAAGCAACGCAACCAGTACAAGTATCCTTCTCATGCACGGCCTCCGCTTTCTACTGAAGACACCATGACACCCTCTCCTCACATAGCCCAATGGGCGGGAACTATAAAGCTTCGCACCTCCGAAACACAACCGTACAGAGCCTCGGGGCTGTCCCATCTCCACCGTCTGCGTGGGGTTTAACTATTCGATGTACGACCTACGGAGTCTTTGCGCACCGAAACCCGTTGAGTCCCTGGTCCGTCGGCGAAATGAGGCTCCGATTCGCGGAGCGCATGGCCCGTGGATTGCTGTTCCAGGCACCGCCACGAATTACTTTGGTCCCGCCCGATGACGGTCCCGTCGGGTTCTTCGACGGGCTGGTCTTGTAATAGTTATAGTCATACCAGTCGCTCACCCATTCCCAGACATTCCCAGCCATATCATAGATGCCATAGGGGCTCTTGCCCGCTTCAAACGAACCCACCGGCGCCAATACTCCATGATTGTTCCACTCCGGTTTCCCAAAGTTCGCATGGAGCGGGGTCGGAGCATCGTTGCCCCACGGATAGACGCGGCCATCTGTTCCCCGCGCCGCCTTCTCCCACTCCGCCTCTGTCGGCAGACGCTTGCCGGCCCATTTACAGTACGCAGACGCATCCGTCGAATCCACATTGGCAATCGGGCGCTTTTGATGCGCGGATTGGTTCATCGTCTTCCAATCCGAAGGCTGGATCGATCCCTTTCGCCTGCAGAAACGCCGCATACTGCCCCACCGTCACTTCATACACATCCATGGAAAAAGCATCCACATGGACCTTGTGCTCCGGTTGTTCGTCTGAATCTCCCACCGCACTTCCCATCATGAATTCCCCCGCCGGCACCACCACCATCGACCCCTCTATCGGTTTGGTCGGTGCAGGCTTCTCTTGACTCGGTTTCTGCCCTGTAGCCGATTCCTTCACAGCCTTCTCAATGGGCGGGGCAGCCATCGCCGGGTGAACCGTAAGCCCAAGCAACGCGACCAATATCAGTATCGTTCTCATCAACCGCCTCCACTTCTTTTGAAGGAAATCATGCCACCCTACCCGCACATGACCTAATGGGCGAGAACTATAAAGCTTCGCGCCTCAAAAAAACAACCGCACAGTCTCACAGGTCTTGCAGAGAGACCTTGGTCCATTGAGCAGGATGACTAAGAACAATTCGGTTCAGCATGTGAAATAGTTTTCTATAAGCTGCAAGCCCCTTCACGAGCGGCAAAATGGATTCCATATTGTTCTCTAGGTCGTTCACCACCACCCATTCGGTGGCGCCGGCCTTGCGTACCTTCGCCTCCCAGCGAGTCAGGCGGTCGAGGTAGAGCCGGGGATCGGCGTTGTCCGTTCCCAGCTTCGTGACGTTCAATGCCACGATACGAATCCCATCAAGCTTGATCGGGAAATCGCGTATTGTTCCTTTGCCTAACTCTTCCTGCATATCTGAGAACACCACGATGGTCTTGATGCCAGCCTTGGTTTCGTTCAAGTATTCAGCGCCCTGAATCAGGCCACCGGTGATGTCGGTATAGGCACTGCCCTTGACTCCATCGGCAAACGCCTCGATGCTGTTTTTGAACGCGCGCTTTTGCGAGGTAGCCTGCGAAGGGCGCTTGTCGAACGTGACCTTGGCGACGATATCTTTCTCGGTGAAGCTGCGTGTCTCCACTTTGGCCACGGCCAGTGAATCTCCAGGATTCAGCGTCGCCAACAGGTAATTGATAATCTTGGAGGCTTCTTCTTCATCTCCCGCGCATAGGTGCCGGATGTATCGACCAGCATATATACGCCCTGGCTGTGCATGCGACTGTCGCCACAAGCACCGGAGAACACCATGCCGAACGACAGAATCAAGAGGGTCAGATATTTGCTCATGCCGCTCTCCTGGACTTGGAAAGTTCCTTATCTTCCATATTGCCTGCATCTCCCGTCGAGCCTGCGCGTATCCCTATTACCCAGCGCTCTATCATCAGCGGAACGACAATCGTCACGTCATACGTCAACTTGATCGAGCACTTTGGCGAGCCGCTTGAACAGCAGGCCGGCGAACCTGAGCCCCGCGCCGAGGCCCTGAATGCCCTGCACCAGAAATACACCGATGACGGTGCGCAGCGAATGCACCACATTTTCAAACGGGATTGCCACGAACGCCAATGCAAACGGAAGCACGAAGCCCATGATCATTTGCCCAATCATCGGTATGCTGGTCAGCAGGCCATCTGACGCAGCCGGTGCGACGGAGGCGAGATCGCGCATCAGCGAAGCCTTGTCGGCAACCAGCATATCGCGCATCAGTGCGAGGGACGACTCGATCGCGGCCAGGATAATCAAGAACACCAGCGACGCCACCATCAAACGGCGGCGCATGCGATCCTCCATACTGGCGATCCTGGGAAACAATTGCGTGATACGCAGCGATTCGAGCAGGAAGAAGCCCATCGACGCTTCCATCAAAATAATCACCAGCGCCGCGACATCCGATGTCTTCATGTTGTTGGTGATGTAATCGCTGGCGCCCACCATCTCCGACATGGGCAGCGCTATCAGTTTGTAATTAATAAACGCCCCGCCCAGCGCAATCGCCATGACCAGCGAGGAGATCGCTAACTGCACGAAGCCAGACACCGTCAAAGCATGTTCGGTTTTGTCGTCCTTGGCTCGTATGCCCTCGAATTTTCCCATATACCCATCGATCTGCTTCACGTTGGTCTGGAGCGTGAGCATCTTCTTGTCCATTTCGCCTATCATTTTTTCCACAGACCGCCATGATGGTTGCATCGCTTTCAATATCTTGTGCCGTTCTTCATAAGAGCGCCGGAACTCCACAACCGTCTGGTCATGGATCTTCTGAATGGATTTGTTGATGTCTTCCAAAAGTTTGCGTGGAATATCGCCTCCCGACTTGATCTGTGCGACAGACATGAGCGCGCTCACCCATTCTGGAGGGGGCGGCGGAACCTCTCCACATTTGCGGTAATCGTCTTCGATGCGCGTCGCTTCTTCCATCATTTTTCGCTGAAAAGCAGGAAACTCCTGCATGTCTTTGCACATGATATCGCCCACTCGTTCAAATTCCCGATCGATCACGGTCGCTGCATTTTCCTGCCCATGCGCCAGCAGCACCGACTGATTACGCACCCGTAAGTTTTCCGCAGCCAAAAACAGCCAACGGGAGATGAACCGCATGGACTGAGATGCGAGCGCACATACTGAGTGAATGACCCCGTGCATCGGTTTGCGCGCTGCGTACAGAAACAGCATCGCCAGTACGACCAACACGAAAACGGACAAGGCCACGTTATTGGGCCAAAACAACCATGAATTCCAGGTCGCCATGACGGGCTCCTCCCTTTGCTGGTACCGCTGGTTTTCTTATCTGTTACGAATCATCAAAGTGGGATCAGGGTTTCCTATCGCACGCACATCTGCACATATGTTGAAATTTGCACGCGCGAATGTCTGTAATCCGAGACATCCCTTTGCCCAGAGAGCATTATCCATGCCGATTTTTCGCAAATCTCTTAAAAATTAGGCACTAGGCGAGATAGAAGACTTTCCCCCTGACCCCCGTTGTCTTCTGACCCAGCGGCTCACGCTAGGACTGAAGGGGATTGCGTAGACATGTTCATGAATGGAGCATCCAGCCTGAAGTTGCGGGATGGGGAAGGGAATATCGCGGGCTAGTCGGACTACTTACTGTACTATCGTCTACTCACAGGACCATTGCGGTCCAAATCTTCACGACGATCCATAGAACCGCTGCAATGGCGAGCAGCAGAAGCACGACGGTCCCGCCGATAATGCCGGCCACATAGAACCTGGCCTGTTGCGTCTCTCGATAGGGTTGAGTCGCAGCCCGCCGCAGTAACGCTGCATTTCTCGCGTGACTCCGAAACCAGATGGAGAAGAGATCGCCGAGGATGGGAATCGCCCCGATGGTGCCGTTGATGAGGAGATTCAGGCTCATCCGCGCGATGACGATCTGCGGCACTTGAAGCCGGGCGGCTAAGACCAGTATCACTGTTCCGATGAGATTAGCCAGCATGTCACCGATTCCTGGTATCAGTCCGAGCAACGGATCGAGCCCCAAATAAAATGGTGTGCCAGGAATTTTGACGGTCGTATCCAGAGCCTTAGCTAATAGTTCGGCCGTCGCCACCATGGCTTCTCGTTGCGGATCGGGAGTAGAAGAATCTGGGGGGAGAGGTGGGGCCTGGTCAGCCACGCTGTGACCGAAGAGCATGTTCTTTTAGCCAACAGCAGTCCATTACGACGAGCAGGCCAGATGCTCTCGCACGAGCAGCTGCCTGTTCATTGATAACCCCTTCTTGCATCCAGATAGCTTTGGCGCCACGAGCAATAGCTTCTTCAACAATAGGAAACACATCTTCAGACTTTCTGAAGATATCCACGAGATCGATTGTGCTAGGTACGGCGGCGAGTGATGGATAGACCGGCTCACCAAGAACATTCGTCTCGTTCGGATTCACCGGAATGACTCGATGGCCTTGACTCTGCATATAGGCCGCCACGCGATAAGACGGCCGCGCTGGATTCGACGATAATCCCACCACGGCTATCGTGCGGCAATCTCGCAAGATTTTATCGATGGTCACAGCCGACGGATTTGGCATCCCTCACCTCCCCTACAAATAATGTGAACCGTACCATGAGTCAGACGACTCGGACAATTCTAGCCCAAGGCTGAAAGGATCCACTCCGTGACGACATAACTTGGATAGGTCATATCACCGTGGCCGTCCCGGCCTGGTGCCACACCCTACGATGGAGGCTTCTATGCACGCACGGTCGAATTGCTCCGGTCACGCCCTCGTGAGGCGATTGATTCTCGCATCATTTCTGCTGTTCCCCTGGCCTGTTCTGGCGGAGGAAGGGGCGGCACTCCCCCTCTCCAAGATCGTGCTCTATTCCAGCGGCGTGGGGTATTTTCAACATGACGGCACGGTGAACAACCGAACGCAACTCGACCTCCGCATGCATGCGAACCAGATCAACGACATGCTGAAGAGTTTGGTCGTGCAGGACTTCGGTGGCGGCAGAATCTCGACCGTCACCTACGGTTCGCGCGATCCCGTGACCAAGACGCTCGGAAGCTTCGGCATCAACCTGAACGGCAACCCGACCCTGGGGCAGATTCTGACTCAGGTCCGTGGAGAGCCGGTCGAAGTCACCGCGCCAAATCCCATCGTCGGCACGTTGCTGGGCGTGGAAAAGAAAACGGAGTCCATCGGCGAGGGCTCGCAGCACCGCATCATCGAGCAGGAATATGTCACGCTCCTGACAGAAGACGGGTTCCGCTCACTCTCGCTGGCGAACGTGCAGCGCATCAAATTGACCAATCCCGCGTTGAATGCTGAACTGCACCAGGCGCTGGCCGCACTCGCAACGAATCACGATGCCCAGAAGAAGACGGTCTCGATTACCTTCGACGGCACCGGGAGCCGCCAAGCTCGTGTCGCCTATCTGACGGAAACCCCGGTTTGGAAAACCACCTATCGACTCGTCTTGGACGAAGACAAGGCGCCCTATCTGCAAGGCTGGGCCATTGTGGAGAATCAGACCTCACAGGACTGGCGCAATGTGAAACTCTCGCTGGTCTCTGGACGGCCCATTTCATTCACGATGGATCTGTATCAACCGCTCTACAACCCGCGTCCCGTCGTCCAGCCTGAGCTCTACGCCAATCTCAGACCCCAGACGTACGGCGATGCGATGGATGAACTCAAAGCGATAGCTTCCCCTCCGGCCCGCAGCGACATGAAAAAAGAGCGCTTGCTCGGCAAGATGGCCCAAGGTGCTACCAGTAATCGGGCCAATGCGCCGGCAACATCCGCCGTCGCCGCCGAAATGGAGATGGGCAGCCTGGAAGAAGGCGTCGCCCCCATGGCGATGGCCGAAGACAAGGGCGAGCTGTTTGAATATCGTATCGACCAGCCCGTTACCCTCGCCAAACACACCAGCGCGCTGCTGCCCATCATCGGCCAAACGCTCCAGGGGCAGAAAGTGTCGCTCTACAATCAGCGCGTCAATGCGAAACATCCCCTGAACGGGTATCGGCTCAAAAACACCTCGTCACTGCATCTTATGCAAGGGCCGATCACGCTATTCGACAGCGGTACCTATGCGGGCGACGCGCGCATCGAGGATCTTCCTCCCGGACAAGACCGGCTGATCAGCTATGCGCTCGATCTCAAGACCGAAGTGGAACCCAAACTCGAAGGCGGCACGCAAGAGCTTGCGACGGTCTCGCTCAAGAAGGGCACGATGCTCATCTCACGCCGTTTGGTCGAAGACCGGACCTATCTCGTAAAGAACCGCGACGCCAAGGCCAAGACCGTCCTGATCGAACAACCCTATCGTGCGGACTGGAAACTTGTCGAACCGAAGGAGCCGACAGAACGGACGCGCGACATGTATCGGTTCAGCGTCTCAGTCGATCCAGGGAAAAGCGCGACGCTCCGCGTCAAGGAAACACTGCCCATTCAGGAATCGATCCTCTTAATGGAGAGCGGCATCGACCAGATCGTCTATTACCAGCAAGCGAAGGAAGTCAGCCCAAAAGTGAAAGAGGCGCTACAACGGGTGGTGCAGTTGCGCAGCGCGCTGGACGATATACGCGCCCAACGGACGCGCCTGGACCAACGCACCGCTGAGATCACGGCGGAACATGCTCGAATCCGCGAGAACATGCAGCGGCTCCCGCAGAACTCCGATCTCTATAATCGCTATGTCAAGAAATTGGACCAGCAGGAGACCGAACTGGAGAAACTGCGCAAGGAGATCGAGAGCCTCAAGAGCACGGAAGATGAACATCGACGGGAGTTGCAGAACTACGTGATGAATCTGGACATAGCCTAAACCTGTTAAGCGAAGAACCGTCGAATATCTTCTAGGGGTGCGCAGCCGACAAGGAGATATCCCTTCGACGAGACCATCAGGGGAACCCCGGCCTGGCCTGTTGAGTGCCAGGCCGCTTCCCATTCTTGAGCCACTCGGCGATCCTCGCTATTGATCGTACCCACACTCTCTGGTGAGCCTCCTACCTGCTCGACCAGTTGCCTGAGCACCTCCGGATCAGAGATGTCTTTGCCCTCACACCAGAAGGCCCGATACGTCTCACGCACAAACGCCATCCCGAGCGCTTGATCACGCCGTAGGAATGCCACCGCTTGTTCAATCGCCGGTCTCGTATTGGGCTTACCAGGAGGGAGCGCAATGGGCAGACCTGGCGCCAGCCGCTGCACGACCGTCACCTCGTGGCGCAGTTCAGCGCCCAACGAACCCTGCCAAGGTTTCATTGGACGAGGCAGATGCGACGCATGCTGCACACCTCGCCATTCACAGAGCGCGAGCAGGTTCATCTCGTGTAGCCGTTCGTGCATCGCATAACAGAACGGACAGTTGAAGTCGCTAAAGAGGATAGTGCCGCTGGGCATATGTGTGCTCCCTGCTAGAAATATCCCGCCGTTTGAGGATATCGAGGACCCCATCATCAATTCAATACTCTTTTTCTCATCCATCAGAAGCTTGCTCCGCAGTCGCGCGCGCCGCAAAGCCGGGGGGCACAGATGTTGGCTCTATCCCATTCATGTTTGTTGTGTGTTGTTCTGTGCGAACGCTCAACCCGGATTGGTGCTACGCTAAAGGCTCAAGGAGGTGCCTTATGATCGGCGCAATTCACTCCGCTCTCTCCGGACTCACTGCTTTTTCTACACAGCTCAACGTCTCCGCTCATAACGTGGCCAACGTCATGACCAATGAATTCAAGAAGTCTCGAACGGAGTTTGTCGCACTGGAAACCGGTGGCGTACTCCCGGTTGTTCAAAAGAATGAGTCAGCTGGTCCATTCATCCTGAACAACACAGGCTATGGTCCTGCTCAGTTGGAACTGTCGAATGTCGATCTTGGTGAGGAAGCCGTCAATCAAATCATCGGTCAGCGAGGGTTCGAGGCCAATCTGCAAACCATAAAAACTGCGGACGACATGCTGGGCAGCCTCCTGGATATCATGAAATAGCCGACCCCTCCAGTCAGCAGGAAACACGCCTGCAGACTACCTATCGCGTAGCATTCCGCTCGGGCAGTATGGTATGTCGAGCCCATGGCTGGCCCACGCGTTCTGCTTCTCACCCCTCCGCTCACTCAATTAAATACCCCCTACCCCTCCACCGCCTATCTCACGGGGTTCCTCCGTGGTCGCGGGATTGAAGCCTTTCAAGCCGATCTCGGCATCGAGATGGTACTCCGGCTCTTTTGTCGATCGGGACTTCAGACCCTGTTTGCACAGGTGCGCGCGCGAAAAGATGAATTGCCCGGTGAAGCCAAGCAGATGCTGTCAGTCGAACCGGCCTATCTAGATGCTATCGACCCAGTCATTGAATTTCTCCAAGGACGCAATCCCTCCTTAGCTTTACTCCTCGCCCGTCCAGGATTTCTTCCCCAAGGCCCTCGGTTTGCCGGTCAGAGAGAAAGCACGACCTCATTTCGTGCCTTAGCGGAACAGGATCGCGCGAAACGTTTCGCCACCTTGTATCTCGAAGACCTGGCTGATCTGACCCAAGCGACCGTGTCTCCCCATTTTGCCCTGAGCCGCTATGCCGAACACATCGCTCGATCAGCCTCGTCGTTTGAGACTATCATCGACTCGGTAGCCGTCCCTCCGACACTGACGGACCGATTCATGCTCGAATCCATGTGGGAGCATCTCCATCGACTCAATCCTTCACTTGTCTGCCTAACCGTTCCCTTTCCCGGGAATCTCTATGGCGCGTTTCGTATGGCCCACTCGCTCAAGAGCCAACGACCCGACATCGCCATTGCTCTTGGCGGCGGATATGCCAATACAGAGCTTCGACGTCTGTCGGACCCCCGCGTATTCGACTACGTCGATTACGTCACCCTCGACGACGGGGAACGGCCACTGCTTTCGTTGATCGAACATCTGGCAGGGACCAGACCGCGCACGCGACTCTGCCGGACGTTCTATCGGGACAAAGATCGAGTGGTCTTTGCAAACGATACCTCTGATCGAGACTTCAGCATGGATGAGGTCGGCTGTCCGACGTACAGCGGCCTGACATTGGACCGCTATCTCACGATTTTAGACAGCACCAACCCGATGCATCGTCTCTGGTCGGAAGGCCATTGGAACAAACTCACCGTTGCCCATGGCTGTTATTGGAAGCAATGCACGTTCTGCGATGTCGGGCTCAACTACATCAGCCGCTATGAAATGACGCCGACCGATCGGCTCATCCAACAGATCGAGCAACTGATCGCCGAGACAGGCTGTCGAGGGTTCCACTTTGTCGATGAGGCTGCACCTCCCGCTGCCTTAAAATCGCTCGCCTTGGCGCTACTGGAACGAGGCATTACGATTTCATGGTGGGGGAATATCCGCTTTGAAGAAGCCTTCTCGCCGGACCTCTGTCGCCTCCTGGCCGCCTCCGGTTGCATCGCCATGACAGCAGGACTCGAAGCGGCATCAGATCGTCTACTGGAGAAGATGAAGAAAGGGATTACCGTCGATCAAACCGCGATCGTGGCGGCGGCCTTCAAGGATGCAGGCATTCTCGTTCATGCCTATCTCATGTACGGTTGTCCCTCTGAGACAGTGCAAGAAACAGTGGACTCACTTGAACGGGTGCGGCAATTGTTCGCGGCAGATCTGATTCAATCCGCATTCTGGCATCGCTTCACCGCCACAGCCCATAGCCCGATTGGGCTCGAGCCGGCTGCCCATGGATTGCGCATCCTCGGTCCTGAATTTCAGGGCTTCGCGGAAAATGATCTCCTCCATCAAGACCAACACGGCAAGACGCCGGGGTGGCTCGGTGAAGGACTGCGCCGGTCGGTGCTCAATTACCTCGAAAGGAGCGGCCTCACACTCGATGTCCGCCAGTGGTTCGACCATTCCATGCCAAAACCACGGGTCTCCTCCACGTGGGTACGTCGTCTCCTCAAGAACCGAATTGTCCAAGATGACCCACAGGCAGAACGGCGCTTCGTTTGGCTCGGCGGACAACCAGTCTGTGAACCTGTCGGAAGAAGGACTCGACTCATTTTACCGGGGCGTACCAGCGACCAAGCCGTCACCGTCTCTAACCAACAGGCTCAGTGGATTGACGATCTGATTCGAGAATCTATACCTCACAACAAACCATCTCGCCCCTACCCCCTGCTCCGGGAAACGAAAACCACTTTCCCAGGCACTATAAAGGAGTTTGAGGTCTTCCTCGGTACGACCTCCTGGAAAAAGGTTCGTTCAGCCGGTCTATTGCTCGTCTAGAGCTAAACCCCATCATCATGCTCCACGGTATGAGAGAACACGCCGACTCTCCTCGGCCAATGAAAGCACTTCGGCCTCTCATCCCAAGGGGTCAGCCGCGAGGTGCATAAATGATCACCGCCATCCCCACAAGGCATATTGCTCCTCCCATGATATCGAACCGATCAGGCTTCATACCGTCCATCGCCCATCCCCAGAGAAGCGACAACACAATGAACATACCGCCATACGCGGCATAGACCCGACCAAAGTGGGCCGTCTGAAAAGTCGGGATGATGCCATAGAGAATGAGAATGGCGGCATAAAAGAAACTCCGGCAATCCCATAACCAATTGGCCTCCCTCGCGGAACCAGAGCCACACAAGATACCCGCCTCCAATCTCGCACAGTCCGGCGAGTACATAGAGTCCTATCGATGACAATATGGACATAGCAGAATCCTTATGGTTTGAGTGGGTGCTGCAAGTTGCCAATGATCCGACTGTAGAGAGCCGGGATGACCAAAAGCGTTAGAACTGTGGAGGTAACCAAGCCTCCAATAACGACGGTCGCGAGGGGCCGCTGGACCTCGGCTCCCATCGTCGTGGCCAGCGCCATGGGAAGAAAGCCGAGGCTGGCGACGAGTGCCGTCATCAGCACGGGCCTGAGTCGATCCATAGCCCCCTGCGCGACTGCCTGATCGGTTGGAATCCCTTCTGTTTCAAGTAGCCGGATATGGCTGACCAGCACCACACCATTGAGCACAGCAATGCCGAACAGGGCAATGAATCCGATAACCGCTGAAATACTGAGCGGCAAACCGCGTAGCCAGAGGGCCACGATGCCACCAGATAAGGCCAAGGGGACATTGAGAAAAATCAGCAATGCGGGACGCATGGCCCCGAAGATGACTGACAGGACACCCAGAATCAAGAGGAGGGTGATCGGCACAACCACGGCTAACCGGCTGGTGGCTTCTTGGAGATGCTGAAACTGTCCGCCCCATGTCAATTCGTACCCTATTGGAAGCGACACTTCGCGTGCCACTGTACGTTGAGCCTCTGCCACAAAGCTGCCGAGATCCCTTCCTCTGATGTTGTTTTCCACCACGATACGTCGTTGCACATGCTCTCTGCTGATCTGCGCCGGTCCCGTGTCCACGCGGATCGCTGCGACGCGGGAGAGGGGGACGAGCTCACCATGCGCGGTGGGGATGAGAAGATTGCCCAGTGCGGCAGGGTCAGCTAATGCGCTGTCGGCTAAGCGGACGACGAGGTCAAAGCGTCGGGGGCCTTGCACCACAGTGCCGACGACACGCCCCACACGTGTGGTTTGAACAAGGGTGAGCACATCGTCTGCCGTGAGTCCATACCGGGCGATCTGTTCCCGGTCCACAATCACTCGCAGCAGTGGAAGGCCTGCGACCTGCTCGACTTTAACGTCGGCTGCTCCCCGCACGGTTTCTAACTGACGCGCCACGGCCTCGGCCTGCTTTCTGAGCACGTCCAGATCAGGCCCAAAGATTTTGACGGCGAGATCGGAGCGCGTTCCTGCGATCAACTCGTTGAAGCGCATCTCGATCGGTTGCGTAAATCCGAGGCCCACGCCCGGAACCGCTTCGAGAATGGCGGGCTTCATCTTGGCGATCAAGTCTTCGCGAGTGCCGGCCGTCGTCCATTCGTGCTGCGGCTTGAGGATGACGAACACATCGGACATCTCCACTCCCATCACGTCGGTCGCCACCTCGGGACTTCCGGTTCTGGTCACCACCTGCACGACTTCCGGAAATTGGCGAAGCACCCGTTCAACGTCCAAGGCATTCCGGACCGACTCGCTCAGCGACACGCTCGGTAATCGCCACACTTGAATCGCCATGTCCCCCTCGTCGAGTCGAGGCACAAACTCGATGCCGAGCCACCCGGTGATTCCGAGACTCACAACGAACAGCCCAACGGCGGGCGTCACCACCCAGGCCGGGCGTACGATCGCCCATCTGAGACAGGGCTCGTAGGCACGGCGCAACATGCCGATCACCGGCGTGTGCTCATGTCCAGCTTTAGCCCGCACAAACCAAAAGGCGAGCAGGGGGGTGACCGTGACTGCGAGGAGAAGTGATCCAGCCAGAGCCAGGATGACGGTCAGTGCCATAGGACGGAACATCTTTCCCTCGATCCCGGTCAGCGCCAGGATCGGCACGTACACGAGAATGATGATACTGACGGCAAGGGTCATCGGGCGAAGGACCTCGCGGCCGGCCGCCTGGATCTCACTCAGCCGTGCCTCCTGGCTCATGACGCCTTTCTTCGCCAATCGTCGAAGGATGTTGTCGACCATCACGACCGAGCCATCCACGAGTAACCCGAAATCGATGGCACCGAGGCTCATGAGGTTTCCGGAAAGTCCGGCCTGCATCATCCCGCTGAACGCGATCAACATCGACAACGGAATAGCGGACGCCACGATCACGCCGGCGCGGAGATCGCCGAGGAAGAGGAACAGCACTGCCATGACGAGGAGCCCACCCTCAAGCAGATTGTTACGGACTGTGCTCATCACCTTCGAGACAAAGATGGTCCGATCGTAGTAGGGTTCGATCGTCACACCAGGGGGGAGAATTGCTTCAATCTCTCTCACTCGAGTTTTGACACGTTCGACAACCTGTTGCGCGTTCTCGCCCGCCAACATCTGGACCATTCCGATGACGGTTTCGCCTTCTCCCATCGCGGTCGCCGCGCCGATGCGGAGTGCCGACGCCTCCTTCACCTCCGCGAGGTCTGAAATGAATATCGGGACTCCCCCGGGGCCACGCGCCACCACAATCCTCACTAGGTCTGCCACCTGGGTCGCCAAGGCCTCACCACGAATGAGCAATTGCTCGCGTTGATGCTCAATGTAGCCGCCGCCGGCGATGGCATTGTTCCGTTCGAGCGCCTCAAACACTTGCCGGAGCGACAGTTTGTAGGACAGAAGCTTCGCGGGATCTACCACCACTTGGAACTGCTGAGGCTCTCCTCCCCAAATATTGACTTCGACCACGCCCGGCACCGCCCGCAGGCGCATCCCGATCTCCCATTCGAGGAGTGTCCGAAGCGCCATGGCGCTGTAGCCGTTTCCTTTCACGGTGAATTGATAGACTTCACCCAATCCGGTCGTCAGTGGTCCCACGATCGGACGGCCATACTCGACTGGGATACGTTCCATGGCGCGGGCAAGCCGTTCGGTGACCAACTGTCTTGCGCGGTAGATGTCCGTCTGATCTTCGAAAATTGCGGTGACCGCCGAGAGCCCATAGCGCGACACAGAGCGAAGCTCTCGCAGAGCAGGCAACCCGTTCAGCGACGCTTCGATCGGAAACGTAATGAACTGTTCCACTTCAACCGGACCGAGCGCTGGTGAGCGAGTCAGGATTTGAACCTGGACCGGGGTCAGATCCGGCATCGCGTCAATCGTGAGGCGGGTAAGCGACCACAGGCCGATGGCAATCACGAGCATCACCGCCACCAGAGTGAAGAAGCGGTAGCGCAGCGAGAGGGTGAACAGCCTGTCCATCTTACCCTCCCCCTCCGGACCCGATGTGTTCTTTGAGAAGGACGTTCTTCAGGTCAAAGACGCCATCGACCACCACCAACTCGCCTTCTGAGAGTCCTTTCTTCACTTCAACCCAGCCCCCGCCTTCGCGGCCGACTTCGATCGGGACGAATGCATACCCAGTCTCCCGCTGAACGAAGACGCCACGCACGTTGTCCACCACCGTCAGAGCTGAGACGGGAATCGCCAAGGTCGGTGGACTCGCGATGGCCAGCTGAACATCCACATACTCTCGTGGCTTCAAGCGGTACTGCTGATTCGCGACCTCGAACCGAACTCGAATCGTGCGCGTGGTCTCGTCTGCTACCGGCGCAAGATAGGTGAGCGGAGCCGTGACTGGCTCACCGCCCTTCGGCAGGATTGTTCCCACGTCTCCCTCCTTGAACTTTCTGGCCTGTTCGATCGGTAGATTCGCGAAAACCCAGACCCGGCTCGTGTCGACGATCTCGAACAGTTCATTTCCAGGAGCGACTCCCTGTCCCCGCACAACATTTTGTGCGACCACCGTCCCGGCGATCGGCGATGTGAGGGTATAGTTATGCCCCTCCTGGTGGCTTCCACGCTCCAGTTGATGTAGTTCATCTGCCATCATGCCCATGTTCAGGAGTTTCTCGCGGACATGCTGGAACCTCGCCTTCGTTTCCAGGTGTCGGCCCTTGTCTTCAATGAGCTTCCGCTCGGTCACGATGTCCTCGGCCCGCAGTTTTTCCGTTCGCCGGAAGCTGTTCTCGGCGACATCGGCCTGCGCCTTGCTCACGAGGTATTCTTCAATCAACTGATCGAACTGCAAGCTGCTGATGGCTGCAAGCGGCTGACCTGGCTTGACCCGATCACCAAGCTGAACGTGAATCTTGTCTACTTGCCCTTCAATCCGGGACGTAATCTTGGCCACCTGCTTCAGATCGAGCGCGACTTCGCCTGGGGCCGTCACCACTTCTGGAACCATGTGTACGGCGACCGGGTCGATCCGTACTCGATCTCGCACGGCCGCCGGGGCCTGAATGGTGCTGATGCGAGGAGCGCCTGACTGTGGGTTCGCTTTCGGCGCCGAGTGCGGCGTTCGCTGCTGCGATCTCCGCAGGCCGTAACGAACAGGAACAGCGCAAGCGCGCACGATCCGGTTTGTGCGGTCCATCTAATTCTCATGCTCAGGCTCCTTCTGAATCGTCAGATCCCACCGACCGCACGTTCAAGACGAGCGAGAGGGGTAGAGAGGTCCACGCGTGCGTCCGGACGTATCCGCAAGCTCTACGCTCAAACCATCCAGGAAAAACTGGATGTCTCAAAGCGGAAGTGATCACGATATCCGAAGACCTACGGTCAGAAATAAGGAAGGGCACCGCCCCTCAGCGATAACTGACGGCGATACGCCTGCGTACTCGATCATCAAGAAACGAGAAAATGGATCAGAGGGATCGGGAGGGAGGAGCACGCAGAGGAAGTGCGGTGGAGAGAAACTGAACTGTATGCGAGGCGTCGGGTTGCAACGAAGCCACGACAACGGCTCGTTGAGCCGCTGTACGCTCGGCGACTGGTAATTCAGCAACCGTAATCCCAGGCTTCGGCAATGGGCGATCGACTGGAACGGTCAGCAGTGAGAATTCAATCTCAGGGTGATTGGCCGCATGACCGGAATGGACACGAGCTTGAAGGTGCTGATGCTCTGCTTCAGGACAGGTTGGATCGTGGACAATCTCCGCGTACTCGCACTCGAGGTCCGAGGAGAAAACCGTATGGACCGTGCCGCCATGAACATGACTCGCATCCCCATGATGATGATCTGCCTCAGGATGCACGTGGAAGAGTGGAACCATGAGCATCCATATGGACGCCCACACAAGGACCACTACCCGAGACCACGATGGCTTGTCACATATCTGTCTCATTGAGTATTGACCCTAGCACAGTTCCCCTCCTCCAGCAATCAGCCGATCTCTTTCCAGTCCACTGCACGGACAGGGCCGGAAGAAAACACGCTCAGACAAGCGAAGGGCGGGAGAGACCCAAGGTCTCTCCCGCCCTCAATACCGGTACAGTTTGGCTACTTATTCGGCTGCGGGGTGTAACGAAGATAAGGCTTCACGGTCTTAAAGCCCTTGGGGAAAAGTGTCTTTGCTTCAGCATCGTTTACAGCAGGGGTGATGATGCAATCCTCCCCGTCTTTCCAGTTGGCCGGCGTTGCGACCTTGAACTTCGAGGTCAGCTGGAGTGAGTCAATTACTCGCAGCAATTCATCGAAGTTTCTGCCACATGAAGCTGGATAGGTCAACGTTAACTTCACCTTTTTATCCGGCCCGATGATGAACACTGATCGAACGGTCATATTGTCCATCGCGTTCGGATGGATCATGTCGTACAGGGTCGCAACCTTCTTGTCAGGATCGGCAATAATTGGATAGTTCATCGTGGTCTTTTGCGTCTCATTGATGTCATTGATCCAGCCCTTGTGCGAATCCAACGGATCGACGCTGACGGCGATAACTTTCACACCCCGCTTCTTGAACTCCGGCGTAATCTTGGCAACGGTTCCCAACTCGGTCGTGCAGACCGGGGTATAGTCTTTGGGATGCGAGAAGAGAATCCCCCACCCGCCGCCCAACCACTCGTGAAAGTTGACGGTCCCTTCAGTAGTCTCTGCCGTAAAGTTCGGCGCCTCATCTCCCAGTCGTATTGCCATGGTAACCTCCCTTATTCAAGCCAATGAATCGACTCGCTATCGCGATACGATACTGTTCTTCCTAGACGAAGTGCAAGGGGGAACCTCGGCTTATTCACCAGCCGTAATATTCAATCGACTTCTCACCTTTTCGTAATCCGACAAGGTCAGATCGACTTCAGTCAAGAACACACGCTCGTCATTCCACACGCACCTGAGAGCCTTGACACCTCCCTACGGTCGGCCTTGCGGTTTGCTCCTTCGCCTTCTACACTGGCCCAACCTGCGAGGCCCCGATGCCCTTCCTGATTCGTCCCCTATCGCCAGCAGAGACTTAGAAAGGAGATGTACATGCGTACGAAGATAATAATAACCAGTTCTCTTTTATTGGCTCTTACTACCAGCGGTGCCATTGCAGGCCCTTACTGTGCCGTTTTCGCTTGGGGAACATCGTGCGATTACAATGACATCAATGAATGTCTTCGAGCTGCTGGCAGTGATGGCGGATGTGAAAAAAATCAAAAAGAAAACAAGGCTCCTTCAGGTACAGCACCATTTTGTCTTATTACCCCCCAGGGTGCAGAATGTATCTATGATGACGCGCCGGCATGCCGTATGGCTGCATCCATAAACACTCCTGCATTTGCAAATAAAGTTGTGTGCGTGGCAAATCCGAATCGTTAAGCAAACAAGTTGATTAACCTCGCCTCGACTTTGCTTGGCTAGCTCACAGATGCCGTTGCGGGAGTGGAAACCAAAATCGAACTGAACGACGACCGCCCCACACGCGAAAGCATGCCCATCGAAGAAGCAACCATCTCCAATATGTGGAAGATGGCTTCGATTGTGGAGATGCTGGAACGGAAGGGCCTCTGCACCAAGCAGGACTTGCACGCCATCATTGACGAGCTACGCAATAAGAATGCTCGTGCGAAGGC
>CAWAKW010000010.1:0-308021 GCA_963782735.1 Nitrospirota bacterium
AACCAGGCATATGCATGTCCATAATGACGACATCGGGCATCAGCGTGCCGGCCAATTGAAGTGCTTGCTCCCCGGTCGAAGCCTCTCCGACCACCGTCAAGTCGGCATACTGTTGTAATATTGAGCACAAGCCTTCTCGAACCATTTGGTGATCGTCGACGATCAGTACCCGAAGCGGAGTCACGGCATTCGGCTCGCCGGGAGAAGGGGGCACCAAGTCTGGCTCGAAGGTTTGCCAAGGTGCCGCGTTCTTGAAGGGGGCATTCACGGCTTTGGTCTCAGTACGTTCGCTGGACATTATAACCGGTAGATGGAGCGAAGCAATCGTTCCCTTCCCCGGTGCCGATTGCAGATTGAAGCTCCCACCAAGAGCCGTCATTCGTCTCCGAATGCTCAGCAGGCCGAACCGATCGGAATGATCTTCGCTCAATCGTGAGACATCGAAACCGCATCCCTGGTCTGACACAGCGATGGACAGTACATCCCGGGTGTACTTCATCGATACGTAGGCACGATTGATTTTCCCATGTTTGAGAACGTTGAACAATAATTCACGTATCGAGTGGAATAGCAGCACTGCGTCCGCCTCAGGCAAGGGCGGTTCGGGTGCATCGAGGTCAACCTCGATGTGCAGTACCGCTTGCCGGCGCATCTGATCCCCCAGCCATCGGATAGCGGCGCCCAGCCCACTCTCGTAGAGAGCCTGCGGTGTCAGCTCAGACACCAGTGACCGGGTGTAGTCGAGCCATTGGTGGAGCAACTGATCGACAGCCTGCAGAGTCTTCCGCACTTCCGGATCGTGATCCTGTGCCAGTAGCTGAGCCACCTTCATGCGACTGACAACAAGTATCTGGGCTAAATAGTCGTGCAGCTCCATCGCAAGCCGGCGCCGTTCCGTCTGTTCAGCAACCGTCAAGTCTGTTGCGAGGGCGCGGACTACTGGCGTAAGACGTCGAAAGCTGCTGAGTTCGTTCCTTGACCCGCTCTTCGAGCGTGCCGGTCAACTGGCGAAGTTGCTCTTCGATCTGCTTCCGCTCGGAGAGTTCGCGGGCCAGTTCGCTATTCGCAACCTCGAGTTCGGCTGTCCTCTCAACAATCCGCCTTTCCAGCTCCTGGTTGAGAAGCCGCAGATCTTCCTGCGCTTCGGCGTATTGGGAGCGTAACTGCCGTTTTTCCAAGACATGCCGCACTGCCTCGCCCAAGCGGGCCATCCGGTCCTTGAGGATATAGTCGGACGCACCGTTGCGCATCAGTGCCACAGCCTCTTCGTCCCCGATGGCGTGGGACACGACGATGAAGGGAATCGACAGCCGGCAATTGTGCAAACAGCGCAATGCTTCCGCCGAGCTAAAATGTGGCATGACATCAGTCTGAAATAATGACGTCCGGCGGATCTTGGGCCAGGCGATTCATGAATTCCGCCTGCGTATCGACCTGCTGCCACTCAGGGTCGTAGCCGCTTTTCTGCAGTTCCCTGACGGTTAATTCAGCGTCCAACGGATCGTCTTCAACGATTAAGACACGTAAGTCAGCCATACGCGTAGTCTCCGTCGTAACATGCTCACTGCGGACCAGCGGCCTTTTCCCTCACAGAGTGAGCCTCCGGAGGGAGATGATTCAGCCCCATCCAATACAGACTCACTTGCCGAATCGCTTCGGTGAATTGGGAAAAGTCGAGCGGCTTGACGACATAACTATTCACGCCGAGATTGTACGCATGGGTCAGATCGCGTTCTTCCTTGGAAGACGTGAGAACCACGACGGGAATGTTTTTGGTGCGCGGGTCCGATTTACACCGTTGCAACACCTCAGTGCCGTTGACTTTCGGGGTATTCGAGGTCGAGCAGATCAACCGGGTATTCGTGCAAGGCGCCTGCCCGGCGTACTGCCCTGTGTGAAGAGGCATTCCAATGCCTCCTCACCGTCCCGCACCACATGAACCTTGGTTGCCAAATCAAATTTCCGAAAGGCACGCAAGGTGATTTCCACATCATCAGGATTGTCTTCGATCAACAAAATCTCCATACCCTTCCTCATGCCATGGCTTTTCGCAGGGAAACAAAGAAAGTGGCACCCTCGTCCACCTTGCCTTCAGCCCATACACGCCCTTCATGGCGTTGGACAATGCGCTGGACGACGGCCAATCCTACTCCGGTGCCTTCGAAGTCCTCTCTTCGATGCAACCGTTGAAACACCCCGAACAGCTTATGTGAATAGGCCATGTTGAACCCAATGCCGTTGTCCTTGACGTAGTAGATCACCGAATCTGCGCTCGCGTCATCCGTCATCCATCCGACTTCGATCCTGGCCTCTTTCCGATTTTTGGTGTACTTGAAGGCATTGGTGAGCAAATTCATCCAGACGAGTTTCAGGAACCGCCGGTCTCCCTGGCAAGAGGGCAAGTCCCCAATGGTCAGCTCAACCTGCCGGGCCTTCCCGCATGATTCTCAAATTTTCCGCCGCCTCCCGAGCCAAGTCCGCCATCTTGACCACACGGAAACTCATGCCCTGCCGGCCCAGTTTGGAAAATTCCAGCAGATCGTCAATCAGTTCGCCTGCCTGTACAACCGCCTTCCGGACGATGGATAAACTGCGGCGCCCTTCGTCGTTCAGGCGAGGGCCGTGGTCTTCTTCCACGATGCGGCTGAAGGCATCGATGGTGCGCAAGGGAGCCCGCAAGTCGTGCGAGACCGAATAGGAAAATCCTTCCAGCTCCTTGTTGGCTTCGGCCAGCGCCACCGCCTGTTTCTTCAAGGCTTCGTTCACCGTCGTCAAGGTGCGATCGCGCTCCCGCAGCGCCTCTTCGTGCCGCATTCGGTCGGTGACGTCCCGCAGAATGACGGTGTAGACCTCCCCGCACGGGTCCGCAATTGTGAGATGGAGGCTTCGATGGGGAACTCATTGCCGTCGACACGGCGGCCATAGATGGTGCCCAGCGCGCCCATCTGCCCGTCTTGTCACCTGGGTGTGCCCGAACGCCTGGATATGATGCGCGTGCGCGGCCCGGAACCGCTCGGGTATGAAATGGTCGATCGGCTGCCCGAGAGCCGCCGCAGCGGTACACCCGAACATCAGTTCCGCTGCGTTGTTGAAATCAGTCACGCGCTGCATCTCGTCGATGGTGATAATCGGCGTCCATGGCCGAGGAAATGATCCCGCCCAATCGCTGTTCGCTTTCCTGCACGGCCTCCTTGGCCTGTTTGAACTCGGTAATATCTATGCAGGTGCCGATGTATCCTAAGAACGTTCCATCCGGCCCCAATCTGGAAATACCAGGTCCAATATCCACCGGTATTGACCGTCGAACCGACGCAAGCGGTACTCCATATCGAACGGCTTTCGATTGTCGAAGGTATCGACGTACGTTTTCAGGCACAGATCGAAGTCCTCGGAATACACACCTCCGCCCAGCCGTTTCCCAGTTCCTGTTCTATCGTCCGTCCGGTGAAGTCCAGCCAGCCTTTATTGAAATAGGTGAATTTGCTGTCTACACCGGAGCTCCAAATGAGCACGGGCGCCGCATCCGCGATGGCGCGGAAGCGTGCTTCGCCCTCACGAAGCGCCGCCTCGGACTGCTTGCGCGCCGTGATCTCGATGTTCACGCCAAACAGCTGTAGCGGCCGACCTGTTTCATCCTTGAGGATTCTCCATCGGCCTGCCACCCAATGCAGGCTGCTGTCGGGCCACAGGACGCGAAACTCTGCTTCGCCAGGCTCGCCGCTGTCGATCGCATGTCTCACCCGACGCATCACCTCCGGCAAATCATCGGGATGAACCAGGCGTTCCCACGCTTCTTGAGTGCCGGAAAAACCGCCCGGCGGCAACCCGTAAATCGCTTCCATTTCCTTGGTCCAGGTGTTCACACCGGTTGTCATATTCCACTCGAACGTTCCGATCTGCCCGGCCTGCTGGGCCATGCGCAATCGCTCCTCGCTCTGCTGCAGCGCCTCCTGCGCGCGCTTCTTCTCCGACACATCTCGAAATACGACCACGAGGCCGATAATCTTGCTACCAGCAAGAATTGGCGACGAGCTATACACTACATCGAAAAAACTTCCGTCCTTGCGGATGAACACATCTTCATGATTGGTCAGCGACTTTCCTTTGCGCAAAACTTGTAACCCTTCGCATTCCTCGGCTGGAAACGGCTTACCGTCTTGATGCTTGTAGTGCGTCACGTCATGCATCTTGCGCCCGAGGAGTTCCGCGCACGTATAGCCGAAGAGCTTTTCTGCAGCCTCGTTGACGGAAGTCACCAGCCCTTGCTCGTTCACGGTGTAGAGTCCCTCGCCCATACTGGTCACTATCGCCTCTTCAAACTCCAGGGCCTGCCGCAGCTCCTCGCGACTATCGAGCAGGGCTTGTTCCGCACGTTTGCGGTCGGTGACGTCTATCAGCATGTTAATGCCGCCGATTACCACGCCCTGAGCATTCCGCATCGGATCTGGATGCGGCAGCACAGTGCGCCTCGTGCCGTCGGGCCGTTCGATGAGGATCTCTTCGCCGCGAATCGGCCGGCCTTCACGTGATGCGACGGCCATCGGACATTCGTCGAACGGAAGGGGGGTGCCGTCTGGTCGATAGATCTTCCACCATCCGCACCACAAATCCTTGTCGACATCCGGCTCGCGCCCCCACAAGGTAACCGCGGCTTGGTTGTAGAGCGTGATGCGGCCTCGCTCGTCGGTGGTATACACGGCAGCGGGGAGAATGGAATGAGCTCCCGATAACGGGCTTCACTGAAGCGCAACGCCTCTTCGGTTTTGATGCGCTCGGTAATGTCTCGCGCGATGCACGAGATGCCGACCACTTCTCCGTCATGGATCTCCGGTGCGCCGCTGATGAAGAGATCGCGGCGCTCGCCGGTAACGGTGACGACGGCTGTATCCATTGCAAAGCCCTGGCAGCGAAAGGCGGTGCGGAACGCATTTTCCACGGCTTCTCGTTGATCGAGCGGGCAGAGGTCCAAGAAGCGGGTGGTCTTCAGCTCTTCGAGCGTGCGAGTGATAAGCCTGAGCGCGGCGGGATTGGCCGCCTTGAAGCGTTCGTCGGCGTCAAGGAAAAAGATCGCGTCGAGGCTGCCGTCAAAGAGGGAGCGGTATCGCTCGCCGGCCTCGTGCAGGGAAGCGCTGGCTATCTCCAGTGCTTGCGTGCGTTCAGTCACGCGCTGTTCGAGCGTTTCATTCAGCTCGCGCAGTTGCTCCTCGACTCGACGGCGCTCGGTCACTTCGGCAAGCAGCGCACGGCTCTTCCGGTGCAGTTCGGCGAAGACGGCGACCTTCGAGCGCAGGATGGCCGGATTCACCGGCTTGTGCAGGTAGTCCACCGCGCCGGTGCCGTAGCCTTCGAGCACGTGCTGGTCTTCGTTGTAGTAGGCGGTCAGGAAGATGATCGGCACCTGGGCGGTCTTCTTGCGCTCCTTGATCATCTGGGCCAGCTCGAAGCCGGTCATGCCGGGCATGCGGATGTCGAGGATGAGCAGGGCGAATTCCTCGGCGACGAGCGCGAGCAGCGCCTGGTCGGCGGATTCGGCGCGCACCAGCCGGTAGCCCGGGTCGTCCAGGATGGTTTCGAGCACGGTGAGGTTTTTCGGCTCGTCGTCGACGATCAGGATGTTGATGGGGCCCTCGTGAAAGGCGGACGCTGGAGCCGGGGCAGCGGAGCGGCGCTGGGAGTTGCAGGTCTTCCATCTCGGCGTCGGTCGACGGAGAGTTGGTGTCAATGTTCATGGGGTGACCTCTTTATCTCTCGATCTCGTTCATCGGAACAGCCACACCCGCATCAGCGACAGCAGCTGGTCGGTATTGACCGGCTTGGCGATGTAGTCGCTGGCGCCGGCGTCGAGGCACTTCTCGCGGTCGCCTTTCATCGCTTTCGCCGTGAGGGCGAGGATCGGGAGCGTGCGGAATTCCGGGGCTTTGCGGATTTCGCGCATCGTCTCGTAGCCGTCCATGTCCGGCATCATGATGTCCATCAGCACGATGCTCAGGTCGGGCGTGTTCTGAATGATGTCGATGGCGTCGCGGCCATTGGTCGCGCTGATCACTTCCATCTCCTGGTTCTCGAGCAGCGAGGTCAGGGCGAAGATGTTGCGCGCGTCGTCGTCGACCACGAGCACCTTGCGGCCGCGCAGGATTTCGTTGGAGCCGTGCAGCCGCTCGAGCATCGTCTGCTTCTCCGCCGGCAGGTCGGTGACGACGCGGTGCAGGAAGAGGGCGGTCTCGTCCAGCAGTCGCTCGGGCGACTGCACGTCCTTGAGGACGATGCTCTTGGCCATCGTCTTGAGCTGCGTCTGCTCTTCGGCGGTCAGCTCCTTGCCGGTGAAGACGACCACGGGCACGTCCGCCAGGGCCGGTTCCGCATGCATTTTCTCCAGCAGCTCGAAGCCGGTCATGTCGGGCAGGCGCAGGTCGAGCACCACGCAGTCGAAGGACTCGTCGAGCATCGCCTCCAGCGCCTCGCCGCCGGTGGCCGACGGCCACCATCTCGATGTCGTGATAGCCGAGCAGCTCGACGATGGACTGCCGCTCGATGTCGTTGTCCTCGACGATCAGCAGCCGCTTGGTGCGCGGGGCGGTGAAGTCCTTGATGCGATCGAACGCCGCTTCCAGGCCCTCGGTGGTGGGCGCCTTGACGAGGTAGGAGAAGGCGCCATGCGCGAGGCCGTGCTGGCGTTCTTCTTCCAGCGTGACGATCTGCACCGGGATGTGGCGCGTGGCCGGATCGAGCTTGAGCTGGTTGAGCACCGTCCAGCCGAGCATGTCGGGCAGGAAGATATCGAGCGAGATGGCCGCGGGGTGGAACTGCCGCGCAAGCGAGAGGCCCAGCGCGCCTTTGGTGGCGACGATGCCCTTGAAGCCCTTGTCGCGCGCCAGGCCCAGCAGGATGCGCGCATAGTGCGGATCGTCTTCGATGATGAGCAGGACGGGGTCGCCCTCCTCGATGTCGTTGCGATCGTCCTCGATGTGCTCTTCGCGCGCGACTGGCAGGTGGACCGTGAGCAACTTTGCCATCGCGACTGCAGCGCTGTCGGCCGACGTGGCCCACTGGGTGTCGGGGCCGGAGTAGTGCAGCGGCAGGTAGAGGGTGAAGGTGCTGCCCTGCCCGGAGACGCTGGCGAGCTTGATTTCGCCGCCGAGCAGCACCGCCAGTTCGCGGCTGATGGCGAGGCCGAGACCGGTGCCGCCGTACTTGCGGGAGGTGCCGGCGTCGGCCTGCTGGAAGGCCTCGAAGATCAGCCGCTGCTTCTCCGGCGCGATGCCGATGCCGGTGTCCTCGACGGCGAAGGCGACGACCTGCGGCGGCTGTGCTGAGCACCGGATGATCGGCGCTCCAGCCCTGCGCGGCGAAACCGACGCGCACATCGACGTGGCCGTGGGCGGTGAACTTGACGGCGTTGGAGAGCAGGTTCTTGAGGATTTGCTGCAGGCGCTTCGGGTCGCTGTCCATGAAGCGCGGCAGGTCCTCGGCAAACTGCACGTGGAACGGCAGGTTCTTGGCCTCGGCCACGTGCCGGAAGTTGCGATCGATGTTGTCGCGCAGGCCGGCGAAGGAAATTTCCTCGACCTCGACGGTGACGGTGCCGGACTCGATCTTCGAGAGATCGAGAATGTCGTTGATGAGATTGAGCAGGTCGGAGCCGGAGGAGTTGATGTTGCGGGAGAACTCGACCTGCTTGTCCGAGAGGTTGCCGCCGGCGTTTTCGGCGAGCTGCTGGCTGAGGATGAGGATGGAATTGAGCGGCGTGCGCAGCTCGTGGGACATGTTGGCCAGGAACTCGGACTTGTATTTCGAGGTGAGCGCCAGCTCGGCGGCTTTTTCCTCGAGCGCGTGGCGGGCCTGCTCGACCTCGGCGTTCTTGCGCTCGACTTCGGCGTTCTGCTCGGCCAGCAGCTTGGCCTTGGTGCCCAGCTCCTCGTTGGTCTGCTGGAGTTCGCTCTGGCGGGACTGCAAGCTCGACGGTGAGCTGCTGCGACTGCGTGAGCAGGCCCTCGGTGCGCATCGTCGCTTCGATGGTGTTGAAGACCGCGCCGATGCTCTGGGTGAGCTGATCGAGGAAGGCGAGGTTGACCCGGCGCTGAAGGGCTGCAGCGAGGCCAGCTCGATGACCGCCTTGGTCTCCCCCTCGAAGAGCACGGGCAGCACGATGATGCTGACCTGCCGCGCCTCGCCGAGACTGGAGGAGATGGTGATGAAATCCGGCGGCACGTCGGTGAGCAGGATGCGCTTCTTTTCCACCGCGCACTGGCCGACGAGGCCTTCGCCGAGGCGATGATCTGTTCCATGAGCGGCTCGTCTCCGCCGTGCGCGTAGCTCGAGAGCAGCTTGAGCTGCGGTATCTCCGCCGGTGCCGCTGAGATGGTAGATGGTGCCCTGGTGGGCATTGACCAGCGGCGCCAGCTCGGTGAGCAGCATCTGGCCCACGGTGTTCAGCTCGCGCTGGCCCTGCAGCATGCCGGTGAATTTGGCGAGGTTGGTCTTCAGCCAGTCCTGCTCGCGGTTGCTCTCGGTGGTTTCGCGCAGGTTGGAAATCATCGTGTTGATGTTGTCCTTCAGCTCGGCCACCTCGCCGCGGGTCTCGACCTGAATCGAGCGCGTGAGGTCGCCCTTGGTCACGGCGGTGGCGACCTCGGCGATGGCGCGCACCTGCGTGGTGAGGTTGGCGGCGAGCAGGTTGACGTTGCCGGTGAGATCCTTCCACGTGCCGGCGGCGCCGGGCACGTTGGCCTGGCCGCCGAGCCGCCCGTCCACGCCGACTTCGCGCGCCACGTTGGTCACCTGGTCGGCGAAGGTCGCGAGCGTGTCGGTCATGTTGTTGATGGTGTCGGCGAGCGCGGCGACCTCGCCCTTGGCCTGCACGGTGAGGCGCTGGGTCAGGTTGCCGTTGGCCACGGCGGTCACCACTTTCACGATGCCGCGGACCTGTTCGGTGAGGTTGGAGGCCATGAAGTTGACGTTGTCGGTGAGATCCTTCCAGGTGCCGCCCACGCCGGCGACCTGCGCCTGGCCGCCGAGCTTGCCTTCGGTGCCGACTTCGCGCGCCACGCGCGTGACTTCGCCGGCGAAGGAGTTGAGCTGATCGACCATGGTGTTGATGGTGTTCTTCAGCTCGAGGATTTCGCCCTTCACATCGACGGTGATCTTGCGGTTGAGATCGCCGCGCGCGACGGCGGTGGTGACTTCGGCGATGTTGCGGACCTGGGCGGTGAGGTTGGCGCCCATGGTGTTGACCGAGTCGGTGAGATCCTTCCACGTGCCGGCCACGCCGGGCACCACGGCCTGCACGCCGAGCCGGCCTTCGGTGCCGACCTCGCGCGCCACGCGGGTCACTTCCGAGGCGAAGGAGCGAAGCTGCTCGACCATCGTGTTGATGGTTTCCTTGAGCTGCAGAATTTCGCCACGCACGTCGACGGTGATCTTCTTGGAAAGATCGCCATTGGCCACGGCGATGGTCACGTCGGCGATGTTGCGGACCTGGCCGGTCAGGTTGGAGGCCATGGAGTTGACGTTGTCGGTGAGATCCTTCCAGGTGCCGGCCACGCCCGGCACCGCGGCCTGGCCGCCGAGCTTGCCTTCGGTGCCGACTTCGCGCGCCACGCGCGTCACTTCGGCGGCGAAGGCCGTGAGCTGATCGACCATCGTGTTGATGGTTTCCTTGAGCTGCAGAATCTCGCCCTTCACATCGACGGTGATCTTGCGGGAAAGATCGCCGCGGGCGATGGCGGTCGCCACGTCGGCGATGTTGCGGACCTGGCCGGTGAGGTTGTTGGCCATCGAGTTGACGTTGTCGGTGAGATCCTTCCAGGTGCCGGCGACGCCGGGCACCTGCGCCTGGCCGCCGAGCTTGCCTTCGGTGCCGACTTCGCGCGCCACGCGGGTGACTTCCGCCGCGAACGAGCGTGAGCTGATCGACCATCGTGTTGATGGTGTTCTTCAGCTCGAGGATTTCGCCCTTGCACGTCGACGGTGATCTTCTCGGAAAGGTCGCCGCTTGGCCACGGCGGTGGTCACTTCGGCGATGTTGCGGACCTGGCCGGTGAGGTTGTTGGCCATGGAGTTGACGTTGTCGGTGAGATCCTTCCAGGTGCCGGCCACGCCGGGCACCTGCGCCTGGCCACCGAGCTTGCCCTCGGTGCCGACCTCGCGCGCCACGCGGCTGACCTCGCCGGCGAAGGCGTTGAGCTGATCCACCATCGTGTTGATGGTGTTCTTCAAGCTCGAGGATTTCGCCCTTCACCTCGACGGTGATCTTCGAGGAGAGATCGCCCTTGCGCGATGGCCGTGGCCACGTCGGCGATGTTGCGGACCTGGCCGGTGAGGTTGTTGGCCATGGAGTTGACGTTGTCGGTGAGATCCTTCCAGGTGCCGGCGACGCCGGGCACCTGCGCCTGGCCACCGAGCTTGCCTTCGGTGCCGACCTCGCGCGCCACGCGGCTGACCTCGCCGGCGAAGCCGTTGAGCTGATCGACCATCGTGTTGATGGTGTTCTTCAGCTCGAGAATTTCGCCCGTCACATCGACGGTGATCTTGCGGCTCAAGTCACCGCGTGCCACGGCGGTGGTCACGTCGGCGATGTTGCGGACCTGGCCGGTGAGGTTGTTGGCCATGGAGTTGACGTTAGTCGGTGAGATCCTTCCAGGTGCCGGCGACGCCGGGCACCTGCGCCTGGCCACCGAGCTTGCCCTCGGTGCCGACCTCGCGCGCCACGCGGCTGACTTCGGCGGCGAAGCCGTTGAGCTGATCCACCATCGTGTTGATGGTGTTCTTCAAGCTCGAGGATTTCACCCTTCACGTCGACGGTGATCTTCTTGGAGAGATCGCCCTTGGCGACCGCGGTGGCCACGTCGGCGATGTTGCGGACCTGGCCGGTGAGGTTGGAGGCCATGAAGTTGACGTTGTCGGTGAGATCCTTCCAGGTGCCGGCCACGCCGCCCACTTCGGCCTGGCCACCGAGCTTGCCTTCGGTGCCGACCTCGCGCGCCACGCGCGTCACTTCGGAGGCAAAGCCGTTGAGCTGGTCGACCATCGTGTTGATGGTGTTCTTCAGCTCAAGGATTTCACCCTTCACCTCGACGGTGATCTTTGAGGAGAGATCGCCTTTCGCGACGGCCGTGGTCACGTCGGCGATGTTGCGGACCTGGCCGGTGAGGTTGTTGGCCATGGAATTGACGTTAGTCGGTGAGATCCTTCCAGGTGCCGGCGACGCCGGGCACCTGCGCCTGGCCACCGAGCTTGCCCTCGGTGCCGACCTCGCGCGCTACACGCGTCACTTCGGAGGCGAAGCCGTTGAGCTGATCGACCATCGTGTTGATGGTTTCCTTCAGCTCGAGAATCTCGCCCTTTCACATCGACGGTGATCTTCCGCGAAAGATCGCCACGCGCCACTGCAGTCGTCACCGTCGCGATGTTGCGCACCTGCGCGGTGAGGTTGGTCGCCATGGCGTTGACGGAGTCGGTGAGATCCTTCCAGGTGCCGGCCACGCCGGGCACCACTGCCTGCCCGCCGAGACGGCCGTCGGTGCCGACCTCGCGCGCCACGCGCGTCACTTCCGACGCGAAGGAGCGGAGCTGATCGACCATCGTGTTGATGGCTTCCTTGAGCTGCAGAATCTCGCCGCGCACATCGACGGTGATCTTCTTGGACAAGATCGCCGTTGGCCACGGCGATGGTCACGTCGGCGATGTTGCGCACCTGGGCGGTCAGGTTGCCGGCCATCTGGTTGACGGAGTCGGTGAGTTCCTTCCACACACCGGATACACCCTTGACCTGCGCCTGGCCGCCGAGCTTGCCCTCGGTGCCGACTTCGCGCGCCACACGGGTGACTTCCGAAGTGAAGACCGAGAGCTGATCGATCATGGTATTCACAAGCTTCGCCGAGCGCAGGAACTCACCCTTCAGCGACCGCCCGTCCACCTCCAGGTCCATCGACTGATCGAGGTCGCCCTTGGCCACTGCGCCGATGGTTCGCGCAATTTCTGTCGTGGGCCGCACAAGATCGTCGATGAGTGTATTCATGGAATCCACCTCCGTCGGCCCACGCGCCGATCGCCCCCGGCAGGGACATGCGCTGCCTCAGCCGTCCCTCCTTGCCCACTGTCGCGCTCAGCCGCGTGACTTCCTTCAGAATGTGCTCCTTTTTCGCGATCGTCTGATTGAACGCCTCCGCAATCTGCGCATCCATCCCTGTCCAATCCGCAGGCAACCGCACCGAGAAATCCCCATCGCGAAACGCGACAATCGTCGCGAGAATCAGCCGCGAATGAGCCTCGGAGGAATCATTCTCCGGAATGTGCTTCACTTTTTGCCTGCCGGGCTTACCATTGCCCAGTACGGCCTCGGACAGCTGCTTCTTGCGGGAAGGTAAAGTCGTTGTTTCGTTCATATCGTTCCTCGTTTCAGGAGGATAGTTGAATATGTCTGATGGCGAACATGGGCGAAAACGCCGCGCCCGTGATCAATCCAGTGCGTGCGAGCGCGACGAAGGTATGGGAGATGGCGGGTTTAAGTGAGAGGCTTGACACATACCGGAGAGGCAAAGCATACCCGATCCACTGAGCGATCTTGAGAGGAGGCAGGAGGTCGAGGGTAAAAATACTGAGAAGGTCATCCAAGGTGGGCCGTAACCGGTACATTCCGTTCATTTTCACAGAAGGACAGTCGGCCTCTCCCACGATCATCCCCTCTCTGATGGGCGCGAATGAACGCTACGATCTACCTGTCACATTTCCGCATGGGATCCGGATAACATGATCGACGGCCAACACCCTAGGTGGACAGTGCGCGATAAGTATATGTCTACGATAGCCGTCCTTCCCCCTAGGAAAATCCCTAGTCGGATGAAGATTATTTATATTGGTATGTAAATCTGCGTCTCGACGCCATATAATATAAATAACCGCGGTCTCCGCGGCATTGTAAGGCATTGGAATATAAGTAAATTCATATTGGGGTGGTGGCGTCACCTCTTCAGATTGCTGGTGGCTATTTCGCCAGCCACACTGTAGCAGTCTCAGCGATTGAGCTTGAAGGGGAGTACTTGAAAAGGTATAGGCGATGACCCGTCCGCCAATGCCTCCCGACGTCATCCTCGGCGATGAACTCAGGAGCTTAGCACTTGCCTAGTGAGCTAGCAGGGATCTTCAATGTTCCTCACCTAGGATTTTTCAACCTCATCTGTTTTCATGTCTTCGGTTATGTCGGTTTCCGATCCTCGTTCCCAGGCCTATCCTAACGATTGACCCATCCTTCTACACTCTTATAGGCCCAAGAGCGCCAGGGCAATTGACTGGTCAAACTAGGGAGGTCGCTAGGGCGACCGCTCGGCCCACGATAGTAGAGTGCGCATGTGCAGTGGAGGCGCAAGCAATTCATCATTAACGAAACCACTGAGAGGAGGGTCCCATGAACACGATGCTAGCAAAGACAGCGGGGGCACCCACAAGGCCGTATACTCAGCTGAGCTGCACGCGTTGCAGCGGGTGCCTGGAATATGAAATGTGCATCGATCTTGAGAGTGACACCGGATGTTGCACCTTTTGGGTGCTCCGTTGCCTTCAGTGCGGCGACATTGTGGATGAGACGATTCTGCGCAACCGTGCCCTATTTCATTCCGAGGCCACGTTGGTGGTCGCGGCATGATCGATAACCGGCCGATCATCTGCGGATTGCACGAGCATACGTGGTTCAGACGCTAGTGTGCGTGTGTTACTCAGTTCCACTGTTGAAAGGAGTTTCTGTCATGGCCCACGACTCATCCCTATCGGCGGGATCTTACACCGCAATATTGAGACCACTTGGAGGGATGGCAGAGAAATCCACACGAGGGACGCCATTCAATCCCACGACCTTTCTTATACAAGCCGGTGACGGCAGAACGACGTTGCGATGCCAGAAAGATCAGATTCTTTTTGTGCAAGGGGATGAGGCCAATGCCGTGTTCTATATCATAGAAGGCTGGGTCAAGCTCACGGTTGTATCCACCCATGGCAAAGAGGCCGTTGTTGCAATGCTGGAGAGCGGGGATTTTTTCGGTGAAGCCTGCCTCGCCGAGCCGCGGGTATGTATGTCGACGGCCACCTCCCTGGAGGCCTGCACAGTCGTGCGCATCGACAGGACCACCATGAGACGTGTCCTCCACAACGAGCCGGGGTTCTCCAAGCTGTTCCTGTCTCATCTGGTAACTCGTAACATACGCACCCAAGAGGACCTGGTCGATCAACTCTTTAATTCTGCCGAGAAACGGCTGGCGCGAACATTGTTGTTGTTGGCTCACTTTGGAAGAGAAGATAACCCAGTACCGGTCATTCCCAAGATCAGTCAGGAAACGCTGGCCGAAATGGTCGGGACGACGCGGTCACGCGTGAGTTTTTTATAAATCGGTTCAAGAAACGCGGCTTCATTAAGTACAATGCAGGCCTGCATGTGCACCGATCCCTCCTCAATGTCGTGTTAACTTCCTAGCCCATACTATCCCTGATGGCCCAGGCCGACTCGGATGAGGTCAGCAGAATTGATGCGGTTTCGAGAGCACCTCCCGTAGCATGACAATCACTATGCTTCCGGGGGGAGTAACGTTCTGTGCACCGATCGTAACTGACTGGGCCCACATTATCTGGAAGAGAGTTTCTTGTCTTCGGGCTGTGCGGGCAACGGAGGGCTCGTGAGTCCGATTCGCAGGATCGGCCCCATAAGTTGCAACGGCCCTTCGAATTGCACGAAACTTGGTGCCGCATCAACCAAAATCCAACAGCTACGGTGAATCTCGGCCGAGGGTTGGATTAAGTTCTCTTATACGCTGATGACCGCTTGAACAATTCACTTCATCCTGCCTTCCGGCTGGTGTCAATTGCCTTGAGACACGATCAGCAACGATCGATCGGGGTTAGCACATAGACGTTATTGAAGGCTGTCGAGTATTGTGAGCAGTTCAGCTGTACTTGTTCGGGTTTTCTCCATCCTCTGATCCGTCTTCTTGTATTCCCCGGTGTGGTCAGGGTCCATACTTGTCAACCAGGGGTTACCTTGGGGATAGATTGGATGATCCATAGATTGAGACTGCAGGGTGACGCAGGGTCAAATCGAATGAGGCAATGCCCTCCCCATGATGAACCGGAGAGCATCAAGCGGCAGAGCACAACTACCATAGGGCAGTCAGCTCATACGGAGCGATACCTTTCAGATTGAGTTCTTAGGAACACAACCTTACTGACCATCCTACGGGGAATCGACCGCTTTATCGCAGCAGCGCGGAGGCGGTTGGAACGAAACACGGAGTCCTCGAGATACCCACAATTGATACATCGTTTTGCTAGACACATGCGGCCTGCTTCATCTCTCAGATCACTGAAGCATTCATAAACTAGCAACCCTCTGCAGCGTTGACACAACATAGATCACCTTCTGTTTCTTTGTCGCTCATATTTGATGTTCACCTGGGTGCACCAGCGAGGCTCAGGCGACAGGCTGCCCCTTCATCGGCAATCGCGTCCGGTTTTCCTTCCATGTTCTCCACTCGCCCTTGGACTGGGCAAGGGTGGGCACAGACTGGCCCTAGACAGACAGTGAGGCCATCTGGCCTCCTTTTCTCAACCACGTACGGAACCCTGTTCCTCACACCACCCTCCTGATCGGTGGGAGAGGACCGAGGGCTGTGCACGACTATCTCGTTCGGGCTCAAAATGACACAATCTCGACTAGCCACATGACCAGAGCAAGAGTTACGGGGATCCCAAACAACCATAAAATTATCGGCATAGTGACCTCCCGTAGATGATGTTTTTTGCTCGGCCACCGCCTGATCCTTAGAGTCGCATGGGTCAGTCCGCTCTATCACTGGGAATTTCCCCAGTCCTCGGGGATTCCGGCACGATCGCCCCGCAGTTACAGCGGCTTGCCGATCCATCCAGGCGCGGGGTGCAGATTGCCACGGGAATTTGTCGTGAAAGCCCCATGACCAGGGTTTGCTCGTCTTGTCGATATTCTTCCTGGTAGATCGGAAAGGCTTCGAGGACAACGGCGAGAATGATCGCGTCGAGAAATAAGCCGAGGAGGCCGAAGTAAGCCAAACCCACTAACGACGCGAGGAACAGGGGGAGCAGCGGAAGTCGTGTCTGTATTCCGACTAGGATGGGGAGGAAATGGCCTCGATATAGGATCGATCATAACGACGAGATTGTCTGCGGAAAGCTCTGGGCATCGCCTTGTAATGGGATATTCCGTTGAAAGCGTCAGGAACTCTCGCGCAAGCTCTGGCGTTAAAGGAAGAATCTTCTTTGCCGGCTTGAACCTCAGATTCCCGAATCAAGTCAACCGTTCGACTGACTCTCTCTGAACTGGGGTTTTCCACAGTTTGTGCGGCTTGGGGATGTGATAACATCAGGCCGTTGGACCACAGCCAAGCTGATGGTTGTTGGAGGTCTCGGACGCAGCGATAGGAGTTGATCTCCGGAGCAGATATGTATTTACCGCGAGTGTTCATTGCCGACGATCACTCCTTGGTGTTGGAAGGGTTTCGACAGTTACTCGCTAATGACACAGTGATTGTCGGGACAGCCCATAACGGGACGGAACTTCTGGAGAAGGCCCAAAGGGCGGCTCCGGACATTGTGCTATTGGATGTCTCACTGCCCGACACGAACGGGTTTGATCTTATCCCATTGCTCAAAGGGAAGCTCCCCTGTGTAAAAATTATTCTCGTGACGATGCTCAGCGAACCGTTCTATATCAGCGAAGGGTTCAAAAAGGGAGCGAACGGGTATGTGCTCAAGCAATCCGCTTCGGCTGAGCTCATGACGGCCATTCGGACCGTGATGAGCGACCGCCGGTACGTCTCCGTCGAAGTTGCGGCAGACGTTCGAGAGTCGATCGAACATCCGTGGATTCGTCCGGAAGGATACCACGTTCAATTAACGCCGCGGCAGCAGGAGGTCTTGCGGATGTTTGCCAATGGGCTTTCGGCGAAGACGATTGCCACGACGATGGGCATCTCCGTGAAAACGGTCGAGTTTCACAAAGCCGGACTTGTGAAAAAACTGGGTCTGAAGACCACTTCCGATCTCACCAAGTTTGCATTGGCACAGGGGCTGACCAAGCTCTAACGCGCTATCCGATCCAGGTCACTGGAGTTTCGGAGAAGGCAATTCGATTAACTTGGGGTTTGAGGCGTCTCAGGTGGGGCAATGAGCCCAAGGGTGATGGCTTGTTTCGTCAGTTCGGCGGTGGTATGCACGCCGAGTTCCTTTGAGATTCTGGCCTTGTGGTACTCGATCGCTTTCACCGTCACGTTGATCGCGGACGCGATTTCCTTATTGGACTTGCCTTCTGCCACCAGTTGCAAGACCTCCCGCTGTCGTAGACTGAGCGTGACGGTCGGGGTGGGTATCGGTCGCCTCTGAGGGTCTGTCGACGATTCCATCGCCTGATCGACCAAACCCTGCGCGATCACTGGCGAAATGTACGTGCACCCCTTCAGAACTTCCTTCGCAGCAAACAGCAGCTCATCAGCCACTGAGGTTTTTAGCACGTATCCCTCGACGCCGACACGAAAGGCTTCGTTCACAAAGTGCTGTTCCGAGTGCATGGTCAGAATGATGATTTTGACGTCGGGACAGGATTTCTTCACATGGCGGCAGGCATCCAGTCCATTCAACTGAGGGAGAGAAATATCAACCAAGGCAAGGGCAGGGCGAAACTTTTCCACGGCTTCGATGAAGCTGCGTCCGTCTGTGGATGTCGCGACGACAGTGTAGTCCTTCTCCAAGATCTTGACGACACCTTCGGCGACCAGACGATGGTCATCAACCACGATCACTTGGGGTTTCATGGTGCTCGCCTCCTTTTCCCAACACAGTGTCTGATTGAGATAGTACGTCGTCAAACCGGTGACAGTGCGCACATCACACAGATCCAAGAATTCACTATACAAATATATCGACACGTCTGTCACCGTCCAAACACGAGGGCAGGGTTCAGTCCCGTAAGAACTACACGCAGAAATAACACCACTCCGTCCGTTCCTCGCTGATTTAACCACCCAGTCACGAAAAGTCTGAGGTGTCCGGTTTTCGCTGTGTCTCCACCGATTTACCCCTCTAGGAAGGCAGCGGATCCGTCCCTGGGGCTTGCTTCTCAACGCGCTAGGGGACTCACTAGCGCCGTAGGAGCAGAATTCAAACTATAAGAACACTCATGGAAGTCTTCGATATTTCGTCGGCTGCTCCCGCTTTCATACTACGGGCGCCATCGAGACAGTCTCGTGTGCCTGGTGCTTCCTTTACAGCCAGCGTCCAAGTGCCTGAGCTGCAGCAGGGCGCAGCACAATCAAACCTGCGCACCTTTGTAGCAGTGATTCCACCCAAATGTTTCAAATCTCACTCGGTACTTCATTCCAGGAGGGAAAGTATTAGTCAATCTGTCCAGACGTAGACAACCTGTCGCCGTGGAAAGATCTAAACAAACAGGACCTTAGCCTCGTTCCCTTGAATCCGGGGACAAGCTGTACAGGGCAGCGCAATCTTTCCATCATTTTGACGCTTCATATCTGTTTGAAAGATAGGCATTACGTGTCATTTGTGGCAAATGGCACTTCCTTTGCTCACGAGGTGGCTAACAATGGGACGCAGTTATATCGAACCTGGCTGATAAAGGGGATTGATCATGAAACACATACCCTCTCTTACTGCGGTAGTAATTCTAAGCCTTGGCATTGTTCCGGCCGGATACGGATTGGCGTTCCAGTCCGAGCGGGATCCATTCTCGGAGCAGGCTACAAACAAGAGGGACTTTGGATCAGTTCAGATTGTGGAAGGCTCGAAAGTTACCATTCAATATGTAGCGACCGCTCGCGGCTCAACCGGGATCGACTATGGCAACGTCAGTGAGTTTATTCAGGGTCGGCACGAGATCTTTCCAGCATTGGAGCGGGAAGTCGTTGGAATGAAACCCGGGGAGGAGAAGAAAGTAGAACTGAGTCCTGGGGAAGGTTTTGGTCCTCATGATGACAGGAAAAAGCTGAATATCCCAAAAACATTGTTGCCGTTTGGAGCGAGACCAGGGGATGTCTTGCGGAATGATGCGGGCGAGCTCGCCACTGTGACAGAGGTAGGGGACATGATGGCCGTGCTGGATTACAACCATCCGCTCGCAGGGAAGCCGCTCGTCGTGCAACTGAAGATTCTCAAGGTTGAGAATCCGTGATCATCGTGTCGAGTTGATATCCGGTATTCGAGAACACCATCCGGGAGTGCTGAAGGTGCCTACGTGGATGACATACAAGAATCATCAGATTAAGGCGTGTTCGCAACATCTCGAAGCTGACCGATGGTTGCCCATGGCGTTAGCGTGGTTATCAGCGGGCAGCCACGAATTGCTTACACACATTAACGGCGATTTGAGTGAGACCTGCAACACGGAATATAAGGCGAATATCTTCGCTCTGGAAAAAGCCAAGAACTGGATAAACCAACAGTCCATAGGTTGAATATGACTTGCCCGGCTACAGAGTAACGAGGTTCGTGCGGCGATTCCGTGAATTTTCCCTATGCCGGATCTATCGGTAAGGGCCTGTTGCTTCCGCTTCCACCGAAGATAGGCCATCTGTATGACTTGGAAATGGTTTTCAATGAACAGTAATTCCATATCATTGAAGGATCTGTCCTGATCCATCACGTCGCGCAAGGCCACGACGCTTTTACCAAATTCCCGGAGCATATTGGCCATTTAGGTTGGATCCTTCGCGTCAGCCACCTCACGAGCTGTCTGAGAACACAAATTCACCAGCCATCAGTACTCCTGCTGTTATTATTCAACTCCCAGAGATCGGGTAGAACTGTACCGTATGGGATATGAGTACAACGCAGGGCCTAGGCGGTCCACCCAGGCCAGGGCGTGAGCGGCATCGGAACCAATTCTTTCTACACGTCATGCCGTAGGGATGTATAGCCTGTGGAGGCGGAGGAGAGCTCGCCCATCATCGAGACCGCATTGATAGCGGATGAAATTAGAGCCATATTCCTCTTTCATGAAAACTCCCTGATCTCTACTGCCCAAGGCGTCCACAAGGCCGGCCTCTTCTGCCCGCCAGCCAGCGCGTTCATCCATTGTGACCGAATGGAGTTGTTGCTGGCGTCGGCACCATTCGATACGAGAGATGATGTTGTTGGGTTCGTACTTCATGGCTCCCTCCTGTGCAAAGTATTAAGCGGTTGCACTGTGCGTAAAAGTATCCGAGACGGGAGGGAACGTACTACTGGGATGGTCCCTAGTTTTATGGAGGAGGAAAGACCTGCAAGGAAAAGGGGAGCAAACCTCAACGTTTATTCCGGTATACCAACGTGGTTCACACAGTTGTATATGGTTGTATGTGCTGCCCACTTAATTTCTGGCCAGGTGTCATAAGCCCGGAATGCTACGCAGAGTGGTTAGTCAGAAACAAGATTCGACCTGTCCAACATTATGCGGGGCAGTACAAGTACTGCCCTACTTCACGGTCTTGCATCCATCCCACTATTTCTTCCGCTCCCCGCGCGTCACTTGCCACTTATGCTAGCTGAGCGACATAAGGTTGGAGAATGTCCCGTTGGATCTTGAGCTGTTGGACACTGGCTTCCAGTTGCTCTTGTGACCTGCCCCCCTTAAACTGGGTCCAGGTCCTCTGTTAGGGTTTGGCCGAAAGGAGGGCTGCATGTCACGTCTTCGTCAAACGGTCGACCAGATCCTCGCCAAACTGCGTGAAGCCGAAGTGGTCTTGAGGAAGTAATCCTGCCTAATGGTACCAACGTCACCCACACATTCGTCGAAGACGGCTGGTGCTGGTGGTATCGGAAATATGCGCCGGGAGATATGGTCTCCTCTCTCGGTCCTATGCCAGACGGGATGCGTCGGTCAGAGAGGGGGGAGTGGAGTCGATGTCCGGAGACCTGGCGAACGGGATCATGACGCCGATCTGCTCTTCCGCCAGGACTGCCGCATGGCCTCCTGAACTTTCTCGAAACATGTCGGACAGTAGGTGTGCGTGAGTTCGAGCTCAGTCGGATTCACACCATGGGTCTCGCGATACGTCCGCTGACTTATCCAGTGCTCGAGGTCAGGAGTTGTTCCCGCCTTGTCTTGAACGAGTCCGCAGGCACAACAGGCGGGAAGCAGCGTCGGCGCGATGAACGGTTCTCTTACCGGAGCGGAATGCGCCTTACAAGTGGTCTTGGTGAACAGCTTATCAAGAAACATACGCCACCCTCTTTCTTCACCCATCGGAGAAATCAAGACCGCAGTGATGAGGCGGAAGGAATGAAAGGAATGACAGATACTAACTAACAAAGTTCAGCGGTTTGTGGAACTGGGAAATCCCCCAGTTTTACTCGAATAACATCCTAGTGTCTAAATACTTAGACGGGAGGTTACGGAGGAGCTTGCCGAGAGCCGTAACCCTTCATTGTCTCATTCCATAGGAATTGGCGGGCTTTCAATGGGCGGCTAGGGGCGATCGTGTCAAAATGACCGGCCCCCAGCTACTAGTGATGGTATCGGAAGTATGCGCCAGGGGATACGGTACTTGAAGGCTTAGAACCCCGTGAGAAGTGGAGGCACGAAACGGGCTGGACTCTCTGCAGAATTGAAGGTTAGCCATGTTCAACAAACTGTCCACAAAGTGAGTGGGGCATTGCATCACTAATTCCACTGTCTCCCGCCGCATCTTTGGCAACTCTCCGACAATCTTGGTATACGGCTCAGCGCGCTTCTTCGTGGGTTTCGTAGGACAATTCTTACTTCAATGCTAGGGCAGTTCCTACTTACCACATGGCGCATTCCTGTACATATTACGGGGCACCCGCGATAGTACCTCACCTCAACCGGAGGTCTGACGCCATGCTACCCATAGAAGAAGCGATTATTGAAAAGCTGCGGAGCGGTCCATGCTGCTTTGACGAAGTCGTCAAGGGCCTCTCCAATTTCAGCTGGGCAGAACTATTCGTCGCCGTTGATTGCATGTCGCGGGACGGACGGGTGTTCCTTCGTCAAGTCAGTTTCTCGACCTATGAGGTCTCCCTCAGCTCGCGGCGCACAGAATTCAGTTCAGCAACGAGTAAGAAGGGGATGCAATCAAATCTGATCGGGTCGACTGCGGGGAGCGACCGCGCAGAGGCCGTGATGACGAGGGCTGAAGTGGAAGGGTGGAGAGGTAGCCCGACGCCAGGGGTGTAGTAGCGTGGTGTCGGTTTAGAAACCGCTATGGAAGCCCTGTGCAGGCACATTCGCTTTCTTGTGTGCATGCAGTGCGACCGTGGCGGAATCTGAAGTAAAAGGCCCGCCTCCGAAAGGTGCCGGGCCTTTGCTGTATCGTGAAGTGATCAATAGTTGTCCTGAATCTAGCAGAGAATGTATAACCCACGACTATGAGCGTTGCCATGCACAAGGGCCAGAAGAAGACCGGTCCCACACGGCTTGAACTGCTATTGCGGTTGGAAGGCGACTTCCGAAAACGCTTGGAGCCGATCCGTGTGACGCCTTCTCAGGCAGGCGTGATTCTCTTTCTCCGTCGGCATACGGATGCCAGGATGACAGACGCGGCCACTGCACTTGGCGTGAGCCCGGCAACATTGAGTCGGACGGTCACAACCCTGGTACGTAAGCAGTGGGTCGCCAAGCGCCGTGCCGCTACGGATGATCGTGTTGTTGCCTTGTCGCTCAGTCGGCGGGGAAATGCGCTCGCCCTACAAATCGACCAGCGGGTACACTAAGCGATTGCCTTACTGGATCAACACGACCATAGACCCTCGGCGCGGTCCCGATAGGCCGCCTCACATAGGCCCTTGCGCCTTCATTCGTTTCCCTCCTACAATACGCTACCCTGCGAGGCCCCGATGCCCTTCACGCTTCGTCCCTACCGTCCCTTCCCCGTTATAATGCTAACGCTGACCACGCTGACAAAGATGGCGAAGACGCTGACAGTGACGGTGGCGGAGTTGGTGGAGTAACGAGATACGAAACGGGAGGGGACGAAATGAACTTCTTCTACACACGCCTCTTTGTGCTGATCGCGATGCTGCTGCCAGTCCTCGCGGGCTGCGATTCCTATGTGCGGCCGCTCGGGCCCACAAATCCTACTATTACCGATGCGAAGCAAGGTCAGGACTGTCGAGTTTACTTAGGTGGCGTGCCTGATCTCACCGGCACGCAGGCGATGCGCTCGGGCGGGATTACCAAACTACGAAGTGCCGAGTATCGCGTAAACGCCTTTTCAGGCGTGGGAAGCGAGTGCGTGATCGCTCACGGAGAATGACCGACACGGCGGTGCCGCAGTGGGAGTGGCGGAAGAGGAACAGGTGACCTTGCGCGTGGCGGGTCTGTTCCTTCCTCCTCCTCTTCTACCTCACACAACGCTCCCCCATCGTCTAGGAAGTGATGGATACGCCCGTGACTTTGCAGTAGACTGGCCGCAGCAGGCTTACCAGTCAGGTGGCGAAGAATTTCTCCAGCTTGAAATCAGGAGGCAAACCGATGCGCAAGCGAATTATCGCCCAGGCTCAGAAAGACGCCGCCTCTCATGACGGGAATTGGCTGAACGTGGAGAAACTCGCGGAGGTAGAAATGACTTCCGAGGACGCTGCACATCCAATTGAGTCCGCACTGCTACCAGGTCAGGCAGATGGATGGCGTGCTGCAGAGCCAGGAAAGCAGACGATCCGCCTTCTCTTCAACCAACCGCAACGGCTACAGCGAATCTGGCTGAGTTTCTTGGAGCTCGGCATCGCACGCACGCAAGAGTACGTCTTGCGTTGGTCGGCGGACGGCGGGCGGTCGTTTCGTGAAATCGTGCGGCAGCAGTGGAACTTCAGCCCTCAAGGCACCACTAGCGAGACCGAGGATCACCACATCGAGCTCCCGGCGGTCACGGTGCTCGAGCTGAGCATCATTCCTGACATCAGCGGGGGAAATGCAGTCGCTTCATTAGCGCAGTTGCGGCTTGCCTAACCTCCACCTTCGTCTTCGGCAAAGAAGTCTCGCTCCAAATCTACGGCACGGACCAGAATGGGCGTACCCTCGCTGATGTGTTTCTGCCAGATGGGATGAACCTCAATCAGGAACTCGTCAAGAGATCATCCCCGTCACTCTGACGCTTACGAGTGGGATCGGCTTCAGCATCTCGCCCCCCACGCTGGCCTACACCGCCACGGTGGGCTCGGCCGATAAGACCGGCAGCGTGACGGTGACCAACACAGGGAGTACGGCCATCACGGTGACCTGGGCCGATTCCATCAACTGGTTGTATGGGATCACCCCGGGCTTGAGCCAAACCATTCAACCCGGACATTCTGGCACATATACCCTGACCGCTCGTCTTGCGAACCTCGCAGCCGGCTCTTACAGTGGGACCGCGACTATTTCAGGCGGCGGGATCACCAAGCCAGTGGCCGTCACCCTCTCGCTCACGGCAACTACCTCGGCAACCAGCACGGCCACTCTGGCCTGGAGTGCCAACAAGGAGACAGATTTGGCAGGCTATAAGGTGTATGAAGGGAAATCGTCCGGGATCTATACCGCACCGATTGCGACGTTATCAAAAGCCACGACAAGCTATCCCGTGACTGGGCTACAAACTGGGACCACCTACTTCTTCATCATCACGGCGTACGATACTGCAGGCAATGAAAGTCTGCACTCCAATGAGGTGAGCAAGAGCATTTACTAACAAGCGAGCGTCACGAACGCAGAAAGGACAAGTACCGGCACACTATTGACGAGCTGATCCTGCCCAAATGGTACGAATCTCACTTGGCAGTTCGTTGAGGGGGATGGGTCTGGTCAATTTGTCCAGGGCCGGACAACCTGTCGCCCTTGAAAGATTTCATATAAACAGGACCTTTGCCTCGTTTTTTATTGAAGCCTGGACAAACTGGGCTTTATCAAAGCAACCGCTCCATTATATATCTGTTTGAAAAACGGGCCTCAAATAATTGGGAGATGTGGTATCCCCTTTGCTCAATTAGATGGTCTAGCGCACTTCATAATAACGAGAGGGAATGGAAGCAGTTGATTATTACAACTGAGTGAAACATTCCTCGACGACGGCATTCGGACGAACCAGCGCATGCGCCGTCACAGAAACGGGTTCGGTCTCCCATTGCCGGCTTGGTCCTCGCGCAGGGTGGAGATTGCCGAAATAACGCTGCTTAGTTACTTCAAGGGCGCGGCCTAGGAACTAGAAAGGAGGACCTCGTGGACGAGGATGGAGATGATGTCTCGAGCGACCAGATGGAAGGTCTGGCGGTCCGGCACGCTGGGCCCGGCATCATGCTGCTCACGGCTTCCATGCAATTACTCTATAAGGATCGGCGGGCAGGGGAACTGTGCCAGCAAATCATTCGCTGCCATGACGGGAAAACGGCAAACGGGGTGCTCCCGCCCGCCGTCGCGAGTCTCGTCTATCAAATTCGGAATACCCTCACAGTCCGAACCGATCCGAAGGACTGGGAGCAGATTCAACTCGGACGGGTCGTGAACACTCTCCATAGCTCCTTGCTCCTTTGCGGCACGGCCTTGATTGACGAGACCACCGCGGAAACACGAATCCTCATCGTGATAAGCGAAGTCTGGATGGGCGCGTGGCAGGATAAGGTCATCGTCCAGGCAATGGAGAAGTTTCAGTTGACCGTACGCGAAGCAACGGTCGTGCAACATCTCTTGAAAGGCTGGACCAATAGGGAAATCGCTATTGAAATGGGATTGTCAGAACATACCGTCAAGAGGCATTGTAAGCACATTTCGGAAAAAACCAGCACCACCACGCGCATCGGGATCGCCATGAAGATTATCCACTCAGGATTACGCCAGGCATTCGCAACTCCCTCACCACTTGCGATCGAGCCTAGTATGAGTGGTATGCCAACCGACCTGGTGGCGTCGACCTAGAGCCCTTCGTGCTGTTCCCCCTCTCTGAAAGCTGAGAGGGTTTGATAAGATCCACGATCTTGGAGCAGCCCGTCTAACGCATCGAGATGAGTGTCTATAACAACCCTGGAAATAGATATGCCAACTCGACAGGAGCGAAGAGGTAGCGAGCGTATACCCTGCAAGGTCGTTTGCCCATTCGAGCTGACGAAGCCCGCAGGTGCCGACGCTGTGACGTTGTCAGAGGGATACGGGCATGCGATCAATAGGAGCGTCAGAGGCATGCTGCTCCTGCTTCCTCAGAAAGTAAACAAACGACAGGTGGTTGAGATTCAGGTGCCATCAGAAGCGAGAAAAAAGCAGAGTACCAAACTGGTGGAAGCGTGTTGGACCTGCCCCATTCCGGTAAGTCCCCGAGTCAATATGTACCTGGCGGGCGGCCAATTCCTGTTTGAGCTTCCCGTTCCTGGTTCGTCGCCACAGGCTCGCTAGATCTCGTATCTCCCCTCACTGCTTCTTCCTGTAACTATCGGGCATCACTTAATGCCAGGCGCGAGCAAGTTTCGCCTGCATCTTGAGCACGAAGCAGCACACTTTATCACCGAGCGAGACGACCGGAAACCCCAAGGGAATGGTCTGATGCTGGATTGCATATCGGCGTGTGAGGAACGTGAAGAACTCGTCAGGGCTGGTGCTGGTGGTATCGGAAGTCTGCGCCGGGAGATACGGTGCTGGAAGGGTTAGAGGCGGGCACACCTGCTGTCTGATTCTTCGCTAATGACTCGACGACAGCCCCCAGGTGTCGTATCGCAGTCGTCGCACTCGTGCCCCGACAATGATCCGCCGGCATAGACCCTCCGCTAATTCAGGAGACTCGGAATTCTACCTTCTCTTCCGTCTCCGTCCGTCCCTTATCCTTTAACCACGCCATAACGCGATGCTTCATTTCCATTATGCCCGCATCTTTGGTGGGAAAGAGCTCTCCGGAACGCAGATACATGAGGTCCTTATTATCGATGTAGGCGGAACAGGTTTCGACACACCACCAGTCTCCGTTGTCATTGGGTTTGATTTTAATGTTCGCCTTGAGCATTGTTTCTCTTGATTCCAGTCTCCTTACCATAATTTACCTCCTGGCTATGGGTTCACCGCCATGTACTCTTGACTTCAGCACGTCATTGCGTCCTCAGCCGTTGGTGTCACTGTAGCATCGTCACATGATCGAACCATGAACGGATCGTGAAGAATTCTTCATCGAACTCTGAACGATTGGGAGATCCCCACAGACGGCCTCGCCTTTCCCTCTGGCAACTTCTACCGACAAGGCACGCTCTTCAGCCGTGGGGGTGGGGGAAGAGGAAATCGCGTTGGTGGGCAGGCTTTTATTTCTTGGCGTTGGCGTGTTTGGAGTCAGCCTGCGTCGCTTTCAGCGGCACCAGAATCATAGGCCTAAATAAGTCAGGTAGCGGGTGCCCTAACCGATCCCCTGCATACCAAACAAGGCTCTTTTTTGTCTCCAGGGTACAAAAAAATCTGTAGGAGCATGGACCTGGGGAGTATCCCAGCGTGAAGAAGAGCGGCAAACGGATCACAATGGACTGACGAGCAACAAAGAGAGCTGACTCGCTAACTACGCTACGTGTGTGGAAAGAGGAGGGAATTCCACAACCATCCATCAAGACTCGGCAATCCCCCCGGAGAAGGGACGTATTTCCGCGATAGCTCTTTTCGGTCTTGGGGAGGCCATGGCCGCGGTATCATTGTTGCGGTATCATGAAAGGACGAGGTTCTAGGCCTGCACCAAGGAGGGCGATCATGCCATATTCACGCTGCAGAGGGTTCATGGCAAATGGTGATTCAGAGGGAAATGCGCGACTGCACACGAAAGGAAAACGGGAAACTCGGCAGTATCCGCAATCGTGGGGAAATTTAGCCTTAGCCGATGAGAGCCTGGCCGTACTTCAAACACCCAAAGCCAAGACCCGCTCCCCTCAGTTAAGCCTGGTACCGGACATTACGGAGGAGGAGGTTGAGATTGAGGCTCTCGCTCCTACAATGGGGATTATTAATGGAATTCGCCTGTCTCTCACGTTGTGGAGTCTCATCGGTCTCATCATTCTCTTGATGCGTTAAACCTCTACCTTGCTGGTAGAAGCGCAGGGAGCTGGTCTATAGTAGATTTACACTGTGTTTGCTATATAGGAACGACGATTTCTCGCTTTCCTTGCCTTCCCCCTTCCAGGATAAAAATCCCACGGGCCTATGCCTTTTGCCGTGCCATCCCTTCCTATCATGCGGACGAAGAGATCCAGAGGATGGCGACACCGGCAGTTCGCGCGTCCCTGAAGATTCATGGGAGTGCAAGAATGTCGGAGGTTCATGGGACTGATCCACGAAGGTCAGGATATTTTCAAGCAATGTGTGCGAACCCCGAAACGATCCGCGATCTTTCTCAGCGTCACTGCATCCACATATTCGCTGATGACTAACACGATCTTTAGACCAGCCGCTTCAGCTCCGACTGCGAAAGCTTGATCTTGCCCCGGTTCTCAATGTCGCTCAGGCGCTTGAGCACCTTGCTCTTCGTGTCGATCGCCGCCAGCTGCACCATCAGCGGGTCAGTCTCTCCGGCGTGCCTCGGCGCCTTCTCGCCGCGCTTGAGCGCCCCCGGCAGAATCACGCCGTCGATCAACGCAATGTGTTCCAGCATGCTCTTCGGGTCCGGCGCCTCTAAGGCCGCTTGAAAGCTGGCCTGCCAGGCCACCGGAACCACCGTCGAATACAAACCATGTTTAATCGGCGTACAGCCGCCGTGATACTTGCATTTCCCCCTGGCCTTCCGAGGGCTTCTCCTCAAAACCTTCTTCTCTCATGCTGTTTCGGATCCGGGAAGCTTACGGTTCACCGGGCGTCCTGCTTGTCGCACTCCTCGGAGAACAAAACGATGAATCCGGGATTGGAAGCTATGAGATTCTCCTGCCTGCAGAATATCTGAGTAGCTGAAGTAGATATGTCAGAACAGAAGAGGATAGAGCATCCCGCCGTGTAGTGTTATATTCACCTCAACCAACCACGAGTGCAAGCCATGGGACAGCATTACCTACGCACCCTTTTTTCGCCCAAGTCAGTTGCCGTCATCGGTGCCAGCGAGCGTGCCAATACAGTGGGCGAGATCGTCTTCAGGAACATGCTGGGGAGTGGGTATACGGGCTTACTATATCCGGTAAATCCGGCGCATCAGGAAGTGCAGGGTCAGCGTGCCTATGCCACGATAGAAAAAATTGAAGCCCCAGTCGAGTTGGCCGTGATATGCACCGAGGCCGAGACTGTGCCCGACATCATCGAGGCCTGCGGCAAACATGGTGTGCGTGCTGCGGTGGTGCTGTCCGCAGGTTTCACCGAAGTGGGTGTCCGTGGCGCCACGCTCGAACACACAATGCTGGCCAATGCCAAAAACTATGGTGTGCGCATCATCGGCCCCAATTGCTTGGGCATGATGCGCCCAGCGATCGGGCTCAACGCCACATTTTTCAACGGTAGCGTCAAGTCTGGTAACCTTGCGCTGGTTTCTCAGTCGGGGGCGCTGTGCGCGGCTATGCTCGACTGGGCCCCGGCCAACGACATTGGCTTTTCCAGTGTGGTGTCGATGGGCGCCGCATCCGACGTGGACTTCGGTGAAATTCTTGATTACCTCGCGACCGACGTGCAGACCAGCAGTATCCTGATCTACGTCGAAGGCATCCACAAAGCGCGTGGCTTCATGAGTGCCTTGCGCGCGGCCGCACGTAGTAAACCGGTGTTCGTGATCAAGGTGGGGCGCCACGATGCCGGATCGAGAGCGGTGATGTCGCACACTGGCGCGCTGGTTGGGTCGGATGACGTGTTCGATGCTGCGCTGCGCCGCGCCGGAGTGGTGCGCGTGGAATCGATCGGCGGGCTGTTTTCTGCCGCGCGATCCCTCGCCTCGCCCCACAGGTACAGCGGTAACCGACTGGTCATCATCACCAATGGCGGCGGACCCGGCGTGATGGCTGTCGACCGCGCGGTGGATGTGGGCGTGAGCGTTGCCAGCCTGTCCCCCGAAACCGTCGAGAGGCTCAACCAGGTGTTACCCGCTATCTGGTCGCACAATAACCCGGTCGACATCATCGGCGACGCCACGCCGCAGCGCTATCGCGACGCGGTAGGCATGTGCATGGAAGACCCCGACGTGGATGGTGCGCTGGTGATTCTCACACCTCAGGCCATGACGCAGCCGCTGGAAGTCGCCAAATTGCTGGTCGAGGATGCAGGAAAATTCAGCAAGCCGCTGCTCACCTGTTGGATGGGTAATTCTCAAACCATGGCTGGGCGAGCACAATTCACTCAGGCTGGCATTCCATCCTTCCGTACCCCTGAAGCGGCAGTCGAGGCGTATTCCTACATCACCGCCTATTACCGCAATCAGCGCCTGTTGGCGCAAGTACCGGAACCCTTATCGCACCAGGATGTGCCAGATGTGGAGGGGGCGCGCATGGTGATTGAGTCCGCTATGGCGGAACGGCGCAAAGTGTTGTCTGAGATGGAATCGAAGGCGCTCCTGTCGGCATTCCATATTCCCGTGGCCAAGACGGTGGTTGCCCGTTCTCCCAGCGAGGCGCTGCTGCTGGCGGAGGAGTTCGGTTTCCCGGTGGCAATGAAAATCAATTCGCCGGACATCACCCACAAATCCGATGCTGGCGGGGTCAAGCTCAACCTGATGAATGCCGCCGCAGTTCGCGCGGCCTATAACGAGATTATCGAGGAGGTGAAACGAAACCGTCCGGATGCACGAGTCGACGGCATCGCCCTCCAGCCGATGGTGCGTAAGCCCAATGGGCGCGAATTGATGGTAGGGGTAATCTCGGATCCGCTTTTCGGCCCGGTGATCAGCTTCGGCGCGGGAGGCACCGCAGTGGAAGTACTGGGGGATCGCGCCATTGCACTGCCCCCTTTGAACGGTTTCCTGGTAAGAGAACTCATCAGTGGCACACGCATCGCCAAACTGCTCGGTGCGTTTCGGCATATGCCACCGGTGCAGATGGAGGCGCTGGAAAGCCTGCTTCTCCGGGTTTCCGAGATGGTGTGCGAGCTGCCATGGTTAAAGGAAATGGATATCAATCCGCTGATCGTGGATGAGCATGGGGTGCTGGCGGTCGATGCGCGCGTCGTGGTGGATTATGCGCCGGTCTCAGCCGACCGTTACGCCCACATGGCGATTCATCCGTACCCGGCCTACCTGGTCACTCATTGGCAATTGCCGGATGGCACCAATGTCACCATTCGTCCGATGCGCCCCGAAGACGCGGCGATCGAACAGGAATTTGTGCGTAACCTGTCGGAAGAAGCGAAATACTTCCGGTTTATGCACGCCGTGCAAGAGCTCTCCGAACCCATGCTGGTGCGCTTTACCCAACTCGACTACGACCGGGAATTGGCGCTGATCGCCGTGACCGAAGAGAAGAGCCGCGAAGTGGAAATCGGCGTATGCCGCTATGCCATCAATCCAGATGGAGAATCATGCGAATTCGCGCTGGTGGTCAGCGACCAGTGGCAGCACAAGGCGATCGGCCACAGGCTGATGGGAAGCTTGATCGACGCAGCCCGCAGCAAGGGGCTCAAGACCATGGAAGGCGAAGTAATGGCAAGCAACCACGACATGCTTAAATTGGTTGCAACGCTTGGCTTTACCGTTGTCACCAGTCAGAGAGACTCATCCATCAAGAAGATCACCAAGGTGTTGTAGCAAGCAATTGAAGCGGTATTGGGTGAAGCAAAAGGACACAAGCTGGGGCCAGACCTGACCCCAGCTTGCGGCATTGAGGCGAGGGCGGAGCCTTGTCTCTAAACCCTGTCAGATTGTGGGAATCTAAATAGGCGTGAGATCAGGAGGTTAGCGGACGGTGCAGGCATGGTCATAAACCAGATGATTGGAGGACAGGTCTTCAATCGTGTCGCCGTCGAGGATGGAGATGACATGGCCGGAGTAGTCGGCGGCGTGAGCAGGGGCCGCCCATAATAATACAAAGGCCGCGCTCCACTGGAGTACGCGGCCCTTGCTCGCCATCATCGGAAAGGTCATGCCAGCGTCTAGCCTACTTCATCTTTTTGGGGTCCTGATACACCATCAAGTGGGCATAGGGCGTGCCGTCAAACATGATGTAGCTTCCTGATGGATTAGGAGTGGTCGGCAGTTTCGTCGTCGCGGACTCAAACGGCCACATAATCATCCAATGCGGAGGCTCCTTTACAGCTTTCGCGCCGTCCCCGCTCATGACGACCTTCCCGCCCTTCTCGAAATGCGAGCCCCCACGAGCCATATAGGCAATGCCGGGGACCATGTTCGTGGGTTTGGGAGCGTTATTCATGAGGTCCGTCATCCATTGGTGGACGGCAGCATCCATGCACATGGGGTCCGGGTCCGGCAGGTTCATCACCGTGGGAATGCAAGTGAACCCATTGGTGCTGGGTCTGGCTTCCGTCAGTGTGCCATCGGCCCCATACACCATGACGCCGACCTCCTTCACGAGGTGTGCCGGCGCGGCGCTCAGCGCCAACTTCACTTGCTCTTGTTGGGGCAACGACTTGACATCTTTCACCGTGCTGGGCTTTTTCCCCTCCTTGGCGGCAGCCATACCCCCAGAGACCATCGTGAACACAAGGGCTACACCGAGGCTCAATATCAGCAGCTTCTTCATGTCATCCTCCTCTGTCCGATGTGAGTGTGATGATGTACTTCTGCTTCGCCATAATCTCATCATTGAGCTGGCAACTCTCTGTTGCAAGAGACCGGCCAGAATGACGGCTATTGGCCCATTCCGGGAATGAGCTGTTTTAAGGACTCCTCTTCTTTTTTCATGGCATCCCCACTCGTCGGTGATAGGGCAGACAACTGATCTTTGGCGTGTTTGAGCGTGCCCATATTCTTTTGGAGCGCGTCCACGTTCTTCTCCATCTCGACCAGGGCGCTCCCGATCTGGGCAATGGAAGTTTTTAACCCGAAGAGTCCTTGCGCTGAGGCGACATGCAACGAAAGCCCTCCCAAGCTAAATCCGAGCAGGAACGCGGCAATCGAGAAGATGTAGGTCGATCGTGTGGCTGTCATTGATCCCTCCCTGGTTGTGAAATTCCTATTTGCATTCTCGCGACGATGTGTGACGCGACTCACTTCTGCTTCGCGACAATCTTGTATTTGATTCCCTCATACGTAGCGCGCGGGAGAATCTTCTTCTGCACCAACTCATCATTCCGCTGATCTTCCCCCGATTTTATGGACACTGGTTTCTGTGTGGACCATCTCCATGTGAAGCCAACCACGATCTCATGCGTGCGCGCCGCACAATCGACGCACACCATTGATCCAGGATCGACGATCATCACGGCGTCCATACGGTAGACGCCCCCGATTGATGGTATGGGTATTGATGCTCAAAGTCCATCGGGCTCCGATACCCCAAACGCGAATGGCGTCGGCTTCGATTATAGAAGCCCTCTACGTACTCAAAGATGTCGGCGCGGGCTTCTTGGCGAGTCGCATACTGCCGTTGGTGAATCAGCTCGGTCTTCAACGTAGCAAAGAAGCTCTCCACGACGGCATTGTCCCAGCAATTGCCGGGACGGCTCATCGAGCCCCGGATTCCGCAGCTGACTAACCGGTGCTGATAGGCCACCGCGCCATACTGGCTGCCTCGATCCGAATGGTGCAGGAGCCCGGCCAACACAGGCCGTTGGTGCAGCGCCATCTCTAAAGCCGTCAGCGTCAGCGCGGTCGTCCGCTGTGCATCCATGGCCCAGCCGACCACCCGCCGCGAGTACAAATCGATCACCACGGCGAGATAGAGCCAACCCTGGCGTGTGGGCACGTAGGTGATGTCGGCGGCCCACTTCTCATTCGGCCGTGTGGCGGTAAATGCTCGTCGCAAGACGTTCGCCCGCACCACCGCAGGGAGCGCGCTGGCCGGTGGGCGCCAGCTCCGCCGTCGAACACTGCGGAGCCCATGCAGCCGCATGAGCCGAGCCACGCGATGGCGGCCGACCCGCAGCCCGTGGGCGCGCAGATCCTGATGAATCCGCGGACTCCCATAGCGGCCGCGCGACGCCTGGTAACAGGTCCGAATATGCGTGACCAGCCATTGATTCTGCTGCGCGCGTGCACCGAGCGGACGACGGCACCAGGCGTAATAGCCGCTCCGGGCCACGCTGAGGACGCGACACAAGACCTCCACGGGATACGCGGCCTTCTCCGCCTGGATGAAGCGATACCTCATCCCGACTCCTTGGCAAAGAAGGCCACGGCTTTTTTTAGGATGTCGCGCTCCATGCGGAGTTGCTCGACTTCTCGCCGCAAGACCTTGAGTTCCTCGGTCGCCAGAAAGCTGTGGGATCCTTGGGGCGCCCCCGCCGCTTGCCGCATCCACCGATTGAACGTCGGTTGGGGAATGCCCAACTCCCGCGCCACCTGGCACTCGCTCTTCCCACTGCGTCGGCACAAGTCCACGGCTTCCTGCTTAAACTCTGGCGTGAAACTCCGTCGCTGCTGGCCCATGAGGCACCTCCCTTCGCTGATTATGCACGGAAGGTGTCCACAAAATCAGGGAAAGACCACGCAAGACATTGCGACATTCCCACTGCCTCAACCTTGACACCTCTCCACGGACGGCCTAGCCTTACTTGTCATCTTATTAGGGCTCATGTGGGCCTTAGCTGGAGCGGAAAGGTGATGTTGCGGAAAGGGAAAGGGTCGTGAGATATGAGTGACTTAGAAGATTATCAAACCACGAGCCGCTCCATCCTTCAAATGATGAACGAAGCTGGGTTGCAGGTCGAAGACACGTTGCAAGAACTGCAAGCACGCGCAGACCCTGGCGCCTGGGCACGGATCGAAGGCTATCTCAAGCCCGGTATGCTTACCGGAACCCAGAAGATCATCGAGCTCCTGGTCGCGATTCATCCAGGTGCCACCGGAGTCGCTTTGCGGGAGCACGTGCGGCTCCGTGTGCAATTCCGTGGCTTGTTTTCCGCCGGTGCCTCGATGGTGGGTGGAGAAGGATGTCTGAAGGATCTCTCCCAGTACGGGTGTCGGATGGAAAGCGACACATCGTTACAGCCCGGCACGGAGTTAGAGCTATGCTTCTTCTATGGGTCACAGGAGGCCGTGCCGATCAGGGTCGAGCTCGCCACAGTACGGTGGGCCAAAGGCCAGGAGTTCGGAGTGAAATTCCTCCGCCTGCAATCCCACGAGGAAGCGCGCCTTCGCCACGTGATCGCAGAGCTGTTAGGAGGTTTATCCCGGTAGAGACGCGTTACAGCCATCTCCTTGCTCGGCTCTTGCGCGACTGTAGTAACCCTCCTACAATACGCCTCCCTGCGAGGCCCCTATGCCTTTCACGATACGTCCCCTACTGTCGATAGTGCTCCGATTCCCCATCGCCCTCGTGCTCTCGTTCGTGTGTCTCGCCGCTCCTGGATGGGCCGAGGTTCATGCTGAAGGTGCTCCAACGGAAGCTGTGAGGACCACGGTTGGTCAAGCCCTCCGAGTATTGCAGGTTGAAGAGCTCAAGAAGCCGGAGCGCACGGATGAACGTGTCAGTCGGCTGAGGAAGATCGCTAACTCGCGCTTTGACTATGGAGAAATGGCCAAGCGGTCGCTTGGAGGCCAGTGGGATAAATTAGGAGCAAGCGATCGACAAGAGTTTGTCGATCTGTTCGCCGAGCTTTTGGCGACAACTTATGCGGAACGGATAAACGCCTATTCTGATGAAGAGGTTACATTCCTCAGCGAACAGCTTGAGGGGGACTATGCGGAGGTCAAGACCGTAATGGTCGGGAAGAAAATGGAGACCCTCCTGAATTACAGGCTTATAAAGAAAAATGGCGACTGGAAAGCATACGATGTGGTGGTTGATGGCATCAGCCTGGTCTCGAATTATCGCGGACAGTTTACCGCTATTCTCCGTGCATCATCCTACGAGCAGTTCGTCCAAATCCTGCGCGAGAAGATTGTGCAATACAACATGAAGACCAAGATTGCTGAAACGATCCCGGCATCCCGATAAACAGCACTCGGATCGGCAATGCTCGTTCTCCGGCAACCTTCCGCGCTCCGCGTCAGGCAGCCGACATTGAGTGAGGTGGTGAAAGACCTGGTGCGGAAGCGTTGGAGAAGGTTCAACTGCCTTGCTTATAACGTGAGGGGAGGCCTGAGTCATGGCACGAATCGAGCCCCAGAAACCAGACCAGACGTTTAATCGGAGCCGTGAATTTCAAAGAGAGGTATTGGCATATCTAAAAGAACATGGTCCACAACCGTACGATGTACTCTACATTCACTTCGACCCCAACCGTACTGCGGAAATACAAGCCGTCTTACATGAGTTGACCCAGTGGAAATTCATTGATAGGGGCACGGATTCGTCCATGACGGTTTCGATTACTGCTTCCGGCATTGCCCGGCTTGGACTCAAAGACATCTGAAAAAGTATACAGGTTGACACGAATATCCGCTGGAAGCAAAAGGCTGGACAGAATGAGCAACGAAAACAAAGCCCACATCGAAGCGAACCTGGAAGTTATTCGAGAATATCTGATCGGCCAATTCAAGGGGTTTGAACTTACCGACACGCCAGATCGTCCGATCTCGCATACGTTTACTGTGACGAAATCGTCAGACGAACGATACCAATTAAAGGTTTCGTGGCCACAGCTTTCAGATCAAAGCAACACCTCTGAATGGACTAAGCAGCGCCTTGTCATAGTCGATGTAGCTGGTAGGATGAAAGGTAAGTCTCAGGGGGAGTATTTCTCGTGGGGAAAGCGCTAAGACACTTCGAAGGGAACAGCCCACGCCATCCCTTCGGTTCCTGCCCATAATGTTGACGGCTTATTATTATGAGGTAGTTTTTACGTATCGATGGAATGCATCCATCTGTGAATAATTGGGAGACTGATTAGGATGCGAAGAGTGGCCGTGCTTCTTTCTTCAATTCCCTAATATTTTTGGAAGCTCTTTTCTCTGAGTAATGTATCCCGCTTTACCTGACTGGCAACCGCCCCACAACTGACACCCCTTCCCAAGGGTGGCCCCCAGGGGGGGTAACTACCATGAGCGAGCGACATAAAAAGAAAAGGGCTGCGCCATTGAAGACGTAGCCCCCTCCTCTGCTCTCGCCTTACCCTAACTGTAACCGTTACACCGCTACCGCCTCACACTCAGCGCAACTAGGATGCAATCCCTGGTGAGGGCCTATCCCCTTGGCGTATCATCTGGTTCGCTGGATTGGGGCGGGGATTCGGTATTGGAGCTATCGTCTGGTTCTGGTCTTCGTAAACCGCAAGGTCGTCCGTTCAATCCGGATCGCCGGCTCCATCGCGTTCCAACAAACCGCAGGCCATCACAAGGGGCTCCCCGCTGCGACCCCGTAGCCCACCTCAGGGGCTCCCTTCCTGCACGGTCACGCTGGCCCGCCCGATCTCGGTCGTGGTGCCTTCCACGTAAAACACGAACTCCACCGTATGCGACCAAGGGCCGAACCGCCCCGTCGTGGCCGTTGTGCCGTTGTCGTCAGGGAAGCCATAGGGTGGGGTGTGTTTGATATGATGCCCGACCCCATCCAAGCTTATCGACACCATGACATTCCGTGGGTCGGTCGTGGACACCTCCACGCCCCACGGACCGGTAGCTGGATTGCCCACGATCTTCAGACTTATTTTCCCCATAGGAGGCGGAAATGGGTTCCCTTCCCGTACGGTCACGCTGGCCCGCCCGATCTCGGTTGTGGTGCCTTCCACGTAAAACACGAACCCCACCGTATGCGACCAAGGGCCGAACCGCCCCGTCGTGGCCGTTGTGCCGTTGTCGTCAGGGAAGCCATAGGGTGGGGTGTGTTTGATATGATGCCCGACCCCATCCAAGCTTATCGACACCATGACATTCCGTGGGTCGGTCGTGGACGCCTCCACGCCCCACGGATCGGTGGCAGGATTGCCCACGAGCTCTAGACTCACCGTCCCCACAAGGGGCGGGGGCGGAGGTGGGGGCGGAGACCCGGCGGGTGTGACGGTTGCGAGGTTGCTCGAGGCTGACTCATTATTGGCAAAATCATAGGCCGTAATGAAGTAGTACTGAGTCACAGCCGGCGTTCCGATATTGAAACTTGTCCCCGTCCCCAGTGTGACGAAAAGAGACGCATTACCAGATGATTGGGTGCAGGGTTGCTGATTGCAGCGATAGACGCGATACCCCGCCAGGTCCGGTTCGCTGTTGGCATTCCATGTCAACGTGGCACCCCACGCAGTACTCGACCACAACACAAGCACACCAAGCAGGACTCTCAGCCAATTCATACAGCTACTCTTTTAGCTTTTTCCTGGGCAATCCTGTTCCGCAGAAGCCATTTCTCACAGGCAAAAGGTCGAATTGCCGACGGACAGATGATCCGAGAAGAACTTGGGAGAATGAAACCCTTCACATTGAGAGTGGTGTGACTAAGCAATGTGTGTGCCTTCGAAGGACAAGAAGGGTCAGGGCAAAAATCCCTGAATGAGCTGTGGAGAGAGGAAGATGCAGAAAGACTGTAGGAGATTGGACAGATTGCTGATTCAATCGTCATCTTTTTCAGAGGATAGACTGCAGGTAATTGCCTACAGTGATTACAGTTACGAAGAAGTTAAAAAACTGTTAACAGCGAGACGGAGCGAGACGATACTGCATCTGTTTCAATCACAAGGGTCCCTTTCGTATGAGCGAGTGCTCGGAGAAACGCCAAGCCGGGGGGTAAGCAATCCCTCGCTGGTTTGTTTTGCTTATCTGGTTGATTTGGTTTATCTGGTTCGTCCGGTTCAACCAAATAAACAAGACAAACCAAAAAAGCCAAACAACGATATTGATTCTGCTAAAAGTGGTAGGCGATGCCAGCAAGGACGTTGAAGGCGCTATACGTCCCGCTGAGTCCATAGCCGGAGGGATCGAGATTCGTAATCGTAGCGTAGTTGTACTTTCCCTTCCACAAAGAGCCCCCATTCCTCAGTCGCCAGCACTTTCAACCCTGCCTGCGTGTTGAGCCCCGGCACCACTTGACGGCCGTCGATCTGGCCGGAGCTGTTGAAATAGAAGGCGCCTGCTCCGACACCGACATAGGGTTGGAAGATTGTTCCAGGATAACGAGCCACCACATTGAAGGCGACTGTGATCAGGCGCATGGAGGATTCGGATAACTGGAGTGTGCCGTTGTTCGTGACTTGAGCCTGACAGGTAATGCCTGGCTGGCAGGTCGCAGGGGGGAGTGGGTTGAACGGCAAGTAGGTTACCTCTTGGCTGGTTGAGACCGTCTGGCTCTTGATCGTCGGTTGAGAGGTAAAGGCTTCCAGCTCAACTCCGAGCCAGCTGAATCCTTCGTCTTTGAAAAAATAGCCGGCTTTGCCTCCGAACAGAGGAGAATTCTTCAGACTGACATCTGAGCTGTTGAAGGATTGGGTGAGTGTGCCTTGGGGGGGAATGGTCGCCGCGCCGGGGAACTGTTGAAACGCAAGTCGTTGGCCATAGGTGTCCATATTCACATCGCTGAGCTTGCTGGGAACGCTCAAGCCCCCATAACCCAGCGACATACCACTCAGCCAACGCTGCGCCTGGGAAGCCGACGAGGAGCAGCGCGAACATGACGACACGCGACGCCGGTGGTCATCGCGAAGAACAGTTGTCTGTAGAAAGAGAACACCATTGAACATCTCCTGCAAGTACGTCGGGCGCACAATAGTCTGGAAACCGTGACGATGCTATTACGCTCAGATTAAATTCTCGTTACATTGACCAGAATTTCATTCTCCTTCGCCGAATACCCTGCAGCTTGGTACGTGGAGTTTTATTCGTAGGGAGATACGCGACGAATGAAGGGGGTCAGAACGCCGAGTGATATGGTCGCATGACGAAAACAGATGGTGGGAGGTTAACGAATCTCGTAGACGAGGGTTTGCCGTTGTGTGTTCCGAACGATATCCACTCGGACGTTCCGTTCGTTTCGGAGTTGTTGAAAGAGAGACAGCAGCATGCCGGGATCGCGAATCTCCACGCCGTTGATTCGCTGGAGTAGATCGTTATTTTGCAGTCCGATCTTGTCGAAGAAGCCCAAGGGCATCACGCTAGCGAGGCGAAATCCGTCCAGCTTGCCGTCGGTCAAGTAGGGGACGGCTTGCGCCTGGGTGAGCAAGCGAGTCGTATCCGCCAGCGCGGCGTCGATCTCACGGCGGTCCAGGATGCGGCGTTGAGGCGCCGAGGGATGCGGAATTGGCGCAGAAGTAGCAGTAGCCGGCACACCCGACTGCAGCGGGTGCGGGAGTTGCGTGAGGGCGAGGTCCAGCCATTCTTCCTGATTTCCTATTCGGAACAGGACGCGATTTTTTTCAATAGCCGACAGAGCACCGACCGCGGGGATCTCTTCACCCATGCGATAGAGGCTCTGTTTCTTCGTGGGAAGATCTTCGAGAATGGCCATGATCCCACCCTCTTGTCCGAACACGGTCCCGATCAGCGCCACCTTCTTGGCGACCTCGAGCGGAGGAGCAATCGGAGCAGGAGCCTGACCTGAGGCCGAGGAATTACCCGCACCAGGAGGAAGAGGAAACAGCCCGCTCGCCACAATCGCATCCGCGAGTGAACGAGATGATTCGGCTTGAGGCTCAGATGGAGTGACCGAGTTAAGCGAAGAAACCTGAATGGTGGGAGGCTGCAAAGCATCGGCGACAAACGCATTCACCGTGTGGGCCAACAGGAACGCGCCGATCGTGAGATACGCGCCGACCGCTACGCGCTTGGCTGTCAAGAACCGCTTCAGCATGCAATGTCCATTTCATGCGGTGGTGTGATGCTCCGCATCCTAGTGATGCGCGCATCGATTCACAAGAGGAGAAGGGCGTGTTCAGGCGAAGTTAACAGCCCACCAATTCCTCGATAACAATTCCGTAACACCCGCCAGGTACCTCTTCAGTATCAGGAATGGCAGAGTCCGCTTAGCCCTGAGTCATGACAAGGCTTCTGATTGATTCATTCCGGAACGTTGTCCTCGCGCCTTGTCTGAGCGTGCCTCATGCCACGTGGGCTCGATGTGTCGATGAAAGCGATGGGATATGAATGGAAACATGGGGACCATCGGGCGGATCGGGGCCCTATGCTGCGTCCTGTGGATTACGCTCTTCAATACAAGCGAAGCCGGGGAGTTGCGTGAAGGAAAGCACAATCGGACCATGATGGCCCAAGTCAGAGATCCGCAAGCAGTGCAGGGGGGTGGGACAAGCACACCTGAACCCGCTCCTGTGAAGCCAAGCCAGGCAGGAGTGCCTTCGGGAGAGCCGCCGGTTTCCGAACGCGATCCCGCCGAGAAGCGATTTCAGATTACGTCTTATCTGGTGGAGGGGAACGCGATTCTGGAACAGGACAAGATCGACTCAGTGCTCCAGCCGTACAAAGGCTCGGACCGGCAGTTGAGCGACATCGAGTCGGCCCGAAGTGAGCTGGAAAAAGCCTATCACACCGCCGGATATCCGACCGTGGTGGTCATGCTTCCGGAGCAAACGATCGAAGCAGGTGTGGTCAAGCTCCAAGTGCTGGAAGGCCGGCTCGTGAACATCACGGTCACGGGCAACCAACATTATGATCGGCTCAATATCCGCGGGAAGTTGCCATCCTTGCAGCCAGGCGCCTTGATCTATGAACCGACCTTCGTCAAGGAGCTGGGTGCGGTCAATGGGAATCCCGATTTGAAAGTGGCGCCGGTGCTGAAACCCGGCACAGAGCCGGGAACTGTGGATCTCGAGCTCAAAGTGAAGGATCGCTTGCCGGTCCACGGAAAGCTGGAAGCCGATAACAGGGGACCGATCACGACTCCGCACAATCGGCTGATAGCGGAAGTTCAACATACCAATCTCTTCGGGGGCGACGAAATTCTCACGGTCAATACGGTCCAGACACCGACGGATTGGGGCGCAGTCCAGAACTACGGAGCGAGTTTCGTCTATCCGGTGAAATGGCCCGATCACCTGCTGGCCGTCTACGGATCTCACTCGCAAAGCAATTCGGTGTTGGCAGGGTCGGCCATTTCAGTCGGCGGGGGAAGCGATGTCAAGATCGCCGGTAACGCGACGGTTGGAGGGTTTCGCTATATCTTTCCGATTTTTTCCGGAGGCGAGTACACACATCAATTATCGGTAGGGGTCGACTACAAGCAACTGGAGTCCACGAACGCCACGTTTCCAAACGGTGGAACAGCGGTGGTGTTGGGTGCGCTCAAGTACACTCCGGCCTCGATGGCCTATAACGGCTTTTATCCGGATCGATTAGGCCTGACGAAACTCGCACTATCGGCCAGAGGCTATGTCGCGGGCACGATCCCAGGCGGATCGGAAGAGGATTTCGCTAAAAATCCAAACCCTAACCAACAGCCGGCAGGCCAACGCAGAGGATCGACAGGAACATTTGCCGTGCTGCAGGGCGGGCTCGATCGCGTGCAGCCCTTGCCGGGAGACTTTACGTTGGCGCTGCATGCTGACGGCCAATGGGGCAGCCAGCCGTTGATTCCCGCCGAGGGGTATTTCGCCGGTGGCTTCGATACGGTGCGAGGCTACCAACAGTTCCAAGCGATCGGCGACAATGCCGTCCGCGGTCGAGCGGAACTGACCACCCCGGAACTCTTCGCCATCCCGATCGATCGAATCTGGCAGCGCCGCCGCAGTGCCGATTACACCATCAGAGTGAAGCTCGCGGCCTTCTACGATGCAGCCCAACTCTGGGTGCAGGATGCACAGCCTGGGCAGATCTCGCAATTCCGGCTCGAAGGTGTGGGGGGAGGGATTCGAGTGAAGTTTCCCAAAGACGTGGGGCAGCTCATCATCGATCAAGGATTCGCGCTCCGAGACACCGCGATCACGAAACATGGCGACACGTTTGTCCATTTCTCCGTCGGCCTCGCGTTCTGATGAACAGGAACAGCAACAACATGAGATGCAAACGGGTGATAGCCGGTCTGATGATGTTCGCGTATCTCGCGCATCCGGGCATCGTGCCAATCGTCCTGGCGAATCCGACCGGGCCGGCCGTGGTCGGAGGCGATGCCACGGTCTCCGGCCTCGGCACCTCGCACGTCACGATCGCCCAGGCCTCCCAGCAGGCCATCATCAACTGGCAGCAGTTCAACATTGCGCCGAACGAAGTCACCCAGTTCATTCAGCCGAATGTCCAGGCGATTGCGCTCAACCGCATTTTCGATCAGAATCCCAGCCAGATTTTTGGATCGTTGCAGGCGAACGGGACCGTCATCCTCCTCAACGCCAACGGCATCATGTTCGGTCCCAATGCGCAGGTCAACGTGGGTGGGTTGATCGCGTCGTCCTTGAATTTGTCCAATGCCAACTTCTTGGCCGGACACTACTTGTTTCAAGGGACCGGTCTTGAAGGGTGGGTCAAAAACGCCGGAACGATCCAAGGACAGTACGGCGGCGTGTACCTGCTGGCGCCCAACGTTGAAAACAGCGGGGTGATTACGAGTCCTGGGGGAAACATCGTCTTGGCCGCCGGCGCGAAGGCTTTTCTCTCGAATCGTCCCGACGGACGAGGATTTCTTGCCGAACTCTCCAACCCTCTCGGACAAGCCGTGAATCTTAAAGATCTCATTGCCGACGGCGGCAACATCACCTTGGCCGGCCGGGTGGTGAATCAGGCAGGCCTCATCCAGGCCAACAGCGTGCGCGAACGTAACGGCAAGATTGAGATCTACGCAAGCGAGACCCTCACGCTCAAATCCGGCAGTCAGACCGTCGCCAAAGGCGGCAGTGATGGACTCTCCAACGGCGGAACCATTCTTGCGATCGCCGACAAGTTTAGAGGCACGGCGAAATTCGAGAACGGCGCCACCGTGGATGTCTCCGGTGGAAGCGCCGGCGGTCACGCAGGGTCTGCCGAATTGAGTGGGAGTCGTGTGGGGCTTGGCGGCAGGTTCATCGGCACAGCAAATGCGGGCTTCCGCGGCGGGCGGCTACTGATCGATCCGACGACGGATCTCGATCTGACAGGATTTACTGCGACGGGTTTTGCCGATATCAGTTTTGCGACGCCGAGGGATGCTCTTGGGAATCTGCTGCCTGATTACGATCTGAGGGTGACGGGATTCTTCGACTTGAACAGCGTCCAGCCACCGCCGACCGGCGGGACCATTCGATTCGATGCAGGTCGGGACCTGATCTTCCGAGACTTGACTCTATGGAACAATCCGTTCGGCACACCGACAAAATGGGACATTGTCGGCGTGGCCGAGCGCAACATCCTGTTTACCGGATTTACCGGCACGACCCTTCAGACTGCCTATGGAGGTGGGATCGATCTTCAGGCAAAAACGGGAAATGTGAATTTGATCGACCCACAGACCGGTGCGCTTCGCGACAATCCGGACGCAAGGCGGCGGAGGCATCTCGATCAAGACCGGGCAGGACTTGATCGCGAGCACAGGATTCGACGAGAGCGGCGGAGCGCTGGGCCTCTTCAACATCCAAGGAATCAATATCGATGGACCTGGTCGGCTCAATCTGGACGTAGGACGAGATTTCATCGGCGGGCCGGTGAACGGCGTGCCGCGTGGCCCCGGATTCGTGCTCTGGAACACCGATCTCACGGTCACTCCGCAGCACACCGTCACGGTAAACGGCAAGATCGGCGAAACCAACCTCACGCTGGGATCGAACGGACTCCCGCTGACGGCCGCGGAACTCCGCGCGCAGAACAAACCGCTCGAAACCGAGTCATCGGCCCGCTATGCCGATTTCGCATTGTCCGGTGGGGAACTGACCGTGACGGCAGGAGGAAATATTTACCTGGGCCGCGTCCGCGATGCCGGTCTCGTGGGTGGAATGGACGCGCAAGGCAACCCGCGAGATCCAGCCTTTGCCGCCGGACTGGAGAACAACAAGGCGACTTTCGTCTCGCGCGACGGGAATATCATCATCAATACCAATTCCCTTGATGCCGGGCGCCAGGGTTCACCATTGGAAGTCCTCAGCACGCTGCTTCCCGCCTCGTTCGAAGCCAGAGCCGATACGGGGACGATCCAGATTCGCTCCAATCTGAAATTTCTCCCCTCACCGACGGGATCGGTGAAGTTTTTCGCGCATCAGGACATTCAGGGCGTGCCAAAAGTCGGCCGGGGCGATGACCCCAACTTCATCTGGCTCTTCGTCGGCTACGGAGGGATAAGCGGAGGCCAGTGGGTCGCAGTCGATCAGCGGACCATCCCTCAGCGACCGGATTTATGGCCGTTCTTGTCGAACACGCAGGGAAGCAACACCTTGCCGAAAGTAGCGGGCGATCCACCTTCCGTATTCCCTGACTATGCCAGGAAGGATACGGATCGCACTCCCCCCACCGTCAAGCTTTTGGAAGTCAATCCCAAGGATCTCATCGGCAACACAACGTTGGACCAGGTGGCGTCTCTGGTGAACAATAATCTTCCTATCGCGCCGGATAACACGACGGCGTCGGCGCCAGTCAGTTTCAAGGCGGAGTTGGGGAATATCAGCACGCTGTTCCTCGATCTAGTCAGCCGCCCGTTCCACAAGGAGATCTCGATTGAAGCGGGAAACCGGATCGAAAAATTCAGCGCCAATATTTATCTGCCCGATCTCGGAACCCAAACGCAGACAGTTACGGAACATGTCCCGCTCTTTGTCGTCGACCCGATCACGAGCAAAGACCGCCTGATTACCAGCAAGGACGTCATTCTAATCCGCGACCCCGTCACCGGATCGGTGCGGCCGTGGAATAAGACAGAAGCGGTGGATCCCGCCAACCTGGTGAATGTCGTGGTCAGAGATGCCGCGGTCACGGTGACAGTTCCAAAGCCGGCAGCGACCATCACAGCGCGAGACATCGTGTTGAACAAGAGTCCAGGCGGCGACGGCGGACTGCAATTCTCTGGACAAGGAACGGCCAGAGTGATTGCCAAGCACAACCTCGACCTGGCCGACGGAAGAGGCATCAGCTTGGATCGCAGCAAAGCGAGCGATCAAGGGGGACTGCTGGACATTGCCGTGGGCAACGATCTCACAATGGTGACCTCAAGCATCTTGAGCCGGAATGGGGCCGGCATCTCAATCCACGGGTACGATCCTGCCAAGCCCTATCTGGTGGGCTACGACAACAGCGCCCTCTATCCATTGGAATTTCCGGACTCCCTGCGAGGAGGGATCAATCTTCCTGCCGTCGGAGGACAGGTGAATGTCGGTGCAAACAGCCCTGGCTCAGCGGGAGCAAGTGGGCGTCCCACCGGCATTCAAGTCATTCAAGGCGGTTCGGTCGGACAGATGGCCAAAGCGCCGATTGTCGACTCTGACAAAAACGTCATTGTCAACTCTGACGGAACCGTCACGGTGAATGTCGTGAAGGACCCGGCCGGCATTCTGATCAGGGCCACCGGTAATATCGACGTAAACAAATCACGGATCGCCACGTTTGGAGGAGGCGACATTCGCCTTACCTCGTTGCAAGGCAACATCAATGCGGGCAGCGGCAGCAAGAATGAACGAGCGCAGTTCGCGGTGGATGTCCCTGAGGTGGATAGCCAGGGAAGGCCTGTCATCGATCCCACCACCGGGGTGCAGAAGTTGAAGCGCACGGTCTATGAAGTCCCCGGCAGCGGGATTTTTACCTTCCACCCGAACGATCCCCAGCCATTGGTGTTTCCGACGTTCAACGATCCTCAAATTAACGCGTTGCTGGCAGAAGCCAATCGACAGGGGTTTTTTGGCCGGGATGTTTCACAGCTCGTGGCCCGGGCCAACCAATTGAAAGCGGAACGGGAGCCGATGTTCAATCAAACCGTCCTCAACCCGTTCGTCGATAAGTTGAAGCTGGGCAACATCACCTTGACAGTCGAACGCGGCAATATCATCATTCCGCCGGCCGGCATCCGAGGCCGCGACATCACGCTGATCGCCCCGCACGGTGTCGTGGATTTTCGAGGCGGAGCACTCATCGGACGGGTCGATACGGCGAATTTTCCAGTGGTGGTCGGAACACCCGTCATCCCGGTGCTGTCTCCCCCTGGTGTCGGTCCACCACCACCGCCGCTGTCCGGTGGTGGAGCGGTAGGGGCCGCTTCCACCACAGCCGTCGCCGGCAGCACCTCGGCTAAGTCTGCTGAATCTGCTCAAGAAACTGCCGCTGAGGTGTCCAGCCAGAGCACGAAAGCTAAACAGGTGGCGTCGAAGAAAGATGATGAAAAAGATGGGAAGAGCCAACTGGCGAAATCAGTCCGCGTGAAGCGCGGGGTCGTCATTCAGGTCGATGTCAAGCCGGCCAGTTAAGACAAGGAAGGAGTCCCGCTAATGGATGTGAGTTCTGGTGGAGTGGCGTTCGCGCTCAGTCACGCGACGCTGGAGGGCAAGATCACCATCTCGGTCTTGCTCTTGTTTTCGCTGGTGAGCTGGACGGTCATCATCAACAAGTTCCGCCAACTGGCGAAGGCCAAGAAGCGGAACGCGACGTTTCTCGGGCTCTATTCCAAGGCCAAAACCCCGCTGGTGATCTTCAGCAAGGGACCGATCAAGCAGCTCCAGGGGTCCCCCATGTACGACCTCTATTATGGAGGCTGCGAGGAATTAAAAGTACAGCAGGACAAGTACGGGACCGACAAGGTGCCGCATCACGGCATGAGCGCCATCCGGATCGCGCTGGAGCGGGTCCTCGGTGAAGCCGCGGTAGGGCTGGAGTCCGGGATGATCGTGCTGGCGACGGCGATCAGCGGTGGGCCCTTTATCGGATTACTCGGGACGGTCTGGGGAGTCATGGACACGTTTGCCGGCATAGGCAGAGCCCAGCAGGCCACCCTCACGACCATGGCCCCAGGTGTGGCATCGGCGTTGATCGCCACGGTCGCAGGCCTCATGGTCGCGATCCCCTCGCTCTTTTGCTACAATTTTTTGGTGACCAAGACCAAAACGCTCACCATGGAACTCGATAACTTCGCGGCCCATCTCGAAACTGTGTTCATGACGGAGTACCTCCGCGAGAAGAACGGGGCGGCGTCCGCGCAGGAAGATATCGAGGACTACCGCCCAGGCGGGCACCGCCAAGAGGCGGAGCCGTCAGGCGCAGCAACCGGACACTAGGACATGGGGAGGTTCTGAGTGTTGAGTGTGGAAGTTCTGAGTGAAAGGCAGTCTCCCATAACTCAGAACCCAGAACTTAGCACTCAGAACTATGGGTGAAAAGATGAGACGATTTTCGAGAAAGAGTCATGCCGCGGTGTCGGATATCAATATCACGCCGTTGCTGGACCTGGCCTGGGTGCTGCTGGTGATTTTCATCATCACGACGACGGCGATGGTGCAGGGGATCGAACTCAAGTTGCCGGAGTCCACGCCGCACGAAACCGATATGGAAAGCAACACGCCGACCATCTCGGTGAAAAAGGGTGGCGACATCTACATGGACGAGGAACGGGTGAAGCTCAACGAGCTGGAAAAACTGATTCGCGATTTGAAAGCTGCCAAGGGCGGCAAGCTGCCGCTCGTGCTCCGCGGCGATTCCGGCGTGGAGTACAAGCATGTCGTGGCGGTGCTGGACATTCTCCAGCGGATTCCGGTTGAGGATTTGGCGATTGCCACGAAACCGATCGACCCCTAAGTAGGCTGTTGAAAATGGCCGCCAGCAGAGAGGGGGAGGGTGGCCAGGTGCCCTTCTTGCTCGCAGAACGCGCACGATAGGAATGTGCTCGTTCGATGCGCGCAGTAAAGGGCAGCCTTGGCCACTCCCCTAAAGAAGAGGTAGAAAGAATTGGAAGGGCCTTGTTGACGAACTTTGTAAGCATCCTGCTTGTGGTTCGTGAAGCGTGAGGCGTAAGTGGGAAGTGGAAAAGGCACAGGGCGCATGGTTATGTTCTGGCATCTTGGGATTCGACAATTCATGTGGCCCTCTTCCCATATGGGTTCTTCGCTCACCACTCACCACTTACCCCTCACCCCCTACGATTCACGTTTCACGATTAACGTCTGACGAGTTGGCGTGATGGGCGGCTACAAGGGTTTTGAAGAAAAGAAGAGCAAGCTCGGCACGACATTGTTGATTGTCGGGCTGATCCATCTTGGGATCGGCGCGGGCCTCTATTGGGTGTCGCAAACCGAATGGGGCCAAGACATGATCAAGGTCTACAAGCTCAACGCCTTTAGGAAAGAAGATCCGCCTCCGCCGCCTGAGAAAGAACCGGAACCGGAGCCGGAACCGGAGCCACCCAAGCCGGAACCGAAACCGCAAGAAGCGCCGCCCCCTCCGCCCCCACAAGCCGAAGCGCCCCCACCGCCGAAGGCTTCTGATGCGCCTGCCGGGCCGCCGCCGATGGATGCGAATCCTTTTGCGATCGGCAAAGCCAGGAGCCGATTCGCCGGATACACGGATATCATTACCGCCACGATCCAAGCGAAGTATCAGCAGCCTCCATCGTTGTCCGAGGATCTGGAGTATGCAGTGCTCTGCGAGTTGGTCATCGACGAGCAAGGTCGGGTACTGCAGTATCGGCTGGTCAACTCATCCGGCAGTTTGTTGTTCGATCAATCGGCACTCGATGCCTTGTCCAAAGTCGCCGAGGTCCGCCCGCCCCCTCCCGGCATGGACCACACGATTATCGTGAAATTCTTTCCCCCCACATAAAGCGTGAAGCATCGTTTGTTCTAGCACTCAGCACTTCCTTTCCCACTCCGCGCCTCCCATCGGTGTGACCGGCTCTTAACAAACAGTTTACCTCCTTCAGACCTTCCTCAGACCCGTCCGTAATCCTGCTTCGATACAACGGAACCAACTAAAGGGCCCGTGGTCCGAACCGGCCCGGTCATCAACTTCAGAAACTGAAAAACGGCATCTGTCGACGAATGAGGCGAGTCAGGAATATTAACGGGCCTCGAATAAAGACCTGATGTCCCTGTAACACAGAAACGAGATAACGAGAGCGTGCAAGCCTGGCTCAGGACCGCGCTCCCTTAATCAAGACAGACGAAAGGAGGTGGCGGGCCAAGGAAGGCACAGACAGCCATCGAAGAGAAGAAGCGAGCGTCATCATCACCATCAAGGAGGGTATCGATATGAGACTCAACATCGTTAAACGGACCGTCATGGCGACGGCTCTGGCGGTCGCAACGGCAGTGGCTGGCGTTGCCGGTCAGGCGCAGGCGTTTACGTTCGGACAGAACGATCTCGTCCTGGCGATCTACGGCAACAACACGGAGGCGCTGTACAACGTGGGGACCTACTCCTACTCTGCTGGCAGCAGGACCGAACGTCGACGTCAATGTGGGTACGGCGGGATTGACCGCGGCGCAGGTGGGAGCCAACCCAGTCAAGTGGACCATCTTCGGCTGGGACGTGAGCCTGCCGGACGGCCAGATTCACGCGGCCACAGCCTTTACTCCGGCGCAGATCACGGGCGCAACTCGACTTCACCGCCAGTTCAATCCTTCCGCGGCCTGGTCCGGTGGGTTCAGCGGCGATACCATTAGCAAGGCGGATCCCCTGTCTTTTTCGAGCAACCTGAATACAGCCGGAGCAGGAAAGTTTGAAGGCGCCTGGCCAGTGGCCATGCAGGGTTCGCTCGATCAGGTGCTGAACATCATGCGGGGCAACGTTGCTCTCAATACCTTTACGCAGGTTGGCCGGGTGCAATTTACCAGCGACGGTCACTTGATCATCGGCAATCCTGGTCCAGCAGCGGTCCCGCTGCCTGCCGGCGTGGTGCTCTTCGGCACCGGATTGATCGCACTCATTGGGATCGCCCGGCGGTCCTTCAAGCAGATGTCAGCGTAAACGAGTCGAAGACGACATAACGGTATGACAGTATCGCTTCTTTAACGAAGGAGACAGACAGATGCAATCAAAACTCAGATATATGCCGATTCTCGCCGGCGCCCTGGCGCTGACAGGATTGGCGGGAACCGCCAGTGCTGCCACGGAACTCAACGGGGGTGGATCCTCCGCCGCCCGCAACTTCATGACCGACGTCCCCCTCAACCTCTGCGACGCAGCCCCGCTCCCCAACCGCTTTTCCACCGCTGACGGCAACAAGATCACCTGGGTCTGTAAGCGCGGCGGTTTAGACGTCATCATGCGCTACTCGGCCACCGGCTCGAGCGATGGGATCGTTAAGCTCCAGCAACTAGCCAGCAATCCTGCGTCGAACATGCTGTTCCTCGATCACACATTGACGACCGGCTGTACCGGCCCGACGTTGACCACGAGGCCCGGAACGGTTCCAAGCAGCTATAACAACACGATTAATTGCAACAACGGCAACACGATTAGCTTACCGGTGCACATGGGGGCCTCTGACGTGCAAGGCGCGTCGTTTCACCAAACCGGCCCGCTCGGGACGAGCGTGACCGCGCTGGACGACACCACGCTCAACAGCGTGGCGGTGGCGATCGTGCCCTTTTCGCTCTATGCGGGGAAAGGTGTGGTGAAGTTGGATTCGGCAGGAACCGCTCCGAACGGAAAGATCGATGGGCTGTCTCGCCTGCAAGTCGAGCAGATCTTCTCGCGAAGGGCGTCACGGACTGGACACGTCTGGGATTCGGCACGGTGACTGACGGGGCGCCTGGTACGCTGGAAGCGACGTCGCCGATCGTGCTCTGCCTGCGGAACGCCGGTTCGGGAACCAAGGCCACTTTCGATGAGACGTTGATGATCAACGCGACCGAAACGCCTCGTGGCGACCGCTAGCGTGATCTTCAGCTCGAGCACCTCGGGCGTGCTGACCTGCCTGGCGGCGAATCGCCGGTCGATCGGCTATGCCGATTCCGATCAGGTGGTGAGCTTCAATCCGGGTGGTGCCAATGATGGTCTTGCCTATGTGGTCGGGTCGATGGTGGCCTTGCCAACGATCCTTCATTGACGGATCCGAAGCGTGACCTCAAGTGCGGCAAGTACGCCTACTGGGCCGGCGAACGATTAAACCGCCGGACCACTTCCGAGGGTGCGGCCGTCGATGCCCTCGCGCAGGCGTTTATCGACAACGCCGGTCTCCAGGCCACGATCGGGATCATCCCGACCGGAGTCTATTGGACGTCGGATGAAGAGATGTTCGTCAGCAAGAACGTGGACAAGGGTCCGTTGATCTGGAAGGCGGGCGCTCACCCACAGTGCCGGTAAGGTAGCTGCTGCACACAATAGTCGTGCGGCCTAGGCGGTTATTCGCTTAGGCCGCACCAGGAAACCTCTCCGAAGAAATATTGATTGGCTCCTTTCCTGCCTCTCCTGCAAGAGGAGTAGATGGAAACATACATCTCAGAGGGGAGCACCATGTTCTCCCCGGAGAACGAGGACAGGGTATGAACGCAAAGGTCGTGATAGCCGTCATAGCTATGGGCCTGTGGGTGATGGGACTATCCATCAGCCCATCCGCCATGGCGGTCGAACTCGATTTCAATCTTAGCGCGCCCACGTCCGGCACTGTTACTTATGGCGGCGGGGGCGGTGCATTGGCCGGCAGCAACATCGAAGTAGACAACGTGGTCGGCCTCTCCACGCCGGCCAATGCCAACGTCACCTCGGTTTGTTTCAGTTGCCTGTTGAACTTCAACTCGGGGACCTTGACTGGATCGGGCCCTCAGAACGGCGGCTGGTGGTCATTCGGATCGGGTGGGACGATTAGCATTACCGGTGGCGTCCAACTTCAGGGCGGCACCGATATTTCATTGGGCTCCACACTCCTAACGGGCAACTTCAACAATGCTTTCGTGCAGGATCTGGGAAGCCAGTTCAAAGTGACCTTCGGATCATTCAGCGATACCAAAAATGCCGATCTCCTGTCGTATTACGGACTGACACCGGGGACGCCGTTTCAAGGCGCCCTCACGCTCCTCTTCGCTGCAACGGATAACGGAGTGGGCAGCGCGTTTACCAGCACCAGTGTTTTTAGCGGTAGCGTCGTGAATTCGCCGGCGCCTGTGCCGTTGCCCGCAGCGGCCTGGCTGTTCGGCAGCGCACTCGCCGGCCTCGCCGGGGTCTTGCGGAAGAAACTTACTCTCGCCTAAGCTCTGCTTCAAGGCCCGATCGGCCTCCGCCTCTTCGGTTGCAGCGATCCTGCAGCCGAGGAGGCGTCTTTATTCTGACTTCAGACATGCGAACCGCTCCTGTTCACGCCCTGCTTCTCAATGCTACCCGCTCTAGCAGGATGCTGAATAAGTCCGCCAGCGCTACAGACCGTGGCGCGTGAAGCGCGAGACGTGCGAGAAAAGCACGAATTGAAGTTCGAAGTTCCAGGTTCGAAGTTCCAAAACCTCGATCTTTGGACCTCGCACCGTCGTCCGTCTCACCCGTCGCGCAGGTCTTGCTTGTCTCGCTCCCGATTAACGAACAACGTTTCACGCCTCACGCACTCTCTACCCCCAATACCTGGTAAGTTTCCCGGACAGACTACCTAGCGGCAGGGCTCCTCGCCTTGTGCGATGAATTAGGGCCGAGATGGGAGTCGATGCTGTTCACTATGAACAGAGAAAAATCTTGAGGAACAATTAATGGAATACAAATCTGTTTGTTACACGGTTGTTATCCACGGCTTGTATCAAGACATTGCGGGGATCACAATCCTCGTCTATCCATTACAGAATGGAACACATCTATGAAAACAATGCGACAACTTGCCTTATTCGGGTTTATGTCTGAGCTGTACGAAGGAAAGGACGGTATCATGAAACATTCACATCGGGTGCTGTTCGGTTCGACGGTTGTGTTGGTTCTGTGTCTTATGGGATTCGAAGGCCGCGCAGAGGCCATGTCTGTGACGTCGCTCGATTTCACGTCGGGAGCGGCCAACTGGGATGGACGTCACGGCCGAATCCTCGATCGTCTTTTCGCTGAGGATGGGAACATCTCGATCGGGTCGTATCAATCGATGTCGGACATCGTGGATCCGATTACGCGCGGGCACAAGACGTTCTCGCTCTTCACCAGCGGGTTGAGCGGCGCGCCGGCGCCGTCGGTGAGCATTAACGGCGCCTCGATCTCAGTCGATCTCTCGTCGCTCTATTTGGGGTGGACGAACGGCAGTGAAGTTCGGGCCTGGAATATCGGCGGCATGGCGACAGGGGTGATTAATCCTCAGACTTCCGAATTCTTCCTCTCGTGGAACCATCTTTTCAACGAGAGGTTCGGCATGGGGAAGCACGACATGATGCATGATCGCTCGGCCACATTCTTCTTGCAAGGCACAGTGGACGTCGCGCAGGCGCCCGTGCCGCTCTCTTCCAGCCTGATGTTCTTTGGGGTTGGACTCGCGCTCATGGGCGGGCTCTTGTGGCGGAAGTCCGGCAGCCTACTAGCAGGATGCTGAAAAAGTCCGCAAGCACGAAGCAGGTTGAGGTTCAGACTGAGGTTGAGAAAAAGAGAGTCTGATCTTTGCTAAGCCTTGACCTCGACCTCAGCCTATCTCAGAAGCTGCGGCCTTGCTGAACAGCCTTTTTGAGCATCCTGTGTGAGGTTATCCTTTCACCCTAAATGCCCGAATCATGGAATTTCCACCGTGCCAAGCGAAGGTGTCCAGTGCGGCCTCCTCTGACCGCACCTCTTTCGCCTACGTTCACGAGGCAATGTCGCAGCCTACTAGCAGGGACCGCCGCCTGACCGACCGGCCGACGCAGGGACGGTCTTCCGCCCCCGCAACAGGACTCCATGATTTGCTGACTGTGGTCCTGCCAGGCGCCTGTGCTTCCAGTGCCCTCATCGCCGCATCGTTCTTCCTCGGGTTTTTAACGATTTGTTAACACAAACTTGAGACTCGCGTGGCCCTTCCGCAGGATCTCCGGCAGTACACTGCACTCCTCACAATAGAGCAGTAATCTCACCAGGCAGTTGTTCAGGATGTGGGTGGCATCGCTGCGATAGGTGAGATGACTTCTGCGCTTGCGACGCGCCCCTGGTACCAATGTCGTGGCATCGGGGAAAGGGTCCGATACCAGCATGAAGATCTGTTGCATAGAACCGGTCCTTGCTCCCTATGGCACCCCTCGATTCACGGCGCTCCAGGCGCTGAGACGAGACGATACCGTTCATATGATGGCTCTGGGCGCCACGGAAAGGATTCGCGAGTGGCAGGTGCAGAAAGCCAGTCTCGGCTTCGAGTATGCGGAGGCGTTTCCGGGAGAGACCGTGGAAAACATCGAGCCTCATGCCCTGGCTAAGCGTGTCACGGGTTGGCTTGATGACACTGATCCGCAGGCGGTGGTGATCGCAGGCTATTACTATCCCGCGATGAGGGAGGCTGCGCGATGGGCGCAACGACGTGGGCGGGCGAGCATCTTCATGGGAGATTCTCAGTGGGGGGACCGGCGACGATTCGCGCTCCGAGAATGGGCCAAATCGTGGTGGGTTCGACGGCACTTTGATGCGGCTTTTGCAGCCGGAGAACGGACGGTTGAGTATCTCATGCGGATGGATTTCCCTTGTGAACGGATCTGGACCGGCTATGACGTGGTGGACAACCAGGTCTTTGCGGATGGGGCAGCGGCTGCGCGCTCGCAGGCGGATTCGTTGCGGAGGCGCCTCGGACTCCCGGAACGTTATTTTCTCTTTGTGGGTCGTTTTGCGCCGGAGAAAAATCTGCCACGCTTGTTGGATGCCTACGCCAGGTACAGAACTGCAGCGGGACATCAGGCATGGGGCCTGGTGCTGGTCGGCGGTGGACCTCTGGAGACGGAACTGCGGGTTCGGGCTCAGGAACTGCGCGACGTGGTATTCGCGGGCTTCCAGCAAGGGGATGCAGTGTCTGCCTACTACGGGCTCGCCTCCTGTCTGGTGCTTCCGAGCATCAGCGAAACATGGGGGCTTGTGGTCAACGAGGCGATGGCGGCGGGGCTGCCGGTACTCGTGTCGGAACGTTGCGGATGCGTGCCGGAACTCGTGCAGCCTGGGGTGAATGGGTACGTATGCGATCCGTTGGATACCGAGGGCCTGGCGCGACTCCTGGGAGTGATGTCGTCAGAAACAGTCGATGCGGGGAAGATGGGCGAGGCATCCCGTCAGATCGTGGCCCAGTATACCCCGGAGACCTGGGCGCAGACCCTCGCAGACTGCATCGAACGGACCTTGGCATGCAAACAAGGGAATGTGGAAGAACGGGTGTTCGGGCGGACAAGTCCAGGATTCCGGCTCTAGAAGCCGGGCGCCGGTTCGCAAATCCTGGACTAATATTCAATACCCCTGCCTCGATTGGGGGCTGAGCGTTTGTTTTCGAACCGTGGGGCCGCCAATGTCTTTGTCACTGCGCTCCGTTATCTCGCCGGGCCGGACTGTCGTCTCGGACCTGGATGAGGCGCCTGTCGGAAGGGTGCGGCGCGCACTTGTCGATGTGTTGGGCCCTCTTCGTCAGGCGTCCGGATATTCCCTGCTGACGGCTATCGGTCTCGCGCTCGGCTTTGCGCGTGAATTGACCGTCGCATCCACATTCGGCTTGAGTCCGCAGCTTGATGTCTTTGTCGCGATCATGACCCTCCAGCTGTTCTTCGGCGGGCAGATCGGCAACGCGCTGGAGACGGTGTTCATTGCCCGTGCCGCGAAGAAGGGTGGTGTGGCCACCGTCACGCGAGAGCTGAAGCCTGCACTATGCGGTCTGTTAATCGTGAATCTAGGTGTCGTGCTGTTTCTATTGGCGAGCGGAGGATTCTTGGTGCACAGCATCTTTCCACGCTTCGATGCGGCCCAAGCGACATTGGGTGTGCAGACGCTCCATTTCTTGACGGCGCCGATTGTATTTGCCAGTACCGCAGGCTTGCTGCGAGGCGCTCTCTCGGTGTTGGGGGCCTTCGCTCCAGGATTCGTGGCTGGGTCGATCATCTCGCTCTGCTCCATCGTCTCCATCACCCTCTGGTCCGAGAGCCTCGGGATCGATGCATTGACGCTGGGCGTGGCAATGGGAAACTTGCTCGTCATGCTGCTGTTTGCTCTTCAGCTCGTCCGGCTGAGTTTGTCCACACCCTCGGAGTCCACACCCCCGGCTCGCAAAGGGTGGTTCGTGCTCTGGGGAGCGGCAGGCACGATTCTGGTGGGTGAACTGATGTACTTGGCCGTCGGGTTGACTGAACGAAGCCTCGCTTCTTGGCTGCCGTCCGGCTCAATCGCCGGATTTTTCTATGCAAGCACGATCGTGTCCGTGCCGCTGGCTCTGCTGGTATTCCCGCTCACGACGATGACGTTTCCCCGCATGGTGGAAGCCTTTGGACAAGACAGAACGACCGGCCTCGCGATGCTCCGAAAACAAGCATTGCTTCTTTTCGGTGTTAGCTTCGCAGTCGTGGCCATCGTGACAGTCTTTGCGGAGTCGATCGTAGAACTGGTCTTCATGCGCGGTAAGTTTTCGCTTGAGCATGTTCTCTTCACCGCGTCCATTCTGTCGATTACCATTTGGGCGCTTCCCTTCTTGAGCCTTGGACGGGTGTTCCGCAATTCCTGTTATGCGATGTCGGACTACCACACACCCATGGTGGGGCTCACGGCGCAGTGGCTGGTGCTTGCCGGGCTGGGCGCAGTGCTGGTGCCGCTTGTCGGGGTACAAGGGGTGGCGATTGCGATCGTGGTTGGCGAGGCTGTGACAAGCGTGACGATGGGGACCCGATTGGCGATGAAACTGAGGTCTGCATGAGGCTTCAACAGGAAGAGGACTTCGGGGAAACTGCCCCACCGAGGTCGCAGGTGGGCTTGGTGTTGGGACTCTGGCTCAGCGGAGTTTTTGCGGCATCCCTCGGGGGATGGTTGGAGGCTGGCCATGAGAGGACGCCATCCATGGTGCTGCTCGGCGTGGCTGTGGTGTGGCCGCTGCTGTACTTTGCGATGGGGCGTTGCAGCTTTTTCCCTCGATCGATGCCGCTTGCGGCAACCGGCGGGCTGATTCTCTTCGGAATGGCATCGACCCTATCCAGTTTCATGAGTCCGGTTGCGCTGCTCTCGACCGGCTATGTAGTGCTGACGCTGGCGGGTATTTTTTTGGCGTTGCAATTCAACTCCAATCTCGATGCCGAGCAATACGAACAGGGATTGAAAGTATTCGCTCTCCTGACGACCGGCTTGCTTGTCGGCTTTGCCTGGTACGACTACGTGCCGGGGACACGTCTCGGCAACGGCAAAAATATACTGAACCCCAATACGATTGGGCTGGTGTCCGTCTCGGTCTTGCTTGCAGCGATGTCGTTCAGGACGTTGATTCTACGTCTAGTAGTGATGGGACCGATAGCCGGGATTATCGTCATGACCAGCTCGCGGACAGCGGCGGTCGCTGCAGTGGTGGGACTGGCGATGACCGTGTGGCTTCGCCTGCGTGCCCGCCGCCGACCTGTGCTGTTGCTTGCCGGGATCGGCCTCATAGTGGCTGTCGGCGTGACGATCGCGTATGGGGACGCGATGTTCAACATGTTGGATCGGCTCTATGGGCTGAGCAGTGCCGATCGCGGCATCAGCTCCGGGGCGTCGGGGCGTGTGGCAGCCTGGAAGTGGACCTGGGAGTTATTTGTGCACAATCCCGTGCTCGGAGTGGGCTTCCGCGCCCATGAATTTCTTCTGAAAACCGACTCCTCCTCGCACAACGGCTATCTCGCAACATTGGCGGAAGTCGGGATACTTGGGTTTCTCGGCGTCTTGTACCTGGTCATGCGAGGGATGCGTCTCCTCTGGGCCGGCGCACGAAAACCTGGGCCGGGGTTCAGCCAAAGCATTCTGTTCGGGCTCTGTGTCGGGTATCTCCTGCTCGCGGTCTTCGAACGGTACCTGATCAATGTCGGCAATCCCACGTCTCTCTTGTTTCTCGTGGGGATTATGAGACTGGGAGCTTTGGAGAGATTCTGTGGCTGAGCCGGACGAGTTGCAGCCTGAGTCTCTAGACGAGTTGGCTGTCGACGAGCCGGAAAGGCGAGTTTACGGGCATGGCTGACCACACATCCGATATCCCATATGAAAAACGGGGGCACAATGGCTCTGCAGGCGCGGATGCTCTCTTTTTGTCGATCAGGTCATTCATGAACAGTTCAATCCGCAGAAGCGGGGCCGGCATCCTGGTCCGCTGAGGTGAGGTGATGCGAGTCGAGGTCGGATCTTCGATCCTTTCCCAGTCCGCACTCGTACCGGAATCGAGTTGATCGGTTTCTGTGGACAATGGTGTGGCATATGTTTTTCCGTCCCAGCCCACGACCGTTTCATGCTTGGCGGTGCTGGTTGTTGCGGATCTTTGGCGCGACGGTGGAACAAGGGGCGCATCCCTACCCCTCGGCACGAATCTGGGCGCCTTGGAACTTGACGATGGGGGAAGGCAGTTGTCTGGGTGACCACGTGGATTGTTATGCTGTCGATCGAGTGACGCTCGAACCGTACGCCACGGTCAGTCAGTACACGTTCCTCTGTACGGCAAGCCATGACTATACGGTCAGGGGAATGCCGATCATCACTGCGCCGATCAGGATCGGGCGTCGGGCATGGGTGGCTGCGGATGTGTTCGTCGGGCCGGGTGTGACGATCGGCGAAGGGGCTGTGGTCGGCGCTCGCGCCAGCGTCTTTCGCAATGTTGATTCGTGGACGGTAGTGGGCGGGAATCCCGCGCGCATCATCAAGAAATATGACCTTCAGCAGGAAGAGCCATGACCGAAACCGCGATCGATATTTCCGGCTATACCTATGAAGATGGAGACCTCAATCCGTCGCATGACTATCTCGTCCCGTCCTTGTTGGAGATCCTTGGGTCGTTGCACATTCCGCAAGATCGGAAGCGTATCTTCGAACTCGGATGCGGGAATGGGGCCGTCGCTGAGGTGTTGACGCGGTATGGATATCAGCTCACCGGGGTCGATGTCTCTGTCCAGGGCGTTGAGCAGGCGCAACGCCGCCATCCTCATCTGTTGCTGCAACTGGGATCGGCCTACGATCGTCTCGCCGACACCTATGGACGGTTCCCGGTCGTCATCAGCTTGGAAGTGGTGGAACATCTCTACGACCCGCGTGCGTTCGCGCGGACTCTGTTCGATCTCGTCGAGCCTTCGGGAACGGCCATCGTCTCGACGCCGTATCATGGTTACTGGAAGAATCTGGCCATGGCGTTGACCGGACGCTTGGACCATCACTTCACGGCGTTGTGGGATCACGGGCATATCAAGTTCTGGTCGATAGCGACGCTGAGGCAGTTGCTCCAGGAAGCCGGGTTTCGTTCAATCACCTTTCGTCGTGTGGGCCGCGTGCCCGCGCTGGCTAAATCCATGATCGCGATCGCCACAAAGTCATAAGCCATGAGTGTATCGATTATTTCCGGGTCTTTTACATTGATGCCGATGCGCGCATGACTGAGGAGCGTACCGAAGAGCCTCGTGCGATCGCTGAAGATTCGAAAAGACAGATAGTGGCTTTCTATTGCAGACGGCGCACCTGTTCATGGGAATAAGGATCAAGCATGCGCTGCCGCCCAACAGCATCATGCAGTTCCTCAGGCCAGGCTTTGCTCGCTTCGAGCGACATATCAATCCGATGTCGGTGATCGTGGGTAAAAATCGCAATAGCCCAAATGGCCGAAGCAGGGCGACTCGCCGATTGAAAACCTGTCGATGTGTTTCTCTGGTCGCAGTACCACACTTCCAACTCCCTGCGTGGAATGATCTACCTTGCCGCTGATTACTGGAAACCGCTCGCAGATACGCGGAAGGTGTGGTGATTTGGGGAAGCTGGGCCAGTGACGATAGGCCAGCTGAGTGGGACGACCAGGCGGCTTGGTGTCAGGTGACGAAGCAGTTTCTCACACAATTCGACTCCGTTCCCCCTGCGACCCACCGATCTGACGGTTCAATAGGCCTCCCTGAAGCCTTGGTATCCAAAAACATTTTGCGGTTTCCGCCGTTCCGATTCCGGATCGCGTAGCTGGCTAGCCTCTTCCAATGGTCCATTTTTAACATTCAGATAACACAATCTTGAGATTGGCGTCGCAACTCCATTTCTCGTGGGGAATAGACTACGTCAACTTACCAGGCAACCGGTAAGGGGCCTTTGCTGGTGGTTCATCCGGCAAGAGGATCGAGAGGATATCCATGATCGTCATCGGCAGGAAGGTGAAGCCATGAACGTGTCGATTCTCATCCTGACGTTGAACGAAGAGGCCAATCTGTCGGAGTGCCTCCAGTCGGTGAAATGGTCCGATGACATCGTTGTGCTCGATTCCTTTAGCAACGACCGAACTGTGAAGATTGCCGAGGAAATGGGCGCGCGCGTCGTCCAACGCCGCTTTGACAATTGGTCTGCCCATCAGAATTGGGCGCTCGAGCAGATTCCGTTCAAACATCCCTGGGTCTTCTATCTCGATGCCGACGAACGCATGACGGAAGAGCTGAAAGACGAACTTGCTTTGATGGCGCACGATCCGAGTCGGACCGCCGTGGCGTACTACTGCGGTCGACGGAACATGTTCATGGGCCGCTGGATCAGGCACGCGATGCCGCCCGGCATGATCATGCGCTTGTTCCGTCCTTCTCACGTGCGATTTGAGCGGCTGGTCAACCCTGTTCCCGTCATCGACGGGCCGCATGGCTATCTGCGCGGGATGCTGGTCCACTATAACTTCAGCAAGGGAATCTCCGAGTGGATCGAGAAGCACAACCGCTATTCGCAATTGGAAGCGTTGGAAGGGATGAGATTGATCCATCAGCCCTCGGAGGCGCAACCGGGACTCTTCAGCGCCGATCGCGCGTTGCGCCGTCGGGCGCTCAAGAATCTCTCCTTTCGGTTGCCGTGGCGGCCGCTCATCAAGTTTCTCTATCTGTTTGTGTGGCATGGAGGATGGCTCGACGGGCGGGCCGGGTTCACCTACTGCGTCCTGCAATCGTTTTACGAATACATGATCGTGGTGAAGATGCGAGAACTCGAGCGGCGGGAACAGGGATTACCGATCTGAAAGGAATCGAGGCGACTGCGTCCGTCGTCTCTGCATGCATGGCTAAAACCATCTTCGTCAACCGATACTTTTTCCCCGACCACTCGGCGACGAGTCAGCTCCTCAGCGATCTCGCCTTCGATCTTGCCTCTCGCGGCCAGGACATCCATGTGATTACCGGCGGGCAATTGTATACCGATCCCGGGGCGTCGCTCCTTTCCAAGGAAGTGATTTGCGGCGTGCACGTACATCGTGTGCGCACCTCGCGGTTCGGACGCGCGCGTCTGTGGGGCCGGATGCTCGACTATTTGACATTTTATCTCGGCGCAACCTGGCGATTGCTCCGCTCGATCCAGCCGGGCGATGTGGTTGTGGCCAAGACCGATCCCCCGATGATGTCGGTCTGTGCCGCGTGGGCGGCCAAAATCAGAAAGGGCGTTCTGGTCAATTGGGTCCAGGATCTGTTTCCGGAAGTGGCCACTTCCCTGGATGTTTCTGGTGTGCGCTTTGTCGCGCCCATGCTGAAACGATTGCGCAACGGGTCGCTGCGGCAGGGTCGATCGAACGTCGTGATCGGCGCACGCATGGCCCAACGGCTGCGCGACGAAGGGGTTTCGTCCGATCGTATTACGGTGATCGAAAACTGGGCGGATGGCGAGATCATTCAGCCGGTCCCCAAGGAAGACAATCCACTTCGGTACGAATGGCGGCTGGAAGGCAAGTTCGTCCTGGGATACTCCGGCAATATGGGGCACGTTCACGAGTTCAAGACCATGATCGATGCGGCAGAACGCTTAAAAGATGTGCCCGAGATCGCATTCGTGTTTATCGGCGACGGCATAGCGCGCCAATGGCTCGAAACTGAAACGGCGGAGCGCGGCCTGACGAATGTGCAGTTCCGTCCCTACCAGCCGACCAATCGTTTGCGGTGGAGCCTGAGTGTGCCGGATGTCCACTTTGTTTCATTGAGGCCGACGATGGAAGAGCTGATTGTCCCAAGCAAATTCTACGGCATCGCCGCAGCCGGCCGTCCGGTCATTCATATAGGCGATCCAGACGGAGAGATCGCTCGCATCGTGGATCGCGAACAATGCGGGTGGAACTTCTGTATCGGTGAAGTCGGTCCACTGGTGCGATGTATTCTAGGGCTTTCTCAGAGGCGCCACGAGGTGGAGGAGGCCGGATTTCGAGCACGACTTGCCTTCGATCGACAGTATGCCCGTGCCCATGCCTTGAAAAACTGGCGTACGCTGCTGGACTCTGTCTCCGTTCCAGTCCTTCTACGCGAAAAGGAGGGGATCGTGCGAGAGATTCTGGTCGCTGCCGGGAAAGAGTGATGCGGCGACGGACAATCACCCTGCTGGTGTTGATCCTGTCCGGTGTGGCAACCGCCGTGGTCTTCTTGTCCCGCTCTCCTCTTACGATCGAACCAACGGTTTCGGCAGCCGTCTCGCGGCCGTTCATCGTGTTTGACGGGACCCTCTACAAGGACAAGCCCTCTCTCGATGCTTACCACGTTCGCCCCATCACAGTGTTGTATGAGTCACGACTATTCGTCGCCAATCAGTCGCCTGCCGCCATGCCTCCAGAGACCATCGTGCGTTCTCTCGCGTATGAGCTGCGCAGTTCACCGGAGCCGGTGGTACTGGACATCGAGCGGTGGCCGCTTAAGGGAGATGGGCTCGCAGTGCAATCGACTGTCGGTAAGTTCTTATCGGTGCTGTCCTGGGTGAAAGGCGAGGCTCCCAGCGTTCCATTCGGAATCTATGGCACGGTGCCGGTACCGGACTATTGGCGCGCTATTCGCGATCCTGCGAGTGCGGAATTTCAATCGTGGCAGCAGGATAATGACCGGTTGGAAGGTGTGAGCGATCGAGTCGACGCGCTGTTTCCCTCCATCTACACCTTTTATACCGACAGGCAAGGCTGGGTGACTTACGCGATTGCTCAGATTGCTGAGGCCAAACGCAAAGCGAAAGGGAAACCGGTCTACGCGTTTCTCTGGCCGCAGTACCATGAATCTAATCGAGTGCTTGGCCTTCGCCCGCTCGATCCGGATTATTGGGAGCTGCAATTGAATACGGTCTATCAGCATGCGGATGGTGTGGTGATCTGGGGAGGGTGGGGAGATAACGGACCGGAATCTTGGAACGAAGAGGCTCCCTGGTGGCAAGTGACAAAACGGTTCATGAGGCAACTCGACCAGTCTGCCCCCGCTACTCCTAGAGACGTCAGAGCCCAATAATGCAGAGAAGCTGTTGATGTTACAGGGCTACTTCAGCCTTGCTCTGATCTGGTTTCATAGCTGACCTCAAGCCGGATACTTTGAGTCGCCCTTTACTCCCCCCTCTTCTTTTAACATTTAGTTAACACAAACTTGAGACTGGTGATGCCATCGCTCGATCTGCAAGCGATAGACTAAGCCACCCAAAATCGGCTGAATCCGATGTGATCCTTGCTCAGTGTGGACGAGACGTGATGAGAGGACCCAGATGATTCTTCACCCCACGGCCCTCGACACTCCACCACCGCCTTCCTCAGTTATGTCTTCGGTTCGCTTGCTGACTGGCATGAGTGCTTGGGGGCTCTGGGGCGTGCTGGCTGTCGTAATGACGGTCCTGGGCTATCTCTACGCAGACAGTTTGCAGTTCTTGATGCAGACTTGGCTGGAGGATGACAACTACAGCCATGGGCCGTTCATTCCATTGATCTCTCTCTATCTGATATGGCTTCGACGGACGCAATTGCAAACAGTCGAACGGCGCGGCTCGTGGTGGGGGCTCCCGATTGTCGCTGTCGGGCTGCTCGTGTATGTCGTCGGCGAGTTCGCCGCCATGTATGCGGTAGTCCATTTCTCGTTATGGATTGTGATCGTAGGATTGCTCGCGTGCGCCATCGGGCTGTCCGGTATCCGCCTGCTGGCTTTCCCCCTGCTCTATCTGCTCGCCGCACTTCCGTTGCCGGTATTTCTCCAGAATGAACTTTCCAGCCGTCTCCAGTTGTGGTCATCGGCTTTGGGGATCGGATGTCTCCAATTGGTCGGTGTCATGGCATACCGAGAAGGTAATGTCATCGATCTGGGACCGATTCAGTTACAAGTAGTCGAAGCCTGCAGCGGGGTCAGGTATCTGTTCCCGCTCATGGCCCTCACACTGCTCTGCGCCTATCTCTACCGAGAATCATTCTGGAAACGGGCACTGCTCGTTTTGTCGAGCATTCCGATATCGATTCTTCTGAACGGCTTTCGGATCGGCGTAATCGGTGTGTTGGTTGAGGCCTATGGCGGGAGTGCGGCCGAAGGGTTCAGCCATTTCTTCGAGGGGTGGGTCTTCTTCGTGGCCAGTCTCGGGTTGCTCTGTGCGGAGATGTGGGCCCTTGCTCGAGTGGGTTCGAGCGCAACTCGTCGTCCATTTGCGCAGTTGATCGGTCCTCCTGCCGACGCCGTCTCGGCGTCGACGCTCGCCGTTTACCCTTCTGCAGCAGCTCGCGTTTCGCCGGCTCCCCTGCTGGCGGGAGGAGTCTTGCTCATTCTAGCGGCCTTTGCGGCTCCATCGGTGGCCCCGCATGATTTCCCTCCTCCTGCGCGGCAGTCGTTGCTCGACTTTCCTTTACAACTTGGTGAGTGGGGGGGTGCCTCTTCTGTCATGGAGCGGCAGTACCTCGATGCACTGCAATTGGATGATTACGTGCTTGCGGACTACAGCGCGGTCGAAAAGGTTCCGGTGAATGTGTACGTGGCCTACTATCAGTCTCCCAAGAAAGGCCTGTCGTCTCACTCGCCGAGGCAATGTATCCCAGGAGGCGGTTGGGAAATCACGTCCTTCGAAACGGTGCGCTTGGACCATGCCTCAGGAATCGCTCCCGCTCTGGACGTCAATAGGGTCGCGATTCAGAAGGGTGGCCAGAAACAGATCGTGTACTACTGGTTCAAACAGCGTGATCGCTTGATCACCAGCGAATATCTCGTGAAGTTCTTTCTCTTTTGGGATTCCTTGACGAGGCATCGGGCTGACGGCGCATTGGTGCGTCTCGTGTCTTCGGTCTATGCCGGAGAGACGGAGGAGATCGTCGATGGGCGCCTTCAGACGATGGCCGGCCTCGTGACCCCACTGTTAGGTCGCTATGTTCCGGATTGAGGTGTGACGAGTAATGGACACGGCGTTGTTTTTCAGTTTCATGGGTTCATTGGTTATCTGCATGGCACTGATCCCGGCATTGAGTGCCTCCGCCTGGCGGCTGCAATTTGTCGACGTTCCGCGCGAGCGCCACGCGCATGACGCCCCTATCGCGAAAGTCGGTGGGATTGCGTTTGCAGTAGCCACCTTTGCCGCAGTTCTGTTGTGGGCTCCCAAAAACCAGCTGATTCTTTCCAGTTTGCTTGGCGGCGCGGTCATCGTCCTGTTCGGAATCTGGGATGACCGAATCGGCCTCAACCACCGGATGAAATTCTTCGGGCAAGTATTGGCTGCCGCAATCGTCATCGGCTTGGCTGGTGTTCGCCTCAACACCTTACCGTTCGTTGATGACGTGTTGTTCCCGGCTTGGGTGGCCATTCCCCTCACGCTTGTGGTGATCGTAGGGGTGACGAATGCCGTCAACCTGGCCGATGGACTCGATGGCTTGGCCGGTGGGTTGTCGCTCATCAGCTTCGCCGGCATTGCCTACCTTGCCTACCAGGCAAACGAACCGCTCCTGGTGTTGTTGATGATGGCGGTCCTGGGGGGACTGTTGGGTTTCCTCCGATTCAATACGTATCCGGCGAAGATTTTTATGGGCGACGCTGGAAGCCAGTTTCTCGGGCACTATCTGGCCGTGGCCGCTATTCTGCTGACCGATTCGTCTAGGACGATGTACAGCCCCCTGCTGGCGCTGTTTATTTGGGGCGTTCCCCTGCTGGATACGATCGGGGTCATGGGGCAACGACTGTTGGAAGGCCGGTCCCCATTCGTCGGCGATCGCAACCACATCCACCACAAGTTGCTGGCCAGGGGTTTGACGCATGGCCAAGCAGTCAGTGTGATCTACCTTGCCCATGCCGTGATGGTGAGCTGCGCCTATCTATTACGGTGGCAGTCGGATGTTGTCCTGATCGCTGTATATCTATTGTGGGCCGTCGCTATTCTCTCGATGTTTGTTCGGTGGCCACATCGGGTTACATCGGAGAACGTTCCCACCGAAGCAGCACGTTCCGCACATGCGGAAAGTCATCCATCGCAACTGCCGATTGGAGAATATGCGTTCAAGGCGCTCCAGCTAGCGGTTCCCTTCTATCTCATCGCATCGGTGGCGATGCCGAAGGAAATTCCATGGGATGCCGGGATGATCGCTGCGGGATTGTTGGTTGCGGTAGTGGTATCAATGGTTGCGGGGCGTGGAACGGCGTGGGTGGTGCGGGCGGGTCTGTATGTCGGGAGCACATGCCTGATGTATTACAGTGAAGTCTCTCCGCGCCTCTCCGGGACCGATTTGATGACTCCCCTCAACATCGGGTTCATCCTCTTGGCCGGACTGGTCGTGTTGACTATCCGGTTTGCCGGTACGAACCGGTTTCAAACGACGCCGCTCGACTATTTGATTGTTTTGTTGGCTGTCCTCATGCCGTTCTTGCCGGATATGACGGTGGGCACGGTGCCGGTGAGTCTTCTCGCCGCAAAACTGATTGTGTTGTTCTTTTCATTCGAACTGCTGCTCCACATCTACTCATCTGCGGCAACTCGCTTGGGCTGGGTGTCGGCCTGGATGTTGGGTGGATTGGTACTGCGGGCGTGGTGGTCGTGATCCGATCGTGGAAGGGGGGGCAGGCGTCATGAAACAGGGTATGTCAGTGGTACTTGCGATCTTGCTGCTGGCCGGGTTGTCCGGCTGCGGAGGTCCCGAAGAACAGAAAGCCAAGTATCGTCTACGCGCGCAAGAATACTTTCAGCAGGGCAATTTCCCCAAGGCTCGCGTGGCGCTGCGGAACGTGTTGAAAATCGATCCCAAAGACGTCGAGGCCTATTTTCTCTACGCGCAGGTGGAGGAAAAGGAGCGCAATTGGCGCAATGCCGTGGCGGGGTATCAGCAGGTCGTGGAATTGAGCCCGGATCATGATCGCGCGCTCGTCAAACTTGCCAAATACTATCTGGAAGCGCGCGCGCTGGAGGAGGCGACGCAGGTCGCGAATCGGATCCTGGCGAAGACGCCGGGGCATGTTCCGGCGCAGGCATTGCAGATTGCCGTGACGGCGGTTTCAGGCCGGCTGAACGAGGCCATCGGTCAGGCCGAGCGGCTAATCGCGACGGCGCCTACTGATACCGATGCGGTGCTGCTCATATCGTCCTTGTACACCGCCGGTCAACGCGGGGAGGAAGCGTTGCCGCTGCTCCGTCAAGCCTTGGCAGATAAACCCGGTAATCTTGAACTTCTCGATGCCTTGGCGACGACGTTGATTAAGCAGGGACGGATGGATGAAGCAGGGTCCACGCTGCAACAGATCATTGCGCTGGAACCGACGGTGTTGAATCACCGGCTGCGGCAGGTGGCGCTCTACGATCAACAGCAGCAATACGACAAGGCCGAGGCGGTGCTCAAGGAAGCGATCCGGCTCGATCCCGAGAATGAAACGCGCCGATTGGCGCTGGTCGAATATGTGGCGAAGCGGCGCGGGCTGGCGCAGGCGGAAACGGCGTTATTGGACGCCCACAAAGATCTTCCACGCTCAGCCAAGGTGTGGTTTGCAGTCGGGGGTTTCTATGAAGCGACACAGCGTGCCGACAAGGCCCGCGAGACCTATCGCGCGATTCAGGATGAATATCAGAAGAAGCCTGAAGGGCTTGAGGCGCAGGTCAAGCTCGCCGGTCTCGATTGGATCGCAGGCAAGACCGACGACGCAGAGCGGCAGATTCAAGAGGCGCTGAAGGAAAACTCCCGATCGACGGACGCATTGATGTTGCGCGGAAAGATCGCGTTGCAGCGCGGGAACGGGAAAGATGCCACGCAGGATTTCCGGTTCGTTGTGAAGGACCAGCCTGAATCGGCTGATGGACATGTGTTGCTCGCGCGAGCCTATCTGATGACAGGTGAGACGATGCTCGCCCGCGAGACCTTGGACAGAGCGCTCAGCTTGAAGCCGGGGTTGATGGAAGCCCAGGTGATGCTGGCCGGACTGGATGCGTCCGTCGGCCATATCAAAGAAGCACGGGAACGGTTGGAGCCGCTCATTGCCCGCGATCCCGGTAACGTGGCGCTCTTGGGCATGATGTTCCAGCTGCAGACGCAGGAGAAAGACTGGGGACAGAGCCAAGCGACTTTGACGAAGCTGCGAACCGCTGGCGCGGACCAGACCGCTGCGGATTTAGCGGAAGGGCATGTGGCTTTGGCACAACAGCAATGGGAGAAGGCGGAAGCCGCCTATACCCGGGCTGCCGAGCAGCGCCCGCTGGCGCCGGAACCCCTCTTGGCCCTCGTGCAGCTTGGGGTGAAGCGTGGCCAGGTGGCTCAAACCCAGTCACGGCTTGAAGCCGTATTGGCCGCCCACCCTGATCATCCCTACGCGGACGGTTTTCTCGGAGAGTTGTTGCTGACGCGGGGCGACGCGGAGGCCGCGATCGCGCATTTCGAAACTGCGGCACGTCTTAATCCGAAGTGGAGTACTCCGTGGGTCCATCTGGCCCGGTATCACTACACCGGGAAACGAGCGAATGAGGGGGATGAGGCCCTTCTGAAGGGGCTCCAAGCGAGTCCCGAGAATGAACAGATGCGATTGCTGCTCGCAGTGAGCCTCGGTGCGCAGCACCGGTTCGACGAGGCCATCGGCCACTACGAGACCGTTCTGCGGAAGAATCCGAAGTCGATGTTGGCGGCGAACAATCTGGCGGCCATGCTGGTCGACCACAAAAGCGATCCACAAAGTCTTGAACGTGCCCTGACGTTGAGCCGGGCATTCGAATCGCAGACCCCGAATCCCTATCTGCTCGATACCTTGGGGTGGGCGCACTATAAGCTGGACCACGGGAGTGATGCGGTGCGATTGCTCAAGCAAGCCACGGCCTTGGCGCCCGATCATCCGGTGCTGAACTATCATCTTGGAGCGGCGTTTTCGAAGTCAGGGCAGCCTGGTGATGCCCGCGTTCACTTGAAGAAGGCAGTGGCAGCAGGGACGCCGTTCGAGGGACTCGATGCAGCCAAGGCGCTGTTGGCCGAGGTTGCAGGGTGAGAGTTCTTATGCAATCGAGGTTTGTACGTAGTCTCTTCTGTGCTGTGATGCTATGGGGAGGGCTCTATCTTTTCGAAAACAACGAGTACGTGGCGGCGGAGACCACGGTCGCCGAACCCAGTTACTTGCTCGGACCGGAAGATGTGCTGAAGGTGGCGGTCTGGAAAGATGAACAGCTCACGCAGGAAACAGTGGTGCGCCCTGACGGGATGATTACCTTCCCTCTCATAGGAGACGTGTCCGCGGCAGGCCGTACGGCAGAAGATGTCCGCAATGAAATTGTGAAGCGGTTGAGCAAATATCTCCCGAATCCACATGTGACGGTCGCGGTGCTCAAAGTTCTGAGTAACCGCATCTATGTCCTGGGGCGCGTGAACAAACCAGGAGAGTATCTGGTCGGCCACTATACTGATGTGCTGCAAGCGTTGAGTATGGCAGGGGGCCTCACGCCCTATGCGTCTGAAAATGACATCAAGATTATGAGGCGTGGCGGAGGCGATCAGCAGGTCTTCAGTTTCCGATACGGAGATATGCTCAAGGAGAGAGACCTGAAGCAGAACATATTGTTGCAGCGTGGCGATGTGGTGATGGTGCCGTGACCGAATGGGACTATTGTATGCCGGTCTCAATCGTTCGCCCCTGGGGACCCAGCTGCGGGTACGCGTGTTGGCCGGCTTGTGTGGTGTGATGATGCTGGTGTCAGGCAGTTTGAGAGGAGAGGCGGGCGCGGCTGAGTGGTCGGCAACGCCGTCATTGAGCGTGAAAGGTCTGTACAACAGTAACTTGCTCCTGTTTAACGGCCATAACCAAGTGTGGGGCGATTGGGTCACTCCAGATCTTAAGTTCAAAGGGTCTACGGAATCCTTATGGGTAGAAGGCGGAGCCAAGGCAGAGTTCGTCCACTACTATGGTGATTTAGATCGAGCCTTCACCAACCTCTACTTTCCCCTCAAGACGTCGTACCGGCAGGATCGATATACGTTTGGGTTCGAGGGAGGCTTTACGCGCGACAATACCTTGCAAAGCGAATTGCGGCAGACTGGATTGGTCTTGGGTTTTACTCAACGAAACCTGTGGAATGCCATGCCCAGTTTTACAGTTGGAATCACGGAACGGCTGTCCTGGCAAAGTGGCTATCAGTTCACGGATGCGCAGTATCAAGATGGGATTCGATTCGGTCTCGTGAATTATCAGGTCCAGGGAGGGACGACAGGAGTCACCTATAATCTCCGCGAGCGTGATCAAGTCCAGCTGACCGGCGAATACACGTCATTTAGCATTCCCTCGCGCATGCAAGACTCAACCTATTACGGTGCGCAAGGCGGATGGACACACGATTTTGGTCACGAGATGACAGGTTCGATATCCGGAGGGGTTCGGTTCGTGACCTCGACTCAGGATGTTTCAGGAGGATCCTTGAGCGCTCATGAGACCGCCTGGGTCTACAAGGGTACTCTCCGCAAGAGGTTTGAGAGGGCCACAATTCAGCTAGACGGAAGCCGCGAGATTAATCCCAGCGGGTTTGGCCGCCTGCTGCAAACCGATCGCGTGGGTGGATCGCTATCCCACAACCTTACGGAAGCCCTTACCGTTTCGTTGAATGGAAACCTCTATTTTGTGTCGGGGATCATTACCGAAGGATCGAGCGGCTCCTTCCCGCGGCAGAGGTACTCCTCCGTTAGCCCAAGCGCGTCATGGAAATTCAGCCAATGGTGGACGCTCGATGTCACGTACACCTATGCGGAGCGTGCCGTGGACAGCCTCAATGAATGGAATTTCGCCAATTCGACGTTTGTCATGCTGACATATGGAGGGCCGAAGTGGTCAGTGTCCCGATAACCGGTGGGCGCACGCCACAGGCTAGAAGAACGATGGAAGCTCCCGCAAAAGATCTGTACGACTATCTGGCACTGCTGCGCCGCCGCAAAACAATAATTCTCACGGTCGGCGCGTCGCTCTTGGCGGCCAGCGCGGCGTTGGCGTTTCTCCTTCCGGCGGTGTACCGCTCGATGGCGACTATTCTCATTGAAGAGCAGGAAATCCCGGCCGATCTCGTGCGGTCGGCCATCGCGACCTATGCCGATCAACGGATTGAGACCATCAAACAGCAAGTATTGAGCCGGTCCACGTTGTGGCGAATTGTCGAACAGTACGATCTCTACAAGGATCTTCGAAAGCGAAGCCCCACGGAAGAAGTCTTGACCCGCTTCGTCAAGGACATCCAGATTGAAGTCATGAATGTGAAGGTCATCGACAAGCGAACGCAAAACCCCACTCAGGCGACCATTGCCTTCACGTTGGCATACGACGGCGAGAGTGCGGAGCTGGCGCAGAAAGTGGCGCATGAGCTGACAAGCCTGTTTTTGGGTGAAAACCTCAAGACCCGTGAGCGGCATGCCCATGAAACGACCGCGTTCTTGAAGCGCGAGGCTGAGAATCTCTCTCGCCATATTCAAGATCTGGAAGGCAAATTGGCGGAGGTAAAGCAGCGAGCCGATGGGGCGCTTCCCGAATTGGTGCAGCTGAATATGCAGCTCATGAATCAGACCCAACGGGAAGTGATCGACTCTGACCGCGATATTAGAAGTTTGAAAGAGCGAAAAACCTACCTGGAAGGGGAGCTGGCTACGCTGAAGCCGCATACGCCGCTCATCAGCGCGAGCGGTGAACGCTTGCTGGACACGAGCGAGCGGTTGAAGTCGCTGCGCGCCCAACATGCCAGCGCGTCGGCCTACCTCGAACCCGACCATCCCGATCTCATCAAGCTGAAACAGGAGATGTCGTCGCTTGAGAAGGAAGCAGGTGCGACGGATGGGCGGGAAGAGTTGTCGAAGCGGCTTATGGCGGAGCGGGCTTCGCTCGCGGCCTTGCGGGAACGGGTGGGGGAAATGCATCCCGATGTGATGCAATTGCAGAATGTCGTGGCCTCGCTTGAACGAGAACTGCAGGCCGCCGTGGCGCGGCCGGCGCAGCCGTCCACCGTCAAGCCGGAGAATCCTGCGTACATCAATATTCAGTCGCAGCTGGCTTCGACAACGGCCTCACTGCAGTCTCTGGAAAGAGCGCGGGTAGACCTGAAGCGGCGAATGGCCGAATACGCCAAGCGATTGGAGACGACACCGACGATCGAGCCTGAGTATCTGGATCTGCTTCGGGATCGTGAAAACTCCGTGCGTAAGTATCAAGAAATCACTTCGCGGTTGATGGAGGCACAGGTCTCTGGCGAACTGGAAGTGCAGCGGAAGGGCGAACGGTTCTCGCTGATCAATCCTCCTGAATTGCCGGAGAAGCCGGACCGGCCCAATCGCCTGGCGATTCTCCTACTGGGTGCGTTTCTCGCCATCGCCGGAGGAGTCGGAACCGGCGTCGCAGCGGATAATGTGGACCGGAGGATCTTTACGGCCGATCAGCTGGGACGTGCCATGCGAGGTGTCCCGCTGGCCGTCATTCCCTATCTGCCGTCTGAGAGCGAACTCGTGGCGCTTGGCCGTCGTCGAGCGGTCTTCAGCCTTGCCGGTCTCGGTGTCGTGGTGGCTGGTGCGGCTGTCTTACATCTGGCGTGGATGCCGCTGGATGTGTTGTGGTACACGATCTTGAGAAAACTGGGCTGAGCCGTGGAGAAGAGGAGAGGCTTGATGGAATACTTACAACAGGGGTTGGAACGGTTCAAGCAGGAGCATGGATCGGAGGGCCCGGTGCCCCGGCGTTCGGCCGGAAATTCTCACCCGGTGCCGCCGCCTATTGTCTATACGTCGACGAAGACGGTTGAAGTGACCGACGACACCATGCGTGCTCAGCGTTTGATCACCGGATTTGAAGGGGGCGCATTCGTCGATGCGTACAAGATGCTACGGACTCAGGTCGTTCAACAGTGTCGTCAGAAAGGGTGGAATGTATTGGGCGTCACGAGTCCCACTCCACATGCAGGGAAAACGTTGACAGCGGTGAACCTGTCGCTCGCTCTGGCGATGGATTTGGCCCACACGGTGTTGCTCGTCGATGCGGATATGCGCCGGCCCGGTGTCCATCAGGCCTTCGGCATGGAGAGCTGCCCAGGGCTGACTGAATATCTGTTTGATGAGATTCCACTCGAGCAGCTGTTGGTTCATCCGGGCATCGGTCGATTTGTGTTTCTTCCGGGGGGGCGCACGATCACGAATTCCGCGGAGGCGCTGGCTTCGCCCAGGATGGGGGCGTTGGTGGAAGAGCTCAAACACCGCTATCCCGCTCGCCTGCTGGTGTTTGATTTGCCTCCTCTGTTGTCGCGCGCCGACGTCCACGGGTTTGTTCCCCACATCGATGCGCTGCTGTTGGTGGTCGAAGAGGGCCGGACTGGTTCGGACGATGTTGAGCGGGCGATGACGGCGTTGAAGGGAAGTGTGCCGATACTCGGCGGCGTCTTGAATATGTCCGGTCGAGGAGGGATGACTGGGCATCGCGCGAAAGATCTCCTCATGGCGCACACGGGATAATACGACCATGTACGAAACATACTATCAACTGAAGGCCAAGCCGTTCACGCTGCTGCCCGACCCGGAATTTCTCTTCCTGGGAACCAGGCACAAGATGGCGCTGAGTCTGTTGGAGTATGGGTTGGTCAATGGATCCGCCTTTATCGTGATCACCGGTGAACCGGGCCTAGGAAAGACCACGCTGCTGAATCGGCTATTGGATCAATCGCGCCGTCAATGGACCATCGGCATGCTGGAGAATACGCATGGAGGGTTGGGCGGACTCATGCCGTGGATCACGGCATCCTTTGGCCTGGAGACCAAAGGGAAGAACGAAGTGGAACTCTTTCATGAGTTCGCGCGATTTTTGGAGGGCGAGCAGACCGCCGGCCGGCGCGTGCTCTTGGTCCTCGACGAGGCTCAGAACGTCGGATCTGCCATGCTGGAGGAACTCCGATTGCTGTCGAACCTGAACGATGGGCGTCGCCGCTCGCTGCAAATTTTGCTGTCGGGACAGCCGGCGCTTCGAGATCTCTTGAAGGGGCCTGGGATGGAACAGTTCGCCCAACGCATCGCAGTGGAGTATGCGTTGGAACCGTTGGCCGAGGAAGAGGCCATCGCGTACATCGGTCATCGCGTTCGAGTGGCCGGGGGGCGGAGACCGCTGTTTTCCACGCTAGCCTGTCGAAAGATCTTTACGTTAGCCGGTGGAGTCCCCCGACTGATGAATCAGCTGTGCGACCATGCCTTGGTGTATGGGTATGGGGCGCAGGCTGACGTGATTACAGCCCGCCTCGTACTCGATGCCGCGCGAGCGCGAGATCGAAACGGTTTTCTGCCCTTTCGAAGGGATCCGGCTTCGATTGAGCCGGGCCAGAATGAGAGCGATGAGGAAACGGCTGAAGTCTCGACAAGTCCACCGGTCGCCTCCGATCCGGAAGCGCCATCAACGACGACTATGGACGAGCGAGCGGCCGCCGATCCCGCAGTGTCGTACCGAAAAGCACTCGCCTTGAAGCAGGCAGGAGAGTTTTCACGAGCCATCGCACTCTTAGACCGATTGGTTGCCGATGAGGTCTGGGGCGTCAAGGCGCTCGGACAGATAGGGTTGTGTTTGAAGGCGATCGGACGATACGAAGAGGCATTGTCTGCCTATCGCGCAGCTCTCGACCGGCCGTCAGGCTCCGCGCAGGATCTGGTGTCGCTTCGGTATGTCTACGCACGGACGCTGGAATCGATGGGGCGATCCAAAGAAGCCGTCGAATGCTATCGCACGATCAGTCGTGATGGTCGAAATTATCGCGATGTGGCTGTGCGCATCGACCAACTACATCCTTCCACGACGGTCGAGCCCGAGGCGTTGACGGCACCTCAAACGTGGTTGCAGTCGTTGGTCCGCAACTGTACCCAGCTCCTCCGCAACGCCAGCTGACCGGCAGTCCCCCTACGAAGTCCATAGCAATCCTGGATCCAGGGCATATTCTCGATTCACTCGCCGGCAGATCGACTATTACCCCCGTCTTTTACACAAGTTAACCATTACCGGAGACAGACGTAACTTGGCTGTAATGGTCTCTTCATATTCTCTTTCCGACACTGTGACGGATAGGTCTGGAAGAGGATTGAATGAAGACGACTGGTCGAGGATTGGCATGGATAGGGGTAATGGTTTTGGGGTGGCTCTTCGCCGACTCCTCTCCGGCGCTGGCCGGCAAGCTCGAAGACCTCCTGCTCGAAAACAAGCAGATCACCGTCGATCAGTGGGTCCAGTTGAAAGCGGAGGAAGAGAAGCGGGAAGCGAAGGTCATGGAAGAAAGTCGGGGGATTGGCGATGTGCCTGTCCGGGAACGATGGTATGAAAAGATTAGTGTCAGGGGCTATACCCAATTCCGCTATAATTTCGGGCAGCAAAATGATCTCCTGACCTCCCCGGGGGACCGCTCGATCGTCAAGAACAACGAGTTTTTTATGCGCCGCGCCCGCCTCATTGTGAGCGGCCAGCCTCACGATCGCGTGTTCGTCTATCTGCAGGCTGAATTCGCAGGCTTCGTCAACAATGTGCAAGGCAACAATAATGAAGGCACGACGGTACTGAGAGATGCCTATGCCGATATCTTTCTCACAGCGAACAAAGAATGGCGGATCCGGCCCGGGCAGTCGAAGATCCCGTTTGGATTCGAGACCGTGCAGTCAAGCCAAAACCGGCTGGCGTTCGACCGCAATGATGCGACCTTTAGCGCAGTCCCGAATGAACGCAATCTGGGCGTCTTTCTCTACTACGCGCCGACCGTGGTGCGCGAGCGGTTCCGGCGGTTGGTGGAGAGCGGCCTCAAAGGGTCCGGCGACTATGGCATGTTGGGCATCGGGGTCTACAACGGTCAGGCTATTGATCAGCAAGATGCGAACAAAAACAAGCACGTGATATTTCACTCGGCGTATCCCTATGAGTTTTCCAACGGTCAAATCGTCCAGGTCGGGATGGACGCCTATACGGGTCAAGTCGTCGTTTCCACCTCTCCCGTCCAGCCGACTAATCCATCACTGACAAACGGACAGCCGGTCTCGCCTCAAGTCACGAACGGTGGGAATTATCTCGACGAACGGGTCACGTGGAATCTAGTCGTGTTTCCTCAACCGTTCGGCCTTCAGGCTGAGTACCTGATTGGAAGGGGGCCTCAATTGAATAACGCTCGGACGGCGGTGGAACTCGGTTCCCTGCACGGCGGGTATGTTCAATTGTTTTACAATTACCAATGCGACACCTATTGCCAGAGCATCTTCCCCTATGTGCGCATGCAAGAATATTTCGGCGCCCAGAAGCTTCAGAGTAATGCGCCGCAAAACTCGGTGCGGGAAACAGAGCTGGGGCTCGAGTACCAGTTCAATCGCTCGCTCGAATTGACCGTAGCTTATTCATGGACTCAGCGAACCTCGGGGGACTCGGCCACCCTTCCAGTCAACACCTGCGGCCTTTCCGCCTCGCCGGTCTCGTGCACCCAGACCCCCTATCAACTCCAAACCGGCAACTTGATTCGCTTCCAACTTCAGTGGAGTTTCTAATCTCGTTGTTTTGGTTTCTTTGGTTTGTCTTGTTTGTTTGGTTATACCGGACGTGCCGGCGGATCCAAACCTACCAGATAAACAAAACAAACCAGATGAACCAGAGAAACGCGGTTTACCTATGGTGTTGGTTGAACCAGCGGGCGGGGTGGCAGCTGCTTGTACAACACCGCCAGTTCCCGATTGTTCCATTGGAAGATTTTTCCCAGGCCCCCAATTGGGCGTTCCCGCTTGGCTGACTCTGGCTCAAAATCAACGCGGCCTTCTTGTGGGGCCAGCGATTGCATCGGCGTGAGCCGATCGTCCTGTGTTTCGGCAACACCAAAGTCGGCCATATAGCGGGTATGCGACCGGTAGTTCGCGAGAATCAGATGCAGTTCATCGCCCTGGACGAATACTCCTCCGGACGTGACTTCTCGCGTGATGGCTGAGATGTCTCGAGTCTGATAAAAGGTTACGACTTCTTCCGGCGTCGCTTTGCTAAGAGCCAGAGCTAACAGCGGTGCGAAGAGCGCGATGTCCTTATCAGTGAAGGCCGGATGGACGCGCGGCTCAGGATCCCGCTGCAGGATGTCACCCCGAACAAGGGCAATGGGCTCATCGATCCTCACCCCGCCCAGGACCGCGGCGATTTGTTCAGGCGTGAGCGACTTCGGATGCGAGTGTTCCGTTCCTTTTTTCACCGTCCGATCAAACTCCAATCGGACGTAAGCAGCGGGTTTGTCGTATATCGTAACGGTGGTGAATTGTCTGGGGCTACAGGCGCCGATCACTCCGGCGCCGACGAAGGCAAGAAAAGCCAGGCAGATGAGTCGGCTCATGGGAGGGTCCGTGTGTGTACCTTGGCATGGTATGCCTGCAATCGTCAACGGGATCTAGTCGCGGGTCTTGGCCGGTTCTTCAGCGGCTGCGGTTCGCATAGACACAGGGGTTGTCCACATCATGGTCAGCCGGTTGAGTTCCATTGTTGGCAGCGGGTAATACCCTTGGTCTAGGACAATTTTCTGTCCTCGCTGGCTCAGCGCGAATTTCACGAACTCCGAAAGCGGCCCTGGCGGTGCGACTTTCGGTGGCCGGTTGATATAGAGATACAGATTGCGTCTCAAAGGGTAGGACCCATCCATCGCTGTTTCAAATGTCGGCGTCACGTACCGTCCGCCCTGGACTGCCGCCAAGGGAACAGGCCGGATTTCTGATGTCCGGTAGCCGATGCTGCTGAATCCGATTCCGAATCGATCCCTCATCAGTTCAATCACAACCGATGCCGAACCGACACCCACCGTCATGTTTTTCTTCAGGTCAGCCCCGTTCAAGACGTGCTCTCTGAAGAATGAAGCAGTACCGGAATTACCATTCCGCCCATAAAGGTGAATGGGCGTTTCCGCCCACTCTTCTTCTAACAACATCACGTCGCCCCACACATTGACAGGATATTCCAGCCCACGCCGCCGTTCTTTGGAGAAGACAGCATCGACTTCGGCGAGAGACAATCCTTGGATTGGATTATCTTTGTGCACAAAGACGGCCAGTGCATCGACGGCAACAGGAACCTCAGTCGGTTCATAGCCGAACTCCCGTTTGAACTCAACGACCTCCTGCTGCGTCATGCGCCGAGACATCGCGGCAATTTGGACTTTCCCTTCCAACAGCGCAGCCAGTCCTGTCTCGGATCCTCTGCTTTCCACTTTGATGGAGAGGCCGGGATATAGCTGTTTGAGTTTTGCCGACCATGCTTCTGTCAGCGGTTTCATGGTTTCCGACCCTGCGACGGACAGTGCGCCTGTCAGGTCGCTCACTCGCTGATAGGGGGGAATTTTCGGATCCAGTGAGGGCATTATTTGACCAGAGACTTGGAGGGCTGCAGCAAAGAGCAGCACAAGGAAAATAGAGACTCCCACCGAGGCCGTACGGCGATACTGCGTCATATTCTGTCGGACCTCCATCCCCTCTGTCCTCCAAATATGCCCAGTTTATCTGGTGTTGTATCTGGTTTGTCTGGTTGTTTAGTTTGCAGTTGAACCAGATAAACAAGACAGACCAAACAGACCAGATAGACTTTTTCAACCCTTGCCAAGAGGGTACCGGGGTTTCGTTGCCGTGAGATCAATGAATTGTTAATTCGGTGTTAACTCCAGCCTGAGTACCCGTTGGATTAGCCAACCTGCGTCCGTTTGATTTATTTGATTTAACGGACATTTAATTCTGCTGTAACGATTTGTTGTTCTGCCTGCTTGATTATGACTATGCAATGTTGACCGATAAATCATCTATGCCAGGCGTACGTGACTCGGTACTCATCTTTCTGAAATCCGAGTCGTTTGCGCAGGCGTTGAAGAAAGCGTTAGAAGCGGGCGGGTATTTCAGTACGGCGGTGACCACAGAGTCCCTTGCCTTCGCAGAGGCGAAGTCGAACACGCCAGCATTGATTATTCTCGACCGTCGATCCAGCTCCATCGCCAACTTCCGACGGGTCAGGGCACTGAACGCAGTTCCAATTGTTGCTGTGGAGGATGGAAATATCTCCTGCCAGGTGGAAGACTGTGTTCAAGATTATGACCAGGATATAGACTTGGTCGTGTGTGGCCAGAGTGTCCGTGAGCTGGTCGCGCGGGCGCGCGCAATCCTTCGACGCCGCGAGGCTGGCGTCCAGTCGAACATCCAGTATAGTGCGGGGAATCTTCGGATGGACCTCGATCGTCATGAAGTTCTGGCCAACGGCCATGCCGTCAATCTGACCCCAAAGGAATTCCAGATTCTCAAGCAGTTCCTCGAATCACCCCGCCGCGTGTTCTCTCGCCAGGAGATGCTCAACCGGGTATGGGGAGAAGGCTATGCCCTCGAAGAGCACGCGCTCGACGTTCACATTCATTCGCTGCGGCAGAAGATCGAGCAGGACCCCTCCAGACCGACCTTTCTCTTGACTGTCAGGGGTGTGGGCTACAAGCTGCGAGCGTAGACTGGTCCATCTGGTCTATTCGGTCTGTCTGGTCTATCTGGTTTGTTTTGTCCATCTGGTTGACTTGGTTCATCCGGTTCAACCAAATAAACAAGACAAACCAAACAAACCAGACCGGTTGGCGGCTAGAATTCGTCGATGGAGACGGGACGGAGCAAATCGCGAACTGAGAGAATGCCCACCACAGACCCACCCTTAGTGACGCCCAGGTGGTGCGTCTGGTGCCTATTCATGAGGTCTGCTGCTTCAGTGAGCGGGCGGCGTTCTTCGATCCCGACGATCGGACTGCTCATGATGTCTTCGACAGGGATAAAGTAGAGTGCCTTGTCGGCTCCCACGAATTTCCTCACCACATCCGATTCCGTGACAATGCCGATAATCTGGTGATCGTGGGCCACCAACACGCTTCCCACATTGCAGGCTTTCATCAACTTGGCAGCTTCGACGACTGAGGTACCGGAGTCCACCGTCACGAGATCCCGCTTCATGAGTTGACTGACTGTAACCATCTGTTCCCCTCCTTTGATATTGATTATATGTATTGGCGTGATTCTACCAGGCCAGCATTGCGCTGCGGTTAGAGACTTGTTATCGTTGCGTAAATTCAAGTCTTGTCTACGTGAATGTCCCTAACGCTCGCATGTTCTTGGCGAAATTGTAGAAGAAGCAGGATCGAATTGAGGACGCGAGGAAGCAACTCGAAGCCGTGATCCACGCCGAGCACCTGCACCATTTCCTACATCAGGACGAGGAAATTTAGGTCGGACGCGGAGCGGATGCTGAAGGACGTTGTAAAATTTGCCTCTCTGGGCAGTGATCCTACACGCGACCTCCCCACCGTTAACACGATCTTAACTGGAACTCCATCGGTTTCCTCGGTAGGGTCATCGCCTCGCGAATCCTGGCAATGAGAATTGCGTGTGAGGAAAGGCTCCGTGATGGAATCTGGCACCGTGTCGGGGTACCTGCATCATTGATGAAACACAGCAAGCCACGTGCGCAATTGACAAAGGAGGAGCGTCGTATGAGCGAAGGGAGAGTACTGGTCGTGGACGACGAAGCGGATGTCAGGAAATCGGTGCGTCTAATCTTGTCGAAGGCGGGGTATGACGTGGTGGAAGCTGAGGATGGAGAAGCAGGAGTCAGGGCTATTAAGCGCGGAGATAACCCGTTTGCATTGGGCGCCATCATCTGCGACCTTAAAATGCCGAATATGGGCGGAATGGAGGCGATCCCCTATTTTCGATCCCAGTTTCCCCATGCCTCCGTTATTGTGTTGAGCGGCGAAGTGACGACCGAGAGGGCCAGGGTTCTTCTCAAGCAAGGCGTATCCGACATCTTGTCAAAACCGATCAATCAAGCGACATTGCTGACAGCCGTAAAAAAGGTGTTCGATGTGGGGGATGGAAGGACGAGTTGACGACACGATGGGGACTCATAGGGGGGCAGGAGTCTTTTCTTGAGAATTCAGTGGCAAGGAAGACTCCCAATTCCGTTCCGAACGAGAAAATTTCCATACAAGAGCGCAACCTCATTGCTGAAAGGGTGGCCGCCGTCAAAATGAGCTTCGCGTAAGTTGAGTTATGCTCAAGGTCGACTAACGGGGACGACCTGATTGCATGATTATGAAGACGGCGTCAGTCACCATAATCCATATAGCTCACAACACCAGTGATAAGAGATCTCGGGCTGATGGCTGGCACTCATGCCGTACTCGAAGGTTGATGGGTAGGCGCTCCCGCCTTCCTCGGGGATTGGTGGTTTGCCAATGATTGTGTTGCGTGATCAGCTGTTCCTCGCGCACAAGAACTTCGATGCTCAGGTGTTGGCACGGCTCGACAACAGAACCTGTTCTTGTTCATGCGCGGTAGATCTCTTACACTGCACACAATGACACTGGCCAAGCGTTTTCCCCATGAGGAGCTAACCGCCTTGTTTCTGCCGCTTCGCCTTGGGGCCATGGGGTTAGTTCTCCTCGTCATCACCTTCGTGGGGAAAGTCCCTCCAGCCCAAGCCGAACTCTCGGCCAATCAGGTGGTGATTGTTGCCAATGCCAACAGCCGTGAGAGCTTGATGGTCGCGGAACATTATGCGACCAGGCGGGGAGTCCCCTTGCAACAGATTGCCAAACTGGATCTTCCGCTCGACGACACCATGAGCCGGGAAAACTATGAGCGTCGATTGGTCATGCCGCTTCGGCAGGCGTTGCAGGACCAGCGAATCCAACAATTTATTCGTGTGCTGGTGACGGTCTATGGCGTGCCTCTACGAGTCGAGCCGCCGAAGCTCACGGCAGAGGAGCAGCGCTGGCAGCATGATGCGAGTAACAGACTCGGTGCCGCGAGGTCGCAGTTGGTGGACATCGAGCGCCAGGCTCGCGACATTGCTCTGCAATCCGGTTCCAAGCCGGCTCCGTCCACGAAGGAGGAGCAAGGCATTGTGGCGTATGAACGCCATGTGGAGTTCTTGCTGCGAGTCGACGAGGCGGTCCAGGAGTCCGTTAAGCGGGTCAAGGCACTGCAACCGCCAATCCTTCATCAGTGGTCTGCGCAGTTGGAAGTTGTGGTTCAGGCTCATCAAGGGCTGGCCGGCCTCGCGCAACTTCATTATGAGATTTCTCGTGCCGAGGAGGCTCCAGGCGCTAGGGCGGACGCACCAATTCGGGCGGAGCAAATGGAGGGATTCCAGTTGTTGCTGGGGTCGTTGGAACTCCCAGTCCGCAGCCGGCGAGCTGAATTATATGAAGAGGTCGGGAAGGTCTATGGGGCTTATGGCGTCTTTGGCCTGGCTGCTCTGGAGCTGAATCTCTTGTCAGACGAACAGGCCGACGCAAGTGTGGATAGCGAGTTGAGCCTGCTCTGGTGGGATCGCCACCAATACGGGGCTTCTTGGCGGCGGGCCAATCCGCTCCATTATTCTTTCAAGAAGACTGCGGGAGGGCCCCGCCGAGATATCCCTATACTAATGGTGAGCCGGCTTGATGGGCCAACTGCCGACCTGGCCTTCCGTCTAGTGGATCGGGCGAGAGAGGCGGAGCAACAGGGACTAGCCGGGACGGTCTATCTCGATGCGCGAGGTCTGCCGGTCAAAGATCCATCGGATACTTATGGCCGCTACGATCAAAGCTTGCGTGACTTGAACAGCTTCCTCGCACAGCACACGACCTACCGATCGAAATTAGAGAACACCGAGATCCGATTTCATGGTCCTGATGAGGCGCCGGATGTTGCGCTCTATGTGGGCTGGTATCGGCTCAGGCAATATGAGGACGCGTTTACCTTTCGGCCAGGCGCCATTGGCTATCACATGGCTTCCGCGGAAGCGGTGAGCCTCCACCGCGCTTCCGAGCCAGGCTGGTGCAAGAATGCGCTGGAACGGGGGATCACCTCGACGATCGGTTCCATCGGCGAACCGTACCTGGATGCCTTTCCTGAACCGCTCGAGTTCGTGGCACTCCTGATGACCGGCCAGTATTCGCTGGTCGAGGCCTATTATTTAACCAGTCGATGGATCAGCTGGCGCATGGTGCTCGTCGGCGATCCGCTTTACAATCCCTGGAAGAGCACACCGGCTGCCAAGCGGTCATCGCTGACTATGTTTCCTCTCGCCCCAATCGCGCCCTCCGATCAGAGTTTCGAGGATCCGCTCCTCGCCAGAGACGAATTTCGACGACTCCATGAACGATCTCGGATGAGGTTAGACACGATCCTTCGAACCCAGACCCAATCTCTTGGGGGTAACTACTCAGGTAGATAGGCTGAACGTTTTTAGGGGTTGGGCTTCTTGCGCAACCAGGATTCATCTCTGATTGAACCCAAGGTCGTAGAAACCAACTTCAGCCTTCAGCCTGAAGATCTGAGTAGTTCCTCTTGGGGTACCGGCGCGCTGACCCGATATCACAGTATCCGCTGCACGCGATCCGGGCAACCGGCCATCACTACTCCCTGCTCCACGTTCCTGCATGCTGAAGCATCCAGGCCTGCGAGTCGAACGGCGGATCGAGCGGTTTCCCTATGACCCGACTGTACGAGCCTTTGTCGTCCATCCGGCGCAATTGTTTTGTGTCGCGGAGGTGGGTGAATAGAATCTCGTCGCGGATCACGCGCTGAAGCTGTGTGTCTTCAACCGGGAAGAGGATCTCGATCCGCCCGTCCAGATTGCGCGGCATGAGATCGGCACTGCCGAGGAGCAGTTCCTCATCCTCGCCATATCGGAAATAGAAGATGCGGCTATGCTCAAGAAATCGACCGACGAGCGATGTCACAGTGATGTGGTCGCTGACTCCGCTGACTCCCGGGCGCAGGCTGCAGATGCTGCGGACCTGGAGATCGATCCTGACGCCGGCCTGCGAGGCACGGTAGAGGGCCTGAATGCACGCCGGGTCTGTCAGGGCATTGAGTTTGAATGCGAGATACCCCTGGCCCGTGCTGCCGTGTCCGGCAATGACTCGCTCGATTCGCTGGAGGATCCCCGTGCGCACTCCCTCCGGCGCGACCAGTAAGCTGTGATAGTCTGTGTGTCGCGCATATCCGGTCAATGCATTAAACAGCATCGCCACGTCGGAGGCGATTGCGGAGCTGCTGGTTAGAAGCGCTAGATCGGTGTAGACCTGCGCCGTCGTGGGATTGTAGTTGCCGGTGCTGAGATGCACATACCGAACGAGCCGATCTCCCTCACGCCGCACGACCAGGCACATCTTCGCGTGCGTTTTCAGCCCCACTAATCCATACACGACATGAACTCCGGCCCGTTCGAGTTCCTTGGCCCAGACGATGTTGTTTTCTTCGTCGAACCGCGCCTTGAGTTCCACCAGCGCGGCGACCTCCTTCCCGTTTGTCCGAGCCTCCATCAGCGCTTCGACGACGGGAGAGTCCGGTCCGACGCGGTAGAGCGTTTGTTTGATGGCCAACACGTGGGGATCGACGGCTGCGGTTCGAAGAAAGTCCACGACCGGCATGAAGCTGTCGTACGGATGATAGAGCAGGACATCGCGCTGTCGCATCGTAGTGAAGACATCGTCCCTCGCCAAGGCCGGAGCGACTTTGTGCGGCACTGGCGGATCTTTTAGGTTGGGCCGATTGAGTCTGGTGAGCTCGATCAGATCGGCCATGCCAAGAGGACCGAGTACCGTGTCGAGCTGATCGAGACCGAGGTGGAGGTTCTGCCCGAGAATCCGGCGTATCCTGTCCGGCATCTTCGCGCTGACTTCCAGTCGCACCGCCGACCCGAAGTGCCGCTGCCGAAGGCTTTCCTGAATCGCCAGCAGGAGATCGGCGGCTTCGTCTTCTTTGATGTCCGGATCCGCGTCACGGGTCACCCTGAACGGATAGGCCGCCACCACCTCGCAGCCGGGAAACAAGAGATCCAAGTTCGCGGCGATTAGCTCCTCAATCCAGACGAATGCACAGGGATTTCCGTCGGCGCTGAGGCTGGGTGGGAACCCGTGTGGGACGCAGAGAAGGCGCGGAAAGAGACGCGGCACTTTGAGGCGCGCGAAACGTTCTCTATGATCGGCGTCTATGACGACGATGGCGAGGTTCATGCACAAGTTCGAGATGTGGGGAAACGGATGCGCGGCATCGAAGGCCAGTGGGGTCAGCGCCGGGAGGATGGCTTCCTTGAAATACTCGCGGAGGTGTTTTGTCGCTGTGTTCGAGATATCCGGGTGGGTCAGCACATGAATCCCCGCGTCACGCAGGGCTGGCTGGAGATCGCTGTCCCAACAGGCCATCTGCCGTGCGAGCAGCGGGGCAAGGGCCTGCTGGACCGCCCGAATCTGGTCCTCCGGTGTTCGGCCGTCCGGCGGAGCTTCAACTGAGCCGGTCTGCACCTGCCAGTACAAGCCGGACATGCGGATCATGAAAAATTCGTCGAGGTTACTGCCAAAAATCGACAGGAATTTCAGGCGTTCGAGCAGGGGATGGCAGGGGTCGAGCGCCTCTTCGAGCACCCGTTCGTTGAAACGTACCCAGCTGAGCTCACGGTTTAAGTAGAGAGAGGGGTCTGTCAGATCCATCGTACGGGGTCTTTGCTTGACGATCACTCGCGCCATCGACCTCGGCTCTTTTGATTGTGCTCCTGGTCTCAGCCATTATACGCTCAAGAAGCCTGCATCTCAGTATGATCTCTCTTGGAAGAATATAATACTTCATCAGAGGTTGCTTGTGGTGGGCTGGTACCCTGGTGATGCGACGCGCGATATTTTATCAGAGCAGCCTGGACGGCGAGGAGGAGGAATTTCTGCTCGCTCTCTGCGCCGGGTACGAGTAGTTCGACAAAATACGGAACGTTTGGTGAGGGACTCATGAAGACCTCCAGACTGTTAGGGCTGGAGGCAGAGTACAAGGAACGCCGGTTCGGCTCGATTAAGATTGGCTCAAGCTTCTGTTAAATCGCATGGGGGAAGGGGAGGGGCGCCAGGAGCCGATATTCGAATTCATCCCATCCGCTCATGCGGCTGCAGAATGCAAGTGTCCGTCGGCTGGCCGTAATGATGATCACACCGTTTTCGTTGCCCACTTGCGCACTTGCGTCGGAAGTGACCAGACTTCCGCCAAGACACGAGATCAAAATGTTACAGATTCATAACCAACCTGCAACGGCGTAGTGATCTGAGTGTGGGTAAAGTTACCTCATCATGTTCGGCACGTCGATCGGAATCTTCATGACGTCTTCCAGCATCGCGGTTGGTACCGATTCGGCGATCTGGATTCCTGGTGTCTCCTGAGAGCAAAGGGGGTGGGTCATCATGATCATGGGACTACGCAGTGCGTTTTTCCTCATGGTGTCGTTCGTCTTCATTTTGATCATCCTCGGCATGCTCGGGCTCAGCACAATATTGAGACCTGGCCGATGGAGTGAGCGACCGAGGTCAGCGGACTGAGCACGCGGACTTCAGGCACGGCTCTAGACTGAAGGTCAGGGTTCGAAGTTCCGAACACTTCAGTTCCCGTTACTCTTACTTGGAGGCAGCGGTGGAACGACATCTCGATGTCGAGCTGAACGATCTCAAAAAGAAGCTCTTGCTGATGGGCGGCTCTGTCGAATCGCAATTGCAAGACGTCTTGCAAGCGTTGACCGAGCGCGACTCTGACCTGGCGATTCAAGTCATCGAAAACGACTCGCACATCAACGCATTGGATCTCGAGATCGACGAGATATGCCTCCGCCTGCTGGCGCTCCATCATCCGAAGGCCGGCGACCTCCGATTTATTACGACGACCATGAAGATCTCCACAGAACTCGAACGGATTAGCGATCTGGCGGAAAACATTGCCGAACGGGCGATCGAGTTGAACAAAGAACCCCAGCTTAAACCCTATCTCGATATTACAAGAATGGCTGAGTGGACGATCCGGATGGTCAAAGAGTGCCTGGATGCCTTTGTGAATCGTGATGCCGAACTGGCGCGAAAAGTCTGCCGGGACGACCCTTTTGTTGACGATCTCACGGAGCAACTCTTCAGAGAACTCGTCTCATTCATGCTGGAAGATTCACGAACCATCACGCGAGCGGCCCGCCTCACGTTCATCGGTAAGTATTATGAGCGGATCGCCGACCATGCGACGAATATCGCTGAACTCGTCGTCTATTTGGTGGAAGGCAAGATTATCCGGCACATGGCGGAAGAGTGATGAGAGACGAGCCCGCATAATTCACGAAGACTTCTACTGCAACCGTCGATCCGCCGCTCTTGCGCGTGAAGCGTCGCTTGTAAGGCAATTCATGAATCCGTTGACCTTAAGATATTTTCCGCTTCACCGTTCACGTCCTGCCTTCGTCAGTGTCCGCCCATCGGGAAGAACGACACTGCGATGGAGACGGCGATCAGGACGATGATGATCCATTCAAGCACTTCCATGCGGCGGGTGGTTGCGCGGTCCGACATCTTACCGTAGATGCTTTCCAACGTCTCTAGCTTGCGCAGAATGCTCGCATCCCAGGCTTCCAGGTGGAAACGTTGGGAAGCGAGGCGATAGACGCGCGCCAGGTACTGATCGCCTAACAGCTTCAAGGTGTTCGTCACCCGCTCGAAGAGGAGTGCGCCGTCGACTTGCAGCTGCGCGATATGCGTGGTGCCCTTGTCGTGCGAACCCGGGAGCGGCAGCAAGCGCGGTTTTCGGGCGAGCGCGGCGTACCCCTCATCCAGCGCCGCATCGAGCTGTTCGTCGAGCATCCGCATTTCCAAGAGCTCCACATTGGCAAATTCCAGGACGGCTCGCACATCGTCCATCTCTTTTCCGAAGATCACGGCCGAGTGCCAGTCGATGAGAGCGGCGTCTCCGACTCCATATGAAATGCGGCAGGACGTGGCGTCTTGAATTTCTTGGTCTGCGAGCGGCGTCCGTTCGCCGCGAAGCACCTGTGCCAGTTCTGTCTTCTGGCTTGTCCAGAGCGGGAGCGATTGCTCCGGCGAATAGGATTCAATCGAGAAGATGTTGTAATCCTCCACCTCTTTGGCGATCTTGGGCCGTTCGATCGACGGATGAATCGCCTGAACGAGCTGCTCTACCCGCTTGCGTGACTCCGTCAGCAAGGGCTTGTTTTCGTAGAGCGACTCGCTGAGTTCGAGCAGGCCCTCGAAGGGACCGTCCAGCGCAAACCGGTAGGTGATGGTCACGGCGCCGAAGTCATATACCATCACTTCGACCGTAGGGCTGGATTGATACTGGCCGACCGCGAGGCTTCCTCCTTCTTGCATGAGGCGTAACGGCGCCGGCCGGTATTCGAAATATTGCGGAGCTCTTGTCTTATGCCGGAGGCGGCTGCGCTCCCTGTCAGCCGTGATTCGGCGGTTGACATCCTCCAAATTGATCGACCACCCGATATCGTAGGCAAACACGGCATAACAGGTGCCTTTATTGATCGTAAATGAAGTCAATGAAGAAGCGTCCATCGAAGTCCTTGTTTCCCGTGAGAGTTATCTTAACACCGATGGAGAGGGAGAGAGTCAACGGAAGCGCCTGGCCCGATCTGCAGACAATGAGTATACGCGTGATTCTGACAGAAGCAACCTAGAATCAGATCGGCCGATTAACCCGCATTATTTCTGACGGTTCGTTGCGAAATCGCCCAAAAGCGTGTTCCTCGTGAAGCGCGAGAAAATTGGGACAGGTGAGACGGTCTCTAGACTGAAGGCTGAAGTGTTCGGAAAATCGAGTCACGCCTGTCGCGCATGTCTTGCCTCTCTCGCGCACACATCAGGCGCAAGAGCGGAGAATCCGCAATTGCAGCAGAAGCGCTCATGAGTTAATGTGGGTTAAGGGGAAGACATCTCCTGCACGACGTCACGAGCATCGTAGCGGATGCGAAGTTCACTCCGCAACCGCTCTTTCGTTTTCGTGTTCATATCGTTGGCACCTAGGCCCGGGTTGATCGTTTGCATACGTGTCGTACCTGATCCGAGGGGGCCGGCCTGGGCGGTGGGAATTTCGACACGTGGAGCGGATGGTCCTGAAGCGGTCGGGCGGTAGATGGCGGTGTCCCCGTCGATGGAAGCGATCACCAAATCAGGTTGCCCGTACCGTTGTATCACCTCGGTTTTCGTGGTCACACCGACACGGATCCAATCAGGAGGATCCGGAGCCGGATGATCGGGGGCCGAGACACAGGCCGCAAGAAGACCGAACAGACCCAGCATCAGTGGGAAAGCATACTGACGCGAACAAAGAATAGACCGCACCTGTAGGTTTCTCATCAGCGAACCTCCGCTTCACACCTTTTTCGAATCTACTCTTTCTCTCCAATCGATGCAAATGCCTGTTCGACTTGCTCGATATCCGATGAGACAACTGAAGCGGTAGCTGTCAGGACTGCACTCCTCGTGAACACCATCTCTTAACTTTGTTGTTACGAGTTTTTGAGGATGGACAGATCGATTCGTAACAGACTCCTGTGACAGTGCTTCGTGTGAGGGTGCCGACAACGAGCTGGGAAAGAGAAGACTGCAGCTTCTTCGGACCGTTCCCGTGACGCGGCATCGATAACAAGCAAAGAGGTATCTGAGGTATTCGGTTCTTCCTCGTCTGCGAGCGACGGTCCGCTGCAATGCACGCATGCGACAAGGAGGAGAGCGCCAATGACAGTACGATATGGACCAAGAGCAATCAATCAACCACCTGTGCCGATACAGATCACGCCGCGCACGCTGCTGCTGGTTTCGTCCGGCATAGTGAGGAAATGTAAAAAGGAGTCAATGATGGCAAAATTCAAAAAGCGAATGGTGAAATGGGGACTAGCCACCGCGAAAGTTGGACTGGCGACGGTTGCGATTATGGGAGCGCAATCAGCGATCGCTGGGCCAATTACTCCGGTGCCCACAGCCAATCAGAAAATGCCTGGTATTTCCTCTCCAAACGTCTTGTCGCCGGAATTTGAAGAAGTAACCGTGGCACAGGGAAGCACACCGCTGGAGAACTCCTCGGCAACCACCAGTGGTTACTACGGATATAGCATCGACGGTCCGATGCTTCCCGCCCCCGGTGATCTTCCCTCTTCGGCGCACAAGGTTGAAGCGACGAAGACAGAGCCGGATAAAAACACGTATCTCATATTGCCAGGGCTCCACGGAGTCGATCCGCGGTACAACTACGGTAGGCATTTTCTGTTCCAGGGGCATGAAAATGGCGTGAATGGGCAAGGAATTATCACGCGCATCAACCTGGACGCCGACGCAGCGCATCGGGTCACGCTTCTCGCTGAGAAGGATACGAACGGGGTGCCGTTGCTGACGATCGATGGCTCAACTTGGTATCCCTTCTCACGACGGCTGCTGTTTTCCAGTGAGGCAGCCCCAAATGGCCGCGTGTATCAAGCCACTCTCGATGTCCCTGCAGTCGTCGAAGACCTCTCCGGCGTGATGGGAAATGGAGGCTATGAAGGCATGCAGGCTGATTCGGCTGGAAACATCATCATTATCGAAGACGTGGGAGGGTCGAAAGGCTCGACCAATTCTTTTGCTCGGCAACCAAATAGTTTTGTCTATCGATTTATTCCGAAGAACCCTCGAAATTTGATGGCGGGTGGAAAGTTACAGGCCTTGCAAGTGACGTCGCTCCGTACGGGCACGCCGATCGTATTTCATCCTGGCCAAGCCGACGCCGACATTCTCTCAGACGACATGCTGGATCTTCACACCTACGGAAAGGTGTTTGACACCCGGTGGATCGTCATCCACGATACTGACCATCAAGGAAATACCGCGTTCGATGCCAATAAGGCGGCCAAAGACCGCTGGCGCCACGCCGTTTAAGCGTCCGGAAAACGGTCAGTTCCGCCCAGGGACCGAGTTCCAGGAATTCTATTTCGACGAAACGGGTGATACGGATTCGCGTACGCAAGCGCCGAATCACGGAGGCTTCGGGTCGATCATGAAGTTGACTCTGAAGCCATCCGGCGACAAGGGTAAGTTAATGATGTTTTACAAGGGAAATCTGGAACATACCGCGTTCGACAATGTCGGATTTGTGACGCCGAACAAAATTGTGTTCGTGGAAGATGCCGGCGATACGTTGCATGGGCAGCGGAACGCGCTGGATTCGGCGTTCCTGTTCGACGTCCGGCTCGACTACAGCAATTCGGCGAATCAGCCCGTCCGCATGCTCGCGGAAGGACGAGATCCCTCGGCCACGATTGATTCTGGCTTCAGCGGCATGTCCGGTTTTCAGAACGATGGCGACAACGAAATAACCGGCTTCCATGTATCCGACGGCGATCCAACGACAGATGGTCTCCTCGGAGCCAAGAATCCTCGTCCATTTCATGATGGATGGAGAGTCTTTTACACCGCACAGCATGGAGATAATCGGACGTTGGAGATTTTGCCCGTGAATAATTGGGACGTCGACGGGCACGATTGATCGGTGTCCTTGTTTGCGAATGGATGAATCAGTGAAGGTTCATTCAAGGAAGCGTATCGAACTACAGATTTCGCGCTCAGTCAATGTGGCGTGCGCGCCGGAACGATCGGCGCGCACGCAGGGGCTCAATCATGCACAGCTCATTTAATCAATCCCTGGTGACACGTTTCCCAGACCCAGCGCTCGCACTCCGGCGTGAAATGTTGGTAACGGGGCTTTTCAAATATATGGCGGAGATTCAAGAAATCGAGGGCGGCTATGCCTTCAAATTTTGTCGATCAGAACTCCTCGTCAGGCGTATCGCCGATTACATCTTGTTTGAGGGACAGCACTCCCCACAGCTAACGCTCGCGCTTGTCGCGGAGCCGAATGGCGGGCCGTTGTGGTTACAGGTACGAGGATCGGAAAGCGAGAAAGAGCACATTCGTGCCGCCTATTCAACCCACCAGATGCGTGTGAGTCCTCCAGCCTAACTCGTTCATTTGGTTTGTCTGGTCTTTCTGGTCTTTTGGTTCTAGAAGCTAACCAGATGAACCAAATCAACCAGATAAACAAAACAAACAAGATCAACCAATCAACCCCTGTGAATGCTAGACCATCGTGGGGCGATTCTTCTTCCATCGATCTCTTCCGTAGATGGGTGTTCGGCCTCGGCTTGGTTTTGGATAGGGGCGGCGTTGGCGGTTGAAGACGATTACGTGGTCGATGACGTCCCCGCAGTGCACGCATCGCAGGGCAAGGACTCTGTTCCCTCCATCGTAGATGATCTCGGGTACTCTCAAACCGGCACAGCGGGTGCATCGCATCATTGCTCCTTGTTACGTGGTTGTAAGTAGCGGAGACCTATTCCGGTGGTTTCCTCATGTTGAATCGGGGACCGCCTGCGCAGAAGCACACATGAATAATGCGGGGTAAGGAGGTCGCAGCCCGGGGCTTGTCCCTTCTCCTGGTAGAAAGGGCCAAGCACGGGGAGCCAGGTACGTGAGGGGGGCGCAGCTGGACTCCAATCTGCGGGCATGGCGGTAGAGGTGTGCGGCATCGAATTAATTTTTGGCGGCTTTTTGCTCGATGATGGTGAGACAGGGGACGCAGTAGAGCGAATCAGGCTGCACTCGAAGCCTGGCAGAGGGGATCTCTTGACCGCAGTGGGAACAGATTCCGTACGAACGCGCATGCAGAGACATGAGCGCCCGCTCGATCCGGCGAAGCTTTTCGATGGCGAGAATCATCACGGACAAAGAGACATCGAGTTCATGCTCAGCGGCGGCCTGGTCGACCGGATCGGGGAAGAGTTCCGGTTCTGTCATGATCAGATGGGACATCATGGTTTCGCGTGTGAGCACCGTTCGAAGTCTATTCAGTTCGTTCTGAAGATCCGCGTAATTCGCGCTGTTCCGTATATGAATATTCGGGTGTTTTGACGGAACACTTCTCGGGATATGGTTCGATGAGCTTATGTTTGGCATCGGCGTCACCTCCCTATGGTCGTACTTCTACTACGTCCAAGGCACCGGACGATCAGCGGCAGATCAAATTTGTGTAAAGCGTGTAGGGTGCGTGCACGGATGAGGGGAAAAAGGTGACGTGATTTTTGAATAATGCAAAGAGAGTGGATTTTCTGTTGTGGTAGGTCTGTATTCAAGAGGAAGAAGTTAACAAACACGTAACATGCTCTTGTGCTAGTGTAATGGTACAGGGTCAGACTCAAGCGAAACGAGCGAGACTGGCGCGATCCGAAGTTCTAGGTTCCGCCATTTCGAAACGAACCGTCATGAGTAATGCTGGATAGAGGGATTCGATTGGGCGCCACAATGATAAAAACGTTCGGTGTGGTGGCTTCGTGTGCGCTGCTGTTTGTGACAGCCGGGTGTGTGCGTCCTCAGAAGTATATCGACATTACGTGCGGGAAAATGCCGGGCGAGACGTTAGTCGATAGAGAGGCTGCGATTCAATGTCAACAATTTCGACAAGACGAAGCGGCTACTGCCGTCTACAACGAGGCAACCTTGCTTCTGGCGTCGTATCGTGCTTGTTTAGAGAAGTATGAGCAGGCGCCGGCGCGTGCCCGTGAGTATTGCGGGCAGTATGGGAAAGCGCTGCAAGAGATTGGTCTGCAGATCAAAGAACCCATCGATGCAGGTTCTCCTCCAAAAGATACGGCTCGAACTTCCCCGAAACCCAAGTAACTCGATCTGTTTCCGATGTGTAGGGTTCGCTTTTCCGTTCTTCTAAGGAACCCCCATCTGGCAGTTCCGTGGTTCCCACCGTTGAGATCGACGGTCCTCGTCAAAGTAGACGCGGTACCCCACACAGCGAGAGTTCCCTGCCAGGAATTCGTAGTCCCATACCTCGCTCCCGGCCGGAAGCTTCTTGAGCCGCTGGGGATAGCCGAATCGACGGATCATGTCGTCCTGTGTGATCTGGCCGATACTGGCTTCGAATTCATCCACTCGAGGATGACTGCAAGACACAAGGAGAGACAGGAGACAACACGAAAAGAGGAGAGGCCATTTGCATGCCCCGGTCATCTGTACAGATCGTCGGTTCAAGCTACTTCACAGGGATTTGATCAGATAGCTTGTATCCGAGAGATTTGACCGAGATGATGGCCTCGTCGAGTAGCGGGATCTTGAGCTTTAGACGACGGATATGCACGTCTACGGTTCGGGTGGTGCCGTAGTAGTCATAGCCCCACACCGCATTCAAGAGGACATCGCGGGTCAACACCCGGCCAGGGTGGTGCAGGAGTTGTTCGAGCAATCCGAATTCCTTTGCGGTCAAGGGAATTTCTTTGCCGTCGACCAGTGCTTCGTGTCGCGAGAGATCCACCAGCAACGGACCATATGAGTAAGATGTTTGTTTCGGGTCTTCGGCTCGCTCCAATCGTCGGAACAAGGCCTTCACCCGGGTGACCAGCACTTTGGGGCTGAACGGCTTTGTGACGTAGTCATCAGCCCCCAGTTCGAGCCCGATGATGGTGTCGGACTCTTCAGCCTTGGCGGTCAACATCAAGACCGGGAGCAAGGCGGTGTCCGGCGCAGTACGGATCTTCTTGCAGATCTCTAATCCGTCCATCTCAGGGAGCATGAGGTCCAGAATGACCATGTCGGGCCGGTCGGACTTAATCTGCGCGAGACCTTCGATACCAGTCGTGGCGATCGTCGCTCGAAACTCATCTTTTTCAAGATAGAGTTTCACTAACTGAGCAATGTCTGCCTCGTCTTCGATGATCAGTATCTTCTTGGGTGTATGGGGTGACATGTCATCCCAGTGATTAAGTTCGATATTTGGCACGATCAAATGAAACTCAAACTCCGGATCAGGATATACCACAGATGTTACAGGTACATTACGGATGAGTAACGGATGGTGACATAGACTGCCGCCGAACTAGATAATTTTCGGCAGCTTTAATTGATGTGAGTATATGATCAAACGGTGAGCTGGCATCGGAAATGGTTGAAAAGCATAGGGAGATACTACTGTTGGTTGCCTAGAGAGCGAGCCAACGGTCCCTCGCTTGCTTACAGCTAAGCTTAACCAACAGAGTAAGGTAATGCTTGGAACACTCGGAAAACAGGCGGGCGTTGATCGAATTGGCTTTTGAACGTTGCGCTGCACTTAAAACTTGGACAAGGGAAGTTAGCCATGGGGACTGAGGGAAACTCAGCGAAATCTGTTCCAAGCGATGGTGCGGAGAGACAGCAGGAGTTTCCGAGGAATGGATCTGACTGGTGGTACCCAGGATTCCCATTGGACACGAATCTTGAAGATGCCCAAATTCTCTTCGGAATGGATGGTCAGCCAGACATAATAAGTTTCCAGGAAATTAAGTGGGGCAGTTCATCATTAATTGCTCAATGCGGTTCTTGAGCATGAAAAAAGCCTGATCAAACGCCGTGTCTATCTCGGCCTCTGATCCAGTGACTTTGGCTGGGTCAGGCGTGCTCCAATGCAGCTTCTTGGGATTGCCCGGGAATAATGGACAGCTTTCGCCCGCAGCCTGATCGCAGACCGTGATCACCAGATCGAACGACTGTGCAGCACACTCATTCCATGACTTGCTACGTGGCTGACCGGGATCAATGCCATGCCGTTTTAATGTCGCGATAGATTTCTGGTGAACATATCTCGCCGGAACACTTCCAGCACTCCATGCCCGATACCGACCACGGCCGAGATCATTGATGAGCGCTTCAGCCATGACGGAGCGGCAGGAATTACCCGTGCATAGGACCAATACTTTATGTATATCGGACTTCATCAGCCGCAGCACCCGGCGGATTTTTCAGACGATGCGCAGCAATCAGGCTTCCCCATCGTGTCCGGCGTACAGCAGGCAGTTTCAGCGTGATCGGGTTGACCGGAGAATAGCTGGGCGTCCTCCATCGTCCGGTAGGCTTCCCACGGAATGCCGGCGGGATCTTGTATCCAGGATTTGTCCGACCGGGCGTAACAGCAGACCGTTTCCCCTTCCTCGACCACGGCCATGTCTCCGGTTTTGATGCGTTCGCGCAACTCCGTCAGTTCACTCTCTTCCTCAACCTGGATACCCAGGTGATCGATACCTTTCTTCTTCGCACGCGTGGAGATCGCGAAGTTCACGCGGGGATCCTCCAGCAACCACTTGGCATAGTCAGGTTTCATTTTCACCGGCTCCGCGCCGAACAGAGCACTGTAAAAGCGGATAGATTCATCGAGTTTTTCAACCCCCACATGGATATGAAAACGTTTCATGATGCGTTCTCCTTTGGTTCGCAACAGTGTGACAGTTCAATGATCGAGCATTTCTTCTTTTTATCATTGCGGATACTGGCAAATTCGACGCGGCAGCAGTCCTCGACCATGTAGCGGATCAGCCCTGAAAAAAACTCGAAATTGGCACGGTATATCACGGACCTGCCTTTCCGTCGCGACACGACGAGTCCCGCATGGCTCATATGCGACAGATGAAACGAGAGCGTGTTATGTGGAATATGTAAGGACTCGCTCAGCGTACCGGCCGGCGCACCAGCCTGGCCATTTTCGACCAGCAAACGAAACACCCGCAGGCGGGTTTCCTGCGACAGCGTATTGAAAGCGGCGAGAGCTTCTTTAATATCCATATGTCCAGAATAGTCGACATATAAGAAATAGTCAATCGCCAAGTTTCTCGCCTTCTCCCGCCAGATCAAGATTTCCAAACTGTCTCAACCGAGGGGCTCACCCCACCACGTGCGCAGACTGAGCCACGTGAGGTTGTAGCGTGTCCTGTTGATTCTTGAGCTGTTGGCGGTTCCAGTTGCGCTTGCTCCGCACGGAGCAACGTCCGTGTGTGTTCGAGACGCAGTCGCTCCCGTTCCAGCTCGGCTGCATGGATCACCTTCCCAGCCAGTGCGACCAGCCGATTCAGCACCCGCGTCCGCTGCCTGCCCGCGCCAACTTATGCGTAAGATTCGACGATCAAGTAGGGTGGCCTGGGGTGCGTATGGTGGAATTTTCTGACGTGATTTGGCAGCGCATGCCACCCTCATTTCCACAATATGTTGTGGTTGCCTCTAGTTAGAGTGTGCCCATGGATATTTCGTAAACCGCAGGTCGTCCGTTCAATCCAGATCGCCGGCTCCACATCTCACATCATGCCTACTACCGCGTTCGACTGCATCACTGCTGATAGGTAATTTATTTCCACTAGGCGTATAATTTTCCACTTCGTTGGGCCGATGCCTCATGATCGATGTAACGAATTGATGGCGTCGGAAGGACTAGTCTAGTAATCTTCTCATTGAGCCAATTCTGATCCTCTGGTCCGATGGTTTGCCGGTGAAGAGAACCGTTTTCATCTCGCGGGCTATGATTGAGCGTCTTGTTGCATGTGATGGGCGCGTAAGTCCTTGCCAAGGCGACGAGTTACATCTGTTCTGTGAGGCTTGCATGATTCGAGTATTGTTAGTCGAGCACAATCCAGCCGATGCGATGCGCGCCATTGATATGCTGCGAGAGACGGATAAGGGGGAGATCGAGGTGATCCACGTGGAGCGTCTCAGTAGCGCCCTGCATCGACTGGGTCGCGAGTCTTTCGACGCCATTCTTATGGATCGGTCCTTAGTCGACACCCATGGTTTGGATACGTTGGATCTCATCCAGGCCGCGCTGGGCCGGATGCCAATCGTGGTGCTCGGTGAAAAGGATGATGAGGCAGCGGAGCGGCAGATGATCCAACATGGCGCGCAGGAAGTTGTGATTAAGGATGGGTCAACTGCGGCGCAGCTCACTCGCGCGGTTCGGCATGCCGTTGAACGAAAAAAGGCCGAGCAACATCTGAGCTATCTCGCGCAGCAGGATCCGCTGACTACCCTGGCGAATCGCGTGCTGTTCCGTGACAGGATGGTCCATGCTGTGGCCATGGCCAAGCGTAAAAAACATGTGGTCGGCCTGATGCTGTGCGGGCTGGACCGTTTCAAGGAGACTAGCCAGACATTTGGGCAGGAGTCGGAGGGCCTCTTGTTGAAAGAGGTGGCCGATCGCCTCAAGAAGTGCTTGCGAGAAGTCGATACGGCCGCGCGTCTCGGCGGAGATGAGTTTACCTGCCTGCTCGAAGGTATTAACAGCCGGGCTGATATGAAAATTGTCGGAGATCGGATTTTGAACGTGTTCGCGCAGCCTTGGGCCATTGAGAAACAGGAGGCGACCCTTACGGTGAGCCTCGGGATGGTGGTGTACCCGCTCGATGGCCAGGAAATCAACGACCTGTTCGCTAGTGCGAAGGCTGCGATGGACAGTGCGAAAGAGGCGGGTGGGAATAGGTATTGTTTCCCTGTCTCTAACGCGGCGTAAGCCTGCCTGCCGGTTGCTCCCATGTTACGCTCAGGGCCAGCAGGACTATTCATGAACACTTCTGCTGCAATCGCCGATGCTTGACTCAAGCGAGACGGGCAAGGCTGGCGGGAAAAGCGCGACTCGATTTTCCGAACACTTCAGCCTTCAGTCTAGAGACCGTCTCACCTGTTCCAATTTTCTCGCGCTTCACGAGGAACGCGCTTTCGGGCGATTTTCCCACGAACAGTCATGAGTAATGCAGACTAGCAGGCATAGACTTTTCATCCCCCTGTGGCTTCCCTCGTTGTCCAAAAATCGAGAAATTGATGGTCAGATGGTCTAGGGGGCGCTAGCATGTGAGTCATGGTGAAGCATCACTTCATGGCTGGTCTTGTGCTCGCATTGGTGGCGACATGTCCAGTTCTGTCATGGGCGGACTTTGCCGCGAGAGTCGTCACCGTCCATGAGGGCGATCGATTGACCATTCGTTACGATGGGCGCAGCGAAACGATCTATCTTAAAGGTATCGATTGCCCTGAGACCAAGCAGCCCTACGGGAAAGAGGCGAAGCGTGCGATTATTGCCTACGTGGGGAACCGCGACGTGGTTGTGCAGGGGCTCACACGAAACAAGGAGGGTCGGGTGTTTGCTGAGGTATTGCTGCATGATGGGCGCAATGTGGGGCACGAGCTGCTGAAAGAAGGGTTGGCCTGGTGGCAAAAATCGACCTCCAGTGATGCCAGCCTTGAGACGCTTGAAGAACTGGCCAGGGCCGAGCGCAAAGGCCTATGGTCGCAGCCCAATCCCGTACCGCCGTGGAAGTGGAAAGCCACGAAGAAGACCAGCCGGAAGTATTCCAACTAGCCGTGTTTCCCTCATCCCGTTTCCGTTCCATCGTACCCACATCAGTCATATCAATGTTTGCAAGGAGCTATTTCTATGAGAATGTACTCGTTCGACGCCCGTGGTCAGGCCTGATTATGGGTGTCATTACGGAGGAGGGCAAACAGGCAAGCTTGGAGGGAGCTATTTCATTGATGACTTAGTTGATGTGCGGAGTGGTGGGAGACCAATCGGGAGCGCTTACTACCTTTATAGGCACACCACACACACAACAAGCCACCGAGCACCATGCTGGCTACAACCACCGTAATGCTGCCAACCATCCATAACATGAACAATTCGTACAACATGGCATCTGCCTCCTGAAAAAATTATATCAAATGTTTCAGTTTTTAAAGAAAATATTAAGGGGCTGACTTGCCTTTAGATTCCAGGCACTTAGAATCATACCCCCCAAAAGTTCGGGTTGGGCATAGCTATCGACTTATGCGAGCCAAGGTCTAGTCGATGAGTCTCTTTTTTCCTGTCGGCGCAAAACTCAAAGACGGTTCGCCGGTTCAGTTGGTATTGGCTGATGAGCGGGATGTGGAGCCGTTACGCCGGCTCTACCGGGTAATTGTCGAAAAGGGGACGTCGTACCCGCATGACCGGTTCGAGGATCAGGATGACTTCATGGGCTATTCCCCTTCGCCAAATACCTTGCAACTTCCGGCCTTCGTAGCCGAAGTGGCTACTTCGGCGGAGTAGGTTGCTACGGGGTGAAGGCGAGAAGAACCCTCCGTAGCTTTGGCGAAGGAGGGAAGCGGCTTCGGAGAATTTTGCAGGATACCCCGCAGCTTGCTGCGGGGAGCTTTATTCAGCGAGCATTCTTAATGCCCTGTTGCAGGCGCTGAATCGTGTTTTGGAGTTCAGATCCCGAAGGGAGCAGGGGCTCGTGCTGCACCCGCCATACTGGTTCGAGGGGGGCTGGGTCGCCAGCTAGTCGTGGAATGACATGCCAGTGGATATGGGGGAGTTGGTTGCCGAGGAGTTCATAGTTGATCTTTCTGGCTTCATAGATTTGGGCGACAACTTTGGCAATCAGGTTCACTTCCTCCATTAGCTGAATCCGTTCCGTGGGCGCCATAAGAAACAGCTCTGTCGCGTGGCGTTTGAACAGGACGACGGTCCAGCCTGGGAAGAACTGATCGTCGTGCAGATAGGCCTTAGAGAGGCCGAGGTCAGCGATGAAATGGTCTTCTTTCGGCCAGCTGCCCTGGCAGGCTTTGCATGTTGGATCGGTCATGGTTGAGTGGCCTTGCGCCATTCTTCTTCTGTCAGCACTCCCTTCTTGATTAACAACTGAATCAGCTTGTCGACGGAGTTGCGACTAGGAGCTGTCGGAGTGGCCCCCGGTTGAACTGGAGTAGCTTGGGTTTGTTTGGGCTCAGGCGGCGGACGTTTCTGTCCCAACACTTTGAAAGAAGGCGTGAATACTGCGAGGTAATCTTTGTTCCTGAGGCGGATGCTGGCAGGGAGGCTATCGGTGAGTGGGCCGAGGTCCGGGGATGGGCCGACTGGAATGCGGAAAAAAGGTTTGCCGTCATTAGTTTCGCCGTCCTGCCCCAGCACTTCAAACCGGGTGAGGAAGGATTCGCCTGTCAACCCTTCGTGATCTTCGCCTGCAAGGTTGGTAATTTTGTCGAGGACAATCACTAGCGAGTCGGCGATCAGCAGATCAGACGTGTGGTTCCTGACACTGATGTCGTAGCGGTATTCGCTCGTAAAGTTGTCGCGCCCTTTGAGGGTGACGATGACGGAGGCCTTGCCGGTCAGTTCAGTGAGTTGATCCAGCGAGGGTGCTGCGAATCCAGTTGTCGAGGTCATCAGGGTGCAGGAGAAGAGGACTCCGCCCATAACTACCGCAGTGCTCCAATGCGCTCTTGTCATCGTGTTACCATATCGACCTGGGCGGACACTTCCTTGGCCCTCGGTTCGAGCATAGCAGAGATCAGGACTTTCATCGAGCGTTAGTGCACAGGCTTGCCTTGACACCTCGTTTCATCGAACGATATTCTCCTCGCGGCTGTATCCGTAACCCATTCGTCTGCTTCGCTCCAACTCATGATGCGACCTGTTCATATACGTGCTCCACTCCTGGTTTCCCGTGCACTCCTGTCTCGGTTGATGCGTCTCTACGATTACCCTCACCCTGTTCACCCTGACCGCATCATTCGTGGGTACGATCGGCCCCATGCGGTGCGGACGGCGCGTATGTGTGCATCAGTGGCCACAGCACTGGGTCACGGAGCCGGGCGGGTTCACCAGTATCAGATCGCGTGTTTGCTGCATGACTTAGGCCGCGCTGGGCTTGATCGCCGACTCTTCGGGAAAATTTGGTCCTGGGCCAAGGAGCGCGGCATTCCGACCAGACCGCGTGAATGGAGAGCCATACATCCAGAGACGACTTACGGGCGCGAAACGGAGGCCTTTCTCCGGTGCTATAGCAACAATCTTGAGGCCGATGGCATACCGATGACCCCTTGGGCCAAGGAACAGGTCGAGATGCGGTTGGGGTATTCGCGTCGGCTTGCCCGTCGGTTGCGTACGGTTCGACCAACTATCAGGAAGATGGGAGTGACCTGGGCGCCTTGGATGCAGCAAGTGATGTTGTACTATTACTATCCGGAGAAGTTGGTGTCAGCCAAACCCTGGGTCAGGCAGTTGGCGGAGATTCTTGTAGCTTGCGAACAGTTTGAAGCCTACAGCAATCAGCGTCGTGGACGGGACTACTATGTGCGGAAGAAAGAGACGTTGGTCGATGCCTTCGGCTATTTGGAGAAGCTGCAGCAGGAAGGAATATTGAGCGGGGCTGTGATGGGGGCGTTGCGCCGGTTGACTGCGCAAGGCGAGTTCGATGCGATTATCAGGGAGGCTCGTGGCTGCGCCTTTACGCGGGGTGAGCGACAAGCGCTCCGAGCGATGGAGTCCTAAGATGGCGGTCAAGACAGTGTCGTTACGTGTTCCCATGCAGGGGAATGCACAGATCGAAAACATGACGAAGTCCGTGACCGACGCCCTGGCAGGCACCGGGCTGTTGGCTGGGATCGTGACGGTGTTTGTCAAGCACACCACCGCGTCGGTGATGATCATTGAAGATGAACCGGGCATCAGGGCCGATACCAAAGCCTTCTGGGATCGGGCTGTGCCTGCCGATCCTGCCTGGCAGCACAATACAAGGAATGCCGGTGAGGACAACGGCCACAGTCACCTGCGAGGTCAACTACAAGGGCCATCGGTCACGATTCCCTTCCTGGCCGGAGCGATGTTGCTAGGGAACTGGCAACAGATTGTGCTTGTCGATTTCGATACCAGATCCCGGACCAGGGAAATCATTGTCCAAATCATGGGCGAGTGATTGCGATGAAGGAGCTTGTCGTTTCGGCGGGACTGTTATTCATCTGTCTTTGGCCTGCCTTGTTGTCGGCGGAGTGGGGTAAGCCGTTAGGCGGGGTCTATGATGGCCCTGAAGGGAAGCCGCGCGTCGTGACGCCCTCGCCGGCCGAATTGGGCTCAGATGAGCGGGCCACGATGGCCGTGTTCGAGCGGGCGACGAAATCCGTGGTCTTCATTGCGAATACGGCGATTCAGCGAGATCCCTGGTCGTTCAATCTCTTTGAGGTCCCACAAGGGTCCGGATCGGGATTTGTCTGGAACAAGCAGGGGCACATCGTCACCAATTTTCATGTCGTCTATGGGGCCAATTCGGTCACCGTCACGCTGGCCGATCGGACGGAGTATAAGGCCACGCTCATCGGCGCCGACCCTGATCACGATGTGGCGGTGCTGCAGATTCGTGCGCCTGAAGAAGCGCTCTCGCCCCTCACCGTTGGGACGTCGCAGGACTTGCGCGTCGGACAGAAAGTATTGGCGATCGGGAATCCGTTCGGCCTCGATCATACGCTGACGACTGGCGTGGTGAGCGCCTTGGGTCGGACGATCAAATCCTTATCGAACCGTACGATCGAAGGCGTCATTCAAACCGATGCTGCGATCAATCCGGGGAACTCCGGTGGGCCGTTGCTCGATAGCATTGGGCGATTGATCGGTGTGAACACTCAGATTGTAAGCCCAAGTGGGGCCTTTGCTGGAATCGGCTTTGCCGTTCCGGTCGATACGGTTAACCGGATTGTCCCGGAGCTCATCAAACACGGCAAGCTCATTCGACCAGGGCTCGGAGTCTCGCTCATTCCCGATGCGATGGCCAAGCGGTGGGGGATCAAGGGGCTGATTATCGGCAAGGTGTCGCGTGGCGGCGGGGCGGAGCAGGCCGGGTTGAAGGGCGCGCGTGAGACCGTGGCCGGACGTGTGGAGTTGGGTGACATCATCACGGCAGTCGACGGCAAGCAAGTCGGAACCCTGGATGAACTGATGGATGTGATGGAACGGCACAAAGTCAACGACCAGGTCACGGTCGAAATCCTACGGGGAACCCGCCACGAACGTGTATCCGTAACCCTCCAAGCCGTCAATTGATCGGCAATCCGTGAGGTCGCTATGGTAGGATCATCCATCTGTTTCGCATGGAGGACCACCGATGAGTGATCGCCGACCAGCTCAGCCACAGGATTCATCATCCAACGGAAAGACGGAGGATACCGCAAATCCGTCAACACGCATGGAGTCCGATCCCCTTGATCTTATCGAGCAATGTCTCGCCTCATTCCCGGACAGTGATCCCAGGCAGAAGATCCTCTACAAGCTGCGTCATGTTGTGATCCTTGGTCAAGCGGCGCAGCAGCAGCGCGAGGTTGAATTCAAGAAAGTGGCCGACGTGATCGCGAAGCTCACGGCGCCTGCTAATCGGGTCGGTACCTTGCTTGAGGTGCCAGGGGAAGGTCTCGCACGGATTCTGGTAGGGGGTGCTGAGTATTATGCTTCGGTCGATCCACGGGTGCAGGCTGCTGAGTTAAAGGTCGGTGCCCAGATTCTGGTCAACGAAGCCTACGCAGTCATTAAGATATTGGGCTACGACCGTAATGGGCCTGTGTTGAAAGTGGCGGAAGCCTTGGCCGATGGGCGACTTCGTTTCGAGCAGGAAATGGGGCGGCAGGTCTTGATCCTCCAACGGTCGAGCGATCTTATCGACGTGGATCTGAAGGCAGGTGATGAGGTGCGTATCGATCCCAGCCTCCATGTGGCGATCGAAAAATTAGAAGATCGAAAAGCCAAGTCTCACTTGCTCGACGAGGTTCCCATGGTCACATGGGAGCAGATTGGGGGTCAAACCGAAGCGATCGCAGCCATTCAGAAAGCGATCGAGTATCCCTTGATCCATGCGGCTACGTTTCAGCGCTTCAAGTTCACTCAACCCAAGGGCTTCCTGCTCTACGGCCCTCCCGGCTGCGGAAAGACGTTGATAGGACAAGCGGCGGCCGCCAGCCTCTCAAAGCTGGTGGGAGAGTCAGACCAGGGCGTATCCGGTGCGGATGGAAATAGACTGCCGGTGACTCGCGGGGCCTTCCTCCACATCAAGGGGCCAGAGATTCTGAACATGTGGTTGGGAGAATCGGAGCGGATGGTCAGGGATATTTTCGCCCAGGCCCGCGCTCGGCGGAAGGAGGGAGCGTTACCCTTTATCTTTATCGATGAGGCGGAGTCGGTTCTCGGCACGAGACGGGCCTCTCGTTCATTCAACATCTCCAGTACCCTGGTCCCGATGTTCTGTTCCGAGATGGACGGGATCGAGTCTCTGCGCGATGTGGTGATCATTCTGGCTTCGAATCGACCGGATCTGATCGACCCGGCTGTGCTGCGGCCAGGGCGTATCGATCGCAAGATCAAAGTGAGCCGCCCGAATCGTGACTCGGCAGCAGCGATTCTCAACGTGTACCTGACAGATGACCTGCCTCTGGACCGGCAATGGATCGACCAGCACGGCGGAGACCGGAAGAAGGCCTGTGCCGACCTCATCGAGCATGCGCTCTCTGCGATCTTTTTACGCATCGAGGAGAATCGGCTTCTGTCGATCAGGCTCCGAAACGGGCAGAATAAGATCCTCTATCGGAGCGATCTGATCAGCGGAGCGATCCTGGCCTCGATCGTACAACGGGCAAAGGAGCAGGCCATCGATCGCATGATCGCGGCTGGCGGGGCCGAGCAAGGCGGCATGACCTTGGACGATCTGGTGAACTCCGTTCACGCAGAATTCCGAGAGGGCGAGATGTTGCCACCTGATGATGCGGCGGAAGAATGGCTCAAACTCCTCGACCACCATCCAGAGCAGGTTGTCGGAGTTTCCTCTTTCCGAAGGGGGCGGCAGTCCGAAGAAAGATTGATCAACCAGATTGTTTGAAGACGTGAAACGTGGGGCGTTACAAGTGAGAGGTTTAGATCTTGTGTCTCAGGCTGAAATGACTTCTTTCATTTCACGTTTGACGTTTGACGTTTAACGAATATGCGGCTATTCGGCATCGAAACGGAGTATGGGATTACGAGGGAAGACCAGGACGTGGTCGATCCGGTCGTGGAGTCGATGGAATTGGTACGGGCCCATCTGACTGCCTCGTTCGAGCGGCGATGGGACTATGGCGGTGAAGATCCGCATGAAGATGCGCGGGGGTTCCGAGTCCTTGGCCTGCAGCAAGATAAAGAAGAAGACGAATTCGCCAAGGTCGATGCCCATCGGCCGTTTTCGTTTCATGAGATGAAGAGCGATCTTGTTCTCCCGAATGGCGCGCGTTTCTACAACGACCATACGCACCCTGAGTATTCCACGCCTGAATGCCGAACGCTGTTAGACCTCCTGGCCCATGACCGTGCCGGTGAGCGCATTGCCCAGCGGGCGGCGGAGCGGCGTAATCATGTGCTCGGCGGGCCGCATGTGCAGCTCTACAAGAACAACACGGATTTTCACGGACATAGTTACGGATGTCACGACAACTATCTGGTCTCTCGTTCTATTCCCTTCCCTTCGCTGACTGCGGGGCTGCTGCCGTTCCTCGTCAGCCGGCAGGTCATTGCTGGAGCCGGCAAAGTCGGGGTGGAGAGTCAAGAGAGCGGGTTCGTGCCTGGCCACTACCAGCTTTCTCAACGAGCCGACTTTATGGAGACGGACTTGAGCGTCGATACGATGCACAATCGGCCGATTCTGAATACAAGGGACGAGCCTCATGCAGTGAGGGAAAAATATCGGCGGCTCCATCTCATCATCGGCGATGCCAACATGTGCGAATACGCCACGGCATTGAAAGTCGGGACGACGCAGTTGGCGCTGGAGTTGATTGCGCGTGGAGCTGCGCCAGGTCTTGAAATGGAACAGCCAGTCACGGCGGCGAAGCAGCTGTCTCGCGATCAGAATCTGAAGGCGACGGTTCGTCAGAAGAACGGCAGCACCATCACGGGTCTCGACATTCAAGAGCAGTACTATCTTGCGGCCGAGAAGCATTTGGTCGGTACTGACGCAGAGACCGATTGGATACTTCGCGAATGGGCCGCTACACTGCGGTTACTCACCGGCGATCGACGGCAACTGGTTGGGAAGCTCGATTGGGTTACCAAGCTCTGGCTGTTGGAAACCTTTATGCAAGAAGAGCGGATTGGCTGGGATGATCCCTGGCTGGCGAGTTTGGATTTGGAGTACCATAATGTGAATCTGGATCGCGGGCTATTCCTGGGGTTCGAGGCCGAGGGGAAGGCCTGGAGGATGACATCGGAGCAGGATATCGAATTGGCGTTGGTGGCCGGTCCGTCCGATACCAGAGCGGGGATCCGCGGTCTCTGCGTCAGGCGGTTTCCTGATCAGATCAAGTCGATGCAGTGGGAACGTATTCAGTTCAGCGGGGGGCTGCTCCCGCGAACATTGGAGATGGGCGACCTCTTCGAGCCACAGGCGGTTCAAGCCTGTGCGCAGATATTTGAGCATGCGGCATCTCCGATGGATGCGCTGAATGCATGGAACAGTGAAAAGGAGTCTCGATCATGAGCTACATCTCTATGCCGGAACGCCGTGAAGGGCCAGCTAATCCGATGCCAAAGGCCCCGAGTCCGTCCGATGAGGGCGGTGGGCCGAAACGGCCGGAGACGGGGTCGCCCGATAAAGATAATTTACTCAAGCGCATGCGCAAGGTCGATCCGAAACAGGCCGAGCGGTATCGGCAACGGACGGGACAGTAGAAGATAAGTTCTGAGTCCTGAGTAATCGGAACGGATTAGAACCCAGGACTTGAACGACTACTCAGCACTCAGAACTCTTTACTCAGAACTAAGGGGACGAGATGGGGATGCAAGGGGATTTTTTTCAACTGTTGAAGGAGCAGGGCTACACACTTGGCGTGCCGACATCGGTGGGGACTGGCCATGCACTCACAAATGCCACCACGATTTTGGCCTTCAAGTATCGCGATGGCGTGCTGGTAGCGGGAGATCGTCGCGCGACCGCCGGCAACATGGTTATGTACGATCGCACGGACAAGGTGTTGGAGATCGATCGGCACAGTGTCATGGCGATTGCCGGTGTCCCGGCGACGGCCTATGAAATGGTGCGAGTCCTGGAACATTCCTTCAAATACTACCGGAGAACGCAGCTGCAAGAATTGAGTTTCGACGGCAAGCTGCGCGCCGTCTCCAAGCTCTTGAAGGAGAATGTGCCGGCGGCCTTGGCCGGGACTGGCGCGGTGGTTCCGGTGTTTGCCGGATTCGATCTGGAGCAAGGCTCGGCTAAGATCTATTTCTACGATATCCTTGGCGCGGAGTTTGAAGGTGTGGAATATGCCGTATCCGGGTCCGGTTCTCCCACGATCCGAGGGATCTTGCACTATCTGAATACGTGGGGCGAACAACCCCTCAATGCGCTATCGGAAGAACAGGCTATGGTGCAGGCGTTACGATTGCTTACGAGCGCGGCAGAGTTTGATTCAGCGACCGGCGGTGTCAACCGGGAGGCGAGTTTGTATCCCGTGATCAAGTTGATTACCGGGGCTGGTGTGCAGACGGTGCCGGATGCGACATTGAAACCCCTCTACGAATCGCAGGTGGTGCGCTATGTATGAAGAACCCTATCGATGGGTAGAAGCGGTCGGCAATCGGCGGCAATATCTCGATGAACAGTTCAGGCAGGGAAGCCCGGTTGTCGCCCTGACCTATGATGGGGGCATTCTCCTTACGACTGTGAGCAAGGGGACTCCGAAGCTCTACGAGATCTACGACAGGTTGGCATTGGGCGGGATGGGGCATCCCACGGATTTAGAAAAGCTTCGTTTCAGTTTGCTCGAAATGGCGCATGTCGAAGGCTTCAACCGCTCGCCGTCTGATGTGACGGGGTCGAGATTGGTGAAATATGGCATAGCTCCGATGATCAAGCAGGCCTTTGAAGAAGTGTATAAGGCACCATTTATCGTCCGTATTCTGGTGGCAGAATTGGGGCAGAAGCCAGAGAAGGATGCACTGTTGACGATCAACTACGATGGGACCTTTGAGGAAACGAAAGGCCGTGCGGTCTTGGCTGCCACTCCGGCTGTTCAGGCGAAGATGTTGACCTATCTTAAGGAGCAACAGCCAGTCACGCTGTCATTGGCACAAGCGTTGGATCTGGCGTTGCGTGCTTGGGCAATCGGTTCGTTAGCACAGCAACAGGACGAGGTGGATCAACAGGCTGAGGCCAAGCCACCGACAAGTGGAGCGGGCTCATCGGCTGCCGCCATCCCAGGCAGTGACGCCTTGATCGCACATGTGCGGGGACTTGTCGGTGAACGGATGATCGAAAGCGCGGTCCTTGAGCGTCAGGCTCCCGGCAGCTCCAAGTATCGGCCTCTCAAGCAGGAAGACCTTTCACGCCTCCTGCCTACGGCGCTTCAATCCGTCGTGACGAATTGAGATGTTGAACCGTATTTTCGGACTTGAAACCGAATACGGACTCTTGGTGAATCAAGACAGACCCGATCATTCCCCTACCTGGTTTGCTCATAAAATTCGAGACCATCTCTTTCACGTTCAACGGCGCGGCGTGCTCGATCTGCATCATCGAGGGCATGATGAACCGCCGGGGAACGGAGGATTTCTCACCAACGCTGGGCGCATGTATCTCGACATGGGGCATCTGGAGTGGGCCTCGCCGGAGTGTGAATCGCTCAGCGATGTGGTGGCCGCCGACCGCGCAGGCGATCAGTTACTGCAGGATGCGATTCAAGACCTCGGTCTGGCCGACACGGTGTCGTTGATCAAGAACAATGTGGATCATGAGACCGATGCGACCTTCGGATCACATGAGAACTATCTTGTCTCGCGGCGCTTTCCCTTTACGCGGCGAGGCCTCGGACCCTTTGTGACCTTCCTTGTCACCAGACAGATCTTTACGGGGGCTGGACGTATCGGCGCAGCCGGTCCTCAGGACGGCTGGGTTCAGATGGACCGGCTTCTTGTCCCGCGAGGAGCCGGTCATCGCTATGGGCAGGAGGCTCTCCTCCCGTTTCAGATTTCTCAGCGCGCAGATTACATCGTGAATGATTTTTTCGAATGGGTGCAGCAGAATCGCGCCATAGTCAATACCAGAGATGAGCCCTTGGCCGATCCCAATCAATATCGGCGCATCCATCTTTTATTGGGCGATTCAAATATGGCTGAGGTAGCGACGGCCTTGAAGTTGGGCACGACGGGGCTGGTCCTTCAACTGATCGAAGAGGGCCTCGCGCCGCTGGATTTCGACCTCAATGAACCGGTCGAAACCATGCAGGAATTGTCACAGGATCAGGACCGACAATGGATCGTTCAGTTGCAATCGGGGAAGACGATTTCTGCAATCGATGTTCAGGAAGCGTTTTTCGCAGCGGCGCAAGCAAATTATCGTGGGCAGGACGAAGAAACCGATTGGGTACTCGATCAATGGGAAAAGGTCTTGCACGATCTCCGCGGGGACTACCAGACGCTGGTGGGCCGGGTCGATTGGGCTTCAAAATTATGGCTGCTTGAAACCTTTCGTGAGGCGGAGCAGATGGCGTGGACAGATCCGGCGCTGAAGAGTCTCGATCTGGAGTATCACAATCTCCATCAAGGCAAGGGGCTCTACTATGGCCTCATGGAGGAAGGGCAGGTTCCACGCCTCATTACGGACAAGGCGATTACGTTGGCGATGGACCATCCTCCACGCAATACCAGAGCGTTTGGACGGGGCGAACTTGTTCGCCATTTGCTGGCCTGTGGACCTCCGGATGCACCAGCCGATCCTAAACTGGAAGAACGGTTTTCTCCCTCATACGTCATCAACTGGTCGATCTTCCAACTACGTGGTCAGGCGCCCTTTCCCATGCCAGACCCGTTCAAGACCTACGTGCAAGAAGTGCGGGCGCATCTTCAAACCGCCTGATCGGAGCGGTCTGCGTATATCTCCAAAGTTCACCGGCTGCGTTCAGCCAGACGCGGCCGATTCTCCTCACATTCGTCCTTGCAAGAAGTCCATAATCCGATTCTCCGCCCAGAAATGATCTTCCCCGTTGACTGCCCATTGTAAGAATCCGCAATGTCCTCCGTAGCGAGGCGCAATCACCTGAATCCTAGAGTTGTGCTGAATCTGCGGCACCGTAAACATGGAATAGGGAATAAAGGGATCGTCTTGTGCCGTGATGATGAGGGTGGGGACGGCGATAGAGTTGACCACAAGGCATGCGCCTACACGATTATAATAGTCGGCTCCACTGGCGTAGCCTCCGTCCGGAGCGGTATAGCGGTGATCGAATTGGCTCATGCTATTTGTCCGGTCGAGATCCTTAAGATCCCATCTGCCGGGGAAGAGCACAGCCTTTCGTTTCAGTCGCGCTTTGAGTTCGACGAGAAAATGTCTGTGGTAAATCCAGTTGCGCGGTTGTTCCAAGGCCTCGACGCATTTTGGGGGGTCGATATTCGGACAGACAGCGATCGCGCCGACCAATGCTGTTTCTGACGAGCCGGCTTCTCCGGCTGCTTTCAGGATGAGATTCCCTCCCATCGAGTAGCCGGCAAGCCAGATGCGATTGAGTCCATCTACGCGCGCCAATTCCTGGACGATGGCGCGATAGTCCTGGCTCAAGCCGGTGTTATAGAGCGTTGGGGTCAGGTGCTCGCTCCCGCCACAGGTCCGTTGATTCATCCGGATGACATTGAATCCCGCGCGATACGCTTTCGTGGCAATCCCGCGCATATAGTGAGACTCACTGGAGCCTTCAAGTCCATGCACGAGTACCAGCGTCTGGGATGCTGTGCGAATTGGCTGCCAGTGGCAATAGCCGAGCAACTGAGTGTGAGGCTCAGTGGTAAAGAGGCGCGACTCGGTCGGTACTCCGGCAAGCAGTCCTCCGCGAGGCCAAAAACCAGGGAGAATCGTCATGAGATGCGGATTGCGGAATAAGGCCGCCGGTGTAAACTCTCGCTCGTCTGGTGACATAGAGGTCATCATACAGAAAAATTCCATGGCCCCGCAGTAAGTATTGCCAGAGCGCGATAAATTTTGATGGGAGTACCACTCACATATTCTCGCTTCAGGCTGCGGCGATAGACCATGCCGCGAAGCGCGAGAACTGAGCGATGCGTGACGGCGGGAGCATCGTGTCAGGCATAAGCCAACGTGCGACGATTGAGTCTTGAAGCTCTGGAAACTTTGGATCTTGAGGCGTCGTGTCCCGTTCGCCCCGCCTGTTTCGTCCGGCTATCCTGCGAAGGGCTGTTTAATTCTGTATTCATAAAACAACAAAGGCCTTCGAGAGAGGTCTCGAAGGCCTTGAGATGGTGGCTACCTCGTGGCGTCCATAACGACGGTCGCGCTATTGTCTATGGGTTCAACGTTGGCTTAGCCACGAAATGAACAACACATCCTAGGCTAAAGGCGCCGCGAACATGTTAACAAACCCTTTTGAACGTACCCATGTGCGAAAGCTGCCCGTGCTGCTTGTTCTTCTTATCCTCCTCGTCGAAAGGGGCCTGTTCGCAGAAGCGGTCACGGCTGAGACTTGGGTGTGTCTGCGACCTGGGCAGACGGATCTGTATAGTGACCATGGTGGGGCAGGATGTTCGCAACTGGGGGAGGTGAAGACCTATTCGTCAATCAAGATTTCCCCGGCGCCTGACGCTCCTCCACCGGTACCTACGATCACTCCTGCGAGTGTTCTCCCGCAGAAATATAGCAAACCTTCGCCGTTTCCTGAGTTATCCCAGCCATTGCCGATTGTGGCCATCACACAATCCACCGGGGGTGCCGCCTCCCACGCGTCGATCGGACTTGTTGCCTGGCTTACCGTCGGCTACCTGGCGAACGGAACAGGTCCAGAAATTCTGCCGGATGCGAACCTGAGGCCGGACTCAGTGCGCTCGCTTCAAACGGCCGTGGCTGTTGCCGCGAAGGCCGTGGGGTACGACCCCAAGTACTTGAGCGTGCGTTTGTTGGTTCCGACAGTAGTCGATGGACCGAGCGCGGGGGGCATATACGCCGTAGGGATCGCCTCGACACTTCTTGGCGATCCGATTCGTCGGGATGTCTGCATGTCGGGGACGATTGAAGCAACGCTTGAGATCAAGCCGGTTGGACGATTGGTGGATAAGATGAACGCCTGCCAGCGTCTCAATAAACAAACCATGATCGTGCCCGATGGATTGGACAACAGCCATCTCGGCTTTAAGGGAGGCGAGATGGCGATTCATGTGATCGAAGTGCACACACTCGCCGACGCCTATTATGCTGCGACTGGCCAATTGCTACGCCAGATGCCGCTGCATTAATAGACACCAGGAGGTACACGATGGATGGTTCTACCCAGACGACGAGAACAGGGACAGCAGGAAGGGTGATCGGATGGCAAGGACTTCTGGTCCTGGCTGTCAGCTTGTTCGCGACCGTGTCGTGGGCGGGCGACTTGCTGAAGATTGGCTCGTTGCTCGCCTATCCGGAGTCGTACAATGCGAAAATCGTCCAGGTAGAGGGCAGTGTGACCGGTTACCGTATGGATCATTTCATCGGAAACATGACCAAGCTGGAGAAGTGTATTCAGTACTTCATGGTCAACGACGACACCGGCACCATCAATGCTACCTACGCGACGATCTGCCCAGTGGGAGCGGTCATCCTCCGGAACGGTGATCGCGTAACGATCGAAGCTTATGTTTCGAGGACACCCGGAGCGGCGGGACTTCAGGTTCGATCGGTGAAGAAGAATTAACCTTGTACAGGAAACGTGGAGCTGGCTCACCGCCTGGCATACTCGATAGTTAGGCCAATGTCATGAACCGATTATTTATTCTTCTACTACTAATGTTCGCCGGACTATCAAGTACCGAAGCTGCTCCGCTTTTTCACGCGAACTCGAAAGAACTCGGTTACGACACAATCGACATTGATATAACTGAAATTTCTCGTGGAGAGCGAACGTCCATGTTGAACATTCGTGGCTTTCATGGCAGGTCTGCCTTAGGATCGCGATGGCTTATGTGTTCCTATACCGCTTTAGCAATGCAGCGTAATTTCAAGAGGTGGACAGCTTATTACCCCGTTAAGCCGGACGAGAACTTGCTTCTCATTTTTCCCGATAACGAAAATGATGATCTATCAAAATTAGCCAGCCAAGAACTGGACAAAGCTCGTCTTATCCCTTCTGCTCCTCTAAATAAGTTGATGGCCTTTTGTAGTCAGGTGCTTAAAAAATAATGCCCACCTCGATTAACGACTAGTTTATTACGTTCGAGTGAACTCAAATTTTACGGTTCGCAAATTGTACGGTTTGGGGAGGGTTGTCACGTTGCGAACTTCTTTTTCGTAGTCTACGCCGGCGGACACGCGGGCGCATCGTGGGGGGGGCAGGGGGGTGTCGTGAGACTCCCCCCTTTCTTTTTTGGGGAGGGTCACTGTGGCCAAGGAACGTTCAATTGAAGAGTTTGCGCCGGAGAGCGATTGCCTCAGCCTAGATGGTATTGCGCACCAGGCGTTGAGCTTGGCCAGTTCTCACCAAGTCGGACACAAATCAGTTCAGGTGAATTCTGTTCGCGTATCTATCATTTCCCTGGCTTGACAACAACGTAACGTCATGGTAACGATAGGGCCATGAGGAAACGAGTGCAGTCGAAGACACAGCGACCCTCATCCCCTCAGCTTGGGATGCCGGACCTCCCGGCTCTTCCACCAAATTGGAGCTTGTTTGTCGAGCTACTTCGACAGCGTCGTTATACCTCGGGCGATGTTCATGCCTGTGTTGGTGTATCCCGCAAGGTGCTCATGGATTGGGTCCGTGCAGGCATCCTGAGTCAACTCTTTCATGGCCTCGGATCTGGGAAGGGCGAGGAACGCTTCGGGAAGTGGCGACTGTTCTCCATCCTGGATATCTGGACCCTGGCCTTTTACAAGCGTCTGCGTGATGAGGGGATCTATATTGAGCGGTTGCGAGGGTTGAAACACAAGGCGAAAAACAGCGAGGCGTTTGACGGGGAAGCCGTTCAATGGTGGTTCTATCAAGCCCTGCCTTCGTGGCTACATCGGTTCCCCTTTTGGGTGTACAGCGACATGCGGGGCAGTCTCGCGCACACTCCCATTGAGCGGAAAAATTTGGCGATCTATCTCATCCCCATTGCGCATATCGAACCGGAAACGACGGATCTGTTTCTCACCCTCAACCTTATCCCGCTCATGGATACCATGATGACGTTGAGCGGTCCTCTCCAACTGAAAGTAGACAAAGGTAAGAGAGCCATAGTGTGGATCGAGGGGCAAGCACTTCGCCTGGAACCTCTCCCGAAGCCGGACTGACATAAGCATGGAACACACGCTCTACAAGCTATTGCTGCACGGCATTGATACTCTACAGTGCGCGTACTACCTCAGCCCGCCTTCGACCAAACACCTTAACTTCACGAAGCTTGCGGTCATCAAAGAACAGCTCCGGATGGACAAGAGTCGGGAACCTCGGGCGGTGACGCTGGGTGACACGGAGTTTTTTCTCCAACCCTATGGGAGTGGCTCAGGCTATCCCTTCGTGCTCACGAACGAGGATTTCAAGATTGAACTGGGGGAGTATAACAATCCTTCGTGCTTTGTGACCTTTCGGAGCCAGGCCCTCTGGCGGCAGTCGGCTTCAGTTCTCCATGACACGTTTCTGAAGTGGGCTGCGGCAGTGGGATGTGAAGTGCAGCAACCGGAAACACTGTCACGGGTGGATTTCTGCTTTGATTACTCGTTAGCGGCGCGGGATTTTGATGTCGATTCGTTTGTGAGTCTGTCGAATAAAGATAGCCAACACCGTGAGCATGGCACGGTTCAGACGTTTACCTTTGGCAAGGGCGATGTGGTCCTCCGTGTCTATGACAAGGTGGCGGAAATCAAAGAGCAAAGCGACAAAGTCTGGTTCTATACGCTGTGGGGGCAAGAGGAGCACGTGTGGCGGATCGAGTGGCAAGCCAGAAAACCGATGTTGCGGAATTGCTGGATTCGGACCTTTGCGGATCTGCAGGAGCATCAGGGCCTGTTGCTTCAGTTCCTTGCGGAACACCACGACACGTTGCGGAGTCGGACAGAGGACAGTAACCGGTCTCGCTGGCCGCTCCATCCCCTCTGGGTGGATTTGCAGCAACGCATTACCGAATTGCACACGCTGGAGACCAAACAAGTCGAGGGCAAAGAGCTGGTGCTGGATGAACGGCTGATCCGGCTAACCATCAGCATCTATGGCTATCTTAAGCGGATGGCGGCGGTGTCCTGTGTGAAACAGGGGCAGCCCATGATGAGCGAAGAAGAGGCGTATGGGCTGCTCGGGGACCGTTTGCAGCGGCTCTTCGATCCTTTGAGTTGGAAGCTGGAGGTCCGGAAGCGGATCAAAGCCATTGAGTTGGGGGAATGGTAAGCACGGCGCACATTGTCGAGTTGGTCAATGATCGGGTCAAGCAGATCTTGCTTGTGGCCGAAGCGGCCTTACCACCAAGCCAGTTTCTGGCGTTTCGAAAGTTTGTGCTGAACGCGTTTGGACGGAATGGATTGGAGAGGGAGTTGGAGCGGTTAGAAGGCCAGAGGGGATCATCGGAACGGGACGGAGAGGGCCGGAATACATGATGCACGAAAGGCGGTGGCCGATGGGTGCCCCATGATGCTGAACCAGCTGACCTGGCCGTAACTGTTGACGGTGAGTTTGATCGTGTGACCGAAGCAGAAGTGCAGCTGATTGAGTTGTATCTCGGTGATCTGATACAAGCGGTGCTTCTGACGCGAGACAAAGAGAGGTAAGCCCGTGATTGTTGCTCTATATGCGCGAGTCTCGACGAGTAAACAGGCAGAGAAAGATCTCTCGATTCCTGACCAAGTGGGCCAAATGCGGGCCTGGTGCCAGGCCCAGGGCCACAGTGTGGCGACCGAGTATGTAGAGCCCGGAGCATCGGCCACGGATGATCGGCGTCCGGTGTTTCAACGGATGATTGCCGAAGCCAGTGTCAAGCCATCCCCCTTCGAGGCGATTGTGGTGCATAGCCTCTCTCGCTTCTTCAGGGACTCACTCGAATTCGGCCTGTACGAACGAAACCTCAAGCGCTTTGATGTACGGGTGCTGTCGATCACGCAGCAAACCAGTAATGACCCCTCCGGTGAAATGATTCGCCGGATCTTTAGCGTCTTTGATGAATATCAGAGCAAAGAGAATGGCAAACATACCTTGCGAGCCATGCGCGAGAACGCCCGGCAGGGGTTTTTTAATGGCTCACGCCCGCCGCTGGGCTATCGGGCTGTCGAGGTGGAACTCCCCGGCAACAAGGGCAAGAAGAAACGGTTAGAGGTCGATGTGCCCGAGTCAGTCGTGGTCCATCGGGTGTTTGAATTGTACCTGCATGGCGATCGGGGACGGGATCTTGGTGTGCAGGGCATTGCGGCCCACTTGAATGACCAGGGTCTACTCGTGCGAGGCCAACTATGGACGAAGGGACGTGTGCATGAAGTCCTGACGCACCGGGCCTATATCGGGGAGCACTATTTCAATAAGTGCGAGAAGCGAGGTGTGGCGGTCCGGCGTTTGAAACCACGGCAAGAATGGGTCCTCATCAAGGTTGAGCCGATTGTGACCAAAGATCTCTTTGCCGCAGTGCAAGAGAAGTTGGCGTCTCGATCTCCGGAGCGTATCCCTCCGCGTGTCGTCAATTGTCCGACGCTTCTCACGGGTCTGCTCAAGTGTGGGGCCTGTGGAGCAGGGATGACGTTGGCGACGGGAAAGGGGGGGAAGTATCGCTATTACAAATGCTCGAATCGGATTCTCAAAGGCAAAGACACCTGTACGAGCGACAACTTGCCCACTGAGAAAGTAGATCGGCTGGTTTTGTCCTCGCTGGCCGATCGTATCTTTACTGCGTCGCGAGTCCAGGTCATGTTAGAGAGCCTGCGAAAACGGTTGAGCGAATCACATGCCTCGCAGGATGGCAAACTGAAGCAATTAACGAAGGAATTAGAGAGAGTTCAACAGAGTAGTCAGAAACTCTATGAAGCGGTCGAAAAAGGTCTCTTGCCGTTGGATTCTACGCTGACGGAGCGGGCCAACAAACTTCAAGCGCAACGGCAAGCCCTGTTGACCGACATTGCCGGACTTCGACGACTCAAACACATGCCGTTGGAAGCCCTTGGAGAGAAGAAGATTCACGACTTCACGGCAGCCTTGCGTGAGCGATTGCTTGAGAAGGATCGGGTCTTCAGCAAGAAATACCTAAATCTTTTAGTCGAGGAGATCAGGTACCAGAATAGGCAGCTGGTGATGAAGGGCAGTTATACAGCACTGGCTCGTTTGGTTGGAGAAAGCAAAAGGGGCACTCCACAGAGTGAAGTGCCCACTTTCGGTCTGGATTGGCTCCCCGGGCAGGACTCGAACCTGCGACCAGCCGGTTAACAGCCGGCTGCTCTACCAACTGAGCTACCGGGGAACGAGATAGTCCGTCGTAGGACGGCACATTCTAGCAAAAGATCTTAGTTGGGGGGAGACTTTTTTCTATCAGGGCCTAGCTGGCCTGCCTGCGGCTATGTCCTTTACACGTCAAAATCATCGGTTTCATCCTCATTCGAGGTCGCGTCAGTCCTGCCTGCTGCGACGGATGCGTAGTGCTTCGCCCAGGTCAGGTAAAGATTTCCACTGTCGCGCATAGTGTCGGCAGCCTTGATAAGCGTCTGCGCCAAATCCGGGTCTTTCCCGGTGGCATGGATCTCGACCGCACGCCGTTCGAGCACTTTCGGGTACTCGTGGATTAGCCCGGTAATTTCTTGAATGAGCTCATCGATGACATTGTCTTCAGTTTCCATCTATTCCCTCCACAGCGTCACCAACAAAAAACCCCATAGCGCAGGCGCCATGGGGTCTTGCGCGGGAGACCCGCTACAAAAACGGTTATCCTTGGTAGGCCTGCCCCAGTGCGGCAGACTCACCTTTTTGGGTCATCAGCTTCCCGGTGGCGCTGACGGCTTGCATGGTGATGGCATAATGTTTGGCCGCGTCGCAGACGATCACGCAGAGCTCACAGCCTTTACAGCGGTCGATGATCACTTCAGCCACCATTTTGGTCGGATTGAGGTCGAGGCAATTGGCCTCAGGACAATACATGATACAGAGCCGGCACCCCTTCTTGGCCACGCATTTTTCATCGATGACTTGGGCTACGTTATACATGCGAGCTGATTCCTTCTCTCTCGTTACGCCGCTACGGCAGGATTGCCGACTCGCAGCTCATACTTATTCTTCTCGGCCCACTCACTGGCGATGTCATAGGCCGCCTTTACGGTTGCGAGGTTCTTGGCCAACAACATTTCTTTCTTGGCAAATTTCTTCTTGATCGCTTCATCCAAGGAGGCGGTTCCACCGGAGGCGACGAACTTTTTTCCGAACCGTTCCTGTAAGGCGCCGTCCAGGGACTCCATCGAAACGCATTTGGTGATGCCTGCGACCGATCCGATCATCGACATATTTGTCGATAACTCGGTGCCGGCCACCTCGATCGCGAGTTCGGTTCCTGCAATGTAAAATACCTTCACGTTCAGATCCTTGAGACGTTCGATGTCGTCGGCCGACAGCAGTTCTTGGTCGGAGTTGATGACGACGAGGCCACCTTCTTTCACGCCGGAATAGAAGGGCATGGTATAGCTCTTTCCCATGGTGATGACCTGGGGATGAAAGACCTGAATGACGTCGGGAAATACCAACTCGCCACGGTCGTAGATTCGTTCGATGCCGATTCGGCAATAGCTCTCCGCCGGCGCCATGCGTTTCTCGGCACCGAAGAAGGGATTGGAGATTGAAAACTTGCCGTCGCGGTTGGCAGCCATGGCCAGAACATGCGCGGCAGTAACAGCGCCCTGCCCTCCTAATCCCGACATCCGGATGTTCAGTCTTTTCTTGATCATGGTCGTCTCTCCTCCAGAATCGGATTAGGCTCCCTGAGAGGCGAGCTGCTTTGCAGCGGCCTTCTTTTCCTTGTCCTTGGCGGATATCTCTGCCAGGAGTTGCTTGGCTGGCTCGCTGATGTACTCTTTGTAGGCGAACCGCTCGGTCGGTTTTTCTGAATCCCGCATCTCCTGGAGCCCTTCCATGCTGTTCTTTCCGATTTCGAGAATGCACGGCGTATAGAGCTGGAGATAGGTTGGGCCGATTTCGCGCGAGATCATGACCGCGTTCCGGACCACCTTCTCAATGAGGGACGGTTTACTGACGGTGCATTGGACGACATAATGGCAGCCCGACTCGCGAGCGATTTCAGGCAGACGGACCTTGTCGAAAAGTTTCCCGACCGGGGCCATCTTGGCGACGAACCCTTTCTGCATCAGACCGCTCTCCTGGCCACCGGTATTGGCGTATAGTTCGTTGTCGAAGCAAATCGTGGTGAACTTCTCCTGGCGGAACCAGGCTTGCAGCGTCATGTCAAGGCCGATATCGACGGTGGCGCCGTCACCGGCGAGCACAACCACATCTTTCGTCCGGCCTGGGAAACGGACACTCAGGGCGCGCTTCAAGCCGGAAGCGATTGCGTTTTGGTTGCCGAAGAGGGAGTGAATGTTGTGCACAGCCACCATGGGGAACACTAGGCTGGTGCAGCCGGTGGAGCCGACCATGACGGTGTCTTCGGGGTTCGGCAATGAGGCCAGGATGTAGCGGAAGGCCATGGATTCAGGGCAGCCAGCGCAGAGAGAGTGCTGCTCGATCAGTTCCTTGCTGTTGCCGATATCCTTCCAGCCCCGGTCTTCTTTGCCGTAGGTTGCGCTCTTGACCAGGTCTTGGTAGTCAGACGGCATGATGTCGTACAGGTCTTCAGAAATCTTGATACGTTCCTTGCTCATGTTGGCCTCCTCAGTGCGTATGTCTTATTTTAGGTTCATGTCGTTTGTTCTTGCTGCATAGATACGATCAGCTGCCGCGACCGGCCAACGACATGGTACGCATGCCGAGCAGGTTTTTGATTTCCGAGACAATAATTTCCGGTGGCATCGTCATGCCTCCGCAGACACGCGGGCCGGCGTTTACACGGTCACTGTTCGGGATGGTGGCTCTAATTTCCTTTGCCAGCCACCCGGTCACATTGAACTCCGGGACGATGATGTGCTTGGCATTTTTTGTGGCTTCACGGATTTCCTCACCTGGCCAAGGTCGCAAGGACTTGATCTTTACCAGGCCGCAACGGATGCCTTCGTCCTCAAGGAGCCGGATGGCTTCACGTCCCTGCGATACTGCCGTACCAGATGAGACGATAATGACCTCAGCGTCGATATTTTCGGTCTCGATCAACCCGTTTATCCACTTGATCGTGTGTTTGCGTGACCGTTCCACTGCTGCCCAGACTTCTTGCTGCCAGGAAGCGTGGGTGGCATAGCTGATGTAGTTGCTCTTCATGACAAACGGATCGCGCATCATCCGAACCGGCGGACATTCCATGTCCATGCAGGGCACGGGGGAGCGGTAGGGGTCATAGGGTGGAAGACACATGTCTGCCGGGGTAAGATTGACGACGTCCTTGGTGTGAGTCACAAAGAATCCGTCACAGCAGAGCGCCAAGGGGAGGTGCACATCAGGCTCTTCCGACACCATGTAGCCTTTGAGGATCCAATCAAAGAAGTCCTGTGCGGTTTCCGCATGCCAGACGAGCATGCCGGTATTCAGAAGATATGCAATCTCGAGTGTGTCAGGCTGGATCGACAACGGTGAGTTGATGCCGCGGCAGGTGACAATCATCTGAATCGGCAACCGTGCGCCGGACCACATCGGGAAGTTCTCCATCGCGCGCATCGTGCCCGGTCCCGCAGTTGTCGTAAACACTCGCGCTCCACCGAAGGCTGCTCCCGCGCATTGCGACATGACGGCGAATTCGCTCTCGCCGCGGAAGTAGTCGCCGATGTAACCCTCGGCAAAGAGTTCACCGATCAACGCTGCCGCTTCGCTCTGAGGGGTAATCGGGTATGCGATCATTACGTCGCAGCTGGCCCGACGGAGCGCTTCCTTGATGACCTCGCTGCCAGTATAGAACGACGGCGTGCGTGGCGCCTCATTCATCATCTTCCAGGTGTCGGTAAAGGTCTGGCCTTTTTTATTTTTTGTGCCGATGACTGAGTGTGTGTCTGCCATGATTCAGGCTCCTTTCACTGTCTCCAGAACCTCAAGCGGTGTTGCTTAGTTTGAGGCTCCGCTCTTGGCTGACGTCAGCCGTGGTTTGACCGTCCCTTTTAATCTTTTCACGGTATCGGCTAGTTTCATAATCTTTTCAACCGATGCGTCGCGGAACGAGAGCATCGCATCTTCATGGCCGGCTTGAGCGCACATCGCAATTGTGTAGCAGGAGGTGCCACCCCGAATGATTTTGAGTGATAAGTTCGCTTGATGGCAGTGGACTCCGATGAACATGCAGCAATCGATTTTATTGTGCCAGATGGTCAGATTCGGATGATTGGGGTTGATCTCGACCTCAGGATTGATTTTAGGATACTTGGGGCGGTAGTCCGGCATCGGGATCAGCATGGGTGTTTGCCCGGGTTGCACGCATTCCTTGAGTGTGTTGTACAAGTGACGGATGGCCGTGGCCTTCTTGGCCGCCTTCTCGTTCCATGCCCACAGAACTAAGGGGCCAGGGAAGAGGGTCGGCACTTTGGCCATGAGGAATTGTTTTGCCGCTTCCTCATAGGCTTTTTCTTCTGGAACGATCACACCGTTGATATGAGCTTCCCCAGGGTTCGGCAAACAAATGCCCATACTGGCAGCCGATGGAGGAAGGAAATGTTCTGGGCCTGGAAGGACACGATACTGAGTCATTACGGCTTACTCTCCGGCTAAGGGGTTAAAGAACGAAAAACACAGGTTTTCTGATACGCTTAGCCTTTGTCACTCTAAGCTTATTCCATGTACGCTGCAACTTCGCAGAAGGCCCATTGCTATGAAATTTGGGGCCATTGAATGAAGGAGGCTTAGGCCTTTTGTCCTCAAACTCATGGCTTTGCCAAGAACAGCCCAGTAATGCCTATCTGCTTCACATTTAAGGAGTGCGCATTATAGGGTTGGCCTATCCAGTCTGTCAAACCAATTGGTAGCCCGTTGGGCCGCATAGGCTGGCTCGCTCGTCCATGAGATGTTATCAATAAATCAATATGTTGCGCACTATGGTAATTGTTCACAAGCTGGAACGGAGCCTAGAACGCAGGCTCGCTCAAGGTCATCCTTAGCGAGCCGACCCTGTAACCGTTCTTGGTACAGCTTTGCTCTGGTCATCAGGGCAGCAGCATTGGTGGAGTCAGCTCGAATTACAGTGGACAGGTCTTCAATCGCTTTTTCCGACTGATTCAGCTTAAGGTAAATCTCGCTCCGTAGTGTATACGCCTCTTTTTGATAGGGGATCCAACTTTCAGGTGTTTGGGCGTTGAGGATTTTCTTCAGCGTGGCCAAAGCCTGATGCCAAGATTTGGCGTCCGCCTGACGGCGCGCTAGTGTTGTGTATACGCCGATGAGAGGCTGGCGAGCGATATCGGCAAACGGATCGAGCTCAAGGGCTTGCTCGTAGGCGGCAGCGGCCTCGTCGAATTGTTTCAGCCACGTGAGCACATCTCCTTTTCCAACCCATGCCCATAGGTTCTTGGCGTCGAGTGCGATGGCGCGATTGAAGTCCATCCTGGCTTTGTCCAGATAGTCCGCATAGTCCAATGCCTGACCCCGTTGGGAAAAAGCCAGTGAGACGAGTCGGAGGTAGGTTTGCCCTCGCACAATTAGTGGATCGACGTAGCGATCGTCAAGGCTGGCGGCATCGGTGCTGAGCTGGATCTTGTCCCGCAGATTCGATGTGTGGAGAGCAGTCTCGATCATCGTGCGTGCCCGTTGGTGTGAGGCGGACTTTCCGTTCGGATCGATTGCCAGCATTCGGACGCCGACCGGCTGCCGTTGAATCTCTTGCAGTTGCGAGCGCAAATAGTGATTTTCCTGTTGGAGCTGGCGAAAGTGTTGCGTGAGTTGCTGCTCGGATTGAAGTCGGCGTATGGCCTCCGCCAGACTGCTCATATTGACCGTGGCACGAATGCGTACGAAAAAGACGGGACGATCCAGCTCGAAGGAGCGCCTGGATTCGAGGATTTCCGTTTCCGTGACAGCAGCGGCAATCGTTCTGATTTCCAGCGAACTGGTTTGCGTGCTTCTTCCGCCGGATTCTTTTTCCATATCGTGGAATGTAGTTTCGAGATAGACGCCCGCTTCTTCCACCGCGTTGCGTTGGGCTCGTTGGAGAACTTTTTCTTCTGCGACGGCTAAGGTGTCGCCATCGGCCATGACGTAGTGGCCATCGGCGACAATGGTTTTCGTGGAGGCGCTGAACGCAGGAGATCCCCCTACTAAGCATAGTAAGAGTGCGAAAAGGGAAGAATAGAACAATCGCCAATACAGTTCCATTAAGATGACTATACCGCTTGATAGCGGAAGGGACAATGCATCCAAAGGGGGCAGATGGGCTAGGGGTGAAAGGGATTGGAGAGGCAGCTCTCCGGCTACCGCTCTTTCGGAAAGACTTGAATAAATGGGTGGACCTCGACCCGTTCAAATACACCGTGGATGGTATAGGGGTCTTCGCGAGCAAACTGTTGCGCGTCTTCCAGCGAGTCCGCTTCGATGACAATAAGGCTCCCTGTCTTATCCGTGAGAGGACCGGCTAGTACGACCCGGCCTTGCACATCTAGGGGTTCCATCTTGGCGAGATGCGCAGGGCGATAGATTTTTCGCTTGGCCTCTCCTTCGGGGCCGTCGAATCCGAGTATGACAAATTTCATAAATGCCTCAAGGGTGAGGAATCTGATCTCAGGCTAGGTCCTCTAGAGGGCAGCGATCTTTATAGCCAGTAGTCGTTTCATGCCACCAGAGAACTTCTTGCTCTCCGAGCTTCCAACATAGATAGACCACTCGGCCGTCACTAAGATGAGGAAAATCACAGAGGCCGAGATCCAGATCCTTCACTAGGATACCGAGTTCTTGAATCGCCTGAAGATTCGCACTGACTTGTTGCAGTCCCAAGATGTAGAGGTGCCCAACGGTACTGCCCCCACCATATTCGGCTTGGGCGCTGGCTTTCTTGATATCTTCTTTCGTGCGAGACAAGACGGCCTTGGCTTGCTGAATTGCTGTCAGCTTGGAGTTGAGCTGGGGGATGAGGCGGTTAGCCTCGGACAATGTAAATATTCGTTCGTGCTGTCCCTGTTCGTCATCGTGCGCCATACTATGCCTCCGCGAAGTCTCTCATTTAGCACACCACTCTTTTGCGCTGCAACCAGAGCAGTGCTGCTGTCGGGAAGAGCTGGGGCCGACTGGACTGGCTCAGCGCGAAGTGGGTAGCGTGAAAAAAGAGATACCCTAGTTGACAAGGAACCATGCTCGCGTTATTATTCTTTTACTATCTCAGCTCGATTCAAAGTTATCTCCACACACAAGACTTCCGGGGCGCATCTCGATACAAGTCATAATTGCTCAGGGAACAGAGGCAAGTCAGCTCGGCATGAGTTCCAGCCTGCAACATTATCCGCAACCATGAGACAGAGTCGTCCCTTGATAGCGACAAGCGAAGACAGGTCAGTCCCTCACAGGGTCACTCTCTTTTAGCTGATATACACGACACAATCATCAACGCACTATCATTACGCTACACTACTATTCAGTCCGTGGACAATTTCCCATGGTTCATCATGTGCGATCGCTGCCGATAACAATGCAGCCGAGGGCTTGAGAGGATATTCATGACACAAACGAAGGGGGAGGTTATGCATCTCGCGGAGCTAAAGCAGAAGTCGATCGCCGATCTCAATGAGGTTGCGCGCGATCTGAAGATCGATGGCGCACCCAATCTGCGGAAGCAGGAGTTGATTTTTGCGATTCTGCAGGCGCAGACCGCAAACAACGGCGTGGTCTTCGGCGAAGGCGTGCTCGAAACACTCCCTGATGGGTTCGGATTTCTGCGCGCTCCCGATTCGAACTATCTCCCTGGTCCCGACGACATCTACATCTCGCCCTCTCAAATCCGGCGTTTCAATCTGCGCACCGGCGATATTGTGTCCGGGCAGATCCGTCCGCCGAAAGAGAGTGAGCGGTATTTTGCGTTGCTCAAGGTCGAGAAGGTCAATTACGAAGATCCCGAAGTGTCTCGCGACAAGATTCTCTTCGATAACCTGACACCACTCTATCCGGAAGAGCGTTTGGTCCTTGAGTTCGACCGTGAGGAATATTGCACCCGTGTGATGGATCTCACGACCCCGATCGGCAAAGGCCAGCGTGGGTTGATCGTCGCGGCTCCCCGAACCGGGAAAACGATGTTGCTGCAAGCCATCGCCCGGGCGATTCTTAAAAACCACAAAGAAGTGACCTTGATCGTGTTGCTCATCGACGAGCGGCCGGAAGAAGTTACCGACTGGCAGCGGCAGGTGAAGGCCGAAGTCATCAGCTCCACGTTCGATGAACCGGCCCAGCGCCATGCCCAAGTGGCTGAAATGGTGCTTGAAAAGGCCAAGCGGCTGGTCGAGCATAAAAAAGATGTCGTGGTGCTGCTGGATAGCATTACTCGTCTGGCTCGCGCGTACAACACCATTGCGCCGCCAAGTGGCAAGGTGTTGTCGGGGGGATTGGACTCAAACGCGCTCCAACGCCCGAAGCGGTTCTTTGGGGCGGCCCGTAACATCGAAAACGGCGGGAGTCTCACCATCATGGCGACTGCGCTAGTCGATACCGGCAGCCGGATGGACGATGTGATTTTTGAGGAGTTCAAAGGGACCGGCAACATGGAAGTCCATCTCGATCGCCGTCTGGCCGACAAGCGGCTCTTCCCGGCCATCGATATTGCCCAGTCCGGGACGAGAAAAGAAGAATTGTTGGTTGATAAGGATCGTCTCAATAAGATGTGGATCCTACGCAAGGTGCTGAGTCCGCTTGGGACGATGGAAGCCATGGAGTTTCTGATGGATAAGCTGCATGGCACTAAGACCAATCAGGAGTTCCTACAGTCGATGAATCGATAATATCCGGCTTGTATCTGGTCGTTGAGACAGGGTACAGTGGCGGGCCTTCGAATGGGCGAAGGTTGTTGATGACTATGATGTCGGGGGAGTGTGAATTATGAAGAAGGGTATTCATCCCGTGTATCGGGAAGTTGCAGTGCATTGCGCCTGCGGCAATAAATATAAGACCCGATCGACGGGTGGCGATATCAATGTCGATATCTGTTCAAACTGCCATCCGTTTTTCACGGGGACGCAGAAGATCATTGATACCGAAGGGCGTGTTGAACGATTCAAAAAGAAGTACGCGAAGAAAGACAAGTAGATCGAGAAGAGGCCATACGAGGGACCCTGCTTCGCTGAGGGGCAGGGTCTCTTTGTTTTTGTGCGCAAGGGATTGAGAGCGAATCGGCGGGAAACGGAGCCATGGAAGCAGTCTTACTGAAAAAATGGGAAGTGCTGGCCACTCGATACGATGAGTTGACGAATCAGCTTATGGACCCGTCCATGATGAGTCAACCTTCGCAGTTGCACAAGGTGAATAAGGAGCGAACGGATATCGAGCCGGCGGCCAAGCTTCTCGCCACTTATCGAGCCAATGCAAGACAGCTAGAGGAAGCTGCGCAAATTCTTGCAGATCCCACAGCCGGGGTTGAATTGCACAAGATGGCGACGGAAGAAAGTGCCACGCTCGAACATCAGCAGCACGAGATCGAACAGCAGGCCCAAGAGCTGCTTATTCCCAAAGACCCGCGAGATGAGAAGAGTCTGCTCCTTGAAATCCGCGCCGGGACCGGCGGCGACGAGGCAGCGCTTTTTGCCGGAGAATTGTTCCGCATGTACAGCAAGTATGCCGAGGTCAAAGGATTCAAGGTGGATATGGTCGAAGCCACAGAAACCACAGGCGGAGGCTACAAGGGGGTCGTTGCGTTGATAGAAGGTAAGGGCGCCTATAGCCATTTCAAATTCGAGGCGGGGGTCCACCGAGTTCAGCGTGTTCCCGTCACTGAGGCCAGTGGCCGGATTCATACCTCGACCGTCACCGTCGCTGTTATGCCTGAGGTGGACGAGGTCGATGTGCATATCGATCCTATGGATCTCCGGATCGACACCTTCTGCTCATCCGGCGCCGGAGGCCAGAGCGTCAATACAACAAAGTCAGCGGTGCGGATCACCCATGTCCCGACCGGTGTTGTAGTGAGTTGCCAGGATGAACGGTCGCAGCTGAAGAATCGTAACAAGGCAATGCGGACCTTGCGGGCCAGAATCGTCGAGGCGGAGCGGGAGAGACAGGAAGCGGAAATCGCCCAGAATCGCAAGGCTCAGGTGGGTACGGGCGAGCGAAGCGAGAAAATTCGCACCTACAATTTCCCCCAAAATCGTGTAACGGATCATCGTGTCGGTGTGACCTTGCACAAGTTGGAACAGGTGCTCGAGGGCGATCTCGGTGAACTCGTTCAGGCCTTGAAGGCGCAACGTCAGCAAGAAGTGGGTGCGGCGTAACATGGATGTGATTGCTCCCATTCCGCAGTCAACGGGCCAGGCGACGTTCGGTGAGGTGATAGCCGAGGCGCGACGGCTATTGGAGCAGGCTGGTATCGAGAGCGCAGAGCAGGAAGCGTTGTGGATCGTGGAGCATGTGCTCCGGCTTCCTGTACATCATGTGCTTACCAAGCGAGACCGTGTACTGTCTCTTACCGAACTCATGGCCACGAGAGGGCTGCTTGAGCGGCGGGTTGGTCGTGAGCCCTTGCAATATATTTTGGGAACCCAGGAGTTTTGTGGGTTGGAGTTTCATGTGAATCCGGCGGTGCTTATCCCGAGGCCGGAGACCGAATTGCTGGTGGAGTATGTCGCACAGCGGATTCCCGCCGAGCGGCAGGCCACCATCGTCGATGTCTGCACGGGGTCCGGGTGCATTGCCGTGGCGATTGCGCGGCTGAGGCCTCGTGCGAGGGTGATCGCAACCGATCTATCAAACCCCTCCCTTGCTGTCGCGAGGCAGAATGCCACGCGCCATGAGGTATGCGAGCGCATCACATGGTTGGAAGGCGACCTGCTGAGGCCATTAGCCGAGAAGGGGCTGGAAGGGCGGATTGACGTCATTGTCTCGAATCCCCCCTATATTGCGGAGGCTGATTGGGCGACACTTCAGCCGGAAGTGCGATTATTTGAACCGCGTGGTGCGCTGGTAGCGGGGCCTCAGGGGACAGAGTTGCACGAACGGTTGCTGCGGGAGGCCGATCGATACCTCTCTCCCACCGGCGCATTGATTATGGAAATCGGTGCCGGGCAGGCTCGTGCGATGCGCCGGATTGTCGAGCAGATACCAGGGTATAGATTCCACCGGTTGGTTTACGACGAAGCGGGGCTTGAGCGTGTGGTGATTGTCGAGCGAGCAGGCAGGTAGGAGCAGACGATGGATCGTACAGTCATCACCGGTGGGACGCCGCTTCGAGGAGAGGTTCAGATCAGTGGGGCGAAGAACGCCGCGTTGCCGATTTTAGCCTCTACCATTCTCGGTGGCGGCGAGTGCGTGATCACCAACGTGCCTCGCGTGGTGGATGTCGTCACCATGGGCAAGTTGTTGGGCATATTGGGCGCCAAGGTTCAATATGAGGGAAATCGCGCAGTCATCAACGCTGCGGTGATCACTTCGACCCAGGCTCCGTACGATCTTGTGAAGACCATGCGAGCCTCTGTACTGGTGCTGGGACCGCTGCTGGCGCGATGGGGAGAAGCCACGGTGTCGATGCCAGGCGGCTGCGCGATCGGGTCGCGGCCCGTCAATCTCCACCTTGCAGGACTAGCCAAAATGGGTGCGGAAGTTTCAATGGAACATGGGTATATCCGGGCTAAAGCGAAGCGGCTGACAGGCGCACAGATCTATTGCGACACGCCGACGGTCACCGGAACGGAAAATTTGATGATGGCTGCGTCGCTTGCCCAAGGGACCACAGTTATAGAAAATGCCGCGAAGGAACCGGAGATCGTGGACCTCGCAAATTTTCTCATGAAGCGAGGGGCTCGCATCGACGGTGCTGGGTCGGATGTCATCACGATCGAAGGTGTCCGTGAGTTGCACGGGAGTGATCACGACGTTATTCCCGATCGCATTGAAGCCGGCACGTATCTGGTGGCCGGGGCCATTACTCGGGGAGCGGTAACGCTCAATCGGTGCCGTCCGCATCACTTGGACGCCTTGCTGCTGAAGCTGCGGGAAGCCGGTGTCGAGATGCAGGTGGAGAAGGAACGGATTCATCTCAACGCGGCATCGCGGCTCAAGGGGATCGACATCCGGACGTTGCCCTATCCCGGGTTCCCCACCGACATGCAGGCGCAGATGGTGGCCTTGATGACAGCCGCCGAAGGTACGAGTGTGATTACGGAGACGGTCTTCGAAAGCCGCTTCATGCATGTCGAGGAGCTGCGAAGGATGGGCGCCGAGATCAAGGTTGAAGGCAATCGGGCGGTGGTGACTGGACCGACCAGGTTGGCCGGGGCTCCGGTGATGGCGTCTGATCTTCGTGCGAGCGCAGGGTTGGTATTGGCTGGGCTTGCGGCCGATGGCACGACGGAGATTCTCCGCGTTTACCATCTGGATCGTGGCTATGAGCGGATGGAAGAAAAACTGCATGGGTTAGGTGCGACGATCACCCGCCACAAAGAGGGAGCGGCGCCAGCCGAGACTCGCTGACATCATGCTGACGATTGCCTTGTCGAAGGGGAAAATGTTGGACCTCACGCTGGACGTCTTTCGTCGAGCGGGATATGCACTGGGCAGCCTCTCCACCGAAAGTCGCCGGCTGGTGTTCCCCTGTCCAGAGATCGGCATGACTTTCCTGATCGTGCGACCGACCGATGTGCCGACCTATGTGGAATATGGCGCGGCGGATGTCGGGATTGTTGGGAAAGACGTTTTGATGGAGCAGGACAGCGACGTCTACGAGCCATTGGATTTAGGAATCGGAGCGTGTAGAATCGCCGTCGCTGCGCTCAAGGGGCAGGCCTCACGCGACCGGCTGTCCTCGAAAATTCGAGTGGCGACCAAGTACCCGAAGATCACCGAGCGGTATTTCAATCAGCGCGGTGTGTCGGTCGAAATCGTCAAGTTGTACGGTTCGATTGAACTGGCGCCGTTGGTTGGCCTGGCCGATCGGATCGTCGATCTGGTCGAGACAGGCAACACGCTCAAGGCGCATGACCTTGTCGAAGTGGAGTGCATCGCGCAGTCCACGGCTCGGTTGGTCGTCAATCGAGCGAGTCTGAAGCTGAAGCATGCGGTGGTCACAGAGCTGATTAAAAAGCTCAGGGCTGTGAGCAGCACATCAGTCGGGTTTCGAACAGCTGCGCCACGCAAGTCGTCGCGTGGGGCACGTCGAACGGTCAGAAGGACGCGCACATGAAGATTGTGGCCTCCACCGAACGAGCTTTCCTCCCCGCACTCAAGAAAGTGGCGTCGCGTGCCCGTGTGCAGGGGGCTGCCGTCGAGAAGACGGTCAAGTCGATTTTGCAAGCTGTGGAACGGGGGGGCGATAAGGCCGTCCTCCGCTATACCAAACAGTTCGACCGCGTCTCCATGAAAGACATGGGGCTGCGTGTTACCCCCGAAGAAATCAAAGAGGCCTACTTCCATATCCGGAAAGACGAGGGCGACGCACTCCGGTTTGCGGCTAAGCGAATCACGTCGTTCCATGAACGCCAACGCATCAAGACTTGGATGTATCAGGACAACGAGGCGACGCTGGGGCAGGTGGTCACGCCGGTCGATGCAGTCGGGGTGTATGTGCCGGGCGGTAAGGCCGTCTATCCCTCGTCGGTCTTGATGTGTGCGATTCCGGCCAAGGTTGCGGGTGTTTCCCGCGTGGTGATGTGTACGCCACCGCAAAAAGGCCCAATCAATCCCTATTTATTGGTCGCAGCTGATATCTCCGGCGTTACGGAGATCTATCGCGTCGGGGGTGTGCAAGCGATTGGAGCGATGGCCTATGGGACCAAGACGATCCAACGCGTCGACAAAATCGTGGGCCCCGGCAATATTTATGTCGCGACGGCCAAGCGGCTTCTCTACGGCACGGTCGGGATCGACATGGTGGCAGGCCCGAGTGAACTGCTTGTCGTCGCGGATGGCGACGCCAAACCGGCGCATGTCGCGGCCGATCTTCTCTGCGAAGCGGAGCATGACGAAGACGCACAGGTCTATCTTGTCACCACCTCGGCCCAGTTAGCAAAGGACGTAGTGAGGCTCATCGATAGCCAGTTGAAGGGGCTCCAACGGGAAAAGATTGCAGCAAAGTCCATCGCGCGCCATTCGGTGGCTTTCGTGGTCACTACGATGGACGAAGCCATCGATGTGGCCAACGAGATTGCCCCGGAACATTTGACCCTCTCGGTCGATGAGCCGTTCGACTATTTAGAAAAAATCCGGCACGCGGGGGCGCTTTTTTTGGGTCGGTACACTCCACCATCGGTTGCGGATTACATTGCCGGCCCGAATCATGTCTTGCCGACCGGCGGGACGGCGCGTTTTTTTTCGGCACTCTCCGTCCACGATTACATCAAGGTGAGCAACATCGTGCACTATACGCGTGAGGAATTGAGCAAGGTCAAAGATCATCTCGTTCGGTTGGCTCACATCGAAGGGTTCGACGCGCATGCCAAGTCGGCCCAGAGCAGGTTCTCATGAAGAAAAACGGATCGGCATCACGACAGGCATCGATTCATCGTGCCACGAAGGAAACGGATATCCATGTCGAATGGACGCTGGACGGCAGCGGCCAGGGAAAGATCGATACAGGAATTCGCTTCTTCGACCACATGCTGGAGCTATTGTCCAAGCACGGCTTCTTCGACCTGACGGTCCAGGCCAAAGGCGACATCGATATCGATGAGCACCATACGGTGGAAGATGTCGGCATCGTCATGGGCAAGGCCCTGCATCAAGCATTGGGCGAAAAGGCAGGGATCAAGCGGTTCGGATTTGCCTCAGCCCCGCTCGATGAAACACTGGCCCAAGTCACTGTCGATCTCAGCGGCAGACCCTATCTCGTCTACAACGTATCGTTGCCGGATCGGAAGATCAAAGCTTTCGACCTTGGTCTCTTCGAAGACTTCTTCCAGGCCTTCGTCACGCACGGCGGACTTAACCTGCACGTGAATCTCATGTACGGGCGCAACCCGCACCACATCATGGAAGCCATCTTCAAAGCTTTGGCCAAAGCCCTCGATCAGGCAACGATGTTGGAAGAGCGGTTGGCAGGCAAGGTGCTGTCGACGAAGGGGATGCTGTAGCTCAAAGAGGGCGTTCAAAATGTGTTGGTCTAAAGGGGCAGGCTTCTGAAAAGGAGTCTGCCCTTTGTATTCCATTGGCAACTCGGGAATTTTTTCGATTGCAGAATTGAAACGTATTCTGCTGCCATGAACAAGAAACGTCATCATTACATCCCGAAATCCTATCTGAAATTCTTCTGTGACGAGGCAGAGCAAGTACGTGTCTATCGTAAGGATGACCCGGGAAACAAAGTAATTCAGCTGTCGCCGGACAACGTAGGCTTTCACAAGTACTACTACTCTCAGCCGAGACCTGATGGCGGAAAAGACCACAATGCTCTCGAGGATTGCTTTTCAAGTATGGAAGATAAGTGGCCGGGAATCGTTGAGCGACTTCATCGCCGAGAGAACGTCAATGATTCTCTGGAAGAGATATTTCAATTCATGGCGTTGCAGCGGGCGCGCGTCCCCTCCAGTCGCGATGTAACAGAGAGGATACATGCAGAAGGTGTAACGGCTGCGGCTCGGCGGTTGGATGCGGAAGGGAAGCTATCCCCGAAGCCAGAGGGCTTAGAAGACATTCTTGACCATGTTGAAGTATCGATCAATCCCCACCAAGCCATTCACGCCATGGTTACCGTGATGCAAGCCACTGGGCAGGTGTTCGATCAGATTGGCTTTTATGCGACGCATAACAAGACCGATGTTCCATTTTTGAACCAGTGATAATCCGCAATCTGGTTCGACCCTTCTGTTCAGGATACTGATCTGCGGCCATATGTTCTTCAGCCTGATGGACCGGTTGTCTTGTGCTCTCAACGGATTATTACTCAGGTGCACAGGTCATTATCTATGGGCACTCGTCATTGCGGGAAATATTCCGGTTAGGCCGTCAGCGGGGCATGGGAATATGCGGATTTGTCGGTAAGGATTTCCGTCTCCGTCAAGCTCGTAGGAGATTCGCTCATGGCGTCATCAATACGAAGCACTGGTAGCAATGCGACGAATGAATCGGCAATTGTTGTTCAGAGGGGCTGGGAATAGCGGATCTGTCGGCACACTGGTTTAAGTCGAGACGATGAATCGGCAAGTCTTAGTCGTTTCGGGTCCCAGGCCATCTTTGCGCAAAAGGAAGGACAGGAACGACTTATACGTGAACACGCCGAGTTGTCGCCTACCATACGTTTCGACAGAATTGGTGCAGGAGAAGATGAGTCTGTTGTCTTTGATATGGTTTTCGGAAAGCGAGAACGAAAGCCAAAGTGGGTCGAATAACTGGAGCCGCCAGCAATAGCTCCATGAGTACGCCAAGAAATTAGTCAGGTTTTGTGGTAATAGCTGAGACCTTCCTCGTCTGCCTGCTCGTTCCCCATTGTGGCTGAACAGGCGTAGGCTTCATTAGTCTAAGTTTTAAGCCTCCACATTTTTTCTGGTCAGTTTGGCAGTGGCAGGACGGCGCTGGTTGCGGTATTGTTACACCTTCCTGAGATTTGGAAGGCTTGCATGATCGCGATCATTGACTACGGCATGGGCAATCTCCGCAGTGTCTCCAAGGCCTTTGAGGCGGTGGGGCATCAGGCGGTGGTGACGCGTGATCTGCGCGTGATCGGGAATGCGAGTCATGTCGTCTTGCCTGGTGTCGGGGCGTTCGGCGATTGCATGGCCAATGTCGAGCGCTATGGGTTGGCGGAATCGATTCGTGCAGCGATTCAATCGGGAAAACCATTTCTGGGAATCTGTTTGGGCCTCCAATTGTTGTTTGAGGAAAGTGAGGAATTTGGTACGCACAAAGGGCTCGGCATCATACCTGGCAGAGTCAGGCGGTTTGAGATCGATCCTACACTGAAAGTTCCTCACATGGGCTGGAATCAGGTCAACATTCAGCGGCCCAGTCCGTTGTTTGAGGGGATTATGGATGGAGACCATTGGTATTTTGTGCATTCGTATTTTGTCGACCCGGTCGACCGGCAGATCGCAGCGACGACTACCACATACGGTATCCCGTTTGTCTCGAGCATCTGGCGGGACAATGTGGTGGCCTGTCAGTTCCATCCTGAAAAGAGTCAGGCTGTAGGGCTACAGTTGATCAAAAATTTTGGATCCTGGCACGCATAGATGTCGGGGTGAGGCCTGAGGGGTGAACTGGTGAGAGTGCAAAACAAGCGAACCGTCTCCGTGCGCCTAATGCTGCGCGCGTTCGCGCTGGCGGTTCTCGTGCTGGTGATTGCCGGGTGCAGCGGGTCGAAAGTGACCACAAAATTGTCCGCGGAATTGCCACGCTATCAGATTCGTACCATCGCCTTGGTACCGTTTACGACTCTCGCGACGCCACAGGCGAGGGACGTCGCCGATCAGGCCTTTTCCGTGCCGCCGGACGTGCTCAGGTCTGATATTGGGAGGGCGGTGCCGCTGAATATCGAACGGCCTCTCAGTCAAACAGTCACAGTGCCGACTGGCGCTGGAGACATCGTCACGCAGCTACTGTGGAACCGGTTACGAGCGCGGCAGGGCGTGATAGTGCTTTCGCCGAATGAAGTAGCGAAAACGCTTGGATCTCCGTCGCCGTCGCAACCGTCCGCCGGTCAGTCGCCGGCGATGATGGTAGCAAAACAGCTCAAAGCGGATGCTTCGCTGATCGGCCAAGTGTTGGTGTATCAGGAGCGAGTCGGTGGTCGTTTTGGTGCCAGTCCGCCAGCAACGGTGGGGTTTGAAGCCAAGGTGGTCGCGGCTGACGGGCAAGTCCTGTGGGAAGGGAATTACTATGAGAAGCAGCGGCCGATGAACGAAGACGTGATGGGATTTATCCAACGCAGGGGCATGTTTGTTACGGCGGAAGAGCTGGCTGCGTATGGAGTCGAACACATGCTACACGAGTTTCCGTTTGGAACGGTCGGAGAGCACTGAGAGGAAGCGGTTCTTTGTATGCTCGTTATTCCTGCTATTGATTTAAAGGATGGTCGTTGTGTGCGGCTGCGTCAGGGCGACATGGCGGCTGAAACGGTCTATTCCGATGACGTGCCGGCTGTCGCGAGGCAATGGCAACAAGGCGGTGCGACATTGATCCATGTGGTGGATTTGAATGGAGCCGTGGACGGGGAGCCGCGTAACCTTCCCCAGATTGAAACGATCGTTCGCACCGTGAACCTAAATATACAAGTCGGAGGAGGGATCCGGTCGATTGAGACTGTGCGGCGCTATCTCGGGGCGGGCGTGACCAGGGTGGTGCTCGGCACTGCGGCCTTGACCGATCGGTCTTTCCTGGAGAAGGCCTGTCGGGAATTCCCTCGCCGGATTCTGTTGGGACTGGATGCGCGAGATGGGAAGGTGGCGGTCAAGGGGTGGACGGCGGTATCGGAGACGAAGGCAACAGACCTGCTCAAGGAGTTGGCAGGGTATGCCTTGGGTGCCGTGATCTATACGGACATTGCCCGCGATGGTATGTTGGGCGGGCCGAATCTGGCGGCGTTGCAGGAGGTGGTTGAGTTGTCGTCCTTCCCTGTGATCGCCTCCGGAGGTATTTCCCTGGTCGAGGATCTGCGGGCTGTGCAGGCTCTTGGTCCAAGAGTTGAAGGCGCGATTGTGGGGAAAGCGTTGTACGACGGGAAACTCGACTTTCGGACCGCCGTCGCAGCCCTCCGTGGGGCGTGATGAATTCTTTGCTGACATGTTCGTTTCACGTTTCACGTTTCACGCTTCACGTGTTCTCATGTTGACCAAACGCATTATCCCTTGCCTCGATGTCAAAGATGGTCGCGTCGTCAAAGGCGTGAGCTTTGTGAACTTGCGCGACGCGGGAGATCCGGTTGAAGTGGCCACAGCCTACGATCATGAAGGAGCCGATGAACTCTGTTTCCTGGACATCACTGCCTCTCATGAGAACCGTAAGACCATCATCGACGTGGTCGAGCAAACGGCGGCGCGAGTGTTCATGCCGCTGACCGTCGGCGGGGGAGTGAGAACGCTCGAGGACATCCGAGCGCTGTTGAATGCAGGCGCGGATAAGGTGAGCATCAATACGGCGGCGGTCCAACGGCCTGAATTTGTAAAAGAAGCGGCGGAGCGATTTGGGACACAATGTATCGTTGTGGCGATCGACGCCAAGCGTCGCGCTGCACCGGCGACAGGGTGGGAAGTGTTTACCCATGGTGGCCGCAAGTCGACCGGTCTCGACGTCGTCGAATGGGCAAAGCAAATGGTGCAGTATGGGGCAGGTGAGATTTTGCTCACGAGTATGGATCAAGATGGACAACAGCGAGGATACGACATCGCGTTGACAGCTGCTGTGTCTGAGGCTGTGTCGATTCCGGTGATAGCATCGGGCGGTGTGGGGAATTTAGACCACCTCTACGATGGATTCGTCAGGGGCAAGGCCGATGCGGTACTAGCTGCGTCTATTTTCCATTTCAGGACGCACACGATTCAGGAGGCAAAAGCCTATCTGCGACAGAAAGGAGTAGCGGTTCGATAATGGATGTGGGGCGAGTAAAATTCGATGCGCAGGGGCTGATTCCGGCGGTCGTACAGGATTGGCAGGACGGCACAGTCCTGATGGTGGCCTTCATGAACCAGGAGGCACTGCAAAAAACTGTCGAGACGAAGTCGGTCCACTTCTGGAGCCGGTCACGCCAGACCCTGTGGGAAAAGGGTGAAACCTCCGGCCACAAGCTGCAGCTGAAAGATCTGTTTCTCGATTGTGATGGCGATGCCCTTCTTGTGAAAGTCGAGCCGGTTGGTCCGACCTGCCACACGGGAGAGCGGGCCTGCTTCTTTTCTCGTCTGGATTCGCCGGAGACGAAGACGTCCGAATCTTGGGGGGGAATTCTCGAACGTCTCTATCAGATGATCCAAGAGCGGAAGCAGCAGCCTTCGAGCGAGTCCTATACCTCCAAACTGCTGGAGGGCGGTGTCGATCGGATATTGAAGAAAGTCGTGGAGGAAGCCGGCGAGGTGGCGATTGCTGGGAAGGGTGGGAAGAAAGACGAAATTGTCTACGAAACGGCGGACCTGTTTTTCCATACCTTGGTGGCGTTGGGATACCACGGCATCACGCCGCAAGAAGTCTATCAGGAGTTGGCGACTCGGTTCGGGAAGTCGGGCTTGAGAAAAGGATCTACCTCATGAGTGAATGCCTCTTTTGCAAAATCGTCGCGAGGACCATTCCCGCGGCACTCGTCTACGAGGACGATCTGGTAGTAGCATTCGATGATATCAATCCCCAGGCGCCGACGCATACGCTCGTCATTCCCCGAAAACATATGGCCTCGATTGCCGAACTTCAAGATTCAGATGTCGGGCTTCTCGGACGTCTGATGTTGGCTGGCAATATGATCGCAAAACAGAAGGGGATTGCCGATACCGGGTATCGCTTTGTCGTTAATACCGGCGCCCATGGCGGTCAGAGCGTGTTCCACCTTCATCTCCATGTGTTGGGCGGACGCCATCTCTCCTGGCCTCCTGGCTAGCAGGATGCTGAAAAAGTCCACTAGCGGTGTTCTCACTTCGCTCCCAGGATCCGTGAAACGAGGGTCAGCCTCAGAGTTGCGTCCTTGCTCGGGAAAAGGCGCGTCCTTGGGCGAAGAGGCTGTCTTGGCAGACTCGGGGGCGGGCGGGTGAAGTAGTCGCCAGGTTTGGGCGGGTGAGAAGTCCTACCTTTTTGAGCCTCCTGCGAAGTCACGTCTCGTTGTCCCAGACATGTGGACCAGTGGATTTCCTGTGTGCCGCCATCGTTTTCCTCAACCTGCTAGTGCCTTTTCACCAAGTTGACAGGTTTCTTTTCCGTCTGTTACCCTAATCGGTCTATTTTACGATCACTTACGTTTATCTTTCTCACCGGTGCCAGGTGGGGAAATAGGAGCCGCGACTCCCGTGGGCCGAGGTCTGATTTCTGAAGACGTGATCAATCAAGTCAGGGATCGGGTCGATATCGCCGAGGTGATCGGACATCATGTGAGCTTGACCAGGGCCGGCCAGAACCTGAAGGGGCTCTGTCCCTTCCATCAGGAAAAATCGCCCTCCTTTACGGTCAGTCCTTCCCGCCAGATTTTTCATTGTTTCGGATGCGGCGCGGGCGGCAACGTGTTTACGTTTTTGATGCGGATCACTGGCGCGAACTTTCCTGAGACAGTCCGTGAGCTCGGACAGAAATTCGGGATTGACGTGCCGGACAGCGGGCCGAGCGCGAGACCACAAGCGGCACAGGCGAGTCGTCTTGAACCGCTTAATAGGGCGGTGACAGCGTGGTTTCAACAGAATTTACGGGATGGAGTAACTGGTGCGACAGCACGAGACTATCTGGCTGGCCGGGGCATTCAGGCTGGGACGATCGAGCGATTTGAAATCGGTTGTGCGCCGGCTGAGTGGGACGGGCTCATTAAGGCGCTGAGCAAGCAGGGTTTTACACAGAATGATTTGGCCGTCGCTGGATTGACGGTAGCGCGCGAACATGCCTCCGGGGCCTATGATCGTTTTCGCGCCCGCGTGATGTTTCCTATCACGGATTTGCGCAAGAGGGTCGTCGGGTTTGGAGGGCGTATTCTTGGTGAGGGGACTCCGAAGTACCTGAACTCACCGGATACTCCCTTGTTCAAGAAAGGGCAGACGCTTTATGCGTTGGATCTGGCACGTGAAGCGGTGGCTCGGCTGAAGACCGTGATTGTGGTGGAAGGATACTTCGATGCGGTCGCGCTTCATCAAGCTGGTCTGACCCATACGGTTGCGACGCTGGGGACCGCACTGACGGCAGAGCATATTCAGGTGTTGAGACGCTTTGCTTCGAAGGTCGTGCTGTTGTTCGATCCGGATCAGGCCGGGGTCCGTGCCGCACTGCGAGGGCTCGATCTGTTTGTGAACAGTGGGATCGGTGTGAAAGTCGTCACGTTGCCGGCTGGAGAGGACCCCGATACCTATGTGCGGAAGGAAGGGTCGGATGCCTTTGCGCGCTTGGAAGAGCAGGCTCCGAGCCTCTTGGATTTTGCCCTTGAGCATAGTTTGAGCACAGCGGAGTCCAGTACGATCGAAGGGCGTATCCGCAGCGTGGACGATGTGCTGCGGATTTTGCAAAAGAGCGAACATCCGATCGAACGAGAAGAACGGATTCGCGTGGTTGCAGAACGACTGCAGGTTAACCAGCAACGGTTGATCGAACGGTATCCAGCGCTGGTACAGTCGGAGGGACGTCGACCGGTGTCCGCTCAATCGGCCACCCTCCCACCGGCGACATTCAAGGGTGTGAGCGAAGAGCGGGATCTGGTGTACTTGCTACTGCACGGGCACCTGACGCCTGCTGATGTGCAACGACTGAAGTCCGAGGCCTTCTCGGTTCCGGCCTGCCGGTCTCTCGTTGAAGCGGCGCTGAAACACCTTGATCGAGACGGTCGAGTCGGGCTCAGATCGTTGTTGGATGCGGTAGTGGATCACCAGGATTGCGGGTCGCTCGCGACCGAGCTGTCTCTGCGAGAAGACCATTTTGACGACGTGAGGGCTCACGTCGCGGGGTGCTTAGAGACGTTGGATCGGAAGCGAACCGAGGCTGTGTTTCGAGATCTGATCGCACGACTCAAGGTCGCCGAACGGGATGGCCGTCTGGAAGATGCGCGGATGTTGAACGCACAAGTGAATGAATTGCGAATGCACAAGGCCGGTCGGCCCTCCACCGGAATGTTGTCCTTAGTGAAGGAGTAGTCATGGCGAAACCAGAGTTGCTCGGCGAAGTGAAAAAGCTGATCTCGATGGGAAAAGAGAAGGGCTTTTTGACGTATGACGAGCTGAATAGCACGTTACCCGCGGAAGTAGTGTCTTCAGAGCAGTTCGGCAGCATCATGACGATGTTCGGCGAAATGGACATCGAGATTGTCGATGCGCCCGAGGGGGAGCGGATTAGGAAAGCCCGGGACAGCGAAGACTCAAATGAGGACGCTGAGGACGCTGAGGTCGAAGCCGCTGCCGGTTCCGGGGAGGAAAATGAGAAGGAAGAAAAGGAAGAGAAGGAGATTGATTTAACTCCCGGCGCACTTAGCCGGACCGACGACCCGGTCCGACTCTATCTCAAAGAGATGGGAAGTGTGGCGCTGTTAAGTCGTGAAGGCGAAATCGAGATCGCGAAACGCATCGAAGAAGGGAAGAAGGACATCGCCTCGGTCATCTATGGGATGCCGATGACGATTGAGTTTGTTCTCGCCTTGTACGATCAGCTCAAGAACGGGACCATTGATGTGCGTGAGATCGTCCCGATCGTTGAGACTGAAGAGGAGTTCGAAGAAGAGCAAATCCAGCGGGACTATGAAGAGCTCCGGGTGAAGACCCTCGAAGGGCTGAATTCCGTCCGAAAAATCTCGACCTCGCTCAAGAGTCTCTACGAAGTGGCCAGGCATGCCAACAGCGATCCTGTGAAGCAGAAGAAGATCAAGAAGCAGATCGATACGATTCGCGATCAGGTTGTAGAGAAGATGGAGTCCGTCAATCTGCATGGCGTGCTCAAGGATCGGATGGTGCAGCGTGTGCGGGAGTTGGCGATTCAGATCCGGACGGCGGAGCGGGAAATCGTGAGTTGTCAGCGGCGGCTTGGGATTAGCGGTGAGGCAGGTGCTGAGGCCCTCAAGAAGCTCTGCCGCGATCGGAAAGATTTCCTCGCTGTCAAACGTAAGACGAGCTGCTCGGAGGAGGTGCTCAGCGATATAAAAAAGGTCTATCAGGCAGCGAAGGGCCGGATTCGAACACTCGAGACCGAAGAGGCCCTCGTGTCTGCGGAAGAGATTAAAGATGCGGTCAAGCATCTGGATGTGGCGGAGGACAAAGTCAAGCGCGGGAAAGCAGAGCTGGTCGAGGCGAATCTTCGCCTCGTCGTCAGTATCGCCAAGAAGTATACGAACCGCGGTCTCCAGTTCCTCGATTTGATCCAGGAAGGTAATATCGGTTTGATGAAGGCCGTCGATAAGTTCGAGTACAAGCGTGGTTACAAGTTCAGTACCTATGCCACCTGGTGGATCCGCCAAGCGATTACTCGCGCGATCGCCGATCAAGCCCGGACGATCCGTATCCCCGTGCATATGATTGAAACGATCAACAAGCTGATCCGAACTTCCCGCCATCTTGTCCAGAAACTCGGACGCGAACCGACACCGGAAGAAATTGCCGAGCGCATGGATCTGCCGCTCGACAAAGTGCGGAAGATTTTAAAAATCGCGCGCGAGCCGATTTCTCTAGAGACCCCGATCGGCGAAGAAGAAGACAGCCATTTGGGCGACTTTATCGAGGACAAGAAGGCGGTGTCTCCCCTAGAGGCGGCGATTCGGTACGATCTCCAGCGCCAGATCAACAGCGCATTGGAAACGCTCACACCACGGGAAGAGAAAGTCTTGCGGAAACGGTTTGGCATCGGCGAAGCCACCGACCATACGCTCGAAGAAGTCGGTCAGGATTTCGAAGTAACCCGCGAACGTATCCGGCAGATCGAAGCCAAGGCTTTGCGCAAGCTGCGTCATCCGAGCCGGAGCAAGAAACTGCGCAGTTTCGTGGAAAGTCTGTGATGCGCCATGGAGCGTTCCCATTGGGATTTGACTCCCCCTTCTGGGCAGCCTAAAATTGGCTGCTCGTGTCTGCGAGGCAGGCACGAGAGAGTCATCCGCCTGATCGGGCCCATAGCTCAGGTGGTTAGAGCGGCTGACTCATAATCAGCTGGTCCTAGGTTCAAGTCCTAGTGGGCCCACCAGCGCAGCTGCGGAACTCATCGTTTGAGATCGTTGTTCGGAAAATCAGCAATAGGAGTGCGTTGAACCAGAATCTTTCCCCCCTTATCGAACTGCAGAAGCTTGATCTCCGCATCGCGGAGATCAAGGACCAACGCCGAAAAATCCCAGAGCGGCTTCAAGCCGTTGATGCCCCGCTTCGAGAGGCCCGGCAGCTTCATCAACAGACCAGTACTTCAGTGGAGACTCTCATCAAAGAGCGGCGGTCACACGAACAGGATCTTGAAGCGCATGAAGCGCACACTGAGAAAATGAAGTCACGGCTGTCCGAGCTGAAATCCAACAAGGAATACCAAGCTCATCTGTTCGAGATCGAGGTCGCCAATAAGAAGAGAGGGGATATCGAGGAGAAGATTTTGCTGTGTATGGAGAAGGTCGAACAACTACAGCAGACAGCGAAAGAAGCGCAAGAGAAGCTCAGCGCCATCGAAAAAACCTTTACGCAGGAAAAGCAGGCGCTCGATGAGCTGGAGCGCACACTCTCAACGGAACTGGCCGATCTTGAAGCACGGCAGCAAGCTCATTCGGTTCATATCGAGAAAGGGTTGCTCAGTCGCTACAACTCGATCAAAGCTTCGCGCAAGGATCACGCGCTCGCTGAAATCAAAGAGGGGATCTGTTCCGGATGCCGTCTGCAACTTCCTCCGCAACTGATTTCAGAAGTCAAGCGCGCGCAAGATCTACACACCTGCCCCTACTGTCGTCGGATGCTCTACTGGGATGGGCAAATCTCTGTCGAATCCACGCCTCGTTCAGATCTCGATAAGACGTCGATCCTTGAGATCGGTGAGTCGGTTTAGTCTATTTTCCCCAACACAGCCTGAGTTGTTTTGAAGTGCAGTTTGGCGACAGACCCCAGTCGTTCCTCTCCATGCTTTTTCACGATCATGCGTCCGGCCAGTTCAACGGCGGGTGACGCCCCTTTGGGCAATGTTGTGCCGATCTCATCCGAAAGACGTTTCAATCGCACGAGGAATTCCGCACGGGCCAGGATCGAGGCGGCGGCCACGGCCAGATCGGATTCGGCCTTATGCCGTTGCTCCAATACGATCGTGCGCCCCTTCTCCTGTAGTGCATTCAGAATCAACCGTTCATCGCCGAACTGATCCGCGATCGCGCGCCCGCACGAGACCTTTTCCAGCAGAGTTTCTAGGGCCTTGGCATGGCCCCAGGCCAGCAGGCGATTCAAGTTCCGGATCTTCGCGTACAGTTCGTTGTATCGTTGTGGACCAATCGCAATAATGCTATGGGGACACAGCATTCGAATGTCGGGTGCCATCTCGAGTATACGGCCGTCTGATATTTTCTTGCTGTCCCGAACATTTATGAGAGTCAATTCGTTCTGGGTGGTAGCGTCGACGAAGACAGCGGCGATGACCAGAGGTCCAAAATAGTCTCCTTTGCCGGACTCATCAATGCCAATTCGCTCCACCTTTGCTGTTTCTGTTGTTTTGGTCACAGGCTAGGAGCTCATCTGATAGAGATTCTGAATGAGGCGGGGTAATCTAACAGAGCTTCGCAGGTCGGTCAATTTGTCGAAAATTTCAAGAAGCGAGCGTTGAAATGGGAGGGGGCGCGATGGACAAGTTCACGAAGTCCTCGCAATCGGCATTAGTGCTGGTCATGGCGGTTGGTCTTGCGGGACTGTCCGGATGCGAGACAAATCCCTACACGGGACGGTCGCAGTTGTTGATGACATCGGTCGACCAAGAGATGCAGATGGGAGCGCAGGCTTATCGCCAAGTCAAAAACGATCCGAAAATGCACCAGTCGCAGGATCCGCGAGAAGTTGAGCCGGTCCGGCGTGTGGCTGTTCGCATCATCGAAGCAGCGAAACGATCAAAATATGCTGAGGTGGCAAACCAATTTCAATGGGAAGTGACGGTTATCAAAGATGACAAGACGATGAATGCATTTGCACTTCCGGGGGGCAAGATCGCGGTGTATACGGGGATTTTTTCGGTTGCAAAGACAGAGGCGGGGTTGGCTGCGGTTTTAGGGCATGAGGTAACCCATGCGTTGGCTCGCCACGGTGCCGAGCGGATGAGCCAAGGCCAGCTCACGAATGTGACGTTACAAGTTCTTGGAACGGCTGCAGGAACGGCGGGAGGCAATGCCAAGTTAGGGCAGGCTACGATGGCGGCCCTCGGAGCCGGTGTTCAGGTTGGTGTGCTGCTGCCCTTCAGCCGGAAGCATGAATCAGAAGCGGACTATATCGGAATCTTGCTCGCAGCCGATGCGGGGTACGATCCGCGCGAGTCGATTCATCTTTGGGAGCGAATGGAACAGATGTCCGGTGGTAAGGGACCGGCGGAGTTCTTATCGACCCATCCAGGTCATGAAACGAGGATTGAACAACTCAAGAAATGGATGCCGGAGGCTATGGCGATTTATCAAACCACGCAGGCCATGCCAGCCAGCGAGTTGCCTGTTCTTCGCTAGAAGGTCGATTCATGGCCTCTCCTTGAAACCGCCAGTTTCCAGCTTTATAGTAGTCTGGCGCGAGGGAGAAGACTGGGTGATCGCTTGGAGCGGTAACGCTCTGAGAGGAAAGTCCGGACTTCATGGGCAGGGCGCTGGGTAATTCCCAGGCGGAGCGATCCGACACCAGCACCACAGAGAACAGACCGCCGATGGCCAAGGCGGCAGGATTCCAATCCGGTTACCATGGCTCAGGTAAGGGTGAAACGGTGGGGTAAGAGCCCACCGCGGTGGTGGCGACATCACCGGCAAGGTAAGCGTCGCCCGATGCAAGGCCAAATAGGGAGACACCTGCCGGCTTTCTTCGGAAAGTCGGCGACCGGCTGGCCCGGCCGAGGTCTCCGGGTAGGTCGCTTGAGGTTCGAGGTAACTCGAATCCCAGAGAAATGATCACCCCCGCTTGAGAGCATATCCCAGGCGGGACAGAATCCGGCTTATCGGTCTTCTCCACCGCGCTTTTTTTATCGCTCGGCGTAGTTCCTCTTCGGTCACTTTTCCTGCGAAGTGCTCGATCTCGTCGAGAAGGACGACGGGAACCTTCATTCCATAGCGCTCCATCAGGCTACGATCACCGTCGATAGGCATCTTGCTTGTTTCGATGTGTAGCTCCGACTGAAGATGAGTGGCAATTTGGTAGACGACATCGCATAGATGGCAATTTTCACGAGACAGGATGGTTACACGGATAGGCATGCTCATGGAGGCGCGATCCAAGCAAATGAGTTGGAGTGCTGAAGATATCATGTGCGAAAGCAGACTGTCAGGGAAGGAGGTTCTCAGGCCGGCCCTACTATTGACGCGTTGAAACGCGTGGTGATAGGATCACCCATCTTTATCTTTCTCCCTGATTTTTCAGAATGTTCTGAACAATCGTGAGAGTCATGTCTCGTCTAAACTTTGACGAGCTGCAGCGTAGCCTACATTGATTGTGCTGACTCCTCTACCGGGTTTTCACCGGTGGTATTGAGGGAGGTTCCGTCATGAAGCTCACAGGTGCTGAGATCCTCATCGAATGCCTCAAACGGGAAGGCGTGAAGACGATTTTTGCGCTTCCTGGTGGTGTCGTTCTTAAGATTTTTGACATGCTTCATCAGCAGAAGGATATTGAAGTGGTTCTGACTCGCCATGAACAGGGAGCGGGCCACATGGCGGAAGGTTATGCCAAGGCGACCGGTAAAGCCGGGGTGTGTCTTGTGACCTCCGGACCCGGCATGACGAACGTCATCACGGCGTTGGCGGATGCCTACATGGACTCTGTGCCCCTGGTCTGTTTTAGTGGACAAGTTCCTACCAGCCTGATTGGGAATGATGCGTTCCAGGAAGCGGATAACATGGGATTGAGTCGTCCTTGCACCAAATACAATTTCCTGGTGAAGGATGTGAAAGATCTGGCGATCACAATCAAAGAGGCATTCTACATTGCAACGACGGGGCGTCCAGGCCCTGTGCTGGTGGATATTCCGAAAGACGTATCCATGGAGAAGGCGGAATTTGTCTATCCGAGTTCCATCTCTATCCGTAGCTACAATCCGGTGTACGAAGGGAATAAGTGGCAGATCAAGCAGGCGGCTGAGGCCATGACGAAGGCAAAGAAGCCGGTGCTGTATGTCGGTGGCGGTGTCATCTTCTCGGGGGCGTCGCAAGAATTGATGGAGTTGGCGGAACTAACTCATATGCCGGTCGACATGACGTTAATGGGGCTGGGCGCCTTCCCCGGCGAACATCCCCAGTCCATGGGCATGTTGGGGATGCACGGTACTTATTGGGCGAATATGGTCATGCACTATTCCGATCTTGTGGTGGCCATCGGAGCACGGTTTGACGATCGCGTGACTGGAAAGGTCTCCGAGTTTTGCCCTCATGCCAAGGTTATCCACATCGATATCGACCCGACCTCGATACGGAAGAATGTCAATGTCGACATTCCGATTGTCGGCGACTGCAAGATGGTGCTTCGTGAGTTGATTCAGATTCTTCGTGCCACGGTGAACGGCGATCAACGGGAATTGCGAAAGCCCTGGTGGAATCAGATTCGCGAATGGCAACAGGCAAATCCTCTGGCATATCAACAAGAGGCGGATGGGCCGATCAAACCGCAGTATGTCATCAGTCGGCTTTATGACCTCACGAAAGATCGGGATCCGATCGTGTCGACCGATGTTGGGCAGCACCAAATGTGGGCCGCCCAATACTTTAAGCTGGCGAAGCCGAATCGCTGGCTAACCTCGGGGGGCCTTGGGACCATGGGGTTCGGATTTCCCGCCGCCATGGGAGCACAGGCGGCGTTTCCAGGACGGTTAGTTCTCTGCATCGCGGGCGATGGCAGTATCCAGATGAATATGCAAGAAATGGCAACGGCGGTGGTGCATAAGCTGCCGGTGAAGATCATCATTTTGAACAACCGATTCCACGGGATGGTCAGGCAATGGCAGGACCTCTTCTACGAAGGACGATATGCCTCGAGTTATCTGGAGACGACGCCGGACTTTGTCAAGTTGGCGGAGGCGTACGGAGCGATCGGGCTCAGGGCCAACAAGCCATCTGAGATCGATGCCGTCCTCAAGGAAGCAATCGCGGTGAATAAACCAGTCATCGTCGATGTGCCGACGTATCCGTATGAAAACGTCTATCCCATGATTCCCGCGGGCGGCTGCAACCATGAGATGATTTTGGAAGATCCTCCGGCCTTGAAAAACAAGCAGCCTGGAGCGGGGCAAGTGGCTTCGAAAGATTCAGACACGATCCTTACGGCATAACCGACGACGGCAGGAGTCACGCGGGCATGGAACATATTATTTCTGTAACCGTCGAGAACAAGTTTGGGTCGTTATCTCGCATCGCCGGCCTATTCAGCGGTCGGGGATTCAACATCGAAAGTCTCTCGGTGGCGCCGACGCTTGATCCGTCCATGTCGCAGATGACCATTGTCACGTCCGGAGACGAGCGGATCATCGAGCAGATCGTGAAACAGCTCAATAAATTAATCGACGTCATTAAGGTCGTGGATCTGAACGAGAGCGATTTTGTCTCGCGGGAGACGGCGCTCATCAAGGTGCATACGCGGCCGGAAGATCGGGCGGAAGCGTTGCGGATCGCCGATATTTTCCGGGCCAACGTCATCGACTCCACGCCGACTACCTACACGATCGAGGTGACCGGAGACCCGCGAAAAATCGAAGCGATCATCAATCTGCTGCAGCCCCTCGGAATCAAAGAACTCACACGTACCGGACGGGTTGCAGTCGCCCGCGAGTCGATTCGATCGACGGACGTGCAGGCCAAGAAGATTGCCCACGAATAGACGTCTTCTCGGACTCAATGCCCAATCAGTTTATTGACACGGCTATTACCCCAGGAGCGATCGATGAAGATATACTACGATAAGGATGCCGACATTCAACAGATCCGGAACAAGAAAGTTGCGGTGATCGGCTACGGCAGTCAGGGTCACGCCCATGCGCTCAACATGAAAGAGAGCGGCGTGAGTGTGGTTATTGGGCTGCGCGAAGGTGTCTCATGGAAAAAGGCGGAGCAAAGCGGACTGAAAGTCATGCCGGTAGCCGATGCCATCAAGGCGTCGGATGTCGTCATGATTCTCGCGCCTGATGAAGCCCAAGCGGCCATCTATCGGCAAGACATCGCGCCAAACCTGAAGCCGGGCTCCTATCTCGCGTTTGGCCACGGGTTCAACATTCATTTTGGACAAATTGTGCCACTGCCCACGATCAATGTGTTCATGGTCGCTCCTAAAGGACCAGGCCATCTTGTTCGATCGGAATATACAAAGGGCAGCGGGGTGCCGTGCTTGCTCGCGGTCCATCAGGATCCAAGCGGAACGACCAAGCAGGTAGGCCTTGCTTATGCCAGTGCGATTGGCGGCGGGCGGGCTGGTGTGATCGAAACAAACTTTCGGGAAGAAACCGAGACGGATCTCTTCGGCGAGCAGGTCGTTCTTTGTGGAGGACTCACCTCTCTCATTCAGGCCGGCTACGAAACGCTCGTGGAAGCTGGCTACTCTCCGGAGATGGCCTATTTCGAGTGCCTGCACGAAGTAAAACTGATCGTGGATTTGATCTATCAGGGTGGTATTGCCAACATGCGGTATTCCATCAGTACGACGGCCAAGTACGGTGATATTACTCGCGGACCACGGATTGTGACGGAGCAGACAAAGCAGGAAATGAAGAAGATCTTGGGTGAAATTCAGCAAGGCCAGTTCGCCAAAGAGTGGGTGCTGGAGAATCAAGCGAACCGTCCGGTCTACAATGCGCTGCTGGCTAAAGGCGAAGCCCATCCCATCGAAGAGGTCGGGGGCCGGCTGCGCGCGATGATGCCCTGGCTGAAGAAGGACCAACTGGTCGATAAGAACAAAAACTGAGGATTGAGGACTCTGTGGCGGATCGTGCCGTCGGCATTCCGTTTGCCAAAGAAGGAATTCCCTTCATCGGGGCCGCTGTCGGCGTTACACTACTGGCAGGATGGCTGGGCTGGATGGTTGTGGCGGTCGGGGCGGCGCTCCTGACGTTCTTTGTCTCTTGGTTCTTTCGTAATCCATCCCGGGTGATCCCTCAAGGTTCTCGTCTTGTCGTGGCGTCCGGTGACGGGAAAGTCGTCGCTATTGAGGAAGAGTTCGAGCCCCGATTCATCAAGGATCGTAGTATCAGGATCAGCATCTTCTTGAATGTATTCGATGTGCATATTAACCGGGTGCCCTGTGAAGGAGTCATCGAGGATGTGCAGTACCAACCAGGTTTGTTTTTGGCTGCCAGCAAGCCTGATGCAACGTTGAGGAACGAGCAAAACGCCCTGATGATTCGGACAGCGCAGGGTGTGAAGGTGCTGTGTGTGCAGGTGGCCGGGTTGATTGCCAGACGGATCGTTTGTTGGATCTCGCCGGGAGATCGGGCTGTATGCGGTGAACGGTTCGGTTTGATTCGATTTGGGTCGCGGATGGATACGTTTCTTCCTATTGGGACGGCTGTAAGAGTTGTAGTCGGCGACCGGGTCAAAGGTGGGGAAACCATCCTGGGAGAATTACCATGAAACCCATGGGACTTCGGCAATCATTCGGAAGAGATGGGAAGCGGCGTAAAGCCGCCATGCACTTGATTCCGAACCTTTTTACGACGGGGAATCTATTGTGCGGCGTGTTTTCGATGTTGTCCGTGTTCAATGCAGACTACATGGTCGCAGCGGTCGCCATCCTGGTGGCGATGGTCTTCGACGTGCTTGACGGAAAGTCCGCACGGTTGACGAACAGTACCAGCCATTTTGGTTTTGAATACGACTCGTTGTCCGACGTGGTGTCGTTCGGAGTTGCTCCGGGCCTCTTGATATATTCCTGGGCGTTGAGCGGACAGGGTATGTTCGGTATGGCGGTGATGTTCGCTTACGTGGCGATGGGTGCGGTTCGGTTGGCCCGGTTTAATTCGACTACGTCCGTTCCGGACGGCAAGTACTTTACCGGCTTAGCCATTCCTGCAGCGGCAGGGGTTGTGGCGTCGCTTGTGATTTTCGACCATTATAGCGTCAGGATTGGAACGGAAGTGAAACCTCTCCTTGTCCTGATTATTACGCTGACCCTTTCGTTCCTGATGGTGAGCACCATCAAGTATCGGAGCTTTAAAGACATGAAGTTCCGCGGTGGTCAGCACATTACGTATCTCGTCTGGGGAATTTTGGCGCTCATGCTCGTAGCCGCCTGGCCCCAAGTTATGCTATTCGTCATTTTTGCCGGGTACGCCTTGCTCGGTCCGGCAGAACGGCTCGTCGGCCTTCTATCCAAGGTGACTGGGAAGCGTCCGTCGCCTAAGCCTGAGCAGTCGGTGACGGAATCGAAGTTCTAATAGACTGGTGAAACACTATTTTGGCATGCGAGGACGAAGCTAGTAGACGTTTCAGTATCCTGCTAATGGCTGCGACGAGGAGTAGTACGCGATACGCACAGCAGCGAGAGAGCTGGTGAATGGTGCAAACCAGCCTGCGCGGCGCCGAACTCGCCTCTGAGCCAGAATCCGTGAACCTCGAGTAATGGATTCCGCCTCGCCCCCGTGACAGGGCGTAATGAAGGGCTGTGAGCAGCGTACGCTGTTCATGGCTAAATCAGGGTGGTACCACGGAGCTTCTCAAAGCCTCCGTCCCTGGGCGTAGGGATGGAGGCTTTTTTATTTGAGATTGCTGGAAAGGCATTTTGTGCAATCTCATAAGACCAGAGAGGTGAAATCATGACACGCATGATACGAGTTTTCGATACGACCTTGCGGGACGGCGAGCAATCGCCAGGGGCTAGCATGAATGTGGAAGAGAAAATCATGGTGGCGAAGCAGTTGGCACGGTTGGGGGTCGATATCATCGAAGCAGGATTTGCCTATAGTTCCCCTGGAGACTTTGAAGCGGTGCGGCGGATCGCTCAGGAAGTCGAGGGGCCGACGATTTGTAGCTTGGCGCGGGCGCGTCCGGAAGATATCGATCGAGCCTGGGAGGCATTGAAAGGGGCTCCGAAGGTCCGCATTCATACGTTTCTCTCGACCTCGGATATCCATTTGAAGCACCAGTTTAGAATGACGCGCGATGAGGCGAAGAGGCGCGCGGTAGAGATGGTGCAACGGGCACGGGGCTATGTGGACGATGTGGAGTTCTCTCCCATGGATGCCAGTCGCTCCGATCCTGCATATCTCTATGAGGTGATCGAGGCGGTGATTGCCGCAGGAGCCGGGACGATCAATATTCCTGATACGGTCGGCTATGCAGTGCCACAAGAATTCGGCCGGCTTATTCGTGGCATTCGCGAGCAGGTAACAAATAGTGCCAAGGCGGTGATTTCCGTCCATTGTCACAATGATTTGGGCCTGGCCGTAGGGAATAGCTTGGCGGCGGTGTTCGAAGGGGCAGGCCAAGTCGAATGCACGATCAACGGAATTGGCGAACGGGCAGGGAATACTGCATTGGAAGAAATTGTCATGGGGCTTCGGACCAGGAAGGATTTCTATCAAGCAGACACGAAGATTCGCACCGAAGAGATTTCGAAGACCAGTCGATTGGTCAGCAAAATCACCGGCATGGTGGTGCAGCCGAACAAAGCGATCGTCGGAGCCAATGCCTTTGCCCACACGTCCGGCATTCACCAAGACGGTCTGCTGAAGGACAAGACGACCTACGAAATTATACGGCCGGAGACGATTGGTCTGGTTGAGAGCAAGATGGTTATGGGGAAGCTTTCAGGCCGGCACGCGTTTCGACAGAGGCTGGTGGAGTTGGGGTATACGCTCTCGGATGAAGAGGTCAACCATGCATTCGAGCGGTTTAAAAAGTTGGCTGATCAGAAGAGGGAGATCTACGAAGAGGATCTCGAAGTCATTGTCTCCGAAGAGTTGGCCAAGATGGCCGATCGGATCACACTGAAATCTTTCCATGTGGCCAGCGGGACGGATCAGGTGCCGACCGCCACGGTCGAACTCGAGATCGACGGACGAATGATCTCGCAGACCGGGACAGGCGATGGGCCGGTTGATGCGGTCTATCGGACGATTGCCGCCATCACGGAGACAAAGAGTACGCTTCTCATGTATGTCGTCAAGGCGATTACCGGTGGGACTGACGCCCAAGGCGAAGTCTCGGTCCGGGTTCAAGAAGGTGGGCGCACCGTCTCGGGCCATGGGGCGGATACGGATATTATCATGGCCTCAGCGCGGGCCTATCTCAATGCGCTGAATAAGCTGTCGTACTTGGCCGGAAAACAGGCGCAGGGCGAACAGAAGGTGAACTTGATTTAGGGAAAGTCACCACGATAAAGTCAGCGGTCCCGACATGAGACCGAAAATATATTGTTGGATCTGAGGTGTCCCGTGGTTCACGTCACCTTGGCAGATCGGCCGGAGTTTCTGGCCGGCGACCATACCTTCCTGCGAGAGCTGCTGCATCCGGGGAAACAAACACTCGGGCTTGGGTATAGTATGGCGCATGGAACCTTGGCTCCCGGCGCTCGGTCTAAATGGCACAGGCTGACCTCCTCAGAGGTCTACTACATTATTGCTGGCCGGGGACGAATGACCATAGACGACTCGGTCGTCGAGGTGAAACCAGGCTCCGTCATCTATGTGCCGCCGGGAGGCAAGCAGTCTCTGGAAAATAGTGGAACCACTGCCATCGAGTTTCTCTGCTTGGTCGATCCTGCTTGGCGACTAGAGGATGAGGAAGTTCTGGAATAGAGCTTGTGCGGTCATATCTCATACAGAGGGAGAGTGGTCTGTGAAGGCAACGATTGCTGTACTAGCTGGTGATGGAGTAGGTCGGGAGATCGTTCCTGAGGCCGTGAAGGTGCTGAAGGCTGTGGCCGAGAAGTTCCAGCACACACTTGAGTTCCTGTCCGGTGATGTCGGTGGGCAGGCTATCGACAAAGTGGGCGTCCCGCTCCCTCAGGAAACGCTGACCTTGGCCAAACAGAGCGATGCTGTCTTACTCGGTGCGGTCGGTGGCCCTAAGTGGGAGGGGTTGGAGTATAGCCTGCGTCCAGAACGCGCGCTGTTGGGATTGCGCGAGCAACTGGGTCTCTACGCGAATTTACGGCCGGCGAAGTTGTACCCGATGTTGGCCGATGCCTCCACGCTGAAACGTGACGTGATCGAAGGGATTGATATCCTCGTCATCCGGGAACTGACCGGCGGCATCTACTTTGGGAAACCAAAAGGGATCGAGAAGCTGCCGAATGGGAGTGAGCGGGGAGTCAACACCGAGGTCTATACCACTGAAGAAATCCAACGCATTGCGAAAGTCGCGTTCGAGGCAGCGAGAAAACGCCGAAAAAAAGTGATGTCCGTCGACAAAGCGAACGTACTGGAGTCATCCGAACTGTGGCGTCGTGTAGTCACCGACGTCCACAAGGATTATCGAGATGTAGAGTTGAGCCATATCTATGTCGACAATGCGGCGATGCAACTCGTGCGCAACCCGCGGCAGTTCGATGTGATGCTTTGCAATAATATATTTGGTGATATTTTGAGCGATGAGGCCGCGATGTTGACTGGGTCCATCGGTATGCTGCCGTCGGCCAGTATTGGTGCACAGGTCGGACTGTTCGAGCCGATTCACGGCAGCGCACCGGACATTGCAGGGAAGAATGTGGCAAATCCCATTGCGACGATTGCCTCGGCGGCGATGATGCTGTCTTATGGATTCAAGTTGGACAAGGAAGCCGCTGCCATCGAGCAAGCGATCATGAAGACCCTGGATCTCGGCTATCGCACGAAAGATATTCATAGTCCTGGTACTCGCCTGGTCAGCACTACAGAAATGGGCGAGGCCATCCTGCGTAATCTGAGCTAAGCTAGACTCTCGATGCAGATGAAGATAGATCTCAAAACTCGATTGATCCAGACCATTGCCGGTACCGGAGACTCAGGCTGGTCCGGTGATGGAGCTGCGGCCTGTGCGGCTCGTCTGAATGAGCCGAAGAGTCTCACCCTCGACGCAGAGGGAAACCTCTTTATCGCTGACTCTGAGAACCACGTCGTTCGGAAGATCGACCGGAAGACCAACCGTATCAGGACGGTCGCGGGCCGTATTCAAGCGTTTGAAGCAGGAGCGAAACCCGTTTCGCTCGTTCCGGCTGCTGAGGGGGCGGATGGTGATCCTTTTGCTGAGAGCGGCAGCGTCAATTTGCACGCCGTTACCCAGCAGACGGACTTGAGTGGGACCGTGCGTTACATTGCGACTGGTACAGCACCGGCCACACGATTCAGTGGTGATGGTGGTCCTGCGGATCACGCGCTGTTGAATTTTCCGACCGCGGTAGTGGTCGATCGGGCAGGGCATCTCTACATTGCGGACACGCTAAACCATCGGGTACGGCGGGTGGATGCCGCGACCGGGGTGATCGCGACGGTCGCCGGCCTGGGCCGGCCCCGGTGCTCTGGTGACGGAGGTTTGGCCTTGGAGGCCGGGTTGAACGAACCGGCTGCTTTAGCATTGAGCGAGGAAGGCATCCTCTATATTGCCGATCAGAACAATAACCGCGTGAGGGCGGTGGATTTGGCCACCGGAATGATTTGTACGGTCGCCGGGACAGGAACGGCTGTGTATAATGGAGACGGAGCGGCTGCGACAGAAACGGGTCTGGCCGGTCCCAGCGGATTGGCGCTGGCATCAGATGGCACGCTATTCATTGCCGATAGCTTCAATGGAAGGATCCGTGCTGTCGATCCTGTCACTGGTCTCATACGAACTGTGGTAGGGGACGGCGGTGAGTATCGGTACCAGGGGCCGGATGAACCGTCCAGTAATAGTCTCTCCCGGCCATCGGGAATTGCGTTGGATGAAGAGGGGAATCTCTACGTAACTGATTCGGACAATCATCTGGTACGACGATGGGACCGAATCACCGGGCGTATTGAGCGCATTGCCGGTGTGGGTGTGGCCGACTATGGGGGCGATGGGGGCGCGGCCCTTGAAGCCGGCTTAAGCTACCCGTTTGGCATCGTGCTGGATCGCGCAGGGCATGTGCTTGTGGCCGATACGTTCAATCATCGCATTCGCGAGATCGCGCAGTAGGTAGGGTCGAGGCTCATGGTGAAAAAACAGTCCGGGTATGTCGTGGCGGTCGTCGGCGCCACCGGGGCAGTTGGCACCGAAATGATTGAGGTGCTCGAGGAGCGAAAGTTTCCCGTCGCACGCCTGGTGCCGCTCGCATCGACTCGGTCGGCCGGCGGTACGGTAACATTTGAAGGAAACGAGGTTCTCGTCGAGGTGTTGACGAAGGACTCGTTTGCCGGCGTGGACATCGCACTGTTTTCTGCCGGGGCAGATCTTAGTCGAGAGTTCGCTCCGATCGCAGTGAAGGCCGGTGCTGTGGTGATTGATAATAGTGCCGCTTGGAGGATGACCCCTGACGTGCCGCTTGTGGTGCCGGAGGTGAACGCGCACGACATTCAACGCCACAAGGGGATCATCGCTAATCCGAATTGTTCTACGATTCAAATGGTCGTGGCGTTGAAACCCTTGCATGATGAGGCCAGGATCAAGCGGATTGTCGTCACGACCTTTCAATCGGTCTCTGGCACGGGAAAAGATGCTATGGATGAGCTTATGACGGAATGCCAAGATCTGCTGAGCTTCAAGTCGGCGAGTCCCAAGGTCTACCCCTATCAGATCGCATTCAATTGTTTGCCTCAGATCGACGACTTTCTGCCGTCAGGGTACACGAAGGAAGAGATGAAGATGGTCCATGAGACGAGGAAGATCATGGGCGACGAGTCGATTCATGTGACGGCGACGACCGTGCGGGTCCCGGTGTATGTCGGACATTCGGAAGCGGTTAATATTGAGACTGAGCGAAAGTTATCGGCCAACGATGCCCGTGCTATTCTCTCCACCGCGCCTGGCGTGCTGCTCTATGATGACCCGGCACACAGGATCTATCCCATGCCGCTGGAGGTGGCTGGGAAGGACGAGGTCTATGTCGGCCGCGTTCGCGAAGATGAATCGATCGCCAACGGTCTCAATCTGTGGGTGGTAGCGGATAATTTGCGCAAAGGGGCCGCGCTCAATGCGGTACAAATCGCAGAACATTTAGTTCAAGGCTGATGACTGAGTGGGGAAATCTAGGCAAGGTCTTCATCGGAGTCGGGCTATGCGTGGTGTTGGTCGGCTTGTTGCTGCTGATCGCGGACCGCGTTCCAGGAATCGGGAATCTCCTGGGATGGTTCGGCAAGCTTCCCGGCGACATCTCCATTCGACGAGATAACTTCAGCTTCTCATTTCCGCTCGCAACTAGCCTGCTCCTGAGCATCATCTTAAGTCTGGTATTCTACTTGATAACATGGATTTTTCGCCGGTGAAGCAATTGAGAGGCGGATTGTGCCAAGCCATCGCGGCGGGAGCATGTCGTTCTTGTTCTGTCTTCGGGGGTCGAGGCGGCGCAGTCGATCAGAGTTCTGCTATCGTCCGACGTGCTAGGGCTCGATATGCGTGCAGACAGTCCGTTGTTGGTGAAGGATGCAAAAGGCCATAGTCAGACTCTGCGTGCGCCGGTCCAGGTTGCAGCAGCAGAAACGGGGTTTTTGTTGAACGGTGTCCGCATGCAGACGGATCAACTGACGCTGCAGGGTGGAGAGCAAGGCCTCACACTGACCTTTCCACGGCTTTCTCGGAAACCCAACGGGGCAGCAGTGTCATCGGGTGACTCCGGCACAGAGATCTCGGTGAGTGGTGTTGTCCATCTCGTGCGAAGAGGTAAGGGGTTTCTAGTCATTAATCGGGTGGATGTCGAAGAATACGTCAAAGGGGTGGTTCCCGCCGAGGTCAGTTCAACCTGGCATCCGGAGATGTTGAAAGCACAGGCGGTTGCAGCCAGGACCTATGCACTCTATCAGCAGATGCTGAGCGCTACGCGAGAGTACGACGTAGCGGCTACGGTGCAAGACCAGGTCTATCGCGGGAAGCAGGGGGTTGATGCCGGAATTCTACGTGCGGTCGAAGAAACGCGTGGGCTGGTCGTGACCTACCAGGATGCGCCGATCTATGCAGCGTTCTCGTCGACGGCCGCCGGACTGACGGAAGATGCCATGAATGTGTGGTCGAAAGAGTATCCCTATCTCAAGGGCGTGGAGTGCCCCTTCGACATCATGTCACCCTACTATCAATGGAGGTCCTCCTTTAAACTCGACACCCTCGAGCAGAGTTTGCGGCTGCAAGGGTTTTCCGTTGGTACCATTGCAACGATGACGCCTTTGTCGTTCAGCCGTGGGGGGCGAATCGCGAAGCTGCGTATTCTCCACTCTGGCGGAGAATTGGTTCTTCGCGGAGAGGAGTTACGGAAAGTCGTCGGCTACACCATCATCCCCAGCACGCAGTTTGCCATTGAATCGATCGGCCGAGACGTGGTGCTTTCCGGCTTCGGCGCAGGCCACGCTGTCGGCATGTGCCAATGGGGAGCGAAGGAACTGGCTGAATTGGGCTATCCATTCTCCATGATTCTTCAGTATTATTATCCAGGGACAGAAATACAGAATATGGCGCTGACTAAAGCTCCGATCCCGCCGTCTTCCTGATGCAGCTTTCAGAATTCGACTTCCCGTTCGACCCCTCGCTGATTGCCGCTCACCCAACCCTCCCGCGCGATCATGCCAGGCTGCTTGTTCTGCAGCGTGTTGACCGCTCGCTCGTCCATCGCCGCGTCGACGAGTTGCCCGATCTACTTCAGCCAGGCGACCTCCTCGTGGCCAACGACACAAAGGTATTGGCGGCGCGCGTGGTTGGATTAAAGCGTCCTTCCGGCGCGGAAGCCGAGATCCTCTTTGTGAAGGATCTCGGCGATGCGATCTGGGAAGTATTGATCAAGGGAACGTTTCGTCCTGGACAGATTATTGAGATGGGTCCAGAGGCTGTTGCTGTGGTGGTTGAGCGCGGCGCGACTAGAACGACGGTTCGGGTCGAGAGCCCGATTCCGTTGTCTGAATGGTTGCGGAAACATGGTCGAATGCCACTTCCACCCTACATGAAACGGGCACCGACCGACCAGGATCGCGAATGGTACCAGACCCTGTTCGCGCAGCATGAGGGTGCAATTGCGGCACCGACTGCCGGACTCCATTTCACACCGCATCTACTGGCACGGCTGCAACAGCGAGGGATCGGTCTTACGACCGTCACGCTCCATGTTGGCGTTGGAACCTTCAAGCCGGTGACGGTTGATCAGATCGAAGACCATCGGATGGGCGCAGAATGGATCGAGGTCGGAGCAGAGGCGGTGCGTGCCATTGAGCAGGTGCGAGCAACAGGGAAACGAATTGTCGCTGTCGGGACCACCGTCGTACGCGCACTCGAAACAGCAGCTTGCGCGGACGGCCAGATCAGGCCCTATCGTGGAGAAACAAATATGTTTATGACACCAGGATTTCCGTTCAAGGTAGTCAATGCCCTCCTCACGAATTTTCACTTGCCACGTACCACGTTGCTGATGCTGGTCTCCGCATTGGCCGGGACAGAATGTCTTCGACAAGCCTATGCGGAAGCGGTTCGCGAACGGTACCGTTTCTATAGTTATGGCGATGCGATGTTGATTCTCTAGCATGATGCTGAAAAAGTCGCTTTTCTCACCCGCCAAACCCAGGCGCGTCGAGACGCGCCTTTTCCCATACGGCATTCTCGTATCGTTCAGATCCTCAACGTACCCCAGAGGGTACGCGCCTCCGGTTTTCACTCGCTGCGGCCTTGCCGGACAGCCTTTTTGAGCATCCTGCGGCTATTTTCATCGGCGAATTCTGTCAGATTCCAACGGCGTATTGTGCATAAACTGAGTTTTTCCGCAGCCTGCTGACAGAATCTGAAAGTCATCAAGCCGTCAAGTCCGAAAGCTCCGGCTGAAGATCGCCTGAGACGTTAGGACTTGATGGTTTCTGACGAGGGGTGCTAGAGCAATTCTCGGTTGATCTTGATGGGGATGGTTGTTTTGAGCGACTCAGTATAAGCCATCAGCGCGCGTTGTTGCTTTTGAAAGAGGACGTCCTGCACGGCTCGGTCCTTCCCCGCTGCGGCCTTCGCCGGGTCTGATTCCGTTTGCCGCAGTGTGAGGGCTTGCGCCTCGGCAAGCTCGGCAGGGGTAAGGGCCACGGCGTCGCGAATGATCATCCGGGCTTTATTGCTCAGTACTTCTTTGGCTTCCATCGCTTCGAATATCGCGGGTGTCAGATGATTCGCTGCCAGGAGTCGTTGGTAGACCGCTGGATCGAATGTGCCGTTCTTTTGAAAATCTGGGATCTGCATGATGACTTCACGCAGGTCGGCGTCAGCCACGGTGAGGCCCATGTTTTTTGCCGCGATGAGCCAGGTTCTATTGTCGACGAGTTGATCCACTACTAATTGCTTGATCGTTTCGTCTTTGAATTCTCCGGGGACTTTGTCCTTATAGAATCGATAGGTGTTCTCATAGGCGCGTCGGAACTCATCGCGGGACACAGTGAGTTCTCCGACTGAGGCGACGACGGTACCGGTCTGTTCGCCGAAGCCCCACCAGCCCATGGTGATGACGAAGGCGATAGCGATGATTCCCATGATGGACTTGAGGAGCCAGGGATAGCTGTGCGACGCTTCACGCATCAATTTGAGCATGACAACCTTTCGGAAAGTTTGTAGGGTCGAATTCTACTCAGGGATCTGTCCAAAGGCAAGAGACAGCCTTTTTCCAAAACTACATCGAATAGAGCTGTCAGTTCGTGAAGACGAGAAATATCACTCACAAGGCCTGATCTGTCGAAGAATGGTCTTTGTTTGTGCTAGGTAATCCGATTTGTTATACTTTGCCACTAATTGTAAGGAGATCCCTTGGCGGAGGAGGTCAGAGGGGTTCATTCAATCGGAGCCGGGATTTATCCCAAGGCGCAGGTACTGAACCGTGGTATCGCCAAGCTGATTGATCTGCTTATCGTCGCAGCAGCTGGTCAAATGTTCATGCCGGTAGGTTTTCTTGGCGGATTGGCGTATATACTGATCGCTGATGGATTTGGGGGTGGGCGCAGTATCGGTAAGCGGTTGATTGGTCTCCAGACGGTGCTTCCAGATCGGGGCGAGGCAGCAGGATTTCGGGAATCCATTATCCGTAATCTGCCCTTTGCAGTGGCTCAGGCAGCCTTCGCCGTTCCGTATGTGGGATGGATTGTGTCGGCAGCAATCATTGTGTTCGAAGGGGTATTGATTATCGGGAACGAACAGGGGCGGCGTCTTGGTGACGAAGTGGCTGGTACCCAGGTGTTGGATATTGGTCGTCTGGCGTCGCCTGACTGAGTGCGCTGTCGAAGTTTGAGGGGAAGGGAGAGCAATCGTGGGTTTTGGAAGTGATATTTTCGGATGGTTCTCAAACGACCTGGCCATTGACCTAGGGACGGCGTCAACCCTCGTGTATGTGCATGGCAAAGGGATCGTGCTCAACGAACCCTCGGTTGTGGCGGTTGAGAAAAAGACCGAACGAGTGCTAGCAGTTGGCACGGAAGCAAAGAGAATGTTGGGCCGCACGCCGGGCAACATTATTGCGGTACGGCCTATGAAAGAAGGCGTAATCGCCGACTTCGAAATGGCCGAGCAGATGTTGAAGCGGTTCATTCAGAAAGCACACAACCGCAGCGCGTTTGTGCGTCCGCGCATCATCATTGGTGTGCCATCACGCATTACGCAAGTGGAGCAGCGAGCAGTCAGGGACTCGGCCGAATTGGCCGGCGCCCGAGAAGTGTATCTGATCGAAGAACCGGTGGCCGCAGCGATTGGCGCCGGTCTACCGATTACCGAACCCTCAGGCAACATGGTGGTCGATATCGGTGGCGGCACGACCGATATCGCCGTCATTTCGCTCGGCGGAATCGTCTATAGCGAGTCTGTCAAGGTCGCAGGTGATCGCATGGACGATGCGATCATGAATTACATCAAGAAGAAATATAATCTCCTCATCGGTGAGCATATGGCGGAGCGGATCAAGTTCGAAATCGGATCTGCCTATCCCTTTGAGGAACGTAAAACTATGATGATCAAGGGGCGCGACTTGATTTCCGGCATTCCTCGCACATTGGTGGTGGATGACGCAGAAGTCCGGGAAGCGCTGCAGGAACCGATCGGAACAATCGTCAACGCGATTAAAGTGGCACTGGAGAATACCCCGCCTGAATTGGCGGGCGACATTATCGATCGTGGCGTCGTGCTCACGGGCGGGGGCTCTTTGTTGAAGGGCATGGATACGCGCTTTCGTGAGGAGACGAATCTGCCGATCATCACCGTGGATGATCCCCTGACTTCCGTCGTTTTGGGGGTCGGGAAAATCCTCGATGAGTTGGATCTGCTCGCCAAAGTGTCGGTGATGTCCCAGGCCAATACCTACCGATAAGGTTCCATCCCGAACTCCCTTTATGTGGATGGCTCACTCTAGTTCTCCCTACGGTGCCAGACGTATTGCGCTTGCCTGCTTTGCCCTCCTGCTGGTGGCCATTTTCCTATTTCCCGGTCAAATCCAAGGACTCTTGCAGTATCTGGGTGGGCCGGTCGGATACGCTGTGCGTATTCCCCTCGAAGCCATTGCGTCCATTGATGCCGGCATTGCCGATCGCTGGGAGCGGTACGTGGTATTGCAAGGGGTACAGGAAGAGAACCAACAACTGCGGAAAGAAATTGAGTGGTTGCGCGGGCAACATAGCCAGTTGCGCGAATCAGCTGCCGCAACAGAACGATTGACGGCCTTGCTGCATTTTAAGGAGCAGGCGCTTCCTACGATGATAGCCGCGCAAGTCATCGGTCGTGATGCCACAAATCGGTATCGTGCCATTATTCTCAATAAGGGCGAGAGTGATGGAATCAAGCCGGATATGGGAGTGGTCACGCCTGCCGGTGTCGTCGGGCGCGTCGTGAAAACGACAGGGGCGTCTTCGGTGGTGCTCTTGGTGACTGATCCGAACAACGCCATCGCAGGTCTCATTCAGCGGACGAGAGATGAAGGGATTGTGCAAGGGACTCAACAAGGGTTGGCCCAGATGAAGTATATTCCGTTGTTGTCGACGCTCCGAGACGGTGATCGAGTCGTGACCTCGGGCCTTATCGGAGACTTCCCCCGAGGGCTCGTGATCGGCACGATCACGAGCATCGATAAACAGGAAGGCGCCCTCTTTCAGTCCGCCGAACTCATGCCGGAGGTCGATGTCGGTCGTGTGGAGGAAGTGTTGGTGATTCAGACGTCGTATGGACAGTCCAAGAAGGCTGGGGCGGGAGCGGATCTGATCGAGAAGTCAGCGCCATGAAATTCCTCTTCTATCTCATACTCGTGTTGCTGCTCGTCCCCTTGCAGACGACGCTGTTGCCACATCTGAGCGTATGGAATATCAAACCGGATTTGGGGCTTGTGGCCGCCGCACTCGTCGGGCTTTTTGCCGCTGAACTGGAAGGCCTTCTTGTGGGGCTCGCAATTGGATGGGTCTTGAGTCTGTTCTCAGCCGGTGAGCTTTGGCTGAGTCTTCTCACGAATGGGGGCGTTGGCCTCTTGGCAGGATTCCTGGGGCGGCAAGTGTCGCAGGTGACCGCGATTTCACTGGGTGCAGGGTTGCTGCTGGTATCGTTGGCGAGCGGGCTGCTTGCCGCGATGAGTTTCAAGGGTTTCGATGTGTCTCAGATGTGGTGGATGGTCCAGTCCATTGTGTTTCCGCAGGCATGTTTTGACGGGGTGATGGGGGCGGGGTTCTATTGGCTCCTCTCTCGACGATTTGATCTTAACCGCCTGAGGACCGAATAGCAGGTCTGTAATGGGCGTGGTGGAATGTTGATTGTGACGCATGGCAACAGCTGGTTTGCACGATTCTGAACTTGGGGAACTCCAACGCCGACTGATCATCCTCCGCGTCGGCTTGTTGCTCGTCGTGGCGTTACTGGGGCTGCAGCTCTGGAACTTGCAGATTCGTGAGGGCCCCTACTACCGCGATCTCTCGGAGAACAATCGGACACGTTCTGTCATCATGGAGCCGGCTCGGGGGCTCATCTACGATCGCAATGGGGTGTTGTTGGCGAATAATGTTCCCAGCTTCACGCTCTATGTTTCACTCGAAGACGTCAAAGATCGCGACCTGCTCATCGATCAACTCAGCAATCTCCTGGGGCTAGATGAGGTGCTCGTGAGGAAGAAGCTCACGGCTCGCGGCAGTAAACAACTGCCACGTAAGGTGAAGGATCGCTTAACCCTTCGAGAAGCGACGTTGATCGAGTCTCACCGGCTGGACTTGCCCGGGGTGATGGTGCAAGTCGAATCGCAACGGAACTATCCCGGCGGAATAACGGCGTCGCATCTGTTGGGTTATGTTGGCGAAGTGTCGCCCGAGCAGTTAGAGAAACCTGAATTTGCCGACCTGCACCAGGGCAGCATTGTCGGGCAATATGGCGTGGAGAAATTTTTTGACCGGCTCGTGCGCGGTCAGGCCGGGCAGAAAAGCATCGAAGTCGATGCGGTAGGTCATGAGAAACGAACCGTAGTTGTGGAGCAGCCCCATGCAGGGGACAACTTATACCTCACGATCGATGCGAGGCTGCAAAAAGTGGCTGAAAACCTATTGGGGGAGGAATCTGGCGCGATCGTCGCGCTTGATCCGAGGACAGGCGACGTGCTGGCCATGGCCAGCCGTCCGGGTTTCGATCCGAACATTCTCTCGCGGGAACTCACGCCGAAACAATGGGCCGAGATCGTGCAAGACGAGGGACGCCCCTTGAATAATCGAGCCTCGCAAGGGCAATACCCGCCTGGGTCGGTCTTCAAAGTGATGATGGCTGCCGCAGCGTTGGAAACCAAGACCGTGACGCCGTCGACATCTATCTACTGCAATGGAGGGTATCAGTTCGGTCGCCGCGTGTATCATGATTGGAAAGCTGGTGGGCATGGCTCGGTGGATCTCCGGCATGCGCTCGTACACTCGTGCGACGTCTATTTCTATACCGTTGGGCAGCGGATGGGGATCGAGACGATTGCCTCCTTTGCCCATCAGTTTGGGTTGGGAGAGGAGACAGGGATTGAGTTGCCGTCTGAAAGGGTTGGGATCGTACCTTCCGAGGCTTGGAAAAAGAAGGCCAAGAATGAGGCCTGGTTGCCGGGCGAAACGATTTCGGCATCGATCGGACAAGGCTACGTGAATGTGACCCCGCTGCAGATGGCGAGCTTGATTGGCACCGTTGCAAACGACGGCGTCATGTTTCGTCCGCGATTGGTCCAGGCTGTGATGGATCGAGCAACCGGAGAACTGCAACAACGGTCTGCGGTTCCCAAGCGCACGTTGAATCTGAGGCCTGGAATCTTACCGGTGATTAAAGAGGCCTTGGCGGGGGTGGTCAAAGAGGGAACAGGCACGCGGGCGCAGTCGGCGCTGGTGACGATCGCTGGGAAAACAGGTACAGCTCAGATGACGGCATTGCGCACCGGTCCGGAGAAAGATATTCCGAAAAAGTTTCGCGATCATGCCTGGTTTGTCGCATTTGCTCCAGTTGATGCGCCCACCATCGCCGTTGCAGTATTGGGAGAGCATATGGGCCACGGGGGTTCTGCCTCGGCGCCTCTCGCCAAAGAGCTGATCGAGACCTATATAAAATTGAATCTTCCCACTCTTTCCGGCGTGAAGGATGGTGCTGTCGCGAAGGCAGGGGATGCCGGAGGACAGGGAACGAGATGATCGATCGGGTGTTCATGAGCCGGGGCTTCGACAATTTCGATTTCCGTTTTATCGGACTGATCTTTGCCATCCTGGGGATCGGCGTACTGTCGATTTATAGCGTGACGCATGACCAAGGGGTTGCCTACCCGTTTTACGCCAAACAGATCGTGTGGATTCTTCTTGGCACGGTGGCATTTCTCGTTATGTGGCTCTCGGACTATCATCGTATCGCAAGGTTAGCGTATCCTGCCTATGCGATTATCTTAATCTTACTGGCCGTCGTGCTATTTGAGGGCAAGAGCAGCCGAGGGGCGCAACGATGGATTCCGATGGGGCCATTTGCGTTCCAGCCGTCGGAGTTTGCAAAGCTGATCCTCATTTTGACTTTGGCGCACTACTATTCGCAGGCGCCGCGGGTGGGTTGGCTCCAACGAGTGGTGCTCCCGGGGCTGTTGGTGCTCCCGGGGCTGCTCCTGATCTTGAAACAGCCTGATCTCGGGAGCGGGTTGAGCTTCTTGGCAGTCTATGCGGCGATGTTGCTGATGGTGGGCATGCGGTCGAAGGCGATAGGTGTCATCCTCCTGTTTTCGTTGATGTTGTTTCCCTTCGCCTGGGAGATGATGTGGGGGTCATTGCATGATTATCAGCGGCAGCGCATTATGACGTTTGTCGACCCGGTTTACGATCCTGGAGGCAAGGGATATCATGCTCTCCAGTCACGGATTGCCATTGGAGCGGGAGAGTTGACAGGGAAAGGGCTCTACGGAGGGACGCAAAGTCAATTAAAGTTTTTGCCTGAGGGACATACCGACTTTGTCTTTTCGGTATTTGCAGAGGAATGGGGATTTCTCGGAGTGCTGGTTCTCTTGCTGTTGTTTGTCGGGTTGATCTGGCTGTCGTTAGAAATTGTGGCGCGCGCGAAGGATCAGCTCGGAGCGCTGCTGGCGGTCGGCATCCTCTGCATGTTGTCTTTTTGCGTCGTGATTAATATAGGTATGACGGCGGGTATGTTCCCCATCGTGGGAATTCCCCTCCCGCTCATGAGTTACGGCGGAAGTGCAACGATTATGACGATGGCGTCGCTGGGTCTGCTTTTGAACGTCAAACGCCGTCGATTAAGTTTCTTTTAGCGAGTAGGGTCATCGCACGGTCTCGAATGAGTCGGGATCGAGGCAAGAGGTTAAAATTAGGGTACGAACCGTCTGATCGACGAGTTGTCGAGTGGAGGCCGAAACCTGGGGATTTCCCGCGTTCGTCCTGCACGTCGGTGTGATGGTTCTACTGAATGGAAGGAGTGGGTATGGGAGTAGAAATTGCGATTACAGTCGCACGCGAGGAAACTCGTGTCGCGGTATTGGACGGCGGAGTCGTCACGGATCTCTTCGGGGATCGTGCGAAGCACAAGGACTTTGTCGGGAACATTTATAAAGGAAAAGTGGCGAAAGTGTTGCCTGGCATGCAGGCGGCATTTGTGGATATCGGTCTCGCGAAGGCGGCTTTCATGCACGTGTCTGATTTGTCGTTGGATTCCGAGCCAGGAGACACGCTCGTGGATGCGGATGAGGACGACAAGGATGCTGATAAGGATGGGGATATGCTGGGCCCTCGGCGCCAAAGCTCCAAACCAATCGAACAGTTGCTGAGTGAGGGGCAGGAGCTGATGGTGCAGATTTCCAAAGGGCCTATCGGCACGAAAGGCTCGCGGGTCACGACCTATGTGTCGCTTCCTGGCAGGTATCTCGTGTTCATGCCCAATGTGGAACATATCGGTGTGTCCCGCCGCATTGCCCGAGACGAGGAACGGGCTCGACTCAAGGACATTATGAAGCGGGTGCGGCAGCCGGGCTGCGGGTACATTGTCCGCACAGTGAGTGAAGGGGTCAAAGAAGACGAGCTGCGATCCGACGTCGATTTTTTGCACGTGCTCTGGCAGGACATTTTGGCGAAGCGCGAACAGAAGGGGGCGCCGGCATTGCTCCACGCCGATCTGAGCCTGAGCTTTCGTGTTGTGCGTGATCTCTTCGGAAAGAAAGTCGATCGGCTATGGATCGATTCGCGAGAGGAGTACCAGGCGGTTCGTGATTTCGTGCAGCGATTCTCGCCGGAGCAAACGTCACGCATTCATTTGTACGATAAAGATGAAAGTCTCTTCGATCATCTGGGGGTGGAGCAGGAGATGGCACGGGCTCTCAGCCGCAAAGTCTGGCTCAAGTCCGGTGGACATCTCGTAATCGATCATACGGAAGCGATGACTGTCATCGATGTCAACACCGGACGGTTCGTGGGGAAGCGCGATCAGGAGGAGACCATTCTCCGGAACAATCTGGAGGCGGCAAAAGAAGTAGCTTATCAGATGAAGCTGCGTGGAATCGGCGGAATCATCATCGTCGATTTCATCGACATGGAGAGAGAGAAGAATCGTGACAAGGTGTATCACGCGTTGCTCGATGCGATGTCGACCGACAAGGCCCGTACCAGAGTGTCAAGAATCTCTGACCTGGGGCTGATCGAGATCTCTCGCGAACGGGTGAGAGAAGACCTCCTGCGTTCTCTCTCCGAGCCCTGTCACTATTGCGAAGGGCGGGGCTATACAAAATCTCCGACCACAGTGGCCTATGAGATATTCCGCGATGTCCGCCGGATCGGCAGTAGTCCTGAGATGCAGCGAATCGTCATCGGCGCCCACCCCTCGGTCGTCGGGCTCCTGCAAGATGAAGAGCGCCAAGGTCTGGAGGCCGTGGAGCGAGAGTGTGCCGCGAAAATCATTGTTATGCCGGATGAGCAGTTGCATTTGGAACAGTACGACCTCGCGGTCCTCTAAAGATTGTGGTTCTTGTGCGACAAGGCATATGCAATCGTTCAGCGAGTCTGTAGGTGTGGATTCCTCTGCTGAGGTCGCGGGCCCTCCCTCCGTTCAGTCCATGACAAGCCAGGTATTAGAGTCATGGCTCCGCCTGCAGGCGATCGATGGAGTGGGAGACCTGACAGTGCTTCGGTTAGTGCGCGCCTGGCATTCTCCCGATGCTGTTCTGCAAGCTTCCCGTGATGAGTTGATTCAAAAGGGATGCAGTTCTCAGCTGGCGGATGCGATCCGACGAGGACCTGATCGTTCCGCTTGCCGGAGCATTGAACGGGAACTGAAGGCCATCGAGCGTGAGCGCGTTGAAGTCCGTAGCCTCTTGGATCCTGAGTATCCCGCGCGGCTGAAGATGATTGCAGACCCTCCGCCGCTCCTGTACATCACAGGCACATTGACTGAGCAGGATGAACTGGCGGTGGCCATCGTGGGCGCCAGGCGTGCGACGCCAGCCGGACGTGCCATGACTGAAGAGTTGAGCCACGATTTAGCTGGAGCAGGTATGACGGTGGTGAGTGGGCTGGCGCGTGGGGTTGATGCGGCGGCCCATCAAGGCGCGCTCGCCGCGCAGGGGCGCACCATTGCGGTGCTGGGCTGCGGGATCGATCGAACCTATCCGCCGGAACATGAGCGGTTACGCCGGCAGATTGAGGAGCGGGGGGCGATTGTATCCGAGGTGCCGATGGGTGCGCCACCTCACAGCCATCACTTTCCTCGACGAAATCGCATTATCAGTGGGTTGTCGCTGGGCGTGATTGTGACAGAGGCGGCCATCAACAGCGGATCGCTGATTACTGCGAAGTTGGCCGCTGAGCAGGGCCGAGAGGTGTTTGCAGTTCCTGGTTTTGTGAAAGAAGATACTAGCCGCGGGACGAATGCATTGCTCAAAGAGGGTGCGGCCTTGATCGAACGCGCGCAGGATGTCATCGACGCGGTCCTGCCGCAGCTGGAACCGGCGTTGCGCCTGCGCTTGCAGCCTTCTCGGGAGAAGAGCCTGCCCGGTGATCATTTAGGCAAAGAGGAACAACAAGTGTATGATGCCCTATCGTATGATCCGTTCACAGTGGACGACGTGATCGTTGCCACAGGGTTGTCGGTATCCATTGTGATGGCGTCGCTCTTGTCCCTGGAGCTTCGACAGCGAGTCAGGCAGCTGCCGGGGCAACGCTACCTTCGGGCATAATCGCCGAACAGTTGCACAGACTTGTATTTTTTGATACGGATGAGTGGGCAATCCTTCTAGCGAACCGGAGTCTTAATGGCCAAGGCACTTATTATTGTCGAGTCCCCGACGAAAGCACGCACCATCAGTAAGTATCTGGGGCGTGGCTATACCGTCATGGCCTCGGTTGGGCATATTAAGGATCTTCCCACCAGTAAGCTTGGCGTTGATCTGGAGCACGATTTCGAACCGCAATATGTGACGATCAAGGGAAAATCGAAGGTTCTGGCGGAGATTAAGAAAAAGGCAGAAGAAGTCGACAAGGTGTTTCTCGCGCCGGACCCTGACCGAGAAGGTGAAGCTATCGCGTGGCACCTTGAGCAGGAATTGCTCGGTAAATCCAAGTCAAAGTCCAAGAAAAAGACAGAGGGCAAGGTGTTCCGGGTGCTCTTCAATGAAATCACGGAATCGGCCATCAAGCGCGCGCTACAGGCGCCTGGGCAGGTCGATATGAAGTTGGTGAATGCGCAGCAGGCCCGCCGGGTGCTTGACCGGATTGTCGGATACCAAGGTAGCCAATTGCTCTGGACCAAGGTGCGTCGCGGGCTCAGCATGGGCCGGGTTCAGTCCGTGGCGATGCGACTGATTTGCGAACGTGAACAGGAACGAGAAGCCTTTCGCGCTGAGGAATACTGGTCGATTGCGGTGATGTTAGCTGGGACCAATCCCCCGCCATTCGAAGCCAAACTGCATAGCATTAATGGGCAGGACGCGTCGCTTGCGACCGAGGCCGATGCCCAGCGCATCGTCCTGGCTATTCAAGGGAAAGAGTTTGCCGTCGACTCGATCGAACGAAAAGAAAAGAAACGAAATCCAGTCGCGCCCTTCATCACCAGCCGGCTCCAACAGGAGGCCGCGCGCAAGCTGCACTTCTCATCGAAGAAAACGATGACCCTGGCGCAAAAGCTGTACGAAGGGATCGAAATCGGGGCAGAAGGTCCGACCGGACTCATTACCTACATGAGGACCGACTCCCCGCGCATTTCAAACGAGGCAATGACAGAAGCACGCCAGGTGATTCAGGAGCGGTTTGGTCCAGAGTACTTGCCCGCCACGCCGAATGTGTACAAGACGCAGAAAGCGGCTCAAGAAGCGCACGAAGCAATTCGTCCCACATCGGCGGCACGCGACCCTGATTCAATCAGGCAGTATTTAGAACCGGATGTCCATAAGCTGTACCAGTTGATCTGGAATCGGTTTATTGCGTCACAGATGGTCCCTGCGATTCTCGATGTGACTCGAGTGGAGTCGAGCCCTGTCGCGACAAAAGAGAAGTTTCTATTCCGCTCGACCGGCACCGTGGTGAAATTTCCCGGCCATACGATTGTCTACATGGAAGGGATCGACAAGGAACTCTTTGCGCAGAAGCAACAGAAAGAGCAGGAGATCGAAGACGAGGCTGAGCGTCAGCTGCCGCTGCTCAACGAGGGGGAACGGCTGCAGCTCGTATCCCAGGAGGGACAGACGATCGACGGCGTGTTCTCGAAACAACACTTCACCCAGCCTCCGCCTCGGTATAACGAAGCCTTGCTGATCAAGGAACTGGAAGAAAAAGGCATCGGCCGGCCCTCTACCTACGCGAGCATTATTTCGACGATTCAGGATCGTAAATATGCCGAGAAGGTGGACGGGCGATTCGGTCCCACCGAAACAGGACGGACCGTGAACGATTTCCTGATGAAGGGATTTCCGGACCTGATCAACGTCGACTTCACCTCGCATATGGAAGAGGAGTTGGATGAAGTCGAAGAAGGCAACAAGCCGTGGGTGACGGCAGTGCGTGAGTTTTACGGGACCTTCTCGACGGATCTGGAGAAGGCGAAGACGATTCCTGGTCCCAAGGACACCCCGGAGCCGCCGACGGATATTGCTTGCGAGAAGTGCGGCCGAATGATGGAAATTAAATGGGGACGTAATGGTAAGTTTCTCGCCTGCCCCGCGTACAAGGACAAGCCTCCCTGCAAGAATACGCAGAATTTTGAGAAGCTCGAGGATGGCACCATTAAAATTGTCCCGAAGATTGAGTTGACGACGGATGAGAAATGCGAGAAGTGCAGCAGTCCGATGGTGGTGAAGACCGGGCGGTTTGGAAAGTTCATCGCCTGCTCCGCCTATCCGGAGTGCAAGACCACCAAACCGCTCTCGCTGGGTGTGAAGTGTCCTCAGCCAGGCTGTGGTGGCGACCTCGTCCAGAAGCGTACGAGAAAAGGCCGTTCGTTCTTTGCTTGCAGTAAGTATCCGGCATGCGAATATGCCTTGTGGGATCGCCCTATCAACAAGACCTGTCCGACCTGCAGCGCCCCGTTTCTCATCGAAAAAGTGAGTAAACAAGTCGGCCGTAGCGTCCAATGCCGTAGTGAGGATTGCGGCTACCGCGAAGCAGGATAAGTCCGACCGGATCCATCCTCCATTCCATCGTGCCTTCCCTTCCATCCTGAAAATAGGACACTGAATTTTGTACCTCCGCCGTCGCATGATGACGACACGAGATTGAGAACCAGTGTCGCTAATGATGAAAATCAAACTCAAGGACACTCGATTGACCGAGTTGACGAAGCACCCAGACGTGTTGATAATGAATCGAGGTGAAGCCATCTGGCGGTGAAAGTCTCTTCACCCAAAGCGCCTCTAAGGGCCTATCAAAATTCAGAAAGGGGGAAGCCATGAAAGCGAAAGAGGGCGTCGTCAATATTCTCAATAAGATTCTGACTGCAGATCTGACGGCAATCAATCAGTACTTTGTTCATGCCAAGATGTGTGAGAACTGGGGCTATGAACGGCTCCATCATAAAGTGCGAGAGCGAAGTATCGCTGAGATGAAAGACGCCGATGAACTCATCGGTCACATACTCTACCTGGATGGTGTGCCGAACGTGCAACGCATGAATACTGTGCAGGTGGGAGAAACTGTTCTTGAGCAGTTGAAGCTGGATTTAAAAGCCGAACAAGAAATGCTTGCCTTGTTAAGCGATGGCGTGGTGCATTGTACGAAGGTGACTGACTTCACCACGCGGCATATGTTCGAGGATATGGCTAAAGACGTGGACCAACATATCGATTGGATCGAGACGCAGATGGAAATTATCAAGCAGATCGGGTTGGAAAACTATCTGGCGGAGCAGATTAAGAAAGAGTCGTAAAGCGTTCCCACCCTATCTCCCAAATTCGGCCAGCCCACACTAATCTTTGGAAAGTAAGACGGGGGACCTCATGTGGAACTGAGGTTCCCCGCCTGCGAAGTGGATGTATCGGGCACCGGCTGATTGCTTCTGCTTCCGTTCATTTTCCCTATTGATAGTCTTCGTTCAGCGATTTGAGGAACGCCGCAAGGGGTGCGATGTCTGCCGGAAGCAGGGCGATACCTTGCAACGCATTGGCGCCGTTACGAAGCGTTCCCGCCCGTGCCGCGCTCGATGAGCCGAGATAGAAACCGACGGCGTTGTTCAATGTGACGAACAGGCCATTGTGCATATAGGGAGCTGAGTGCCCCAAATCACGAAGACCAGGTGTTTTGAATCTCGCGATTGCTTCATCTAGTAGAACACTGTCAGCAGGACAAGCTCCGGGAAGGTGCTCGTCACACAGGATAGCTCGAATCTTTGTTTGGGGGTTCGGCATGTCCGGATTCATAAAGATGTTCCAGACTCCAAGATCGGTCAGGGCAGGATTGGCCAGGACAGGGATCGAACGGAAAAATTCCGTTGCAGTGGGGTGGTCTTCCGTAGCAGGAAGATCATTGCTGGTTCTCGTAGCGAGAGTTGGAATCGTGAGACCCATGAATGCTCCATTGCCATGGTGCCATCGTATTCATTTTGTGCAATCCCTGTATTGTGCAGCTTGAAGTCCGTGAAATTTGGTGCTGCGTGGCAGGCCAAGGCAGTTGCCGATTGCCCCCGCGGCCACTTCTGGCAGTGAGGCGGTTGGCGGAGTAGCCGGTTCCGTAAGAAATATCTTAAGGCCTGCTAATTCCGTCGCTCCAAACACGAATGGTTGAGTATGGAATTGGAATAGGCCATTTCCTCTATTTGGATTAGACGTCACGAACTGAGGACTCGCCAATCCGTTCACGAGCTGTCAGGAGGCGGCGGCTGTAGTCGAGCGGAGTTTCGCCACTGTTCGGCTGTTGCGGGAGGCCGTTGCGACTCAAAAACACGTCGAACGGCGAGCGGATAAGATTGCCGGCGTCGTCAGTTTGCGAGAAGCGCAAGCCGTTGACGTAGGCGGCGACCACTTTCACGACCGCATCGAAGATTTCCTGGTCGCTGGCTGTTCCGATGAGCACACGAAATTCAGGCGGCAGACGGAGTTCGTCTGGAATGTTAGGATTGCTTCCCGTAAAGAGAATGCGGTAAGGCAGTCCGTCGAATTGCTGGGCGATAGCTCCGCTGCCGTCATCTCCACGCATGACCTGTGCGATATGATGAATGGCTTCCGCCTTTTGCCCCGGTAACCAGCCGAAATTCCGACCGGTGAAGGTTCCGACGATGAGATCCTCAAGTGTCGAAAACTCTCCGTCAAAGTGAAATAACGTTCCGCCTGGTCTATCGAGTGAGGCAGTTCACCAGCGGGGGAGAGTTGCGCGGCGCGGTGAGTTTTCCATCCGGGCGAGACGGAATTGGGCTGCGGACGGCGAAGTCGGTGTAGGTACGCATGCTTCCACCCGGAATTCCCACAAATTCGTCAACGAAGTGGCAGGATCGGCAATTCATGGACATTCCAGCAAATGGACTAGCGACACCGAGTGGATTACCACCGGGGAGTAGCACCTTGGCTACGACCGGATCGCCGGCAGGGAGCGGATCATTCACGTTCCCGCCCGGAGGCAGATGTGCCTTAAAGAATTGGGCAAAGCGGGTTTCGACAAACAGTCGTTCGCCGACGTCGGCTTGTGCTCCAGGCGTTCCTATCGCTGCGACTGAAGGTGGTGCAGAACTACTGCTGCTCCCTCCACATCCGATGAGGAGAAGAGAGATGAAGATCCAAGATGACATTCCGACGAGCATGAGGAAACGCGTTGTGACGACGATTAAAAGGAAACATGGTGGAACCTCCATTACTTCTACAGTGAATCAAAACAGTTTCTCATCGTTGGTTCGATAAGATCTGAGCCTGGAATAGATTCCTGGAACAGCCACAATGCCTCGACTAACTCCGGGTCAAATTGGGTGCCGGCTGCGACTCGGATAATTCTGAGTGCGATCTGTGTTTCGCGCGACTCGGTTCGAGACTTCGGGGATGCGGATGGCATCGAAGGCGTCGGCGATCGAGAGAATCCTGGATCCAAGAGGGATGAATCGTCCCCTGATGCCGTACGGATAGCCAGATCCGTCCCATCGTTCGTGGTGATGGGCGATGAGGGTTGACGCCTCCTTCAAGAAAGGGAACGGTTCGAGCAGAGTCGCTCCAAGCCGGGAATGATTCTGAATGGCGACGTAGGACTCTGGTTCAAGGTAGTCCTTGTTTTCAGCAAGATGGGCTGGGAGCATCAAGAGCCCGATATCATGGAGCAAGGCAGCCAGTTTCAGGTCGTGCAACTTGCCGGGAGTCAGACCGACCGCTTGTCCAATCAGTTCTGAGATCGCAGCAGTGCGGCGGCCATGGCCTGCCTGCCAAGGGAGCGCGCGATCCAACTCCCTGCTCACTTGCCGCACGAGTATGCTTTCGACATCGCGGCGTGATGCCAAAGGGAGTCGGAGGTGGTCGATCTTTCGGAGCATTGACTGTATCGTAATGATCCCAGGGTGGATCTGTTCACAGACTTGCTGTTCCATCATCATTACTCCAAGAAAAACAAAAAGCCCAAGACCACAACGTGATCTTGGGCTCTGGGTGAAAAACCTCTGGCCTCAGTCTGTGTCGAGCGTCAGGTCGCGTTAACTCATTCTTCTTTCCCGTGTTTTCCTGCCAACAGCGGCTGGTTCAAGACCCACATCTCGTAGAGAGGGATTGTCATCATGATCAGAAAACCCACCGTCATGAGGGTATCGCCCGTCAGCATGGTGAGCACGAACATGGGCGAGATGTAGCTGATAAGCCAGGGAGACAAGAGGTCGAGCGTTACCCCACCGAACGAGATCCAGGTCGTGACGACCTTCAGCCTGCTGCTGGCGTTGGTGAGATAGAGCACATGTACCAGGATCATAAATACGACCGGCATCGTAAAGAGGTGAAAGTGGGTAATTTCTGCCAGCTCTCTGAACGACATCGGTTCGCCGAATGTGGCATCCGATCCCCGGTAGTGACTGGCGATGCCTTGTGGCGATAGCCCTGTCATGCTGTGCGCCCAGAAGAAGGAAAAAGTAAAACCGGCCAGCATCAAGAGAAGAAAGAAGGTGTAGACTAGCCGGATGTGCCGATCTGAGTCGCGGAGACGGAAGCGAGTGTTGAAGTTGCGCATGGTTGAGAATGTCGTCTACTCCTGTTAGTTTCCAAAGATGGAGCCGAAGATCCCCTGCTCTGATTTCCTTAGTGGCCACAGTATCGCTGCCGAGTCCTGCCGGCTTTAAATAAAACTCATCGACCAGCACCAGTCCCCGTTTAATTCCTGCGGTCATCGAGCGGACCGACATGGTGGCGCCGCTGATGTTGATGATGTCCTTGTTGAGCCTAACCGGATCGGCCACCGTCTTGCCTTCGTACTGCACGTTGAAGCGCTTGGTCCGCACCTCACTGCCACGGGCTTCGCGAAACACCAACAATTCCACGTTCAAGACGTGCCCGGTATTATCGATCCCGACCATATACGTCATGGGCTTGTGCTTGCCAATGGTATTTTGGATCAAGGCATATCCGTCAATCTGCGCGCCGGTCTCGCCGATGTAGACTTCGAAAAATTCTTCAGGGAATTTCCAGCCGATCCGTTCTTCTATCTGAGTCTTCTTTTCTGGGGTCAGTCGAATGACATCTTTCCGAATTCGTTCTGACTTCGGGAACATAAGTTTTAACGCCTCGTCCTCTGTCAGAAAGACCTCGGCATGGGCCATCTCCTGTTCCGTGAGATACCGTTTGAGGTCGGCGTCCCAAACTCGTTCGCCTCGGGCGGGGAGAGGAAGGAAGAGAATGATGACAAATGTTGCCAGGAGCCAGCTGCGATGACTCATGAGGCGACACAGCCTTTCTCTTTCAGCTTGTTCTGGAGTCGATTCAGGACTGTTGCCTCAGCCTCTTCAGATGGATCGATAGGCCACCACTTGTTGGCTTGTTGTGAGATCCCGCCTTTCAGATGCCACCGCTGCCGGTTTTCCAGCACACTCACAGAGGTGACGTCGTTCAGGCGTTTCACCGCGACTGTCATGCGAGCCCGCTCCTGATTGCCGAACGCATCGCGTTCGAATATCCCGTAGGAACGTTCTGTGCCTTCCATCTCGACCCAGCCGGTCTCGATGAGCCCTTTGTCCTTGTCCTGAACCTGCATCGGACGATCCTTCACGGATTCTAAGGAAGCGCTCCACACCACGTCATACGGACAGACAAAGAACTGATCTTTGCTGCCGCTCAGGGAGGCACAGCCGCTCCAAGCGATGAGTCCTATGAGTGCAATAATTCTTGCTCGCACGTGATGTCATGCTCCTTGATGGGTTCTGCGAACCCTCTTGTGAGAGGGTTCGCAGACCACTGGTCTAGAAATACGTCGCGGCTGAGATCACAAGCGCGTTGTCATGGATTCGTTGATTTGTGTTGGGATTAAATGCCATAGGCTGATATTGATAGCTGATCTTAAAGACCGCATCTTCAATAGGGCGATAGTTGAGACCAAAGGAAACCTGCTCCAGATTGCCCCAGCCACCTGTTCCATTGCTGTTATCCAGGTTGGTGTTGACCCGGTCGTATCGGATCACGGCGGTAAAGGTGGAACCTGGACCGAACCGTCTTGGAGAGAGTGTGGTCAAGAACTCGGGCATGAAATGATAGTTGCCCTGGATATAGTAGCCATCCATGCGCTGTGGCGGGATGCCCACACCGCTGTTGCCCCCGATTCCCGTCAGTACAGATCCTGGAGCAAATCCAATCGAGTTTCCTTGAACGGCTCGAGAATTTCCTCTCGCATAAGCCCAGGCAGCTTCGCCGATGAGTTCAAAGGGGCCTCGTTGGATCGTCCAGTCGATGGCCGTGATGCTGAGAGGGTTGTACGTACTCCCGTTCTGGTTCGCATTTCCATAGTAGCTCGATCCGGCTACTTCCACGCCAAGGAACGGACTATAGGCCAGACGTCCGACAACCGCTTTGCCATTGTTGATATCGGCACCATCATGCCCTGCGCAGGTCCGCTGACGACCATTACGTGTGCCGTCCGCTTCATTGACCTGAGGGGTGCCGTTGCTCCCATAGCCGCAGGGACCGGTTGTGAAGTACAACTCATAGTCCATCTTGCTGGTCCGTCCGGGATAAAACGTCCCGTAGGTTCCCGCTCCTGTCTCCGACATGGTCGAGGGAATAATGAATTGGCTGACCAATGGACGATCAGTCAGATCGTTCAAAGGTGAGTCGTGCAGCAGGTTAAACTTGCCGATCGGAAGCAGCAAGATACCGGCTCGAATATTGATTGGCTCATTGACCAGATAGTCGATAAAGGCAAACTCAAGTCCGGTTTCGATTTCATTCTGAGAGCTCTCTCTGATGCCGTGTTCGATTTCGAGTTCGGCCGCGAATTTGACGTGTTCCGTGACATCGGCATAAAAGAACGGAACGAACCGCTGCTGATCGAAATTGTTGGTAACGCCGGGACGGCCATTACCGGCTTCGATACTGCCCTTCTGTTGGGATCGAAACTGAATATCCATATAGCCGCCGACAATGGCTTTCGGGGCTGATACGAACGGCTTGGCATAGACCAACCGTCCTGAACCAGTGGCGCCGAACGAGAGCGGAACTTTTTCTTCGCCCGGGCGTTCCACCTTAATGTCCGACATGGGGCCGACCGGCACGGGATATTGTACAGCCGGTGGTGCCGGCTCTCGACGCTCCATGGCCCCTTCCCGCTGATCGCGTTCCTGCAGCCGCTTGGTTACGGCTTCATCCACTAACTTTTTAATGTCTTCCGGGGTCATGTTCTCAGCCCAAACCGAAGTAAAGGGTAAAGCTGCAATCACGAGAGCCCCGAGGATTGACCTGATCCTCATGCGAACCTCCATTGGTATTGCATTGTGATGGTCTGACTCGGGACTCGCTGGTCTCTGGCCTTTTCTAAATAGACAACGATAGATCGCGTTTCAGTGAACCAGTGTGATGCCTCCTTTCGTCGATAGGTTGATCAAGATACGACCGTGTTCCATCCTTCGATGGAGGAGAAGGGGATGACCACGATGCGTCGGCAGCGTTTGCACTTGATCTCCAACCCTTGTCCGCGCACCTTGGCGATCAGTTGACCGCACTCGCAGCGGGTCTCGTCGCAGTCGGCGGAGTGACTCATAGGAGACGGCGGGCAAACCATTGCGAGATATTTCCTCGGTGAATGAAATTGAGAACGATTATTAATATCCTAATCAACGTATGAAAGTCAATATCTATCACGTAGCGCGCAGTTCATTGATGTGGGAGTGCATTAGGTCTGCTCCCGTCCTATAATTCGCTGTCTCTTTGGTTTAGGGGAAGGAGAGAGGAACGGTGCATTCCAACTTATTCAATCCGTCGTTTCGTATCCAGGCTTGTTTCGTAGCGCTGTTGTGTAGTGCCCTTACCAGCTGTGTGGGAGTACCCACTAGCCAAGAATCGGCCATCGTCACCAGGGCCCAGATGCAGATGGGTACGTTGGTCAAGATTACGGCGGTGGCGAGAAATGAGTCTATTGCGCAAGCTGCGGCGACTGCCGGGTTTGACGAGATCCATCGTTTGGAAGAACTCCTGAGTACCTGGATTCCTACGAGCGAGCTTTCTCGCGTAAATGCATCGGCGGGTTTGAAGCCGGTCTCTGTGAGTCAGGAAACGATGACGGTTGTCCAAGGCGCGATTCAGGTTGCGGAGATGACTAATGGTGGATTCAATATCGCTATTGGCCCCGTGGTGGATGCCTGGAATGTGATTGAAGGCCGGCGAATACCGGCAGCATCTGAACTGGAGGCCCTCCGTCCCTTGGTGGACTTGCAGGCTGTTCATGCCGACGTAGGGAAACGGACGATCTTTCTTGAGAAAGCAGGGATGCGGATTGATGTAGGGGGAATCGGCAAAGGCTACGCTGCGGATCAAGCAGTGATGGCAATGAAAAAAGCCGGAGCATTGGCTGGAGTCGTGGCTCTCTCCGGGGATATTAAAACGTTTGGCCAGTTGCCGGGAGGGAAGAGGTTTCCCGTCGGAGTTCAGCATCCGCGCAAAGAGGGAGAGGTCCTTGCCTTCATCGACTTGGAAAATGAAGCGATCTCAACGGCTGGCGATTACGAACGATTTTTCGATCGCGATGGTGTCCGGTATCATCATATTCTTGATCCGAAGACGCTTCACCCGGCGCGCAGTTGCCAAAGTGTCACGGTGATTGCTCGCGAAGGCATCTGGGCAGATGGGTTGGACACAGGGATATTTGTGATGGGCGCTGAATCGGGAATGCGGCTTGTCGAAGCCTTGCCCGACGTGGAGGCCATCATCGTAGATCATGAAGGTTCGGTCCACGTATCCTCGGGGTTACGGAATCGGATCCGAAAACCGTGAAGCAGAAGGTTATCGGTCCAGTCGATAACTCATGGGAATCTTGATCGTCATGCGTGGCTGTCCTAATGGGTGCGGTAGATGGAACGGGGCTGCTTGCCGCATGGTTTCAACAGCGGCCTTGTCGAGCGCTGGGTATCCTGAACTCTGAACGACTTCCACCTCGCCTAGACTCCCATCCTCATTGATCACAGCTTTGACCACAGCTTTCCCTTCGGCCCGATCTACACGAGCTGAGACTGGGTAGCGCTTCAATTCTTCCACTCGACGTAAAATCGCTTCAGAGAGCCATCCGTAGTCACGCTTAGCCGGTACGCTCGGTGGTGCCGGAGAAACGGCTGCCATTTGTGTCGGCGGGGAGGCCTGATCAGATTGTGCGGCTTGTCCGAGAATTGCGGACGGCGTGCTTGGTGGTGTCGTCTGGGCATCAAATTCTGAAGTGACTGCTGTTGGTGCGTTGCCAGATTTTATAATGGATGTGGACTCGGCGGCCATCGGTGCCACATTCTCATGTTTGATCGGCTCAGCCGATTGTGTTGGGGTCGGTGCGGGAGATTCAGTCACCACCGCGGCGCTGGTCCGCTCAGAAATCGAAGGAGTCATCTGTTGCGCAAGCGGATGGGGTGACGAGAGCGTCTGTGCCGGCATAGTTTGCTGCATGGGAGGTGGGGGAGTCGAGGTCGGCGGTGGAATGGATCGAGACGGGACTTGGTTCGGGGATGATGTCGTTGGCTGAACCGATTGTAGAGTCGATACCATGGCAACGTTCCACTTGAAGGCCTCGTCCTGTGGCGCGAGTTGGACTTGTTTCACAAACAGAATTGCTGCGAGCGCCATGGTGCCATGCAAGAGGATGGAGACGAGCCATCCCTGGACGTGAGCTTCCTTATGGCTTACGGAGCGATATGGCCCAGTAGTGATCACAGTCGAACGACCTCTAGACTGACTTGTTGGAATCCCAATCCACGCACTTCATCGACCACGGACACGAATCGTTCGAGCAGGGTGACTTTATCCGCCCGCACGATCACCGACGATTCTCGAGGTTCCGCAGCCAGTGCTCCTTGGAGCCCTCCTTCAAGAACGGTGCGGTTATTGAGAAAGAGTGCGCCGTCGGCAGTCAGGGTGATGACAATGGGAGCCTCTTTACGATTGCCGACTTCCTTCGCTTTTGCCAAATTGACCGGAATTTGTCCGCTGCTGATAAAGGTGGCGGTAGTCAGCACGATGACTAACAGGACCAGCATGACGTCCACGAGGGGGATGACGTTGATTTGGTCAATGTCCCGCTGCATGCTGTTCCTTGTGTCGGGCGAGGAGTTCCGCCACCTTCCGCCGGAGTATGTTATTCATGACGACGCAGGGAATTGCAACCATCAGTCCGACCGCCGTGGCTTTCAGCGCAAGGCTGAGCCCGATCATGATGGCATTGACGGCCATGGTGCCGGAGGTCCCCATCGTATGGAAGGTGAGCATGATACCGAGCACAGTGCCCAGCAAACCGATATACGGAGCATTCGCGGCCACTGTGCCGATGATGACCAGGTGTTTGGTCAAAGCCATTTCCAATCCCAGACTGTTGGGATATTGAGCGAGATCGACACGGCGGTAAAAGAGCCACCGCTCCACTGCAATCGCCACTGTCCAGACACTGAGTGCCAATAGGAGTCCGATAACCCCATAGTCAACTAGGTCTTTCAGCGCGTTCATGGGCGAGGCCTCGTTTCTTAGTAAGACACAGACCGGCAGGCTAGGGGCCGTCGTGAGTGTCTATCAATGCCAGATCGTGAAAAAGCCTGTCAATGCTTTCGTGCGATCGGTCGGACCGGCTGCCTGGCTTATCCAGTGGATTTTTCTCGCCGAAAGAGCACCGTATGGGTAGCCAAGACACGGAGTTCCACCGTCGTGCCTGCCTGATAGACGCTCGTGGAGCCTTGACTGCTATGGACAATTTGACCGGATGGGAGACTGACCGCGTACAGATTCTCGGAGCCATGAAACTGGCGAGAGAGGACGCGTGCGCGGGCGCCTTCCGTAGGGACGAGGTGAATGTCATCCGGTCGAATCATGACGACCACGGCGGTGCCGTCTTTGCACTCGATCGTGTCGGGGAACTCTCCCAGTTCGGTGTGGACCATGCCTTGAGACACGGTTCCAGGAATGAAGTCCGCCTGACCGACAAAGTCGGCTACGAAGGGCGTGGCCGGCATGTGGTACATCATTTCCGGCGTATCGAATTGCTCCAAGCGGCCCTGGTTGAGCACGGCAATTCGGTCGGCCATGGCAAAGGCTTCGTCATGATCGTGTGTGACGAGCACAGTCGTTGTTTTCGTCCGGCGTAACAGGTCGTGCAACTCTTGGCGCATGCGTCCGGCCATGTCAGGGTCTAAATTGCTGAACGGCTCGTCAAGCAGCAGCACGACAGGATTTTGAACGAGGGCGCGAGCCAGCGCGACCCGTTGTTGTTGACCACCCGATAATTCGTGCGGATACCGCCGCTCGAATCCCTCCAGTCCTGTGAGGCGCAGCATCTCCTGGACCTGCTCGGAGCGAACGCTTCGAGCGAGATGGCGGAGGCCGAAGGCGATGTTGTCCTGTACACGCAGGTGGGGAAACAGCGCATATTCTTGAAAGACCATCCCGACGCGCCGGGTCTCCGTAGGAGTCATCGTGTCCGATGACGACACGAGTTGGCCGGACAAGAAAATCTGGCCGGAGCGAACTGGTTCAAATCCAGCGATCGCCCGAAGAATCGTCGTTTTCCCGCATCCAGAGGGGCCGAGCAGGCAGAGAATTTCACTTTCCCTTGCCGCGAATGAGACTTCCTGGACCGCGGGGCGTCCGGTTTCGTAGGCGCAGGAGACGTGGCGCAGTTCCAAGATCGAGGAGGCCGGTGTAAAGAGGTTGCCTTGGAATGTACCTTTCCCGGATGGGCGTGGCGCAGTGGAATGGTCTGAGATCACGGAATCACGATCCTTCCTCTAAGCAGGCTGAGGTCGAGGTCAAGGTTGAGCGAAGACCAAACTTTCTTCATCTGAGCCTCAACCTTAGCCTAAGCCTCCAATAATGCGGGCTATCCTGCGCGCCAATCTTTCGAGACCAACAAAGCCAGTGCCGGGAGACTTAGTAAGACAATGAGGAGCGCGGAGGGGGCGGCGAGCTGATAATATTCCTCGCTCGCTTCCATCCAGACACGAATGGCCAGGGTGTCGAATCCCACCGGCCGCAACAAGAGAGTCGCAGGTAATTCCTTCATCGTCTGTAGAAATATCAAAACCCAGGCTACGACAAATCCGTTCCGAATAAGTGGCAGTGTTACCCGTCGCCAGGTGTCACGCATTCCAAGGCCCAGTGTGCGTGCGACCTCTTCCAGATTTGGCGACATATGCTGGAGCGCCGGCTCCAGAGACTGGAGGCCGGCTGGGAGAAAATGGATCACGTAGGCCACGATGAGGATCAGTACTGAGCCGTAGAACACCGGAGCCAGCTTGGTAAAGAGGACGAGGACAGCCAGTGCCGCCACCGGTCCTGGAAGCACATAGCCGGCATAGGCGGCTTGCAGGCAGCCCAGGTTCAGCACAGTCGGGCGGCGGCTGGCCAGGTAGGCCAGCGGCAAGCCGATCAATACGCCACCTGTGGCGGCACAGGCAGCCAGGATGCCGCTGTTCCAGACGAACCCGAAGAATCGGCTGTCGAGTGTAGCCTGCGCCTCTGGCGACAGGCTCCATTGAATCAATAGCGAGGTTGGGAGTGCGAAGGCTGTACTGATGATCAGCCCGAGATAGCCGGTGACGGCGGCGGTGCCAAGCCAGCCATATTGGCGCCGTTGAGGAGCTCGGTAGCGGCCTGTAGTCTGATAAAACCGGCTCCGTTGTCGGAACCACCGTTCAGTGATCAGGAAAATCAGTGCAAGCACGACCAGCAGGAGACTCAAGATGCTCGCTGCGGTATTGTCGGATCGTCCGGTCATCTGTTGAAACACGGCGTAGGTGAGCGTCTGGTAGCGAAGCAATGACACCGCACCGAAGTCCGACACGACGTACAAGATGACGAGCGCAACCCCGGCGGCAATCGAGGGGCGCATCAGCGGCAGCGTCACGCGCCAGAGAGTCGAGAGACGGGAGACGCCGCTGGCCCGTGCCACCTCTTCGAACGACACGTTCATGCTGAGAAGCGCACTCCGGCTGAGGAGATAGACGAAGGGAAAGGTATCCAATGCCATCACGAGCGTCGCGCCCCAGTAACTATGGGGAGAAAAGATTCTCGCCTGGGGTCCGGCCAGTAGTTGCCAGAGATGCTCGACAGGGCCGCCGAATCCCAAGAGGTAGGAATAAACATAGGCCAGCACATAGGTTGGCATTGCCAATGGAAGGACCAAGGCGCCCTCCCACAGTCTGCGACCAGGAAACTCTACGCGTGTCACCAGCCAGGCAGTCGAGACGCCCAGGACTAGCGTGATGACCGACACGCTGCCGGCCAGCGAGACGGTGTTGAACAGCAGCTCGGGAATGCGAGTCGCCCACAAACGGCTCCAGACGACTGGATCGGCTGAGAGGGCTTGTGCGGTGACATAGCCAAGCGGGAGCAGGATAATTCCGGCAGTAGCCAAGGCAACGAGTTGCAGTGGCGAAACAAGTTGGTGGCGACTCGTGTTCACGATGGGTCCCTTCGAGTTACCGGAGACCCACTTGTTCGATCAATGTGATAGTTGGCTCGCGCAGTTCAGCCAGCTTGGATAGGGGGACCAGCGCCGCGCGGAAACTCTTTCGGTCTACGAGCGCTGGGTCTGCCTTCACATCCTGGTGGAGAGGATATTCCTTGTCGAGTTCCGCAAATAACTTCTGTCCTGCTTGAGCAACTAAGAATTCCACGAGCAGCTTGGCGCTATCGAGGCGCTTGGTCGACTTGATGACACCGACGCCGGCCACGTTCATGATCGCCCCCATGCCGCCTTCTTGCTGATCCGGCATCACCACCGCGATCGGCGCTCCCGGCTGAGCGGCCAGATGACGGTACACGTAGTAGTGATTCACGATACCCAAGGCAACTTGCCCCTTGGCGACGGCATCCACGATCTGTGAGCTTTTCTGGTAGACCTGGTTGTCCGCATTGGTTTTGAGGCCTTGCAGAAACTGCCTGGTCTTCTCATCGCCATAGGTGGCGCGGATGACAGACACGCCTGCTTGCAGATACTCGCTGCCGGAATTCGGAATCGCAATCTTATCTTTCCATTTCGGATCGGCAAGGTCGAGGAGCGACTTTATTTGGTCAGGTTTTACCATCGTGGTGTTATACACCACGATCCAGAATCGTCCGGAGAGTCCCACCCAGGCATTATCCGATGCTCGAAACTGGGGTGGGATGGCGCGGTCAACTTCCCGCATATTCAATGGATGGAGGAGGCCGGCTGCCCGGGCTAGTTCCAAACTGCCGGCGTCATTGGTGATCAGGAGATCTGCCGATGTGCGATCGCCTTCAGCCTTCAGCCGATTGACCAATTCCGTCGTGCCGGACGACAACAGCTCGATTTGAATGCCGGTATTTGCTGTAAAGGCGTCGAGCACCGGCTTGATGAGACGTTCCGAGCGACCGGAGTAGATCGTGAGTGTATCGGCAGCCGGGGCCGAGGGTACAAAGGTCCCGGCCGCAAAGAGTAGAAGGAGGCTTGAGAGGATCGTTCGACATAATGTGGGCACGGAGCATACGAGTAGCATGTGGAGATCCTCATGGAATTGAAATTGATAAACTGTCTCAAAATGATACTAAAAAAAAGTTGGTTCGTCAATGACGGCAGCGAGAACAGAGGCCGTAAAGCTCAAGTCGGTGGGTTTTGATGGTAAATCCGTTCCGGGTGGCTACTTCTTCCTGGAGCCGCTCGATTTCTTCATTTTCAAATTCCACGATCTTCTCGCATCCGGTGCAGATGAGGTGATCGTGGTGGCCCTTATGCGAGACGTTGTCGTATTTCGTCTGAGAGCCGAAATGCCGGGCTTGCGCAAGGCCGGCATCGCAGAACAGATTGAGTGTCCGATAGATGGTTGCGAGCCCCAGATGAGGATCTGACTTAGCCAGCTGGTGATACATGGCCTCCGCGGTAATGTGTTCTTGCCGGAGGAAGGCGTTCAGAATCAATTCGCGTTGGCGGGTGAGCTTGAGCTGATGCTTACCCAGGTGTTCCTTTAATGCCTGCATTTCCTTTACACGTGTATTTGTCAAGACGGGCCTCCGATGGGGCTCATTAAAGACGAAACTGCCCATCCGGTCAAGGGGCTTCAAGCCGCATGTGCCTTAAGAGGAGAAATTGACGGAGATCTCCGCCGCTGTCTATAGTGCAGCCTTCCAAGCGGCAAAACGTTCGCGCAACTACCAGTATGAGACAACCCAATCAGATTACGGTCGACCGGGCTCTCTTGCTCTACGTCCTGCACCTGGCGGAGCCCCACGGGCTGCTCAGCGACGTAAAACTGCAGCAATTGTGTTTTCTGTGTGAGCTGCAGATGTTCGGCAAGGGCTTCAAAGGTTTTCATTTTGAGTTCTTTCGGTTTGCCTATGGGGCTTTCAGCAAGGATCTCGATAACGACCTCATGTCGCTGCGCCGGAAAGAACAGGTGGAAAACTTCACGCTGTCCGACCAGGCGCAGGAAGAGGTCATTCCGTTGCTGGAAAAGGGCATTGAGGGGGTTGAGACGAACGAGAAGGTCGTAGAGATTCTGAAGGCGGTCGTGACGGTGTATGGGCCTCAAGATAGCGGGTCTATCACCCAGTCGGTCGAGTCAGTCGAATTGAGTACCCCGCAACAACCGGAGTTTAAGATCCCGATCCGCGATATCGTTTTCCATACGACGATCTTGGTGCCGTCTCGCATTGAGGTGCAGGCGGAGTTCATATTGCCTACAGCGGTGCTGGCTAGGCTCAATCAAGCGATGGGATATTAGCCTCCCGCTGGCAGGATGCTGAAAAAGTCCGCCAGCGTGATAGAAGGTTTAGGCTGAGGCCAAGGCTGAGAGAAAGAACGTCAGGCCTTCACTCAACCTTAACCTCGACCTCAGCCTGCTAGAGTCGGTAGAGCTCGCCGTATTTTTTCTCAACATAATTTAGGAACGGTTCAGGGTCGAGGCTCCTTCCCGTTACTCGTCGGGAGAGGTGATCCGGTGTGAACATCCGGCCCCAACGATGAATCTTCTGTCCGAGCCAACGCTGCAGCACCATCAATTGTCCTGCTGCAATTTCATCCTCCAGATGGGGGATCTCCAGTTTGGCCTGTTCATAGAATTGAACGGAGTAGAGATTTCCCAGCGTGTACGTCGGGAAATAACCGAAGGCGCCAAACGACCAATGGACGTCTTGCAGCACGCCTTCCGCATCGTTGGAGGGGACGATGTCCAGGTACTCTTCCATTTTCTGGTTCCAGATCCCCGGCAAGTCTTCCGGGCGTGTCCGGCCTTCAATGAGATCCTGCTCGATTTCGAACCGGAGCATGATGTGGAGATTGTAGGTGAGCTCATCGGCCTCGACTCGAATCAGCGACGGCTTGACGCGATTGATGGCCGCGTAGAATTGTTCCCCGTCGAGGGCACGCAATTGATGATGAAAGGTTTGCTGCAGCATGGGGTAAAAGAAACGCCAGAACGATCGCGACCGGCCCACGCAGTTTTCCCACATACGCGATTGGCTTTCATGAATCCCGAGCGAGACCGAATCACCCAGCGGTGTGCCGAAGTAGCGGGGGTCGAGCCCCTGATCGTACAGGCCGTGTCCGCCTTCATGGATACAACTGAACAGGCAGGATTGGAGATCGTGTTCGTGCACACGGGTCGTGACGCGCACGTCCGTCGGATGGAATGACGTCGTGAAGGGGTGCGCCGATAGGTCGAGGCGTCCCCGTTCGAAGTCGTACCCCATGGCGATCAAGACCATCCGTCCGAACTCCATTTGGCGCGCTTGATCGAAGGTGTGAAATAAAATCGCATCGTCGATCTGAACCGAACTCTGCTGAATTTTTTTCAGCAGCGGCACGAGACGTCCCTTGACCTGTGCAAACAACGGACGCAATGCCGCAATGGTGGAGCCCGGTTCGTACACATCGAGCAGTGCATTGTATGGCGAGTCTCGGTAGCCGAGGTACTCGGCCTCTTCTCGTTTGAGCGACAGGACCGTGCGGAGATTTGGAAGAAACTGCGAAAAGGCGCGATTTTCTTTTGCCTCCACCCACACTTGCTGTGCCAGCGAACATTCCCGGCTGAGCGTCACCACAAAATCGGAAGGCAGCTTCTTCGCGCGGCTATAGTCACGCCACACTTCGCGGAGCAACGACCGTGAGGGTTCGTCCCAGGCTTCCCCGGGGTTGTCACGAATCTCACCGGTCTCTGGATCTAACCAGGTGGCGAGCAACCGTTCAATCTCCGGCGAGACGAGCTTCTGGTGTGCAATGCCCTGGAGCGTCGAAATCTGCTCGGCGCGGGCATCGCCTCCCCCGGCCGGCATGTAGGTTTCTTGATCCCACGATAGGAGCGAGGCCGCGCTGTTAATGCGCTGGATTTCCAAGAGCCTGGTCGTCAAGTCTTCCACGGTCTTCAGGGTTTTCACAGTAGAGTGTCTCCTCCAGGAACCGTCATGCTATGATCGCGCCGATTTGCATCCTGTCATGTAGTGTACGCAACGAACCATCCATTTTCAAACCCATGGTCACTCAGATCGATGAATAGACTCGTCACTGCCGACGTCGAGGCCTATGCTCAGGCCCACTCCATGCCGGAGTCGGAACTCTGTCGGGCCTTGCGGGAAGAGACTCAGCGCTGCATGGAGTCCCCGCAGATGATCGTCGGGCCGCTCGAAGGGGCCTTTCTGAAGATGATGACGCAGCTGGTGCGGGCCACCAGCGTGCTGGAGATCGGGATGTTCACCGGCTATAGCGCGCTCTGTTTCGCAGAAGCCTTACCGGCGGACGGGACGGTGCTTACGTGTGAGCTGGATGAGGAGTCAGCCGCTCTCGCGCGCCAGTATTTCGCGCAATCGCCGATCGGGAAGAAGATCGAGATCCGTATGGGGCCGGCGCTTGAGACGATGCGGCATCTCAAGGGACCGTTCGATTTGATTTTCATCGACGCCGACAAAATCAACTATGTGAATTACTACCGGCGGGCGCTCGACTTGCTGTCGCCGCAGGGGGTGATGCTGATCGATAATGTCCTGTGGGACGGGGATGTGCTGAAACAACCGGCGCCGGATGAGAAGACGGCGGCCATTCAAGAACTGAATCGAGTGGTCGCGTCTGATCCGCGTGTCACAGCAGTGCTGGTCACCATCAGGGACGGTGTCTTGGTCATCAGGCCTAAATCCTGAACGTAAATTGCTTGACCTCCACCAATAACGACTGTAACCACTGCCTATGACAACTCAGACAAATCGTTTGGCCTATGGTGCGGTCATCACTGCCGCTGTGCTTTGGGGCGGGTCGATTGTGGCCCAGAAGCTGGCTCTGAGCGGATTCTCCGCTGTTGAAGCTTCGGTCCTGCGGGACATCGGTGGGTTGGCGATTCTCCTGACCATGTGGTGGTGGCAGGAAGGTACTTTGGGCAAGCTGACTAAGACGGATGCGCGTCTGTTGGGACTGCTCGGGCTCGGCGTGTTGGGCAATCACCTGTTCATCATGATGGGGCTTAAGTATGTGAGCGGGGCCGTGGGTGGGGTGATCATCGGATCGAGTCCGGTGGTGACCGCGCTGCTCTCGGCTCTGTTGATTCAGGATGTTCCGCTACGCGCCGTGTGGGCGGGAGGTCTCCTCTCCTTCGCGGGAGTGGGGTTGGTTTCAGTGGCGGGGTTTCAGGTTGCGGGTGATCAGCCGCTGCTCGGCAGCCTGCTGGTCTTTCTCGGCGTGGTCAGCTGGGCTCTCTACAGTATCGGCAGCCGGAAGCTCATGGAGCGCCACTCGGCCCTCACCGTCAATTGGACGACGCTGCTCGTCGCGACTGTTCTCCAAATTCCCCTGTTGTGGACTGATCGCAAGATGCTGGATGCGGGACTCGGGTCCGTGACGCCGGCGGACTGGATGGCGCTGGGGTATCTGGTTCTGTTCGCCACGGCTATCGCGCAACAGGCTTGGCTGTTCGGTGTGAAGGGCATTGGACCCTCGCGCGCTTCGGTCCTTGGCAATCTGACTCCTGTGGCTGCCATCATCTTGTCTGCAGTGCTGTTGAAAGAATCTGTGGGCACGAGTGAAATCCTCGGCATTGCGCTGATTTTAGCCGGAGTGTGGGTGGTAGATCGGCAAACCTCCCGTCTTTAGCAGACTGCTGAAAAAACCCGCCAGCGGCGTTCTCCCCTCGAAAGCATCCTCAACGTAGCCCAGAGGCTACGCCTCCGGTGCTTTCATCGGCTGCGGCCTTGCTGACGGGATTTTTGAGCAGCCTGCAAGATCGAATTTTTCTGCTTCTCATTCTCCCCCTCGCCCCCGTCTCCTTGATTGCAGTATGATACGGCTCAATTTTCAGCTAAGGAGCCGCGCATGCTGGAGCAACGCATCGAGGAAGTGAACAAAGCGAACCACGCGTTCTATGCCGCGTTCGGGAACCTCGACATTGTCGAGATGGATAAGATTTGGGCGCACCAGGAATATGTGACTTGCATCCATCCTGGCTGGACGTTGCGGTCGGATTGGCCTTCGGTTCGCGACTCCTGGGTCCTGATCTTCAACAATACTTTTTCCATGACCTTCGAACTTACCGATGTCACGATACAGGTGGCAGGCGATTTGGCCTGGGTTGTCTGCGTGGAAAACATCACTACCCATCAATCAGACGAACCGCAGCAGGCGCAGGTGTTGGCCACGAATCTTTTTGAGCGGATCGGGGATGAGTGGTTGCTGATACATCATCATGGAAGTGCGGTGATGGGCTGAGGCGGTTCGCTCTCTTTGCTCGCGCAACGCGCGGCCTCAGAAGGCCCTCGTTGGACGCGCGCAGTTGAGAGCAGAACCACCTCATCCCATTGTTTAAGGGGTGGGGGGAAAAGGATCGTTCGATGAGCAGGCACATTGGGAGGTACCCCGTTCGCTAGCTTTGAAGGGAGAAACAGTGTCAGGAACAGTTTCGATTCTGTGGTAGGAACCGTTTTCTGGTGTGCTGGCGTGGAACGTTAGGTTTTTGGCGCTGAGGCGGTGGGGGCTTCTTCTACTCGGATGGTGTTGGCCCACTCGGCGACGAGGGGGTTTCGTTCTTCCATCGTCATCCCGGCATACTTCATGAACATCTGCGGGCCTTTGCGGCGACGCCAGGTGAGATAGTTGAGGAAGTGCTCACGGCAGATGCTGTGCGTGCCGGCTGGGGCATACACTCTTGCTTGGCAGCCTTTGATCATGCAGGTCAGATCGTGCATCGCGTACTCCGTTTAGATACGCAGTATGCCGGACGGATGGGCTGATTATCAATCAGTCTGACCTTGACGCGTCGCTCCCGTTCCGGTAAGTCCATCGCCATGATGGGTCCGCTTCTTCTTCATCTCCTTCTCTTGGCCGCCCTTGCTTCCATTTCGAGCTGTGCGTCAGCATCACGAGAGGGGCTTCCCCCTGGGAGTCCCTTTGCCGAGACGGCTGACACTTCGACGAATCTGCTGCCTCAGGGGATTGCGGTGGGGGATGTGACGAGCCAGTCTGCTCTGCTCTGGTTGCGAACCGATGGACCGATGATGGTGCAAGTCGAGTGGGCCCCGGTGGCAGCTTGGGATGTCCTGTCGAAGATGGGGACAGCCGTGGCTCCCGTGGCGCGGTCGCTGCTGTTCACGACCGGCCAGGAAACGGATTTCACCCTGGCCATCTCCCTTGAGGGATTAACGCCGGCCACACGCTATCGATTGTATATATTCGCCGGCACGAAGGGGCGTGAAGGAACACCGACTGAAGCACGAGTGGCGGCAAGAGGAGAATTTACGACGCTCCCCGATGTGAAGAGTCATGTACCTGTAACCTTTGCCTGGAGCGGCGATCTGGGTGGCCAGGGGCGCTGCCGGCGTGGCGCTGCCGGATACCCCATCTTCGATGTGATGCGCGCCCAGCAGCTCGATTTCTTCTTGTTTCTCGGCGATACGATGTACAGCGACAGCCTGTGTCCGTCGCCTCCGAACGAGCCGGGAGCCGACTTTCTAGCGACGACCCTGGCCGAGTACCGTGCACGTCATCGCTACCAACGGGGTGCGGAGGCGTTGCGCCGGTTTTTGGAGACCACCCCAGTCTATGCGATTTGGGACGACCATGAAGTGCGGAACGATTTTTCGGGGCCCTTCGACAGCCGGATGCCGGTTGGGCGTCAGGCGTTACGCGAGTATTGGCCGATTCGTGCGGCGGCTGACGATCCCCATCGGCTCTATCGAACGGTGCGTGCCGGGGCGGATCTCGAAGTGTTTATCCTCGATACGCGGCAGTATCGAAGCCGCAATGTCGATCAGGACGGCCCGGCGAAAACAATGTTGGGAGAGAAGCAGCTTCAATGGTTGCTGAGCGGGCTTGCCGAGTCAACCGCGACGTGGAAAGTGATTGTGACGAGTGTGCCGCTGTCCATTTCGAAGGGAGGAAGCGCCGGCGTTCCCGGGAACGACGGGTGGGCTGGAGGGCCTGGCTATCCGGGGTTTGAATGGGAGCGACAGGTCCTTGTGGACCATATTCTCGGTCGGAGGATGAAGAACGTGGTGTTCCTGGCCGGCGACGTTCACCATGTGCAGGCAAACGCGTACGATCCGAATGGTGACGGGATTTCTGACTTCCATGAGTTTGTGGCTGGTCCATTGTCCGCCGCGTCCGACCGATTGACGCCGGCTAATGTGGAGTTGCACCCGACCACATTGATCAATGAAGGCGGGTACATGAATTTTGGTCTAGTTCGAGTCACGAAGTCCTCGTTCGATGTGACGGTCCTCGATGAGGTCGGCGCTACGCGGTTTTCTCATCATCTGGCCGCCAGGTAGCTGCCACAGTCCGCTGAAAAGCTCCTCTTGAATTCGGGACGGGTGGCCAGTTACGGTACACATTCCTTGCGCGGGTGAGGGAATTAGACGAGGTGCGCGATGCTCTTACAGCTCATATCCGTGCTGGGCGCTCTGATGGTGCTGTCAGCGTATGGTCTGCTTCAGGGTGGGATCTGGCGTGAGTTGAACGCGGGATACCTCGCGTTCAATATCGTCGGGTCGTTGTTGTTGGGGATCGTCGCAATTGTGGATCAGCGGGTGGGATTCATTTTCCTTGAGTTTGCGTGGGCCGGTCTTGGATTGGTCGGCGTGGCCAGGGCCGTGAAGGCCCGGCGTATGGCAAGTTAACTGTGCTCGGATGAAAGGACTACACAGATGGCAGGGTTGATGTCAGCGGATGAGATTTTTGAAAAGGCTCAGAATGCCGCAGCGGCGGCGACTGGGCTTGATGAAAAGGCCATGCAGATCGATTACCCGACGCTGAAGGAAAAGATTCCGCGCAGCCTTGGGGAGTCGCAAAGTCGCGCTTTGCCACATCAACAAGTTTTTGCCGGAGGGCTACGAAGATCAGGGGCGCTTTAATCTGGTGTTGCTCACTGCCGGCAACGTCGTGTTTGATATGGTTATCGGCGATTCGTATTTTCGCTACGACGTCGTGTCAGTTAGTCAGCTGGACAAAGTTCAGCTGATTGATGCGATGTGGGACAACAAGGAGAAACGCCGTGAAGAACCGTTTCTCAGTCTTCGCCTGATGCATGGCGAAGAAGCGCATCTTCTGTTGGCGTTGGACGATGAGGAACGGGCAAGTCTGCTGAAGTTTGCGTCGGCGGTTATGGCAGCGCGAAATCCAGAAAAGTAGTTGTTTCGGAAGCGGCGCGCCTCAAAACCCTACGTGCTCAGGGCTCCAGCAAAGGTACCAGCGCAGCGTGGCCTTTTTCGCGTGCACGATCGACCGGTCGTAGGCCTTTGGCATCCTTCGCCGTCTTGTCTGCTCCCTTCATCAACAGCATGACAACGATCTCCTGGTGTCCTTGTTGTGAGGCGACATGGAGAGCCGTCCATCCGTTCGTCGTCACCGGTGTCACCTCCGCCCCTTTGTCCAATAGCAGTGCCACGATCTCCCGATGCCCCTTGCCCGCTGCGACGAAGAGTGAGGTCGCATTGTTGCCCAACCGTACTTGCTCGATGTCCGCGCCACGATCCAATAGCAGGGCGACCACGTCACGATGCCCTTCTTGGGCCGCGATAAAGAGAGGGGGGTCGCCGCTCTCCGTTCTCACCTGTTTCACATCCGCGCCCTTATCCAACAGCAGTTCCACCACGGCTCGATGGCCCATCTCGACGGCGATGTGAAGCGGGGTCGCTCCGTCCGTCGTCACCTGTTTCATATCTGCGCCTTTGTCCAGTAGCAGGGCCACAGCGTCTTGGTGCCCCATTTCAGCTGCCCTGTAAAGCGGAGTGATTCCGTCTTTGTCCGCCGCGTTGACGTCGGCCCCTTTTTCGATGGCTCTGGTGGCCTCGCTGAGATCCCCTTTGTGAGCTGCCGTAATCAGGGCCTCATCCACCGGTAACATGGCCAGGATCATCGGCATCAGTCCGAACACGGCTATAAGAACCATCCAGCGTTGTTTCATCTGTCGGCTAGCTCTTTACGTAAAAGGGCAAGGTGTGGACGGTGGCAGGATGTTTGCGACCGTCGAATTCCACGGTCAGCTCAGTGCCTGCCTTGCTGAAATCCCGCAGCGGAAATCCGAAGGCAATCACTTGATTGAGCTGCGGCGAATGGGTAGCACTGCTGACCCATCCGACTTCACGATCGCCCGCAAAGAGTATGGCTCCCTTCGAGGGCACCATGGCATCCTTCATGACCAGTCCTACCAGATGCCGCCGTACGTTGCCGTAGGTATCCATCCTCGCCACGACTTCTTGCCCGGGATAGCAGCCCTTATTCAAGCTGAACGCTTTCCCTTCCAGATTCGCTTCCGGTGGGACGATCTCTTCATTAAGATCCGGCCCGGCCTTTGGAAGCCCTGCTTCAATGCGGAGGGCCTCACGAGCGTGGCTGCCGACCGCCTTGATGCCGTATGCCGCGCCGGCCTCCATGAGCCGCTCCCAGGCCGTATGGAGGGCATCGGCGGGTAGTAGTATCTCTAGGTCGTCCTCTCCGGTTTCTTCTGTGCGCAAAACGAAAGCGGTCTGGCCGCCGATTTTGGCTGCGATGGCGCTTACCGGCTTGAGGTCGCTCATCTCGACGCCGAAGGCGGCGCTGACGGTCGCGCAGGCCCTGGGCCCGCTGACAAGCAAGAGCCCCCAGGATTCTGCACAGTTCTCCATCTTTGCTTTGATGCCGTAGAGCAGAAACTTTCTAAGGGCTTGGAAGGTGGCGTCGCCGACTTCACCGACATCTTCCACCCACAGGCTTTCAGACAGGGTATAAACTCGAAAATAGCCGAGCATCTTCCCCTTGTGGGTGAGAAAGCTCGAATAGCGGCCCTCGCCTGGCTGGAGCGGGAGAATATCGTTGCTAATGAGGCTCTGCAGCCATTTCACGCGATCGTCGCCAATGACGCGGATCTTGCCACGGTGCGAGAGGTCGGAAAGTCCGACTGCCTGGCGCACCGCCTGATATTCCGCGACCCACTTGCCATAGTGAGCGGGCATCTCCCATCCGGCGACCTCTTCAAAGGTTGCATCAAGTTTCGTGTGGAGATGGTGGATGGGTGAGTGCTTCATCCTAAATCCGTGAGGCGTGAAACGTGAGGCGTAGGGGGAGCCGCGAGAGTTTCCTCCACTAGGTCTTTGAGCCGTGAGGAGAACTCATTGCGCGAGACAATCTTAGCCACACCCAGGGCTCTGGCCCGATTAAACGTATCGACTTCTTCATGATTGGCGAAGGCGAGGATGGGAATGGTCTTCATGCCTGCGTCAGCTTTGAGTGTTTCCAGGGCTTGAAAGGCGTCTAGTCGCTCGTCGTTCATATTTAAAATGAATGCAGACGGGGCTATTGCCGAGGCCTTTTCGGCGATGTCCTGTTGTGTGCGAGCCCGCTCGATCCGGTAGCCTTTCGCCATCAGGGCGTCGCGGACTTTGGTATAGAAAAAGATGTCGGTGACGGCGACGAGAATGGTTTTCTGGTCTGTCTGGTCTATCCGGTCTGTCTGGTTTGTTTTGTCTGTTTGGAGAGAATTCGTCGTCATATGTGATCCCGCTTTCGCATCAGAGTATATGGGCGGTCATTTTTGCCGAACGGGACAGACCAGAAAGACCGAATAGACGTGGCGCTCAGTTCAACGAGCTGATCAATCGTCCCAGCGCTTTTTTTGCCAAGGCGTAACTGGGATTGAGGGCCAGAGCTTTCTTGTAGGAATCAATGGCCTCGGTCCATTGGCCCTTGCGTTCGTAGACCCGACCCAGATTGAGATGAGGGAAGGCCGGGCTCTCATAGCGTCTTGCTAGCAGGGCTTTTTGAAACCAGACAATTGCTTCGTCGAGTTCGCTTTTTTCGATCAGATAGGCCCCGATGTCGTTATAGGGGTTGCCGAAATCTGGGTCCTGTGCAATCGCCTTGTGACATTCCTCGATCGCATCGTCGAGCCGTCCCATGAAGCTGTAGGTCCACCCGAGGAAGGTATAGGCCTCGGCAGTCGGATGAGTCTCAATCGATTTCTTGTAGAGCGTCACGGCCTCTTCCAGTTCGCCCTTCATCTGGCGTTCATAGGCCTGTTGGAAGAGTTGCCAGGCTTCGCGCTTATCCTCTTCGTGGCCTTCGCCTTGGACTAAAAAATCTTGAACATCCATAGTAATCAGGCTGATGAAAAAGGTCCCCAGCGTCGTTCTCAGTCGTGCGAACTCCTCAACGTACCCCAGAGGGTACGCCTCCGGGTTCGCACTCCCTGCGGCCTTGCTGGATGACCTTTTTGATCAGCCTGTAGGCCGCCCGTCGATTCCGACCAGAACTATACCTATTCCTGTTTCAGCTTCTTCTTGATCAGTTCCGCTCCATAACGCCCGGAGAGCAGCATCGAGCCGAATGCCGGTCCCATGCGCGGGGTGCCGTAGACTGCCGCCACGGCTAACCCGATGACGAAACAGTTGGGGTATACCTCGCCGGTTCGGTCCATCACTTCTTCTTCGGATCGGGAAACCCACATCGCGCCGTTGCCGGGCACGGCTTTGTAGAGATTGCGTTTATGCAAGAGTTCCACGACGACGGCATCATGGCCTGTCGCATCCACCACGATTTTGCTTTCGAGTGCGATGGGGTCCACGTGGATGATGTCATGGCCGGCCATTTCAGCCGTCGTGTTGTTGACCACTACGCCTTCGAGTATGCCGTCGCGACGAAGCACTAAGTCGACGACTCTTGTGAGATTCATGATTTTGGCGCCGCCTCTGTATGCGGCGGCAATCAGTGCACCGGTGGCGTGCGGGGGATCGACCATGTACATGCCCTCGCATTCCGTGATCTTTTTGCAGGGCACGCCGATCTCTTCGAGGATCTCATTGGCCGGTTCGCAGATCGTCGCCTTGTTCATCAGGTAGCCGCCCGTCCAAAAGCCGCCGCCAAGGGCAAGGCTCTGTTCGACGATGACCGTGCGAAATCCCATCTCAGCCAGGTCATGGGCGCAGATCAAGCCGGAAGGCCCGGCGCCGACAATGATCACATCGCTCTCGATGAGCTGATCGAACTCTTTATAGTATTCACGCGCGATCTGCCGAGTAATATCTCGTTCCCGTAACGGGGCTGGTTTAGGCTTTCCCATACTGTATTCTCCTTCGGCGGCTGCTGAAAATGGCTTCCGGCTTCGTTCTCAGCTCCACCAAGTCCTCAACGTACCCCAGAGGGTACGCCTCCGGTTTGGTCTCGCCTGCGGCCTTGCCGGAGAACCATTTTGAGCAACCTTATCGGTAAATCTCGGAGCCGGTCTTTTTGAATTCTTCTGCCTTTTCCTTCATGCCGATTTGAATCGCTTGCTGTTCGTCCACGTGTAATTGCGCGGCATAGTCCCGGACATCTTGCGTGATCTTCATCGAGCAGAAATGAGGGCCACACATGGAGCAGAAGTGCGAGACCTTGGCGGCATTGTCCGGCAAGGTCTCGTCGTGGAAGAGTTTTGCCGTGTCCGGATCGAGCGAAAGGTTGAACTGGTCTTCCCAGCGAAACTCGAAGCGGGCTTTTGAGAGCGCGTTGTCTCTGATCTGCGCGCCTGGGTGGCCCTTGGCGAGGTCCGCCGCGTGGGCAGCGATTTTATAGGTGATGACGCCGGTCTTCACATCTTCGCGGTCGGGGAGGCCCAGGTGTTCTTTGGGCGTTACATAACAGAGCATGGCACAGCCGAACCACCCGATCATGGCTGCGCCGATGCCGGAGGTGATGTGGTCGTAGCCCGGCGCGATGTCGGTCGTGAGCGGCCCCAGCGTATAGAAGGGTGCTTCTTGGCAGGCCTTCAGCTGTTTCTCCATATTGACCTGAATCATGTGCATGGGCACGTGGCCCGGTCCTTCGATCATAACCTGGACGTCGTGGCGCCAGGCAATCTTGGTGAGTTCTCCCAAGGTGTCCAGTTCGGCGAATTGCGCTTCGTCGTTGGCATCGGCAATGGAGCCTGGGCGTAACCCGTCGCCCAAACTGAACGACACGTCGTAGGCCTTCATGATCTCGCAGATTTCTTCGAAGTGGCGGTAGGTGAAGTTTTCTTGATGATGAGCCAGGCACCACTTCGCATGGATCGCTCCGCCGCGGGACACGATGCCAGTCATGCGTTTGGCGGTCATCGGCACGTAGGCGAGGCGCACACCGGCGTGGATGGTGAAGTAGTCGACTCCTTGTTCTGCCTGTTCGATCAGTGTGTCGCGATAAATCTCCCAGGTCAGGTCTTCGGCCTTGCCCCCGACTTTTTCGAGAGCCTGATAGATCGGCACGGTGCCGATGGGCACCGGTGAATTGCGGATGATCCATTCGCGGGTTTCGTGGATGTTCTTGCCGGTGGAGAGGTCCATCACTGTGTCGGCGCCCCATCGAATGGACCAGATCATCTTCTCGACTTCTTCTTCGATGGAGGAGGCGACCGCGGAGTTGCCGATGTTGGAGTTGATCTTCACCAGAAAGTTGCGGCCGATGATCATCGGTTCGCTCTCCGGATGGTTGATGTTGGCCGGGATGATCGCGCGGCCACGGGCGACTTCATCGCGGACAAATTCCGGCGTGATCGCAGAGGGGATGCTTGCGCCCCATGACTGGCCCGGGTGCTGGGTAACCCCGCCGCCGTGCCCATTCCGCGAGGCCAGTTCGCGCGCCACTTCGCGAGATTGATTCTCACGGATCGCAATGAACTCCATTTCCGGCGTGACGATGCCTTGTCTGGCGTAGTGGATCTGAGTCACGTTCATGCCGGGCTTGGCCCGTAGCGGCTTGCGAATATGTTGAAACCGTAGTTCGTCCAGCTTGGGATCAGTCGCGCGCAGGCGGCCATAATGTGACGAGATATCAGGGAGCTCGACCACATCGTTCCTGCCGATCACCCAGTTCCGTCGATAGGGCGCCAATCCAGACCGTGCATCGATCTGTGCGTCCGGGTCTGTGTAAGGGCCGGAGGTATCGTAGATCGTGATCGGCTCATTTGGCGTGGGTGTGGCCCCATTTATCGACTTGGTGGGGGTCAGGCTGATCTCTCTCATCGGAACCCGCACGCCGGCTTGTGTTCCCTCCACGTACACTTTGCGCGAGGCTGGGAACGGCGTGGTCGTCAAGGCTGACTCGGCAGACTTGTGTCCGTTACCAGTTGCATTTCCATTGCCGTTTGTATGGTCACTCATGAGGAGATCCTTTCTCCAAAACGTGAACTGTGCTCAGCTGTCAAAAATAAAAAAACCGCACCACTAGCAGGGGGTGCGGCAGAGAGACCAACAGTTCCGGTTGTTCTCGCTTCCCTACGCTGGTATTACCCAGGTCAGGTTCTGAGGGTCGTCCGTTTGGGCGGACTCTCAGCCGTGTGGCTCCCCTAGCTTCGACGGAGAATCGTAGCGCTGGCCATTTGCGTTGTCAACGGGGTATTAGGCCTATTGGAGTTGAGCCAAGAGGGTCATCGTCGGTGCAGGACCTCTTTGTAACGGCTGCTTCATTGATTGTCGGGAAACCCTAACGTAGAATGATGCCGTACGTTATTTCATCAAGGAATCTATGCGAACTGTCTCGACATTTCCGAAACCGATCACGGACTACCAGCAACTGTCTGCGGATGAACTGTTCCGTCGGACGGTTGAGGCTAAACGTGTGCTGGGTGATCGGGTCATGATTCTAGGCCATAACTATCAACGGGATGAAGTCATCGAACATGCGGACTTTCGCGGGGATTCCCTCCTGCTCTCGAAACTGGCAGCCGAGCGGTCGGAGCGGCCCTATATCGTCTTTTGCGGCGTTCACTTCATGGCCGAGACCGCCGACATCCTGAGCCGTTCCAAGCAAACGGTGATCCTCCCGGATATGGCAGCAGGCTGCTCTATGGCGGACATGGCGGCCATCGAGCAGGTCGATCAATGTTGGGAGACCTTAGGACGCATTCTTCCCGTGGAAGAGACCGTCATGCCGGCCGTCTATGTGAACTCTGCCGCGGTGCTCAAAGCCTTTTGCGGCGAACATGGCGGGATTACCTGTACGTCCTCCAACGCGAAGGCGGTGATCGAATGGTCCTGGGCCAGGCGGGAGAAAATTCTCTTCTTTCCGGACGAGCACTTGGGCCGCAATACGGCCAACAAGATGGGGCTTCCGCGAGAAGAGATGATCGTCTGGGATCCCTATCAACCAAATGGTGGCAATACACGTGAGGCAATTCAGCGCGCGAAGCTCATTCTCTGGAAAGGCCACTGTAGTGTGCACCAGATGTTCCAGCCTGTGCATGTGGACAATTTCCGCAAGCAGTATCCGGCTGGGAAGGTGATTGTCCATCCCGAATGCCACGAGGATGTCGTCAATCGGGCAGACCTGTCCGGGTCCACAGAGTTTATTATCCGTACGGTGACGGATGCGCCGTCCGGGACGGCCTGGGCGGTGGGAACTGAATTGAATCTGGTCAATCGATTGAAGCGTGATCTTACCGATAAGAAGGTCTTCTTTCTTTCCTCCACGGTCTGCCAGTGCGCGACGATGTTTCGGATCGATGGAGCCCATCTCTGCTGGGCGATGGAAAACCTTGCCGACGGCCACGTTGTGAACCACATCGTCGTTCCAGATGACGAGAAGCATTGGGCGAAGATCGCTCTTGACCGTATGATGGCCGTGAGTTAGGGCTAGTCCTTACCCCTCCGTTCCGGTATATTCACTCGTCAATTTTTCCATATCGTAAAGGCTGCGGTCAGTCCATGGACTACAAGGCAACACTCAATCTCCCCAAGACTGATTTTCCCATGAAGGCGAACCTCCCGCAGCGGGAGCCTGAACTCCTTGCCTCATGGGAGAAGGAACGGTTGTACGAACAGATTCAGGAGGCAGGGAAAGGCCGGCCACTGTATATCTTGCACGATGGGCCGCCCTACGCCAATGGTCGAATTCATATCGGTCACGCGCTGAATAAGATCCTCAAGGACATCATCGTCAAATCGAAGACAATGGCGGGTTACCAGGTGCCTTATGTGCCAGGGTGGGATTGCCATGGCCTTCCGATCGAACATCAAGTCCTCAAAGAACTCGGCGACAAGAAAAAGACGCTCGATACTCCGGCCATTCGCCGGCTCTGCCGGGAATATGCGGAGAAATTTTATACGATTCAGCGTGAGGAGTTTCAGCGGCTCGGTATCTTGGGCGATTGGCAGCATCCCTATCTCACGATGAATCCCGGCTATGAGGCCACGATCATCCGTGAGTTCGGGAAGTTCGTGGAGCGGGGAGGAGTCTATAAGGGACTGAAGCCGGTGCTCTGGTGCACGGCGGACCAAACCGCCCTGGCCGAGGCTGAAGTCGAATACGAAGATCACACCTCTCCCTCGATCTATGTGAAATTTCCGTTGGTCACGTCGCCCACGGTGCTTAGTCAGACCTTTCCCGGCATCTCCTTCCCCCTCGGCATCAAGTTGGTCTCCGTCGTGATCTGGACGACCACCCCATGGACCCTCCCGGCCAATCAAGCGGTCTGTCTCCATGGAGAAATCGACTATGCGTTTGTCCAGGTTGGCGACGAGGTGCTGATCATGGCGGAGAAGCTTCTTGAGAGCGTGATGAAGGCCTGCAAGCTTGAAGGAGCGCGAGTGTTTGGGGTGAAGAAGGGGCGTGAAGGATTTGAAGGGATCGAGACGCAACGGCCCCTGACCACCGGGCTATCGCCGATTCTGCTCGGTGACTTCGTGACCCTCGATCAGGGAACCGGCTGTGTCCATATTGCACCGGGTCACGGCATGGAAGACTACATCCTCGTCCTTGAACACAATGCCAAGGCCTCGCCGGGTGAACGGTTGGAGATTTTGGCGCCGGTCGACAACGGCGGGCGGTTTACTGACGTCGTGAAGGAATTTGCCGGCCAGCATGTGTTGAAGGCAAATCCAAAGATTGTGGAGTTCTTGCAGGCCAACGGACGTTTGCTCGGTCATGGGTCATTGAATCACTCCTATCCGCACTGTTGGCGCTGCAAGAATCCCGTCATTTTCCGCGCCACCGAACAGTGGTTTGTGTCGATGGAAACAAACGATCTTCGGAAAGAAGCGATGGCGGAGATCGAACGGGTCCGATGGATTCCAGTGTATGGCCGTGATCGGATCAACGGGATGATTGAGAACCGTCCCGATTGGTGTTTGTCGCGTCAGCGTGTGTGGGGCGTGCCGATTCCCGGTTTCACCTGCATGGGGTGCCGTTCTGTGCTGGCCGATCCTACCGTGATCGAGCACCTTGCAACGTTGATGGAGTCCAAAGGGGCCGATGTATGGTTCGAGCAATCGGCTGCCGATCTGTTGCCCAAGGGTACGACCTGTCCGAAGTGCGGCGGGGCGGCATTCGAGAAGGAACGGGATATTCTCGACGTCTGGTTCGAGTCGGGTGTCAGTTACGCCGCGGTGTTGAAAGCTCGGAAGTGGTGGCCGGCCGACCTCTATCTCGAAGGGTCGGATCAGCATCGGGGCTGGTTCCACAGCGCCTTGCTGGCCGGTGTCGTTACGGATCATCGCGCGCCATACAAGGCTGTCTTGACCCACGGGTTTGTCCTCGATGGGCAGGGCAAGAAGATGTCCAAATCGGCGGGAAACGTCGTCGCGCCGCAGGATGTGATCAAGCAGTCCGGCGCAGAAATCCTCCGTCTGTGGGTCTCAGCGCAGGATTATCGTGATGATCTCCGGATTTCTCCGGAAATTCTGACCCATCTCATCGAGGCCTATCGAAAGATTCGGAATACCTGCCGCTTCTTGCTGAGTAATCTGTACGACTTCGATCCGGGGAAGGACCGAATCTCCTATGAGCAGCTGCCTGAATTGGATCGTTGGGCTCTGCATCGGCTCAGCGAACTGGTCTCGCGGATTCAGAAATCCTATGACGAGTTTGAGTTTCACACGATCTTTCATGCACTCAACAATTTTTGCTCGGTGGATCTGAGTTCCGTCTACCTCGATATTCTGAAGGATCGTCTATATACATTCCGGGCCGACTCTCCGCTGCGGCGCGGCTCACAGACGGTGATCTTCGAGATCGTCGTTGCCATGACGAAGCTGATGGCTCCAGTGTTGAGCTTTACAGCCGAAGAGATCTGGCGGACCTTGGCGACACAGGCGGGAGGGCGTCTTGGCTTGAGCAGTGTTCATCTGACCGTATTTCCAGAGGTCCATCCCCAATGGCAGGATGCCGCCCTGGCCAAACGGTGGGAGCGGCTGTTGAGCTATCGCACGCAGGTACAGGGTGTGTTGGAGGGAAGTCGGCGGGATAAAATAATCGGATCATCGTTGGAGGCAACGGTGGAACTTCGAGCCGATGCTGACACCTACGAGTTTCTTCAGCCCTATCGGAAGGACCTGACCACGCTCTTCATTGTCTCGCAGGTCGAACTGATCGCCAGTGGAGAGACAAAAAGCCCGCTGGCGATTGCGGTGACAAGGTCTTCCTTCGGAAAGTGCGAACGCTGTTGGAACTATCGAGAGGCGGTTGGGAAAGACGCCACCCATCCGACGCTCTGCGATCGTTGCGTGGAGGCGGTGCAGTGATGAGCAGGCCTGTTCGCTACCTGCTCCTGGCGCTGCTTGCCGGTGCGATCGTAGCGATCGATCAGGCGACGAAACTGTCCATCGTGCAGTCGATGCGACTGAATGAATCCATTCCGATTGTTCCGAATCTCTTCAGCCTGACCTATATCCGCAATCCCGGTGCCGCCTTTGGGCTGCTGGCCGGCAGCAGCGACGCATTTCGCATGGTGTTCTTCGGAGTCACGTCGCTGTTTGCTCTGGCCCTACTGGGGACAATTCTCTTCCGGTTGCCGAAGAAAGATTGGATGGGGCAACTTAGTATTGCTGGAATTCTTGGAGGGGCAATTGGAAACTTGATCGATCGATTACGGTATGGCGAGGTGATCGATTTTCTCGATGTCTATGTGGACTCCTACCATTGGCCGGCTTTCAATGTCGCCGATTCGGCGATCAGCGTGGGGGTCGTCTTCTTGATCATTCATTTTGCCTTTGAAAAGAAAGACGTGCCGCTCCTGCCGCACGAGTCCCCACCGGCTTCTTAGCAGGATGCTGAAAAAGCCCGCCAGCTTCGTTCTCGGCTACGAAATCCGTCAACGTACCCTGAGGTATGCTCCGGTTTGACTCGCCTGCGGTCTTGCTGGCTGGCCTTGAGCATCCTGAGGATCGTGATCTGTTGCACCAGACATGCAAACCAGCGGACTCAGTCAACCGACATCGCTGTCCCGCGCGCTAAGTCGAGAGGGTGATGATGAACCCGCCCTGCTCTCGGAATTGACGCTGCTGCTCTGGGGAAAACATCACGAGCGGTTCGGTGTGGCAGAACTGACATTCTTTCACTGTCACCGGCACGTCGCCCTCCCCAATGCTGGCCAGATGCTGCTTGGCGAGCGTCAGCGCCGTCGCCTCATCAGTCGTCATCACGTCAAAGTGCAGCAGCCGCTTCGTACCCTTCACCCACGTATCGAAGACATGGACAGTGTCGGATTGAGAATGAGCCATCGTGAGATATCCTCCTTTGTCGTGCATCAAAAAAATAGCAATACGATCAGGCTGATTACTTTCCCAGTCATGGGGCTCACACAAGACCGATTACTGGGCAAAAGCGGTTGTAGAATAACTGAAATCCTAAGTACCTGTCCAATGGACTGCGGTAGGTAAACTAGGCTGAGGTCGAGGTTGAGCGAAGACGGGATTTATTTCTTCTCAGCCTCAACCTTGGCCTTAACCTTTCAGAGCACTGGCGGGCTAGAAGCCGAAGATATAGAAGACGACGATGCCCATAAGGATGCGGTAATAGGCAAACGGTCGGAGTGTATGGCGTTTCACAAACGTAAGAAAGGCCGCGATCACAATCCAAGCGACGACGAATGACACGAGCATTCCGATCCCGAGGGCCAGATAGTCGTCTTGCCGGAAGACGTCCCGGGATTTCCACATTTGATAACAGGTCGCGACGATGAGGGTTGGAAGTGCGAGAAAGAACGAGTACTCCGTTGCGACTTTTCGATCCAGTCCTACGAGGAGTCCTCCGATGATCGTGGAGCCGGATCGTGACATGCCGGGCAGTAATGAGGCGCACTGAGCCATGCCGATCCAGAATGCGGATGTCAGGCTCACCTGTTCGAGTTGGTGGATCTTTGCCTGGTCACGGCGTGCTTCGACTGCGAGAATAATCAGGCCCCCGACGATGGAGGAAGCAGCCACAGTTTGCGGCGTGAAGAGATGGTTTTTGATCCAGCTATGGGTGAGAAATCCGATCGCGGCGGCCGGCAAGAAGGCGAGGCCCAGTCCGATGAGAAACCAGAGATTTGGGTGAGCGGCCCAGGAGTTTCGTAGGACTTTCGACCATGGGGTCGTCCCACGTGTTCGGATCATCGCGGAGACATCCTGCTGCTCCCGTCCGGCTTGCCCGATCATGGACAGGAGCTTGTGCCGTTCATAGGCAATGACGGCCAGGATGGCGCCAAGTTGGATCGAAATCTCGGCGCTGGCAGCGAGGTCTCCCTCGAATCCTAGGACGTGGCCGACGAGAATCAAATGGCCGGTCGATGAGACAGGTAGAAACTCTGTCAGTCCCTCCACGATACCTAAGATCGTAGCGAGACCAGGGCCCCATTCGTTCATGCAATGTCTTTCCGAGATAGGTTGTGCCCAGACGGTGAGCTTTGGGCATATTCACAAAGTGATGACAGTCCGTCAAGCAGGTAGAAGATTCGATGCACCCTCGCACGACAATTTTGTGGTGGCGGAGGACCCGTTAAAGTGTTGACAAAATGACAGGCTTGGCATACACACAACATTGTACGTATAGGTGCCGTACTGCCCTCTCATATCCAACAGGCCTGTTGGGTGAGAGGGGTGATCGATATCTGTTGCAGATACCACGTTCAGTGGGAGGGGAGGTACGCATGAAGTCATGGTGGATGGCGGCGATCGTCATGATCGGCGCAGTCTCAATGGTCGGCTGTGTCAGTCAAAAGAAGTACGAAGAGGCGATGGTCGACACCGATTCGGCCAGGTCCGAGTTGGCTCTGGTTCGCGCGCAAAAGAATGCCTTGGAACAGCAAGTCAAGACGCTCAAAGATCTCAATATGAAATTTGGGAACGAAGCTCAGGTCGCCCATGATGAGCTTGAGCGCATTCAACATGGCCGTGACAAGGAACGAGGCAGTGTCGAAGGTCGGACCAAGGAACTCGAAGCTTCTGTGAGGCAACTCACGTTCCAGAATCGGGCTCTGCGTCATGAATATGAGGATGTGAAGCGGCATAACGAGACGCTCAAATCCCTGGTGGCTCGCTATCAAAAAGAGTTGAAAGATCAATCGCGTTCCGTGACAGGAGGCCCGGCACCTTCCGCGCCGTCCGTGAGTCCCGCTCCTTCAGGGGCGCCGGCTTCCCCGGCGATGACGGCCCCTCAGCCCATCGCTGCCTCTATGAACGTCAATAAGGCATCTGCCGGTGATATGGTGCTCGTGCTCGGCCTATCCAAAGACGTGGCAGACCGCATTGTGACGAATCGTCCGTACCGGGTGAAGGGTGAATTGGTCGCCAAGAACGTGGTGCCCAAGGAAACCTTTGATTTGATCAAGGAGCGGATCAGCGTCAGTCCCTGATCGGAGCTATAGCCCGGGGAGTCTGGCAGGCCGTCCGCCGAGTGGCGAACGGCCTGTTCGTTTTTACGGAGCCATAAGGAGGCTGTGTCAGCCTGGTGCTTCCCCTCAACCTTGTTGATACAATGCATACCAAGCAGGCGAAGGAATAGGAGAAGGTGTCGATGCGCCGTGCCATCCTAATCATGAGTGTCCTGGCGATCGGGCTGGCCATTGGAGGCTATGTCTTCTTCAATGGAGAGCGCAAAGCCCCGGTTCGCTATCGGAGCGCCGCGGTTGAGCGAGGCCCCGTAATTTCACTTGTGACTGCGACGGGAACGATCAATCCTGTCGTCTCAGTTCAGGTTGGAACCCAAGTGTCCGGCATGATCAAGAGCCTGCATGCTGATTTCAATTCGGTGGTCAAAGCCGGCGATATCGTGGCCGTCATCGATCCAGAACCGCTCAGAGCTCGTCGCGATCAAGCTGCCAGCAATCTTGAAATGTCGAAAGCGAATGTCGCACGAGCCAGAACCGACCTGGCTCAACGCAAGCGTGAACTGGACCGGGTGAAATCGTTGGTGGCGCAGCAGTTCGTCTCTCAGAACGATGTCGACGTCGCTGCGACGAATTTCCAGGCGGCTGAGGCGCAGATGAACGTGGCGGGAGCGCAAGTGAAACAGGCTGAGGCAGCGTTGAATGCTGTAGAGTTAGACTTGAAGTACACCGTCATTCGCTCGCCGGTGAACGGGATCGTGGTCGCCAGAAATGTGGAGGTTGGTCAAACGATCGCAGCTAGTTTTGCCACACCGAATCTATTTTTAATCGCACTCGATCTGACGAAGATGCAAGTCGACACCAATGTCAGTGAGTCGGATATCGGGGGGATCACCGAAGGGAAGGAGGCCACCTTCACGGTTGATGCATATCCAGGGTATCCATTTTCAGGCACGATCCGTCAGGTCCGTCTTGCACCGATCAATGTGCAAAATGTGGTGACCTACAACGTGGTGGTCAGTGTCGATAATCAGGACCTCCGCCTGAAGCCTGGGATGACCGCGAACGTTTCCATCGTTGTGGCTCAACGAGACGCCGTGCTCAAAGTACCGAATGCCGCGTTGCGATTTACACCCCCGACCGCGGGCCCTGCCGATCGCTCCACGTCCAGTGGCACGCCGAGCAAAGGGAAGGGCCTAGAGCAGGCAGCAGGCGCCGGCAGGGGAGCCACGGCGCTTAGTCGAACCATTTGGAAGCAGGGCGCGTCGGGAGAACTAGAATCTATGCAGATCCAAACGGGTATTTCTGATGGTTTGGCAACGGAGGTCGTGTCGGAAGGCTTGTCTGAAGGCGCGCTGGTGGTCGTGGGGATTGAGCGACCCAAAGGCGACCGGAGTGGGAGCGACCTGCCTCCAGGATTTGGGAGCGGCGGCCAGCGGGGCTCCTCGCGCAATCGTGGGATGTAAGGGGCGTGAAGCGGTCGATACTTTCGTGCACAGCAGTCGCACACTATAGGAACGGTCGCACGTCACACCTCGTCCATCGTCATAAACCCTCTGTCTCTGTCTCAATCGCTTTCACGTTTCACGTTTCACGAGAACTACCGATGAGTTCGCTGATCGAATGCGAGGATGTGTGGAAGATCTATCGTGTCGGCGACATGGAAGTCCAAGCCTTGCGCGGTCTGAGCCTCACGATTGAACAAGGTGAGTTTGTCGCCATCATGGGGTCTTCCGGCTCCGGCAAGTCCACCCTGATGAATATTCTGGGCTGTCTCGACCAACCGACGAAGGGGCGCTATCGGCTGAACGGGATAGAGGTGAGTAACCTGAAGCCCGATCAATTGGCCGGCATCCGCAATCAACAGATCGGGTTCGTCTTTCAGAGCTTCAATCTCATTCCCAGAACCAGCGCGCTCGAAAATGCGCAGCTTCCGTTGTTCTATCGAGGGCTCTCGCTCAGAGAACAACGGGCGCAAGCGGCAGCGGCGTTAGGGCGGGTGGGGCTTCAGGGTAGAGAGCACCATTATCCCACCCAATTGTCGGGAGGGCAGCAACAGCGCGTGGCGATTGCACGAGCGTTGGTCACATCGCCCTCGTTGCTTCTTGCCGATGAACCGACCGGCAACCTGGACACCCAATCGAGCCAGGAAATTATGAAAGTCCTGGATACGCTGAACCGCGATGAAGGGATTACAATTATTCTGGTGACGCACGAGGTTGATGTTGCGGCCTATGCGGCCCGAGAGATTGTGATCAAAGACGGACAGGTGTTAAGCGACCGCGTAACCAAAGCGCGGCCAATGCCCAGCCCAGTTGAGGTATAGCCCGCATTAATCATGAACGCTTCTACTACAATCGCCGATCCGCTGCTACGACGAGCCTTCGGCCAGCGGGCTCGCCCCTCGGCCCCTCACCGTACTGCACGAGTACGCATCGGGTCCTCACGGCTCCGCGCGCTGGTCTCGCGACGCGGCTCAGCGATTTCGCGACGAACCGTCATGAATAATGAGGGCTGCTAGATGTCGGCGTTCGTGTGGCTCACCATTCTGACCGCGTTGCGGATCTTGGCTCGGAATCGGATGCGTGCCGGTCTTACAATGCTCGGGATCGTTATCGGCGTGGCGGCGGTCATTGCAATGGTGAGTATCGGCGAAGGCGCCAAGAGGGCCGTGCAAGCGCAGATTGCGACGATGGGTACGAACGTCATTGTCATCTTTCCTGGGGTGACTTCTGCGAGCGGTGTACGAGGCAGTCAGGGGAGCGCCGTGACACTGACGGTGTCCGACGCCTTGGACTTGAAGAAGCGCATTCCCTTACTGGCCGATACCGGATGGGCCAAGCGCGATGTCATGCAAATTGTTTATGGGAACCGAAACTGGAACGGACCGATTAACGGCATCTCACCGAGTTATCTGACGATTCGTGATTGGTCCTTTACGAGTGGAGGCCCCTTTACTCAGACTGACTTGGATAGCGCCGCCCGAGTTGCGCTCATCGGCCAAACTATCGTGGGGAATCTGTTTGAGCCAGGCGAAGAGCCGGTGGGGGCAGTGATTCGCATCAAGAACGTGCCGTTCCGTGTCATCGGAGTTCTTTCGCCTAAAGGCCAGTCTGCGCAAGGGTCTGACCAAGACGATGTGATCTTTATCCCCTTCAGCACGGCAGAACGGAAGGTGTTCGGGACGTCATTTATTGGGTCCGTCGGGGCGATGTTCGGCTCGACCGATCAGGTCGAGGATTTGCCGATGGCTGCAGAACAGATTCGAGAGGTGTTGCGGGCGCGGCACCGGCTTCAGACGGAGCAGGACGACGATTTCACGATCAGAACGCAGGTCGATATCGGGAAAGTTCAAGAAGGCACCAGTGAAACCCTGACCATGATGTTGTTCGCCATTGCCTCGGTGTCCCTGTTAGTCGGTGGGATCGGCATTATGAATATCTTGCTCGTATCCGTGACGGAACGGACGAGAGAGATCGGTGTCCGCATGGCGGTGGGGGCGAAACGCCGGCACATCGTGATGCAGTTCCTGATCGAGGCTATGACGCTGAGCCTGGTGGGAGGCGTGTTGGGGATCGCTCTCGGGATTACCGGAGCGAAGTTAACGACGCTGATTGCCGGTTGGCCGACCATCATCTCCGGCAACGTCATCGTCCTCGCCTTCTTCTTCTCACTCGTAGTGGGCCTGTTCTTCGGATTGTACCCTGCCAACAAGGCTGCTCGCCTTAATCCCATCGAAGCGCTCCGGTACGAATAGGCGAAGATCTCTTGGTGCAGATTCGCTGACTCATGTCTTGCACGAGACATCAGCTGGCCGCGAGAAATCCATTTTGGCACAGCAGAACTTCGAAGGTATTCACGTCTAAGACAAGTCCAGTCTGTCTGGTTAATTTGGTAGTTTGATTCAACCAAACAAACGAGACAGACCAAACAAACCAAATAACGGCCTTGTTACGCTGCGCGACTTGCTTCCCTTGATTTTGATATGACCACACGTTCAATGGACCGCAGGGGAGACTGGTTCTGGTTGGAGAGATCGATCGTGAGCGGATTTCGGTATGGGCTGCCTGTCTCGTCATAGGTTAACGCGAGGATCGGCTGATGCAGGGTGGTGGGATTAATCGCGGTGATCATTCCCCGTTCTTTCGTATTGAGCTCCACGAAGCTGTAGACGGGATAGATGCCAACTAGCTTGATGAACAGGGACACGAGATGAAGGTCGAGACGGCCGAATTCTCCTTCTTGAAATAATTGTTGAATTGCTGTGTGAGAAGGCCGCGGTTGGAGCCCTCCGAATCCGGTCAGTAACTCATCGTATCGATCCGCGATCATCACAATGCGACTTGCTTCTGCTATGGAGCCTGCCGATGTTTCAACTGGATAGCCTTGCCCATCGAGTGTGACATGGTGCTCAGCAGCGATTCGGCGGACGGTCTGGGGAAACTCGCGTTGAGACTCAATCGCAATGGCGCCGAGCCGTGGATGATGGCGAAAGGCTGCCAGGTCTTCACCGGAGAGGGGAGTCGATGTGCGGAATAGATGGCGGGGAAGTTGAAACAACCCGATGTCATGCAGTAACGCACCGGTCGCCAACTCGTGGAGCTTCATCAGATCATATCCGAGAGCTTGGCCGATAATCGTCGCCAGCGTGCAGACGGCGAGGCTATGGTTATTGAAGGAGGCATCGAGATGCCGTCCATGGCTCATTGCCATGAATGTGGCGTGGGTGCTGAGGGTTCGCGTGACGATGGTGATTTCCTGTACGGCTTCGTTGACCGGTTCTGGCCTTGCGGCGCCCGTTTTGCTGATTTCGTCGAAGACGGTTTTGACTGACTGAATCAGTTTGTCACGCGTCTCTTGAGCCGTTGTGAGTTCCTGGCGCAGTGTTTCAAGTGAGCGGGGTGCATCCTGGGCTGGGGCTATTTGGGTGGAGGTGTGTAAGCCAATCGTGTGAAGGGCCGCTTCGGCTATCGGGAAGGACGTCACATCGAGTCCTTTGGAGGGGTCGATATCCACGGCGTGGATATTGGATCGCCGCAAACGTTCGACCTGCTCGACGGTTTGAACCAGAAATCGGTGTCTCAGAAACGGGGTCCGGAACCACGAGCAGTCGATCCCTGCCACATACATCCCAACCTGAAGTTGATGCAGAGGGATACGTTTGCGCATTCCACACCGATCGATCATGAAGTGGGCATCGGGCAAGAGTCGACAATCCCCTATCGGTTCGCCATATTCGGATCTTGAATCCGAGCAGCCTGCACGATTCATGAAACTTCTGCTGTAATTGCAGATTCGCTGCTGCGACAAACCTTCACGGGCAGCTTACGCCGCGCATCATGGTAGAAGTTGAAGGTGCGGTAGTGTGGTATCCAACATGGACTCGATAGCTCGTTGGGGGGTGCGGGTGTCTTGATGCCCAAGATTAATCGTGAGTGGCGGCGCATAATCGGACCCGTCCGGCTGGTGGGTAATCGAGACGATGGGCTGATGCAGCATGTCGGGATTGAGTTGTGTGACGACGGCGTGTTCACCAGTATTCAGCCGGACACAACTGTGAAGAGGATAGATTCCGACCAGCTTGATGAATCGAGCAACAATATCGCGATCGAGTTGTCCTTCCTCAGCCTCCCGGAAGAGGTGTTGAAGCGTCTCGTGAGGGTTAAGCGGTGCGATGCCGCCGAACCCGGTGATGAGTTCATCGTAGCGGTCCGCGAGTATGACAATCCTGGTCTGCTTCGACGTAAAGGCTCCGCATGTTTCCTTGGGGTAGCCGCTTCCATCGAGGAGGGCATGGTGTTCCTCCATGATCTTGAGCACTTGGTCTTCGAATCCGCCTTGCCGTTCCAGCGTGAGCATGCCCAATCGGGGGTGCGACTGCATTTGTAGCAGTTCTCGACTTGATAGCGGTGCTGAGCTTGAGTAGAAGTGCTGCACGACATGAGGCGGGATCTGCAAAAGTCCGATGTCATGGAGAACTGCGGCTGTTGCCAATTCGCGGAGTTCAAGCGGATTAAAGTTAAAGGTTTTCCCAATCAGAAGAGAGAGTGTGCAGGTCGTGAGGGCGTGTTGGCTCAGAGAGGTGTCCCCGTTCCGGTCTTGACTTAGTGCCATAAAGATTGTGGAGCTTTCGAAGGTCCTGGTCACGGCAGTGATTTCACGAAGGGCTTCGGTGGTTTGCTGGCGGTCGACAACCCCTTGGTCAGTCAGCTTGGAAAATACGGAGGACACTGCCTGTTCGAGGTGTTTGCGAGCAACCAAGGCCTGGCCATACTCTTCATTCAACTGGGCCAGGGGTTTCGAGAGGGAAGTCGGGGGCGCGGTTGCAGGGTCCGTGTTTGAATAACTTGTCGGTGTCGTTGTGCCCCTGCTGGAAGTGTTCCCGATGTCTTCCCCGCGTTTGGGATCAATCTCGACAGTCTGAACCCCTGCTCGGCGGAGTTTATTGATCTGGCCCGGCTCTTGAACCAGGAATGCGTGTTGAAGGAAGGGGGAGCGGAACCAAGATATGTCCAGCTTGGCGACGTACATTCCTACATGGAGCTGGTTGATGGAGATGTGTCGAGTCGGCATGATGTCAGACAGACGCTTCCTTGTTTGCGTATTGGGCAAGGCAATGCTGTTCTCTATTCGGCAGGCTGGGGGAAATACTTTAGGGTACAGTTTTTAGAAGGGAGGCTACGATGTGAAGATTGGATTAACCTCGGGAGCAGATGAGGCTGAAAGAGAGATCTCGATTCGAGGATTGTTCTTATCGACGTGCTTGTAGAGGTGGGTTTCGACGATGCGGTTGTCGTTGATGCTGAGCCCTTCACAGAGGGCGTCCTGCGCGATCTTGAGCCCGCCATCGACGTCTCGTCGAAGGGCCGAGGTAAAATAGAATCGGATGGATAGGGTGAGCCACTCCGATTGGAGTCGTGCAAGCAGGGCAGCACGGTGAGTGGACTGCGCCAACTTCAGCCACACGAGTTGTCCCACCTGGGCCTTATAGGCACGACCAGCGGAAGAGATTAATCGTCGTCCGTTCACTGTGGCATATTGATGGTTCACGCTGGGAGGCACAGGGAGGGTCAAGGCGACCGCATAACGTTCTGTCGGTGGATGCGGAGATGGGGAGATTGCAGGCATACGGGACTTTGGAGTTGTTCTCGGTGCGATACGTGACACCGCGGCCTTCTTGTCAGGGTTCCGGTAGGAGGTCATACGAACGGCCCGTGGAGAGGAAGGAATCCGAGGCGGGTGCTGAAACGTAGGCATGCGCGTCAGTGTTACAGGAGGTTGAGGATCTTGGACATATTCTGCTCGTATCGCTCTTCGGATTGGCCGATATACCGGCGCCATGTGCTCGGATTCCAGATCTCCATGCGATGGTACAAACCAACCAAAATGATTTCCTGGTCCTCATCCAACGGAATAATTTTTCTGAGCCGGCTAGGAATCAGAATGCGTCCGGCTTTGTCGATTTCCGATGTGCCGGCTTCCGACACGACGAAGTGCATGAACAGGCGACTCTGGTCTTCATCGAGCGTGGCTTTCGTCCGTTCGAGAACCTTTTCCCACTCTTTCATGGAGTAGATGAGCGTCGATTCCTCGGGGCCCTTGAGGAAGACGACGGCCTGTCCCTCAGACTCAATCTGCTCACGGATCGGCGAGGGGACGATAAACCGCCCCTTCTCATCCACTTTGCACAGATATTCACCGGCGAACATCAATGTAGGCTGTCCTTTACGACGCTAACGTGGTTCTGGTGCGATCGCGAATCCATTGTTCCAGATCCGAGCGTACGAAGCGCCATTCTTTTCCAAGCTTGAAGGCGGGAATCTGGCGACTCTGTAGGTAACGATAGAGCGTACGCGGGGTGATTTTGAGATAGCGGCAGGTCTCCTCTGCCGTCATCAGCTCGCTCTTGGGCTCTTTGGCCATTGAAAAACCTGGTTCGATAGAGATCCATATGCCTCACGAGGCCTCGGACACTGTTGTCAGGGTAGGTAAACTCAGAACGATCTGTCAAGTGAAAATACATGACAGTGCCTGTCATAGGCTGCCAGTGTTATCCGGTTCTAGAGAGCCGGTCTCATCCGACTCCATTGCTTCTGAGAGATCGTCACCGAGATCCTCGCCCATCTCCTTGCCCATTGTTTTCATGAATCGAGCCATGCTCTGTGGATCGTTTTCATCGAGTCCCGCAAGATTATTGAGGTCCAAAGAAGCGTCAAGGCGAGCCTCTTCAGATTTCGGCGAGGCAAATCGAGACAAGATTCGTTCAACTCGTGCGCTCGCGCAATGGGAACAGGCTGCCGGCGCCTGATTGGCCAGGCTTAATACAAGGACTGTGCTGCACTTCTTACAGTCGAGGCAGCGGTATTCGTATAAAGGCATCGATTATATTCCCATGGTCGTCAGGGGCTGTTGAGCCTGTTCGGCAAAGAAGCGATCCGGCACCAGCCCCGTATCGACCGTCCTGGCCAGCGTCAGGGCAAAGACTGGCCCGGCGCCGGCATTTCTTAAAGTCTTCGCGCATTCGTTCAACGTCGTACCAGTGGTGAAGACATCGTCCACGAGGAGGATGCGTTTCTCCGCGAGGTCCTGCGGTCTACGGATTTCAAACGCTTTCCGTAGATTTCGCAACCGTGCCTGCCGCGTTAATGTGGTTTGGGGATCAGTGGCGGCGACCCTGGCGAGGTTCGTGGTTGAAACTGGGCGGGCTAAGTGATGGCTGAGCTGATCGGCCAGCAGCAACGATTGATTAAATTCACGCGCTCGTAAGCGGGCCGGGTGTAAGGGCACAGGAATAATCACATCGATATCGATCCCGCTTGGCAGGGCGCTGATCATCAGGCGCGCGAGTGGCCGTGCCAATGTATGTTTGCCTCGATATTTGAATGCGCAGATGGCCTCCCGCAGTGGCGGAAGATAGGGGAAGAGGGTCCAGGCCCGTTCAAAATTCGGCGGCCGTTCTATACAGTCTTGGCATTGATGGTTCGGGGTATAGGCCGTGGCCGCTGGCGAGACAAACGGCTGATCGCAGCGGGCACACACTGGCTGCTGGAGCGGACGGATGGTGTGCCAACACGCGGTACAGAAGAAGGGCACCGGATCAGTGCTGAGGGACTGGCCACAGGTGATACATTCGACCGGCAACACAAAACGGAGGGCCTGACGGCACCATCCGACGAGTCGATCCTGTGTGTCTTCACGTAACATCGCAGGGGAAACGCTCCAACTTGCCAGGACTATTCATGAATGCCTGCTACGTCGTCCGATCCTTTCGCCAGGCGGGGCTTTTCTCGTTCGGCCTCCTCGACGGACTGCCAGTACGCCTCCGTCGGCCTCACTTGCGAGAAGCCCCGGCGGGCTTCGGTCTCGAACGCCTCGCGACGGCATTCATAAATAATCCGGGCTAACAAGTCCGTGCGCTTCTTCTATGGGAAAGTGCCGCGCCTGTCAAGGTTGTTGCTCTGTAAATGGTTGTGATATACGAAGGCAGCAGGATGTTGGAAAAAACGCCAGCGTCATCAGAAGGTTAAGGCTGAGGTCGAGGTCAAGGTTGAGCGAAGACCCGACCTCAGACAGTCTCAGCGGCAATGCTACGGGTTTGGGTACGGATGGAGAAGCAGATTACGATGGTGACATTCGACCAAGTGTCGAAGATCTATGAGCGGGGTGGCGACCGCATCACAGGGCTCGATAAGGTTTCTGTTGAAGTGGGAAAGGGAGAATTCTGTGCGTTTATCGGTCCCAGCGGCTGCGGGAAGAGTACGTTGCTTAATCTGGTTGGCGGATTGGATGTGCCGACCTCGGGGGATATCCTCCTCGGAGGGCGTTCAACCAGTCGATTCACGAGCGATGACTGGACGAGGATCAGGCGGGAAACAGTCGGGATTGTCTTCCAATCATTCCATTTGATTCCCGGGTTGACGGCTGCGGAGAATGTTGCGTTTCCTTTGTTGCTGCGCGGGGAACGAGGGACATCGGTCCAGGTTCGCGTCGAGGAGGTGCTCGAGTTGGTCTCGATGACCGCACGACGACATCATCGCCCCAGCGAGCTCTCGGGCGGAGAGCAGCAGCGTGTGGCGATTGCGCGAGCGATTGTGCATCAGCCCCAGATCATTCTCGCCGATGAGCCGACCGGCAATTTGGACTCCCAGCATGGGGCCGAGATCATCGTTCTCCTTCGGTCGCTCGTTCAGCGCTTTTGCCAAACCGTGCTGTTGGTCACCCACAGCACCGAGGCTGCTGCGGCGGCCGATTATATTTGGGCCATGAAGGATGGGCGGCTCATGACGAGAACGCAGCGCGAGCCCACCACGGTGGTTGCGTGATGGATCTGTCGACCTCCATTGCCGGCGTACGATTTCCCAGCTGTTTCATGAATGCCTCGGGAGCGCTCTGTGTCACGCGTGACGAACTGCTGGCCCTCGGTCGATCTCGGGCCGGGGCCATCGTCACCAAGTCGATGACGGTTGAGCCTCGCGACGGCAATCCGACACCCCGGTACTTTGGATTTCCCGGCGGGTCCATCAACTCCATGGGCTTGCCCAATCTCGGATACAAGGCGTATGCCGCGCTCATTCCTGAATTGAAGAGACTTGGAAAGCCGGTTATCGCCAGTGTGGCGGGTCTCTGTGAAGACGATTTCCCGACGATTGCGGCCACGATCAATGCGGTGAAGCCAGACTTGATCGAAGTCAATCTCTCTTGTCCCAACATTCCAGGCAAACCGCAGATCGGATATGACGTCGAAGCCTCCGAGCGCCTGCTGAGGCGGGTTCGTAAGGTGATCACGGTTCCGATGGGGGTCAAGCTGCCTCCCTATTTCGATCCTGCCCATCATCAAGCAATGGGAGAGGTAATTGGCCGTTGCGGGGTCGATTTTCTCAACCTGATTAACTCGGTCGGGAACGGGCTCGTCGTCGATCCTGAGCACGAGGCGGTCGTCATCAAGCCTAAGGGTGGGTTCGGTGGACTGGGTGGCACGATCATCAAGCCGGTCGCGTTGGCCAACGTGCGGGCTTTTTGGAAAATCTTCGAAGGACGCATGTCGATTATCGGGACCGGCGGTGTGGTCAACGGCGTGGATGCCTTCGAACATATGCTGTGTGGCGCGTCGGCCGTGCAGATCGGGACGGTGTTGGTCGAGGAAGGGATCGACGTGTTTGGCCGATTGGAAACGGAACTGGCGGCTCAGCTCAGCAAGAAGGGGTATGCGAAGTTGGAGGACTGCCGGGGCAAGCTGAAGGAGTTATAGGCCTACTTGGCCCCGAACGTCTTGGCAAGGAGACCCAACTGCAGAGATCGTCGCAGTAGTTGCGCCACGTTTCGCACATTCAACCGTCGCATCAAGTTGAATCGGTGTACTTCGACCGTGCGCACGCTGATATCCAGCACCTGCGCAATCTCACGGTTCGTGTGCCCGATCGACACCAGACGAAGGATGTCACGCTGCCGAGGTGTGAGGAGTTCGGTGTCGATCTCCTCCTGTAGCGGCTGGACTTTTCGATTCAAAGCTGTTCGTATGCCCATCAATGACCTCTTATTGTCGACTCACGCGAGTCTAGCAAAGGTCTGTTTGGCTGTAAACGAAACGACCAATTTGTGCAGGGCTCCGTTACCGGCCCGAGCGATTCGATTTGTCCTCGGGCCCTCATCCATGATGTGTCGTTCTGCTATCACCGCTCTCTCGTGCTAGATGACTATACCACTTAGGCTCTATCGCGCCCTGATCCGTGCCCATGCCTTCCAGCGGCCATTTCGCACCCTGCTCAGCATCGCTGGAGTGGCACTGGGGGTGCTGGCCTCGGTGGCCATCGGGACGGCGAATATTCAAGTCCTGCGCTCCTTCGAGCAAGCGGTCACGACGGTAGCCGGTCCTGCCACATTGGAAATTGCAGGCCATGATCTCGGAGTGGATGAATCCACGATTACGGCTGTTCGTGCGGTCGAGGGGGTGGTGAGCGCTGCTCCGGTGATTGAAGAGTCGGTCGTATTTGCCCAGGGGGAGATGCGTGGCCAGACGCTTGAGGTATTGGGACTGGATCTACTCGCGGAGGCTGGAGCGCGTGGCTTTCAGATTTCGCAGGCTGATGCCGACGGGGCGCTGGAGGCGCTTCTGGCTCCGGACGCTCTGTATCTTGGCCGTCAGGTGGCTGCAGACTGGAATCTGGGGGTTGGTAGTGTCATCGAGGTGACGACGGGAGGGCGCGTCGTACGGCTGCGAGTCGCAGGGCTCATTCATCACGAAGCGGCAGGCACGTCCCTCTGGGATCGGCTTGCCGTCATGGATATTGCTGCGGCGCAACTGTTGTTTCAATCGATCGGGCGGCTGGATCGGATCGAGTTGGTGACGACGCCTAACCGACCGCTCGACGACATCATCGTCTCCCTGCGCGCGGTTCTTCCTCCCCATCTTATTGTGCAACGACCGGCACAACGGACGAAGCAAGTTGAAAACATGGTCTGGGCCTTCCAGCTCAATCTGTCGGTCATGAGCTGGGTCGGGCTGCTCGTTGGGGTGTTCTTGATCTACAACACGATCGCCTTTGTTGTGGCACAACGGAGGCGCGAGATCGGCATTTACCGAGCGCTCGGCATGACGGAGCGGCGGGTCGCAGGCTTATTTCTCGTGGAGGCAGGACTGCTCGGTCTGCTTGGCGGGCTTTTGGGAGGTCTAGGCGGGGTGTGGCTGTCTACGGGTTTGGTGTCGCTCGTCAGCCGAACGGTCTCAGACCTCTATGCGCCGGTCACGTCCGGCGGGCTGATCCTGTCGATGGACATGCTGACCCTCACGTCAGTGGCGAAAGGAGTTCTGCTGGGGACAGTGGTTTCGATGGTAGGGGCCTTGGGTCCCAGCGTGGAAGCAGGAAGGACTGTGACAGTTCGCGCCTTGGCGCCGGGCGGCTATGAATCGACTCAGCAGCTGAGGGCAGGCTTGTGGGGGTGGATCAGCCTTGTGTTGTTGGTGCTGGCAGGCCTCTGCTCGCTGATGGGTCCAGTTGGAGACCTGCCGCTCTTTGGCTATTTCGCGACGGTCTGTCTCTTGGGGGCCCTCTCCTGTCTTGCGCCGATCTGTATCAAGGTGTTGGGCTGGCGGCATCTTCGCCGGGAAAGCAAGACGATGATGCTAGGGGGAAGTTTCCGGCTCATTGTGGCAGACCAGGCGGCGCGGCATCCGGGCCGGAATGCGGTGACGGTGTCGGCGTTGATGGTGGGATTGTCGATCATGATCGGTGTCGTCGTGATGGTTCGCAGTTTTCGTGACACGGTCGAGTTCTGGGTGGATGAAACCGTGATGGCCGATCTTATCGTGGCGCCACAATCCTGGCTCCAGGGGAAGCAGTCCGGGCAGGCCTCGCGTGCCTTGCCGGGGGCCTGGCGTTCAACCCTGTCGGCGATTGACGGCATTGACGCGGTCGATACCTATCGTGATGTGTATGTAGACGTCGGGGGTCAGCCGGTGGCGTTGGTGTCACGAGATCTTCGGCTCCATGCGCAGCGCAGCCGGTATCTGATGGTTCATGGAGATTCAAGTGCGGCCCTGCGGCGAGCCGCCGAGAACGGAGGCGCCCTCCTATCGGAAGTGTTGGCGAATCGGCTAGGGCTTCGCGAGGGGGACAAGGTCTCGATCACGACTCCGGCGGGACCAACTGCCGTGCCCGTCGAGGGAATTTTTTACGATTACGCGACCGACGGCGGGAAGATGGTGATGGATCGAACATGGTATCAGCAACAATGGCACGACGATCGGGTAACGGTATTTTCCGTCTACCTGGCTTCCGGGGCCGATGTCGAGCGAGTAAGGCAGTCGATTGTGACACACGTCGCCGGGATGGATGGAATGACGCTTCCACCGTTGGTAATCCGGAACCGCGAGTTGCGGCATGAGATCCTCGAGATCTTCGACCGCTCCTTCGCTTTAACCTATGTCCTTGAAGCCATTGCCGTGCTAGTGGCCGTGCTCGGCATCGTGAACACCTTGGTGACAGCCGTGTTGGAGCGGCGACGTGAGTTTGCCACGTTGCGGGCGATCGGCGCCAGCACGAGGCAAGTGGAGCGATTAGTTCTGTGGGAAGCGGCGTATCTTGGATTGATCGGGGCTGCGTTGGGCGTTGCGGGAGGTTTGCTGCTCGCTCTGCTGCTCATCCACGTGATCAATAAACAATCATTTGGCTGGACGATCCAGATGACGGTTCCGGGTGGAGTAATTCTGCAAGCCGTAGGACTCGCACTCACGGCTGCTCTGGTAGCCGGCTACTGGCCAGCGCGCTGGGCCGCACGGCAACCGGTCATGGATGGATTGCGGGAGGAGTGAGGCCACCCTATTGGTCCGGTGCTCCCGGAGCGCGCACGATCAGAATGTGCTCGCTCGACGGGCGCAGTGGGACCAACAGGGGTGGCCTCACTCAGTGATGGTTGTTGATAAGAAGAAATGTGCGCAGTGGAGGACCAAACCAGGCCGTTACTCTGGAAATGGAAAACGAGCAAGCTTGGAAGGACGAGAGGGGAGCGGCCAGACTATCCTTCTTGCTCGCAGAACGCGCACGATAAAACAGTGCTCGTCCGATGCGCGCAGTGAAGGAAAGTCTGGCTGCTCCCCTTAGGCAGAGAGGGGAAGATCAGAAGGCCCTCGTTGGACGTGCACAGTGGGGACGAACGGATGTGCTACTTCTTACTACCCCCATCAGCCGATGGTGTGTTTATGCGGCCACAGGCATACGATTGGCAAACGCGAGCGGCACGTCCTTGCGATCGGACGGCGTCACTGTCAACAATGGCCGCGCTCCGTATCCGACTTCCTGCGCCACCCAGATCACAGGGATCTGCTCGATAGCGATATTGTACAGGTTGACCGAGTCGTTATAGAACTCGCGCCGATCGGCAATGGTGCTTTCCAGCGCCGATATGCGTTGTTGAACGGCTAAGAATTCTTGATTGGCTTTCAGATCCGGATACTGTTCGGCCACGGCAAAGAGTTTCCCTAAGGCGCCGATGATCTGATTTTCCGCCTGTGCTTTGTCGTCGATACTCACCCCTGTGCTATAGGCAGTGCGGGCTTTGGTCACGGATTCCAGCGTCTCCCGCTCGTGCGTCATGTAGCTGTTACAGACTTCAACAAGCTTGGGAAGCTCATCATGCCGCTGCTTCAAAATGACGTCGATATTCGACCAAGCCTTGTCGATGTTATTGGCAAGCCGGACCAGCATGTTGTAGACGCCGATCACATAGGCGACGAGTACGATCAATCCGAGCACGAGCAGGCTTCCGATCAGTAAAGTGTTATTCATGGGCGCGCTCCTTTGGGTCTGACGTTACGACACGGTTGTCAGGTAGTATTTGAAGATGACGATCAAACAGGTTGCAGCCAGTGCCAGGCCCCCTGCTCCATAAGCCAACATCTGCCATTGCAATCGGGACAATAGGTCCTTTTCGCTTCGATCCGAGATAATGAACTCATGGTCTTGGCTGCTCCCGATATACAGACGAGCGGAGTTCTCGACGAGTTCTTTTGCACCGGACTGTTCAAGGGCCGTTCCGAGAACATAGACTTGCTCGTCCGGTTGGATAAATGCTTCTCGGCACCGTAATGTCTTGCTCCCTATCCAGCGTTCGGTCGAAATCCCCAGTCGATTCAATCCGGCGATGGCAGTGGGGGGCAACTCTCTGAGCCAATCGTTTCGATAGGTGCGCCCGTCAGGCAAGATCAGCTCGGCGCCAAGGGGTACGACGAGCACTTGTCCGGTTGTATCGCTGACAAAGAACGGCTGCTCCGAAGTGCCTTTCGCAATGGTCTCCCACCGTGCATGTTTCCCGGACCCGACATGCTCTTCCACGGCATAGGAAAAGAACACACAGGGAAGGTCGCTGAAGGGTGCGGAGAGAAGATTTCCCTCTGGCTGTGCTTGTCCACTGATCTCGACCAACCCCATGGCCAGTGAACGTATAGTCGAAGTTGGAATGCTTTCGATCAAACACTTCCGTTGGCGAATCATCCATCCGTAGCCGAAGAGACCGAATCCTCCCACGGTACCAGCCGCCAAGTATAAGAGAAGTTGATCCGGTGGCCGGATCCACTGAGTGGTTCTCATGGTTTTACCGATCCCAGAGACGAAGATGATCCCTCCGATTGCGAAGGCGAGCCCGAAAAACAAGACCCAGACCCACAGGCCTTGGGGGTTGGAACGTGTCTTCTTGAACTTGGGTTGATCGTGAAACGTGTCGTTGAGCGCACGATGTCTCGCCGCAGCTTGTGTGTACAGCGCGGCTTCATGGATCTGGATCGGAACCGCCGCGCCTCGATAGGTCTCATTCAGACGAGTGAGGCTTCCGTGAGGCAGCCACCACCCGCGACAGGAATCGCAGCTGAGGAAGGACGTGTGAGATACAGTCTCAGACTCCATGTGATTCCCGCATCGAGGACACAGTGTCTCTGTCCTGACCGCGACGCCTCCCGCTGTCACCAATCGCCCGCTTCAGCGAGATGTAATCCTCCACGAAGAAATTCACCTCTCCCACATCGAGCCAGAGCCCGTGTCCAGAGGAACAGACATCGAGCCCCGGACCCTGGTTTGTCGGAACCTCAATCAGGTCCTCCTGGCAATCGGGACATTTCATGGTGAGCATCGCATTCGAACTGTAGCAAGAATCGGGCAGGTGTCAAAGCAATACGCTTGTAATCACCTTGAGAAACAGGAGCTTCGGCATGATTATCAGCGAGCGATTCTGCGGCAGAATAAATTAGGTGACAGGTCTAATCGATAGGCTGCAGCAGACCGCCGCGGTGGCGTTTGCAGCGATGGTCGCCCGATGCGCGCAATGGAGGTCTCCTCAGACGTCTCGCTGAATACGGGTAAGGCAGCAGCTTTCGTTGGACGCGTTTGGGCATGGGTGAGTAGTTAGGCAGATGTCCAGATTGGAGATTGTTCGACATCTTGACAGGACAGAGGCAACGCTCTACGCTCGCCAAGAAGGACGTGGGATACATGATGAACTACGAAGAGTACATCGTGCGCGATGCGAATATCTGCGGAGGCGAGCCTGTGGTCAAAGGAACGCGGGTAACGGTGCGCACGATTCTCGCCAGCCTCGCCGAAGGCGCGAGCATCCAAGACATTCTTGACGATTTTCCAACGCTCACCGAGCGGGCCGTGTGCGCCGTCATTGCCTTTGCCGCGGCGTCGGCGGAAGAGGATCTCCCGCTTCCAAGTATTCCGCATATCGCGTGAAGGTTAAACTCGACGAAAATCTCCCGTCCAAACTGGCCCAGTTGCTTGCCGCATTGGGGCACGACACCGATACTGTCCCACAAGAAGGCCTGGCCGGAAAACCGGACGCCGATATTTGGGCTGCGGCTCAAGTGGCGGAGCGTTTTCTCATCACCCAAGATCTGGACTTTTCCAATATCCGCCGCTTTGCACCGGGAACGCACGCAGGGCTCTTGCTGGTGCGATTGCGCACGCCAGGCCGCGGCGCATTGACCCGTCGCATTCACGCCGTGTTTCAGAGCGAGCCTGTCGAAACCTGGAGTCGAGCCTTCGTCGTGGTCACCGACCACAAGCTCCGAGTCCGCCGTCCCCCAATGGAGAATTTCTAGTAGCCGATCGGGCCGAATGTAGCTTTCCTCCGAACGACGACCTCTTGTTCTGCCATCCGCCATGGGCTATCAGCCATCAGTTCTTTGGACCATCACCCTTCACGTTTCACCTTTCACGTCTCACGTCCTCTGAAAGGCGGGGTGATTTCTCGCGGTGAAAGGGGTATTCTTCGACCCGAAAATTTTGCCTTGACGGGACAAGGAATCAACTGACACATGGCCCTCAAGAAATCCGAACTCTACTCCTCCCTCTGGTCCAGCTGCGACGAGCTGCGCGGCGGCATGGATGCCAGCCAGTACAAGGACTACGTCCTCGTCCTGCTGTTCATCAAGTACGTCAGCGACAAATACGCCGGCCAGCCCTACGCGCCGATCACGATCCCGCCCGGCGCGAGCTTCAAGGACATGGTCGCGCTCAAGGGCAAGAGCGACATCGGCGACCAGATCAACAAGAAGATCATCGCCCCGCTGGCCAACGCCAACAAGCTGTCCGACATGCCGGACTTCAACGACGCCACCAAGCTCGGCAGCGGCAAGGAGATGGTGGACCGGCTCACCAACCTGATCGCCATCTTCGAGAACCCGGCGCTCGACTTCTCCAAGAACCGCGCCGAGGGCGACGACATCCTGGGCGACGCCTACGAATACCTGATGCGGCACTTCGCCACCGAGAGCGGCAAGAGCAAGGGCCAGTTCTACACGCCCGCCGAGGTCAGCCGCATCATGGCGCAGATCATCGGCATCCGCGACGCCAAGACCAGCGCCGCCACCACCGTCTACGACCCGACCTGCGGCTCCGGCTCGCTGCTGCTGAAGGTGGGCGACGAGGCCGGCACCGCCGTCACGCTCTACGGGCAGGAAAAGGACGCCGCCACCAGCGGCCTCGCCCGCATGAACATGATCCTGCACAACAACCCGACCGCGCTCATCGTGCAGGGCAACACGCTGGCCGATCCCAAGTTCAAGGACGGCGACACGCTCAAGACCTTCGACTACGTCGTCGCCAATCCGCCCTTTTCCGACAAGCGCTGGAGCACCGGCCTCGATCCGCTGAACGACCCCTACGAGCGCTTCAAGCCCTTCGGCACGCCGCCCGCCAAGCAGGGCGACTACGCCTACCTGCTGCACATCGTCCGCTCGCTCAAGAGCACCGGCAAGGGCGCGTGCATCCTGCCGCACGGCGTGCTGTTCCGCGGCAATGCCGAGGCCGACATCCGCCGCAACCTCGTCCGCAAGGGCTACATCAAGGGCATCATCGGCCTGCCCGCCAACCTCTTCTACGGCACCGGCATCCCCGCCTGCATCGTCGTCATCGACAAGGAGGACGCCCACGCCCGCAAGGGCATCTTCATGATCGACGCCAGCGGCGGCTTCATGAAGGACGGCCCCAAGAACCGCCTGCGCGCCCAGGACATCCACAAGATCGTCGATGTCTTCAACCAAGCGGCTCGACGTCCCGAAATACTCCCGCATGGTCACGCTTCGAGGAGATCGAGAAGAACGAGTTCAACCTCAACCTGCCGCGCTACATCGACAGCCAGACGCCCGAGGACCTGCAGGACATCGACGGGCCACCTGCAGGGCGGCATCCCCGCCGCCGATGTCGATGCGCTCGCAGCGCTACTGGGCCGTCTGCCCGCAGCTCCGGCAAGACCCTGTTCAAGGACGAACCGCCCCGGCTACCTCGATCTCGCCGTGGAGAAGTCGGCCATCAAGTCCACGATCTACGAGCACCCCGAGTTCGCCGCCTTCATCGCCGGCATGAACGCCCACTTCGCCACCTGGCGGCAGAAGAGCGCCGACGACGCTCAAGGCGCTGAAGGCCGGCTGCCATCCGAAGGAAGTCATCGCCGCGCTCTCCGAGGACCTGCTCGCCCACTACGCCGGCAAGCCGCTCATCGACCCCTACGACATCTACCAGCACCTGATGGACTACTGGGCCGAGACGATGCAGGACGACTGCTACCTCATCGCCGCCGACGGCTGGAAGGCCGAGACCTACCGCATCATCGAGAAGGACAAGAAGGGCAAGGAGAAGGACAAGGGCTGGACCTGCGACCTGATCCCCAAGCCCCTCATCGTCGCCCGCTACTTCGCCAAGGAGCAGGCGGCCATCGACCAGCTCGCCGCCGAGCTGGAAGGCGTCACCGCCCAGCTCACCGAGCTGGAGGAGGAACACGGCGGCGAGGAAGGCGCCTTCGCCGAACTCGACAAGGTGAACAAGGCCAACGTCACCGCCCGCCTGAAGGAGATCAAGGGCGACAAGGAGGCGAAGGACGAAGCCGCCGTGCTGAATGACTGGCTGAAGCTCAACGCCGACGAGGCCGACCTCAAGAAGCGCCTCAAGGACGCCGAGGCCGCGCTCGACGCCAAGGCCTACGCCCAGTATCCCAAGCTCACCGAGGCCGAGATCAAGACGCTGGTCGTGGACGACAAATGGCTCGCCGCGCTCGATGCCGCCATCCACGGCGAGATGGACCGCATCAGCCAGCAGCTCACCCAGCGCGTGAAGGAACTGGCCGAACGCTACGAAACCCCGCTGCCGCAGATGGTCAGCCGCGTGGCCGAGCTGGAGGCGAAGGTGAACCGCCACCTGGAAAGGATGGGGTTCTCATGGAAGTGAAGCCCGGCTACAAGCAGACCGAGGTGGGGGTGATTCCGGAGGATTGGGAGTTGAAGCCTCGCGATTCGTAGCTCTGTCGACGATGGTCACGGACTGTCACTGAACGTGCCGACGATGACGCGACATGCATCCGGTGCATCGGGTTCTGTCATGCGGCACTCAACTGGTCATCTCGACATCGAGACAGTCCGCATGATGCACGAGTCTCGACGGACGTAGCGATCGTCGGTCGAAGGCGGACGATCTTGTCAGCTGCAAGCTACAGGCTACGTGCGAACGCCGGCACGTTCCGGCCGCACATCGACGAGCTCAGTACTTCGGCGACGCGATTACTTGATGCGCAGATCATCGCTGCTATCTGACGACTATCTCACTTCGAGACAGGTGCATCGATCTTCGCAGCATCAGCGCAGCGACTCGGTGCAGGCGTCTGGAGCAATCGCAGAAGCTGCGACTTCGATCAGCATTCGACATGTCGCCCTCCCGCCCACCAAAGCCGAACAAGAAGCCATCGCCGAGGCGTTGAGCGATGCGGATGCCCTCATCGAATCCCTGGAGCAACTCCTCGCCAAGAAGCGCCACCTCAAACAAGGCGCCATGCAGGAATTGCTCACCGGCAAGAAGCGCCTGCCGGGGTTTCGAAGTCAAGCCTGGCTACAAGCAGACCGAGGTGGGGGTGATTCCGGCGGATTGGGAGGCTCGACTTCATCGAGAACCTCGCTCTACATCACCACGGGCAGCAGAAACACTCAAGATCGTGTCGATGACGGCCGAGTATCCGTTCTTCGTGCGCTCACAGACCGTTGAACGCATCAACAGCTACTCCTTCGATGGACGAAGCGGTTCTGACGGCGGGCGACGGAGTTGGCACGGGCAAGGTGATTCCATTACATCAACGGCAAATTCGACTGCGCATCAACGTGTCTATCGCGATCTCGAACTTCAGCGAGTGGATAAGACGGCTACTTCTTCTACCTCTACTTCAGCAGCCACTTCTACAGCCGGATCATGCAGACTGACGGCGAAGTCATCCGTCGATTCCGTGCCGCAGGGAGATGATCGCAAGAATGCTCGATCCCCCTCCCACCCACCAAGGCCGAACAAGACAGCCATCGCCGCCATCCTCTCCGACATGGACGCGGAGATCGCCGCGCTGGAAGCCAAGCTCGCCAAGGCCCGCCAGCTCAAGCAGGGCATGATGCAGGAACTGCTCACCGGGAGGATTCGGCCTCGGTATGAGAGGCACCAGCGCATCGAGTGGGCTAGTGACGGATCAGCCTAGTACCTGATGAGGCCGATGATGGCGTGCCGTTCGGCACCACGAAGGCAAAGACCGCACTCGCCGAGACGCTGCGATGGCGCAAGCTGTGCAAGTGCTGGGCATGCGTGGTGCGCGAGCGGACAAGCCGCTGTGGGTGCGGGCCTCAGATGCCTCGCGAGCCAGCGCTCGGCCCTGCAGGGCGAGATCGCGCTGTGCGCAACGATTCGGCGCATGAACGACGCCGAGATCGCGGCCACGAATCAGGGCGAGCGGTCGCGTGACATGCTGAGAGCACGCCAACGGGTCGGTCTACTGCTCAGGAGCTGGTCGACCGCGAGGGCGAGGCAACTGCGATCTGGCCGCGCGATACTTCGAGGCGTGAAGCGGTTCTGCATCGAGTCAGCAGATCGCCTCGCTCCAATGCTTCAAGTTCGCACGGCAGCCTCGTCCAGGAGCTCGAGTCGCTGGCGCACGCGTTGATGCGAGACGACCTTCGCCGGACGCGGATTTCTGGCACGATCGATTGCCTCGACGATCGTTGAAGCAGCGAGACGTTGCACGCTGACGGCTGTCAAGCAGGCCATCGAGGCCCGTCGGAAACCCGAGCTGCGTCCGAGCGCAGACCTCGATCGCGCGATGCATCCACGCGGACCGGGCGACGCCGTGCTCGAACGACAAGCCTCCAGCGAGCTCCGCGCATTCGGCAGGCACATTGGACAAGCTGCGTGCCGGTCAGGAATTGACGCCGGGACCTGGTCTTGCAAGATCACCTGATTTGCTCGATTTCCTCGGGCTGAAGGACACCTACAGCGTAGCGGGATTTGGAAGCAGCGCTGCTGCGGGAGATCGAGCGGTTCCTCCTTGAGCTGGAACGGATCGTTCGCCGTTCTCGAACGGCAGAAGCGCATCACGCTCGACGGCGACGATTATTATCGTCGACTTGCTCTTTTATCATCGCCGGTTGCGTCGGTTGGTGGTGATCGAGCTGAAGCTGGGAGAATTCAAGCCTGCCGATTCCGGCCAGGTGTGGAGTTATACTGCCGGTGGCTGGATCGTCATGAGCGCCAACCGGGCGAAGAACCCCCGCTGGCGCATTATCCTCTGCGCGGGGAAGCAGCGCGAAACGGTGGCACTACCTCGATCTTGGACGCATGCGGGATTGCATGTCGACCGAGTATCTCACTGAGCTAGCCTCCGCGCGAGGCGCTGCGCGCGCGCTTCCACCAGGCGATTTCGGCTGCGCGCGTGCGGCTCGATCGTCAGACGGCTGACAAGAATGTGGACAGATGAGCACCGTCGGCCAACCCGAACGCGCCACGCAGAACCGCGTCATCGCCCTGTTCCGCGACGAACTGGGCTACCGCTACCTCGGCGACTGGACCGACCGCGACGGCAACAGCAACATCGAGGAAGGCCTGCTCATCGGCATGGCTGACCAAGCGCGGCTACACGCCGGCGCAGATCAGCGTCGCCCTCCACAAGCTGCGCACCGAGGCGGACAACCACAACCGCACGCTCTACGGCAACAACCAGGCCGTCTACAACCTGCTGCGCTACGGCGTGCCGGTGAAGATCGAGGCGGGCAAGGTCACGGAGACCGTCCACCTCATCAACTGGGACGAGCCCGAGAAGAACGACTTCGCCATCGCCGAGGAGGTGACGCTCAAGGGCAACCACGAGCGGCGGCCCGACCTCGTGCTCTACGTCAACGGCATCGCCGTCGGCGTGCTGGAGCTGAAGAACAGCCGCGTCACGCATCGGCGACGGCATCCGCCAGAACCTCTCCAACCAGCAGCCGGAGTTCAACGCGTGGTTCTTCAGCACGGTGCAGTTCATCTTCGCCGGCAACGACTCCGAGGGGCTGCAATACGGCACCATCGGCACGCCGGAGAAGTATTTCCTGAAGTGGAAGGAAGACGAGGCAGGACAACAGCCGCTTCAAGCTCGACAAGTACCTGCTCAAGATGTGCGCCAAGGACCGGCTGATCGAGCTGATGCACGACTTCGTGCTCTTCGACGGCGGCGTGAAGAAGCTGCCGCGCGCGCACCAGTACTTCGGCATCAAGGCCGCGCAGGCAGCATGTGCGCGAGAAGAAGGGCGGCATCATCTGGCACACGCAGGGCAGCGGCAAGAGCATCGTCATGGTGCTGCTGGCCAAGTGGATTCTGGAGAACAACCCCAACGCCCGCGTCGCCATCATCACCGACCGCGACGAGCTGGACAAACAGATCGAGCGCGTCTTCACCGAGGCGGGCGAGGCGATCAACCGCACCAGCAGCGGCCGCGACCTGATGAGCCAGCTCGGCCAGGCCACGCCGCGCCTGCTCTGCTCGCTGGTCCACAAGTTCGGCCGCAAGGACGTGGACGACTTCGACGCCTTCATCAAGGAGCTGGAAGCCCAGCCCAGCCCGACCGTGGGCGAGGTCTTCGTCTTCGTGGACGAGTGCCACCGCACGCAGAGCGGCAAGCTGCACCGCGTGATGAAGGCGATGATGCCCAACGCGGTCTTCATCGGCTTCACCGGCACGCCGCTGCTGAAGAAGGACAAGCAGACCAGCCTGGAAGTCTTCGGCGGCTACATCCACACCTACAAGTTCAGCGAGGCCGTCGAGGACGAGGTCGTGCTCGACCTCGTCTACGAGGCGCGGGACATCGACCAGCGGCTCGGCTCCGAGGACAAGATCGACGCCTGGTTCGAGGCCAAGACCAAGGGGCTGAACGACTGGCAGAAGGACGAGCTGAAGAAGCAGTGGGGCACGATGCAGAACGTGCTCAGCTCCAAGTCGCGCATGGACCGGGTGGTGAGCGACATCGTCTTCGACTTCAGCGTGAAGCCGCGCCTGTCCAGCGAGCGCGGCAACGCCATCCTGGTGGCGTCGAGCATCTACGAGGCGTGCAAGTACTTCACGCTGTTCCAGAAGACGCCGTTCAAGGGCAAGTGCGCGGTGGTGACCTCCTACAACCCGCAGGCGCAGGACGTGACGCTGGAGGAAACCGGCGCCAACACCGAGACCGACAAGCAGTTCATCTACAACACCTACACCGAGCTGCTGAAGGACGTCGACGCCAAGCCGGGCATGACCAAGACCGAGACCTACGAGGAGCGGGCCAAGGCGCTGTTCACCAAGGAGCCGGCGAACATGAAGCTGCTGGTCGTGGTGGACAAGCTGCTCACCGGCTTCGACGCGCCGCCCTGCACCTACCTCTACATCGACAAGTCGATGCAGGACCACGGCCTGTTCCAGGCCATCTGCCGCACCAACCGGCTGGACGGCGACGACAAGGACTTCGGCTACATCGTCGACTACAAGGACCTGTTCAAGAAGGTCGAGAACGCCATCGCGGTCTACACCTCCGAGCTGGATCACAGCGCCGGCGGCGCCGATCCCGAGGTGCTGCTGCAGGACCGCCTGAAGAAGGGCAAGGAACGCCTCGACAACGCGCTGGAAGCGCTCGCCCTGCTGTGCGAGCCGGTCGAGCCGCCCAAGGGCGAGCTGGAGCACATCCACTACTTCTGCGGCAACACCGAGATCCCGGCCGACCTGCAGGAACGGGAGCCGCAGCGGGCCGCGCTCTACAAGGCGACCGTCGCCCTGGTGCGCGCCTACGCCAACATCGCCGACGAGCTGGAGCCCGCCGGCTACAGCAGCGCCGACATCGCCCGCATCAAGCAGCAGCTCGACCACTACCTGAACGTGCGCGAGATCATCCGCAAGGCCAGCGGCGAGAGCGCTCGACCTGAAAGCCTACGAGGCCGACATGCGGCACCTCATCGACACCTACATCGAGGCCGACGAGCCGCGGAAGATTTCGCCCTTCGACAACATGGGCCTGCTGGAGCTGATCGTGAAGACCGGCATCGCCGACGCCATCGCCGACGCAGCTCGGCGGCCTGAAGGGCAACAAGGACGCCATCGCCGAGACCATCGAGAACAACGTCCGCAGCAAGATCATCAAGGAGCACCTGAACGACCCGGCCTACTACGAGAAGATGTCGGCGCTGCTGGACGAGATCATCGCGGCCCGGAAGGCCAAGGCCATCGAGTACGAGGAGTACCTGAAGCGCATCGCCGAGCTGGCGAAGAAGGTGGAGGCCGGACAGGCGGAGGATACGCCCGAGCAGCTGAAGCACAGCCCGGCGCTGCGCGCGCTCTACAACAACCTGAAGACGGACGGCGCCAGCGCAGCGATCGTGCGGCGAAGCGCCGGCGAATACACGGTCGCCGGCGATCCGCACTGAGCTGGCGCTGAGATCGACGAGGCGGTGAAGCGGGTCCGGCCCGACGGCTGGCGCGGCGTCCAGGCCCGCGAGCAGGTGATCAAGGCGGCGCTGTACGGCGTCCTGCAGGATGCGGCCGAGGTCGAGCGCATCTTCCTCATCATCAAGGCGCAGAGCGAATACTGATGGTGCACGCAGCTCAAGCTGGGCGACATCGCGGTGGACGTGGTGCTGAAGGACATCAAGAACGTCCATCTGAGCGTCTATCCGCCGACCGGCCGGGTGCGCATCTCCGCCCCGCCGCGCATGAGCCTCGACACCATCCGCGTCTTCGCGATCTCCAAGCTCGGCTGGATCAAGCAGCAGCAGAAGAAGCTGCGCGAGCAGGAGCGCGAAACGCCCCGCGAGTATCTGGACCGCGAGAGCCACTACGTCTGGGGCAAGCGCTACCTGCTCAAGGTGATCGAGAGCGACGCAGCGCCGGCAGTCGAGCTGAAGCACAGCAGCATGCTCCTGCGCGTTCGCCCCGGAACGAGTGACGACAAGAAGCAGGCCGTCGTTGGAGGAATGGTATCGCGAGCAGCTCAAGGCGGCCGTGCCGCCTCTGATCGCGAAGTGGGAGCCGCTGATGGGCGTGAAGGTGAAGCGGTTCTTCGTGCAGCGGATGAAGACCAAGTGGGGAAGCTGCAACCCCGGCACGCGGCAGCATCCGCCTCAACACCGAACTGGCCAAGAAGCCAGCGCGAGTGCCTCGAATACATCGTCGTGCACGAGATGGTTCACCTGCTGGAGCCGACGCACAACGCCCGCTTCGTCGCGCTGATGGATCAATTCATGCCCAAGTGGCAGTTCCACCGCCAGGAGCTAAACCGCTTGCCGGTTCGTCACGAGACTTGGGGATATTGAGAAATATTGAAAATGCACCGGGAATCTTTACTAACCGGATGAACCAGATGAGCCAGACAAACCACAACCGAAGCGACGGCTGGATTACGGTTTCTTCGCCACGACCTTGCCGTTTTCCCACACGTAGATCGGCGTGCCATACATCCGGGCGGTCTTGCGCGCGACCTTGGCGGCTCTCCGGAGTGCGCGTCATGACGGCTTGGGAAAACTTTTCGTGCATTGGGGGTTTCTTTCTTAGTCGCGATCTTTCGGCACCTGGAAGTGCCTGTCAAAATCTTGCTGACCAGATTTGAGGCTGCTCAAAAAGGCGGTGTTCTCACCCGCCAACCCCAGGCGCGCCGAGACGCGCCTTGTTCAGCGAGGCCGCAGGGAGACTCGGACCCCGAGGCGTACTCAGTGCTGTACGTTGAGGGGTTCGAGCGACTGAGAACGAAGCTGGGGGCCTTTTTCAGCAGCCGTTTGGTAGTCCACTTCGATCTTGAACCCCAGATCCTCGATCATGCTCCAGACTTCGGGGGCTGGCTGGCCTGGTGTCGTGAGGTAGCCGTTCACGAAGATGGAGTCGGCTGGATAGAGTGCCAAGGGCTGGAGACTGCGCAGGTTATGTTCGCGGCCTCCGGCCACGCGGAGTTCGGTGCGTGGGTGTAGGAACCGGAAGAGGCAGAGTACTTTCAAGCAGCGTTGAGGAGTCAGGTTGTCACAGTTCTCTAGCGGCGTGCCTGTCGCTGGATGGAGTGTGTTCAGCGGAATCGAGTCCGGCTTTACCTCGATCAGTGCCATCGCTAGGTCGATGAGGTCTTCGTCCTTCTCTCCCATTCCCACGATCCCGCCGGAACAGATTTCCAATCCTGCCGCTCGGGCGTTTCGGATGGTGCTGAGCCGGTCTTGGAAGGTATGCGTGGTGCAGATAGAGGTGTGAAAGGCTTCGCTCGTGTTCAAGTTGTGGTTCACCCGATCGACTCCCGCCGCCTTCAGTCGCTTGGCCTGTTGTTCATTCATGAGGCCCAGCGAACAGCAAATCTGAATCGGAATCTCCTGCTTGATCGAACGGACGGCTCCTGCGATTTCGTCGATTTCCCGATCCAAGGGACTCCGACCGCTGATGACGATGCAATAGCGTTGGGCCTTTGAGGCCGCCGCTTGCCGGGCTCCGTCGATCATCTCTTTTTGCGGCAGGAGGTTATAGCGCTCGATGGGGGCGGTGGAGATCGCGGATTGGGAACAGTAGTGGCAGTCTTCCTGGCAGGCCCCGCTCTTGGCGTTCTGCAACATCTGGAGTCGAACGGTCTTGCCGAAATAACGGGATCGGACGGTAAAGGCGGCTTGGAGGAGTTCCAGTAATTGCTCATCAGGAGTATCGAGAACGGCCTGGCATTCGCTTCTGGTCAGCGTCTCGTCGCGCAAGGCTTTGGCAGCGAAATCCTGATAGTCGACCACCATGGGAGGCTCCATCATCTGTAGAGGTTGTATTGGCTGCAATGCGGATGGCTGCGCGTACGTCAGGTAGAAAACCTACACGGTTTCGAAGGGAGAAGCAATGCCCTGGTAGGGAACTTCTGAGACTGGGAGGGGGCTGCTATCTTGACCGGGGACCGCTTGCCCGTCGTTCGGCAAGGGCAGAGCGACCAATGTATTCCAGGTTCCACAGCGACGGCAGCGTCCAGACCATTCGGTCGACTCTTGGCTGCAGGCGGTGCAGACATAGGGGACGACCACACGTTTCTTAAAGTGGAGGGCTTTCTTGAGTTCGGCGACGGCCTCCTCCATCTGCTGCTTGCGCAAATAGAGATTGGCCATGATCTTATGGTAATCGGCCAATTGGTCCTGTACTCCTTCGACGGTCGAGAGGATGTCGAAGGCTTCGTCGACCATTTCGAGCCGGTAGTAGAGCTTGCCTAAATAGAACTGCAGGGCAGGGTTGTTCGGGTCTTGCCGGAGGGCCTCCTGGTAGACACGGATAATTTCGCTGGGTTCGCCCTGTTCGAGAAAGAGTTCTTCGAGGCGGTGCAGGATGATGTTACTGCGGGTCTTGGCATAGATCTTCTTGAGAATTTCTACGGCTTGCTTGGTCTTGCCTTCGCGGATCAAGATTTCGCCGATGCCGACGTAGGCCGGCAAGAATGTCCGGTCTTTCTTAATGGCGCCGCGGAAATAGCGCCGTGCCTTATCGGGATGGCCTCGTTCCAGCAGTTGCCGCCCGACCTCGTATGTGCAGCCAGTGAGGAGACGGGCCTCGGCCTTGCGTTCAGTCTCAGGCAGGTTGGCCTTCAGGAGACGATGTTGGATTTCGAGCGCCTCGCTCCATTTTTCGAGCCTGATCAACAGATCGCGCTTGCGGATGAGCGCGGTGAGGTTATCCGGTTCGATCTTGAGCATCTTGTGCAGGGTCTGCAGGGCGTCCTCATAGCGCTTGGCGCCCTCCAAGTCGTTGGCCAATTCCAGCAGAATTTCAATGTTGCGCTCGTCAACGCGATTCGCTCGTTGATGGAGGCGGATCGCCTCAGCGAAGTTGTTTTCCACGCGGTAAATGTTTCCCAGCCAGAGCAGTGAGTCGACACGATTTGGGTCCATGGCCAGCGCTCGTTCGAACAGGCCGATGGCTTCGACGGTGCGTTTTGACATGATGGCATGGGTGCCTTCACGATGGAGCGCATCGATCTTTTCTTTGCGCCGCAACAGCCGCGTGCTGCGCCAGTTGCCGATGACGTGGGCGGTTTGCCGCATGCCGACTGCCAAGGCCACGAGCACAGCACCGACTGCCATGGAAAAGACGACGAGCGTGACGGGGCTCAGTTCAAACTGGAGGGAGGGACTGGTTCGGACTGTGACTTCCCCAGGATTCAACTCGCGAGCATAGCTGTAGAGGAAGATTCCGGCGCTGACGAGGAAGATGGTGGTGAGCAGTCGGAGCATCGATCTAGGCCTTTGTTTTCGTCGGCGCCTTTTTCCGCTTCACGGGCTTTGGGGTCTCGGCCGGTTGTATGGCCGGCGGTTCGCCCGGGATGGCGATGCGTTTTGCATCGGCCCACAACCGTTCGAGTGCATAATGCTTCCGTATGTCCTGCCTGAAAATATGGGCGATGACATCGCCAAAGTCCATCAGAACCCACTGGGAGGACCGCATGCCTTCGACGCCCAGCGGTTTAGAGCCGGAGCGAGAGAGGATACCGTCGATATGATCTCCGATGGCACTCGCTTGTCGATCCGAATCCGCAGAGCCGATGACCAGGTAGTCGGCAACGGAGGTCAACGGCGCTACCTGGAGGACGAGAACGTCGGTGGCTTTCTTATCGAGCATGGCCCGGGCAATGGCGAGGGCCGTGGACCTAGCTGTTCGTGCGATTACGGTCCTCTTGGTAGAGATGATGTTGAAGTATATAAGATTCCACTAAGGGCGGCAACAGATTTGCCACCGGGAGCCCTTGACGGATTCGCGAGCGAATGTCCGATGCGGAGACCGCGGAGGGCAACAGTTTGAGACAGATCAGGTTTTGTGTTCCGATTTGGGCTTCGATTCGTGAAATCCGTCCCGCATCTAGGTCTGCCAGCGAGGGGTAGGGAATCGGTGGTAGCAATGCGACGGTTGAGAGGGAACGAAACGATAGGCCTGGCCTGGAGAGGACGACGAATGAGCAGAGTTTCAGCAGTGTCAGGGGGTCACGCCAGGAGGGAAAATCCAGGAAAGCATCGAGCCCGATCAAAAAAAAGAGCTGGGTCTGCGCGCCATACTCTTGCTGCAGCAGGCGAATGGTGTCGATGGAGTAGGATTTGCCTGGCCGCCGGATTTCCACATCTGAGATGGCGAGAGAGGGGTCTGAGGCGATGGCCAGGCGGACCATCTCATAGCGGTCTTGGGCCGGCGCCAGACTGCCGTTTGGCTTATGGGGAGGCTGACTTGTGGGAATGAAGAGAATCTGGTTGAGCCCGAGGGCTTCGCGTGTCTGGCGTGCAATGGTCAGGTGACCGTTGTGCACGGGGTTGAAACTGCCGCCGAGGAGGCCGAGACGAAGGAGACCAGAGTGCTGAGTGCTGGGTGCTGAGGGCTGAGATTCAGAATTTGGTGACATCATAACTCAGTACTCGGATCTCAGCACTCTGGTCTAGAGAATGACAAGGTTGTCCCGATGTATGACCTCCTCGTATTCCTGTGGGCCGAGCTGCTGCTGGATTTCGGTCGTTTTGAGCCCTTTGATCCGTGCCAAGGTGTCGGAGGAGAAGTTCACGAGTCCTTTGGCGAACTCTTTGCCGTCCTGGTCGAGGCAACTGACCGCATCTCCCGTATCGAAGGGACCGCTGACGTTCAGAATACCTGAAGCCAACAAGCTCTTGCCCCGCCGGGCCAGCGCTTCGACGGCTCCTGGGTCGAGCGTCAGTGTTCCTCGCGGCCTGAGGGTGAAGGCGATCCAATGTTTGCGGCTGGTAAAGCGACGTTCCTTCGCAAGGAAGAGACTACCGCCAGGGCCTCCGGCTAATACGTGCGGAAGGAGGCCTGCTTTTTGTCCGTTCAAGATCAAGGTGGCCACGCCATACTCACTGACTTTCTTGGCAGCCCGGATTTTCGTGGCCATCCCCCCAGTTCCCTCGAACGTGGTGGAGGCACCGGCTCGTTCCTCGATCTCTTCGGTAATGTCAGGGATCAGCGGGATCAGCGTGGCTGCAGGGTTCTTGCGCGGGTCTTCGGTAAATAGGCCGTCGATATCGGATAGGATGATCAGCAGTTCCGCGTCGACCAGATGGGCGACCTCGGCAGCCAGGGTATCGTTATCCCCCACACGGATTTCATCCACGGCAACCGTATCGTTTTCGTTGATGATGGGGATCACACCGAACTCGATCAGCGCACTCAGGGTGTGGCGTGCATTGAGAAACCGGCGCCGATCGGCGAGGTCGTGGTGTGTGAGTAGGATTTGTGCCACCTTGACGTCGAGCCGCTCAAACGATTTTTCGTAGGCCCACATGAGCCGGCTTTGGCCGACCGCCGCAGCCGCCTGCTTCACCGGGAGGCTCTTGGGGTATTCCTTCAGACCCAATTTCTTGATGCCGGAGACGATCGCGCCGGAGGAGACGATCAGGACTTCACGTCCGCTCGACCGGAGTGCCGCGATTTCATCCGCGAGCCGATCGATCTGCTCCGGGCGGAGCCCGGTGTCTCGGGACGCGACGAGACTGCTCCCGATTTTGATGACGATGCGGGTGGCCTGTCTTAGGAGTTCGTCTCGCATGGTGTGGCTCGAAGCTGCGCCACCTGTTGCCCTACATAGGTGACGAGTTCCGTCAGTCCTTCTCTCGTTGCGGCTGAGATCGCGAGGCACGTATACCGATGGCGTTTACAGTATTTCTGCAACTCTCGCAGGCGAGTCCCGTCCCCGGCCACGTCGATTTTTGTGGCGACCACCGCGAAGGGGCGTGTGGTAATCGGCTCATCGTAGGCGGCTAATTCTCGACGCATGATTTCGAAGGTCTTGACAGGCTCCTCGGTGGCCCATTCCGAGACATCGACCATGTGCAGCAAAAACGATGTGCGTTCGATATGCCGAAGAAATTGGAATCCCAGTCCCTTTCCTTCATGGGCGCCTTCGATGATTCCGGGAATATCTGCGACGGCAAAACTTTCTTTTTCTCCCCAGCGAACGATTCCCAGATTCGGCGTCAGCGTGGTGAAGGGATAATCGGCGATCTTCGGCCGTGCGGCGGAGATCGCGGCGATGAGTGTCGATTTCCCGGCATTGGGAAAGCCCACAAGTCCGACGTCGGCCAACAGCTTCAGCTCAAGTCTGAGCGACTGTTCTTCGCCTTCCGTGCCGGTTTCAAATTCCGTGGGCGTACGGTTCGTCGAGGTCGCGAAATGGTTATTCCCTCGTCCCCCCCGGCCTCCGTGCGCTCCCACAAACCGCTGTCCAGGGGTGACCAGGTCGGCCAATATCTCATCGGTCTGATCATCAAAGATGACGGTGCCGACCGGAAGGGCCACCACCACATCCTCCCCGGTTCTGCCGGAGCAGTTGGCGGCGCCACCTTGTCGACCGACTTCTGCTTCGTAGTGTTTTTGATACCGGAGGTCGAGGAGCGTGCTCATACGAGGCGACGCTTCAAATACAACATTGCCGCCGTGGCCGCCGTCGCCACCGTCAGGCCCCCCACGAGGCACGAATTTTTCACGCCGAAAACTGCATGAACCGTCGCCGCCTCGACCGGCCTTGATATGGATACGGACTTCATCGACAAACATCTGCGCACCGTTTCAGCATGATGACTGTGTGGGCATGACATGCGAAGAACATCCCGTTGCACCCCTACTCAGGCCGGGAGTCCTCGCGGTCACGACACTGTGACGAGAATTGAGGAAAAGAATGTACTATGAAATTGAAGGCACCGAGTAGACACTGATCTTCTGACGTCCTCGGCCGCGTTCGAACTTCACGGTCCCGGTGATGCGGGCGAAGAGGGTGTGGTCTTTTCCGAGGCCCACGTTGAAACCGGGGAAAAACTTTGTCCCTCGCTGACGGACCAGGATTGATCCGGCCGTTACGGTCTCTCCGCCGTAAGCCTTGACCCCAAGGTATTGCGGATTGCTATCGCGCCCGTTTCTAGTTGATCCGCCGCCTTTATTTGTTGCCATGGCTGATCCTCGTTAGGCCGTTTCGATACCGGTAATGCGCAATTTGGTGAAGCCCTGGCGATGGCCATTGGTCCGCCGATAGTTTTTGCGCCGTTGCTTCTTGAAGATGGTGATGGAGCGGGTTCGGCCTTGGTCGATGATCTCGGCTTTGACCGTGGCCCCTTTGACCAACGGTTGTCCGAATTCTACGCCCTTGTCGCCGTGGACCAGCCGAACCTGGCCGAGTTCGATTATCCCCCCGACCTCGCCGGGAAGGGACTCCACTTGGACCAATGACCCAGTTTCGACCCGATACTGCTTGCCGCCTGTCTCAATGATTGCGTACATAAGCCCCTGTCTCCATTACAGAAGATGACTGTGTACCATATGGATTTGAGGCCTGTCAAGGTAAAGGCATGCCTCTTCTCTGAGATTTCGCCTCGCGGGGTACTCCGGCGCCCCTCCCTCTTTCGGGTTAGCCTATTTGTAGGCTATCCTGCTCTGGCTTCTGGGCGTATGCTGGCATTCTTATTGTTGAGCCATTTATGGATTGGAGATAATGATGGCTGTATCACCGAAGCCTCGTCCTTCCAAGCCGGAACGCGTTCGATTCGTGCTCCGTCCCTATCGTCGCATACCTACCTGGCTAGCGCTCTACTATCTCAGTGGGGAATGTGTTGGAAAAGGTATCGTGACCAATCTGTCTCAATCGGGAATGCGTGTCCAGGGTGACCATGAGGTCAAGCTAGGCTTCGATTTGGCACTACGCGTTACGTTTGCGGACGATGCCCCGCCGATAGAGATTGAACGGGCAACGGTTCGGTGGGTGAATAGATATGATTTCGGTCTGAACTTTGTCCACCTTAGTCCATTAGCCGTGAAGCACATCACCGATGCATTGAGCCAACAGATTCGTGCCCCTCAGTTGCCTGCCTGAGCGTCCCCCTTGTTCATCCTTGCCGTGGGCCATGCCACGCCCGGTTGCTTGACGCTTCTTCCAGCCCGCTGCTATATTCCGATTTCACCGCTCGATGTTTCATGTGTTCGCCTGCATTGCCTATGCTTGAACCACAAGGAAAGATTTGGATGGACGGTTCGTTCGTCAATTGGGCGGACGCGCAAGTCCACGTGATGACCCATTCGCTCCATTATGGGCTGGCTGTGTTCGAGGGGATTCGCTGTTACAAGGGAAAGTCCGGTTCCGCAATTTTTCGGTTGCAGGAACATGTGGATCGGCTGTTCGATTCCACCCATATCGGCATGATGCAGATGCCCTTCGACAAGAAGCAGGTCGCAGCGGCCATCGTGGAAACCGTCAGAGTGAATAAGCTGGAGGCCTGCTATATCCGTCCCCTCGTCTACATCGGGCATGGAGCGATGGGGGTCTATCCAGGCGATAACCCAATTAAGCTGGCCATCGCGGCCTGGACTTGGGGCGCCTACCTCGGGGACGATGCGCTCGCGAATGGGATGCGGGCCCGCGTATCGTCGTTTACTCGCCATCATGTCAATGTCTCGATGACTAGAGGGAAGATTTCCGGCTACTACGTGAATTCGATTCTCGCGAAGCGGGAAGCGAAAGCGGACGGATACGATGAAGCCATTTTGCTCGATACCGAGGGGTATGTGTCCGAGGGGACGGGGGAGAATATCTTTATTGTGCGGAAAGGGCAGATTAAAACTACGCCGCTCACCTCAATCCTCGACGGCATCACCAGAAGTTCCGTTATCGATCTGGCGCGGGAGAAGCGTATCCCTGTAGTGGAGGGGCGGTTCACACGCGATGACATGTATATTGCCGATGAAGTATTTGTGACCGGGACCGCTGCCGAGCTGACGCCGGTACGGGAGATCGACAACCGCCGCATTGGAACTGGAACGCCAGGTCCGATTACGCAAGCTCTGCAGAAGACCTTCTTTTCCATCGTGCGTGGGGAGGATCCTTCCCACGAAGCGTGGCTCACCAGAATTTAGTAAGACGCTGAGTCGTTTCTGCTCTCCCACGTACATCCCGACGCGGCATTTTTGACACTTGTGAGAACAGACTGGTTGCTCTGGTTTGTCTGGTTAGTTTCGTTCAACCAAAAACCAGACAGACGCACTGGCTGACTGTTTCAACTGCCTGCTAGTGTTTGCCGGAGGAAGTGTCGCTTGGAGTGTGGCTCTCAGCGGCTGGGGCTGCTGGCGTAGTCGGCGGGGTTTCAGGGGCGGCCTGAGAAGATTCTTTCTTGTTGAGATCGATAACTGTGGAAGAAAAGTTCCGGTCTTTGGCGAGCATAGCCAGGCTGAGCGACGTTAGCATGAAGATGGCCGCGACGACGACCGTGAACTTGCTCAAAAAGTTCGCGGGTCCACGGCTACCGAAGACGGTCTGACTGGAGCCCCCGAAGGATGCACCGATTTCAGCTCCCTTTCCTGATTGCAAGAGGATCGCGCCGACCATGAGAAAACAGACCAAGACGTGAATGATAATGAGGAAGATATACATGGCACTCCGATCAATTAGGCACGCGGTATCTGAGCACAGCGGATGATTGTAGCAAACGAATCGAGGTTGAGACAAGCCCCACCCACTAGAGCCCCGTCGATCGCGTCCAAAGCTAAAAGCGACTCGATGTTCTGGGGCGTGACGCTTCCGCCGTACAGGATTCTGATGGCCGATGCCGCTTCACTATTCCAGTCGGTCTCCACGAACAGCCGGATCGAGCGATGCACGGCCACGGCCTGCTCCGCAGTGGCAGCTTGTCCCGTGCCGATGGCCCAAACCGGTTCGTAGGCGATCGTGATGGTCGCCAGATCCTGTGTGGGTAGTCCTGCCAGGCTGCTGTTGAGTTGAGCTGTGATGACCGACTCCGTTCGCCCCGCCTCTCGGTCCGCCAGCGATTCTCCCACGCACAGGATCGGGGAGAGTTTGTGCTTCAACGCCGCCCGGACCTTCTTCTGAATATGATCATCTTGTTCGCCAAAGAGCGTGCGACGTTCAGAGTGGCCGACAATCACATAACGGCAGCCAAGATCGCACAACATCGGAGCGGATACTTCTCCGGTGAAGGCCCCGTGCGTCTCCCAATGTACATTCTGTGCGCCGAGGCCGATCCAAGAGGAGGGGCCCAAGGCGTTGCGGGCCGATTCGAGGGCCGTAAAGGGCGGCGCAAGGACTACGTCGGCGTGAGGCGATGCAGGTACTCGTTCGCGGAGGTCGCGAATGAAGGCCGCAGCCTCCGAGGCCGTCTTGTTCATCTTCCAGTTGCCGACGATGAGGGGTCTGCGCACAGGTGTCTCGATACTCAGAGGTGGTAGAGGGGATGCACTCAATGACGAGGCGATTACACGACTCGATCCGGGAGGGCCGTCAAGCCCGGGAGTTGTTTGCCTTCGAGCAATTCCAGCGCGGCGCCGCCGCCGGTCGAGATGAACGACATATTTTCCGATTCGCCGGCTCGATGCACGGCCAAAGCCGTTTCGCCACCGCCGACGATTGTCAGGGCGTAGGCATTGGCAACCGCGTGAGCCATCGCAAGGGTACCTCGGGCGTAGGCATCGATTTCAAAGACACCCATCGGTCCGTTCCACAGAATGGTCTTTGCGTTCTGGACTGCTTCGTTGAAGAGTTTTACGGAGGCCGGACCAATGTCGAGCGCGTACCACCCATTCGGAATCTCCTGGACCGGAACGATCTTTGTTTCCGCCCCAGGCTCGCGGCTGGCCGCGACGACACAATCGACCGGCAGGTAGAATTTCACGCCGCGGGCAAGGGCATGGTCCTCGATGCCTTTGGCGAAGTCCAGCATGTCGTTTTCGACCAGCGAGTTGCCGATTTCCAGCCCCTTCGCCTTTAAAAAGGTAAAGGCCATGCCGCCGCCGATAATGACTTTGTCGACGCGCTTGCCCAAATTCTCGATGACGCCGATCTTTCCCGACACTTTTGCCCCGCCGAGAATGGCGACAAAGGGCCGAACGGGGTTTTCGACGGCTCCTTCAAGGTATTCGATTTCCTTCTTGAGGAGGAAGCCGGCGACCGAGGCGGGAATGAATTTGGTGATGCCGACGGTGGAGGCATGAGCCCGGTGTGCGGCACCGAATGCGTCGTTGATATAGACATCGCCGAGAGCCGCCAGTGCTTTCGAAAAGGCGTCGTCGTTTTCCTCTTCCCCCTTATGGAATCGGAGGTTTTCAAGGAGTAGGACGTCGCCAGGCTTCATCTTGGCGACAAGCGCTTCCACTGCTGGGCCGATGCAATCGGGTGCAAATATAATGTCTTTGCCCATGAGCCGTCCCAGGCGTTTTGCCACCGGGGCCAGACTGTAAGAGGGATCAAATTTTCCGTTCGGTCGGCCGAGGTGCGAACAGAGGATCACCCTGGCGCCGTCGTCGATGGCTCGATTGATGGTCGGCAGGGTCGAACGAATGCGGGTATCGTCGGTGATTTGGTGCGAATCGTCCAACGGGACGTTGAAGTCGGCTCGGATGATGACGCGCTTGTCTCGCAGCACGACGTCGTCGATCGTTTGTTTGCGTAGTCTCATTGCGGTTCCGTCAAATCGGTCATTCCAGGAATAGGAGTCAGCGTGGAACAGAATCGGGCTGAGGTCGGTTTGACCTCAGTGGTACTCAGCGTTCTGTCGCTCTAGCCGCAATGACCTTGATCAAATCGCGCACGCGGCATGAATAGCCCCACTCGTTATCGTACCAGGCTGTCACCTTGACGAGCCGCTTGTCGATGGCCATCGTGAGCGGGGCATCGAAAGTAGCCGAATGAGAGTCGCCTTTTTGGTCGATCGAGACGATCGGGTCTTCAGAATAGAGCAGAATATTTTTCATCGGGCCGTTCGCCGCTTTCCGAAACGCGGCGTTGACGGAGGCGACGTCACAGTCTTTTTCGGTTTCCACGGTCAGATCCACCAGCGAGACATTCGGTGTGGGGACGCGAATGGCCAGGCCGTCGATCTTGCCCTTGAGCTGCGGCAACACTAAATGCAGCGCCTTTGCCGCGCCGGTGCTGGTCGGGATCATCGACATGCCTGCCGCGCGTCCGCGCCGCAAGTCTTTGTGGGGCAGGTCGAGCAATTGCTGGTCGTTGGTGTAAGAATGGATCGTGGTCATGAGGCCGTGCTTGATGCCGAAATTATCCAGCAGCACTTTTGCCACGGGAGCCAGACAATTGGTCGTGCAGGAGGCGTTGGAGATGATGTGGTGCGATTTTGGATCGTAGGCTGCGTCGTTGACGCCCAGTACGATGGTGACGTCCGGATCCTTCGCCGGCGCGGAAATAATGACGTGCTTGGCTCCGGCAGCGATATGCTTTCCCGCGCCTTCACGATCGGTAAAGCGCCCGGTCGATTCGATGACGATATCGACATCCAGTTCCTTCCAGGGAAGCTCTTTGGGATCCTTGATCGCGAGCACCTTAATGGGCTTGCCATCGATGAAGATCTGATCGCCTTTGGCCTCGACGTTCCCCTGTAACGTCCCGTGTACAGAGTCGTACTTTAAAAGATAGGCGAGCGTCTTCGCATCTGTGAGGTCGTTCACTGCGACAATGTGGAGGTCGGGGTCACCGAGTGATGCCCGCAGGACGTTCCGTCCGATCCGTCCGAAACCGTTAATGCCGATCCGAATAGCCATGATGAGTGGTCCTTCAAGAAAAAATTGGCCGGTTGAATCTACCGGCCAGAATGAGGCCGATAATATCGGCGACCCTGGGCCTTGTCAAGCCATACTAACGCGGTAACCCTGCGCCGGATCACGGAAGTTTCCCAATTGCCTGCACCGGAAGCTGACAGAATTGGAGCGAGGTCCACGGACCTGTGCCTTGCGTCTCTGTCGCCGGGTTCGTTAGAGTTCGTCGATCCTAGGAGCCTATCCGACATTGACCGTTCTACTGCGGCGAATGATGGCCAGGCATCTACGTTGTTCTCGGCCTCGAAAAATCCTCACCGTATTCCAGTGAATACGCCTCCGGTTTTTCGTGGCCTGTGGCCGCGCATCTGCCTGGCCCTCCTTCGCCTCATCACGAAGGCAATGTCAGACAGGCTCCCAGCGTGAGAAATTTTCCCTTGAGGTATCGGTGAATCTTTTCGAACAGACCACAATGGTGCTGGAGTGGCCCAGACTGCTTGAGGCACTTGCCGGACATGCTCGATCTACGATGGGAGCGGCGCGTTGTCGCACCCTCGAATTGGCGACCAGCCTCCAGGATTCACGGCAACGTCAACAGGAAACGACGGAGATGGGACAGCTCCAAGCATCCGGCGAGGCCCTGCCGACCTTGGCATTCCCGGATATTCGCGATCCGCTCATTCGGGCAAAGAAAGGGGCAGTGTTGGAAGTCCACGAACTCCGGGATTGCGCGATGGTGCTGGAATTGTTGGAGGAGAGCGGCCGTTTTGTGGGGCGGCATCAACCAGACGCGCCTGCGCTGGCATCCGCCGCACATCCCCTATTATCGGTCGGGGAATTGCGGCCCGTGAAAACTGCGCTGGATGCAGCGATCCACCCTGACGGCTCGATTAAGGAGTCGGCAACGCCGGAGTTGCGGCGCTTAACCCATCAGGCACAGGGGCTCAAACAGCAGATGCGGCATCATGTGGATCAGATGCTCCACTCGCGCCGTTATGAGGACATTCTCCAAGAACAGTATTTTGCTCAGAGAGAAGGCCGCTATGTCATTCCAGTGAAAGCAGACATGCGTGGACGGGTGCCGGGGATCGTCCATGACGTCTCGGCCAGCGGGGCGACGGTATTTATCGAGCCGCGCGAACTTGTTGAGCTGAACAACTCGATCAAAGTGGCAGATCTTGAAATTGAGCGGGAAGTGCGCCGCATCCTCCGTGAGTTGTCCGCCCTCGTTGCCGCACAAGCCGAGGTTGTGCTGGCGGGGCTCGATGCGCTGGCTGTGCTGGACGGTATTTCGGCGCGGGCATCGTTTGGCCGCCAACTGAAGGCGCATCCAGTCGATCTCAACGCAGAAGGGCGCGTACGGCTGCTGTGCGCCAGACATCCCTTACTCGTCTTGTCGAAAGAGCAGGTGGTTGCCAACGATATTCTCCTGGATGAATCGATTCATGTGCTCGTTATCTCCGGTCCCAATACGGGCGGGAAAACCGTGACCCTCAAGATCGTTGGGCTCTTTGCCTTGATGGTTCGGGCTGGATTGCACCTGCCCTGTGACGCGGAGTCCGAGATGGCAATTTTCCCCGACGTCTATGCCGATATCGGCGATGCCCAAGACTTGGCTCGTGACCTGTCCAGCTTTTCGGCGCACATGACCCAGATGATTCAGCTGCTCGATGAAACGGACCATCAGCGAAGAAGCGACCCACATGGTGTCCCGCGGCAATGGTTGGTTCTTCTCGATGAACCGGTCACCTCGACCGATCCGACAGAAGGAGCGGCCCTTGCTGAAGCATTGCTCTGCCGGCTGGCCTTGCTGGGGATGAAAGTCGTCGCGACTACGCACTACGGCTCGCTGAAGGCCCTGGCCCACACGATGCCAGGCTTCGCGAACGCCTCGGTCGAATTTGACGTCGCGACGCTCTCACCGACCTATCGGCTCTTCATGGGGGTGCCAGGCGGGTCGTCCGCGCTTGAGATTGCTGGTCGGTTAGGCATGGATCAGGCTTTGCTGGATGAGGCAAGGCAGAAGCTCCATAAAGACGAGCGGGTCATGGAGACCATGCTGCACGATCTGCAAATCACGCAGCGGCAGTTGACCGACGACCTGGCCCGCGCTGTCGAAGCCAGACGTGAAGCAGAACAGGCTGAGCAACGCGCGAAGGCACAGTTGGCTCACTTGGAGGACACAGAACGGGAAGCGCAGAAGGGCCTTAAGCGAAAACTCAGTGAGCAGTTCAGTCGCGCGCGGGCTGAAGTCCAAGCTACGGTCGATGCTGTTAAGGGGGAGCAGAAGTTGATCAAAGCCAAAGCGGCGAAGCAACGATTGTTCGAACTCGAGGCGCAGACGAAAGCTGAATTGGCCCCGGCCGGTACGCCGATTCCGCTCGAGCAGTTGGGGGTGGGAGATCAAGTCGAGATCAGCGGGCTCGGCATGACCGGTATGCTACTCGAAACGCCACAAGGGAAGAAACGTGTGAGGGTGAAGGTGGGAGAAGGGGAAGTGCTGGCCACAGTGGCGAATCTTGTTGGCCTCGCACGGGGGCAGGCGGCATCGTCGAAGCCAGTTCCACCATCGAGCCCACGCCGGTTCCCGTCAAGTGGCGGGCTGGGATTGGATGAACAGACGGTTGTAGATGTTCGAGGAAAGGCAGTGGACGAGGCGTTGGATGACGTGGTTGCGGCGCTGGATCGCGCGACGATGGCCGGTGCACCGTTTCTGCGCATCATTCATGGCCATGGCACGGGGAAACTCAAAGTGTCGTTGCGCGACTACTTGAAAGACTCACCCTATGTGGCGGAGTTCCGTGCGGGAGATCGGGCAGAAGGCGGAGATGGAGTTACCGTGGTTCGCCTTCGGTGATAGCTGAATTCGCGGGCGATGAGTCGGTGAGGGCATCCAAGGCTTCTGGGACCGATTGCACCGTCGATACCTGGATCGAGACCGGAAGGCTCCCTGTACTCTCGGTAGCAGGTGTCTGCTTGGATACCACGACTCGGCGGAGTTTCGCCGCCCTTGCCGCCTGTATTTTTAACGGGACAGATCCGACCGGGCCGATCTCACCTTCGGGAGTGACCGTTCCCGTCAGTACGTGACCGGTCGGTACCATCTTGCCTTGTGCCATGGCTGCGACGCTGAGGCTCACCATCGCTGACACACTGTCCCCGTAGATCGTCATGCCTTCATAGGGAATGGAGAGTTTGACCGTCCAAGAGTCGGTGGAGATGCCCAGGGATCGCGCGCTCCGTCTGATCGCCTGTTCGATTGAAGTCTGGGCCATGCGCGAGAATCGTCCCGGTGTCGAGTGGAAGTGCAGCATCAGTCCTGCCTGGTCTTGCCGTTCGTCGAACGAAACCCTCACATAGGAGACCGTGCCGACCTGATTTTGGCCCGTGGTTACGCCCAAGATGGGAATTAATTGCTCCCGTGGGGCGCCGTACACCTGTTCTTCAAAGAGGGAGATGGTCAGCAAGAATGCAGTGAGGAAAACGCGCGTCTGTATCAATTTCGACCAGCAGAGCATGGAGCCCTCGTGCTTGATTGATTCTGTGAATGGATGTGTGTGCTATCGGTTTTGTAGGGGGAGTCTTGAGAGGTCGCAGACACGGCGCGCGAGGATGAGTGAGAGCGGATAGGAACGGGCAGCATTCGAGTAAAAGAAGCGAGGATCGTCTTTTCTATCGCAGGTCGTCGTTACGATCTGTTCGTGATGGTTGAAGGAAAGGGAGTGGTCAGATCGTCCTTCTTGCTCGCAGAACGCGCACGATAAGAATGTGCTCGTTCGATGCGCGCAGTGAACGACAATCTGGCCACTCTCTTAAGATTGATGGATGAGGGAGGGTGTGGATCTGGGCTGAGGCGTTCCCGTACTTGCGGGAGACGTATGTTCAGAATATGAGAGGTGGGCTAGGTCAGCGATTCGACCGCGACGCGTAACTGCTTGGTCAGTTTCGTCGCTGCAACCGGCTCTTCTTGCGCCCGCGCGACTTTGATAGGCTCTCCGAAGATGACTCGCAACCGCGGGAAGCCGATTCTGTCCCGCGAGAGAGCCCGTGCTGTGCCGACAAGGCGGACCGGCACAAGTGGCGCGCCTGTCAAGAGCGCCAGGCGCGCGGCACCTCGGTGCCACACACGGTCGCCGTAGATGGCGCCTTGCGGGAAAATTGCGACTGCCTGCCCTGCTTCGAGCGCATGTCGCATCCGAGCGAGAGCGAGGTGGTCGCCGCAGCCACGCTTAATCCCGACGGCGCCGAGCCCGTCGAGCACCCACCCCAGCAGTCGGGACTGCCAGAGCTCCGCCTTTCCGAGGAAACGCAGTTCCCGCGAGATCGCCGCCCCCAGGATGATCCCGTCGAGCACCGAGTCATGATTCGGTGCGATGACCATAGGCCCGGTGACGGGGAGGCGATCGACGCCGACTACCTCGAGTCGATACATGGCGCGTACCAAGCCGCCGAAGAAACAGCGAACTTGCGCATAGGTTGGAGCGGGGAATGGTATAAGACCCGCACTGTTGTTTGCCCGACGGTCGACAAGAGTATCCATCAATGATTCCATCAGACCTCCTCCTCCATGACTATTCCGTCTGATCGCAGCAGTCGGCCATTTGGCTGTCTTGTTTCGATTCAGTGCTCTTTAGCGACCCCTGGTTCAGCAACCGGGCATATGAGGAGTGGATTGTGTCCATCGCGCAATAGTCGGGCTCGCTGTCGCACAGGGTTTAGACTTTACCCCTAGCCTTGTTTCTCTTTTTTCCAGGCTCCCCAGGCATAGAAAAATCCCACCGGTGCGCTGATGAGGCAAACCCATGCCAGAGGAGACGATTCTGCGAACAGCCAACCGGCAAGAGCGGTATAGATCGCTGCTCCGATAAAGTAGACATACCAAGGAATCTTGCCTTTCTTTTTCAAAGGTGCGTCGGTTTGCGATGTCACGAAGCGCGGGCCGGCAGGTTTCAGAAATTGTATAGACATTGTCAGCCTCCTCCCTCTGGAATGGTGAACCATGTGCTCGCGGGCTGGAGCGCCCGGCTTCCTATGAACGGACGCCCGCCCACCGATTTCGCAGCCACTTCGATCGCAGGAGCTTGTACCCGAGCCAGGCCATTAGCAGCACGCCGAGCAGTGGTGCCACCACGGAATTCACCAACTTCTGATAATCGATCATTTGTACACGCAAGAGATACTGGTAGCGCAAAGGATTCCGCCCCTCCGCTGTAATGATGACTCTGTACAGACCCTCACCCAGATTGGTTTCTCCACTGACTACTCCGGTCGGGTGGTGGCTCGGACGCCAGTCTGCCACCGTCTGGGCCTCTGCCTCATTGCTCCCGTTCCCCTTCACGATCCGCATACCGACCGGCACGTTACGCAATGCCGGGTCCACGAGGTCCACGACCAGGAAGGTCTCGCCTGTCTTGGGAATGTCCGTGCAGTATTGAGCTTTCAGCTCATATTGCGGCTGATAGGTACTGAAATGCACCGCGCTTTCACCGACCCAGCGTACGCAAGGGTCTACTTCCAAGTCCGTTCCTCCATGCGCAGCAGCTACGCCGGGGCATAGTGCGGCAACAAGAAGGAGCACCATAGAACCTGCTCGTGTCATGTGCCTAATCATGGCCAACCCTCCTGTTTAAGGACCGTGCTAAGCTCTGGTCCATGCTGCCACCCTCATCACTGCCGAGAGTCCTGCTCCTTCATTCTTGTCATCTGCTTCCATGGCCCACCGAGCAGACAGGCCCCTCCGGGGTGTAGAGAGGGGCCTATCTACCTCAGCGGGAGACGCCGTGCGGATTTGCGGCGCCCACCTCGAAGGGGAGAGGAAACAGGCCTCCGTATCTCCGTTGTAGCCATAGGGTTTCATCGCATTACCATATCGACCGTCTGCTTCTGATGGGTCTGACCTTTGAGACTACGGAGACAGCGAGCGTCTGCGCCATTTCGCCATACATATAAGTGTGCATGAGAGAAGCCTCCTTACACGGCTATCAATGCAGGGTTAGATGCTGCTGGCTGCGACGTGAGGCACCGATGCCTAGCAATTACGGGATCGACAATCGCGCCACAGTTGATGCAGCGCCGTCCCCAAAATCCGTCGCCACCCGACCCGAGCACAAAGTCTTCAAACTCCTCAAACACCATCAATCCCCCACAGCGTGTGCACCTCATCGCATGCCTCCTTCCTTGATGGGGTCTTGCGTCAGATACTTCGCACCTTTCCCACTGGTTTTTCTGCTAGAATTTTGAGCATCTGCATATGTGCGTTTGCGCCTCAGTGATTGTCCATGATGGTTTTGAGATCACTGCCACTGATCACCTCGCGTTCGAGCAGGGCTTTTGCTCCTTCTATGAGTGCGCGCTTCTTTTCAGCTAAGAGCCATCTCACGCGATCGTATTGCTCATCGATGATACGGCGCACTTCACAGTCGATCTCGCGGGCGGTCTCCTCCGAGTAGTCGCCTTTCTCCTGAGGGGTCTGGACTTGCATAACGAGTGGTTGGCGTTCCCGATCCAGGGTAACGGTGCCTAGCTTCTCGCTCATCCCGTAAGATTTGACCATGCTCTTGGCAATGTCCGTGGCCCTGACCAGGTCGTTCTGTGCGCCCGTGGAGGCCTCGCCGAAGATCAATTCTTCCGCATTCCGCCCTCCGAGTAGGACGGCAATCTTGTTTTCCAACTCCGTCTTGGCCATCAGGAATCGATCCTCGGTCGGGAGCTGAAGGGTATAGCCCAACGCGGCAATGCCGCGAGGGATGATCGAGATCTTCTGAATCGGGTCTGACCCCGGGAACGACAATGCCACCAATGCGTGGCCTACTTCATGGAAGGCGACGCGTTCCTTCTCCATCTTATTGAGAACCCTGTTCTTCTTCTCCAACCCCGCCACGACCCGCTCCACCGCTTCTTGCAATTCCGACAGACCCACCTGCTCTTTATTCCGACGCACGGTCAACAGTGTCGCTTCATTGATGATATTGGCGAGGTCGGCGCCTGAGAACCCGGGGGTCATCGCGGCGATCATCTCAAGGTCTGCATCGGGCCCCAGGGTCACCTGTTTGGCATGGACGCGCAAGATAGCCAGGCGGCCGATCTTATCCGGGCGATCGACCAAGACTTGCCTGTCGAACCGGCCTGGCCGCAACAGTGCAGGATCCAAGATTTCAGGCCGATTGGTCGCCGCCATCAGGATAACGGCGATGCGGGGATCGAAGCCGTCCATCTCGACCAGCAACTGATTCAGGGTCTGTTCACGCTCCTCATGCGCCATGGGTCCCGCCCCACGGGCTTTTCCCAATGCATCCAGTTCGTCGATGAAGATAATACAGGGCGCCTTGATCTTCGCCTGCTCGAACAGATCTCGCACGCGGGAGGCCCCCACTCCCACAAACATTTCCACAAACTCGGACCCGCTGATGCTGAAAAACGTCACGCCTGCCTCTCCTGCCACAGCGCGAGCCAGGAGCGTCTTGCCGGTTCCAGGAGGACCGACGAGCAAGATGCCTTTCGGAATCTTTCCTCCGAGACGCGTGAATTTTTCCGGCGTCTTGAGAAAATCAATCACCTCGCGCAGTTCTTCCTTCGCCTCGTCCACACCGGCCACGTCCGCGAAGGTGACCTTCGTGTCCTTCTCGGCATAGATCTTCGCCTTCGACTTCCCCACGGTCATGAACCCTTTTTGACCCTGTCCAAGCCCCTGACCGAGGCGCCGAATCACAAAAAACCAGATACCGCCAAAGATCAGCGCAGGAATGACCCACCACATAATGTCTCGCAAGAACGTACTCTCAATCATGCCGGTGAACTTGACGTTGCGTACATTGAGTTCCTTGACTAAATCAGGATCTTCAACCCGGACAGTCGTAAACAGCTTCGGTTCTTTTGATCCTTCTTCCGGCTTCAGTTTCCCGAGCAATGACTGACGAGTGACCGTGACTTCCGCCACGTTCCCGGCCGCCAGGAGCGTCTTGAATTCGCTATACGGAAGCTCTTCAAGCATCTGCATGGGCGTGATGAAATTGTGCACGAACATGACTGCCCCAATCGTGAGAAAGGCACACAGGACCGAAAAGGAGATTTTTTTATTCACTGGCATCGCGATGAGTTCCTTTCTCTGTCACGACTTAAAGAAGAGCCAAGTATTCTGACCTGTCGTGCTTTCTTAGGCTCCTTGCTGAAGGGCTGAGAAACAGAAATCCGTCGGATAATTATGGACATTCGCAAACCGTCGCATTCAGTTTTAATCGGTACTCGCTATCCCAACGGCTAAGGTTGGAAGTAACCAGTTGCAAGTACCAGACACATCAAAATCACGGCACCAAGAATAATGAAAATGACGCCCTTCATGGTGTGAACTCCTCGTTGAAAAACTATAGATGGCATTAGCATTCGGCCTTAGGGCCTGAGGAGGCCCGTTGCCAGTGCCAGGCACATCACAAGCACGCCACCAAGAATAATGAAAATGACGCCCTTCATGGAGTCATCTTTTTTTTGAAGAGTAGTATTTGCCATTGGAATTCCCTCCTTTTATATGTGCTGCTGTGGTTGTCTGAACTGCATCGCCTTATCCTTCTCTGCCCTTCTCACGGCTCATCCACTCCCGTATGTACGGCCAGCAATTGAGGAGCTGGACACCGTTTTTTTCACAGGCGTTCAGAAAACGAACGATCTCGACATCCACGAGCGTCACTCCGTTGAGGTCCAGTGCAACCCGCGACCGAGCGCCTTCCAGTTGCGTCTTCAATTCCTCCAGATGCTTCGCTTGCAACCGACCGCTTAGACAAATCATCGTCTTGAGGCGGCGGGTTTCTTTTTCAAATTTTATTGTCATCTGTGACCTCTCAACCTGGACGATATAAAAATATTGCAATGAAGAGGCCAGCTATAAACCATTGAAATGTTTGTGTTTTGCGTGTAGATGCCTGCCGAAGTTTCAGCATTTGCTGAATGATCGGCAAAATAGGCAGGAGTATCCGGTGAAATTTCAATTCTCGGTCGGATTGCGTGGAGGATAGTGAGCAGGTGCGGGGTCAGAGGAGTCGTCTAAAACACAAGCAATGATTCACGAGAGGCCGGTTTTCGCAGATGGCGCCCAAACAACTTTTGGCTTTTTATCGTGCGTAGTCGGCTTGGCGAGTCTTGAAGCGATGCTTGTTAATTCCCAGGGCCGTGATTTTCGACTCAAGCGTCTGCCTCGGGAGTCCGAGCTTGGCAGCGGCGCCGGTTGGGCCCGCGACCTGGCCCCCGCAATCCGCCAACGCCGCTTCAATGATGTCCTTTTCATGCTCGGCAAGTGTGGCGCCTAGGGGAATTACCGACCCCGACAGTCTGTGCTTTTCCCGTTTCAACCATGTCTCGTCGACGGAAAATGTTTCGCTCTCGCACAGCACGATAGCTCGCTGGATGACGTTCTGCAGCTCGCGAATGTTGCCGGGCCAGTCGTAGGCCTGAAACAACTCCAAGGTCTCTTTCTGTATATTCTTGATTTTTTTCCCCGCCTTCTTCGCATAGCGTTCAATCAGGTAGGTGACGAGTAACGGGATGTCGTCCATCCGTTCGCGTAACGGGGGGACCTGGATTGGGAAGACATTCAGCCTGTAAAAGAGATCCTGGCGAAATGTGCCTGCCGCCATGGCTGCCTTCAGATCGCGATTCGTGGCGGCCAGCACGCGCACGTCAACGGAAATCGATTGGCTGCCGCCGACCCGTTCAATTTCCCCCTCTTGCAGGACTCTCAGGAGCGCGATTTGAGTCTCGGCAGGCAGATCTCCGATCTCATCAAGGAAGATCGTCCCGCCATCGGCCAGTTCAAATCGCCCGAGACGCCGTTGGAGCGCGCCGGTGAATGCGCCTTTCTCGTGTCCAAACAGCTCAGAGGCAATGAGCGACGCGGGAATCGCCGCGCAATTGACGGTAATAAACGCCCGGGATGACCGCTTCGAGCGCTTGTGAATGGCCCGTGCGATCAGCTCCTTGCCCGTCCCGGTCTCACCCAGCACGAGTACCGTGGAATCTGACGGCGCCACTTTGGTGACTTGCGTCAATATGTTGCGGATGACGTCCGACGAGCCGACGATTTCTTCAAACATCGAAGACTGATCGATCTCTTCGCGCAACGCCAAGTTTTCTTTTTGAGTTCTCTCTTCCGCCCGTTTGCGATCGTCGATGTCGGTCCCTGTCGCGTACCAGCGAATGATCCGTCCTTCTTCGTCCTGCAAGGGGTTATAGCGGATCAGAAGCCACCGATATTGCCCATCCTTCCGGCGAGCACGTAGCTCCAATTCAAATGGGGTTTCGCGTTCGAGCGCATGCTGGCGCTCGTTCTGTGATCTCTCGATATCATCAGCGTGAAAAAATCGTGCGCGAAAGTCATCCGCCATGACATCTTCCAAGCTCAGACCGCTGTAGTCGAGCACAAATCGATTCGCATAGAGAGTTTTCCCATCGGGTCCCAGGACACAAATGAGTTGAGCGATCGCGTCGGTGATGCGTCGCAGTTCCCGTTCATCTTGGCGGAGCTTCTCCTCCCTATGCTTATGCTCAATAGCTACCGTCGCCAGATGCGTGATCTGTCCGATGAGGTGTTGATGGTACGCACTAGGGCTACCAGGTTCGCGCGAGTAAATCGCGAAGGTGCCCAATACCTTTTCGGCAGATGACAAAATTGGAGTGGACCAACAAGCCCGCAATCCATGTGCCATGGCCAGTGCGCGCCATTCGTACGTGTCCCATCGCGCGTCCGACGCAACATCGGCAGCAATCACTTGCTCTTTGAGACTTGCCGCCATGGCGCAGGGACCCGAGAGGAGATTCACGGGTCTGCCATGGATCGACTCGTTATAGCTGAGAGGAAGGCTGGGAGCCGCACCGTGCTTTAGTCGATTGCTGATAGGATCGACCAGTACGATTCCACAGAGAGATCCGCTCGCGATATCTTCGATGAGTCGGCATAAGGCATCAAGGAATTCTGAGAGCGTACATCCGGTGGCGAGCATCTCGAGAAGGCGATTTTCTCCGGCAAGCAATGTCTCGGCCCATTTACAGTCTTCGATATCGGAATGAGAGAGGCCATCGGGCGTGGCCGACCGCTGAGTGGTTTCATTGTGAAGGTTGGGTTTCATATGTCCTCCCCCAAATAGAGGCAGGTTACGTTAAAACCAACAAGGAGGAATATTCTGCTGACCATCGTCTAGCTGGCGAAAGGACGAGCTCTCTTTCGTTTTGTCATTGCCCGACGCCTACCCTCCTGGCGAGTCTGCAACGGAAGCTTTGCCGCTCGCGCACCGCACTCCGCCAACGGAGGCGGAACCGTCTAGATCATATCACCATAAGTGCATAATACTCCCGTTACTGACCAAAAATCACTAGCCTTCCATGGTGACCAACAGGTGCCGTATGCCTTTATCTTGGACGTCATGCATCGGCACATAGAATAAGAACGGTTGTCACATCACGTTCTGGTCCTTCATCCTCCATGTCAATCAGCCTTATATAAAGAGATTACCTTCAGTCCAAAACTCAGGAGTTCGGTGTCTCTCGCACTTCTTAGCCTGGGTTCTCATCCAGCCTCTGTGAATGGTCCTGTGAAAGCTGATTTTTCGGCATCATGCTGTAATCTCGGCAAACAGTCTCAGCACGTCATTGTTTCCACTGCAGAGATTCCCGAGTGAAAACGCTCATTCTATTGAAGTTTCAGCATCGTCGATGACGAAGTCACGCGGATGCTCTGCTGGAATGCGAGTTGCTTATGAACAGCATCAGGAAATACCGATTGCATCTGTGGATCATAGAGGAAGGAGGAAATTGAAATGACAGGCAACGTATTTCGTAGGGGTTTTCACAACCATCCCACAGAGGTGGTTCTCAAGCACATGAAGGGAGGGTAAGACTATGGCAAGTACAACAACAATGGGAGGAAGCAACCTCGGATATGACATATCACTTTGGTATGACTCGAGGCCCCTTAAGATCGGCTGGTTCACGATGCTGTTCGCAGTGGGAGCTGAGGTCGTGTTTCAGCGCACGTTCGGGTACTCACACGGATTGGACTCGATGACGCCGGAGTTCGAAAACGTCTGGATGGGCCTGTGGCGCTTTAACGTGATTTCCAACATCATCTTCTCGGCCTCGACCCTGGGGTGGATTTGGCAAACGCGCGATCGCAACATTGCCAACGTCGATCCCAAGACGGAACTCAAGCGGTATTTTTATTGGATGGGATGGCTCGCGGTGTATGTGTTCGGCGTGTACTGGGCGGGAAGTTTCACTCTCGAGCAGGACGCATCGTGGCATCAGGTGATCATCCGCGATACGAGCTTTACGGCGAGCCATATTATCGCCTTCTACTTCACCTTCCCGTTGTACATCACCTGTGGCGTTGCGAGCTACCTCTACGCCATGACCCGGCTGCCGCAGTTCAGCAAGTCGGTCTCGTTCCCGTTGGTGGGCGCGATCGTGGGGCCGATGATGATTCTGCCGAACGTAGGCCTCAATGAGTGGGGACATGCCTTCTGGTTCGTCGATGAACTCTTCGCGGCGCCGTTGCACTGGGGCTTTGTGACGTTGGGCTGGTGTGGGTTGTTCGGCGGGACGGGTGGCGTGGCGGCGCAGATTGTGGCGCGCATGTCCAACCTGTGTGATGTGGTCTGGAACAAGGAGAGCAAGGACTGCTTGCACGTAATCCCATACTAAGTCATGCAGTCGGCTTCGGCGTCCTAAGGGCCAAACACGGGCGACCTCCTACCTAGGGGGTCGCCCGTGGTGTTTCGGTTGTGAACGAGTCTGAGGTTTTTGGTACATTCCCATATCTCGGCCCATTGAGACCTATGCTTATACGGAAGAGTTTCAGGCCTTCCCCTAATCCTCTCGCAGTGAACGATACGAGGTAAAACCGATGAACGCGCTGGTAGTCAATGTCTTCAGAGCCATGATGTTCCTTTCGGTCGCCCTGTTGGTTGTCGGTATCTTTAAGCCGGAGTGGTTACGGTTCCGGCATATACAGCCCGGCCGCACAACGATCGTTGCTGTAGCAATAGGCCTCTTGCTGATTGGTTTTATCGGCACCGGCGCGGTTCAAGATGCTGGGAGGAATGATCCTGAAGCCGTGAGTCGTGGCAAACTGCTCGGTCAGGCGGTGTATGTAGTCAACGATAGTATGCGTACGCTGTGAACCAGGGGCAAAGTCGGGTGATGCGGGCGCCAGTAATGATGAAAAGACACCGACGGGTATTCGCTACATGGTGAAAACGCCGGTCAACTACAATTCCACCATTGCCCATCCTTTACTCATGGTCTATGCGCCAGGGGGGAGAAATCGATATGAGTCGGAAGAATACATGTACCTCACGCAAGCGGCCACGGCGGCAGGTTTTATTGTCGCGTATGCCGATCACCGACAAATGAGTACCAAAACGATTGAAGAGCTTGCTGAAATACCGGGACTGATCGAAAAGAAATGGTGCGTCGATCACAAACGGATTTTTCTCACCGGTCATTCCGATGGCGGAACTATTGCCATGGCCATCGCGTTTATCAATGGCACCAAACATATTCCAGCGGCGATTGCTCCGAGCGCGGTGGGCATCAGGGGTGAGGACTTGAAAGCCTATCAATGTCCCAACCCGCTTCCCGTTATGGTCATGCACAGTAGCCAGGACACCCTTTTCCCGGGTTATGGTAAAGAGGCAATACAATGGTGGGCTGTCTGTAATGGTTGCGATGCTACAAGCCCTGTAAAAGACGCAGAAGGTTGCGTAACCTATAGGGGGTGCAAGAATAATGTCACCACACGCTATTGCGAAGGCACGGGGATACATACCGAATGGCCTGGGAAAAATAAGGCGATCATCGAGTTTTTCAGGAGTGGTCAAGACGTCCATTGAAATTTTGTGAGAAGCTCCAGTAAGTCAATACGTAGCCTGCATTATTCATGACGGTTCGTCGTGAAATTTCATAGAAGCCGGTGAGGGCGAGGGGCCCGAGGTGAGAGGAAAGAAACTCTTTCTAATCAACCCTAGCCTCTGGTCCGTATGTCTCTCGCCTGAACATCAGTGAATGCAGCAGAAGCACTCGTGAACCAGCGACCACCCATGCTGCGACCGATCGGGCCGCGTTTCATATTCCACACCCGGTCACCATAGCCCGTACTTGCCGGCTGTAAGCATCTACCGCCTGCTGGTACTGTTGAAGCCCCCCACTGAAGGCTGCAGCGTGATGTTGTGCTGAAGCGGATGCGAATGCGATAATCACGGTGCCGTCGGTCAGCGTTGCCGCGGCGGTCGAGTTCCTTCAATCGCGTGTGCATCTCGCCCAGTGACTGTCCTTTGGGGATGACGGAGGAGATCCCACGATGCATACAGCCATCCTCGTTGTGCTTCTCGCCATCTTCCTCCAATCTGGTTGCAGCGGAAGATCCACTGCTCTGCTGGATCCCGCCTCGCGCGATCCCGGCCAAGACCACTGGGCAATCGCGGCTTATTACAGCCGCCAGGCGGCGGAGTCACGCCAACAGGCCGAGGCATTGACCGGTTCGATTGTGGCCTATGAGCGGCTTTTCGGACCGGAGTCTGAATGGGTGACAGGCACACGGCTCTTAGTTCAGTTCTACGAAGACACTGCACGTGAACAGGACCGGCTCGCCGATGTGCACCTGGAACTGGGTGGGGGTCATTCGTCCAATCAGTCGACACGATCACGAGGTCACTAACCTGCCACGCATGGCGTGGCTGTACCGGGAGGAATCTATGACACGCCCAACTATGACGAGTCTTGTGCTCGTCGGACTGCTGCTGACCACGGCCTGCGGCACCACCGTCCAACCAGGCCAACGCGGGTTGTCTTGGCGTCCGTTCTCCCAAGGGCTTTCCACTGAAACGCTGAAGGACGGGTATTACTTCCAGGCGCCCTGGAATAGCGTGTACCTCTACGATATTCGGTGGCAGAGCTTTACCGAGGACATTGATGCCTTGAGCGCGGATGATCTGCAGGTGCTCATTAAGGCAGCCATCATCCTCCGGCCCATTCCGGAGGAACTGTATTTTCTGGCCCAAGAAATGGGTCCGGACTTCTATCCGCGGATTGTCAAACCCCAGTTTATGGCTACGGTGCGGAGCGTGGTCTCCGGCTATAACATGGTGACGGTGCCGGAGAAGAGCGCGGAGATTGCGAGCAAGATTCAGGCGGTGGTGGTCGAAAAGCTCAAAGGCCGTCACTTGGAAATCCATAGTATCGCCTTGTCCGATGTCGATTTTCCGCCAATTGTCTTGCGCGCGATTGAGCAGAAACAGGCGAAGGAGCAGGAGAAAGAACAAAAAGAATTCGAACTGACCATTGCGTCAAAGGATGCCGAGATTGCCCGCACACGGGCGAAAGGCGAGGGCGATTCGATTCGGATTCGGGCCGAAGGTGAGGCAGAAGGGAACCGTATCCGGGCCGTCGGACAAGCCAAGGCGCAGGAGACCATCTCACATACACTCACACCAGCCTATCTTCGGTACAAATTGTATGACAGCCCTAATTCCAAACTGATTCTCTTGCCGGACCAACTGAAGGCCCCCATCCTCATCAATCCTGGGGAGCCACCCAGCGAAGGACGGTGAGAGCCGATTCCCTAAGGGCCAAGAGGTAGCAAGGGTTTAGATGTATGGGGCGATTCCGCTCTTCTGCGCACGAAGAGCAAGACACTCAACCCGGAATAGATCAAGGGTGCCGGCCACATCTGGCTGGCCTTCACGGCTTCCAATAACAAGTCCCTTATGGTTACCTTGAAGACAGCTCCCTTTGAGAAAACCTTCCGCATTCCATACAGCAGTGGGAAAAGCGCCATGCAGCGAGCACTGGTCTGTCTCATGTTGTTGCTTCCCCTGTCCGGCTGCGGGGTGTTTCTCCCCTACATGTACGATGCAGGAAAACTTGACGACCGTTTGGCCGTGTCTACGCCGAAAGAGCAGGTATTGAAGAATTTGGGGAAACCTGACCGTGTGGTTCAGGATGATGGACAGCAAGCCATATGGGAATACCGACTCTATCCGAAAGGCGAGTGGATGGGGTACCTGTTGCACTGTCCATTCTTTCCCAACTGCTATTTCCCGGCAGAGCCTGCCAACCCCTATTACGTGGTGCTACAGGACAATCAGCTTTGCATGTGGGGTACGCCTGATGTCGTTCGTTCTTTGGCCTGGAAAGTCTGTGGGAAGGCCACGAGGACGGAGGGCTCTCGGTCGATAAAAGCTCTCGTGAGGGGAGGGTTGCAGGTTTCCGTGATTCCTGTGTTCATGCCTCCCACCATCTCTCCGCTGCCACAGCGACTGGCGGTTTTGCCGGTCGCTGGAACAACAGATAACCGGGTCATCTCATGGCTTGATCTGACGCTAAATTTTTTACGCACACGACATCGGGATTTGGTGCTTGTGGAACGGGAGGATCTGCGAACAGTTCTCGATGAAGTTGGCATTCAATATACCGGGCGAGTTGATGAAGATACGACGATTCGCGTGGGTAAACTCGTCGGTGCGGACAGTCTGCTGACCTATCGTCTGGCCATATCGGGCTCTGGCGAGCCAATGTCCGCGTCCTTCGAACTTCGGCTTCTTAAGGTGGAGAGCGGTATCACGGTCTTTCGCCAGATCGCGTCGTCGACAAACAGTCCCTCTGTGGCAGAGGTAACCACAGGTCGGTTCTATGAGTCATACCCCGTTGCCCGTCGTCTTGTGGTCGAAGAAGCCACAGCCTACGGGTTAGCAGCCCTGGCGGCGGCGTTTGGCGACAATCCTCTGGGGGTGGTCGCTGACTACAGTTGGCCCGGAAAGGGGATGCGGCTGCTCGGTCTTCTCCAAGGGGGCCCGGCCTTTCGGGCAGGACTCAAACCAGGTGATCAGATTCTCGCGTTGAATGGTCAACCATTAGGAAATTGGACGGATCCGATATCACTCCCCCTCCTTGTGACCGTTGAACGGGATGGGATGAAACTGGAGATAAGTGTAAGGCAGTAACTCGCGGGTGGCCTCGAACATCCACGACCGAAGCCGGAGCCATCTTTTTTCCTCTAGGGTAGTGTTCAAAAACAGTTGATTGTGAACTAGGAGTCTTTTGATGTGATAGCTCGAATCATACGGTTCGTACATCGTTCAGCTTAGGAAGTCGATTGCGAAGGTCAAAGGGGTCGTTGCGTGACTTGGCATTTTGGAGCGGAAGAAGGAAGCAGCGGGGTGAGGATAGATTTCCCGATCTATCCCACGCCCCCGACGGCGCTAGTCTCGTCGGATGACCAGAGCACACCCTGCGCAGAACGTTGAAACACGCGAGAATTGTGAGATGAGCGCGACGCGCCAGATTTGTCACCCGCGCTCCGTGACTCGCGCGCCGTGCCTATTATTCACATGCAATCCAACCCAAGGAGGCCGGTCATGTCACAGATGACTGCGGTGCAGAGTGAGTGGTCCGGGCGGCGCGTTCGAGACCGTGAAGCGTTCGGTGCCGGAACCGGGGCCTCATACCGTCCGCATCAAGATACAGGCTTGCGGCGTTTGTCATAGCGATGTTTTTGTGAAGGAAGGCCATTGGCCTGGCTTGCAATACCCACGAGTGACGGGGCACGAGGTCGCCGGTGTGATCGATGCCGTTGGACCTGGTGTGACGATTTGGAAGAAGGGCCAACGGGTCGGCGTAGGGTGGCACGGTGGACATTGCGGACAATGCGTTTCCTGTCGCCGTGGGGATTTCATGGGCTGTCAGAATTTTCAGGTCACGGGATTCCAGGAAGACGGCGGGTATGCTCAGTACATGATTGCACGGAGCGAAGCTGTGGCCGCAATTCCAGACGCTCTCTCGCCGGTGGAGGCGGCGCCAATTCTGTGCGCTGGCGTTACGACCTTCAACAGCTTGCGCCACAGCGGGGCAAAATCAGGCGATTTGGTGGCGGTGCAGGGACTGGGCGGACTGGGGCATCTCGGCGTTCAGTTTGCCAGTAAGATGGGCTTTCACACCGTGGCGATCGGGCGGGGCCAAGACAAGGAAGCGTTGGCGCTGAAATTAGGCGCTGCTCGCTATCTCGACACAGACACGACCAACGCAGCAAACGAATTGACCAAGCTTGGCGGCGCCTCGGTCATTCTGGCCACCGCTCCGAACAGCAAATCGATGTCGGAGCTGATCGATGGACTCGGTGTCGGTGGCAAGTTGCTGGTAGTGGGGGCATCAGCCGACCCCATTACTGTCACGCCCATTCAACTCATCGGTGCGAGACGGTCGATTCAGGGCTGGCCATCCGGAACCGCACGGGATTCGGAAGACACGCTGAACTTCTGTGCGCTGACCGGCATTCGTCCCATGGTCGAGACCTTCCCGCTCGAACAAGCCGCGACCGCCTACGATCGCATGCTGAGCGGCAAGGCGCGGTTCCGAGTGGTGCTGACGATGGGCGGATAAACGGTTACTGGCAGGATGCTGAAAAAGTCGCTCTTCTCACCCGCCCAGCCCCGGCGCGCCGAGACGCGCCTTTTCCCAGGCAGCGTTCTCGCCTCGTCAAAATCCTCAACGTACCCGAGAGGGTGCGCCTCCGGTTCTGACTCGTCTGCGGCCTAGCAGGTTGTTGAAAAACTACTTGAGCATATCGAAACCATGAGCACTTGGATGTCCCCAGACTCTTTCAGGGTTCCTCGCAGGCTGTTCAGAATGGCCGTCCAGCAAGGCCGCAGCGAGTGAAGAGGCGACGCGTACTCTGTGCCGTACGTTGAGCCTCTGAGCGCCGCGAGAACGCCGCTGGCGGACTTTGTCAACAGCCTGCTAGTTGGAAGTCTTTTTGAGCATCCTGCGGGAGCCTGATGACCTTCTATCCTCGCCCAACGCGCGGTCTCGGAAGGTGTGGTGCAAGGGTGTGAGGAGCTTTCTTTGCTCCCGGAGCGTGTGGCTTCAGAAGGGTCTCGCTCGACGGCCGCAGTCAAAAGCTCCTCACGCCCTTGCTTGGCTTAGCATTGATGGGGAAGAATCGAAAACGGACACGCGCAGTGGGAGACCGATCTAGCTTGCTCTCAAGGGGGCGGGTATCAGGTAGCCGAGATTGCGAACCATTTGTGTGCCTATGCCGCTACGGTCAGCCGTCGCTTGAAACAGGTTGAGCAATCAAATGTGTGATTGCTCGACCCGACCCCCGTTGCTGCTTCCACTGTCGAATAGGCTCCTAGCCCTGTGGCTACTTCGTCGGGAGCATCAAATGCTCATAGGGTAAGCCAGGGAACATGGAGTACGGTTGATTGGGATCTGCGACGTCCAAGGTTCTGGAGTAGCCCACCATTTCTCGAGTCCTTGGCCCTACAACCATGACGTGCGGGCCGGTCTGTACCCAATGCAGGCGCGTTTCTCGCTGATGCGGATGGTGGTTGGTTGTGCCAGTATCCCCGGCCAGCATGTAGATGAAGCCAATCTTGTCCGGCGGATCTGTGCGTTCGCGTATTGCTTTCATCCATTCCAGCGCGTTCTGATCGGCGCATAACGGGGTGCCGTCAGGGCTGATCAGACAGGTAAAGCCGTTGCTGCCAGCTTGCAGCTCCCGTGGCTTGCCCTCCTTTATCATACTGATCGATGCCTTGTTTACAATTTGCTCGGGTGCCGCGGTCTTGACCTTCGCGAGGTATGCAGGCTCCGAGGTGGGAACGTCCGCCGTGGGGTATTGGTACTGCGCATGCGCCATGCAGCCGCTGATGAACGCAGTTGCCACAATACAAAGGATCGATACCAGACATCTCTCCTGAATCTTCTTGCGCATAGCATGTCCTCCTGTGATTGTTTCCCTGGCCTCTTACCCGTGCCACGCCAAACTCTTGAGTCTGCGGCAGCGTACCGTGCGGCATGGCAAGGGGTTTCAGCAATCCGTTGAGGACAAGTCTACTGCAAAGTTGTGCGTGTATCCATTGCTGGGAGGGGTCATTGAGGGGATGGCGAGATAGCTGGCATGGTCTTTGTGCTCGTAGTGCTCCACGAGAAAAAGGATAGGAAAGACCCCCACGTTAGTCTTGTGCTCCCGGAACAGAGGAGGGGATGGAGCCTGATGATCTGCTGTGCTCGCATAACGCGCGGTCTCCAAAGACCCTCGCACGGGCTAATGGCACGTCATGGGAAATCGCTTGCGAAGCAAGCGGGGGTAGGGCGGGTGAAAAATATCTGCCAGTGGGTGGGCTGGGTGAGAAAGTTGTGCGCAGTGGAAGATCAATCAGCCCCCATCCCTGAAGAAAGAACGAGCGAGCTTGGAGGGATCATTTTGATGGTCGTCCAACGCGCGCACTGAAGGCCAGTCTTGGCGACTCCTTGTCATATCAACCACACCTCAGCCACAGATTGAATACCTCCAAAGTGAAAACAGGGAGTTAAGTAGAGGCTGCGAATATGCCGTCCTCAGACTTCAAGACGACTTTCTCAGCTCTTTTTTTACGGTTGGAAGTGGCTCATGAGGCAACGGGGCTTCTCCGGTATGGAGAGGCCCCGTCGTCGTTTTCCTGCAGGAAGCGCTACTTCGTGACGCGAACCTCGACGCGGCGGTTCTTCGCCCGACCCACATCGGTCGTGTTCGGTTCAACCGGCTTGGTGTCTGCATACCCATGCGTCGTCACGGTGCCAAGACCACCTTCGATCAGCGCCTTCGCCGCATTTGCTGCACGGGACTCAGAGAGTTCCTTGTTCGTGGGGAACTTCTTTGTTAGTACGCCCCCGATTGGCACGTTGTCGGTATGACCGTCCACCGCCACCTTGTACTCTGGGAAATCTTTCAAGACCGCCCCGACATGCTTCAGTGCGTCTGCGCCCGCCGGTTTTAGTACATCTTGGCCGGACCCGAACAGATAGCTGGAAGCCAGGTTAATCAACAACCGCTCGTTGTTAAGATCGACGGTGATGTCACCCTTCTCGATCTGAGGACGAAGCGCCGGGATCAATCTACGCTGAGCTGCTTTCAGTTTCGTCATCTCGGAAGAGAGTTCGCCGCGCAGACCAACCAGTTCCTTGTCTCGATCAGCCAGCTGCCTCTCAAGTTCGGCATTCCGTTGCGTGGCCGCGGCAAGGTCGGCTGCGAGTTTATCTTTGTCTCCTGCCTCAGCCTGGAGGCCGGCGGCCATATCCTTCGGTGCATTGTCGGCATTGCAACGGACATCGGACCAAGCCGTCCATCCCTGATTGTTTGCACAGATGGGGCTCTTATCCCAGCTCGCACAGCCTGTCAGAGCGGCCAAGCTTGCTACCAGGATGGCGGTTTTGAATGTCTGCATGATGATCTCCTCCTTCTGAATTGCGCGGGTCATCTATCGTGTGAATCTTCTCATTCCCACATCGTGGAAAATCTTGTCGCAGGAGTGGCGCTTGGTGGCGGCCCCGCCGGTGGTGCTGGACGCGCTTCCTTCTTGAAGCGGGTGACTTGCTTCACTGCGAGGAAGGTTACGAAAGCGATAACAATAAAGTCAAATGTGGCTTAAAGGAAGACCACGCAGTTGATGGTGGGAGTTCCCGCTGTTTTGGCTCGGTGAGCGATTCAGAACTTCTCCGGTGCATTGATAGGTTGGGCGTCACCTTGCGTCTTGAACTTTGGCCACTGGTTGTAACCGATAGACGGATCGTTCGACCTCAGACCGAGGATGAACTGAACTTCCTTCTGACTGACTTCGGAGGGCGTGGCTGTCTCTGATTCCCAGAGAATGTCTCGTGTGATGGTGAACCGACGTCTCTGCTCTCTGGTGAAATCCTTCGCGATGAGATTGTCGTCAGGGCTCCCGAAGTAGTTGATACTGTCAGTCCGATCCTGACCGACGTAGATCTTCCCATTCGGGCATGTGATCTTGTAGATGACGTTCATCGCCGACCCGTCGCTTGTGACGCCCAACTATTAAGTCTGCTGCAGCCTATAGTGCAACCTACCGGGATAGACTGCAAATCCTGCGATCTATCCAGCTGTCAGCCCACCGTATATCCCGGCTCCCACCTTCTTGGCAGAGATGATCCGCTGAGTTGCGGGTGCGGAGTGGCCGTTCCTTGAATTGACACAAGACGAGCATGTCCAGCTCGGTGTCCGCATGCTCAGGTGAGGATGCTCAAACAAGCCATCCAACGAGGCCGCAGGGGAGACAGAACCGGAGGCGTAGCCTCATGGCTACGTTGAGGATTGTGTCGAGCCGAGAACGAAGCTGGGGGCTTGTTTCAGCATCCGAATCAGAGTTGGTACTTTGCCATGCGGTATCGCAGCGTATTGCGCGTGATCTTGAGGAGCCGACTGGCTTCGGAAATGTTGCCGCCTGTGCGCTGCAGCGCTTCCTTTAACAGTTTCCTTTCCATCTCCTGAGCCGAGAGGCCGAAGGCCAGGAGCGATGTCTTCTCGATCTCTCTGTTCGATCCCGCCGACTGGATGTCTCGCACAGAGATAGGGAGGTGGTCCGGCTGGATCATCTCGTTCTTACATGTGATGGTGAGCCCTTCGACCACGTTGTGCAGCTCCCGCACATTGCCGGGCCAGTCGTGGATCTGCAAGATGGCTAGCGCGGCTGGGGTAATGCCTTTGATGCGACAGCCATGATCGCGGCGGGCGATCTCTAGGAAAGATGTCAGGATTGGCTCGATATCTTCTGGCCGTTCGCGGAGCGGCGGGATGCGCAGTTGATAGACGTTCAGCCGATAGTACAGATCTAGGCGGAACCGTCCGGTTTTGATGTGAGCCGGTAAATCTTCGTTCGTGGCAGCGATTACGCGAATGTCGACATGGATGCTGTGTGTGTCGCCGAGTGGATCGACCCGGTGATTCTCCAGGACCCGTAAGAGCTTCGCCTGCGCGGAGGGACTCATCTCACCGATTTCGTCAAGAAAGAGTGTGCCACCCTCCGCTTGTTGAAATCGTCCCGGTTTGGTCTGCTTCGCATCGGTAAAGGCGCCGCGCTGATAGCCGAACAATTCCGATTCGAGGAGGTGTTCGGGAATGCCGGCGCAATTGAGTGCTACGAACGGGCCTTTGGACCGAGGGCCGGCGGCATGGATGCCCTGAGCAAAGAGTTCTTTGCCGGTGCCGCTTTCGCCGGTGATGAGGACGGTCGTTGCATCGGTTTGGGCGACTTCGGTTGCCAGATGTTTCAGCAGCTTCATCTGCGGCGACCGGCTGATGATCTGATCGAATGCTGAGAGTCGCTCCGTCCGTACTTGGAGCTCTGGTGTTTCGAAGACCTGAGTTTTGTGGATGGCAGTCTGGAGATCTTTCGCCGTGACCGGTTGTGCGAGGTAGTCGGTGGCGCCACGGTGCAATGCCTCGACCGCGGCTTTGGCCGATCCGTCTGTTCCGAGGATGATCACGGGGAGGTTCTGAGCGGTGCGTCTGGACTGAGAGAGGATCACCTGGCTCGCAATCTGTCCCTGGCTCTCGTCACATACGACGAGAGCCAGGTCTCCTTGGTCTTTCAGGATGCGCAGGCCTTCTTCGGTTGTTGGGGCAACAAGGATGGTGGCGCGTCGGTCGTCGAGGGATTGTTCCAGCAACGGTCTGGTGTGGGGATCGGCCGAGATGAGTAGCAGGACCGGAGGGTGCATGTGTTCAGACCTCCCTGCTAAGTACTGGAAATAGCCTACTCCTCTTCCGGCCAAGAAAAAAGGGGGCAGTTAAGATATCCGGCCCCCTGTCTGGCGTCTGTGATTCTCCTGCGCAATCCCCACGTTACGAAGAAGCCCGCTTCGTTTGGCCCGTTTGAGAGGGCTCTCCTTGAACGTGGTCGAAAACTGTTCCTGGCCAATCTGAGCCAGACCGTCGAGGCTGGGAGCAAGAGTCAAGGGCGTGGGAGCAAAGGCTGGTTCATTTGTTGGGTCTGCTCTCAAGTTAAAGGGACAGACGTCTAGGCAATCGTCGCAGCCAAAGATGCGATTGCCCATCTGAGAGGCGAGCTCGTCGGAGATGACCTCGCGCCCGCCGCGCAGTTCGATGGTCAAGTATGAGATGCAGCGTTTGGCATCGACGACATAGGGTTCGACGATGGCGCCTGTCGGACAAGCCTGGATACAGAGGGTGCAGCTTCCGCACAGATCTGTGGCCGGTTCATCCGGTTCCAGATCCTGGGTCGTCAGAATCTCCCCGAGTAGAAGCCAGGAGCCAGATTCGGACGAGACGAGATTTGAATGTTTCCCGATCCAGCCGAGGCCAGCCTGCTGCGCCCAGGCCTTTTCCATGATCGGGCCGGTATCGACGTAGGCCTTTGTGGTCACGCCCGGCGCCAGGGCTGCGATCTTCGCTTCGAGTTGCGCGAGCCGCTGGCGCATCACTGTATGGTAATCCTTTCCCCAGGCGTAGCGGGCGATGCGTCCCATTCCAGGCTGCTCGTTTGCACGATTATCGGTGTAGTAGTTCATTCCAACCGAGACCATCGATCGGCATCCTGGCAAGACCAGCTGCGGATCGCTTCGACGGGCTGGGTCGCGAGTTATCCAGGCCATCGTGCCGTGGTAGCCTCGCTGGAGCCATTCCGCGAGGCGGCTGAGCAAGTGATGGGGTAACGGGGGAGCGGGGTCGGGAAGGGAGGAATCCGGCTGAAGGCTGAAGGCTGAAGGCGGCCCGCTACCGGTGACTTGGCTGATGCCGACGGCATCGAAGCCAAGGGCAAGGGCCTCGCGTTTGATCTCTTCAGCCAAGGACATGGCTAGCAGTCGGTGAAAAATTAAATGGGCAGACTAGAGCGTCACTGGTCGTCACGTCTGGGCCAACAGGAGAATACAGTCCAGGATGCTCAAAAAGGCCGCCCAGCAAGGCCGTAGCGAGTGAAGACCCGGAGGCGTATCCTCTGGGGTAGGTTGAGGGCCTGAACGATGCGAGAACGAAGCTGGCAGACTTTTTCAGCATCCTGCTAGTGCAATTGTTGGGAACAGTCGAAGCGGACGCTAAACTGGGCTGAGCAATTGTCGGATTTGCAACGGGTGCAGGAGCCGGTGATTTTGGTTTTCCAGTCCGTGGCTTTCTCGTCGAATCGGCAGAATGTGTTTCCACCCTTGGAGATGGTCGTCCAGGGTTTGTCGGTTCCAGAGGCATTGGCTACGAGGCAACCTGTTGGGAAGGGGACTCGACAGCTTTGCGACGCCTCTCCCTTCGCCATACCGAAACTGCAAGACTGTTCTGTCGTGGCATGTGAATCGTCCATGGGTTGCGCGTGAGCCCTTTCTAATAGGCTCCACAGGCCGATGAGCACGAGTAGCAGGAAGGACCAGCGTTTCATAGTCACGCATCGTAGCACAGAGAAGTTCCGCAGGATGCTGAAAAAGGATGGAGAGGGTAGCCTGGATGGTCCCTTTCGCTCGCAGAATGCGCACGATCAAAATGTGCTCCCTCGATGCGCGCGGTTTGGGACCAATCCAGGCTACCCTTTTGAATGCGAGTAATAAACTGCTGCGGCCTTGCTTGGGACAAGGCGCGTCCCAGGGTGAAGAGGCTGTCTTGGCAGATTCAGGGCGGGAGGGTGAAGTAGTCGCCGGGGTTGAGCGGGTGAGAAGTCTGGTCTTTTTGAGCATCCTGCGAGCCGCTCTTGCACCATTGCTATTCCCAAAGAAAAAGTGAAACGTGGACTGCCGAGTGCTTTCCCTCCCAAACGTTTCACGTTTAACGATTCACATCTCACGGAGCACTGTTAGTGCTCGCTTGGTTCTCAATGGGTCTATATAATCGTGCCATGTTGTGGCGTGTGATGATCGTCGTGGGCTGTCTCGTACTCGGCTGGTCCGGATGGAGCTGTGCGGTCGAGCCTGATGTGCTGGATGTCCGTAAAGAACCCACCGGTGGCGTACGGGCGACGGCCACGATTTTCTTTCCGGTGGAGGTGGCAATCATCCGGCGAATACTCACCGACTATGCCCATTGGCCTGATCTTTTCGATGGACGGATGAGGATGGTGGAGATACGGGAGCAAGACGGTAAGGTGTTCACAGATATTCGGATCGGCCATGCCCTGCTCCCAGGAGAACAGCGTCTCTTGAGTGAGACAAGGACCCTGCCGACCGGAGGGATACTGACAGAATTGAAGGGCGGTGACTTCAAGCAGTACCGCCGGTTCTGGAAACTTACCCCTGCTGTTGGCGGGGCTCATACAAAAGCTGAGTTCGAGCTGCTTGTTGAGATCGACATGATGGTGCCGGATTGGATGGTTGCCGCGGCGATGCGGCGAGATCTGAAAGCGCATTTCCGACTCGTGAAGGAAAAGGCGCTCGAGCAGGCGCAGCAGCCGAGCGATGAGTAAAGTAGGTTGAGGGGGCGTCGCGCATTTCTCGCCTGTCTCGCGAGTCACGCCCCATGGCCGCTGCCGAACCGTTTCAGTACTCTGTTACTGAGGAAAGGTGAATTGGGATAGCTCAGCCTTCTCGATGCCCTGCTTCACCAGCGCGCCAATATCGAACATCCGTTCAACCCTCTGAATGTCGTCGAGTCTGGTTTTTGTGCTGGGGTGTGGCGGGGTGAAGAGTGAGCAGCAGTCTTGATCCGGCTCGATTGAAATGGCGAAGCTGCCGATCTGTTGAGCCTGGTCGGTGATCTCCACCTTGTCCATGCCGATGAGCGGACGCAGGATCGGCAGCTCTGCCGCCTCTTCAATGACCGTCAAGTTCTCAGGCGTTTGCGAGGCGACTTGCCCTAAGCTGTCGCCCGTAACGAGCCCCCAACAGTGCTCACGTTTGGCTAATTCCTGCGCGATGCGGATCATGACCCGTCGGTAGAGCACCACGCGAAATGGAGCCGGTGCATTGACCACAATGTCGCGTTGAATTTCTCCGAACGGGATGACGTAGAGCGTCGACCGGAATTGATGGATCGTAAGGAGTTGCACGAGTTCGCGCACTTTCTCTTCTGAGGCACGGCTGACGAGCGGCCGGCCGGAGAAGTGGACAAAGAGGGCTCGGCATCCGCGCTTCATCATGCGATAGGCTGCGACCGGCGAATCGATTCCTCCGGAGATCAGACAGGCGACTTTTCCGCTGACACCCACCGGCATTCCCCCAGGCCCCTGAATCTTTTCGATCGCATAGTAGACCTCTTTGGAGAGCAGCTCGAGATAGACCGTGAGGTCGGGATCTTTCAGGCTGACTTTCTTGCCGGTTTCTTCACAGATGGCAGCGCCGATGTCCCGCGCGACTTCCATGGAGGTCAGGGTCAGGCGCTTGTCAGCCCGCTTTGCCGATACGCGGAAGGTGGAAAAGGATTCTAACCGGAGCGAGTCGATGACCGCTTTGCTGAGCATCCCAAGATCTGGATGTGCCAGATCAAGCGGCAAGCCATGGGCCAGTGAAAAGTTGGCGATCCCGAAGACTCGTGTGAGCCGTTCTTTGATGGTCTGGTCCGGAACCGTGTCAGGCAGGACCACGCGAATTCGACTGCGAAGATTCTCGACGCGTCTGACGCCGAGGTCCTTCAGTGTCCATTGGATATTGCGTACGAGCCGCTCCTCGAAATATTCCCGGTTGCGGCCTTTGAGGGCGAGTTCGTGGTAATGGACGATAGCGCAGCGCATGGTGTTAGCGTGAGACGTGAAACGTGAAAGGTGAAACGCAAAACGTAAAATGTAAGAGGTGAAGACAGTACATGGGACTCAGTGTTTGGCTTTTAGGTGGCGTATGAGCCCGCTAAGCATCCTGTCCACCCTCTCAAGCAATTCGTTCAGCGCCTCTCATTCTATCTGTCCGAGATACTCAAGTCGCTTGGCGAGTTCCAGTTGAGTGTCCAGCTCACTTAATGAACCCTTCGAGATATGAAGGAACTGAACAAACTCCTTCTTTGTTTGCCTGGCAGCTCCTTCAGCGATGTTGCTGGGAATGCTCACTGCTGCTCGCCTGGCTTGGTTAGCCAGACCAAACTGCTCTTTGGTGGGAAATCGGTCCGTGGTCTTGTAGACCAGTTGAGCTAAATCAACAGCGGTAGCCCAGGCATCAAGCTTCTTGTGAGGTTTATTCATGCTCGTGTTCTCGTCGAGAACGTTTCACCTTTCACGTCTCACGTTTCACGCGACTCAAGATAACGTTCAGCGTCGATAGCTGCCATGCAGCCTGAGCCTGCTGCAGTGACAGCCTGACGATAGACCGAATCCTGCACATCACCTGCAGCAAAGACACCAGGGACACTGGTAGCGGTTCCCTTCTCCGTTCGAATATAGCCTTTCGCATCCATCGCGAGCTGGCCGGCGAACAGAGCGGTGTTGGGACGGTGCCCGATGGCGACGAACACGCCGGCACAAGGCAGGTCCGTCGTCTTGCCTGTGACGAGATTCTTGAGGCGGGCGCCGATAACTACATCATGGCCGAGAATGTCTTCGACGACGGAGTTCCACACGAATGTGATCTTCTCGTTCTTCACCCCGCGGTCTTGCATGATTTTAGAAGCCCGCAGTTTGTCGCGCCGGTGGACAACGGAAACCTTGCTGGCGAATTTAGTCAGGAAGGTCGCTTCCTCCATTGCGCTGTCGCCGCCGCCGACAACAATCAGTTCCTTTTCCTTGAAGAAGAACCCATCGCAGGTTGCACAGGTTGAGACGCCGTGCCCCGTGAGGCGCGCCTCGTTCTTCAATCCGATCTGAATAGCCGATGCGCCGGTGGCGACAATGACGGTCTTTGCGTGGATTGTCTGCTCAGCGTCAACAGTGACTGTGAACGGTTGCTGTGTAAAGTCTACGGCTGTGACATCACCGGTCAAGAACTCCGTGCCGAACCGTTCGGCCTGCGCTCGCATTTCTTTCATCAACTCCGGGCCCATGACGCCCTTGGCGAAGCCAGGATAATTCTCGACTTCCGTCGTCGTGGTCAATTGCCCACCCGATTGCCAGCCTTCAATGAGCAGGGGCGAGAGATTTGCCCGTGCCGCATAGACGGCGGCGGTCAAGCCGGCTGGGCCTGAACCAATGATGACGACGTTGCGCATGGGCAAAAATTTAACATAAGGGGTTGAGAAAATGCACGGCAGAGGGTTGGGTCTTATGCGAGGAGTCGAAGTTGCTTCAGGAGCTGACCGACGTGCCGGCGGAGTGAGGGGCGAGGGAGAGTTCCACTTAACACATGGTCCGCTCGCTGAATCTTCTTTGCCAAGGGCATTTGGCTGCGGATGCGGCGGATGGCTTCAGCGCGGGAGAGGCCGTTTCTTTGCTTGAGACGGGCGATTTGTGTTTCTCGGTCGGCGGTGACGACGATGATTTTATCCACGCGCTTGTCTACACCGGCTTCGAATAGGAGCGGCACGTCGTAGATTACTACGGCTTGAGGGTCATTTCGTGCAGCTTGCCTCGCTAGCCTGGTTTGTTCGCGTGCTACACGGGGGTGGATGATTTGTTCAAGTCGGTGCAGCTTGGTCCGGTTTCCGAAAACAACGGTTCCCAGCTCACGGCGATTGAGGGTGCGGTCAAGATGGAGAACGGTCTTGCCGAACGTTCTCACAATCTGACGCCAGGCAGGTTTATCCGGCGACACGATATCACGGGTCAGTTCGTCGGCATCGATGACGACCGCGCCGCATTGCTTGAACATCTTGGCAACGGTGCTTTTCCCGGTGGCGATGCCGCCTGTGAGGCCGACTAGAATCATGGCGTGGAGGATATCATGCGAACTCTCGCCTCACAATCAACCCCGATTGACTTCTAACTGCTTAGGCTTGTATGAGTTCGAGCATGATGAAACAGGTGATGATCTTAGGTTTCATCGCGGCGCTTGGGTTCTGGGGCTTCGGCCTGGTATGGGCCGATGAGGGGCCGGCACTTGGCCCACGGACCATTGTGGTTTCGCTTGATGGAAGCGGGGACTACGTCTCTCTTCAGGAAGCGGTCGATGCCGCTAAGAAAGGCGACACCGTCTTCGTCAAGGCGGGCCACTATCCTCAGGACGTAACCATTCACAGCAAAGAGAAGATCAAGTTCGTCGGGGCTGGAATGGATCAGGTGACGATTCTGGGGCGCGATATTGTGGTGGGCGCTCTCCATGTGGGCAAGTGGCCCTATGGGGCGACGGACATTGAAATCAGTGACATGACGATCAATGACCGAGGGGGGCACGCCGTCGGTCTCTTCAATGGGCAAGGGATTGTTCTCCGCCGGATTAAGATCAATGGCCTATTGTTCAGCCAGCAAGTCCACGATGTGCGGATAGAAGATTGTGTTATCGGGGGAAGTGAGACGACCGGCGCTCAATTTGCCGATTCAGAAGCCGTCCTCATCGGGAATTTTATCCATGACAACGATCATGGCGTCTCGATTGCCGGCAAGTCGAATGTGCGGCTGGAGCGAAACGTGATTACCCGCAGTCTGTTTGAAGCAGTCGTAGTCAGCGATCGTGCCCAAGCCGTGCTCGTAAGCAATACCTTGGTCAAAAATGGCGGTGGCGCGACGTTTCTTGGGCAATCTGAGAGCAACGTCACCGGCAACGTGGTTGGGCTGAATCGAGTAGGGTTTGTGATCGCCCCATCCAGTCGGACTACCACCTCTTTCAATGCGTTCTACAACAGAGATGGTGATTATCTTCGGGTGGGTAATCCGAACCAACCAGCCCCGGAACTCAAGGCCCAGTCAGATATTACCGGGGACCCCTACTTTGTTGACCCAGGGCATGACGATTTTCGCCTACGTTTCGATACGCCGCTTCTCAAAATTGGTCAGTTCCCGTACCTCGGCGCCCTTGCACCTGCCTCGACCTCCGCACGTCGATCAACTGAAAAGTAGCCTTCAATCAATATGATAGGCCGTTTACCCAGGGCACTGATTTCCATGTGCTATGCTACCAGTACGCCGTATCAGATAGATGATGAGTCTCTGGCGTAAGGATTGCTGATCCAACTGTCAGAGAAACAGGAGGCGACGGTGGCAAGTTACCGACAAGAGCTGGAAAAGCGTGGGCCTGACGGAATTCCGTCGCTCGATGACGTCGAGTCAGGCAAGCTGGTCGGTGCCGTCCTCCCCATGTCAGAAAAGGCGCAGATTCAGATGCGTAATAGCATCGAAGTGATCGATTACCTCCTCAATCAAGAACGCGTCGTCTGGAGCTGACGACCGCACTCTCCACTCCCATGGTCCCTGGTCCACAGTTGCCCTCTTGACAGTCCTCTCGTGCCTTCGTAGGCTTCTCACGTTATATCTCTTTCTATTCTAAATCAGGAGACACACCGATGGCATGCGTTCACCTGCATCGTAAACGTTTTATGCCTATGGCGTATCGGCTCATGATTGCAACGGCGTTCGTGATGCTGATGCCTTACCCGACTCTAGCTTCTGATGAATTACCGAAAGAGTCAGTGTTGCCACTCTCGCTGGCCGGCAAGGCAATTCAGGCATCATTGGATGTCTGCAACAAGGATGGCTATCGAGTGAGCGTGTCGGTCGTGGATCGGTCTGGCGTGCTTCGTGCCATGGCTCGAGCCGATGGGGCAGGGTCCCATACCGTCGATAGTAGCAGGAAGAAGGCCTATACTGCCGCCAGTCTCCGCCGTCCTACTACTGAACTGGCTGAGCTGATTAATAAGGTGCCGACCTTGCAAGCGCTTCGCGATATGAACGATCAGGTGCTGATGCTGGGGGGCGGACTCCCGATCGAGATCGGCGGTGAAGTTGTCGGAGGGATTGGCGTCGGTGGGGCGCCAGGCGCACATCTCGACGATGCCTGTGCTCAAGCAGGGCTTGATGCGATTGGCGCTGTCTCGAAAGTTCCGGCAAGCAAGTGACGGGGGCCAATCCGGCAAGATACTTGACTGCTCTCCTCTTGTTGCTGACGGCCTGCAACAACGATGTGCCGGTGCCTGCCTCTGTTGACTTCTCGGCAGATCAGGTGCGCCTGACGATCACCAGAACCGCTACCAATCCGTTCCTCTCCCGGCACGATCTTCATCTCGTATTCAGGGGACCTGGCAGCTGCTCCCTTGAGGTTGAGCTCTTCCCCAATACTGGGTATGCGAGCCGACGGAATCTTTATCAAGCGGGAGCTGGTGTGCTCTATGTGGTGGGGCAGTTCGATGCTCGTGTCATCGATGTACCGCACTGTACTGTTACACTGGCCGAGTTTCGCACACTCGATCGCTTCGTGACCTTCCTCGGCAGCTTCGATGAGAATGAGCAGAAGGTCTGGACCTACTTTCCGGCCAGTCAGCGATCCGAACTGCCCTTTGAGAAACGGTGAGGGCGGGGGATGACGGACTGTCATGAACCATACGAGCTAGGAGCTTCGATCTTTAAACGTCAGCTCAGAGACAGCGGACTTGTCCATCTCGCCTTTGCCGAGGGCAACTAGCCGCCGGTATTGATCGTGGGTCGCTTGAGTCAACGGGACCGCGAGCCCGGCGGTTTTCGCTAATGCCAGGGCGATGCCTGAATCCTTGGCTGCATGAGCAGCCGAAAAGTAGCAGTCGTGGGTGCGGTTCTGCATGTCCTCGCCATCTGTCTCTAACACGCGCGATGCAGCTCCTGTTTGGGCGAAGATGTCTCGCAACATCGTCAGATCGAGACCAAGTGATGCGCCAAGCCCAAGCCCTTCTGCCAGTGCGGCCGTATTGCAGTTCATCACCATGTTCACCAGGGCTTTGACCTTCGCGGCTTCTCCTGCCGATCCGATATAGCGGAGTTGTGCACTCAGTTTTTCCAAGAGCGGCTTCGCCGATTCAAACACATCCGGACGTCCGCCGCACATGAGGTAGAGGGTGCCTTGGCGTGCCTGTGTGATGCTGCTGGCCATGCAGGCTTCAAGGTTTCGGCCACCGTGTTGCATCACGAGAGTTTCGACCTCGATGTGCACAGCCGGCGAGAGGGTGGCGCAATTCACGAAGAGTCGGTTCTTGGAGTGGAAGAGCAGACTCTCTGCGCTGGTCGTGGAAAAGATTTCGCGCATCGCAGTGTCATCGGACACGACCGTGAAAATGATGCTTGCAAGTTCTGCAACCCTGGCGGCGGATGCAGCCGCCTCACACCCAAGCTCGGTCGCAAGGTCGGTGGCAAGGGCCTGATCTCGATCGTATACGGCGACGATCGTTTCCTCTCGATCCTTCAAACGTCGGGCCATGTTGGCCCCCATCCGTCCCACTCCCACGAAGCCGATTCTCGAATCAGGCTGCCCCATCACCTGTGCTCCTTCGTTCGTGCTAACATGCGCGCAAGTGTAGCATACCTCTATGGAATCGATAACGGGGACGCGAGGGAGGGTTGTGCATGCAGCAATCCATTGTTGGATATCATTTGGATGAATATGGCGATTGGGTGGCCGATCTGCACTGTGGCCATGGTCAACATGTGCGTCATCAGCCACCGATGACAAATCGCCCCTGGGTTTTGACAGAGGAAGGCCGGAGCCAGCATCTCGGAGAGACGGTGAACTGTAAGAAATGTGACGAAGCGACAGTGTAATCTATTCGATGGTGGTTACGTTCGGAGAAAGGGCAGTTGTCATGTCGAGGCCTGGTCTTGACCAGGGTTGCAGGCGTGAACCGTCATATCGGTAGCCACCTGTCACAGGATCACCGGCCAGCAAGAGCGGGGTATCGAGGTCAAGCACCTCGAAGCCTCCGAGCCCCAGGACCAGGCTGAAGGAGCAGCCCATTGCCACGCGTGTTTCGACCATCCCGCCGATCATCAACTCGAGGCCGGATGTTTTAGTGAAGGACGCGATCTCCACCGCTTCGGCGACGCCGGTCTTCATGATCTTGATATTAATGTAGTCAGCCGCGTTTCGGGCGACGACCTCTTGCGCATCCGCGAGCGAGCGGACCGATTCATCCGCCGCAACGGGAATGCCGGTCTCTCGACGAATCGCCTCCATGCTATCGAGGTCATCCCGCACCACCGGCTGTTCAAGCAGCACCATCGTGCCGCCAAAGTTCTTCACCCCTTGTGCAAAGGTCAGACAGTCCTGGCGTGAGAAGCCCTGGTTGCCATCACCGATGAACGAGATGCCGGGGAGTGCGCGATGCACGACTTCCAGACGCCGGACATCACTCTCGACATCCTTGCCGACCTTCATTTTGAAGAGGCGGAACCCCTTCGCATACCATCCGCGCGCGAGGGCGACGGTTTTGTCGAGGTCGGCGATGGGAATGGTGATGTCCGTCTCTCGCGCTCGCACATCCGCCCCACCCCAAAGCTGCCACATCGGGATATTCGCCACATGGCAATAGGCATCAATGATGGCGGTTTCAAGTCCACAACGTGCTGCTGGATAAGTGGGGGCCTGTTCAGACAGCAAGCGCCCAACTTCCTTATAGCCTTCGGCTGAACGACCAAGGACGGCCTTGCCGAGTCCGTGGAGTGCGAGAAGGCAGCTCTTACGAGTTTCTCCCCCAACTTCAGGAAACGGCGCTGCTTCGCCATAGCCCTGTGCGCCATTGGACAGAGTAACGCGCAGAAAGACATTTTCCGCAATTGTTCGCGCGCCGGTGGCGACGACGAAAGGGTCCGTGATGGGCACATCCACCGGCCAGAATTCCACCTTGCGTATGATGCTCGACATGTCGTGCATTGGAAAGAAAGGGGCCTGCTCTTTAGCCCGCACTATTCACGAAGGTTTCTGCTGCAATCGTCGATGTCTGCCTCAAGCGAGACGGGCGAGTCTGGCGGGAAAAGGGCGACTGCAGGGACAGGGCTCACACGTCGTGCGAGTCTTGTTCTTCGCGCTTGTCGTGCGCCACTCCGCTGGCTGGAATGGCTCACCCATATCGATCGTTCTCCCAGGGGAACGCACTGTTCGAGTAGCCACGCACTTCCCAGAACCCCTTTTCATCTTTATCCGAAAAGGTAATCTCCTTCACCCACTTGGCGCCTTTCCAGGCATAGCGCTTCGGGACAATCACACGGACCGGGCCTCCGTGTTCCTTTGTGAGGGGTCTGCCATTCCATCTGTATGTCAGCAGCACGTCTTTATCGTTGCAGGCGTCAAGTGGCAAATTGGTGGTGTAGTCGTCGAACGATTTGAAGAGGACGAACTTCGCCGAGGACAACGGCTTCACCACGGACAGAATGTGTTTGAAACTGACCCCTTCCCACTCATTGTCGAACCGGCTCCAACTCGTCACGCAGTGGAAGTCTGAGACGTCTTTGAACTGGGGCTGGGCGAGAAAGTCTTCCCAGGTCCAGGTGACGGGTGTCGCCACGAATCCGCCGATGGTGAGCTTCCATTCCGAGAGCGGAATGTCAGGCTTTTGACCGAGATCGAGCACAGGCCAGGTCTCGACGAGATGCTGCCCCGGTGGCAGGCGGGCATCTCCCTCGTAAAACACTTCCCGTTCTTCACCGCCACGCCGAGCCTTCGCCCACTGTTCTTTCGTTTTGGTTAGACGACTAGCTTCATCCATATGTCGGCCTCCGTGTACAGAGTAGGACAGGAGACGGAGAGCTTACAAGCAGGAAAAGCAGGACAGCCTGCATTATCCATGACGATTCGTCGCGAACTCTCGTGAATACTGCGGGTTAGCATCGTGTGCGGTATTTCTACCCCATAGGAAGTACCCCGCCTGTATAGCTGCTCCCCCTCCGTCCTCGGTATAGGCAGAAAAGCCATCCCATTCTAATGTGGTCATGCACGCAGCGAAGTGAAAACAGCCGCAGAAATCCGGGTCAGGGCAAGATAGGGAATCACCGGTCAATGGTGCGGCATTTCGGTTAGGAACATTAATCACAGTGATCGGTTGGTGCGGTTGTCTCGTGAATTGAAGCGAGTACGTGAGGGAGACGTCTCAGAAGAGGGAGCCGTATAAAGGAAATACCTATGACATGGCTCAATCAATTCTATAACTCCTCGGTGGCCATACCGCTGTCGCTCGTCGTCCTGGCTGCCATCAGCCTCCTCAGCTGGAAGAAACGGGGGCATCAGGTCATCCTGGCCCTGACCCTGTTCTTGTATGCACGGTACCTGTTGTGGAGAGGCCTCTATACCCTGAATACCGGCGACTGGGCAAGCCTCCTAGTGAGTTGGACGGTTTATACGGCGGAAGCCTATGCTTTTGTGCAAATCCTATTATTTGCTTACCACGCCTGGTCGCCGCTCGAACGTCAACCGGTGCCATTGCGCCGCTATCCGATCGTGGATATCTTTGTCACGGTTGTCGATGAGCCTCTGAGCATTCTTCGCCGTACGCTGATCGGCTGTGTCAACCAGGACTATCCCAACGACCGCTACCGGGTGTATGTGCTTGACGATGGTCAGCGGGACGAGGTTAGGGCATTAGCTTCATCGTTGAACTGTGGATACATCCGCCGGGCGGATCGACAACACGCGAAAGCTGGAAACCTGAATCATGCCTTGCACGAAACATCAGGAGAAATCATTGCGATTTTCGACGTCGATCACGTTCCGACCAGCAGTTTCTTGAAAGATACGGTAGGATTTTTCCAGGATGAACAAGTCGCCTTCGTCCAGACGCCGCATCATTTCTACAATTCCGACGTATTCCAGAAAAACCTGCAACTTGAGGGAATCCTCAAGAATGAACAAGCCTTGTTCTATCGTGTGCTTCAATCCGGACGCGATCGCCATAATAGCGCGTTCTTCGCGGGAAGCTGCGGGTTGTTCCGCCGTCGTGTGTTGGTTGAAATCGGCGGGTTCCGCACCGAGACCGTGACCGAAGACGTCCACACGAGCATGATGATCCATGCGAAGGGCTATCGTTCATGCTATCTTAATAAGGTGCTGGCAGCCGGTCTTATGCCGGAAAGTTTCGAAAGTTCAATGAGACAGCGGATACGATGGGCTACGGGCCATGTGCAAATCTTCTTTCAGACAAATCCGTTCACCATGCACGGTCTCACGATGCCCCAACGACTCGGATACTTTGCATCCATCTTCTACTTTCTTCATGGAATTCCTCGGGTCGTCTGCCTCGTCGCCCCGTTGATTGCCCTGCTGCTCGGAATCATTCCTGTCACGGCTGATGTCCCATCGCTCGTCAACTTTTTCGGATCCTATTATCTGGCGACGCTCGTGATGCTGAGAACCGTCAGCCGGGGCACGCGAAATGCTTTCTGGTCTGACATCTACGAAACGGCGGGTAGCCTCGCACTGAGTTGGACCGTGCTCAAGACCGCGATACGGCCTTGGAAGAAACGCCCATTCGTCATCACCCCAAAGGGGGTGGTTCAAGAGGAGCGGCGCAGGGTCTCACGATTCTCCTATATCCTGCCCCATCTCATCATCATGGGGTTGCTCATTGCAGGACTGGTGACGGGCATTCGCTTGTGGATGGCAAACGTTCCTCTCCCGGGATTGGAGGTCAGCCTCTTCTGGGGGTTGGTCAATCTCATTTTAATTGGCGTGGTCATTTTGGCTGCCGCGGAGCTGCCGGAGTGGCGCAAAACGTTTCGTATCAGGCACCGGCTTCCCTGTGAATTGATCGCAGCAGGGAAACGATTCAGCGGCACGGTGAAAGACATGAATGAAACTGGCGCTCTTATTCACGTGAATAGGCCACTGCTGGAAGTAAACGACCATTTGCTCTTCAGCGTCACTAACCTAGCAGGTGACTGTCTTACCATCGAAAGTCGAATGTGTCGCCAGGAGCGGGTGTCATCGGATGCCATAGAGATCGGACTGAAATTTATCGATCTGGACGACGAGACTGGCGATTCATTGATCGCCGCTGTGTTTTCCGATTCCCGTGCCTGGAATCAACCCGAAGCCGAGCCAGGAGTATTTCGGAGCTTATGGTCCCTACTGCGCGTGTTCGGAAAAGTCGTCAAGCCATCGAGAAAGTCACATCGGAGTGACCTTCGCCTTGCATATCAGGGGAACTGTCGCCTGGTGTTGGCAGACCGTACCCTGGAAGGCACAGTCGAGCAGATTTCGGCGACCGGTCTTTCGGTAAACATCCCTGGAACGGTCGATCTTGTCGGCGAGAATGGGACCCTGTATGTGGAGTCCGTTGCATTGAAAGTCCGCCGGCGTTGGGCGATGCAGGCCGAAGGAACGGTCGTGGCGGGCTTTGCGATCGAGCAGGTGGAGAAGGGAGCGGACCAATGGCGAGAACTCACGTCACTTGCTGCGTAGTACTGTGTGCGGCGTTGTTGTGGCCCGGTGCCGGGATAGCCGGGGACGTCTTTACGGGTTACCAAATCGACAATCAGGGCGAATACTTCACGTATTTGGGCGTTCGGACGCCGCTCACATCGGGAGAGTCGAATCTCCAACCGTTTATTCAAGTCATGGGAGCCGGGCTCGGGTACACATTTAAAGATAACGGCGTAAATCGTAAGGCCGAGGTTCAGTATGCGTCCCCATCGTTGGGAATCAAATTTATTCAGGGACCATGGAACTTCATCGGGTTCGCCGGTCCTCAGTTTCGATGGAAACAGGAGGATCGCCAAACTGGCGGCAGATCAGACGAGACTGATGTCGGCCTGTACCTTCAAGGGGAGGCTTTCTATTGGCATGAAAAGGGAACATTTCATGGCATCGTGTCGTACACGGACTTGGACAGTTTCGTGTGGAGCCGCCTCAGAGCTACCAGGTTGGTCCACAAGAGCGAACAGGGCTGTTGCTCCACCTACCTTGGTTGGGACCTTGCAGGCATGGGGAACAATCAATTCTACGCGGTCCAAACAGGCCCGCTGGTTCAAGTGCCGGTCGGGCGCTTTTACCTGACGCTCAAAGGAGGCTATCAATACACGCAAACATTTCAGAATGGTGCCTACGGCGGGGTGGAACTCTACTTCCCATTTTAGCCCACATGGTTCATGACGGTTCGTCGAAAAATTATTCAAACGCGTGTTCCAGTGAAGTGTATCGCGTGAAGCGAGGGAGCAGTACACGGCTCTTGCGCTTCATGCTCAAGCGCGGCGAATCCGTGTTTGCAGCGGAAGCGTCATGAATTATGCGGGCTAAGGTTGACTGAATTATCCTCCCCCTCAAGATGAGATAGGCTCTAATTCATTGAGTTTCTTGGTTTCAGGATCGCATGTGTGACCTGCTACACTTGTATGGGTTCTTAGATAGGAGGGGTATGACGAGAGTGGGTTCCAGTGTGAGGGGACTGGTCTATGCCTGTTTGCTGGCTTTCGCAGGGGCTGCCGTAGGAGATGCATTCGCGGCGACCAAAAAAACAAGAGAGTCGGCTCCTGCTGTTGTCGCAGATAAACCTACCAAGCAACAATTTGAACGAGGGCAAAACCCGTCGATCCAGCATGCCAAGAAGAACCCCACATTCGTTGCCACGGAGCGTCCACCGGAGAGCTATTCAGAAGCAGGCCAAGCCGGTACAGGCTGAGCTTAAGTCGACAAGTCCGAAGAGCCCTCGACGTATGAAAGTTCATAGGAGAAGGGTGCCGAAAGCCGTCGTGCAGCCGAGAACCGATCTTATGTACCATGGCATACTGGAGAGCCCCCAGCGCTACGATCCTCGCCGGAATCATCTTGGTGCAGGAGTTCCAGACCCGCACAATCCTGAATTGACCCACGACCATTTCCAAGAACTCGATCGCAACCAGGATGGGACGATCGACCCAGTTGAACGGACGTTCGGCCGGCTCGATATGGATCGCGATCTTCATGATCGCCGGCCACGATAGCTGGCTCTGCTGCCTCAACATCCAATCACCATCTCGCTTCGTAGACCTCTAGCAGGCTGCTCAAAAGCCTGTCAGCGATCCGTGAGGCGTGAGACGTCAAACATTTTGGAGGAAGAGCACTCGGTAGTCTTACGTTTCACCTTTTACGTCCTACGGTTCGACAAGCCCACCGTCCTGAGCCAAGCCGAGGGACCTTTCACGGTTCTTGAGGGCGGTATCCTGCTCAGCAGCTAAGCGCTTGTGTGTGGCAGAGAATGGCCGCTGTAAGACCACGGGATTTCAGACGACTGAGAGGTAGTTGTCCACATTGACAGCCAGAATAGGAGTCCCCATGATAAGCGGGCAAACCGTCATGACGAACGATATGCCATCTTCTGAAGCAAAGAGTGGGCTGAGTGCCGGGAAAATTGCCGTGGTCCTTGCGATCGGAGTTGCAGTGGCTGCATTTTTCTATTTCGATCTGGGTCGCTTCCTTTCCTTGGATGCGCTCAAAGAGAATCGCGATTATCTATTGTCGTTTACCGAATCACATGCTGCCGTCGCCGCCGCGTTGTTCGTCTTGGTTTATGTGGCCGTGACGGGGCTTTCGCTTCCCGGCGCCGTGATTCTGACACTGGCAGGCGGATTCCTCTTCGGGTTTGTGTGGGGCACACTATTCGTAAACCTAGGGGCGACGACAGGCGCGACGCTCGCGTTTCTTGCATCCCGCTACTTGCTGCGCGATTGGGTGGAACGGAAGTTTGGAAAGTGGCTGGGTCCGGTTCAACAAGGCTTTGCGAATAATGCGTTCAGTTATCTCATGACCCTCCGGCTGATTCCCCTCTTTCCGTTTTTTGTGGTGAATCTGGTATCCGGCCTGACTCGCATGAATGTCGGCACCTATGTGGCGGCGACGGCGATCGGGATTATCCCCGGTTCCTTCGTCTATGCCTACGCGGGCCGGCAACTCGGTACGATCAATTCGTTGAAAGACATTGCTTCCCCTGGAGTGATTGGAGCATTTGTATTGCTGGGGCTTCTGGCCCTTGTGCCGAGCCTATACAAGAAGTGGTCTGGGAAACCGGCGTGACCGCAATCACCATAAAAAGCGTGAGGCGTGAAACGTGAAGCGTAGGCGAAAAGAGGGAACAACACGATGGTTTTGCAGTCGGCAGAAGAGTGGAACGTTGTGATGAATAAGCATGAAGAGAACCTCATGCTGCCGAACGACGAGCATAACCGCACGCTCGTCGGCAACGTGCATCCCTCGAACTGGGTCAATCCCGAGCCGGCTGGCCGCTACAATATTGTGGTCATTGGGGCTGGGACTGCGGGCCTGATCACGGCCGTCATTGCTGCGAGTCTGGGGGCCAAAGTGGCTTTGATCGAAAAACACTTGATGGGTGGCGACTGCTTGAATGTCGGTTGTGTGCCTTCGAAAGGTATCATTCGTGCGGCAAGGGCCTGGGCCGATTTGCGGAATGCCGAGGAGTTCGGACTGCATATTCTTCCCGGGGTGAAGTATGACTTCGGCGCTGCGATGGCGCGCATGAGAAAACTGCGGGCGCAGATCAGCCACAACGATTCGGTTCATCGCTACACGAAGTTGGGCGTGGACGTCTACATCGGCAGCGGACAATTTACTGGCCCCGATACCATTCAGGTCGAAGGGCCGTCCGGCAATCGTATCCTGACCTTTGCGAAGGCAGCAGTCTGCACCGGAGCACGGGCTGCGACGCCTCCAACACCGGGATTGAAAGAGGCGGGCTATTTTACCAATGAAACGGTGTTCTCGCTGACGGAACTGCCTCTACGCATCGGGGTGATCGGCGCCGGCCCCATCGGTTGCGAGTTGGCGCAGTCGTTTGCACGCTTTGGGAGCCAGGTCTGCCTCATTGAAGCGGTACACGGCATCCTGCCGAACGAAGACCGAGACGCAGCTGAAATTGTCGAACAGCAGATGTTGCGCGACGGAGTGAAGCTGCTCTGTTGCGGGAAAGATTTAAAGGTACAGAAAACGGATGCCGGCAAGCGGCTCACTGTCGATTCACATGGCCAGCAGTACGATGTGACGGTCGACGAGATTCTGGTCGGTGTCGGCCGTACCCCGAATGTCGAAGGCATCGGGCTGGAAACGGTTGGTGTCGAGTACGACAAGAACGGGGTCAAGGTGAATGCGCGGCTGCAGACGACGAATCCCAGGATCTTTGCGGCTGGCGACATTTGTTCACGCTACAAATTCACCCATGCGGCCGATGCCATGGCGCAGCTGGTCATTCAGAACGCCCTATTCCCACATCCTTTCGGCATGGGCTATGCCAGCGTCGAATCGTTGATCATGCCCTGGTGTACCTTCACGGTGCCGGAAGTCGCGCATGTTGGGATGTATGAGAAGGAAGCAAGGGAGAAAGGCATCGAGGTTGAAACCTACACCTACAAGCTCGATGAGGTCGATCGCGCGATTCTCGACGGCGAAGACGAAGGGTTCGCGCGAGTGCATATCCAGAAAGGTTCCGACAAGATCCTCGGCGCGACGATTGTGGCGGTCCACGCCGGTGAGATGATCGGCGAGTTCTCAGTTGCGATGAAAGCCGGCGCCGGAGCGAAGACGATCGCCGGTACGATCCATCCCTATCCGACGCAAGCCGAGGTGAATAAGAAGGTCGTGAATCTTTGGCGCAAGGCGCACTTTACCCCGCGGACGAAGGCCCTGCTGATGAAATTGTTTGCATGGATGCGACGGTAGCGATTCACAGCGTATGACACAGGGCCGAACGTTACATGGAATGTTGCTCATGAGCGTGGGGCTCCTGTTAGCTCCGACATGCCTCTGGGCACAGAGCGGAACAGTGCTTGAGGTGGGAAAATTCTCAGCCAGTCAGGTCGGCACCGTGTTGCCAGATGGGTGGAAACCGCTCACTTTTAAGAAGATACCAAAACATACCTCCTATGAAGTGAGTGAAAGATGGAGGGGTGACGATCGTGAAGGCGGTGAGCGATGCCTCGGCCTCTGGCCTGATCAAGCAGGTGGTGATCGATCCAAAAGAATTCCCGATCATCAGGTGGCGCTGGAAAATCGACAACGTGCTCCAGCGCAGCGACGTGGCACTCAAGGAGGGCGACGACTTTCCGGCCCGGCTCTACATTACCTTTGAATACGATCCTGACAAAGTCAGCTTTGGCAAGAAGCTCAAGTTCAAAGCCGGGCAGGCTCTGTTCGGTGATATTCCAATCGCCGCCTTGAACTATATATGGGAAACAAAGACGCCGGTCGGCACGATCGTCGAGAATGCCTATACCGATTTTGCCAGGATGGTGATCGTTGAGAGTGGAACTCAGAATGTGGGCATATGGATCGACGAAGAGCGGAATATTTACGAAGACTACAAGAAGGCGTTCGGGGAGGAGCCACCGATGATCAATGGCGTCGCGATCATGAGCGATACTGATAATACCAAGGAACAGGTTACGGCCTATTACGGCGACATTGTGTTTCAGAAATCGATGAAGACGTTGGCTCGATGACCCTATGCCGCGTAATGGCTCATAATGAACGGGCCGGCCTGTTCAGGGCCGGCCCGTTCAAGGGCACCACTGCGCGTGAGGTGGATGCGCGGATTCGAAGTAGGGGTTACTGAATGGAATTGGCGAAGCCGCCTCGCGTAATTTCCGCGCGGACGGTGTCCCCGACCTTCTTTTGCTTGATCTGTTTCGTGCCCTGGCCCACGTAAAGCTTGACGCGGTTGCCTTCGTAATCTTCCACGGTATACGCGTTGCCCTCGATCTTTTTGACTGTGCCGCCGAGCGTCATCCAGGCTGGTCCTGGTTTCTCATCGTGATGGCCGACTTTGGGCGCATTGTTTTCTTCAGGGACGTGGCTGGCTGCTTCTGCCGGCGCCTTTGCAGATGAATGGCTGGGCTTCTTGTTTTTTGAGTCTTTGGCCAGCGCCGGGGTCATCGCTAACGCCACAATGGCCAGGGTGATCACGAACACCGGGAGAATTTTATTTTTTTCCTTCTGCATCATGGACCTCCTTGCAGGGTGAGAGTCAATTTCAACCTAGAACCCATCAGCAAGGCATGTGCCGGAGGCTAGAGCGAGATTGATCAAGAAAGTTCGTAGGTTAGAGGAGCTGGCGAGAAAAGATCTTTGAGTTCCGAAGAAACGAGAAAAAAAACGGCATAAGCCTGTCCAAATATGGCCGTATCTATCGATGCGAGGATAGATGACGGCAGTCCTCTTCACGGTCCTGAGCAAGCGCTCAAACCTTTCACCAACCTCATAGCGGGCCGACCGGTATTGGCCACGTTTTGGGTGAATCTCAGATGCAATCCTGCCTGCGGCTACTGTGATTTGCCGCTCAATGCGGGCGGTGCGAGATGCCACGCGAAGAAACTCAGGGTGTCTTCTCCCATCTCGATCGTGACGGTGTGCGGTTTGTGCTGATGCAGGGAGGCGAGCCTTTGTTGCGGCGCGATATTCCGGAGATCCTCGAAGACCTCTCAGCGATCGGCGTTTACCTCACACTGATTACAAACGGGACGACGGTCACGCCTCAACTACTTGAGCGATTGAGTCGGTTGCCGGTCGCCATCTCGGTGAGCCTGGACACGTTGGATCGAGAGAAGTATCGGCAGATTTGCGGCGCCGATCAGTTGGAGTAAGTGTTGGAAGGCATCTCGCTGCTGAAGACGTTTCTCCATCCAAAATTTCTCACCTGCATTGTGAGCGAGCCTCGCGCCATATTGCCTGCGAGAAGCACGACCGCCAGGGGAAGCGGCACCGGTAATTTGAAACTAAGTGGGGACCAAACGGGGCGCTCAGGATACGTATCCTGAGCGCCCCGTCTTGTTGATGAGGAAGATTGTTCCTCATCGAGAAGGAGATTGCTACAATGGCGTGCCATGAAGCATCGTATGACCCAAAACGATCTGTTGCGTCGTCTCCCTCGGGAGCGGCTTGCTTTGCTTCGTGAACTGGGGAACCTCGCGGATGAGAGTGGGGAGCGCTTGTACCTTGTCGGCGGAGTCGTCCGCGATCTCTTGCTGAAGCGAGAGATCTGGGATCTCGATTTCACGGTAGAGGGAAATGGGGTCGCCTTCGCGCAGTTGGTGGCCGACCGGTATGGGGCAGGGCTGGCGGTGTTTGAACGGTTTGCGACGGCGCGGCTGGTCTTCCCGGACGGACTCAAGATGGATATCGCGACGACCAGGCGAGAGTCCTACGCGCAGCCCGCTATCTTGCCGGTGGTTCAGCCGGCGTCGATCGAAGAGGATCTTTCCCGGCGGGACTTCACGATCAATGCCATAGCGGTACAATTGAATCCGCGACAGTTCGGTCGTGTGCTCGACCCTTATGGAGGGCAGCGCGATCTTCAGGCGCGCGCGATTCGTGTACTGCATGCGGGCAGTTTTCAAGACGATCCCACGCGTATCTTTAGAGCGATCCGGTTTGAACAACGGTTTGGTTTCCGCCTTGAGCGCACCACGGTGCGCCTGCTCGCGCAAGCGGCCTCCACGAATCTGATCCAGCAACTCTCCGGTCCTCGATTGCAGAACGAAATCTTGTTGCTGTTTTCCGAGCGCGATCCGGCGTGCGCGATTGCGCGGCTGGCGCAGTTGAAGTTGCTTCGTTTCCTCCACCGACGTTTGTGCTACACGAAGAACGTGAAGCGAATGGTCGCTGCCGTTCCCAAGGCGCTCGCCTGGTGGGCGCGTCGATTCCCGGTTTCTGTGATCGACCGGCCGATCGTCTACCTCATGGCGTTGTCGAACGAGTCCAGCGCGGTCGTGGTGGCCGCGCTGATTCGGCGGTTAGCGCTTTCACGGGAGCAGGCCAAGAAGGTGAGTGCAGTAGGACGTCGGGTTGATCGCGCGCTGAAGCGTCTTACCAATAAAGAGACAGTACGGCCATCGCAGGTGCATCGCCTCTTGGCAGATTTCTCGGACGAGGCCCTCGTGCTGTTTCTAGCGAAGCAGGTAAGCGCGCAGCACGGTGTGCGCTTGAGTCTGCTGAAACGACAACTTGTGGCCTATATGAAGAACAGGACAATGAAGACGCTACTGACCGGACGGGATCTTCAGGCGATGGGTTTAGAGCCTGGGCCAGAGTACAAGACCATCCTGGGAAAACTGTTGGATGCGCGCATTGATGGAATGATCACAACCGAGGCGGAGGAACGCGTCCTAGCCCACAGGCTGCTTAAAAAGACCGCTCAGCAAGGCCGCAGCGAGTGAAGGGCCGAAGGCGTACCCTCTGGGGTACGTTGAGGGTCTGAACGATGCGAGAACGCTGCTGGCGGACTTTTTCAGCTGCCGTTTAATTCAGCGAGGTGATGGACAGCGACACTTCATTCGGCAGCAAGAGCGTCACGTTTGCCTGGTGCGTGGGGTCCGGTTGAATGAGGGCGAACAATGGCACCGGCTGAGGTACTTTGCCCGGCGGCAAGGCTAGCAGAACCGGAAAGTCGAGCAGAGGGGACACTGTCGTCAGGCTGGCAAGGCGCAGACGAAAGGCCATCAGAATGTCGCGCAACCGGCTGGTTTGATCTTCTTCGGGGAGCGATTGATTAGTAACAATGCCTATTTCCCAGAGCGGTCGGGTGATCGTGACGGGGAACGTGATGCCGAGTTGTAGCGCGGTCGGCGTCACGTCGATCAAGACTCCGGCCTGAATCGCCGCCTCCCTGTCGCGAAAAGCTGGAGGCATCGCAGTCCCCTCCACCAATTCCTGCCCACCTGCGTGCTCTAGTGCAAGAGGCTCTTGAGCCTGGAGAGGCTCGCGCTGCGAGGAAAGAACCTCCGCTGATTCTTCGATGTTGGAAGGAGCGGGGATCGCGACGTCTGTGTGAGGTAAGGCTTTCACGATACCGTCGTAGACCGCTCGGGCTGAAGCAGACCATGCTTCATTGAAGGGGTGGCCCGCGAAGGCTGCTTCGGCGGCTTTTTTCTCGTCGTGGGTCAAAGCTTTGGGTGCTGGTGTGTTAATCATGCTACAAAAATAAGCCTCTTTAGTGGGATGTCAAGGGCCGGTACGTTTGACGCTGACTCAGAATCAGTTATTCCGGCAGTGGTTTGCCCCTGGTCTCCGGTGCAAAGATTAAGACCGCCAATCCTGCCAGATAGATCAATGCCACAGTGCTGGCGGCTCGCCCAAAGGTGCCGAGAGTTGTGACAAGCCAACCTGTCAGGAATGGCGAGGCGGAAGCCAGGATACGTCCCGCGTTGAAGCAAAATCCGGCGCCGGTGGCACGAAGTCTGGTCGGATAGAGTTCGGGCAGATAAATGGGAAACCCGCTAAAGATGCCGTTGTTAAAGAACCCGAGGATCGGCAGCAGCATAAGCACACCGCTGTAGCTGGATGGAACGAGAAAGGTAATCGGGAGCATCACGAAACTGCCCACGCACATGAAGGCGAAGACAGGTCGTCGTCCGAAGCGATCTGCCAGCGGGCCGAAGCCCAGATAGCCGAAAATCGCCCCCGCGTTCAGAGCCATAATGGCGTAGCTGACGTATTTCGTCAGGGTAGCGGGATCCTGTCCCTTCAGGTCTGGCAGCTCGCGGATGAGTGTCGGAGCCCAGTTCGTCGAACCCCAGAGGCCAAATACCGCCACGAAGGCTAAGGCCGAACCCACCAAGGTTCCTCGCCGTAAGTTACCCTCAAAAATCGCGGACAGTGGAATGGTTTCTTGCTCATGGGCATGAGTCCAGCGTTCCGGTTCCTTCACCCACCAGCGAACGAGTAGTGCCACAAACGCCGGGAGGACGCCGACGAGAAAGAGCCCCCGCCATCCGTACGTTTCTTTGAGCGTAAGATTGAATGTGGCGGCCAGAAAGAACCCGACAGCCCAGGCAGATTGGAGAATCCCTGCGGCCTTTGCCCGTTTTTCTTCCGGCCAGGTTTCCGCGACGATCGCTGCGCCGGCCGCCCATTCACCTCCGATGCCAAGCGCCGTCAGGAATCGATAGATGGCGAGGTGCCACCAGGTCTCCGATAACGCAGCGGCTCCGGTGAATACGGCATAGATGATGATGGTCGCGATCAAGACCTTGGTCCGACCGAAGCGGTCGGCCAGGATGCCGAATGTGATTCCGCCGATGGCCCAGCCGATAAGAAAAATTGAAAAGATGATCCCGCCGTACCAGCCGATTTGTTCCGTCGTGGTGGCCCGTTCGCCGACAGTGAAGAAGTCGTGCAGCGCCGGGTGGAGGACGATGGCGTAGATGGTCGCGTCCATCGCATCGAAGACCCATCCGAGCCAGGCAACGAAGAGGACGAGCCATTGATAGCGTGTGACGCCGGAACGCCAGGATTCGAGTGGTCATATTGGTCGCCGGTGCATGTGCTCCAGTGCCTTCCATTGAACGCGATTGACGTAGGTGCGCGCCAGGCTAGAGTCCTTCTACACAGGAGTCAAGGTGAAGCCTGCTGAAGCCCCATGCTATAGTCGCTCGCTATGGCACGAATTGACTTCTACCGAATGTTGGGCGTCTCGCGCGACGCGTCCGACGATGCGATCAAGAAGGCTTACAGGAAGCTGGTCTTTCAGCACCATCCTGACCGCAATCCCGATAGCACGCAGGCCGAAGCCAAGATCCGTGATATCAATGCCGCCTATGAAGTTGTCGGCGATCCGGACAAGCGCCGGAGCTATGACCGGCTCAATTGGGGAGAAGAAACAGCGCGGGATGAAGCGCCGGATCCAGCCGTCATCCTCGACGAGATGGAGAAGAAGCTCTTCGATGAAGGGCGCAAGGAAATATTCGCGGTCTTGATGAAAAACGTGACGCGGATCAAAGCCGAACTTGCCGTGATTCGTGAGCGGACCGTGGCGGATCAAGGGTACGACACGTTTAAAGAAGAGATAATTCAGGAACGGGCATCGGAGGTCATGGAAGAGCTGGTCATAGCTGAGATGGAGGGGCGCAAACAGCGGCTCGTTGAAGTGGCAACGGAGATGCTGCTGTCCCAAGGCGTGGTCAAACGAGACGATGAGGGAGGCGTCAGATCGCTACGCGGACAGCTTGAGGAGGTGTTCCGCAAAGGACGGATGAAGGGCTTTGCCGCCGCGCTGGAGCTGTTCTATGAAAGACGTTAAACGTGAAACGTGAAACGTAAAAGGACAGGACCGAAACGTTTCACGTCCTTGAAAGAGGTCCCGCCACCCACTTCCCTGCCTGCATTACTCCGATAATCCTGCTGCGGTCGCGTAGCAGGTCGATACGACGAAGCGGATTGCCTTTGAACAAGAGGAGATCCGCCAGTTTCCCCTTCTCGATCGTTCCTATCTGGTCCTGAATCCCGATCAACTGTGCGGCAGCGGAGGTCGAAACGAGAATCGCCTGCATCGGGCTCATCCCGAAGGCGACCATCCGCTCGAGCTCCTGAGCGTTCTCTCCGTGAAAGTTAAAGGGCGTCCCAGCATCCGTGCCCATCGCAATCTGGATACCGTCCCGCAGAGCGTTCTTGAAGCTTACTTGATGCCGCTTCGTCATGGATTTGGCTTTGTCCAAGGCGCTTTCGGGAATGCCGCATCCGAGTCGGCAGGCGGCAGTGGTAGCTAGTGCAGAGAGTGTCGGCACCATGAAGACACCCTGCCGTTTCATCATGGCCGCGGCTTCTGTGTCCATGAGCGTGGCATGCTCGATCGAATGGACCCCGGCGCGGATAGCATTCTTCATCCCCGACGATCCATGGGCATGGGCTGCGACTTTCCTTCCGGCTTGCTGCGCCTCATCCACGGCGGCCTGGAGTTCCTCCACGGTCATTTGCGCCTGGTCCGGCGAAGTGCCGGGCGTGAGGACACCACCCGATGCAATGACTTTAATGACGGCGGCCCCGGCGGCGATTTGCGCGCGCACGATGGAACGGACTTGTTCTGTCCCTTCCACTTCCTGACCGATAAACCGGGCGTGGCCGCCGATCATGCAAATCGCCAGACCTGCTCCGACAATGCGAGGCCCGGGAACGAGACCTGTATCGATAGCTCGTTGCAACGTAAAGATGGAGTGGTCTCGCGACCCCACGTCGCGCACGGTGGTGAAGCCTGCCTCCAGGGTCTTCCGCGCAGCCTGGCTTGATTTCAGTAATGTCAGTGTGGGCGTCTCTTTGGCGATCGCCTCGACGACATCCGGTTCAGCGCCGAGGCAGAGATGCACATGACAGTCGATCAAGCCAGGTAATAGCGTGAGTCCTCGGCCATTGATCTTGGTCGCACCATGTGGGATGGAGAGGTCTCGATCCGATCCGACCGCGGCAATCGTGGTCCCGCGAACGATCACCGTGGCTCGCTCGATCGTCCGACCGGTCCCGTCGATGACGCGCACTGAGCGAATGGCAATGGGTTTCATCATGGTGTATCGAGGGGATGGGTGATGATGTGGCCGATTACACCCCCGACTTTGCGGCCGCAGCCTTGTCTTCAGGAACGGGATACGGCTCCATGTGCTCGGCCAGCGTCAGAGCGAAGATTAAGTAGGCAATGATAGCGATAAAAGCAAATGCCCCGGCCGCGAGCATCCAGAGAGATGGTTTATTCTTCATGCGAGCGATGTCCTCTGCTGTCACGATGCTCTACGGCTGTAGACTCGTGCGGCCGCTTGGAGTGCGACTCCGGGAGTAGAAAGCCCGCCGCCGCGGATAAACAGTTCTTCCAGTGCATTGAGCAGGGTCAAGACATGAGCTTCGGTCGATGATTCACCCATCAAGCCGATGCGCCAGACCTTCCCCTTGAGGGGGCCGATCCCGCCACCGATTTCAATGCCATAAGTCGCGAGCAAGTTCATTCGTACCTCGGTTTCAGGAATAGGAGCGGGGACTGTGACACAAGTCAACATCGGCAGCCGATATCCCGCCGGGGGAAGGGAAATGAGCCCGAGTTCGGTCAAGCCTGCGATCAAGGCCTCGCTATTGAGTTGATGGCGAGTGAATCGGGCGGGCAATCCCTCTTCTTCGACGAGTCGTAACGCTTCCCGCAGGGCATAGAGCATGGAGATTGGAGCTGTGTGGTGGTAGGCCCTGGTGCCTTCGGCCCAGTAGTCCGCGATCAATGTCATATCCAAATACCAACTCTGGCAGGGGGTACGCCGGGCTTTGATGGCGGCCAACGCACGGTCGCTGAGGGTGAAAGGAGACAACCCGGGCGGACAGCTCAAACATTTCTGCGTGGCGCTATAGCAGACATCGATGCCCCAACGATCGATCTCGATCGGCGCGCCTCCCAGCGAGGTTACGGCATCGACGACGAAGAGCGCATCATGGTCGCGGCAAAGGCGGGCGATCGTCTCGAGCGGCTGCCAGGCGCCGGTTGAGGTTTCAGCATGGACGATGGCCACAGCTTTGACCGGGCCGGATCGGCGCAATGCTGTCTCTATGGCTTCTGGTTCGATGATCTGTCCCCAGGGGGCTTCAATCCGGATGGCTTTGCCCCCGCAGCGTTCAACCATCGCGGCGAGGCGTGTGCCGAAGACACCATTGACTCCGACGATGACCGCATCGCCTGGCTCAACGATATTCACGATCGAAGCCTCCATCCCGGCTGAGCCGGTCCCGGAGACTGCAATGGTGAAGCGATTTTCGGTCTGAAAGACGAGGCGCAACAGGGCTTGGATGTCGTCCATGAGTGCAAGAAAGACCGGGTCCAAATGGCCGAGCAGAGGAGTCGAGAGGGCACGCAGGACTCGCGGATGCACCATGCTCGGCCCTGGGCCAAGGAGCAACCGGCGTGGGGGAATAAAGTTCCGAACTGACATATGCACTCCGAAGTAGAAAGAAGGTTGAGGTTCAGGCTAAGGTTGAGGCTAGGATAAGGAACGTCAGATCTTCACTCAGCCTTGGCCTCGACCTCAGCCTAGTTTGCTAGAAACGCTTCTCAGTATAGCGGAGTTGGGTCGCGTTCGGCCACGGGTATTCTGAACGGTTTCCTTCGTCGCTTAGTCATTTCGAGGGGGTTTCGAGCCAGAAAAACAGCATGTTATAGTCTCTTGGATTATGGAACCTGCCACGCTCGCTCTCAACGATCCGCAGCAGTCCAAGTCTTGGTGGCGAGCCACAGATGTGCCGCCGACTGTCGGGGTCTATTTTGGGCGGTTCTCGCCCACGGTCACGCTATTGTCTGCGATTTTTCTCACGGTGGCTCTGGGGTCGGTGGCGGGACTGTCGACATCGGGATCTAAACTGGATCAGATCGAGTCACCCGAGCAAGCACTCAGCCTGATGGTCAGTCGGACTAGGGATGTGGAGGAGGGACTCAAGCATGCGCCTCAGTGGGAACAGCAGCTCTTGGCTTGGGCCTCCAGTGGCGACGAGGCTGAACGGGCGCACGAGATTGAATGGTATCAAGAACTGGCGAAGACTTCCGAAGACCCGTTGATCCCTCTTCAGTTGGCGATTCTCCAAGCCGAGGCCGGCCATATCTCGCAGGCACTCCTCTCCGCGCATGAGTGGGCCAAAGCAGAAGACCCGCTTCCTCAGTTCGCCGATCTGGTGATGGCTGCCTATGGCGAGGGACCGGTGCATGACGCGGACCAGTATGTCTTGTGGCAGGCAGAGCTGGCAGAGGTGTTGCCTGCCGGCTGGTTTTACGACCGTCTGGCTGAACGCCTGGCACGCCGTGCCAACGATGCCGCGCTCTTGGCCAGAATTCAAGAACAGGCCGCTGTGCGTGTCGATCGTCAGTTTACCCGGTCGCATCGCTTGACGCTCGTTGAACTCGGCGCGATGGCCGTCGGCACTGTGGTGTGCGTGCTGCTCTGGATCAGACGGAATGAGCCGTCTAGTTTCATTCGCCTGCATGAACCGGGCGTGCCGCCGCCGTGGCCTGGCGGCATTGGCGCGGCGGTGTTGCTGCGCGGGGGCGCGATTGGCGCTATGATCACGGCGGTATTTTTACTCTACGCGCCGCCCGACAATGCCTCGCTCCGGGCGCTGGCCATTCCGCTGACGAATGTGCCGTTACTTCTCTTGGCCTACCATCATCTTTTCAGGCCGTCCGGCATGACTTTCGATGCCGGTTTTGGGCTGGAAATCGGGTGGGCCAATGCCGGACGTCTGGTGGCCGCAGTCTTGGCGGTGGTGGCCGCAGGTTTGTGGGGCGGGTGGGTCATGGATCGGTTGTCGGAACCGTTCCATCTCACGAGTCACTGGGTTGAATGGTTCGACGCAGATCTCATCTGGGCTACGCCTTCTCTGACGGCCATTAGTTTAGTCGAATATGTGGTCTTTGCGCCGCTGTTTGAGGAACTTGCGTTTCGTGGATTGCTGTTCGCGATTCTCCGCCGCAAGTTCCGCTTTCTACCGGCTGCATTGATCAGCGCCGGTATCTTCGGCATCGCGCATGGCTATGGATTGGTGGGGTTACTGAGTGTCTGTTGGAGCGGCGTGCTCTGGGCTTGGATTTATGAAAAGACCGGGAGCCTCCTGCCTGGTATTCTGGCCCATGCGATCAACAATTTGCTGGTGTGTCTTGCCGTGATGGCCCTCCTCCGGTAGCAGGATGGTGAAAATGCCTTCCAGCGTCGTTCTCGGCTCGGCGGAATCCTCAACGTACCCCTGAGGGTACGCCTCCGGTTCCGTCTCGCCTCGGGCCTTGCTGGAAGCCATTTTGACCATCCTGCGCTTCTATCCCGTTCCCTGATTCGATCATTGCTAGCGCCTCGTATAAGTCTGGGTGTCTTAGAGCATAGCCTAGCTCAGACCGAAGCTTGGCGTTGCTGATTCGTTTTCCCGATGAGCGGTCTTCTTTTGCCGCTGTCGCGGCCACACTCCACCGCTGCTGCGCAGTTGCGCAGATATCACTCCAAAGATAAGGCGTGCCATCGCTGACGTTGTAGGCCTCGCCGGGTTTCCCTTTCTCGATTGCTGCCAGACAAATTGCCGCCAAGTCTTCCACGTGAATCAGGTTCACATACTTGCGTGATGGGCCGATGCGGCCTTGCCTGATCCAATCCAGCGGGTTCCGCCCAGGTCCGTAGATGCCTGCCACACGGAGGACGATGGCGCCATGGTGTTTGCGCAGATATTCCTCGCCCTGCACACGCGGCTTGGTCAGATCGATCGGGGCTGATTCGTCAATCCAGGATGGAGGATATTCGGCGGAATGATCGGACACCTCGTAGGCGGACGTGCTCCCTAAGATGACAATGCGCCGAGGAGGCGCGTCGAGTGTGCGTGCGAAGGCCTGCACCTGTTCGAGCGGTGTGGCCGGAAAACACCAGACGAGATCGGCGCCTGCAGGAATGTTCAGCCAGGTCGAGGGCTGTTCCAAATCGAATCTCAGGCACTGTTCCGAAGGAATGCCTGCGAGATTGTTCAGGGGATTCCTGCTGGTGGCATGGACAGTCCACCCATGCGAGGTTCCCATTCTGTGCAACACCAGTCCTGTGTAGCCGGATCCCAGCACAACGAGCGATGATGTCGCCTGTCTCGTCACTCAATACCTCCCATCCGTAAGCTGGGTCCATCTTTTCACAGTTGCGTATAGATGGCACAACTGTTGCCTCAATGAGGAATTCGTAGGAGAATGCCCCGTATGAAATCCATTGCGTCTGTGATGTCGATCATTGCCCTTGGGTTCGGACTCTTAAGCTGTTCAGGCGGCGGGGGCGGCGGGGGCGGCAGCAGTACCTCAACCCTTGTGGTGTCGACGACAGCGGCCAATTTCGGTGTGGTCGGCAATGCCTATACTTCAACCCTTGCGGCTACAGGCGGCACTCCTCCGTTACGTGGACCGATGTCTGGCGGCGTCATTGCCTCCAGGACTTGTCCTCGATCCAGGCACCGGTGTCGTGAGCTGGCACCCCGACGACCGCAGCAGGCAATTCTACTGCGACATTCACTGTGACGGACAGCACTGGGCAGACCGCGACCGGCTCAGTGCTGTTTGCCATCCATCCGAGAACGGATCGCGTATCGGTCGACACAGCGGGCATTCAGTGCCGGGATCTGGCGCAAGCGCAACTCCTTCAATCAATCGGCGACGGCAGTCTTGTGGCGTTTGTCTCACAGGCGACAATTTGGTGACTGGCGTCAACTGGTAATCCAGATCTATGTCCACGACCGGCAGACGATCAGACCGAGCTGGTCTCCGAGACAACGATACGCCACGGTGAATCCAGGCAACGGTGTCAGCAGTCAGCTCCGTCCATCAGTGCGGATGGGCGGTTCGTCGCGTTTGTCTCCAATGCCACGAATCTTGTTGGCGCCGGGTCAGCGATGCCAGCTCGGGCAGCAGATCTATGTGCGCGATCCGTCAAACCGGGCAGACGAGTCTGGTGTCCCTGGATAATACTGGGGTGCCAAATCCGGCACTGGCGCCAGCAGCGCCCCGTCGATCAGCGCGGACGGCCGGTTTGTCGCGTTCGTGTCAAATGCGACGAATCTTGGCACCTGGTCCAGCGGTGCCAGTCGGGACAGCAGATCTATGTGCGCGATCCTCAGACCGGCAGACGACGTTGGTGTCCCAGGATATCGGGCACCGGCAATCCAGGCACTGGTCTCGAGCAGCGCCCCGTCGATCAGCGCGGACGGCCGGTTTGTCGCGTTCGTGTCGCCTGCGACGAATTTGTCGGCACCTGGTCCAGCGACTGCCGGCCGGGACAGCAGATCTATGTGCGCGATCCGTCAGATGGGCAGACGACGTTGGTCTCCAGGATAACAATGTGGCACCGATCCAGGCAACTGGTCTCAGCAGCAGCCCCGTCGATCAGCGCCGACGGCCGGTTCGTGGCGTTCGTGTCGCATGCGACGAATCTTGTTGGCACCTGGTCCAGCGGTGCCAGCCGGTACACAGATCTATGTGCGCGATCCGTCAGACCGGCACGACGACGTCTGGTGTCCCAGGATAACGTGTGGCACCGAATCCAGGCAACTGGTCCCAGCAGCACCCCTCGATCAGCGCGGACGGCCGGTTTGTCGCGTTTGTGTCAGTTGCCACGAATCTGTTGGCGCCTGGTGTACCGGCTGTGGCCGGTACAGCAGATCTACATCCGTGACCGTCAGCTTGGAGAGAGCTTCTTAGCGTCTCAAGACAATACCAATACGAACGTCGCGGGAACCGGCGGTGGTGGCAGTAAGTGATACGCCTTCGACGAACGGCAATGGTGGATTCGTTGCTTTCTTCTCCCGAGCCACCAATCTGGTTACTGCTCCACCGGCGGCCCCCTCCGATATCTACGTCCGCGCGATTCCCTAGCCGGTAGAGCTTCCTCTGGTGGCGTGGTACGATCACGCGCCATGCCCCTCTCTCGATTTCATCCTCTCATTGCTGAATGGTTTCACTCGGCAGGTCGGCACACCCACCGATGTCCAGGTTCAGGCTTGGCCGGCCATTCAATCGGGGGCAGATGTTCTGATTGCCGCACCGACCGGTTCCGGTAAGACGTTCGCCGCCTTTCTCTCCTGCATCGATCAGCTCTTCAAGCAAGCCCTTGCGCGTGAACTCGACGACCATACGCAGGTGCTCTACGTCTCGCCGCTGAAAGCGCTCAGCAACGACATCCAGAAAAATCTCCAGCAGCCGCTGGCTGAAATCGGTACCGCAGCTCTGTCTGCCGGGCTCTTGATGCCGGAACTCCGTGTACTGGTTCGCACCGGCGACACGCCGATGACGGAGCGCCAGCAGATGCTCAAGCGGCCGCCCCATATCCTCGTCACGACGCCGGAGTCGCTCTTTATTTTATTGACGGCAGAGAAGAGCCGCCGGTTACTACAGACGGTCCGGACCGTCATCGTCGATGAAATCCACGCCGTTGCGCCGAATAAACGCGGCGCCCACCTGGCTCTGTCGCTGGAGCGATTGGAAGCGCTGACGCTCACGAAACCTCAACGCATCGGGCTCTCTGCGACCCAACGGCCGATCGAAACCATCGCCCGATTTCTGGTCGGCAATCGTGAACCGTTCAGCCTGCACCCCTCACTCTTCCCTCACGGTTACCCTTGCACCATCATCGACGTGGGGCATAAGCGTGAGATGGATCTGGCTGTGGAAGTGCCGAAAGACGAATTGAGCGCCGTGGCGACGAATGCGATTTGGGCTGATGTCTATGATCGCGTCGCCGAACTGGTCCGGCAGCATCGTTCAACTTTGGTTTTCGTCAATACGAGGCGTCTTGCTGAGCGAGTGTCGCATTCCCTGGAAGAACGGCTGCGTGACTTAGGAGCCGATGTCGTTGCGGCGCACCATGGCAGCCTCTCACGCCAGATTCGCTTGTCGGCTGAAGAACGGCTCAAGAGCGGCAAGACGCGCGTCGTCGTCGCCACGGCCTCGCTGGAACTCGGCATCGATATCGGTGCCGTAGATCTCGTCTGTCAGATCGGTTCACCCCGCTCGATTGCCACCTGTCTGCAGCGGGTTGGCCGGGCCGGTCACTGGATCAAGGCTATTCCCAAGGGCCGTCTCTTCGCCATGACGAGGGATGACTTGCTCGAATGTGCGGCGCTGATGCGTGCGATTCGGACAGGAGTCTTGGATCGCATTGCCGTTCCCCCGGCTCCGCTCGATATTTTGGCGCAGCAGATGGTCGCAGCAGCGGCGACGCAGACCTGGCAGGAAGACGAGTTGTTCGATCTTTGCCGACGGGCCGATCCCTACAGGGCATTGACGCGGTCGGAGTTCGATCAGGTCCTGCGGATGTTGGCAGATGGAATTGCGACTAATCGCGGGCGGGGTCTGGCCTATCTGCATCACGATCGGATCAATCGCCGTATTAAAGGCCGACGAGGAGCGCGGCTTGCGGCGATCACGTCCGGCGGGGCCATCCCGGACACAGCGAACTACGCCGTGGTTGCGGAGCCTGAAGGCACGGTCGTGGGATCGGTCGACGAAGATTTTGCCGTGGAGAGTCTGGCCGGCGACATCATGTTGCTGGGCAACACGTCCTGGCGGATCAAGGGCATAGAGATGGGCAAGGTGCGGGTGGAAGACGCCCATGGCGCGCCACCCAACATTCCTTTCTGGCGAGGCGAGGCTCCATCGCGGACGGCGGAACTCTCTATGGAGGTGGCAACATTGCGGCAAGCGATTGCCGAGCGGTTATCTTCTTCCGCTCCGTCTATCAGCCATCAGCGATCAGCCATCAGCTGGCTCAAAAGTGAATGCGCGCTGGATCAACGTGGCGCGGAACAAGCTGCCGCCTACATCGCGGCCGGTATCGCGGTTCTGGGAACCCTGCCGACGCAGGAGACGATCGTTGCAGAGCGGTTCTTCGATGAAAGCGGTGGGATGCAGCTGGTCTTGCACACGCCGTTCGGGGGGCGGATCAACCGGGCCTGGGGCCTCGCCTTGCGGAAGCGGTTCTGCGTGACCTTCGATTTCGAATTGCAAGCTGCGGCGACCGACAACGGGATCGTGATTTCGCTGGGCGAGAAGCACAGTTTCCCGCTCGATTCGGTGTTCGGCTTTCTGCACAGCCATACGCTTCGCGAGGTCTTGCTTCCCGCCGTGCTCCAGGCCCCGATGTTTATGACGCGCTGGCGCTGGAATGTCAGCCGTTCGTTGGTTTTGCTGCGATTCTCTCATGGCAAAAAGGTTCCCCCACAGATTCAACGGATGAAGGCGGAGGATCTGCTTGGCGCCGTCTTCCCTGACGCGATGGCCTGTCAGGACAATATTGTCGGCGAACGGACTCGCCAGATTCCGGATCATCCGCTCGTGAATGAGACCTTGCGGGACTGTTTCACCGAGGCGATGGATCTCGATGGGCTGACCGCGCTCCTCAAGCGGATTGAAGCCGGGGCCATCAGCTGTGTGGCGGTCGATACGCCGATGCCGTCTCCGTTCTCGCACGAGATCTTGAATGCCAACCCCTATGCGTTTCTCGACGATGCGCCGCTGGAAGAGCGGCGGGCGCGGGCGGTGGAGATGCGGCGTACGCTTCCGGCTCAATTGGCCGGCGAGGTCGGGGCGTTGGACCCAGCAGCGATTGAGGAAGTACAGAGGGAGTCCTGGCCCGTCGTGCGCGATCCGGATGAATTGCACGATGCCTTGCTGACGTTGCTCTGGCTGCCGGTCGAGGAAGTACAGGACTGGGCGATCCACCTGCCGCCCTTGATCGAGGAGGGGCGTGCGGTTGAACTCAACGTGAGTAGTGAGGCGCAAGAAGTACGAGGATGGGTGGCGACGGAGCATCGGGTCAAAATTGAATCGATGTTTGTGTCTGGCGATGATACGACGCTCGATGCCATTGTGCTTGGCTGGATGGAAAGCATCGGGCCGGTCACGTCTCTAAAGCTGGCTGCTCGACTTCATCTACCCTCCGACTCGATTCATGGCTCGCTGCTTCGCCTCGAAAATTCCGGTCAAGTTCTTCGGGGCCAATTTACGGTTCACGTTTCACGACTCACGACTTACGAGATCGAATGGTGCCATCGACGTCTGTTAGCCCGCATACATCGTTTGACTATTGGCAGACTGCGAAAAGAAGTTGAGCCGGTGACCGCGGCCGAGTTCATGCGAATTTTTATTTCAATGGCAACATGTTTCACCTGGGTCGCGTCTGCATGGCGAGGCCGGTCTCTTGGACGTCGTCGCACAACTGGCCGGTTTTGAAGCGGCCGCCTCGGCCTGGGAGCCGCATCTGCTCCGGGCGAGACTGGCAAAGTATGAACCGGAGCTTTTGGACCGACTTTGTCTGAGCGGGGCAGTCAGCTGGGGCAGGCTGTCTCCTCATCCACGGCTTGCGCAAGCCGGCGATCTTGAACGACGCCGGATTATCCCGACGAGTGTGGCCCCAATTAGTATCTTTCCACGAGAGGAGAGCGAATGGTTGAGGGCTGTTTTCCACGATGATGCCACACTGCATGGGCCTGACCCGTTTGCCCAGTTGAGTTCCGTGGCGCAAGACCTGCGTCGTGCCTTACACGAGCGAGGTGCGAGCTTCTTTGCCGACCTTGTGCGGATGACCAACCATCTTCCGACGGAAGTGGAAGAAGGACTCTGGGAACTCGTGGCCGCCGGCTTGGTTACGGCAGACGGTTTCGACAATCTCCGTGCCCTTATGGACCCGCGTCGCCGCCGTGCGGAAGGACGAGAGCGGTCGCGCCGGCCGCGCCATGCCGCCGGCCGTTGGTCGCTGATCCGAAATGTCATTGACCGTCCGCTCTCAGCACTCAGTACTCAGCACTTCCCTGCTGAGCCCGTCGCGCGCCAATTGTTGCGTCGTTACGGAGTCGTCTTCCGTGATCTGTTGGCACGTGAGTCTCTGGTTCAATCCTGGCGAGATCTGCTGGTGCAGTATCGTCGGATGGAGTTGCAAGGCGAGATCCGTGGGGGGAGGTTTGTGAGCGGCTTTACAGGGGAGCAATTCGCGTTGCCGGAAGCTGTCGAATCGTTACGGGCGGTGAGAAAACGGAACGCGTTGGGTGCTGCCTCTCACGACATCAAACTATCTGCCAGCGATCCGTTGAATCTCGCAGGAATCGTCTTGCCGGGTCCGCGCGTGCCTGCGGTGCCGTCGAACTTCGTGGTGTTTCGCGACGGGGTGGTGGTGCGGTCTATGATCGGACGGGATTCGAGAAGCGGGGAGGGTGACCTTCGTGCCAACCTCCCCGCCGTGGCTCGTTCGAAATAGGCGGCTATTGTTCAGACGCCAAGGGGGTGGATACGTCGCGCAGAGTAGCGACGACTTGCTGTGGCGCCGTGAAGTCCATGGCGGCGAACGCTGGGTAGCGTGCTTGAATCAAGGTGAAGAACTCGGGTTGCCGATTTGCCGGCACGTTCAGCAAACTGCCGACAGAGGAGAGATATTCACCTTGCCCCCTGGCCATGTCATGGCGGAGATTCTCCGCATTCAACGCGACGAAGGCCGTGACTTTGAAGTCGGGTTGCAAGAGACCGTCTTCAGTGAACCAGGTGCGACCGGAGGTCGTGCCTGTCACGTTGGAGGTGGTATCCGTGGTCTCTTTGATCGTGGCCTTGAGTGTGCAGCCTGACGCCAATAACAGGAGCGCCGGTAATATGGTCCAAACAGTGAGCTGTTTCATTGTCTGTACCTCCTCGGTGTGGAAGGGAACGGCTTCCTTCATCGGTGGCTCCACTATATCACAACCGTACTCACCTGCATTATTCACGAAGGCTTCTACTGCAACCGCCGATACGAAAATCAGAATTCATTGCGGTATTCTTTCTTCGCACCAGGATCATACAAAGGGCGCTCGACCTCGCAAGCGCGGTGGCGACGCACCTGACGGCGGGCGGGCTCGCCGCTCGGTCGGTCAACATACTGTTTCAAGTATGCCTCCCTCCCTCACGGCTCCGCGCGCCCATCTCGCTTGGCGTCTTGGCGGTTTCGTCACGAACCCTCGTGAATAATGCGGGTTAAAGTTCAGCCAAATGTGTGCCGATAGGAGAGCTACGCGGTACGTTGCAACAAGCCTAATAATTGAGGAAACACCTCATGGCCGTCCAAAGTCTGACTCAAGTCGATCCCAAGCAATTCTTTAACCTGCCCTCTACGAATGGCACGGGAACCCAGCGATTGGATACCAAGGTCAGCGGGGTCGCAGTCTCCAACGACTTCTCCGGTCGATTGAGTGTGACGACGGCGGAAGGGGATACCATCACCCTCTCGGCGGATCTTGAATCCGATTTCCGCGCCGTGAACTACAAGTCCCATGTCGAAGGCGATGGCAAGACGGTGGATGTTGAAGCGAAGTATGCCGAGTATTCACTGAAACAAGAGTTTGGCCTGACGGTCGAAGGCGATCTGAACGAACAAGAGGTCAAGGATTTGGCGAAGCTGTTCAATGCATCGTAGAGCCTGCTGGCGACAACCGCGGCCGCTTCTTCGCCGTGGCGATGCTGCTGTACCGATCCTGCCGGCGAA